>CAVVJW010000037.1:0-17990 GCA_963748665.1 Ignavibacteriota bacterium | reverse complement strand
ATGTATTGCTATTACTTTGTTAAGCGAGACCGAAAATGCTGATGTTTCGATGACGGATAAAGACCTGAGAATTGCCGAACTGGAAAGAGATTTAAAGACGAGGGACGAATATCTACAGGCTACTGTCGAGGAGATGGAAACCTCGAATGAAGAATTGAAATCTTCAAATGAAGAGTTGCAGTCAGCGAATGAAGAGTTGAACTCACTGAATGAAGAGATGGAAACTTCGAGGGAAGAATTACAATCTATTAATGAGGAATTACTGACTGTAAACACCGAACTTCAGAAAAAGATTGAGGAACTTTCGCAGGTTAGTAATGATATGAATAATTTGCTCGCGGGTTCGGGAATTGGGACGATATTTGTTGACCAGAGTTTGAGAATATTACGGTTTACACCGGCGGCAACGCAAATAGTTAATCTTATTAATACAGATATAGGTCGTCCGTTGAGTGATATTTCTATACGTTTTGAAAATTATAACACATTGGAAAAGGATGTGAACGCGGTTTTTTCAAATTTAATTCCAATAGAAATACAGGTTCTGACAAAGAATGGCAATTGGTATTTATTGCGTATTCAACCGTACAGAACACTGGAGAATGTTATACAGGGAGCGGTGCTAACTTTTGTGGATATTACAGAGCAGGAGAAAATACAGGAGATAAACTTAAAGAGACAGAAGATAGATTAAGAAAGATAGCAGAAAGTAATAAATAAATATCACGGAATTGTTCGGAGAAATCCGATGATTTGGATTTAAAATTTTTATAAAGTACGTGCTTTTAATGCAACGGGTGAAGGTGCGTGGAGTGCGGCAGTGAGCCGTGTGCAATAGAATTTATAATAGCTGCCGGATTTGAAAGTGTTCAAAGATCTTTATTTTATAAAGGTAAAAATAACAGAATACTTCACACCGGCAGCTTTATTTACAAATTTGTTTTAATAAATTATTATGGGCAATCAACAAGAAATTCTTTTATCGGCAGTATGGGAATCTTCCGCAGACGCAATGCGGATTTCGGATTCCAATGGATTTGTGTTAAACGTTAACGATGCTTATTGCACCCTAACAGGTTTTAAAAAAAGGGCAATAATCGGAAAACCGTTTACGTTAGTTTACGATAAGAATGAACAGGCAGATTTACAGAGTTATTATATTGATTTTATATCAGGTGAAAAGACAACAGAACGTACGCATAAAAGCATAACATTGTCCTGCGGAAAGCAATGCATTATAGAAGCCTCATATTCAAAAATCGAAATCCTCGGTGAGAAATATGTGCTGGCAATCATTCGCGATATAACTGAGTTTATGAATGCATTAGATGCACGCCGCGAGATTGAAGAAAAGCATAATAGGATTTACAATATGATTCGTCTTATGCTTAATAATACGACTGATATGGTATGGGCAAAGGATTTAAACAACAAATATACTTTTACGAATAAAGCGATGTGCGAAAATCTTCTAAACGCAAAAGATACAGAAGAACCAATTGGCAAAGATGATATGTTCTTTGCACAAAGGGAGCGCACAAAACATAAGAATAATCCTGAATGGCATACGTTCGGTGAGATTTGCCGCGATACAGATTCGGTAGTTTTGAAAAAAAAGAAACCTGAACAATTTGATGAATATGGAAATGTAAAGGGTAAGTTTCTTTTTCTCGACGTTCATAAAGCACCGATATTCGATGAACAGGGAAAAATAGTCGGTACTGTAGGAAGCGCAAGAGATGTAACAAAGGAAAAAGAAATTGAGGAAGGATTAAAGCGTTCACAGGAAGAACTTCAAAAAAGCGAAGAGAAATTCAGGAACTTATCTGAAAAATCACCTAATATGATTTTCATCAATAAGGCAGGACGTATAGTTTACTGTAAATAATAAATGTGTAGAAACTCTTGGGTTATACAAAGGAAGAATTTCTGGATCCTGAATTTAACTTTCTTGATATAATAGCGCCGGAATGTGTTGAAATGGTTAAAGAAAATTTTGCAAAAAGGTACAAGGGAAAAGCAAAGGAAACTTATGAGTATGCTTTGCTGACTAAAGACAAGAGAAGAATAGAAACCTCTATTACGGCAAAATTGATTAACTATGATTCAGGAGATGCAATATTAGGAATAGTTACCTGACATCACTGAACGTAAGAAGTCGGAAGAGATATTGCGTGAAAACGTAGAAAAGTATCAGACTCTTTTTGAAATAAGTCCTTCGGGTATTGTCTTATTGGATGAAAATGGAATCATACTGGAATCTAATGATGCAATATCTAAAATACTTCAATACAGTGCGAAAGAATTGAAAGGTATGAATGTACGTAAACTGTCTCTTCCTGAACGATATGATAAAATTGATAGTGACATTAAGAAAATACTTTCAGGAAAAATACTTAATAATGAAATAGAAAATATAAGAAAAGACGGATCAATATGCATACTTGAATTACACGAGAAAGCCATCGATTTAAAGAACGGAGCGCGGGGAATATTAGCAACTGTAAACGATATAACCCTGAGGAAGCAATCGCAAGAAGCGGAAATTAATCTGAGAAAACAACTTAATAAAATATTAGACCTTGTACCAAGTTACATCTTCGCAAAAGATTACGACGGAAAATTCTTAATGGTAAATAAATCTCTTGCAGACCTTTTTGGTGTTTCTCCAAATGACGTTGTGGGAAAAACCGACTCCGATTACGGAGCAACTCCGGAACAAATTAAAGGATACTTAAAGGCAGACCGTAAAGTAATCGATTCAGGAAAAGAAATTTTCATAAAAGAAGAACAAGTGTTACGAAAAGACGGTAGTCTTGGATGGTTCCAGACACATAAAATACCTTATCAGCATCCGGGAATAGATAAACCTGCTATACTTGGAGTAGCGGTTGATATAACTGAACGGAAGCAAGTGGAAGATAAATTAAAGGAAAGTGAAAGCAGATACCGTGAACTTTTTGAATTAGCAGTTGACGGAATATTAATTGATTCTAATGAAGGTATTATAATAGATGTTAACGAAAGTTTTTGCAAAATAATCGGCAGAGCAAAGAAAACAATAATCGGTAAACACATAAGTGAGTTACCTTTTACAAAAGAAAGCCTAACAAAGAAACCTCTTAGGTTTGATTTACTGAAAAAAGGCGAAACAGTTATCAATGAAAGGGAATTTTTGCTGCCGGACGGTTCAGTAGCATTTGTTGAAATGCGAAGTAAAATGTTACCCGATGGCACATACCATTCAATTTTCCGTGATGTTACCGAACGTCAAAAGGCAGATGCTGAATTAAGAGAAAGCAAGGACAGGCTTCAGAGTATATTTAGGGTTGCACCAACAGGAATTGGTGTAGTTAGAGACAGGGTTCTGATAGAAGTAAACCCTAAATTCTGTGAAATGCTTGGTTACTCACAAAAAGAAATTGTAGGAAAAAGTGCACGGATATTATACCAGACTCAGGAGGAATTTGATTATGTCGGAAAAGAAAAATACAAACAAATCAGTGATAAAGGGACAGGTACTGTTGAAACAAAATGGGTGAAAAAGGATGGAACAATTATAGATGTTTTGCTTTCATCAACTCCGATTGATTATAATGACCATAGCAAAGGTGTAACTTTTACCTCACTTGACATAACAGAACTCAAAAATACGGAAAAGACACTTTGGCTTAAGAACTTAGTGTTTGATAAATCTAATTCTGCCAACAGTATAGCCGATGCTAACGGAATCTTAACTGAAACCAATGATATGTTCCACAAGATTTGGGGTTATTCGAAAAAGAAAGATTGCATTGGTAAATCAATAGCAGAGTTTCTTCAGAATCCTGATGAAGCTGCCGCCATTTTAAAATCACTCAACGAAACGGGTGTTTGGAAGGGAGAGTATTTAGCAAAAAGGAAAGATGGGTCAAATTTCAATGCTTATCGGCCTGGCTACTATACTGCAGGATAAGAAAGGTAAATTGATAGGATACCAGTCGTCAGTAAACGACATAACCGAGCAGAAACAAGCGGTAAAAAAGTTACAGGCAAGTGAAGAATTATATAAAAAGATGGTCGAGAACTCTCCTTTGGGAATGCATTTTTACCGTTTACAAAGTGACGGCAAATTAGTTTTCGTTAGGGCTAATCCTGCGGCAGATAAATTACTTGGTATAGATAATTCAATGTTTAAAGGTAAAACAATTGAGGAAGCATTTCCGCCTTTGATTCAAACGGAAATACCACAAAAGTATATAGAAGTAGCAAAAAATGGTATTACCTTTTCAACAAAACAATTAATGTATGAAGATGAAAAAATTTCAGGTGTGTTTGAAGTTTATGCATTTCAGACTGCACCGGGAAATATGGTTTCAGTGTTTTCAGACGTAACTGCACAAAAACTCGCCGAGGAAGAGATACAGTATAAAAATGTACATCTATCGGAACTCAATGCGCAGAAGGATAAATTCTTTTCAATCATTGCACACGACCTGCGCAGTCCGTTTACAGGATTTCTCGGGTTTACAGATTTGCTGAAATCAGATTTATACAATATGCCAATTGATGAAATTAAGGATATTGCAGACCGTATGAACAGCAGTGCCCGTAATTTATTCGGATTACTGACAAATCTACTCGAATGGTCAATGTCGCAAAGAGGATTAACAGCGTTTCATCCTGAGAAGATATCAGTTAAAGAAATAACAGATAGTTGCATTGAATATTTTCATGAAGCAGCAAAAAAGAAAGGGATTGAGTTAAATACAAAAATATCAAAGGATGTATTTGTTAAAGCAGATAAGGATATGCTTAATACAATATTAAGAAATCTCATTTCAAACGCTTTTAAGTTTACAAAGAAAGACGGACTTATAACAATATCGGCAAAAGTCGTAAATGATAAAGTCAATATTTCTATAAAAGACACTGGAATTGGAATGAATGAAAATCTAATAAATAATTTATTCAGATTAGACAATAGGACAATCCGCGAAGGTACTGATGATGAACCGAGCACGGGACTGGGATTATTGTTATGTAAAGAATTTTTAGGAAAACATAACGGTAAAATCTGGGTCATTAGCGAAGAAGGAAAAGGGAGTGAATTTAAATTCAGTTTGCCTTTAGATAATTAGTTGGTCACTTATTTCAGTCCGCGATTAAAGATGCGGGCTGAAAATATATTTAGAATTCAGATTGCAATATTTTCTTACAAAATTATCTGCAACAATAAATATTTAGATAATACGTTTTGCTATATTTTACCTGTCTCAAATTGAGAAAATTAGTTTCATTATGAGAAATTATTTTCGTATATAATCCATTTTTAATCAAAAATCAAACATTCTATTCGGCACACTTCTTGTATAATATATTGTAGAATGTAATTTTAATAATAAGGTTATGGACACAAAATCATTTTTACAGTTTAGGATTATAATAGTAATTGCATTACTATTCAATATGGGTATTGTCTTAGGTCAATCCGGTGGTACAGCATTGTTCTTGCAAAATGAAAATTATCTTACCCATGGTGATTTTGTGTATTTTGGTGCAAAAGATTATGGCTTTACAAATAAATTAACTGTTGCCTGCTGGATAAAATGGACAGTAAATCCGGGAACTTACTCAAACAATCATAACGAAAATGAGGGTAGGTGGGCAAACCTGATAACAATTGACAGACACAACACAAAAGATAACGGACAGTTCTGGCTTCAGCATTCCTCTTCTAATTCTAAATTTGAATGGGCTGTTCAGGCGAGTTCGAGAAAGTACATACAGTCATCCACAGCACCTGCACAGGATGTTTGGGTTTATCTTGTTGGGGTTTATGACGGAAGTTCAGCAGGAAAAACGATGAGACTTTATGTTAACGGCATTGAAGAAGCATATCTGAACAATAGTGATATAAACGGAAACATAGCGGCATTCAATAGCTTACTTCGATTTAACATTGGCAGATTACCGAATGGATACAGATTATTTCCGGGACTTTTAGATGAAGTAAGAATCTGGAAAAGGGCATTGGATGTTGACGAAATCAGGAAACAAATGTTTAACAAAAACACTGTTAGTACCACAGATTTAGTTAGTCTATGGAATATGAATGCAGGAACTGGAACTGATATATTAGACGTGACGACGAATCATGTTGACGGAAAATTTTATTCTGCTTTGGTTGATGTACATAGTTATACAGTTTCGCCTTATACTATAACAGATGCAGACAAGACCTGGGAGGTTAACTCGTGGCAGTATTGTCCGATTAAAACAGTAGCAGGTGACGGAGTAGATGAAACTAATACGATAACTTCTAACAATGTATCTACATTAGTATTTCAAAATGCCTGGATAACGACTCCAAAACTTGATGATAATGGAACCGGAACAGGGATGACCTGGTACGGAATTGAAAAATCAGGCGAAGGTTCTCAATGGGTGAATTCTACAGCACCAATTGGAGAGGATTGCAAACTTGTAAAAACTCAGGATTCAACTTCTGTTGGCTGGTCAGGTGCAAGTATTTCCACTAAAATTTCATCTACACCTGATGACAATAATAATTTATCTATATACTTCTGGGGAAATGTTGACGGATTACCCGTTGTGAGTGAAATTTTTCCTTCGGATATTACAAGACGTTCTGACATGGTCTGGGGAATCAGAGAATGGGGTACAGTTACCTCGAGTATATTTATTTCATTCCCAAATATAACAACAAGTTTCAGAGTCGGAAGTGCTATTCTTCTTGGAAGAGTCAGCGGCTCAAATACCTGGACTCAGGTGCCGGCTGTAAAGGATTCTATTGAAAGGACATTTTATGCGGCTAATGTAACAACGTTTAATGAGTATGCAATCGGGATGACAGAAGAAACAAACCCTGTTAAACTTCAGAGTTTCACGTTCAGTTATTCATTAAATTCGGTTAACCTTAGATGGAAAACTTCCGAAGAAATTAATAATTCGGGATTTGATGTAGAAAGAAGCACAAGCGGTACAGATTATATAAAAATTGGTTTCGTGAAAGGAAACGGAAATTCAAATGGAAATAATTATATTTATGTTGATAAAAATTTAAATACAGGGGAATATTATTACAGGCTTAAACAAATCGATTATAACGGCAATTATGAATATTTCATTTTGAATTCTTCAGTTAAAATTTCTTCACCTAAGAAATTTACTTTAAATCAGAATTACCCAAACCCTGCAAACCCGACATCTAAAATCGATTACGAAATACCTGCTAACTCATTTGTTAGTATTGAAGTATTCGACGTATCGGGAAGAATGGTCTCAAGATTATTAAACGAAAGTGTTAATGCTGGATATCACACTATAAAGTTTGATGGTACAAGATTGTCCAGCGGAGTTTATTATTATAGAATTATAGCAAAATCAGAAAAGGAGGAATTTATAAGAACACAGAAATTGGTTTTATTGAAATAACCTCTTATTTTTATTTTCACTCTTAATTGGTATGACAATTAAGAAAATGAAAATATCTGACGGATGAGATATAGTAAGAATTACCCTTTCTTATTTATTTAGAAATAAATATAGTATTTCATCCGAAAGGACAAAGGACCATCTTAGTTGATGGTCCTTTTTTATTATAAAACAATTAATTCAGTTTTTACCAAATCACTGCACGCAAACCTTTATCTTTAAACATCTTCCCTGATTTTATTCCGAATGCATCATAAAATTCAGGAATGTTATAAACTATTCCGTTCACTCTTGCGAGTGAAGGTGAGTGTACATCTTCTTTCAATCTTTTCAGAAGTTCTTTGTCGCGAATACTTCCACGCCATATTTGTGCATAAGATAAAAAATATCTTTGCAATGGTGTGAACCCTTCTGTTTCTTTTGCAGGCGGATTCTTTTCCCAGGCTTTCCTTAATCCTTCAAGACCTATGGTTATTCCACCGAGGTCGGCGATATTTTCACCGAGTGTCAATTTGCCGTCAACTTTAAAAGTATCGAGTACAGCAAAATTGTTATACTGGTCAACAAGTACTTGTGCTTTCTCTTCAAACAATTTACCATCTTCTGCTGTCCACCAGTCTTTCAGGTTTCCTTCAGCATCATATTTTCTGCCCTGGTCATCAAATCCGTGTGTAATTTCATGCCCGATAACTACACCTATGCCGCCATAGTTTACAGCATCATCTCCATCTGCAAAGAAGAAAGGCGGTTGAAGAATTCCGGCAGGGAAACATATTTCATTATTAATTGGAGAGTAATATGCGTTAACAGTTTGCGGACTCATTCCCCATCTTGTTTTATCAACGGGCTTGCCAATTTCACTCAGATTTTTTTGGAAATTAAATTGTCTGACTTTTAATAGATTATCCCAGTATGAATCTCTCGAAATATCAATTTTTGAATAGTCCTCCCATTTATCAGGATACCCGACTTTAACACCAATCTTGTCAAGTTTTACGAGTGCTTGTTTTTTGGTTTCATCTGACATCCATGAAAGATTTTTAATCCTTTCTGCTAATGCAAGTTTGAGATTAGCCACAAGGTCTTTAATTCTTTGCTTTGCTGCAGGCGGAAAATATTTTTCCACATAAAGTTCGCCGAGTGCTTCGCCAAGAGAACCGTTAACAACATCAAGTATTCGCTTCCAGCGAGGACGCTGTTCAAGTGCACCTGACATAAATTTACCGTTAAACTCAAAATTTGCATTTACGAAATCTTCGCTTAAATATGGTGCGGCACCGTTTAACAGTCTCCACTCAACATAATTTTTCAAAACTTCTAAATCAGTATTTTCAAATGTCTTACCGAACTCTTCAAAATATTTTTTCTGTCCAACATTAATGTCACCGGGGTTTTCAACACCTATTTCTTTAAAATAAAGTTTCCAGTTAAAACCGGGACTTAATGTAACCAAATCATCTGCTGACATTTTATTGTAGTTCAGGTTTGGGTCACGAAGTTCAAGGTTTGAGAATGAAATATTAGCAAGTTCTGTTTCAAGCTTCATTTGGGTTGCTGCTTTTTCTTCTGCCTTCTTTTCGTCGTATCCAACAAGTTTAAATAAATTCACCATATATTTCTGTAGTTCATCTCTTATTGACTTCGATCTATCATCATCTTTAATATAATAATCCCTGTTAGATAACGTAATACCTGACTGCCTTAAAGATGCCATGTTCATAGTACTGTTTTTTCTGTCAGGAGATGAGCCAAAATAAAAGAAAGAGTAAGAACCCGATGCATTAAGGAATGTCAGGTATTTAATTAATTCCTCTTTTGATTTAATTGCTTTTACTTCATCGAGTTTACTTTTTATCGGCTGATATCCAAGCGAATTAATTTTTGCTTCGTCCATACCACTTGCGAAAAAATCACCTATTTTCTGTTTATTACTTCCCTTAGTAAGGTTTGGTTGTGTTGATATTTCTTCAATCAGGGTTTGGAGTTGTTTACTGTTGTTTTCCCTGAGCTCATCGAAAGCTCCGAACCTTGTAAGGTCGGGCGGAATCGGGGTATTCTTAACCCAGGAACCGTTTGCATAACTGAAGAAATCATCTCCCGGATTTACACCAAAATCCATATTCTTTTTATCAATAATAGGTTGTGCTAAAGCGATATTAGTCAGCATTATTATTGATATTATTACAGCATAATAATTTTTCATAAAGCATTTAATTAGTTTATAATATAGAATTACTTAATATACTTGAAAATATTTTTAAAGTTACAGAATTAAAATATTAATTTCACACTCTGCTTCAAGTCAGGGTGCAAGCTTAAAGCAACAGGACACGTGTTTGCAATGTGCTCAATTATTTTCTTTTCTTTATCCGAATAATTATTCCTCGGAAATGTAATTTCAATCTGCACCTCAGAAACTTTTCTTGGATTCGCAGACATTATTTTTGTAATCTCCGCAGTTGCACCATCTATTGAAAATTTATGTGTCTGTGCTGCAACGCCCATAATCGTTATCATACAGGCACACAATGAAGTTGACATTAAATCAGTTGGCGAAAACGCTTCGCCCTTTCCGTTGTTATCAGTCGGTGCGTCAGTTACTACAACCTGACCGGACTGGATATGAGTAAGTTTTGTACGTAAATCACCTAAATATTCTAAAGTTGATGTTGGCATATAATTATTAGTTTAATCTAAAATATGAATTTGTAAACATTGTTTAAATGAAATTATATTTACTCAGAAAAATTTACGAGATTAACCAAGAATTTAACAGGAAGAGAATATATTTATGATTTGAATTAACTATATTTTATAACAGAAATGTAATATATTTTAAAGCACTTTTGAAAAACTTTAATTTGGTTAAACTTGGAAACAGACAGCAAAAACAATTCGCAAGTAGTTTTATACAAAGCCGAGGACGGCAAGTCTTCCCTGGAAGTTAACCTGGAGGAAGACAATGTCTGGCTTACGCAAAAACAAATGGCAGAACTGTTTTGAAACGACTCAGATACTATAGGACTTCACATCAAAAATATTTATAAGGACTAAAGAGTTGAACTCAGAATTCAACTACCAAGTATTTCTCGATAGTTCAAAAAGAAGGGAAAAGATTAATAAGAGGAATATCAAATATTACAATCTTGATATGATTATATCGGTAGGTTACAGGGTTAATTCCAAACGAGGCACTCAATTCCGTATATGGGCAACCAATACTTTAAAGCAGCATCTTGTTCGGGGTTATACAATTAACGAAAAACGATTAAATGAACAGTCTAATAAGATTGTTGAACTTCAAAAAACTATAAATTATTTGAGCCAGAGTGCGGAAGCGCTGGCACTGACTTCAGATGAAGCACAGGGGATTATAAAAGTAATTTCAGACTATACTCATGCATTGAATATACTTGACGGATATGATTACAACAATCTTAAGGTTTCCAATACTTCGAAAAGAGAGAAATACAGATTAAATTATTCAGACGCTCTTAATTTTATTGGTTCACTAAAATCTAAATTTGGTAATTCAGATCTGTTTGGCAAAATACGAGGCGGTTCGCTTGATAGCTCAATTAACACGATATATCAGACTTTTGGAAAGAAAAAACTTTATCCAAGCATTGAAGAGAAAGCTTCTAACCTGCTATATTTCCTTATTAAGAACCACCCTTTTGTTGACGGCAACAAGCGAATTGCTGCTTCCTTCTTTATATATTTTCTTGCAAAGAACAAAGTTTTATACAAAGCGGACGGTTCAAAGAGAATTGCAGACAATGCACTCGTAGCATTGTGTTTGTTAATTGCAGAAAGTAAACCATCGGATAAAGATATTATCGTTAAAGTTGTTATAAACTTAATAAATAAGAAAAATTAAAAAATATGACTTACAAAATCGAATCTTTAAACTGCCCCAATTGCGGTGCACCGCTTGACATCAAACCGAATGAGGACATAACTTTCTGCTTATACTGCGATTCAAGCATACGCATAAGCAAACAGGAAGGTACCGAAGAAAAAAGCGTTGTCCACACAGAAATTCCAAATGAGATTATTGAAGAAGTAAAGAAATTAATTTTATCGGGTGATAAAGCAAAGGCAACTGAACTTTATCAGAATGCAGCAAATGTAAGTAAGGAAGAAGCATCCAAACAGATTGAAGCATTTACAGCGAGCATCACAAATAAAATAATTCTAAAACGTCCTTTAAGCACAAAAGGAATTTTAATTTCTACTTTGTTTTTTCTGATTCTGATTTCATCAGTATATATTCTGGCATCCGGAATAGCCAATACAACTTTCACAAAAATTGTATGCTGGGTAATGATAAGTTTTATGTCGTTGAATTTGCTTTCCATAATGCAGTCCATTCTATTAACCATAAAATATTCTTCAAAGAAATGGAATGATGCAACTATTCTAAAGTATTATTTCATAAGTCAGAAGAAAAAGCTTTCGTTCTTCAAAGTACTGCTTGAGGTCAAAGAACCAAACGGAAGCACTTTCCGTACGGAAACCAAAATAATGATTAAGACAACCGACATTGCCAAGCTTCAGGAAGGAAAGACCATTAGTGTAAAATATTTTCCTGAGGAGAAGGACAATGTTGTTGCATCAATCGGGAAATTACTAAAGTAGTTTGTCAAACCTGCAGAATATACTTGAGAACGAAATAGTAATAAGCGATGATGTAAATCCCGCTTTGGAATAACACGCCACAGGGTAGTAGTGATATCTGCAATACATTCGTCCTTTAGGATATTTCAAATACACTTTTAAAGACCGTATTCCAGTTTTATTAAAACAGAGCGTGGAAAAGAAGAAAAAGAGGAAATAAAAAGATTGTGAATAGAATAATTCAGGGACAAAAAGTGCAAAGATATTACATTTAATCTCAAAGCATAGTTTCGTATATTTTTCATTGTATAAAAATTGGACGACATAACAGAAAATATTGTAAAACAGGAATCGGCTAAGACGAGTGATTATTGGGCGAAACTTTCGGAATACGAAGGACCGCTTGATATTCTTTTGCATTTTGTAAAGGAAGAGGAACTGAATATTTATGACATTCCTATTTCTAAAATCACAAAAGACTTTCTAGAGTTTCTGAATTATATGACGCTGCTCGATATTGAACTCGCAGGTGAGTTTTTATTGATGGCGGCAGAACTTATGAAAATTAAGGCAAGGATGCTGATTCCACAGATTTCTGAAAACGAAATTGAAGAGGAGGATCCACGTTATACTTTAATCAGAAAATTGCTTGAGTATAAAAGATTCAAAGATGCTGCAACGGAATTACTTAAGTACGAAGAAGAAGCAAGACAAAGATATTTCAGATTGTATTTTAAGAAGGATGCAAAAGAAGTACAACTTGATGTGCTTAATGATGCAGGACTTCAGAACTTAACAATTTTCAATCTGATAAAAGGATACAAACGCGCAATCACTAACATCAGACAGGAAATTGTTCATCCAATAGAATTATTGAATACAACACCTGAACTGCAAAAAGAGTTTTTGATAAACTTTTTTAAATCAAGAGTTTCTATCAATTATAAAGAACTTATAAGCAATATGGATGAAAAAATGGTTGTGATTTGTACGTTTCTGTCCATACTGCAACTTGCACTTGAAGGATATCTGGGAATAATTTTTAACGAAAAAGATTTGACGGAATTTTCTTTAATAAAATTAATTAATGAAAACTTAAATTGAGTACAACAGGAATAAAAAATATTGTTGAAGCATTAATCTTTGCCTCTGATGAAGAAATTACATCAAAAGAAATTAAGGATTTACTCGAAGGGTTTAAAATATCCGTGTCTCTTAAAGAAGTTGATGCCTCTATAGAAGAATTAAATTCTGATTACGAGAATAACAGCAATGCATTTGAGATACTAAAAGTAGCGGGAGGGTATGTTTTTGCAACGAGAAAAAAGTTTTCGCATTTCCTCGGGAAACTCAGCGCAGAAACTCAGAAGAAAAAACTCTCGCAATCAGCTATTGAAACTCTCGCAATAATTGCATACAAACAACCGATAACACGTTCTGAGATTGAGTTTATACGTGGAGTTAATGTTGACTACATCGTAAATTCCCTGCTCGAACGTGACCTGATTACGATTAAAGGAAGAGCAGATGGACCGGGAAGACCAATATTGTATGGAACTACTGCAAGCTTTCTGAAAGTACTCGGACTGAATGCACTTGAGGATTTGCCGAAGCTCAAAGAGATTAATGATATACTCAAAAATGAAAAGATAGAAGGTATATCAGAGGCAGATATAGATTTGTTTAATTCGATGAGCATTCAGGCACAGGCAGAAATAGTTTCGGGTACGACAGAAGAAGAGAATGCTCAATTGAACTTTGAAGATAATTCTGTTGGGACGGAAACATCGAACGAAGATGAAACATCTGAAGAAAATGAATCAGACAACGATGAATTAATTTATGATGAGTTCGAAGCAAAAGACGACAATGATGAAGTTATAAATGAAAATGATGAGAAAGAAGAAGACATCGATGATGAAGATGATTATAATGTTGATGATGATGAAGATTTTGAAAACAAAACAGAAGACAAAAACAATGAAAGATGAAATCAAAGATTTAGTTCGATTGAATAAATTTCTTGCAAACAATACTGAATTTGCGAGAAGAAAAATCGATGAGTTTATTTCACAAGGCAGAGTCACGGTTAATAATAATGTCATTATTGAGCAGGGAGTTCAGATAGACCAGAATAAAGATGACGTAAAACTCGACGGCGAAAGAATCAGGGAGAAGACAAAGAAGATTTATTTTTTACTGCATAAACCAATCGGTTTTATAACAACAACTGATGACGAAAAGAACAGAAAAACTGTAATTGATTTGCTAAAAACGAGCGATAAAGTATTTCCAATAGGCAGACTCGACATAGATACCAGTGGAGTACTGCTTTTGACTAATGATGGTGATTTCGCGAATAAACTAATGCATCCGAAGTTTAAAGTCGAAAAAACTTACGTGGTTACTTTATCAAAACCACTCGAAGAAAAGTTAAGGGCTAAACTTGCAGGAGGTATTAAACTTGAAGGCAAAAAAACTGCGCCTGCAAAGATTGTACATCCTGTTAAAACAGATTTAAGTATAGTCTCAATAACATTAACCGAAGGAAGAAACAGACAGGTTAGAAGAATGTTTGAGAATTACGGATACTTTGTAAGAAAACTTCATCGTATTTCATACGGCCATTTAACGGTTGACGGTTTAAATGCAGGCGAATACAGAAAATTAACAAAAGAAGAAATTACTAAATTTTTAAATAAATAATATGTCAGAACAAAACGAATTAGTTAAAAGAAGACTTGAAGAACTTGAAGAAATTAAAAAACTCGGTGTAAACCCATATCCGCACAGGTATGACGTGACTCATAAAGCAGATGATTTACTAAAGAACTATACCGACCCTAAAGATGAAGAAGAAACAGAAGCACGAAAGAAAGATATTGTATCAGTTGCGGGAAGAATATCAGCCATTAGAAGAATGGGAAAGGCAACGTTCTGCCATATTAAAGATGATACAAACAGAATACAGGTTTACGTTAAGAAAGATGAAGTCGGTGAAACAAGTTATGCGATATTGAAGATGCTGGATATCGGTGATATAATTGGAGTTAAGGGATTTGTGTTCAGGACAAAGACGGGAGAAGTTTCAATTCACAGTGTTACGGTTGAACTGCTAACAAAATCCATACATCCGCTACCTGTCGTAAAAGAAGAAGTGACAGAAAGCGGAGAGAAGATTATTCACGACGCTTTTGCAGATGTTGAACTGCGTTACAGACAACGGTACATTGACTTAATCGTAAATGAAAACGTGAAAGAAACTTTCCTTAACAGAACAAAGATTGTAAAATCAATGAGAGCAACTCTTGAGGGCTATGGATTCATTGAAGTAGAAACACCAACATTACAATCAATTTACGGCGGCGCGAATGCAAAACCGTTTATCACACATCACAACGCACTGGACATACAATTATATTTAAGAATATCAAACGAACTTTACTTAAAGAGACTGATAGTCGGCGGATTTAACCGTGTTTATGAATTCGTTAAAGACTTTCGTAACGAAGGTATAGACAGAACACACAACCCTGAATTCACACAGGTAGAGTGGTATCAGGCTTATGGTGATTATACTGACAGTATGAATATGTTTGAAGAAGTTGTCGAATCGGCTTGCATAGCAGTTCACGGTACAACAAAGTTTGATTATCAGGGAACAGAAATTAATGTTGCACGTCCGTGGAAGAGATTAAAAATGGTTGACGCAATAAAGGAGAAAGTTGGGATTGATGTTTTATCGATGAAGAAAGATGAAATCTTACTGTTTATGAAACAGAATAATATCGAATTTGACCCGAAGATTTCACACAGTAAAGGACTTGTGATTGCAACTCTTTTTGAAGCAATATGTGAAGAAGACTTAGTACAGCCGACTTTTGTAATGGACCATCCGATTGAAACGACACCGCTTTGCAAACCATTAAGAGAATATTCACTCGAACAACTTGAAGAAATGAAGAACGACCCTGAACAAGTTATTTTCGTTGAAAGATTTGAGCCATATATCTACAAATGGGAAGTCGGCAATGCATACACTGAATTAAATGACCCTATTCTTCAAAGACAACTTTTTGAAAATCAGGTTGAAAGAGGCAGAGGCGGTGAAGAAGAAACACATCCTTTTGATGATGACTTCGTAAAAGCAATTGAAGTCGGAATGCCGCCAACGACGGGGGTAGGTCTTGGAGTTGACAGAATAGTTATGTTGTTAACTAATTCTGTTAATATAAGAGATGTATTATTATTCCCATTAATGAAACCGCTTTCTTAAATTTAAATCTTATGAAATATTATAATAATGTATTAGAATTAGTTGGGAACACTCCATTAGTTAAATTAAATAAACTAACAGAAGACATAAAAGCCACTGTTCTCGCAAAGATGGAATCATACAATCCGGGCGGCAGTGTAAAAGACAGAATCGCAAAATTGATGGTTGAGAATGCCGAGAAGGAAGGAAAATTAAAACCAGGCGGGACTATAATCGAAGCTACGAGCGGAAATACAGGAATTGGCTTAGTGCTTACTGCTGCAGTTAAAGGATACAAGTCAATTATAGTTGTTACAGACAAAGTATCGACTCGAGAAAAGAAACTACCTTAAAAGCATTCGGTGCAGAAGTAGTTGTGGTTCCGAAGAACGTCGGCCACGACCATCCAGATTATTATATGAATAAAGCACAGTCAATCGCAGATGCAACTCCAAACTCTTTATACATTGCACAATATACAAACGAGTCTAATCCTTTGGCTCATTACCTTACTACAGGTCCTGAAATATGGGAAGCAACAGAAGGAAAGATTACTCATTTTGTTGCAGGATTAGGAACGGGCGGAACGATAACAGGAACAGCAAGATATTTAAAAGAAAAGAATCCAAACATAAAAATAATTGCTGCAGACCCTATAGGTTCGATAGCAAAGTTATACAAAGAGAAAGGCGAGACAGGAGAGACATTCCCCTATTTAGTTGAGGGCATAGGTCTTGATATGATACCTGAAATTATGGACTTCAATTTAATCGATGAGGTGGTTGAAGTGAACGATAATGATTCTATTCGTACCTGCAAAGCATTAACTAAAGAAGAAGGTATGTTTTGCGGTCCTTCTTCAGGAACATTAGCACATACTGCGTTAAGTATTGCAAAAAACCTTGACGAAAACGGAGTTGTAGTATTCATAATTTGTGATACAGGAGAAAGGTATCTTTCCAAATTTCACAACGACGAATGGCTGAAGCATAACAACGTAAAATAACAAATTTAAACATCCGACTTTTCGTATGATTAGAGTAAGTTTAATAATTAGTTTATTAATCTTTTTATCCCAATCGTCTTTTTCTCAGGGGTTCAGAGATTTAGATACTTCAGTTACAATAGAAAGCAACCCTGATATTAAAATATTCCGCTATATAAACAACGGCAGAAGCGAATTTTCAGATGCCGTTATTCCGATAACTGATAAATCGGTTTTACCGTTAAGTATAGCATTACCGGTTGGTATTATGGGAATTTCAAGAATTAACGACCATTATTATGACGAGAATTCAGGTGTGTTACTTCTTCTCTCGGAAGTAACAAGTGTGGGTGTAACCTTTGGGATGAAGCAAATATTCAAAAGGGAAAGACCATTTGCAACACATAAGAATGTTTACCACAACAAATATAACTCCCCAACCGACAGATATTCATTCCCTTCCGGGCATACGGCAACAGCGTTTTCAATAGCAACCTCATTAACATTAAGGTATCCGGATAAACCAATAATAATTGCAGTATCATATCTTTATGCAGCGATTATAGGTTACGGCAGGATGTACCTTGGCGTTCATTATCCTTCAGATGTTTTGGGAGGTATGATTATCGGAAGCGGTTCTGCGGCACTAGTTTACTCATTTAGAAAAGAAATCATAGATTTTAAGAACATGAG
>CAVVJW010000036.1:0-106908 GCA_963748665.1 Ignavibacteriota bacterium | reverse complement strand
CAGGTGTGTTTAGTTCTTCTGTTTGTTCTTCGTTTTCTCCTTTATAACTACCGCCTGCTCCCATCAGTAAATATGTAGCCGCATAGTCCCAGCTTGCAACAAGTCCTTCGTATGTGTATGGGTTTTGTGTCATTATATACTGGAACCCGTCGAGTGCTGATTGATACTGTCCGAGTTTTACTTTGCACTTTTGTATGAAGTAGAATGCACGTTTTATGAGTGTTGGGTTTTGTGTATTTGTTGCGATTAAGTTTTCAAGGAATGATTTTGTTATTCCTATTTTCGTACTATCAAGACTTAGCGATGCCATATAAAGTTTTTGTACCATTGTGGCACTTTCAAGGCTGTCTGGATATTGTGTTAAAAGTTGTTTTGCTTTGTCTTCGACTGTAAGATAATTTCTCTTTCTAAGGTTTATGTTAATGGAATCTTTTAAACTCTTATAAACATTTTCTTCAATGTTCATTGGTTTATTATGGATTAAATCCGCTTCCTTCACCGCCCGAACGGTAATAAACAGTGTCGTTATACCCGCCGTATTGATAAACAAAGTAATCTCCCGGAGGAGTAAGTTCGCAACTGTAATCAGTGAACACAAAATTAACGGGTCGGATGAACTGTTCCAGATTACAGAATGTGTTGCATCAATATTTGTTATGCTGTCTTTGTGGAAACAATTCTTTGTAGCGTTTACGTATGAATAGGGTATTCCGCTTAAATCACCTGTCAGGTGTTTTGAATTATCAATATCGCTTAAATCAAAATCATTCTGTCCGTTGTTTATATTAAAGTATGAATTATTTGAATATACATTGCTCGCTGATGTGCCATAGTTCTTGATGTAATTATATCCGCCAAGATACTGTCCTGATGTTGGGCTTAGTGACGCATAACTTCCTGAAAGACACAGGATTCCCTGCGAGTTATCCTTTCCAAGGATTGTGTTTCCGTAGAAGTCTGTTGTGGAATACATAAGAACAACAGATTTTCCGAAGTTAGTAAATATATTATTCTTTATTGCACCGCCTGTTACTTCGGTAAACAAAATTGCGTTTGATGTATCGTTCTGTGAATTGAACAAACACCATTCGGTTACAATCGGCAGAGTTACAGATGCGTTTGAAAATATACTTATTGCGGAGTATCCGCTGTAATTCATATTAAAGTTGCATTCGCGAACGTTGAATACTATCGGGTTATCCGAAAAAGTATTATATACAGCCTGAATTCCTCCTGAATTACTGTTTGCATTAATAGTATTCTTTCTGAAATTAACCTTGTATGAATTTATGATTGAAAACGCTTTTGCAGTATCGTTTGCTTTTATGTTTGATATGTTTGTGTTGTAAACACCGATGGAATCACAGCCAATGAGTGTGATACCTTTCCAGAAAGTCGTTGCTGTTTTTCCTGTCAGAGTAACATCGTCTGCGTTATCGGCATTTACTCCGCTTACAAAACATCCTCCGTTCATTTCAATTCCTGCACTGTCTGAAAATGTTACTACAGCATTCGGAGATATGGTTATGTTATGTCCGCCATTGTAAATCATACCGTTGCAGTTAATATTCCCACTTAGTGTTTCATCTCCGGCGAGTGTGCCGCCGTTCAAAACGGTAGGTGAGATTTTATATAGTTTTCCCTGTCCCGGGTTATACCAACCAAGGTCAATTATGGCACCTGAGCCCATATCAACCTTAGCGACAGTTTTGTTTGAATCGAGATCAATTATTTCCCAATTGTTGTGGTTTGCAAAATCAGTGAGAACTAATGTCGAACCTTACTCTTACATTCCTTTTTCCGCCTAAACTATCTTCACATGAATAATCTTTAAAAGGTGAACATCTTCTGTTAGCAATCATAAAATATTTATTTATGTCACCATTACTTGTCTTAAAAGTTGCAACCTGAAGATATCTGTTTTCCTTACATTCAAAAACTAAATATTGTGGGTTACTTCCTCCGGGATTATCTTCGTTGCAAGCAGGATAGGATTCGCTATACTTATAAGTAATAATGTCCATAAAATATGTTTCATTTAAAAAACTATTTCTTTCTGAGTAATTTCTGTAAGCACAAGTCTTTGTTAATGTCGATTCAAAACTCAATATATACGGTCCCCACTTTTGCAATTTTGCGTTTAAATATTGTAGCCCTTCAAATTTATTCTGCCCGTAAACATTTTGTGTCCTAGGTGTATACCCGGGTAAGTCAGTGATACCAATGCTATATGTTGTATCATTTTTATGTTCGGAATCATAAGAAAAATACATTATGCCTTTTGAGTTATAAGCCAAAGCTAAACATGCTTCGTATTCAAGTTCTTGATTTGTTGGCTCTTTTAGTTTATGACCTGAACTATGCCATCCATGAGCCTGCAAGCCATTAATCATTTTGAATCCTACTTTTGATAATTCAGACATTTCGTTGAAGACATATATTAACCCCGTTCCATTTATTTGATTTTCCGAATTGTCCTGAAGCCAGGTGTCGTAATTTCCTGATGATGTGGGGTGTGAAAGTAAACCTGTTCTTACATTGTAATCGTTTGGTGTTAATGAACTTGGGTGATATGATGAGTTTTCGCCTGTTTCCCATCCTTCAAGTGAATATGCACCCATTATCATTGTTCTAACATCAAAATCATCATACAAATATTTTTTCAATAAATCTGCGGATAAATAGTATCTCCAACTTTCCGGTATGTGAGCTTTGAAAAGATCATAATTAAGAAAATTAACCAATTCATTTGTGTCTTCCGGACCCTGCCCTTATTTGATTATTCAACACCTTTATTAATCGGGAAATGGCTCATCTTGCATTCTTCAAAATAGAAGTAATTTGGAATGGGTTTTTGGGAGTCATAATTCCTGCCTGCCCAGCCGATTTCTGAGTTGACTTTGCTTATTAATAATCGTGAAAAGGATCATTCGAATGTTAAATACTGATGTGCTGGTTCATTCTCGAATCTCACTCTGTCTATCCACATGTCGCATTTCCCGATCCAGTAAATTTTTATGTCAGAAGACAAGTGGAATATCCCAATTAAATGTAATTCGATCATTTACAAAATTATGGATTTGGTTTTGGGGAATTTTAAGATAACTTAAATTTGGTTGTCCATTTTGATAAAATGATTCCATGTAATTACCATCATAAGAAGTGGCAATATTCTTTCTAAAACTTGAAACTTTTAGGTTAAACTCGGATTCAACTTCCCCTTTCCAACCTGTTACAAACAATCTTGCATACATCGTCATTAAATGACTAAAATCCACCGCATAAGTTGTGTCAATTCTTATTTTTGGCATTACATACCATTCATATAGTTGTATCATTCATCCAGCCGTTTGACAGATTAAATGACATTTCTCTGTTTGCTCTTAAACTTGAATTTATTAGTATATCACTATTAATTGTATTTTGAATCGGTAATGCACAGTGTTTCACTCTCGCGCCTCCTCCATGTGGATAATCATTTTCATC
Source organism: Ignavibacteriota bacterium (assembly GCA_963748665.1). Lineage (GTDB taxonomy): Bacteria > Bacteroidota > Ignavibacteria > Tepidaquicellales > Tepidaquicellaceae > CAIKZJ01. The sequence continues at coordinate 103,422 of CAVVJW010000036.1, read as the reverse complement.
CAGAATAGTATAATTATTATTATTATTCATTCTCACAGGAATTTCATATGCATAGTACCAGTAACGATCTGCACGAAAACGAAGAATCAATAAATTCGCATTGATAATCTATTCTTTGTCCTCCTATCAAATATTCTATTGTTGGTCTGTCCATAAGTGTTCGCATACTTATGACCTATATTATTTGAATCTATAATGCCTGTAACAAAATCTTTATAATAACTTGTATCTATATTGTAATGGTCGTTTGCATTCTCATGCCAACCCCATTCTGGACCTGAATAGCTGTGCCAGGTATTAAATTTATAAGCACTCTGATACTGATAGCCTGTATCTTTAGCGTTAAAAAAAGCACCAATAATAAACTGACTGTCAGGTGCGGCTGATATTGAATTGTTTGAATTCCCTTTTTCATTTGCATTTGGACTTTTAAATTGTGACGCTATAAATAGCGCAGCAATTGCTGTTAGAATAAATAGTTTTATTCCTAATGAGTTTAAATTTTTCATAATCTTTTAATTTACAATTTAAATAAAATATTATTAATAGAACTTATTTATTAATTTTTGTTGTATCACTTTATCATTATCATCCTTTTTGTATCTGCAATTTTGCCATCTATAATCATAGAATAGAAATATATTCCGCTTCCGAGATTTTCACCATTAAAGTTTATTTCATAGTTACCCGGGTTCTGCTTTTTATTTACCAATGTTTGGATACTCATACCGAGTATATTCATTATCTCAATTCTTACGTATGAACTCTTTGATATTTTATATTTTATATTTGATGTTGCATTGAATGGGTTTGGATAGTTCTGGAATAATTGATAATCTGTAATTTCAGTGCTGAGATTATTATTAATGCTGGTAAATATTGTTGAGTCGTTACCTCCTAATTTAGTATGAACCCCTGATGTTTCTCCATAAGCCCATCCATTATATTTATTAATAAAATCAATGTGGTAATAAGCAATTTTAATTGATGTATCGGGTAACTGATATCCCCAGCTGATACCGCCATTTGTTGATCTACAAATAACATACCAACCTTGATTATAGCGAAGAATAGCAGGGCCTACATACCATAATGTATCTTTATTAATAAGAGTTAGATCTGTAAATGACTGAACGAAAAAAATGGGAGTAGATTGTCTAACCCACGTTAATCCACCGTCAGTTGTTTTCTTTACCCCCGATATAGTTTGTTTCCAACCGGTTAAGGAATCATAGAATTGAATTCCATAGAAAGTGCTATCTCCTAAATTTGACCAATTTAACCCGCCATTAGTTGTTCTATAAAAAACGTTATCAAAAGGACTTCCAATACACGAGAATCCCAGATTCTTATCATACATATGAATTTTACCGGGATTTCCACTAGAACCACTCGTCCAGATGGTTTGCCAGCTTAAACCGCCGTTAGTAGAACGAAAGACGCCGCCGCCAAAACCGCTACTACTAACCCCAAATATTGTATCCTTATTTAAAACATACATATCGTTTAAAGCCCATGGAGGTTCTGATATGTTAATCCAATTTATTCCTCCATTTGTAGTTTTAAAAAATTCTACATAACTGGTTGAGGCAAATCCGACGTTACTATCAGCAAACATGATTCTCATAAATCCTGAATTCACAGATGGAGGAACATAAGTATGAACAATATTCCAGTTATCACCCCCGTTAGTTGTTTTTAAAATGTATGCCTGAACGGATGAATTTGTTGTTGTAACAGCAAACCCCGTCAAGCTATCAAGAAAAGTAATATCTTTGATACTGCTTCCGTTCAAGTTCGGAAAGAACTGCTGATACCAGCCCGAAGTGCTCCTGTCCTGAATACCTGCGGAAGCAAAAAACAGAACAAACACGAGCAATATCAATCCATCAAGGATGCGGGAAAAGATTTTTTGTAATTTCATAATCTATATGCTAATAATTTTATAAATGCTTTGAGATTGCAAACAATTTCTTAAAAATACTGATTTATTACATCACTTAAAATCACACAAAAATAAAATTCAAGTTTAGAAAAAATTTATTATAATAAAATTATTCCCGATATGCCTCGCTATCGGGATTTCTAACAAAACAGCTTTCATTATTTTATCATCAACATTCTTTTTGTTTCAACAAATACATTGTTTGTGTTTCTGTCAATAACTTCAAACTTGTAGAAGTAAACACCGCTTGAAAGATTATCACCGTCAAATCTTGTTTGATACGTACCGGGTTGTAAAGTTTTGTTTACAATTTCTGCAATTTCTTTTCCGGCTATATCATATACTTTTATTCTAATGTGTCCTGATTTTGCAAGTTTGTATCTGATTATTGTTGATGAGTTAAACGGATTAGGGTAATTCTGTTCCAATGAAAATTGTGTTGGTACATTCACACCCGAAAACTCCGCTCCAAGCGGCTGACCTTCAACCGCGGTTATTATATGGTTAGGTTGCACATTTGCAAACCTCTGTACAAGCCCGTTTGCCCATCTGATAATTACACTGTCTATTATTGATGCACTTCCGATACCAAATTCAACCGGCAGCGAGTTCTGTCCCTTGCCTCCGGAACCGCCCTCCACCTCACGTATCTGTGTGAGCGCCCCTGTTTTAATCGTAACTCTTGAACCTATTGCCGAACGGTTTGAATTAACACCCTCAAGTTTAAATATTACCCATTTGTTCGAGCCTCCGCTATTCTTAAATAACCTGTTTGCCGAACCATTGTTGTTTAAGTATAAATCAAGATAACCGTCGTTATTAAAATCACCCGCCGATACACAACTCGAATGAAGAAGGTCGTTAAGACCTATGCTTCCTGCAACTTCCGTAAAAGTCCCTCCGTTATTTTTGTACATCAGGTCTGCAAAAGTCTGTCCACGCGCAACATAGATATCAAGGTCGCCGTCATTATCGTAATCAAGCCATGCACACGAATAAGAAGAACCTCCTTCGGTAATTCCGACTAGTTGAAGCGACATCAGTGAAAGTACCGTTGCCGTTATTTTTATAAAGTTGAAGCAAGCCTGTAGTATTTGCTAAAAACAAATCGAGGTAACCGTCGTTATTATAATCGCCCCACTCCGCACCCCAGGTATAATAATTTGTTGTAATCCCCGAAGAAGCAGTGACTTCAGTAAAAGTACCGTTGCCGTTATTTCTGTAAAGGATGCTTGTATATATTGAGCCGGGATACGACTGCGTTCCGAGAAAAACATCAAGGTCGCCGTCATTATCGTAATCGGCAGAAGCAACCGTTAAAGTTGAACTGCTGTCAGACAGTCCGATGGTTAATGCAATGTTTGAAAAAGTTGACAGGTCATTATTCTTAAAAAAGAATTTATACTTCGGAGGCATTCCGTTATTCGCAAAAAGAACGTCAAGTTTACCGTCTTTATTATAATCGAACCAGTTAATTGCGCCACCGTATCCCGTAAAATTTACACCAGCAGTGGAAGAATAATCAATGTAACCTGTTCCTGTGTTTTTGTAAAGAATAATAGACGTCTGCCAGTTACCGACCATTATATCGATAAAGCCGTCATTGTTAAAATCCCCAGCGGATAGTCCTCTGCCAGGAATAGTTGCATTAAGACCCCATGCAATTGAGGATTCAGTATATGCCGTACCGTTTGAATTTATCCACAATTTACTCGGAGTATTATTGTTTACCAGATATATGTCCAGCCAGCCATCGTTATTAACATCAAGAAAAGTAACGCCCTGCGCTGCTCCCGGGTCTGCAACACCCAGCATTGGTCCGACATCAGAAAAAGTAACCTGGGAAATTCCATTATTATAACATACTAATAATACTAACAGAATTGATAAATGTATAATTGTTTTCATAGAGGTAAAAATTAATTGGGTTTTGAAAATACTGTTCATTTTTAATAAAAGTATATATTAATCGTAATTTAAATAATATATTCTCAAAATAAAACCAATATTATAATACTCTTACCATAAGAACGGAGATTGATATCAGGGTCCCTCATTGTTTCTGTATGTTCGGTCTAAAAGCAAACACCAATAGAAACACGGCTAAAACCTGTTTCACTATTGATAACTTATTTGTGAAATATTTTTACTTTAACTCCGGGAGCCATATAACGTCTCCAGTATCTTGTTAAAGAGGTGTATTCAAATATTTTGTTTATAAACTTTACTTTTAGCAGTAATGAAAATATTCTGTATGCAGCAATCACTATCGCCACTGTCACTCCCCAGTTTATGAACTTCTCAGCTATTCCGCTTATAATATTATCTCCGATATTTATTCCTAAGAGATTTAACACCGCCGCATATACAGGAATCAATGAAATTAAATACAGCAGCGGTATAATGAATGAATGTGCGGTCTGTATGGATTTCTTAGGACACGAACTTATACATCTCATACAACTTTCACAAGTGTAAGACCAGAACGGACGGTTATTAACAATCCTGATTGAATTTGTCGGACAGTTCTCTTCGCATAGTCTGCAGTCGTTGCAGTCAGCAGAAGCATAAAATGTTTTTGCAAGTATATACCTTGCGAATAAATAGTATCCCGCAGTAAGTGGTATCACTGCAATGTCTAAAGGCAAATAAAGAAAAAACTTATAATTATATGCCCTTCTTTTTGTAAACAATCTTTCTGCAAATTTTATCAACTGTTCTTTTCTTCTGTTCATAATATCGTTTACCGCACTTTCGTTAAGTCCGGGATGTAATGAAATCCAGTTTGAAGGCAAATCGAAAGGCAATGCCCCTGCAATCCTGTATCCCTTCATTCTTAAAATAAACATCGGTAATAACTGTGCCAGTCCGCTTAACCCGGGAAAATATATTTTTCCAAACTTCAATCCGCCTCTTGTATTAATAGTAACAATATCAGAATTTCCATTTGGAAACTTTCTTATAAATTTTAACATAAGCGGCGCAGGGTTGAATCCGTGTGTCGGATAACAGAATGCAATCAACGTTTTCTCATCAATGTCATCTGCTGCAATTTTATCAAACCTGTCGATTGATTCTATTCGTGATATAACATTAAAGTCATTTGCTTTTTCTATTAACCATTCACCTGCTTTTAAGGCATTACCTGTACCCGAAAAGTAATAAACGATTAAACTCCTGTAATTTGAATTATTCATTAAAATTCATCATTCTTTTTCTTACAAAAAATAATCAACTGCCGGTATGTTTTTAAAGGTAATTATTTTTACACTTATTACTGCCGATCCACATATTATCATTATTGGTGGAACTGTTATTATACCGAATAAGTTATTTAGTAATTATGTACTTTGTTCCTTAATATTTACTATTAAGCAGAGGTGATGGAAGCAGGCGATTACTCTTTTTCATTACACAAAGTTTAAAAACTATTAAATAATTTAAAAAACTTAAATGAAGAAAAACAACATTTTTAGACTACTGTCAGTAATGACGGTAATTGCTTTGTTCGTAGTCGTGACAGGATGCGGCAAAAAGGAAACAAAAACAACCGAAAAAGCACCTGAAAAAACTGAGACAAAGACTCAAACACAAAACCAGACACAAAACCAATCAACAAACTCAGGCAATAAATCATCCGGAAACACTGCGGGTACTTTAAGTTATGATGTGGTTAATAACACCGGTGTTACTTTGATTGACGTTTTTGTAACTCCCGCTGAAACAGACAACTGGGGAAAAGACATTTTACCAAACGATGTTTTTGAGAATGGTTCAACCATTAAAGTTACAATACCGCCGGATTACGGTGAAACCTGTATGTTCGATATGAAAATTACCGATGCCGCAGGCGGACACATAACTTTTACAAACATAGATATTTGCAAAATAATAAAACTCAAAATTAACGCAGACGCTACATTTGAATACGTCGAAACTAAATAGCATTATGGTTTTTTTATAAATAAAAAGGCGAAACATTGTTTCGCCTTTTTTGTTGAAAAGATAAATTCTTATTTTACTCTGGTAGTTTTAAACTTATACCAATAAATTAATATTTTCTTTCTATAATTTTGCGGTCAGAAAACTCTCCACATCAGCATCGCTAACGTAAGGTTCGCCGGGAGATACGTTGTTTAATTTTCCGCTTTTAAGCCACTTCTCAAGTTCGTCAACAAGAGAGAACAGGTGGTCGAATGAATCCACAATGAAAAGGAGCGGCTGATAGTGGTCAATCTCAAAGTATTGATTTACTGCCCATTCAAGTTGAATTGGATAACGCTGAACATCAGGGGATTCTATTGAGTACTTTAATTCTCCATAAGAACTTAAAAGCCCGCTTCCATAGGCACACAGTTCTTTTCCTGAACGAATTAAACCAAACTCAACAGTAAACCAGAAAAATCGTGCCAATGCTTTTATTACAGATTTTGCCCGTTGAACCTGAAGTTCTTTATCTTTTAATTCCTGAATTACCAGTGCGGCAGATAGTGCACACTCTCCAAAACGAACTAATGTGTCAGCAAATGCAGTATCTGTATGCATCGGAACGTGCCCTGCAACATCATGAAACATATCGGGCTCCGGAAGATAATCTAATTTCGAGATATCACGGACTGTGATAGTAGTTGGAAAATCTCTGTTCCGAAGGCAATCAAAGAATGTAAACGCGGGAATGTATCCGCATACAGGTTTGGCTGAAAATCCCGTCAGGGGTTTTAAAAAAACGTTAATATCATCAATTCTTGGTACACGGTTCGGATCAAGGTTTAGTTTGGATACTCCTTCTAAAAACTTTGGATTTGCATATCGTTTCCAACTGTCCTGCATTCTTGAATAAAGACTCGCCCACGCTTTGTGGTTTTCTTCTGAGTAAAGTTCATATGGCTGATGTATAAAACGCTGCCCATCCAGTTGAGCCTTTTCAATGAATGGCGATTTTGTTGTTGTTAATCCTTCCATTTATACCCCTTATTAATTATTTATTTACAATGAATTACAATTTCTCTGATTGATGCCGAGTGCCCCAAACCGAGCAAGTATCTGATAGTTGCTGCCAAATCACCCGGCTGAATCATTTCTTCCGGTTTTTTTGAAGAACCGCTTGCTATTCTTGTGTTTACCCAGCTTGGACATATTGCTGTAACTTTAATTCCCATCGGTGCGAGTTCCTGAGTAAGCGAGGAGCTGTAACCCACTAGAGCGAACTTTGAAGCACAATAACTTCCTACATCGCCATACGCTTCTACTCCGCAAACAGATGCGATATTGAATATATAACCTCTTCCGAGTTTTTTCATTGCAGGCAGTACAGCGTGAACAAATCTTGTTGCTGCGATGAAATTCACATCCATCAATTGCTGAAGTTCATCTATTGGCATAGAAGATGTACCCAGCCTATAATCACCTGCATTATTAACAAGGACAGAAACAATCCCAAGTTCGGAACTCACAAGTTTAACGAAATTTTCAGCACTCACCCCATCTGTAACATCAAAAGCAGAAGTAACAATCTTCACCTCAGGAAATTGTTTTAGAATTTCCCGTGAAGCGCTTTCAATTTCAGCACTTGAGCGTGAAACTAACCCCAAAGAGTAACCCAAACCTGCAAGTTCTGTTGCAATCGCAAGTCCTATACCGCGGCTTGCTCCTGTTACAATAGCAACGTTATTCTGCTTCTGCATTACTAATCATCCTTTGAAATAATTCCCAAATTAGTTTTAAAATATAATTTTAATATATAATAACAAAATGAATATAGCAAAAGTGTCAGGTTAATACAATTATAAAAATATTGTAAATAGAAATGTGATTGTAAATTTAAAACGACCATATAAAATGTTGTGGTTTGTTTTTTAGTACTTTAATAAATTTATATTTTATGTATGCCGAATCTTATATACCCCAATTATTCTAAAGATATTCTTGTATATTTTTAATATATTTGTTTTAATATTCATTATAAGAACTGTATAAATGTATTATGTTTATTTTTAATAAACATTTCCCTTAATTTAAATATTTGTATTATGAAGAAAATTTTGTTTGCGGTTGTTTTTATTGGTTTATTGTTTATCATTTCGTGCAGTTCTTCCAAAGTTCAGAATGACATTTCTAATCTTACATCAAACCAGTGGAATCTGGTTTCTATATCCGGCAAAACACTTGATGCTAATGCGAAAAGTTCTGGAATACCCAATATGACTTTTGCTGCCGGAAATGTATTTAAAGGTTTTACAGGTTGTAATAATTTTGTGGGCACTTATAATTTATCGAATGGAAAGTTGACTCTTGACCCCGGTGCAATTACAAAAATGTTCTGTATAGATGCTCCCGAAACAGAATATTTAACAGCCATCGGAAAAACAAATGGCTATAAAATTTCCGGAGGAGAACTTGTGCTTCTGAACGGAACAACTGAATTAATGAAATTTGTATCAAAAAACTAATAATAAATTTATGATTAAATTTTACAAGATATTTCTTGTATTCTTATTGTTGATTTGCGCTTTTAGTGATGGATTCTCGCAGGGAAAGAATTTACCTGTAAATCTTTCTTTAATCTATCCTGTAAGCATTAATCAATCAAAACAGGATAATGTAAATTTCAACATAGGAATATTAAGTTCGCACATCAATAATCTAAAAGGTATTGGTGTTAACGGACTTTATTCCACTCTTGAAGGCGATTTAAACGGATTACAGATTAATGGTATTTATGCTGAAACCAGAAATAAGTTAAAAGGGATTCAGTTGACTGGCGGTGCCAACGTTGTAACCGAAGGCGGTTCCGGTGCTATGATAGGCGGAATAGCAAATCTTTCATTTGAAGAATTTGCAGGTCTGCAGCTATCCGCAATCTCGAACCTTGGACTTGAGAACGTTAAAGGAATACAGATTTCAGGTTTATACAATTTAGTCGGGAAAGATTTAAACGTTTTGCAGCTTGCTCTTGCCGGTAATGTGACCGGAAACAATATGAGCGGTGTACAAATAGCTGCCTTTTTTAATCTTGCTGCGAATGCAAATCGGGGACTGCAACTTTCCACATTTAACCTTTCGAAAGACCAGAATGGTGCACAGATTGGTCTGTTCAACATAAGCCAGAATAATACAGGCTTGCAGTTTGGAATCCTGAATATGGCCGGCAAAAAACAATCAGGTTTATCACTTGGACTTTTCTATGCCGGTCCGGAATCAAAAGTTCAGTTATTGTTATCCGGTGGAAACATCTCCTATGCAACATTAGGGGTAAGATTTAAGACCAACAGTATTTACACAATGCTTGACATTGGTGCGCCTGTTGCTATTTCAACCTCAGAAAAATCTGTTTTATTTAATTACAGAGCCGGATATTCTTTCGATTTAAAATTTATGAATATTAATACTGACCTGGGGTTCACTCACATTTCCAACGAATCAAATCAAACCGAAGGGAAGTCAAGTAAAAATCAGTTCGGGCTTTCTTTCCGTTTAGGTTTGGAAAAAAACATTTTCAAAAAACTTGGAGTGTTTGTTAATGCAGGATATCTAAGACTTGCAGACAGTTATAGCTCTCCATCGTTCAGTGACAAATTTATTCTCGAAGGAGGGATAGTAGTATTATGATAAAAAAAATTGTATTAATCGCATTTGTATTATTGTTTGCTAACATCACTTTCTCACAAACAGACGGTATTAGTTTTAAAAATGATGCAAAACTAAAACTTAATTCTTCCATTAAAGATTATTCGAAGTCATCGTTTGAGAGAACTTTTGAAAGAAAAATACTTGAAGATACTTTGATAACTCCTATGGGTGCCTATGAGGTAAACAAATTAAGCACCTTAACTTTTGATTCAACGTATGTTCCTAAAAAGAACTATCTTCTTCCTATAGGAGAAGTAATTCTTTTTAATGGTTTAGTTTGGTCAATGAGTGCGTATGTCGTTCCGGCTCCCTGGGCGAAAATTAGTATAAAATCTGTAGAGGAAAACTGGAAACATCAGTGGGTATGGGATTCCGACCATTTTAGAACAAATCAGTTTTCGCACCCGATACACGGAGCTATGTTCTTCAATTTTGCCCGTTCAAGCGGTTTGACATTTCTGGGAATCTGCCCCGTATTCACTCGCAGGCAGTTTTATGTGGGAAATGTGTATGGAAATAAACTATCCATCAAGGAACGATTTAATAACAACAACAATGGGCGGTATTTCACTCGGTGAAATGACGTATCGTTTGTCATCCAAGATACTCGATGAAAGAACCAGAGGAAGCGAAAGAGTGTGGCGTGAAATAGGTGCATTTTTACTCGCACCGACAAGAGGTATTAACAGATTAATTCGCGGCGAGATGGGAAAAGTAAAACAAAAGAGCAGTTATGAAATTGAAGATGTAATGAGTTCAATATCTGTCGGACCGACTCTGTTTTATAAACCGGGACAAATATACAATGCAAACGGTAATGTTTCTTTCAGACTGGACCTTTATTACGGAAATCCATACTCGGATAAAACAAGAAAACCATATGATTATTTCAACTTAAAAACAATTTTCAATGTTGGTACACAGCCGCTTATAAATCAGGTTAGCGTTATTGGATACCTGTTCGGAAAGAATTACAGGTATAAGAATAACCAGAAAATGTTATTTGGCTTGTTCCAGCATTATGATTATATAAGCAACACAAGTTATGAAGTTTTCGGACAGAGTTTAGGACCGGGTATTATTTACAAATTCCCGACAATTCCGGAAATTGATTTCCAAACGAGTTTACACTTTGCGGGAATAATACTTGGCGGCGGTTCAAACATACCCGAAGCCTTTAAATACGAAGCAGATGGAACAGCATACAGGGGTTATAATTTTAGTGTTGGAGTAACCGGTAAATTTGAATCTCTTTTGAACATTAAAAACAGAGCATATTTATTCCTGGGAGTTTATGATTTCCAGTATTTCACGGAAGACGGTGCCGATGGCTGGGATAATTTGCTGATGTTTAATCCCCGAATAGGATTTGCTGTCAATCCAACTACTTACGTAGGTGTAGAATATAATTTGTTCCATAGAATTTCGAATTACGTAAAGTATGAGGATTTCAAAACAACTGTAAACGAACTAAAATTATTTATATCAAACACATTTTGATTGATTGAATTAATTAAAATAACCGTTTTCTCAAGCAAGATGCTTGAGTTACATTTTACCCGGGTATTAAAACCCGGGTTATTTATTTTAGTTATAATATTTATGTTTTCTTCTTCTGCATACACGCAGGCAGAGAGAGAAAATCCGCTGCTTAAATATTCATCCTGGGCTGTAATGCAGTTACTGCCTTCACCAATATTCTTCGAGGATGTTGGAAACGGTAACGCAGGAACTGAATTTGGTTTTGAGTGGCAGGTTACTCCGCTATCTTACACGTTTAAATCCAACAAGTATTTAAATAATTTTTCTGTTCTGTTAATTAAACCTGTTAAAAAGTTTACAGGCTCCGCAGAAATATTTTTCACACCGCAGTTTGCCCTGAGTAGTTTTGATTACTCTAAAGCACAAAGGTATATGTACAATACAGGTGCACGGGTTTACTTTCCTCTTGCGCAGGGCGGAGAGTATTTAAGTTTTTCTCTTGGGGCGGGTTATTACAGTCAGAAGAATGAATTTAACAGCAAGGTTGACGGCGTAATGTATGAAGCAGGTATTTATTCTGTTTTCGGAATGTTCGGATTGAAGTTTGCTTACAAACAAAATGCAATCAGTAAGTACAATCTTGGTTTCTATTTAAAATATTATTAACAGTTTGAAAATTATTAGTAAAAATATTATTCTTAACTTTTTTCCTGCAACTGAGCGGTTGCACTATCTTTCAGGAAATTGTCGGCAACGGTCCCTCTGTTTTTAAAGCACCTAAAGAAGTTATGAATAAAATTAAGAATCCTGTTCTGACAAATGCACGGCTTTCGGTTCTGTGGATAGGACATTCAAGTTGTTTAATTCAGATGGATGATAAACAAATTCTTACTGACCCAGTTCTTACTTCTACGATTGGTATTTTTTCTAAGCGGCTTATTGAACCCGGAATAGAAACTGCAAACATTCCTAAACTTGATTTGATGAGTATATCACATCCTCACATAGACCATCTTAGCATCGGTTCAATAAATGAATTGCAGGATAAAAACAAAAACCTGCCGGTTGTTTTTCCGGACGGAGTTGAATCTTATCTTCCCGGTTATAAATACAACTACATCAGAATGTTCAATCACAACGGTTATACAAACTCAAATCCTGTCGGCGATTCTGTAACTGTTAACGGCATTACCATTTACACAGTCTATGCACGCCACTGGGGCGGAAGGTATGGACTTGATGGATTTATATGGGGAGAGCATTCTTACACCGGATTTATTTTTCAATACAACGGCTTAACCGTTTATTTTGGAGGTGACACGGGATACGACCCTGTGTCTTTTAAAAAACTAAGCGAGAGGTTCAGCATTGATCTTGCATTGATACCAATCGGTCCCTGCGAAGAATGTGAAGGATGCGGAAACAAACGTCACGTATATCCCGAAGGTGCAGTAAAAATATTTATTGACTTGAAGGCAAAAGTTCTGATGCCCATTCATTACGGTGTTTTTCAATTTCGACTTGCAGACGTAAACGACCCGCTTTTTAAACTTGAAAAACTTATTAAAGATTATCATATTACAGATAACACGCAGATTTTAAAAATAGGCGAGCAAAAGATTTTCATAAACAAATAATGTTAATTATGGATTTGAGAAAACTCTTATCAGGTATAGTAAATAAAATTGTATATGTGGTATTATTAATTTTAATTACAAATTCTTTTCTTAATGCACAGATAAAATCTGAACCCCCCGAAAAGAAGAAGTGTAAACTTTTTTCATCTGTTGGTATTTTTGCGGGAGCAGATCTTTCTTCTCTTACAGGGGATGCACCTAAGGATGCAGAATACTCAGGTAGCGTCGGTTATATGGGAGGCATATCAGTAGAACTTAATCTGACAAAAGACATCAGACTTCTTTTACAGCCTACTTATAGCATAAAAAAGGTAAAAGTACTATATGATATTGGAGAAATAGACCCGCTTGATTCATTAAGATTGAAGTTTGAATATTTTCGTGTTCCTGTACTGGCTAAAATCAATGCTTTCAACGGTGTTACATATTTTCTGAGCGGCCTGGATTTTGGTTTACTTTTAAATTCAAAACTTTCTAAAACGGTTAACACGTCAGAGGAAACGGATATATCCAATTTAGTTAATGAGTTCGATTTGTCGGCGATATTCGGTTTCGGTGTAAATTTCAAGATTAAATCCAATGCATTATACTTCGAATTGAGATACTCTGCCGGTTTATTGAATATGAGCAACAATGATGTGAATAAATTTGACAGTTACCTTCCTACAAGGTTCAGACTTTCGGGCTTTCAGTTGTTAACAGGATTTAATTTCAACTTATAGATTTAACAATTAAAATTTGAGGATGAAGAATATGAGTTTCAATTACAATTTTAAAAAGGTTTTAGCAATAACACTTTTCACATTCACAGTCATTAATCTTACGGTTAGCCAAACGGATACTATACAAGACCCTTTTTCATTAAACGGGCATAAATTTGTAGTTAATTCAAAAATAGGTTCACCGTTTGTAAATACATACTTCAAAAACAATTTAGGCGCAGGACAAACCGTAGGCTTAGAATTTCCGGAAATAGTTATTAAGGGTAAGAAGATAGTTCAGTTACAAGGTGAAGTAGCATTTACAAATATTGCATTCGAATATCAGCAGGAAATAAGAGACTGGATGGCATTTTATGCAGATTTTAAATTACTAGGAAGACTTGGAACAGAAACAGGTGCATTAATATCGCAGGGCGTTAATATCGTTAGCGGTTATAATTTTGGATGGAAGTTCAAATTGCTTACATAATAAAAAAATGCTCCTTTCGAGTAATCTTAATTTATCAAAATCCGGTTATACTACTATGGATATGCGCAGGTTTATACAGACTATCATTGACTCAGGGGGAATAACAAAGGATAATAGATTAGTTCAGTATGTTCCGCTCGTCAGAGGGGGTATCGGATTTAATTATTCGTATGCTTTTAACAGTACTTTTGGTGCGACTGCGAAGCTTTATGTGGACTACGGAGAATCCGCAAAAAGAGAAGATAATGATGTGTTTAACTATCTTTACGGAGCCGCGTTTGACGCAGATTTGCTTCCGGCATATAATGTTCCATTAGGATTTTTATTAGGATTCCATCATACTTCGATTCCTCAGGTCAAGGAAATTTCATCCAGGGACCCAAACGAAGTGCTTTTTCAAATAAATTATACGGGCAGAAAATATCTTAATATCGGTGCTGAAATAAATTATCAATGGTATAGACCGGAAAATTATGAATCAAATCTGAATTTTATTACCATTGGTTTAAACACGACAATTTATTTTTAAAGAAATGTAAATATATTGTAATTACGAAAATACTATGAATAAAATATTATTATTTTTAGTTGTCGCACTTTAATCAGCAGTACTTTTGCTCAGGAAATGGAGCCGCGCAGTTATTCTAATATACCTAAGAATGCAAATACAGTTATTCTTTCTTATGCTTTCTCTGATGGTAATATAGTATCCGAAGGCTCTTCTCCAATACAGGATTTAGAAATAACTACACATAATACTGCTTTAGTGTATATGAGAACTTTCGGATTGTTTGGACTGCTGGCAAGGGTTCAGACAACCGTACCATTTGTATATCTTTATGGCGGCGCAAAATTGAAAGGTAATGATACAACCGCATCCAGAACAGGTTTTGCTGACCTAAAGTTTAAGATTGGTGTTAATTTTCTTGGCTCTCCTGCGATTGCTCCAAAGGATTTTGTAAGATATAAACAATCGACAATTCTGGGTTTTAGTCTTTTAGTATCTGCTCCGACAGGACAGTATTACAGTGACAAACTTATTAATCTCGGTACGAACAGATGGGGATTTAAACCTGAATTAGGATTTTCACAAAGATACAAGAGAATTTATTTTGAAACTTTTGCAGGTCTCTGGTTTTTTACTGTTAACAAGGAGTATTTTAAAGGAAACACATTGAAACAAGACCCGTCTTTTCAGTATACAGGCGACATTTAAATTATATATTTCCGTCTGATGTTATGCTGGCTCTGGATGGCGCTTATGTACACGCAGGTCAAACGTCTTTAAATTCATTCGTAAGGGATGACTGGATGAACGACTCTTACATCGGAACAACCGCAGTGGTACCTGTTGCGAGGGGACATATGGTCAGGGCTCAAGTCCGCTCAAGTATAAATACTAAGAACAGCGGAAGTAACTATTTGCTTAGCGTGATACATAGTGATTGGTAGATTCTGTATGCATAAGGTGTATCATACCAACATGTTCTGGGTTTAGATGCTATTATTGATTGTCACTTCAGAATTAATATTCTATTTTCACCAAATATTCTTTTCAACAGTAAAAATGTATTTTGAATTATTTGTATTTAATATTTAAAACGTTAATATTATATTAAGACTTACAGAAAGGATAATTATGTTTAGGAGATTTATTTTTGCTGTGTTTATCAGCCTGACGCTGCTTCTTGCTTTTACAGGCAAAACTCATGCACAGATTGATTCAGTGGCTGTTGTACTACTCGATAAAATGAGTGATGTTATAGCAGACCTTGAATCATGCACTTTCGAACTTAAAACGGAATACGATTTATTTAACAGCCGTCTCGGTCTTGTAAAACATTCCGATGCCGCAAAAATATTTTTAAAAGCCCCTGATAAACTTTTCATAAAGAAAGATGGGGACGGGGGGGACAAGAGTCTTTACTGTGACGGTAAAACGCTCACTTACTATTCTGCCGCCAATAATCAATACTCAGTATTACCTGCTCTTCCTACTATTATGGAAACGATTGACAGTATTCATAACGAATACGGATGTTGACTTTCCTGCCGCTGATGTTTTTTACCCCGACTTTGTTGAAGAATTATTAGACGAGTCTGACGATATAACATACCTTGGTTTGACTTTTGTAGATGGTAAGGAATGTCATCATATAGCGGGAACGAAAGAATTACTTACTTATCAGTTTTGGATTAACAGTAATGATAATCTTCCGGCTAAAATGGTATTGGTCTTTACAAGCAATGAAGGAAACCCCCAGTATGAGGTGCTATTCTTTAACTGGATTCTTAATCCTGTTTTAGATGATTCGATGTTTAATTTTGTGGTTCCCGAGAAAGCAAATAAAGTAATATTTAAAAAGAAAATTTAACTATAAGGAAATTAACAAATGAAACTTTTTTTAATTATATTCTCATTCTCTTTGTTCTTAATAGCATTTCAAGCCGATGATTGCAGTGCTCAGCGTTCCAGAGGCGGCTCCAGAGGCGGTTCCAGAGGATCTGTTAACAGAGCACCAAGAACAACAAACAAAAGTACAATTTCGGGAAAGAATAAATCTTCCAACACAAAAAGCAGAGATTTTGGAAGTGTAAATACAAAGAACAAGGATATATCTAACAAGAGAAATGATAAAACCGGTATTAATACTAATGACGTAAAAAGGAATGACGGAAACAGGAATGATAAAGACAGGAATGAAGGAATGACGGAAACAGGGACGATAAAGACAGGAACGACAGGAATGATGGAGATAGGAATAATAACAATAACAATTTCAACAACAACAATAACAATTATAACAACATAAATGTTTATCATGGTTACAGCGGATACCATCCTTATTCTTATCATGGTTATTCGCCGTACCACTATGGTGCATATCTATCATCCTGCAGGTTTTTTCTTAGCAACTATGTATGTAACTGCTGTAATGATATCCGTATCAAATCAGAATTATTATTATAACCAAGGTGTATATTATACACAATCCACAAGCGGATATGTCGTCGTTCCTGCACCTGTGGGTGCATCCGTTACTGTACTGCCCTCTGATTACACATTGGTTGTAGTAGGTTCTTCAACTTATTATTATTACGCGGAACATTTTATACAATATCCTCAGGCAATTACACGGTCGTTACTGCACCTGTTGGGGCTGTTGTAAAAGCACTACCGGAAGGTGCGGAAGAAGTTGAAGTCAATGGTGCAAAATTGCTTAAGTATAACGGTACATTCTATCAGCCGGTAGTAGTTAGCGGCGAAGATTCATACGAAGTTGTTGAAGTTAAGAAATAATCAGACATAACGAAATTAATGATATAACATAGAAGTTCTATACTATAAAGTATATTTCCGGGGCACGGTATTCCGTGGCTTCCTGCGAAATAATGCTGAAAAATATTTTTCCCTGGTACCGGATATTTGAAGAAAGTGTATTAATTTGAAGAAATTTATTATAAATACATTTTACAGATTTAGTAAATGGTGGCACAATTTTTGCTGATATAATATTATTTTATTAACAAACAAAATTTTTTTATAACTTATAGGAGGTATATTGAAAAGACTTAATCATCTGGATTATTTCAGGCTGCCATGGAATTTAGCGGATAATTCCATTTCCTGGCTTGAACCAACTGTTAAATGCAATCTCACCTGTGATGGGTGCTATCGCAAGAACGAAAACAAACATAAATCACTCGATCAAATAAAAGAAGAACTTAAAGTGTTCAGAAGCCTTAGAAAAGTTGACGGTTTTTCTATTGCAGGAGGTGAGCCGCTTCTTCATCCTGACATTGTTGAAATTGTCAGGCTGATAAAAGAAGGCGGAGATAAACCAATCATAAATACGAACGGGCTTGCACTTACAAAAGAATTATTAATGGAACTTAAGAAAGCCGGTGTCTTCGGGTTTACGTTTCACATTGACAGCAAACAGGGAAGACCCGGGTGGAAAGAAGCTGATGAGATTAAACTGAACGAACTGCGGTATAAATATGCAACTATGCTTAAAGAAGCAAAAGATATTGCCTGCTCTTTTAATTCAACGGTTTACGAGGATACTATACACCACATACCTGCAATGGTTAAATGGGCAAATGATAATATAGACAGGGTACAGACGATGGTATTTATTATATACAGGGCAGTAAAGAATGACAAATTTGATTATTTTGACGGACCGAATCTTATTAGTACTGAAAAACTTGTTTACAACGAGGAAGTAGAAGAAAGGACAGATATAATTGCGGATGAAGTTGTTGAATTAATCAGAACTGCAGAGCCGGACTTCGACCCGTGCGGATATTTGAACGGTACTAATGACCCTTCGTATTTTAAATGGCTTCTTACAGTTAAAGTAGCATCTAAGAACAAAGTTTACGGTTATATGGGGCATAAAGGTATAGAAATGGTTCAGAACATTCACCATTTGTTATTCGACAAGTATCTGGCTTATACGCTTCCTAAATGGGCGGCAAAAGGAAAGTCAATGCTTTTGATGGGTGTTCTCGACAAGAAATTAAGAAAAACATTTTTTAAATTTTTCAAAAATCCGTTCAGAATATTTACTAAACTATACAATCAGTCAATTTTGATTATTCAGCCTGTTGATGTTCTCGAAGACGGAAGACAGAATATGTGCGACGGTTGTCCGGATATAACTGTTTGGAACGGTAAACTCGTATGGTCTTGCCGTATGGAAGAACAGGAAAATTTCGGCAGGAATTTCAACACATATCCTAAAGGCATTTTTGAAGTGTCAAAGAACTGATACTATAAAAGAAATAAGTTTTGTTTTGCTTTAAATAAGAGAAGGGTTGCCTGTGAATGCAGGTGACCTTTTTTTATGCCTACATTTTTTTCGTATTTCCATAAAAACAATTATAATTTCCTTGAAATAAAACAATTTTAAAATTAAATTACTATTGACATTATAATTCAAAGTAATTAGAAATTCAATTAAGACGAATACTGTAAACCTTTTAAATAATTATTTATTAAAAATTAAAATCAGTTAATTATTTTATAACAAGAATACAATTAAATGATTTTAAAATTATCTTTACATAAAACAAGAAAGGAAATTATTATGGCATTAAAAGAATATAAACCGGGAACGGCTTTCACAGGAGTAATCGGACGGACGTTCGATGTTTCGAGTCCTGCATGGCCGGAACCGTTACGTGCTAAAGAAAACGCACCAAACATAATTTTTATTGTACAGGATGATACGGGTTTTGGTCAGATGGGATGCTATGGCAGTCCTATAAAGACTCCAAACATTGATGAACTTGCAAAAAATGGTTTGACGTTTAATAATATGCACACAACTGCACTTTGTTCACCGACTCGTTCGTGTATTCTTACAGGACGTAATCATCATTCAAACGCAATGTCCTGTATCACAGAAGGTTCAACCGGTTATCCCGGGAGGAAATGGTAATATTCCTTTCGAAAACGGATTTCTATCCGAGATACTCCACGAACACGGTTACAATACTTATGCAATAGGTAAATGGCATTTAACACCTGCCGATCAGATTTCTGCCGCAGGTCCTTATGACCGCTGGCCTCTTGGTCGCGGCTTTGAACGTTTCTATGGATTTCTTGGCGGTGATACACATCAGTATTATCCTGAATTAGTTTACGATAATCATAGTGTTGAACCTGAAAAAACTCCTGAAGAGGGGTATCATTTAACCGAAGACCTTGTTGATAAAGCAATAAGTTTTATTGCTGACTCTAAGCAGGTTGCCCCAAATAAACCATTCTTTATGTATTTCTGTCCGGGTGCAATGCATGCGCCACACCATGTGCCAAAAGAATGGGCTGATGAATATAAAGGTAAGTTTGACGGTGGATGGGATGAATACCGAAAAACTACTTTTGCGCGGCAGAAAGAACTTGGTATAATTCCGCAGGACGCTGAACTTTCCAGGCACGACCCTGATGTACAGGACTGGAATACTCTCTCCGACGGAGAAAAGAAATTGTATGCAAGAATGATGGAGGTTTTTGCAGGATTTCTTACGCATACAGATTATCATTACGGACGTTTATTCAATTTCCTTAAATCTCTGAACGAATGGGATAATACTATTATTATGTTCATCTCTGATAATGGTGCCAGTTCAGAAGGCGGACCATCGGGTTCCGTTAATGAAAATAAATTCTTTAACAATGTTCCTGATTCACTCGAGCAAAATTTAGCAATGATAGATGAACTTGGCGGACCAAGCACATTCAATCATTATGCCTGGGGCTGGACATTTGCAGGTAATACGCCATTCCGCCGCTGGAAACGCGAAACATACCGCGGAGGTATCAGTGATCCGTTTATTGTGCACTGGCCTAATGGAATAAAAGAAAAAGGTAAAGTCCGTACACAATATGCACACGCAATCGATATGGTCCCAACTATACTTGAAGCACTCAATATCGAAGCACCTACAACAATAAAAGGTGTAACACAATCACCGATTGAAGGTCTTAGTTTTGCTGAAGCATTAAACGATGCTAATGCTCCGACCAAACATATAACACAGTATTTTGAAATGATGGGACACCGCTCAATATATCACGACGGCTGGCGTGCGGTTTGTCCATGGCCCGGAGCTTCCTTTACTGAGGCGGGTATGTTCTTCGGAGCACCGATAGATAAAGATAAATTAACCGAACTCGATGCTAAAAATTGGGAACTCTATAATATAGAAAAAGACTTTGCAGAGAACTACAATTTAGCAGAAGACAACAAAGCAAAACTGATTGAAATGATTGCCACCTGGTATGTTGAAGCAGGTAAGTACAATGTTCTTCCTGTTGATTCACGCGGTACGTTAAGGTTTGCAGACCCGCGTCCCCAGATTGCAGTTGCAAGAAACAGTTATACTTATTATCCTGATACACAGGCAATACCTATCAATGCCTGTCCGAACGTACTGAACAGACCTCACAGTATAACTGCAGATGTTGAAATTCCTAAAGGCGGAGCAGAAGGTGTGCTCTTCTCGGCAGGCGATGTACAGGGAGGTTTTGCATTCTACGTACAGAATGGTAAACTGAATTATGTTTATAACTATGTAGCGAGTAACTTCTTCCACGTAGAATCAAATGTATCCGTTCCTGAAGGACGCCATAAACTCCGTTTCGAATTTGAAGTTACAGGCAAACCTGATATAGCAAACGGGAAAGGCGCTCCCGGACTTGGTCAGATTTATATCGATGGTAAACTGGTTGGGCAGGTTGAAATTCCTTTAACTATGCCTCTTTCATTAGGATTAGGCGGCGGTTTTGTTTGCGGTGCTGATGCGGGTTCGCCGGTCTGGAATAAATATAAACCACCATTTAAATTTACAGGAAAACTTTTCAGTGCAACAGTTGATGTAAGCGGTGAACTGATAAAAGATGACGAACATGCAATGAAAATGATAATGATGAGACAATAAATATGTTTATAATAATAGACAAGCGAACCTTATGGTTCGCTTGTCATAATATTACTAAAAACCGTTAAGTGTAAAGCATCCTGGTAAAGTTAAGAGTTAAAAATTTCCGCATTAGGTATAATACTAATGTATTATTGAATATCTTCACTTTTTAAATTATTTAATTCAATCAAATTTTATACTTACAATAAGTATATTACAATATTAATTATTTTTATATTTTATTAAACATAAAAAGAAGGAATAATAGAATATGGATTCAATTCCAATTGGAGTACTTTTTGCTGCGGTTGTAATTATTATTTATGCTGTTATAGAACTCGGATTCAAAGCGGGAAATACACACTCTGAGAATTCGAAAAAAGCCAAAGAGAAAATTACGTCTCACAATTCGGCGGCTATTCTTGGTCTGCTCGGTTTTATTCTGGTGTTCACTTTTGGAATAGTTTACAGCAGGTACGATTCAAAAAAAGAACTTGTTCGCGAAGAAGCAAACTTAATACGAACTACGTGGCTGAGGTCAGCTTTTCTGCAGGAACAGGACCGCCGGGAAACATTAACACTACTGAAGAAGTATGTTGACCTTCGCATTAACTTAGCAACTCAAAAACATGAACCTGAGGAGATTCAGGTAATGCTTAATGAATCAAACATAATACAGAATAAAATCTGGGAGATGGCGGTAGTAAACGCAAGGAAGGATATGAATTCTGATATCGGAGCATTATACATTGAATCCGTGAATGAGATGATAAATTTACAGGCACTTCGTGTTGCTGTTGGTATGCAGGCAAGAATACCGACTGTAATTCTGGTACTGCTTTTTATATTAATCATACTCGGTATGTTCAGTGTAGGATATCAGGTTGCCGTTTCAGGCTCAAGCCGAAAGTCTTGGCTAACTCCGGTTATGATTCTCACGTTCTCTCTCGTAATATCGCTGATAGTTTCTCTTGACAGACCGAACAGCAGTATTCTTCCTGTTACTCAGCAGCCTCTGATTGATGTCAGAGCATTTATGGAGGAATCGCCAAAAGTATCGATAACACCCTAAAGTAAGTTATATCTTAATAATTAAATTAAATTAATAATTTGACAAACACTGATACTAAAAATAATTTTAAAAGTCCTTTGACTGATTTTCCTGCCGATGCTCCGCCGATGTTTCACTTGCTGGCAAAGCCAAGCGGGTCAACGTGTAACATAGATTGTACTTACTGCTTTTTCTTATCGAAGGAGGCACTTTATCCGAATGAGAAGAGCCGTATGTCTATGGATACTCTTGAAGTTTACATAAAGCAATTGCTTGAGTCACACCGCACTCCTGAAGTTACGGTTGCCTGGCAGGGCGGAGAGCCAACTCTAATGAGGCTTGAGTTTTTTAAACGTTCAGTGGAAATAGTTGAAAAGTACAGGAAACCCAATCAAGTCTGTTCAGCATACATTTCAGACAAACGGTTTACTGCTCGATGATGACTGGTGCAGATTTTTTAAGAAAGCATAATTTTCTAATAGGCTTAAGTGTTGACGGACCTCGTGAGATTCACGATACTGTACAGACTTGACCGCAACGGCAACGGAACATTTGACAAAGTTATGAAAGGCTGGAGGTATTTGCAAAAACATAAAGTTGATTTCAATATTCTTTGTACAGTCAATGCCGCTAATCAATACCACGGACGCGACGTTTACCGTTTCTTCCGCGACGAACTAAAAGCAAACTGGATTCAGTTCATACCAATTGTTGAAAGAGCAACCGAAGAAACTCTGGAAGTAGCAAATAAAGGATGGAGCGAACAGCCCGGAAGTAAGCGTCTGCTCTACACTCAGGAAGGTAACCTCGTTACCGAAAGAACTGTCGGCGGCAGGCAATACGGACAATTTCTTATTGACGTATTCGAAGAGTGGGTACGAAAAGATATCGGAGAAGTTTTTGTGCAGATGTTCGACGTTACACTTGAGTCTTATTTTGGCAGGCATCTGCTTTGCATTCACGCACCGTCCTGCGGATACGGTCCTGCGCTCGAACACAACGGCGACCTTTATTCCTGCGACCACTTCGTTGAACCAAAGTTTAAACTCGGAAACATTCACGAAACACACATGCTGAACCTTATCGCCTCTCCACAGCAACGAAAATTTGGAATGGATAAGTATGATACACTCACTGAACAATGCAGGAAATGTGAGGTTCGTCAATTATGCAATGGCGGATGTCCGAAAGACAGGTTTGCACTTTCACGCGATGGCGAAGAAGGTCAAAATTATTTGTGCGAAGGTCTTGAACTTTTTTACAAACACACACAACCTGCTATGCGTACTATGGTTCAGTTGTTAAATCAAAATCTTGCACCTTCTGATATAGTGAAATTGTATGCATCGGATGATGCAAAAAGAGGAGCAAATGATTTGTGTTCCTGCGGAAGCGGAAAGATATTTAGTGTTTGTCACGGAAATGAATAATGAAAAAAATAATTAGCCAATACGGCATTCTCATTATACATAACAAACCGATGATTCGCCCAATCATTGTCTTTCTTGTGTAATAGCAAATACGCTATAGAAAAATCAGTTATAGTCCGTTTTATCAGTGTTTATCAGTGTTCTATTAAATATTATATTTATTTTGGAGAGATGTGCTTATGACACAATGCGGATGTTTTTGCTTATCTCATGGTTACATTTTTTATGACGCAATGCGCAAAGATATGTGTATAGAAAAATATGTTGTATTAACAACTTAGATCGTATAAATTTGTTTAGTTATAAAATTAAATTTCTAAAAACACGTTTGTGTTTCTTAGAAAAATAATAACATTACAGTCTATATCAAGAAATTAAATGATTCTTTATTTATGAAGGAGTACTAGCATGGTAAAAGAAGTAAGAAATTTGAAATTTTCAAACGATTCTGAGGTTATTGGTTATAGGTTTCCGGAAAACAAAAAACTAAAAAGTTTAAGCCGGTTACTGAAAATTATTCATCTCACATTCATTATTGTGGTAATGATATTAATTACTGCTTCATCAAATGGTTTTGCACAAGAGAAACAGCGCCGGCCAAACATTGTAATAATTCTGGCAGATGATATGGGCTATTCTGATATGGGTTCTTTTGGCAGTGAAATCAAAACACCAAATTTGGATAGACTGTCAAATGCAGGAACACGTTTTACTAACTTCTACACACACGCAAGTTGTTCGCCGACAAGGTCTATGCTATTGAGCGGTGTTGATACTCACTTAAACGGACTTGGCAATATGGGTGAATGGACTGCACCTAACCAGAATGGTGTGAAAGGTTATGAAGGTCACCTGAACAAACAAGTTACTACCTTGCCTCTTTTGCTTAAGCAATCCGGTTATCATACTTACATGGCTGGTAAATGGCATATGGGAAAATCACCTGATTTGATACCGTCAGCCAGAGGTTTTGAGCGTGATTTTGCATTGCTGGATGGAGCAGGAAGTTATTGGGATATGACAAACTTCACAGCAACCTCTCCAAAATCAACTTATACAGAGGATGGAAAATATCTTACCGAACTTCCCGGTGATTATTACGCCACAGAAACATACACTGATAAGATGATTGGATTTATTGAAAATAACAGAAAAGACGGGAAACCGTTTTTTGCATACGTGTCGCATCAGGCACCTCATGATCCTTATCATCTTCCCAAAGATTGGCGCAATCGTCACGTTGCCGAATACGATAAGGGTTGGGATGCGGTAAGACAGGAACGACTAAAAAAACAAATTGAACTTGGTATTATGCCTGCCGGTACTCAGCTTGCTGAAAGAATGTGGTTCCTTCCGGATCCGATAGTCCTGGCTCCTGCAGCAAGAGCAATGCTCGGCAAGAAAATGGAGCTCTACGCAGGTATGGTTGAAAATATGGATTTTCACATAGGAAGATTGATTGACTACCTGAAGAAAATCGGTGAATATGAAAACACTATCTTTATATTCTTCGGTGATAATGGAGCTGAAGGAACAGATCTTTTCAAAAGTATTGCCGGAACACCGGGTACTCTTAATTTTCTTTTTGCAGCAGCGAATTGGTCAGTTACCGACCCAAATGCATGGGGTGATCCGGGATCGTATGTCGCTTATGGTCCAATGTGGGCGCAGGTCTCAATGACGCCATTCAGTCAGTATAAAGGCTGGGTAGGAGAAGGCGGTGTAAGGAATGCTCTTATTGTAAGTGGTCCCAACGTCAAACGTACTCCAGGAAGCATAAACCACGGGCAGATGCACGTTGCAGATATAATGCCGACTTTACTCGAAATTGCAAATGTTAAATATCCCGAGAAATTTGAAGACGGCCGTGAACTGCCTCCACTGATTGGTAAATCCTGGCTTCCGATGTTATCGGGTAAAACAGAATCACCACGAACTGAAAAGGATTACATTGCATGGGAAATATTCGGTAACCGTGCTTTAGTACAGGGAGATTGGAAAATCCGATGGGAATATAAACCGCTTGGTACGGAAGAATGGGAACTTTTCAATTTAGCTTCTGATAAAGGAGAACGAAAAGATCTTGCAAAAGAGCAGCCTGAAAAATTAGCAGCTCTACTTAAACTCTGGGATGAATATGTAAAAAATAATAATGTTATAATTCCGAGCCGTTCTCCGTTTGAAACTTTGGATGATGCGCTTCCGCAGCGTGTACCGGTTGAAGCTGGCTTCCCGCCGCTTATTTATGAACGACAGTTTGTACCGCCGCAGAATATGCTGGCCAAACCAAAGTAATAGAACAGTTGATAAAAAATTAACGCTTTATAAATATAGAAGGTAAACTTATGAAAGATTATATCTTATCAAAAATAAAAATGATCTTTAAATTGTATGCTGTTATTTTTCTGCTATCGATAACAGTGTTGATTCCAGAGCAAAGCTTCTCACAGGTACCTGCACGTTTTTATTGGAAGACTTTAGCGGGGGCTAACGGTGTACCGTTGATTATTGAATCAATCAGCGGTAATACAAATCCGTTTGACCCCTCACATAACGTAAAAGCGGGGGGTAACGTAAATGCAACGATGGCAATGTTTGGGTACGCGAAATTTTTACCATTGTTCGATAGGTCAACTATGCTTTCAGTAATATTCCCGGTAGGCCGTATTTCAGGAGATGTTACGGTAGCCGGATTAACGTCCTCAGAGCCGCCTGCAAAAGGATTTGGCGACCCGATGCTTGAGTTTAATATTAATTTAATCGGTAAAAAAGTTCAAAGAAGTATTCCGGATGTATTGCGTTATGAACCGGGATTCTCTCTTGACTTTCTGATGGATATAGCTTTTCCTGTGGGCGAATACAACAGTGAACAGGCGTTAAACATTGGACAGAATCGTTGGTATGGAAGAATAGGCA
Organism: Ignavibacteriota bacterium; assembly: GCA_963748665.1. Classification (GTDB taxonomy): domain Bacteria; phylum Bacteroidota; class Ignavibacteria; order Tepidaquicellales; family Tepidaquicellaceae; genus CAIKZJ01. The sequence goes on along the minus strand of CAVVJW010000036.1, from coordinate 76,707 downwards.
CACCGATTATCTGGCAAATAGGTCCGTGGGTACCGGGCAAGCGTACGACTCTGGAGTTCATACCTGCAGTATGGCTTTTCGGAAATAACAATAATTATCTTGGAAAGACGATGAAGACGGACCCTATCTTTCAATTAGATGCTCATATTTCGCGAGATATTACTCATAACTTCTGGGCATCGCTTGATGGTGCATGGTTTAACGGTGGTCAGGCAACTATAGATACATCAAAGGGAACAAAACTTAACAATATTGGTCTCGGATTAACACTGGGATACCAGATTAATGATAACCTGAACCTAACTTTTGGTTACAAATCAACAATTAACGATAATGCCTCTGATGCACTGCGAATGGATGGATTTATGGTAACACTTGTTTACGGATGGCATCCGCTTCTTGAAGGTGTTAAACGGTTAAAGGAAAGTGAGTAAATAAAGTCAATATAAACCGCTATCTGCTGGATAAGCCCCGGGAGTATATAAGCAGGGACAATATGTAACTGTAAATTTTATTTATATTATACTGTTTATAATTTTATGGCGAAAATATAATTCTTATACGCAAGAAGTGATTATTATTACGGATACTTTTCGAATAACCCGCAGATTCATTTAAAGTTTATATTTGATTTTTAAAAGTATTTGAGTTTTAAAATATCAATTTAAGGGGTCTTATTAAAATTAAAATTAAAATGTAAATTAAATTGCGGAGAAATATAAGAATGGTGTTTAGAAACATATATTTAATAAAAATTGGATTCTGAGGATATCCCGCTTCAGATAAATAACATGCAATTGAAAGAAGATATGTTCAAAAACAATAAATCCAAGAGAATACCGGAAATAATATTACATTTACATCCGAAGTATGTTAATAAAAGAGCAATATCATTCACTCGTACATTCGGGCTTGGAGGAATGGCTGCGTATTTAATAATACTACAAATTATAACCGGAGTTATGCTAAGGTTATATTACGAACCTTTTCCCCATAAAGCTTACGATTCAATATTAATGATACAGAACAGTGTATTATTTGGACAGTTGGTCAGAAATATACATCACTGGTGCGGAGTTTTTATCGTAATAATAGTTTTACTTCATCTTCTTAGAGTATTTTTTACGGGTGGTTTTCTTGCTTCAAGAAAGGTTAACTGGTTAATCGGACTCGGATTATTTATTTTTGTCATCTTTTCAAATTTTACAGGTTATCTTTTACCGTGGGATCAGCTGGCATACTGGGCTGTTACAGTGGGTACTAATCTTCTTGATTACATTCCTTTAATTGGAACAGGAGTTAAAAAAATGATTCTAGGCGGTGATGAGATTAATCAAAGTACATTACTGATATTTTACAATCTTCATACTGCGGTGATTCCTTTTTTACTTGTGGTATTGTCGCTCTATCATTTTTGGCGGGTAAGAAAAGCGGGGGGGATAATACTTCCCTCGTCAAACGAAGAAGAAATTCAAGTTCCGTCATATCCTGACCTTATTTACAGGGAATTCATAACAGCTTTGGCACTAACGGCGGTAATATTGATATTTTCTGTTTTTTTCAACGCTCCCCTGCTGGGAAGAGCTAATCCTGATTACAGCCTTAATCCGACAAAAGCACCTTGGTATTTTGCAGGCATACAAGAACTGCTTATGCACTTTCATCCTTTTGTTGCCGCATTCGTTATTCCTATGGCTATTATGGCTGCGCTTGCATTACTCCCTTTTATAAAAATAAAAGAGGAACCGACAGGTTTCTGGTTTTATTCCGAGAAAGGAAAGAAAGCTGCAAAGTTTTCTGCAGTAGTATCATTTCTTACAAGCACTTTGCTTGTAATTGTAAATGAATACGTACCCGACTTTGAAACACTCATGCCATCCGTAAATTCTTTTATTAGTAACGGACTTATTCCGCTGATAATTACTATTGCTATAATTTGGGGATTTTACAAATTTGTTTCTAAGAAATATGAATTGAATTCCACAGAGAAAGTACAGTCGCTATTTATATTTATATTAACATCTTTCATAATTTTTACCCTTATTGGGATATTTTTCCGTGGAGTTGATATGTCATTAACATTTTCATGGAACATATAAAAAGGAATAATTGAAAAAGCTGAATAATAAAAACTTAAAGACAAAAAAAGCAGCAAATATTCCCCTGCCTCCAAGAGATGAGAGCAGGCGTGATTTTCTGAAAAAATTATGGAAAGGACTTATGGCTGTTGCGGTGTTTGAATTTGCAGCAGTATTCTTGGGCTTCTTGTTTTCAGGAAAAGAAAATAGCCGCAAGACAGAACCTAAACAGCTTACAGAAGCCGGAGCTGTGGAGTCGTTTCAAAAGAATTCTGTAACAGCGTTCAGAAACAAGCGGTTTTATCTGGCACGGCTTCTTGATGGGGGGTTTCTTGCACTATCTCTCAGATGCACACATCTCGGATGTTCAATAAACTGGGAAGATGGTAAAAAACAATTTGTCTGTCCGTGTCATTCTTCGGCATTTAAAATTGACGGTGAAGTACTAAATCCGCCTGCACCTTCGGCCCTGGATTATTTTCCGGTATTAATAGAAAATGGAATTGTAAAAGTAGATATTGGGAACAAGATCTCGAGAAAAAGATTTGATAAATCACAAGTAACGTACGCATAGAATGGACAACTGGAAAAAAACAGGCATAGTTTCTATTTTAATAATAATTCTTATGATTCCCTTATCCCTGCTGATGCAAAAAATAAACAGGAAAATACCGGATGAGAAGGCGGTTTTTGTCGGGGGAAAAGAGTGCATAAGCTGTCACATACGTGAATATAATTTATGGAAAAAATCCAATCACGATAATTCAATGGATGCCGCATCTGATAGTACTGTCCTCGGTGATTTCAACAATGCTGAATTGGAATTGAGCGGAACAAAACATAAATTTTATAAAAGAGACGGAAAATTCTTTGTCTTCACAAAAGGTGAGGGCGGAAACATGGCTGAATATGAAGTGAAATATACATTCGGCATTAAGCCGCTTCAGCAGTATCTTGTTCCTTTTGAAAAAGGCAAATATCAGTGTCTGCCTATAGCATGGGATACGGAGAAAAAGAAGTGGTTCGATATGGCTTCAATGGTTTACAGTTCTGAGGAGCTTATACCTCACAGTTACTTTTATTGGACGAATCAGTCACAGAACTGGAACGGTATGTGCGCAGAATGTCATTCAACAAACCTTCAAAAAAACTATAATCCCGAAAACGATTCTTACGGCACAACATGGTCAGATATTGATGTAAACTGCGAATCATGCCACGGTCCGGGTTCTAAACATCTTGTATGGGCAAAGACAGGCAAGGGCTCAGAAGAGAGTGAAGATACCAAAGGATTAGTATTGAAAACAAGAGGAACGACATCTAAGCAATACGTTGATGCTTGTGCACCGTGTCATTCAAGAAGAACTTCTTTTGGTCCTGATGGACATATCGAAAGTAATTATTTCAATAAATATCGTCCTTCAAACATTTCCACACCTGCTTACTATGCAGATGGTCAAATACTTGAAGAAAATTATGAGTATGGATCATTCATTCAAAGCAAAATGTATATGCATGACGTTAAGTGCAGTGACTGCCATGATTCGCACAGCTTAAAATTCAAATTTGAAGGCAACGCTCTTTGCACTCAATGCCATAAAACCGAAGAATTCGATACCTACAGACATCATTTCCATAAATATAAGAATGAAACAGGAAACCCCGTAACCAATATATTCGGAGAAAAAGTCCCTGTTGGTGAAGGGGTGCTTTGCGTTAATTGTCACATGCCGGGCAGATATTACATGGGGATTGATTTCAGGAGAGACCACAGTTTAAGGATTCCACGTCCTGATTTATCGATAAAATATAATGTCCCAAATGCTTGCAACACCTGTCATGCTGACAAGAGTAATCAATGGTCTGAGAATTATATAGAAAAGTATTTTGGTGAAAACAGAAAATACACATACGAAATTGCGCTTATAGAGGGGTCACTCCAAAAAGCCGGTACCGACACATCTTTGATAAGGATAATTAAGAGCGACCTTTACCCTGAAATTGTAAGAGCTACTGCTATACAATATCTTTCTGCTTACATTAATAATCCTGATGCGGTTTCATTAATACAGGAAATGCTGACCGCTGCAGAGCCTCTTATGCGTGAAGCAGCAATTTACGCATACAGCAGCAATAGTACGGCTGTTTTTGTGCATAATATAGTTAATCTGCTGAATGACCCGGTAAAAATGGTACGAATTGCAGCTGCCTCTAAACTATCAGCAGTAACAAAAGAGAACTTTACAACGGAGCAATTTGAACTGCTTTCAAAAATATTAGAAGAATATCTTTCCACAATATTATATACAGAAGATTTTCCGACTGGTAAATACAATCTTGGTAATTTCTATGCTGATAGGGGCCATTATCCGAAAGCAATTTTCTTATATAACAATGCGATAAAAATGGACAGTATGTTTTATCCCGCAAAATCGAATCTGGCGATGTTATATTACAATACCGGGGCTTTTGAAAATGCAGAAAAACTTTTTATAAACCTGATAAAAAATCATCCTGAATATTCTGAAGGTTACTATTACCTCGGTTTGCTTTATGCCGAGCAAAAAAAGTACAATGAAGCTGCAGACGTTCTTGAAAAAGGGGTAATAATAAATTCTTCCAACAAGAAAATATATTATAACCTTGGAATTATTTATCAATACCTTCAAAATTTTTCAAAAGCTGAATCGAACCTGATGAAAGCTTATTCATTTTCCCCCGATGAATTTGAAATATTATATGCGTTATCTGATTTTTATATTAAGAAGCAGGAATACCGGACTGCAAGGAAATTTGCAGAAGAAATCAAGAAGAAGTACCCGTCAAACCAAGATGGAATCAAACTGTTAAACTACATAGAAAAGTTAACGGTGAAATAACCTGACGAATTTTGTAAAACGATTAAAACAAAATTTCCTCAAAACAAACCATAGCCCGCAGGTTGATTAGTTAGTACTGATTCTTAGCAATCCTTTTTCCAAATAAGATTCTGTTAAATAAAATGAATTATATTGATTGATATTCATTTTAAATAATAAAACTATAAGTAACCTTTTTTAACTTTATACTAAGGTTACAATACTTATGACGCAATGCGGATGTACTCTGTGTTGGATTTTTGAATAGTTTTAAATTTTTAAAATAAGTATAGATTAAACATTATCAAAAAACAAATACAAAGGAATACAAAAATGAAAAAATTATTATTAGTTTCAGTTCTGTTTGTAATGGCAATAGTTCTTAGTTCCTGTACCGGTTCTGTTACGGATATATCAGGCACGTGGACGAAACCAAGTTACAAAGGAAAAGTTTTCAAAAAAATTCTTGTTGTCGCAATTTCTAATGATACTGATTAAAAGAAATACAGTTGAATCAGCGATTGTGAAAGAATTAAGTTATCAAAAAATCAATAGTACAACCAGTTCAAGTATTCTGGACCTTACCAAGACCGGTAAAAATCAGGACGGTCAGATTGATTCTACAAAACGTGATGAAGCTTATTAAAATGCTGACAGACGGCGGTTATGACGGAGCCATTGTAGTATCATTGCTTGATGTAAAAGAAAAGACACAGTATGTTCCGGGTCAGACATATTACCAGCCCGCATACTACGGCGGATACGGCGGATATTACGGCGGATACCGCGGATTCTACGGTTACTCGTATAATACTTACGGTGTTGTAAGTACACCGGGATATTATGTTGAAACAAAAAATGTTTATATCGAAACAAGATTATTCGACATTAATGCTGACGACCTTCTCTGGGCGGCAAAATCAGAAACAATGAACGTGACTAATCTGAAAGAATCATCAACCTCACTCGCAAGAGCATTGGTTGATAATATGATAAGAGATAATATAGTAAAATAGTTTGTAGAATACCGAAATTCAAAACTTTTATGTGAGCAATGATATCAGCAAAACAGATATCAGGGCTCACATTTATTTTTTACACAAATGGTTTAAGCAGTGAATAAAATAAAATGAAAATTTAAATACTTTTTATAAATATGAACGAAGAAGAAAATAAATCAAACCCGGCAAACATTAACACAGAACTTGCAAAAGAAAGAAGTCATGCCGCATCCGAACGGACGATGATGGCATGGGTAAGGACAGCACTGTCATTGATAGGATTCGGTATAGGAATATACGAGGTTGCGGATAAGACTGGCGGACAGAGTACATTCAAGAATTCAAAATTTATCGGTCTCGCATTAATAATTCTCGGTATAGTTTCAATGATTCTTGCAATCAGAGAAAATAAAATCACGCATAAGAAACTGATGGAACCTGTTTTTAAATACGAAGAAAGAACACCGCTTGGTATGTATATAGGATATGCTTTAATTGTTATTGCTATTGCTTCAGTAGTAAACATAATATATAAATTTTTCCAGTAAACGGGAATAGTATATGCATATTCTTAAATAGATTCTTTACTGAATGTTGAAAGAGATATTTTATAAATACAAATCTAAGTTTCTTAAAAGGCGATTTAATTGGCGGGATTTCAGTTGCCGCACTTACATTACCTGCCGCTATTGCTTATTCTGAGATAGTTCACCTTCCTCCTGAATCCGGAATATACACTGCGATTTTTGCTTTTATATGTTATTTCTTACTTGGAAGTTCAAAAGAAACTATAATAGGACCCGATTCTGTTGCTGTAACTTTACTCGCAACAGTCGTTTTCACTATCTCAGCAGGAAACAGCGAACTTACTCTTCAACTAATTGTGTTGATATCGATTACTACAGGTATATTGATGTTTGTGGCAGGTTTTCTCAAACTCGGGTTCATTTCAAATTTTTTATCGAAGCCGATTTTAATCGGATACCTGAATGGAATAGCATTAATTCTGATTATCGGTCAGTTAGGGAAATTTACAGGTTTGAAATTATCGGGTGTTAACCCCATAATGGAATTATGGGATTTGTTAGTTAAGTTTAATCTTATTCATTTACCTACTGTAATCACAGGTATAATATCTCTGGCTATACTTATCGTACTTAAAAAGATTTCTTCTAAAATACCTTCTCAGTTAATACTTCTTTTATTATCTGTTGTGTTCGCCAGATATTTTAATCTCAGTGAATACGGAATAAAACTTACTCAGGAGATTATGAATGCATATCCTGTCTTTGTTTTTCCTGATATAAATGTTTTCATAAATCATTATTCGGAAATAATTGCTGCATCGGCGGCAATTCTTTTTGTTACCTATACGGGTGAGATTCCTGTCGCGCAGACTTTCTCAAAGGATAAAAATTCTTTTAACCCCAATCGCGAGTTTTTCGCGATGGGTCTTGCCGATATTATCATAGGGTTTTTTAAAGGTTACCCTATTGGGGCTGCTTCTTCGCGTTCTGCTGTGAATGCTGTTGTAGGCGGAAAGACGAAACTGGTTAATATAATTGCCGCTATAGCAATGTTCCTCGTAATAGTCTTCTTATCAAAAGAATTTGCTCTTATTCCATCTGTTGTGTTTGGAGCAATTATTATTGACGCTGCAAGCGGTATGTTTAAGATGAAAGATTTATTTGGTATCAGAAATTTCAGTAAAAAAGAATACAGGGTAGCAATGGTTTGTATGGCAGGAGTAGTGCTAATCGGAGTTTATCAGGGAATCGTTTTAGCAATTATTCTGAGTTTTATTCAGTTGATAGAAAGAACTTCAAAACCGCAGGAATACGAACTGGTATATGATTATGAAAAAGATTCCACAGAAGAAATTAACGAAGATAATAAAAACCTAATAATAAGCAGCGTAATGATTTACAGGTATAATTCATCATTAGTGTTTTTTAACGCAGATTACTTCAGAGATAGAATACTAAAAAAAACGAGAAGTAAATCTGATTTGAAGGTGCTAATCTTAGATGCAAGACCCATAAACTATATTGACTTAACAGGGTTGCATTGTTTAATTGACATTATTAGAGAACTAAACGGTAAAGGAATTAAATTTTTATTTTCCGGTGTTAAAGACAAATATATGAAAATGATATCGGAAAATTTAAAATCTAATAATCTGGATACTGATATATTCTACCCGGATATAAGATCATATTTTAAAAACAGTTTTAATCATTTATAAATTAATAAAACATTAAATTAAGACACGGGAAACAGTATTTCTCTATTTTTTACGAATTGTAACACGGAATACCGTGGGATTCCGCGAAATAAAAAGTGAAATTGTTATTTATAAGGATAAATTAACTCAATAATAATTAAATAAAGAGGTTTTAAGCCTGATAACGCTTTCTCTTTATTAAAATTATTGGCACATAATTTGCAAGTAAAGATGAATATTAAATTGAATATTTTAACTTAATTCGAGATTGAATACTTAAAAAAATGAGTAGATAATCTGATTTAAAAATATTAATTTTAGATCGCAGTCCATAAAATATATTGACTTAACGGGAATGAATAACTAATTGAAATAATTATGGAGTTCAACGTAAGGGAGTTAAAGTATTGTATTGCAGGTGTTAAAGAAAAATATATGAAAATGATAACGGAGAATTTAAAATCTCACAATCCGGAAACTGATATATTATATCCGGACATAAGATCGTATTTTAAGAAATAGTAATACTCATTTATAAATTAAAAAAACATTAAAATGAAGAAAAGAAAATTCGTTTTTGGATTATTGATGGCGGTTTTGGTTCTGGCTTCATCAATGACTTTGTATTCCTGCTACCCTTATGGAAGCACGAATCCTGAAGAGTACGATGTTTACCTTACATTGCACAAAACAGACCTTAGCAGTTACAAAAACTACAGAACTTACATTATGCGGAACGATGTAGAACATCTTGGTTCCGGGAGCGAACCGATAAGGTATACGACAACACTATTATTTCAAGAGTTGCCGCTAACCTCTAAAGTTTAGGTTACACACGTATTACAGAACCTTAGACAGTGCAGACATTGTCGTTACAAATGCTATAACAAGTTCAACAACGTATTATGTTGAATATTACTATCCGGGCGGATACTATGGTTATGGTTACGGTTACTATTATCCGTATTCTACGGTTTATACCGTTTCACTTGGTACTGTTATAACTACAATGATTGACAAGAGAGTTTATCAACGGGACGGAAAATCACCGGCTGTCTGGATGGGAATACTTAACGGTGTTGCTACAGGTGATGTAAGTACAACACAAGCAAGAGTTTCAGAGGGCATAAACAGAGTATTTTCGCAATCACCTTATTTAAAGGTAAATTGAATTAATTTTTAAATTAAAATTTTATTAAAATGAAAAATATTAAATACGTATTATTCGTAATTATAGCATTTGTGATTTTTTCGCCCGCGAAATCAAATGCTCAGTATGGAAACGAATTCTTTCTCGGGTATAATTTCGCCGTACCTCTTCCCGACTCAAAAGATTATGTTTCCAACGTAAGTTATTATGGTTTGGAATTAAACTATAAAAGGTTTGTAAACAGAAATACATCTGTCAGTTTAAGTTTCGCATGGAACGTTTTCTATAAAGAAACGGATGAACTCATTGCTCTTACAAACGCAGATGTATCGGGTTTGCAGAACAGATACATTAACACATTTCCAATGCTCGTTGGTGCACAATATTATTTTGGAAAGAGTAAAACCAGACCTTATATAGGCGCTAACCTGGGTGCTTTGTATTCCAGCAGAAGACTGCAACTGGGTATTTATGAAGTAACTGATTACAACTGGAGTTTTGCACTTCAGCCTGAACTGGGTGTTATTTTCAATGTTGATGGTCGTTCAGACATATTGTTGGGTGCCTCTTACAATTATGGTTTTGCAACAACTTCAGAAGTTACAGGAAAAGATGTATCTGAATCGTGGATAGGTATTAAACTATCGTACGGATGGAAACAAGGCTTCTAAATAAAAATTAATAATTAAATAAACCTATCCGGTTCTTAACCGGGTAGGTTTTCTTAAATCAAAAAATAAAACTTAAAAGAAAATATTTATGAAAAATATGTTTACCGTTTTCTTAAAACTACTCATCGTATTCGTATTATTATCAGGCTCATCTTCTTTATTCTCGCAAACAGATGACAGCAAGGATATGAAGAAATTAATTGATGATGTTAAAGCCGACAAAAAGAAATTAGTTCTTGCGTATATGGATTTGACAGCCGAGCAAACTAAATCGTTCCTCCCCGTGTACGAAGAATATCAGGCGGAACTTCAGAGTGTTAACGAAAGACTCGGAAATTTAATCCTTGATTATGCGGGTTATTACAATAACCAAACGGTTACAGATGAAGTATCAAGAAAAATGCTAACCGAATTGATTGCGATAGACAATAAAGAAGCAGAAATAAAAGGAAAATATTCAAATAAACTTTTGGATGTATTACCCGCATTGAAGGTTGTAAGATACATTCAGATGGAAAATAAAATAAGAGCCGCGATAAAATATGAACTGGCATCGGAAATACCTTTAATTAGATAAAATAATGGTTTAAACAGCAGCTTGATAGCACTTTAAATAATTTTGATAAGATATAATATTTTTTACAATTTAAACAAATTAAAAATATGAAAAAATTAATTACACTTGTTTTTGTAATAGTACTGCTTACTGCTTTAAAAGCAAACTCGCAGAATGTTGCTTTGAATGCATATTCTTTCTATACTCTCGATGATAATATTGAGGTAACAAACGGATATAACTACTATAACGGCACCATTAAAGGAAACCTCTTATGGGGTGCAGGTCTTGAATATCTGCCCGCAAAGGATTACGGTATTGAACTCGCTTACTTCAGACAGGATACGGATGTTCCATCTACATATTATCTTACATCATTGGAAACAAAAACCTTTAAACTTGGTGCTAATTACATAATGCTTGGCGGTACGAGATATTTGAGACTGAGCAATCCCGCTATCGTACCTTTTGTGGGAGCAATGTTTGGAATGGCAATAATGGAAAATAATAGTGATTCTTTGCTTATAGGTGCGGAATCTTCATCAACAAATTTTGCCTGGCAGTTAAAAGGCGGAGTGAACATTATGGTTTCGAAGCAGGTAGGAATAAAACTGCAAATGCATCTTCTTTCTGCTGTTCAGGGTGCCGGCGGCGGTTTATATCTCGGAACTGGCGGTGCAGGTTATGGAGTCAGCACAAATTCTACAATGCTTCAGTTCGGTCTTGGCGGCGGTCTTGTTTTCAGGTTCGGGAAATAGTATTTAATTAAATCACCGGAATTATTTAATTTAATCTCCCCGCTGTTCGGCGGGGAGATTAATTTTTAAACAAATAAAATATTTATCAATGAATAAAAAAATATTTTATATTTTTTTTACATTATTGTGCTTGCCGCTTATGTCTTTCGCCCAGAAGAAAGACAGCGTTTTAGTTGATAAAGCATTCGTTATATGGGCAGGAAGCAAATCAGAAATGACATACCTCGAACTCGCTTCCTATTGCGCACCCGATATTCTGGTATTCGCCCGATGAACCCGAACTAAAGAATCAATCCGGCAAAGATATTCGCATCCCTGCTTTTTTCCCGTTTGAACAGGACTCCGGAAAGCCCGTTGTTTACTATCAGTTCAGAAATATTCTCAAAACCAAAAATGCTACGGGTAACGTTACTACTAAAGATAAAACAGATATTAATAATTATATAATTGATTTATCAAAGGTATCGGCAATCGATATCGATTATTCACATTACTACAGACACGAAGCCGGACTCGGCGGACATAACCACGACACCGAGCAGGCGCAATTCAAAATTTATGTTGAGAAATTTAAACTTGATACTGCATACAGATACAGGCTTATACTCATTCAGGTTATTGCGAAGGCACACGCACTACCCTGGTACGACAACATATATAAAATTGACAATTTATCTACCGAACTTAAACTGCCGTTTCATATTCTTGTAGAAGAAGGCAAACACGCAAGTTGCACAGACATCAACGGGGACGGTGTCTATACTCCCGGATACGACGTCAACGTAAGAACGAACGACGCCTGGGGTATGCGTGATATAATTCGAACAGGTTCTCTCTTTACTGCCGAGTTTCAAAGTTATATGGCAAAAATCAGAAGACCTGAACACCGCGTATTTCCGCCTCTACCTGACGACAGCCCTTTAAAAGCCAGATATTCTGTCAATGGTGAGTACTCTCCCGACAATGCAATCTACGAATTGCGTCCTATGCCAAAGTCAGTTAGTGCACGTCCTGATAAAAAACTTGAACACGACATGTCAGGCTACTCGGCCGAGAAATGGCCTTTGGTAAAAAAAGATACAGATAAAAAATCCTTATTCTCCTGGTTTGAAAGTGATATGCTCATAAAATCTTTTGCAGTAAATGCCAGATATGATAACGCCTGGGGTGTTTCTCTTACATTTCCGTTACTCATCGTAAAAAATGTTGAAACTCCGATAATAGGCGGATGGATGGTTAACAGGGTTTATCTCCAGGGAGAGAAGTTAAAGGATTTTGGATACAATATTTTAATCACTCCTTCAGCATCACGATTTATGGACCCGTATTTTTCGGCAGGAGTGGAATCAAATCACAAAGTTGATTCTCTCGGTATCTCTTCCCGTAAAGAAGATTTTGTTCTTGAAACAGGTCTTAAGTTCCGCGCAAACGTAATTTTTTCGCCTTTAAAATTTTTAAGTTTTCTCACAGATTTCTGGGGCTTAAGAATAGGAATTAAAAATACAGGTTTCCCGTTAATCAAAAACCTTGGATACACATTCGAACTCGGTGCAGGTGTCTGGTAATACTATTTTTTAGTTCTTTTAAATTAGTTATGTTTTTTTCAGTTTAACAGTTATGTAAAAATAAGTCACGGTATTCCGTGGAAGTCCACCAAATATCACTGATAAAATTCATTTATTTCATTAAAAAGATATCAGTTAATTTGTTTTATTGTAAGATTTATGGCATCTTTAATATTTATTGCCCTGAATATTATTGGCACGATTATTGTGAATATTTTAGGGATTAAATAAAAGAATATTAAATATAAATAATTTAATTGTATATGTTTAAAAAATTACAAATAAACAAATAAATAAAAGAAAGGATGAGAAAATGAAATTAAAAACTTTACTTATTGTATTCTTCTGTCTTAATTGCCGTTAGTCTATCAGCACAAACAGGGAAGAACAGTTTCGAAGTTTACGGTTTTGTTATGACCGATATGGGATACAATGTTAACACTGTAAACCCGACATATTACGATGCGCTAAGAGCATCAAGACTACCAAGTTATGACAAAGAATTTGCACCTAACGGCAAATTTTTTGCAAGCGGCAGACAGTCACGCTTAGGTGTAAAAAGCAGTATGCAAACAGCTTTAGGTGAATTTAAAACCAAGTTTGAATTCGATATGTTTGGTGTTGGCGGTGATCAGGGTCAGACCACTATCAGATTAAGACACGCTTACGGACAATTAGGTCACTTCGGTGCAGGTCAGACAAACAGTGCCTTTATGGACAGTGACGTATTCCCGAATTCACTCGAATACTGGGGACCGACAGGTATGCTTTTCTTCAGAAACATACAGGTCAGGTATATGCCGTTAATGGATAAACAAAATGACCTTACTTTTGCACTCGAAAATCCTGGAGCGAGCGGTGACGGTGGCGATTACGCGGGCAGAGTTGAATTATCAACAGTGAAACCGCAGTTTCAACTTCCCGATTTAACTGCGCATTACAGATACACAGGAGACTTTGGTTACATTCAATTCGGAGGTATCGTTGGTAGTCTTAAATGGACAGATATTAACGACACAGCATTTTACAAATTATCAGGTACAGCAACTCGCTGGGGTGCAGCCTTAAGTACAAATATAAACATTGGCAAGAAAGCCGTTCTAAGATTAATGGGTAACTATGGTGAAGGTATGGAAAACTATATGAACGATGCACCTGTTGACGTTGCTTTTAAAAAACAAGTTGGAAACCTAACTCAGCCTTTAATTGGTGTAGCATTACCAATCGCAGGTGTGGTTGCTTTCGTTGATGTAAACTGGAGTAAACAGTTCAGCACTTCAGTCGGTTATTCTGCAAACCAGGTTACAAATTCAGACGGTCAGTCCGGGAATGCATATAAAACAGGACAATATGCTTTAATAAACCTGTTGTATTATCCTGTTGATAATATGATGGCAGGTATTGAATTCCTATATGCAAGAAGAGATAACTACGACGGATACTGGTCTGATAATCCACAGATTCGTGTTGCATTCAAGTATAATTTCTCAAAAGTAATTAATTTTTAAATAACAGCCTGTAATAAAAATTTTTATAACATAAAATTAAAATAAAATGAAAAGGCAAATTAATTTAATGGGTAAGTTTATTATCCTTACTCTAATGGTTTATACACTGTGTCTGGCAAACGTAGCAAATGCACAGGAAAATCTTTTAACAAAATCCAACATAGACAAAGTTCTTAAAGATGCTTATGAAAAATTCAAAGATGTAAAAGAAGGTGCCAATGCGGATTACATCAAAGAACTTGCAACCGTTGACCCGAACATATTCGGAATTTCACTCGTAACTGTCGATGGACAGGTTTTCGAATTGGGTGATATTACATCAATGGTTTCAATCCAGAGTGTTTCAAAAGTATTCACGATGGCAAAAGTAATCGAAGAGCAAGGACATCAGTTTGTTCAGGATAAAATTGGTGTTGATGCAACTGGTGAGGTGTTTAATTCAATCGTTGCCGTCGAAAGAATGAGAGGAAAAGAAATTAATCCTCTGGTCAATCCCGGTGCGATTGCTTCAACAAGTCTTATAAACGGTCCTGATTCTGCATCCAAATGGGCAAGCATTCTGAAAGTTCATAGTGATTTTGCAGGCCGTCAGTTAAGTCTTAATATGCCTGTCTATATAAGCGAAGCCGGTGATAATTTACGCAATCAGGCAATTGCTCATCTTCTTCTTGCTTACGGCAGGATGTATTTTGACCCTGTACAGTCAACAGATATTTACACTAAGCAATGTGCAATCAATGTAAGCGCAAAGGATGCAGGAATTATGGCAGCCACACTTGCAAACGGCGGTAAAAACCCTATTACAAAAGTTGTATGTGTGTCACCTGAAACCGTAATGTACACTCTTCCTGTAATGTCAACCGCAGGACTTTATGACGATGCGGGTATATGGTTTTACAATGCAGGCGTTCCTGCAAAGAGCGGTGTCGGCGGATGTTTAATCGCCGTTGTACCCGGAAAATTCGGAATAGCCGTAATTTCACCTCCGCTTGATAAAGCAGGTAACAGTGTTAAAGCACAACTCGTAATCAAGTATGTAATTGAACAGTTGAAAGTTAATCCGTATTTAATAGAGCCGAAATAATACGTTACAGACAATATGAAATTGAATAAAGAATCCGGTGAATAATCACCGGATTCTTTTATACAAAAAACATAAATTAAATTAACTTTATTAAAGTAACAAAAGTATGAATCTAAAAATACACAACATTAATCTGCATTCAAATTTATATAATTCAGTTATAATGAATTTAGTTGTTTTAATTTTCATTATTGGATTGTTACCTGTTATTGCATATTCTCAGGAGGAACCCCAAACAAATGTTTACGGTGATGATACATTATCGGCAGTAAAACAAATATTAACAAAAGATACTACTTATCAAAACTGGATTGCAGGTGAGTTCACTCCCGGCAGAGGTTTTGATATTAGTGAAAACAAAATTTGGAAGTTTAAACATCAGCGGATACGGTATGGTTAGATGGATTGACCAGATTCCTAATGAAGATACTTATGCTGATAACCAGGGAAGAATGCGTGGAGTAAAAGGAAGAAATGATATTTATTTTCACAGAGGAATGATATGGCTGACAGGGTTTTTAGGGGTACAAGATTTAAGATATAACCTTACAGTCTGGGGACTTGGTACCACACAGCAAACTCTTTTATTCGGTAATCTGCAGTATAGAGTAGCTGATTGGCTCAAAATAGGGGCGGGTGTTTCACCAAACCTTGGAATAAGGTCGCTGCAAGGTTCGTTTCCGTACTGGAACGGAACTGACAGACAACTGGGTGATGAGTCTCTAAGGCCCGGTTTCACAGAGTCTGTCTGGGCATATGGTGAAGTTCTTCCAAGAGTACATTATAATATTTCGGTTGGTGATAACCTCAGTATTCTGGGAGCAAAATCAGACGCTCTTACCCGTGACCTTTCCGCAAGCGCAAGTCTTATGTGGATGCCGACTACAGGCGAATTCGGTCCGCGCGGAGGACATCATGATTTTGAGAATCATCAGATACTTGCATCAAGATTTGGTGTATCATTCGTTAATTTTCGTGATTCGAAGCAAAGTCCGGCAAGCGATTCTACATCGGGAAATACTCAGGTAAAACTTTCTGACGGAGTTAATCTGTTCGAAAGGTCTTCCCTCCAGCCGGGTGTACAGCTTTTATCTTGTGATTTTAATATGGGCTCTGTTGACCTCGGATTCAAATACAAGGGTTTCTTTTTTCAGGCACAGTACTTTTTCAGAGACCTTTCGAAATTTCATTATACAGGAACAATTTATGACCCTGCCAGATGGAGAAACTCAATTTTTGACCAGATGGTGCAGGTTGATATGTCGCATATGGTAATCCCAAAGACTTTAAACGCTTATGTTTCCGGGTCTTATATGTTCGATGAATTTGAAAGGAATCCATACGAAATATCACTCGGTCTGAATTATTTTCCTCTGCACGTAAGAGCATGGAGACTGAATGCCCATTTTATTTATGTTGATAAATCTTCGGCAAGTTCATCATTCGGGTACTATGTTGCAGGACAAACAGGACCCACATTTTCTCTGGGTTCGGATATATTATTTTAAATAATTTTTTTTATATTATTATAAATGAGGCATAGAAGAATAAATATATTGTTCGTATTTTTTATTATATTTCTGTTTACAAGTAATACATACAGTCAGAAAGACGACATAAACATAAATTTACGGGATGTGAACAATCAATCAACAGATTATACCCGGTTTGCAGATAACAAACCGGGGTTTTCAATGAAAGAATCGAATCCCGGTAAATTGACGTTGAACAAATTAACAACGTATAATGCAAAGGATTCTGGTAAGACATTAGGTGACTATACCCCTAATTCAGGTTTTACAGTTGTTAATGCTGAAAAAGGTTCTCTCAACTTCGGCGTGTTTTCATACATACGCTATTTAAACCAGAAGCAGCTTAATGAAACTTATACTAACACGTTTGGAAAAGTTACGGATATTAAAAGAAGACAGGATATACAACTTAATAAAGTAAATATTAAATTCTTTGGCTGGGTTATGGATCCTGATTTCAGGTATCTCTTCTATGTCTGGACGAGTAACACATCACTTGGGCAGCTTTCGCAGGTGGTTGTAGCAGGGAACCTGCAATACAGAATAAATGATAACTTTAATTTTGGTGCAGGTATAAATTCACTTCCGGGTGTGCGCAGTACGGAAGGCAACTTTCCTTTCTGGCTCACTGTAGATAACCGCCTCATAGCAGATGAATTCTTCAGACCATCTTATACAACAGGTCTCTGGGTTAACGGTAGGATTACAGAAAAACTAAATTACTACATTATGGGCGGCAACAATATCAGTCAGTTTGGAGTTGATGCCGGGCAGCTTGATGCCACATTGAAAACATTTTCAGGTGCATTGACGTTTTTTCCAACTACAGGTGAGTATGGTATGAGGTCAAATTTTGGTGATTTTGAAAATCATAATAAAATTGCTACCAGGATTGCAGGTCATTTTACTTATAGCGTTGAAGATCGTGAGAGCCAGCCAAATTCTGACGGATTCGAGAATGTACAACTGCGTGTTTCAGACGGGTCTCCAATTTTTACACCTGAACTTTTTGGCAGTGGCATAAATATAAAAACTGCCACTTACAACATGTCAACCATTGATGCCGGGTTCAAATATAAAGGATTTGCACTTGAGGGCGAATTTTATTACAGATGGTTAAATAAATTTACGGGTGATGGTTTGGACTCACTCGGTTTCGGCACTCTTTATGACAAGGGATTTCAGTTAATGGCTTCTTATATGGCAATACAAAAAAGTCTCCAGGTGTATTCTACTTTCTCACAGGTTTTTGGAGGATACGGTAATCCCTGGGATACACGGCTTGGTATAAATTTCTTTCCGTGGAAAAATCAGGCATTTCGCTGGAATTTTCAATACATATATATGTACAAAAGTCCTGTCGGTGCCTTATCGCTCCCATATTCATTAGGTGCTACAGGCAGTATATTCCATACGGACTTTATGGTTAACTTTTAAAACTTTTAGTATATTTAAAAAATTTTGAAACTTTGATTAAATTATTATGAATAATAAATCATTTTTACTCCTCAAATTGATAGTGGTTACTATCATGCTTTGCGTATTTTCTAATATAAACTTTGTTAATGCACAGGACAATAAAGGAAAATATTTATTCCACGATGCACACTTCCACTTAACAAATTACGTTCAGGAAGGAATTGGTATGGAGTTTTATGTGGATTCAATAATGGGAGATAAAGTCGGGCGCTCAACCGTGTTCGGACTTCCTCTTCAGCAGATTTGGTCTTACCGCGTAACAAAAGATTTTGCTCCTACATACTATCTTGACACAGATGCTCCGTTATATTATTATTCTTTTTGCGATGCTTATATCGCAGCAGAATATTTGAAACTGCCCAAAGAAAAACAGGCACGTCTTGACCCGATGATTATTGGGTTTAATGTTTCGGATATGTACGCAGCAGACCATATTAAAAGAGTCCTGAAAACTTTTCCCGGAGTATTTTCAGGTATAGGAGAATTTTCTATTCATAAAGAATTCGTATCATCAAAGGTGTCAGGTGATGTAGCCAGTTTTTATGACCCTGCGCTTGACAGGATTCTTGAGTTCTGTGCTGAATCGGGTTTGCTTGCTATTGTACATAACGATATCGATAATCCTTTCCCGAAACCGGGTAAACCAAATTATTTAACAGGTATGCAGGACCTTGTAAAAAGACATCCTAATACAACGATAGTCTGGGCACATCTTGGTTTGGGCAGAGTAGTAAGACCAATAGAAGATATGGGAAATCTATTTTTAGAAATGCTTGAAGACCCCGCGTACAGGAATTTCTATTTTGACCTTTCCTGGGACGAAACTGCTAAATGGCTGATGTCATCAGAAAAATCGATAGCTAAAACCACCGAAGTAATTACAAAGTATCCTGACAAGTTTATGTTTGGTACTGACAATGTTGCTCCTGATAAACAGGAAAAACAGTTAAACGTTTATCACGCATACGACCCGCTCTGGAAAGCACTTGGCGAAGAAATCACATATAAAGTCTGCATAGGAAACTATGAAAGATTGTTCGATGATGCAAGAGTAAAAGTGAGAAAATGGGAAAAAGAAAATGTGAAATAATAATTTATCTGAACTCAGTAAATTTCATTATAATGAATATTAATCAACATTGAAGAATTATTAATTTTAAAAAATATAGGATTGATAAAATGGAAACCAAACATTTATCGGCACAAGAACAGGCAATTGAAACAGGAAGAAATGTTTTACACGGCAAAGTATCCGACAGGGTACTGAAAATGTATGAAACAATAAAATCATATGGTCCGCCACGCGTATCTTTGGATCGGGCTGTAGCCTTCACCGAATCGATGAAGGAAACCGTGGGTCAACCCATTAGTCTGCGCTGGGCTATGGCTGAAAAGCATTATGCCGAAACCGCCCTTATCTCCATCTTCCCCGGTGAGCTTATCGTAGGACGCCCGAACACCTGGCATGGCAGATGGGGCATTGCATACCCTGAATTAGATGGCAGTGTTATGCCTGCCGGTGTGGAAATGTTCAGAAAAAATAAAGGCAAAGCCGGCGAAGTAGTCGTTACCGAGGAAGATGAGAAAATAATTACGGAATTTCTCACACCTTACTGGACAGGAAAAGATTATGCTACCAATTATGTAAAGGCATTGCCCGAACCTACCCGTTTTGTGATGTACGGACCTGATCGCAACAATACTATAATGGCAACAGCCATTGTTCTGGGTAGTTCCACCATGCGCCATTCACAAAACTGGACATCGGATTGGAATAAGATACTGACAAAGGGCGTAAAAGGCATCAAAGAAGAAGCGCAGGAAAAACTGAAAAAATTATCCAACCCCAGTGATATCAGCAAGAAAGGTCCTTTCCTTGAGGCAGTAATTCTGACATGTGATGCCATGACCATTTGGTCGAACCGCTACGCAAAACTTGCCAGGGAAATGGCTGCAAACGAAAAGGATGCTCAGCGCAAAAAAGAATTGATTGAGATCGCTGAAACATGCGAACAAGTGCCTGAACACCCTGCACGCAACTTCCGTGAAGCTTTGCAGGCACAATGGTGGGGACAAATGTTTAACCGCATAGAACATACTTCGAGTGCCATGGGACAGGGTCGCTGGGATCAGTATTTCCTGCCGTTTTATCGCAAGGATATGGCTGAAGGCCTTATCACAGAAGAATCTGCCATAGAATTGCTGCATTGCGTATGGCTGAACATGTTCCAGTGTACAGAAATAAAATTGAACCCTGTAATGGCAGCCGGTACCGAAGGTTTTTCCAAGTTTGAGGATGTTTGCCTTGGCGGGAAAACCCCGGAAGGCCTCGATGCCACAAACGAACTTACTTATCTGATCCTTGAATCAACCCGTGGATTGCAGATCACTTGTCCCGAACCCTGTGTCAGGATTCATGCCAATACTCCTGAAAGACTTTTACATTACATTGCTGAAGTTCTTCAGGATGGTAAGGGTTATCCAAAGCTTCTGAACGATGAGAATGTTATACCATTCTATTTGGCAGCCGGTGCTACTATGCAGGAAGCCAACGACTGGAACATCTCAGGTTGCTGTGAGAACCGCCTGATCAATCGCGAAACCGGTTGCACGGGTAATGGTTTAGCAAATGCAGGTGCTGCCTTGGAAATGACGGTTCGTAACGGCAAGATGAAGATTTTCAAAGATATTCAGTTTGGTCTGCAAACCGGTGACCCCCGAAATTTCGTCACTTATGAAGACTTCTGGAATGCGTTCTGCAAGCAATTTTTGAACCTGTGTAAACATTCATTGCTTCAGCAATACACTGCCCTGCGGATCAAGCCTACGTATTTTGCCTGCCCGCAGACTTCCATGCTCAGCGATATCGCAATGGAACATTGCCGCGACCTGCATTCGCATGGTGAATATTTTCCGGGTGCCATTGATCATTCCTGTCTTGAGATACTTGGAAAAGCAACCATGATAGATAGTCTGGCAGCAGTAAAGCACCTGATTTACGACACCAAAAAGCTTACTTGGGATCAGTTGCTTACTGCCATTGAAGCCAATTGGGAAGGACATGAAGTGGTTCGTCAGTTATGCCTGAATGCGCCCAAATATGGTAATGGAATCGAATGGGTAGATGCCATTGGTTTTGAAATTGAAACCATGACGTTGGAGTTTTTAAAAGCCAATTCCAAACCTCACGATCAGTACTTCATCATGCGCCAGATCCCCGTTACCTTCCACATGCCTGCAGGAAAGGTTTCCTGGGCAACACCCAATGGAAGAAAGGCAAGTGAATTTCTGTCAGAAGGAATTTCTGCCAGTCATGGCATGGATACCAAAGGACCGACAGTGTTGCTGAATTCTATGGCACGCACACGGAACTTAAGCTATCGTGAAAGAGGCGGCGACCTGATTAACCTTAAGTTTACTCCGGCCACTATTGCAGGTCCCGAAGGCATCAAGCGTATAGTGCATATCATTCGCACCTGGTGCGATTTGAAACACTGGCACATACAATTCAACATTATTAACAAAGAGACAATGATTGCTGCACAAAAAGATCCTGAAAAATACAGGAATCTCATAGTACGTGTTGCAGGATACTCTGCTTATTTTGTTGATCTTTCTCCGGCACAGCAGGCAGAAATTATTGCCAGAACTGAAGAGAATGTATAATTAATGTATTGTGGGGTGCAGAAACGGACGAATTTCTTCACCCCACTTTGTTTATACGTTTAAAAATTTAAAAAAGAATAAATGTTGCCTGATAGTGATGTTATTTGACAACTACCTGACAGTCGAATTAAGATAGGTAAAAATCTGAGCCTTCATGTTACGAATTAGCTTGATATATCAGGGCTTACAGGTTCAATAATCAATAAATATTAAAATATTAAACCCAAATAAAAAAATATGGAACTAAAAGGAAAAACAGCCATCGTAACCGGATCGGGACGTGGCATTGGCGAAGGAATCGCTTTGGTATTGGCCCGCGAGGGTGCAAATGTTGTAGTAAACTCAAGAAAAGCTGAAGAATGCAATGAAGTAGTGCAAAAGATTATTGCTGCAGGCGGAAAAGCTATTGGGGTGGGTGCTGATGTAAGTGTGAAAAGTGATGTTGCTTTATTAGCCTTCAAAACCATTGAAGCATTTGGAGCCATCGATATACTTGTTAATAATGCCGGTATTGAAGGTCCTCCCACCCTGGCTATAGATATACCGGAAAATCAGTGGGATCGTGTTTTAGGTGTCAATTTGAAAGGTGTATTCCTTTGTTGTCAGGCTGTCATTCCGCAAATGATAAAACAGGGCAAGGGCCGCATTGTAAACATTGGTTCCGTTGCAGGTGTAAGGATGACTTTTTTTGGAGGCCTTGATTATACAGTATCTAAACATGGTGTGTCTGGATTAACACAGCACCTGGCATGGGAGCTTGCAGATTCAAATATAACGGTAAATTCAATATGCCCGGGTGGAGTTCAAACTCCTTTGATGGAAGCAAATACTACGCATGAGTACCGGCAGTCAACAATTAAACGTCTGATTCCTCTTGGACGTTTTACGACCATAGAAGAAATAGGAGAACTGACCAGTTTTCTGGCAAGCGATCGTGCAGCAACAATAACAGGTCAAATGATTGCTGTTGATGGAGGTGTTCTTACCGGATTTGGTGAAGACCTAAGGTCTGTGATCAGAAATAGGATGGAAGAATTGAAATCAAAACATTAACTGAGAAATATGATTTTAAAACTTGATTATTAAAATTCAATAAAAATGAACAATAAAATAAAACGGGTGGCGATCAATATTGGCGGCGGCTTCGTTCCCGGAATCAATCATGTAATTGCAGGAGTTCAAATAGCTGCTGATAAACTCGGATGGGAAGTTTATGGAATTCATGATGGTTTTAACGGATTGCTTTTTCCAGAAAGATATCCATTCGGAGGAATCGTTAGGATACCGCAGCCGATAGAGGATAATATAAACGGCAGACCTTTAATTTCCAATGCCTTCAGTTCAGACTCCTTTTAACGTTAGAACAACGATTAAAGACGGTATAGTTGAAGAAGAAGATCGGTCGGAAAAAATTCTTGCAAGCTTAAAGACAAATAAAATTGATGCGGTTATTTCTGTGGTTGAAGGCAGGTCTTTGAGTACTACTGTTAAAGCTAAACCGCAAAGGAATGAGATCTGTATGCATTCCAAAATCAATTGAGAATGATATATGGGCAACACAACTTTCTTACGGATTTAATAGTGCGCTTAACCACACAACGGAATTGCTTGACCGGATAAAAAAGGCAGCCATTGCTTCGCATAAAATTGCTGTCGTGGAAGTCCCGGGAGCTAATGCCGGATGGCTTGCTTTACAAGCTGGATTGGCTTCGTTAGCAGACGCTGTTTTGATTCCTGAAATTCCTTACGACATCAATATTATAGCTAATCATTTCAATGAGAAGATAAAGAATGGGAAAAGTTATGGTTTGGTGGTGGTTGCTGAAGGAGCAAGACCTGTCGTGAAGAGCCTTGCTGATGAAAAAATTAAAATCAGCGACTTTAATGCTTCGTTATCCCCTCTTTCAACAGAAGGTGACGGTAATTTTATAATAGATAAATCCGGGTTTGCCTCAACTAATGTTGCTCTTGAGTTGAGAAGAATCTTAGATCTTGATACTACAACATATTGTTCTGAATCAACTCGTACAGGCCGGAGGTCTGACAGTTGTTGACATTCAGCTTGCTTTAGGTTACGGTACAGGAGCTGTACGTGCTATAGACAACGATCAAAGTGGTGTTATGGTAGTATTTCCAACCGCCGGAGCTTAAGTTTGTTTCTCTTGCTGAATGCATTAATAAAATACGTACGGTACCAACAGACAGCACGTTCATCAAGATAACCCAGATGCTTGGAGTTTCTCTTGGAAGGGAAATGGTACTTTGAGCACAAAAGATCAACCAATAAGGAATCGTTCTGAATGTACAACATTTCAGTCTGCACGACGGGCCCGGCATCCGAACCACTGTGTTTTTGAAGGGGTGTTCGCTCAGGTGCAAATGGTGCAGTAACCCTGAGAGCATTAAACTAAAATCTGAGCTTGCATATAATCCCGCGAAATGCATAGGCGCGAAACAATGCGGACTTTGTCTGAAGCCTCCCTTTCCTGAAGGAGCATTTTACGCAACAGATGGTGAAGATGATAAAATTAAAGTGAACTGGGATCTTGCATCCGATTGCTCTGAAGAAATCATTTCGGCTTGTCCGACACAGGCGCTGTGTATGTTTGGCAAACTTATGACTGTTCATGAAGTACTTGCCGAGGTGGAAGCAGATTGCAGCTTTTACAGGCAATCAGGCGGTGGATTGACGTTCAGCGGCGGAGAATGTCTAGTTCAGCCTGATTTCACATCTGCACTTCTTAAAGAAGCACATGGTCGTGGAATTAATACTGCAATCGAAACAGCTTTCAATGTTCCCTGGTCTTTCGTAGAAAAAGTATTACCTCATGTAGATTTCGTGCTTCACGATCACAAATGTACAATTCCTGAACGCCACAAAAAATGGACAGGTGTTGATAACAAACGAATTCTTGAAAATCAAAGAAGAGCTTACGAGACATTTCCTGATAAGAAGTTCATCGCACGCACACCGATAATACCAGGTGTGAATGATGATGAAGA
Organism: Ignavibacteriota bacterium; assembly: GCA_963748665.1. Taxonomy (GTDB): domain Bacteria; phylum Bacteroidota; class Ignavibacteria; order Tepidaquicellales; family Tepidaquicellaceae; genus CAIKZJ01. The sequence continues at coordinate 51,574 of CAVVJW010000036.1, read as the reverse complement.
GCACGTTCGCGCCGTGCTGGAATTCATAAAACCTTATAAGAATGTAGTTGATTATGAGTTACTGCCTTATATGCGTTTCGGAGAAACAAAATACGGATATCTTGGGCAGGTATATGAGTTAGCTGATTTTCAACCGCCAACACAGGAATCGCTTGCACATCTTCAATCAATCATAGATGAAGCGTTTGGCAGAAAAAATAATTAATATATAAGGAGGATATTTTTGTTTTGAAAACAAAAAGACAGTTTATTAATTTATGAATAAATTAAGGGATAATAAGGGGATAATATTATCAACAGAAAACATGGAATGAAAACCGCAAAATTTATATTGTTTGTCTTATTAATAAGTCTCTTTAGAGTATCATTGTTGCCAGCGCATCAGGATTTTGTGAATACACATTCTGTACCCAAATATGGGAAAAAGAGAATGTGAAATAAGTTTTAAAAATAAATTTATTCAATAAGTAAGTGCGTATAATGTTTTATAACCAGACCTGCGAAAAAGTCAGGGATTTAAAAAAATAATTAATATTAGATTGAGGAAAAAACTATGAAAGTTAAAACGTTAAGAGTCACAGGTATTATATTGTTTTTGATTGCAGTTTTTGCATTCAACAATGTTCAGGGACAGCAGTATAATTCCGACAGTTGGATATCAAAACCGCACGGTACGGTTACTGCTATTCTTACATACGGCGAACGTCAGGGAATCTTTATGTCCACATTTTCCCTTTTACCCGGATTTGAGTTTTCAGCCGCAGCGTTTATTTATAACAATGATGCTGACCCTTCAACCGATGACGGATACTCAACCTCTCTTTCTGCGAAGTATATGTTCTATGAGAACAAAGCCAAAACCGGAGGTGCCGCGTTTAAACTGGGGACAGGGTTAGAACCGGGTTATCTGGACGGTAATGACAAGTTAAATGACGCTTTTAAAACTTTCTGGGTTACTGCGCCTATAACAATACCATTCTTTAACAACAGACTTTCCTGGGATATTATGCCGGGAGGAAGTGTAACAATAGACCACGGAGAAGAAAAAGCCACTGTATGGACTTATACTTATTCAACTCGTTTGGCGTGGTATCCTTTCAATATGAAGTATTCGCTTGTTGGTGAGATTTTTGGTGCTGAGGGTGATTTAAATACTTCTGCTAAATACAGGGTAGGATTGAGATGGGAACCTGAAGACCGCATAAATATCGCATTGACATACAATGATGCATTTGGCAGTAAAAAAGGAGCGGGTGTTGAACTCGGTTTAATGGTGTTTTCACCGCCCTTCTTTGGTATAGGCAGCATCAAAGATAAAGCGAAATAAATTTTCAGCCAAATAAAATTAAATTGTAAGAAGTTCTGTAGGAATGGCAAAATATTATGACACAAAGACTCGAAGACACAAAGACACTCTCCACGGCGAGTCTTCGACAAAGTAGCACAAAGAATTTAAAGAGCAATAAGAAAAATTTAAAATTTTAATTGTAAGAAGTAACATAGGAATGACAAAATATTATGACACAAAGTCACGAAGACACTAAGTTGTACAAAGAATTTAAAAAGCAATAAGAGAAATTTCAAATTTAAAGTTGTAAGAAGTTCAGTAAGAACAATAAGAATAAACGCGTAAGATTTGAAAGAGCCCCGTAGGGCGAAATATCAATAGCAAAAAGAGTCTAAAAAATATAAGCCCCGTAGGGGCGACACAGAATAAACCCGTAAGATTTGAAAGAGCCCCGTAGGGGCGAAATATCAATAGCGAAAAGAGTCTAAAAAAATATAAGCCCCGTAGGGGCGGCACAATGTTAAAGATACCCCGATGCTTTCGGCGGATTAGTTTGTTATTTTAATTATTGGGATATTTATCCTTCTTAATATTTATTAATTTCCGGTATGAACAGAAAAATGCTTTTAATTGAAATATCAAAATGAAAATCATAAAGATTACTTTTATTGTTTTATTATTAATTGTTTTTAAAATTACCTTGTCGTATTCTCAACAGGATACGGCACTCACACATTCTAAAAATTCAGGAATTAAAAAAGATACACTTGTTAAAAAAATATCAGCCAGGGATTCCTTATCTGCAGACCGTCATCCTCAGGACTCGCCCGACAGCAGCGGTTTTTTCGTAGAGTCAAAGAACGGAAAATCTAATCTCCGTATTTACGCATCAATACGTCTTTTCGGGGCTTACGACTTTAACGGTCTGAAAGGTGGAACTTCATTTTCAGTAAATAAAATTCCTGTAGGCAGCGAGAATAAAAATGAACCAAACTTTTTTATGACAGCAAATCTCACAAGGTTTGGTGTTGAATCTAATGTCCAAACAGGGGTAGGCAAAGTAAATATGAAACTGGAGACTGATTTTGCCACTGACGGAAATCATTTACGTTTAAGGTTCGCTTATGGCAGTACAAATTTTATACTTGGAGGACAAGCGTGGACGGTTTTCAGTGATAACAGGTCTATTCCGAATACAGTTGATGCTGACGGACCCCCTACAGCAGTTTTATTAAGGTCTGTGCAGATTCGTTTATTTAAGGAAACAACCAGACGGATGGTTGTTCAAGGGCAGCATAGAATCTCCAAACGTAAAAATCTCAATCCCTGACACTGTTTCTATTGAGGATGCTTCGCAGGTTATTCCCGATATTGCTTCCAGTGTTTCAAAAAAATTCAATTTCGGGCATTTACAATTGGCAGGTATTCTTCGCAACATATCAGTCAGGAAATTATCCGGAGATCTTGGAGATGTTACAGGATATGGCGGATTATTAAGCAGCAAGATAAACTTTTTTAAGAACTATAGCATAATGTTTCAGGCACTCGTCGGAAGAGGTATTACAAGTTTTTTGAAACTTTCACAGGACAACACATCTGATATTATTTTAAATCCTAATACAGGAGATTATGAAATGCTGGGTTCGTATGGCGGATTTCTGGCACTGACAAGCAGATTTCCGAAAATTAATATAACAGCATCATTAATATATGGATCAGTAAATTTGATTAACAAAGACTATGAGCCCGAAAGTGCATTCTCCTCAGGAAATTACATTTCCGCTAATGTGTTCTGGTTCTCAATATTCGGTTTCAGGATGGGCGGGGAGTATAATATCGGTTATTCAAAAAATAAAAAAGGTGAGTCTGGAGTTGCAAACAGATTTGCATTCACTTTTTATTATGATTTTTAAATTATAAAATCTTTTATATGGTTTAATAAAAATTAAATTTATACATCTTCAAGATTAAATGTTTTTTTTGAATTTTCCCATTTTACTCCTGAAAGTTTTGCACCTGTAAAGTTTGTATTATTAATCGTCGAATCTGAAAAATCTGCACCTGTAAGGTCTGCTCCTTTAAAGGAAGTTCCAAAATATAAACCCACAGACACAGCAATTTTATTCAGCCATGGAAATTTTTTCTTATCTGCCAAAGCACGTTTGCTGATGATGGCACAAGCAATTGCAACAACAACAGTACCTATACCACCTCCAACGCTTTTACCAAACATACCGCCTCCAATTGCTACAATCAGGAAGATAATATTAGAGGAAAGTGTTCCTGCTGTAGCTCTGGCAATAGTTCCCACAGTCAACATTACCACAAAAAGAATCAGTACCATAGAGCCATATGTTGAACCCAATCCCGTTCCGGTACCTGTCATAAGGAAAAGATTCCCTAATAAAAGAATCACAACAATTGTAATGGTTATTACTAAAAAGGTTAATTTACCCCCCTTCCATATTGCCATTATTATAAAAAACAGTATCAAACCGGGCAAAATATATCCTGCAATGACAAGATTAGGGTCAGGTGATTTGATTAGAACTTGAAAAGTTGCACCAGCAATCATAGCGATGTAACCGGAAAGAAGAGATAATAATAATGCAAAAATAAACACCATAACTGCTGAAGAAGTTTTTAGTCCGGTTCTGCATTTAGAAAAATTCGCATTTATAAGTACAGCACCGGTAAAATCTGCACCACGGATATCGGTTCCACTGAAATCATTATTGGCAAGGTTTTGTCCCTTATAAGACTTTCCCTGAAAATTTCTTAATGAATTTTCCATGTTTAATTTTTTAGATTTTATTTTTTACTTTATGTCAATATTGAAATAGCCGCTTTACTCATTTTGGTTTTGTCCCTTCTCATATTGTTAGTACATCTGAGTATTTGATAAAAGTTATAGAATCAATTAAACCATATTTTATAGATTTTACTCGATAAAAATTTTTCTGAGTTCTATCATTGCATCCTGCTCTACACTTGGTTTTATCAACCCGCTGTCCGGTCTGTCAAGGTCAAGAATTATAAAAGTAACAAGTGTTATAGATACAGCAAAAGACAGAATATATATAATTTCTTTTTTGCGTAAACTATTACAGCCGTAACCTGTAATATAAATAGCAAGGATTGTAATTATAACAATGACCAGTAGAGTCCATATCGGGACCTTCGACCTGAGTGTCGCTTCCCTTGTGATTGCTGCATCATACATTAACTTAAGCGATGGAATCATCAGTATATTTGTAGTTTCAAATTTAGGGTCCTGTATAAGACCGGATGTAAGCCCCCAGATTTTTCTCCAGGCATAGGCAGAAATTCTTTTTGATTCACTAAGTTTTTCTAAGTCAGTTCCCGCATCGTAAAAATTTATTCTTGCCTCAGTATATTCGGAAAAATATTTTTTCAGTTCCGAGCGGTAAGGTTCCGGATAAAGGTCCGATTTCAATGCGGCTCCGTATATACAGTTAACCTCTTCTATCATCGACTTTTTATAATCCAGATATCTTTCGCCCGACATTCCGAAAGTGAAACCCATTATAAGTGAAAGCAAGGTTATTAGCCCTGTCTTTGCAGACTCAAATCCGTTACCATCTTTTTCCCTGTTTAAAGATCTACTATCAGTTTTATATCCAAGGTATGCGAAAAATAATATTCCGAGAAAGAAAAGACCACATATCTGCCAGATATTAAGTATGTATAACGAATTTTCCAACATAATTTTAATTGTTATTTTTTGTTTGTTTATAAATTAAATCTAAGTGGTTACTATACGTTATAAATTTGCTATTATAAAACCCTCAGAAAATCTCTTTATCTGCTGAGGGCTTAATTCGTTTTCTCTATAACTTATAATCTGTAACCTACGCTCAATAAAAGCCCTGTTTGTGATACAATCCAGGTGCTGTTCTCTTTTATATAATTTACATAAAGGCTTTTCAGTCCTAAAGATGTATTCCAGTGTTCATCAAACCTGTAGCCGGCACCCATCAAAAACATAGTAGTAAATTCAGACCCTGCTCCAAATCCGCCCAGATCTCCTTTCACGTATGTAAACCAGTTTTTTGCAAAATCGATATTCGCTAACACACCAAAAACAGGATCTACCCAGGTATTACTTTGATTATATGTGCTTTCAAGTCCGCCCGTTGACGTTAAGTTAAGTGTTCTGTCTATTGACCATACTCTTGTTCCTCCATACACATCAAGTTGTACATTCTTATCCGGAACCGGGACTCTGTAACCTATTGTGAAATCACCAACAAATTCTTTAAACTGTGAAGTACCATTTATGTATCTTCCTGATTGAGAAATGGGGATAGAAAGGCTCGGGCTTAAATTAACGTATGCCATATCGTATAACAAACTTACTGATTTATACTTAAACCTGCCCGCAAGCATTGCAGCCATTTTCAGGTCTCCTATTGCATCGGTAAATTTCAGGTTGAAATTATATAACTCTGTGTTTGGAAGACCTACTTGTCCGCCTATTGCTATTGTCCAGAAATTCGGATTAACCGCAAAAGTAAAATCTCTTTCCTTTGGTGCAGTTTTGTCAGGAGTATTTGCCTGTTTTTCTATGACCTGACTCAACCTGTTCGTTGGTTTTTCCGTCACAGATAATTTTGAATCATCCCATTGTGCAAAAGCACTCGTTGTAAAAAAAACAACCAGGATTAAAATAATTGTACTTTTCATTTTTAGTAAATTTTAAATTTTAATAAATATTCTTTTGTGATTTATATAACTGACGGCAGTTAAAATAAATAACTGACCGTCAGTTTGTTATTTTTTTATTGTCTTGCAATTGCCATTCTTATGGCATCTTCAGGATTAATTAAATGATCTTCATCTATTGCTGAATCTGCTATAGCAAGTTGTATTCCTTTAACCTTTCCGTTGAAGTGGTTCCCTTTCGAGCCATAATCATCAGAAACAGGAGAACCGGTATCTTTCCCAACATCGCATCCGTCATCGGCTGAAAATATCATTGCTAATGTAGCAGCAATCTTACCTTCGCCGACTTTCTTGCCGTCAGTGAACAGTGTAACTTTTCCACCCTTGCCCAAACCACCGCCTGCATATTCAAATTCCATACGCACCTGATGTTCACCCGCAGGAATTGGAGTTGTTCCTTCAACATAAAAGTGTTTTAGTCCGCCCCAATTATAACAGTACTTGAGTTTACCGCCTTTTGCGTATAAACTCCAGCCGCCAATATCTGCACCCTGAGCAATAATAACTCCTTCGGCTCCGCCTTCTGGAACTACGATTTCAGCAGTTACTGAATGTGATTTATTTTTCAGATTAAGAATGCAATTCTCGGATAAACGCCCCATACCGCCAAAAAGGAGCTGTGTATTTCCTTTTATAAGTACAGGTCTGCCTGCCGTATCGGGATTTAATTTCTCAAATATTCTGTCGTCTATTGGAAGCACATTATAGCGGGTTGCTTCTATGATCCACAGGCGCTGAAGTTCGTGAAGCTTCTCAGGCATTTCCTTTGAAAGGTCTTTTGCCTGGCTCCAGTCTTTTGTTGTATCGTAAAGTTCCCATACGTCGTCGTCAAGCGGAATACTCGGTGCCTGAATCCATGGTGTAACGTGTTTCGTTACGGCAGTCCAGCCTTTGTGGTATATGCCGCGGTTGCCGAACATTTCAAAATATTGAGTCTCGTGCTGCTCTGCTGCTTTTGCATCGTCAAAAGAATAAAGCATGCTTGCACCTTCAAGAGGTTTTTGCTGAACACCGTTTACGGAATGCGGTTCAGGTAATCCTGCAGCTTCAAGTATCGTTGGAGCCACGTCGATTACGTGAGAGAACTGTGAGCGTAATCTCACCCTTTGACTTAATTCCTTTTGGCCAGTGAACGATAGTACCGTTGCGTGTTCCGCCCCAGTGAGAAGCAACCTGTTTAGTCCATTGGATAAGGAGTGTTCATTGCGTGAGCCCAGCCTACTGCATAGTGGTTGTATGATTCCGGTCCGCCAAGTTTATCTATTCTCTCCGTTAAATATTCAGGTGTTTCGAAAGACTGCAGTCCGTTGAAATAACTCATTTCGTTAAAACAGCCATTAATAGAACCTTCTGCAGATGCACCGTTATCACCGATTATATAATAAATAAGAGTGTTTTCCATAATACCGAGTTTGCTTATGAAATCGAACAAGCGTCCCACGTGATGGTCAGTGTATTCCATAAAACCGGCATAGACTTCCATTTGTCTGCGCAGCACTGGTTTGAATGCTTCGGGCATTTCGTCCCACGAAGGAATTTCTTTATGACGTGCAGTTAGTTCGCAGTCTTTTGGAATAACGCCGAGTTTTTTCTGACGTGCAAATGTCTCTTCCCGTAAGTTTATCCCATCCTGCATCAAACTTACCTTTGTATTTATCTGCCCATTCTTTCGGAACGTGATGCGGGGCATGTGTAGCACCCGGAGCAAAATAAATAAAGAATGGTTTATCAGGGGCAAGCGCCTTCTGTTGTCCAATCCATGCCAGTGTTTTGTCTGTCATATCTTCCATAAGATGATAACCTTCCTCAGGTGTCTTTTCAGGTTCAACAGGGGTTGTACCTTCGAAAAGTGACGGGTACCATTGATTTGCTTCTCCGCCTATAAATCCGTAGAAGTATTCAAAACCGCCGCCGCCTGTAGGCCATTGATTAAACGGACCCGCAGGGCTTGTTTGCCACACAGGTACCTCGTGGCACTTACCGAATTGTGCAGTTGAATAACCATTAAGTTTAAGTGTTTGTGCAAGCGGGGACATAGTATTAGGCAGAACTGAACAGTAACCCGGTGCACCTGTTGCAATTTCCGTAATACCGCCCATTCCTGCTGAATGGTGATTGCGTCCCGTTAATAGTGCCTGTCTTGTAGGAGAACATAAAGCAGTTGTATGAAAACGATTATATTTCAGACCTTCTGCTGCAAGTTTTTCTGCATTTGGTGTATGGCAGGGACCTCCGAATGCACTCGTAGAACCGAATCCTGCATCATCGATAAGTACGACAAGAACGTTAGGCGCACCATCTGGCGGGCGCAGTTGTTCAATAGGCGGAAATTTCATATCAGGGTCTTTTGCATCATACGTGATAAGACCTTTATAAGCTTTATCCGGTATCGGAAGAACTTCACGGTTTAATTCTTTTTTCTGCTTCATATTAAAATTTCCTTTCTGAATAATTTAAAAGATATTTCATTAATATATACATTTAATTTCATATTTAAATTTCCTTTCTGAATAATTTAAAAGATATTTCATTTATTTATACATTTAATCCTTAACTTCTGACTTCTGATTCGTGAAATTCGTGTCTCAGTATTTTTCTCTCTCTGACTTCTAACTTCTGATTCGTGAAATTCGTGTCTCAATATTTTTCTCTCTTCTAAATTCTGACTTCTGGCTTCTGATTCGTGTAAATTCGTGTCTCAATATTTTTCTCTCTTCTAACTTCTGACTTCTGATTCCTGAAATTCGTGTCTCAATATTTTTTCTCTCTTCTGACTTCTAAATTCTGACTTCTAAATTCCGACTTCTGACTTCTGACTTCTGACTTCTTAAACTCTCCTAAAACGCTTCGTCCATTGAAAAATATACTCCGCTTCCTTCTTTGGTCTTTGCGAAGTCAACACGGAGATTTATTTTCTCCTTTGGGTCAAAGACAAACCGTAATCCGAATCCGTACGACTGCTTCAACTCATTAAACTTTAAATTACTGAAATTCTTAAACACGTCTCCTGTGGCATAAAATGCTGCAATACCTATCCTCCAGAAAAGTATTTTTCTGTATTCTGCCTGCCAGGTAATATAGTTCTTTTCACGGAATCTGCCTTCGAACCAGCCCCTCATTCTTGCGGAACCTCCGAGTGCAGGCATAAAGTAAAATGGCGGCGAGCCCGTACTTAAGTCAGTGTATAAATTAAATGCAAGTATATGATCTTTGTACGGCGCTACATACTGCCTGAAGTCAAATCTGTACCTGTTATAAGTGTAATCACTGGCAAGTAATTTCCCGTAAAATAATCCTGATACTTTGTGCAGCCCTCCCGAAGAAGGATATGATATGTTATCTCTGTTATCATAAGACCAGCTTACCCCTATGCCTCCTACCTTACCGCCGTTTATTCCAACGGTTGTGCTGTCATAGAGGTTTGGATTTCCCATTTTATCTTCCATTACAACGTTAACGTAATCAAATACAAGCCCAACCTGTAATGCATCTACCAGAAAACCTTTTGCTTGTGTTTCGACGTATATACCGAACGAAGATGATTTATAACTTGCACTGTCTATGTCCGGTGTGGAGTTTCCTGTTCCGTAGAATTTCATTACATCGTATGAATAAGAAAAATCCGACTCAAAATAAGTTCTTTTTTTCCCGGGAAAATAAAGCCTTGGCTTAAGCGATATCAGATACTGATTATTCGTTGTATAATACCCTGCAATTGTAATTTTAGAGGGTTTTTGTGCGGGCTGTAAGGCTGTTCTGAAATATATCATTCCGCCCAATCCAAATGCAAGTTGTGTTTCAGGAGTGTAGAATGCATAGGGATATCCTATTACTTTTAATTCGTTTACTTTGAACGCAGTCGTATCAAGTTTATCTTCCTCTTTAGCGCTTACCAATATTTTCTTATCTTCTTTTTTAGATACCGTAGTATCTTTTCGGTTTTTTGTTTTATTGCTGTCAAGTTCACCTTGTGCAAAACTAAAATTCGCAATAAACACCAGAGACAAAACCGCTATAAAAAAACTTCTGAGCAGGGTTTTCATTTTATTTTAATAATATGTTTGCAAAATATATTCATAATATTTTGTTTTTATAAGTTAAAAATTTTTACTATAAAATGTTATAAAATTCACTATTGTTCACTGTACATATTCGTCCGAACATTTTTTGCAAATGCAGATTACTCACTTGCCGTCAATGTTTATAAAAAGTATTATCCTGATTTTACTTTATTCATTTATTTGGAATCACCGTTTTCTTAGTATTCGTAATCGTAAGACCTTTTTCAATTCCACCTGTTTTTTTATCTGTTCTTACTTTTTCAACTTCTTTCAGACCAAGTGATCTTGTTACTTTGTTGATTTCAACTTTAATCGGGAGGCTCAGAAGACTCTGTATTCCCAGTAAAGCACCGAAGTTAGACGTTTTCCAGTGTTTCTTTAAAAGAGACATTGATTTCCAGTATTCAATAATTATTAGTTCATTTTCATTATCAAAACTCCGGAATGTAAAAATATCAATACACCCTTCCTCAATTTGTACACTTTGTGAAATAATCTTAACAGCATTTAAAATTTCATTACTGTTCTTCGGATTCATCAGCATATTAAACTTTACAATAATCATAATTTTGTTTGTTGAAAATTAGAAATCAAAAATTATAAAAGACATACACTGACTTTTCTGTTTTAGTTTTCATTTCCATATTCGAAATTTAATGAATATAAATGATTAATTAATATTCAATTATATAAGCAATATCTGTACCAATAATTGTAGAAAAAGAAAAGCGCTAATTTAATAAAATTATGTTAAAACACTTATTATTTGTTTTATTTGGTTTGAATAAAAACGAAATCATTTCTATATTTCGTGGAATGACACGGTATCCCGTGAGTTAAGTTCCTGATTATAAAGATATACCGTCCGCTTATGCGAATGTATTGTAAAATTATATAAGATTTAAAATTGTCATTTAGCTGCAATATCGTAATTGGCTTCTAATTAATTTTAATTTTATCCCTCATTTTATGACAAATTAGTCACTATTCGTTAATTGTATTTTTTATTCAGTCCTTCTTAGTATTTGTGAAAAAGCCCCTGGCGGGAATCTATTATTTTTTGATACTAATGTAAGTTTTAATATTGCTTCCTAAAATGTGGTATTTTACACTGTCTCTCTTGTTTTATGCATTGGGACACTTTAGAAATTTTGGTCTATCGTTTTTTATCAATTTCATTTGATTTTCATCAATTGTAAGTGCTTTAGTTATTTCTCTTAAAGATTTAAAGAGAATATATTTAATCTGATACATGTTTTGTGTCATCTCTGATGCTTTCTTGGCGGAAAACCCTGCATCAGAACTTTTCAATGTTAATCAATGGGGTTTAATTCCCCGCCGCTTGCTACGAAAGGATAATTTATAAACAAGATACCACACTGCTTGGGGCGGCGAGTTTCATTCTTTGTAAACTTTAAGACCTTTTTCAAAACTCTTTGCTTTATTCCCGATTCTTGATTTTTCTATTTCCGCCAGACCAAGAGTTCCGGAAACATTATTGATTTCTATGTTCATCGGTTGGTTGAGGAGATTTTGAAAACCCAGTAAAGCACTGAAGTTTGTTGTCTTCCAGTGTTTATTCAAGAGGGTCTTTGTCTTCCAGTATTCAATCATAATAAGTTCGTTTTCATCGTTAAGACTCTGAAAAATAAAATTATCGATACACCCTTCTTCTTTCCGAACGTCCTGAGATATGTTCCTAATGACATTTAAAAGTTCTGTTATGTTCTTAGGATTCATAATCATTTTGAACCTGACTATTATCATAATATGTCTATTTTATTTTCTATAAATGTAAAGCTCCATTCATTATTCAATTCTATTAAAAACATCAAAAGAAATGTTCTAAAAGAATTTTGAAAATTTCATTTAATGGAATCACAAATGTTATCAATGGCAAAAACGGTACACCGACAATCAGTATTAAATATATTATCTGATACATATCCATTGGAATCAATCTCATTTTCTCAACAACCTGATAACTGTTAAACAGATCAGCAAGTGACTGAATATCTGAAGTTCCGAGTATTTGTTCTTTATCCGGATTATTCCCTTTAACCCATTTGTTGTCAAACGAACGTATATATTTATGTGCGACTACTCCGTAATCCATCATGCCTTTTAATTTTGTCCTGCTGAGTTTTCCCATAAATAAAAGTATGGGCGAGAAGAACAAAAAAGTGGATACAAGTATGTTTGAGGCAATAATAACATAATAGTCGGATAATTGATAATTATTCGTTAATATCCATTTTGCAATCTCTGCCGAAGCAACGCAGCTTTGTGCAAGTCCGATCAAACCAAAGAATATCTGCGCAACCCCGAGGAATCTTAATCCTGCACATAAATCAGGGTCAGTCGGATACAGGTTTAAATCCATTTTCGATATTTTAAAAAGGAATCCTACCCACAGAAAAAATTTAAATAACATTCTGTACAGAAAGAAAGAAAATAGCGGAGCGCTCACAAAATAATACCAGTAACCTGCAGCGTTCATTACTCCTTTGCTGTCAAAAAGCCATGTTAAAAGAAACTTTTTCTGGTCTGCGTTCCACCAGAATAAAAGCACAATTGCATACGCTGAAATCAGAATTATTATTTCTGTGATTTTTGAATCCTTGATTTTATTCAGTTTAGTCAGAAGGGATTCATATTCTGAAATATTGTTTTCGGCAATAATACCGGATTTTAAGAAATGGGCGAGCGAATCTCCGACGTGCAGATTAATTAAACTTTCTGACATAAAAAGTATGGGTAATGCCACAAAAAACCTTGCCCATACCACGTAGTCTGTAAGCAGAGATATTTTAAGCGAAGGATTCCAGGCAGTTGATTGTACAATGCATATTAATAAAAGAGGAATCCATGCAAATAATGAAAAGAATATTATTTTTCTTTTGACGACAGACGCAGGTTCTTTTTCCAGTTTCAGTCTAAGCTGCAATTTGTGAACAGGTCCGCCCCAAACAAAGTTAGTAATTTCCATTTAATAATTATCTATATTTTTTATCATAAACTTTATTATGTATTTTCTTCCTTAATTCCGATTCATTGTTATTTTTGCTTATCTCTTCTAACAAATTTTAAAAGCCTCACCCATTGAAAAACCAACTCCGCTTCCTTCTTTTGTTTTTGCAAAATCAACACGCAGGTTTATTTTCTCATTCGGTTCAAAGACAAACCGTAACCCTAATCTGTATGAGTGTTTTAAATCGGCAATCTTTAAATTACTGAAATTTTTAAACACGTCTCCTGTCGCATAGAATTTTTTCACATCGTATGAACAAGAAAAGTGCGACTCAAAATAAGTTCTTTTCTTATTTTTTCTACTCCTCTTTCAATTTAGCATCAAGCAGATAATTATGTGCGAGTGAAATCATGCCGCCAGATATAGTTTTAGCTTTAAAGCCATTCTGCAATAGAATCCGCGTAACATAGTAAGCGCGTCCGCCTGAACGGCAAATTACATTTATCTCTTTGTCCCGCGGTAGTTCATCAAGACGTGCTCTTATCTGACCCATTGGAATGTTTACCGCACCAGGAACATTCTCTACTGCTAATTCCATAGGTTCCCGTACATCCAGAAGGAATCCGTTTCTTGCAGTATCCCAGTGTGTAAGAGGCATATCGTTTCTGAGAACATCAGCAGCAACCATACCCGCAAAGTTTACAGGATCTTTTGCGCTTCCAAACTGGGGAGCGTAACAAAGTTCTGCTTCTTCAAGGTCGTATATTGAAGCACCCATTTGCAGCATTCCAGCTATTACACTTATACGTTTATCAACTCCGTCAAAACCGAGCGCCTGTGCCCCCAAAAGTCTGCCATCTGATTTTCTGAATATAACTTTCATTGCAATTGTTTTAGCACCAGGGTAATAACCTGCATGTGAATTAGGATACAGGTATATCTTTTCATAATCTGTATCACCGTTTTTTATTAGTGTCTTTTCGCTGACCCCGGTCCAGGCAGCAGCGGCTCCGAACAGACCTATAATTGAAGTACCCTGTGTACCGCGATAAGTTGAATTGCGTCCTGCGATAACGTCTGCTGCAATACGTCCCTGACGGTTTGCAGGTCCTGCCAAAGCAACCAAACTCCATTGCCCCGTAACAAAATCTTTAACTTCAACCGCATCACCTACTGCAAATATATCCGTGTCGCTTGTACGCATATGTTCATCTACACGGATTCCTCCGCGTTCACCTATTTCTAGTCCTGCCATTTTTGCCAGAGTTGTATCAGGACGGACACCTATGGCAAGTATAACTACGTCAGCCTTATATGTTTTTCCTGAATCAGTTTCTACATTTATGGCACCGTTCTCAGCCTGTTTAAAACCTGCGGCTCCGTCGTTTAGAGCAAGTTTAACACCGTGCTTTACTAACAGAGATTCAACTACACGTGCATTTTCTAAATCCATAGGAGCCAATACCTGGTCTCCCCTCTGTAAAAGCGTTACTTCAAAACCACGATGCACAAGATTTTCTGCCATCTCAAGTCCGATGAACCCTCCGCCAACAACAACTGCCCGCGTCTTAGGTCTCATCGCCTGAAATCCTGAATACTTGTACATTCCTGCAAGAAACGGATTTCCTTTTTCAACCCACTCACGTATTTCTCTTACGTCAGGAACAGTTCTCACGTGAAAAATACCGGGAAGGTCAATGCCCGGTAATGACGGATGAAAAGAAACAGCACCCGGGGAAAGAACAAGTTTATCATAAGAATGAGTAGTGATCTCGCCCTTAATTAAATCTTTCAACTTTACAGTCTTTTCCTTCGGTGAAATTTCGACAGCCTCACAGCGTGTTCGTACTTCTATATTAAACATCGCATGGAACATCTGTTCATTTGCCAACAGAAGGTTGGATTCTTTTTCAATCACACCACCCACGTGGTAAGGCAGTCCGCAGTTTGCGTACGAAATGTAAGGTCCTTTTTCTACCATTAAAATTTCGGCTTCTTCATCAAGCCTGCGCAGACGTGCTGCACACGATGCTCCGCCTGCAACTCCTCCGATAATAATTACTTTCATTTTTTATATTTTAATTTTAAAAATTTAATATTTTATACTTGTTATGTTCGGGTACAAATTCACCGTCCTTTAAAAACGGGTTTGCGTTTTTCGTTCCATGCCAGTGTACCTTCTGCTCTGTCTTCAGTTCCCGTCAGACGGTTGTAACATTCGACTTCGTAACGAAGTGCAGTACGTACATCCATTTGCAGACCTTCGTGTATTGCTTTCTTGGCTTGACGCACTGCCAGAGGAGCGTTACCTGCTATAGTTTCGGCAGTTGCAATCGCAGCCGGCATCAATTCTTTTATACTGCAAACACGATTGAATATACCCCATTCCAGCGCTTCGGCAGAACCAAATGCACCACCTGCTAATATGATTTCATTAGCACGATGCTCTCCAACTATACGCGGCAATGTAGTTGTGCCGCCCACACCAGGCAGTATTCCTATCATCACTTCCGGGAACCATAACTTGGCATTGTCAACTCCATATGCAAAATCGGCTGCAAGAATCATTTCAAGCCCGCCGCCAAATGCTTTGCCGTTGACAGCAGCTATGACCGGAACAGGACATTCCATCATAGTCCATAAAGCTTGCTCGAATATCTCGTGTTGATGCCGCCATGCATATTCCGACATTCCTTTTCGTTGCTTCATATCTCCGCCGGCACAAAATGCTTCTTCACCTGCTCCGGTTAATATGACGCAGCGGAGTCCGTCATTGTTGCGTACAAGGTCAGTCCAGAGATCAAGAAGTTCAAGCCCCATATCTGTGTTAACGGCGTTACCTTCTTCTGGTCTGTTTAGTGTTACTACTACCAATCCGTTATCTCTCCTGTCAACCAGTATCGTTGAAAAACTATCTGTTTTGATTTCTACACTCATATTCTTACATTAACATGGTTTATAAATTTTACATGTATATTCTGAAACTTTGTTCTGCCCATAACTCTGCCGATAGAGTTCATTTTTAAAATGGCACCAACCATTAATTTAATATCTTTGGCGCCACTCAATCTTAATCTTTACTCATTCTTTGTTTCATTTTTGGCCTGTTCCTGCTTATGTTCGTCTTTGACAACATCATCTGAACGTTTGGGGTCAGTTGATTCAAAACCTTCTTCCTTTTTGCCTTCATTCAACTTCTTCCATTCATCATACAGGTCACCCCTGCCGCATGCACAGGCCGGACCGTCGCTTTTTTTTATTTCCTTTGCCATAATTATTTGTTTTTAAGTTGGCAAATTAATTTTGTTTTACACGACTTATTTATTACCCAATTCTTCCGCCTGATTCCAATGTTCCTGCTGTTTGTGGAAGTTTTGCCGTTGATCGTTTCTTCCATTCTTCTTCCAATAATTCTCTTGCTGCTTTTTCCAGGAATTCAGGGGCAGCCCATTCGTTTACATCAAAATCATTCTTGATGTAACCATGACTTAGCATAAATTCTTTACCGATATTAACAGCGGCGAGATTCAAAGGTGAAAGGTTGGGCACCAGGTCAACATCTCTAATGCCCTGGTAAGTAGCCTCGATGTCGCGGTAGAAGGTCTGCTGGTCGAGAATTTCAGCTGCAGCATACTTGTTCTGATTTGCCCAGCGACCGGCCCGGATCATACCTTTCATAAATGTAACAGCGAGTTCAGGGTGTTCCTTGGCCATGACATCGGTACACGTGATAGCCGCAGGAATGTTAGCCACCTGAAGGCGCCAGTCAGGATAGCGGGAGAGGTCCTCGATTGCTGCAAACTTACCCGTCGCCTCAGATGACCTGCTGAAGCGGCTTGGTTTGCATGTACATCGCATCGATGATTCCTTTTTCCAGGGCGGTTTCCAGCGGACGGAAAGCCAGGTCGCGCTTGTGGTCACGCGCCAGCCACAGATCAATCGATTGTTCCATGGTTGCTTTCATCATTTCCGGTAGATTATACCAGTCATCTGCGTAAGGAAACTCAACCAATTCAATATCGTCCATGGTCATGCCGTTCATCCGAAGCATCAACTCGATCCCCTGGTGTTCCTGAATGCGCCACCAGTCGTTTTTGATCTGGTTCATACTCTTGGAAATGCCGATCTTTTTGCCTTTTAAATCAGCCATCCGGTAGATATCGTCCTTGGCGCGTACCATCATAACGCCGCCTTCGGCCGGCATCTGTGTTACCCCCAGAAGTTTGGTCCGACGGATATCTGCGTGGACTTCGATAGGTGGAAACAAACCACCGAAGCGGATAAGATTTTCCTGATTGTGAATGTAGTGGGGATACCAATCGGTTTCAGGGGTCGAACGCATGTAGGCAAACTTCACCCCGATCTTCTTATACTCTTTCTTGGTCAGGCCCAGGCCTTCATCCACGTTACTGGCAGACACCAGCGGACAATTGGTGTAATACACCTCTTTCCAATTCAACTTAACCACGTTCAACTTTGTGTTTTCAAAAGTTGTAACTTTAACTTTTTCAGTTTCTTTGCTCATTATCTATATCCTTTATGTTGCTCGTAACCTGACCAGTGGTTTGAGCAATTGTTTGTTATTCAGACCTGGCCGCCCATTAAATTATTTAAAATATAATTTTATCTTTTTCATCTTACAATTTATATTATCGCGGAAGTATCAACATGTCGGGTGTCAGTTTAAACGTCCAAGGACATCCTGAATTCTTCCAGCCATTCTTCAGTCTCTGCCCATGAAATACGCTGGTTTCATCATCCACCAAATCACCTTCTATGCCGTCAACAACGTTAAATGCCTGTGTGAATCCTTCTTTGGCAAGCAGATTGACTGCAATTGCGCTTCGTCCTCCTGAACGGCACGTGACCATTATTGTATCAGTTGGTTTTGCAATTTCCTTCACTCTGGAAACAAAATCAGGCAGAAGACACATCGGGAACTTTTCATTTTCAGCATCCCAGACATACGATTGTGTACCAACAGGAATTTTCCATGCCATCGCCGGATAACCCACAAAAATAAATTCTTCGGGAGTGCGAACGTCAATAATCTTTATCTTCTCTGGATTTTCAATCCATTGCTCGTAAGCTTCCTTCGCTGTTACATAAAGCCCAAGTACTGTTTGTTTTCCTTCAGGTAAATTTTCTTTTATTTTCATCATATTGTATGTTTTGTTTGTAATTCGTGTTATTTATTTACTGCCTCTATTTCCTGAACTTCCGCATCGTTTGAATTAATCCATCCGACAAATAAATTATAACCAACTGACATAACTATTGCTCCCGTAAAAAGTCCTATAAAACCAGAAAAAATGAATCCGCCAATCACGCCTATATATATCACCAGCATTGGTACAGGAGCACGTTTACCAAGCATAAGCGGTGTGAGAAAGTTGTCTGAAGCACTGACCGCTACCATGGTCGAGACCCATAATATCGCAGGCATTAAATCTTTCGTCCCAAAAATATAAATCATTATTGGTACTGTTACAAAATATATTGGTATTTGAAGTGTCGCCATGACAAACACCGCCAACGTCCATATTCCTGCATAGGGAATGCCTGCAAGCATGAAAACAACTCCGTGCATCAGAGCGAGAAGGAGTGCTTCTCCAAGAATGCCTTTAACTACACTGCCGACTGTCTTGAGCGTAAGGTCAGCAAGTTCGTCACCTTTATTGCCGCCCACCTTCCTGAAAAATTTTCGTATAGATTCTCCTATTCCGCCGACATTCAACAATATACCGGCAATAATAAGAGACAATAAAATCTGAATTACACTGCCTGCCGCACTCAATATTCCCTTTCCTACCTTGATTCCAATATCTAAAAGTTGTGTCTTATACTTAATCAGCATTGGTTCTATGTTAGCAGATAAATTTTGCCAGAACTCAAAAAGTTTTCCTCCGATTATTGGAAATTCTTTAACGTTTTCTGTGGGAGGAGGAATGATGATTGTACCGTTAAAATAATTTGCTTTAAATGCCTTAACTTCGTCAGCAAGTGAATAAATTAATAGACCCGTGGGAAGTATAACAATTATCAGAATGGAGACAACTATTATAAAAGATGCAAGTTTGGGTTTCCCGCCCATTTTTTTTGACAGTTTGCTGTGGTACGGATGCATTGCCAGTGCGAGTATAAGACTCCATAATATGACACTGATAAATGGATATATAATCATCAGACACCAGGCAACGATTAATAAAAGGATTAATAGTCTTATGGTAATATCATAAACTGAGTTGTCCTGAGTTTGCTTAATCATAATTTTTTTTTGCTTTATTTTCATTTATTAAAACTCAAATAAATCACTTGCGATTCGTTCTTCCAATTTATGTAAATCGTAAAATTCGTGTAATTCATTTATATCTCTTCTCTAATTTTCTATGTAACAATTAATAAATTTATATTTTTAAACCTTTAAAATCAGTGTATATTCGTTAAATCTGTGTAAATCCGTATTCAATTAATCTCTAACCCTAAAAACCTCTTAATCAGTATAATTCAGTCACAATTGTCTCTTTTCAGTATGCAAATCTTTTCTTTGTTTAAAGTTCTTGCTACGTCGTGTCCTTAGTGCCTAAGTGGTGGAATTCTTTCATTATCATTTTGTGCACGTTTTCACTCTTAACTATATACTTTAATTCTCATTTGTTTCACCTGACTTGTCTGCGAGTCTACCATAAATATTAGCTACAATAAGGGCAAGTATAAAGGACCACAAAGTGTACATAATAACCATAGTTACTATACGCGGATCAGCGTTTGGAATGGCAAGAGCTCCGGCTAAAACCGCTGCGATATTACGAGTGCCCATTCCCAGTGACATCACACTACTCTGTGCCCGTTTCAGGCCGAAACCGAAGCGATAAGTTATCAGTCCCATTACTACCATAAACAGTGTTATTGACAGGAGGGCAAAGCTGCCCGCCGTGTTGAGCATCGCTGGACCGTATATTATAAAGCACAACATGATAGTCGTTAATGTGGAAATAAGGGCAATCAGCTTAGATGCCGGGAAAATCTTAGTTGCAACTTTATCTGAATAATTCCTTATCGCAGCTCCGATGATCAGCGGTATAAGTATGGTCAGGAGTAGCGGTTTAGCGAGTGCCCAGGTGCTGATTGTCAGTCCCTTTATTAATAGGGGAGCCATCAATGGCATCAGCACAACAGTACCAACTGCAACCAGCGGTATGAAAGCTCCTGCAAAGCCCATGTCCCCGCGGCTTTTTACAACCATCACCTGAAGGAATGGTGCGCTTGGTGCCAGACTGGCGAGTAATAATACTATAACGTATGGCTCTTCCAAAGGAAGAATTATTTTTATAAGCCAAGCTAACGCAGGCCCTGCTATCCAGCCCCATATGAATATCAACAAAAGTGATTTTTTGTTTTTAAACACTTGGAGGACTTCGGGCATTTTTACTTGTAAGCCCATGGCAAACAGGTTAGATACGGTGAATATTAATACCACCGGACCGAATAAAGAGGTACAAATTTGAATGAAATTGTCCATTATCTATTTTTTAAAATTATTATTTTATTTGTGTTTGATTCAATTTTTATAAATAAATTATTTTGTTTCCAAATTTTTAATTCGTAGTTCTTCCCATTCCTCCAAACTTGAAGGAGTATAAAACCACTCGTCTGCCGATACCGGCTCCAATTCAAGCGCCTCAGGATCGCACGCAATAACGCAGACACCACAACCTATGCACTTTTCGCGAATATATTCCGGCATACCGTCCTCACGATTACCATCGATATGCGCATACGTGGGACAGCGATCGATACAAATACCACAGGCAGTACATTTTTTGTAGTCTTTGACTACGCGGTAGTTTGAAGCCTGGCTGGGAAAGTGATTGTTAAATACCCCGCAAGCGTAAC
Source organism: Ignavibacteriota bacterium (assembly GCA_963748665.1). Lineage (GTDB taxonomy): Bacteria > Bacteroidota > Ignavibacteria > Tepidaquicellales > Tepidaquicellaceae > CAIKZJ01. The sequence continues at coordinate 30,612 of CAVVJW010000036.1, read as the reverse complement.
GGTCACAGTTGCAGCCCCCCACGTACTGCGGGCTTTCAGCGCTCATCTGAAATCCGTAAGCTGCATTGCTTACATGCCCCATTTTTTCGAGCTTTCGAAGAAGCTGGTCCGCTTCTTCCCGGCTGAGTACATGTTCTCCGAGCGGTACACTTGAAGGAAGTCCTAAAAATCCGCAGCGTTTTAACGGATAGCGGCTATCATCTTTTCCCAAGGGCCTCCATCTCCCTTTTACACACACAATCCATTACCAGAAAACGATCGTGCCGCTTTAAATGAGCGTCAATATCGAGGTGCGGTTCCATCGTTGCCATCAATTCTGGCTTGAGAGATCCCCGTACGGGAACTACACCTAATACACCGGGACGTGGAGCGAGGATTTTTTCACTGCCACCCTCTTCCATATATTGATGAAATAGTTCGGCAAATTCTTTGCCTTCTACACGCATACATGCTTCGTACCATCCTATCATAAAAGGACCAAGCCGGAAGAGCGAATCTTTTCCGGGAGGGGGAGCAGGCATACCCGGGTAAGATGGCGGACCTTGCATACGAACAAGTTTCCTTGAAATAAGGCCTGATAATATAACGATGGCATCATCCTCACCAATGCCAGCACGTCTGGCAATTACAGCAGGATATTCATAGGTTGTGGACAGGTAACTTGCAAGAGAAACTTCCTCGGGAGAAAAAACCAGCCTGAGCAGTTTTATTTCCACGCCTGATTTCATCCTTGGAAAGCCCTGAGGCGTTGCATCCAGTACATTGGCAAGTCTTTCGTAAACATCTATTGATATATCGGAATTGTTCATTTTTTTACCTCCTCTGATTGTAAAGTTTTCTTTGAAGAAAAGTTTCCGAAATAGATACCAAGTGATCCTGCAATCTTCAGGAATTCACTGTTGGCAGAAACGGTTCTTACTTTGTTAATTATTTCTTCCAATGGCACGTATTGAATTTCAGGAGGGACAAAAGCAACCATTACCCCATTCTTTGAGGCTTTCAATGCCTGAATAGCCCCTGCACCATATGCCATACCCAGTTGCAGGTCAACGGCAGTGGGCGATCCGCCTCTTGCCCATGGTCCGACAATAAGTGGATAAGTTTCTCTGTCAATAAGCAACTGGAGTTCCCCTGCAAGTGTCTCGGCTGTCTTTTCAGACGTAATCATTACTTGTTCACTTGCTTCGCCGGTTGCCTCCGGTGGAAGTGAAACTATACGTGTTGAATCAGATTTAACTTCCTGTGGTTTTTTGTATAGTTTTACGCCTTCGGCAACTACTACCAATCCGTATGGTCTCCTGGAAGAAATCTTTTCGTCCAGCCTCCGTGCCAGCATATTAAGATTACAAGGTATTTCCGGCAGCAACACCGCATCAGCAGAAATTGCTATACCTGACTGGAGTGCCAACCACCCTGCATGCTCACCTATTACTTCCACCACAGCTATCTTTCTGGCAGATATTGCCGCTTGTCTGGCACGCATCAGCATTTCTATCGTAAAGCTCATCGCACTGTTAAATCCAAAAGAAACCGAAGTAACAGGAATGTCATTCTCTATTGATTTTGGAATACATACCGTATGTAATCCCTTTCGATGAGAGCTTATACAGGATCTCGAGTCCCTGGTTCCCAACAACTGAAATTAATGCGTCAATGTTTTCTTCTTTCAGCCTTTTTAATATTTCATCAGAATGATCAACGCCATCTTTATTATGAGTGGTGTCGTTAAACGGATCTACCTTTGGTGCCTGGCCAAGAGTGCCTCCTTCGGAGGGATCCTGTATTGCAGCCAATTGTGGGCTGAGTGTAAGCAATCCGCCATCAGGATAACGATCAGGGTGCAACAAGCCTTCGAAGCCATCGCGGATTCCGACAATCTCCCATCCCAACTGACCGGCTGCCTGGGAGGCTCCTGTAATAATGGTATTTATTCCCGGAAGATATCCTGCACCTACATTTATCGCAATGCGGCGGATAATACCCCCGTGTCCAACATGTTTAATCATAATAATTTTCTATCCCTTTCTTTATTCTGTAATAATCTAAAAGTTCAGAATTCAGCCAACCGAAGTATATTTATCGGCTGACCATAAATAATATCCCTATGACACTGCTGCCATTTCAATTGCATGATTAGGGCATACCGGTACACAATCACCACAACCTGTACATTTGTTTTCATCAATAATCGCTCTCCCTGGTAACATCTCATACTTTCCGCTGGAAAGACATACTGCTGAAGGCATACGCTGAGGACCTTCACTTATTGCTTTCTCAGGACATGCCTTTATACAATCACCACTGCCCTTACAAGTATAAAATTTTAATTTTGCTTTGAAGCTTAATCCCGTTTTCTCCATATTCAATAATTTTCTACATTTTTGGATTTTATAAATTGTTTTTTAACGTTTTTTGAACCAAAATATTTTGTCATAAAATAGGATGCAATTCCCGGTATCGGACCAGCAAGCAGTATCATGAGCAACATCTTTGGATCTGTGATTTGTAAGGCCATATACACTACCAGCATTGCGGCAGGATTCCTGCTACCCATACCCAAGGCTATGGCACTGGCCTGATTCTTTTTTAGACCGAAGCTTAAGTAATACGAAATAAACATAATTCCGAACACAAAGATAATGTGAGCGCCAATGGCAAAACTACCGAGTATACTGATGAAGTCAGGAAAATAAAGTACCAGTACAAAAAGCATTGCAATCAAAGTAGTGATACCGGCAAGACGCTTCATAGCAGGAAAAATTTTGTCGGTAAAACGGATTGCATACAATCTTAGCAAAATTCCACTAACAAGCGGCAACAATATCAACAGTAGAAGTGGTTTGGCCAAAGACCACATATTAACCGTAAGGCCCTTAATCATAAATGAACCAATTAAAGGCAGCAGGACCACCGTGGCAACCATGGCTAATGGCATTAGTGCGCCCGCAAAGTCTTTATCTGAGTTTGATTTTCGCATCAGAATTGGAAAGAACGGTGCAACCGGAGCAAGGCTGGAAATAATCAGTCCTGTGCCGTAGGAAGTATCCATCGGAAGGACTTTTGCAAGAAGTAGTGCAAAAACCGGTCCTGCAATCCAACCGAAAAACAAGATAAAAATGATAAGCCTGAAGTTGCTCAGCGACCTGATGGTTTCACGTATATTGAGTTCCATCCCCAGTGAAGCCAAATTGGACATCGAGTAGATTATAACTACAACATTAAAAATGGTGCTAACTGTCATTTTTTTTAATATTATTATACAAATTCAAACCTGCCTTTTTGTTATTGAGCCCTGCCCTGTCAATCAACTCTGACAAGGTATGGACTTTTATTTAATTTATTGATGTTGAAATGTTTTAAGTAATTCTTCCAAATGCCTCGTCAACCATAGCCTGAAACTTTTTTACTACTTCATCCAAAGGCGTTTTAATCATAACATTTCTCTTTTTATTTAATGATCCTTTATTTAATAGGTGTAATTTTTATAAAACTATATCTGATTATTCAGGTCTTATATTTGTTTTGAATTAATATTATTTTATTCCTTAATCATTCCCATATTCTTTAATCGCGCTTCTTCCCATCCAATAAAACTTGAAGGAACTTGTAACCATTCCTCCTCGGAAACCGGTTCAAGGTGGAGCGCACCCGATAAACATCCCTGACCGCAGGATCCACATCCGACGCATTTATCTCTGTCATAAACCGATATTTTTCCATCTTTAGTTTTTTCCCATTTATGTGCAAAGAACTGGCAGCGCCTGATACACTCCCCGCAGTTTGTACATTTGTCATAATCCTTCACTACACGGTAATTCGATCTCTCAACAGATTCAGTAAGTTTGCCCATACGACCTCCCTGCAATATTGTGCAGCAACAACCGCAGCAGTGACAGCCGCCGACGAACTGAGGTTCCTCCGCTCCCATTGTGAATCCATAGAAACCCTGAATCATCATTGTTCCCATGGCATCTAACTCATTCCAGAGTTTGATGGCTTCTTCGCGATTTAGCACATTTTCAGAGAGAGGAACCACGGGAGGCATACCTACGAAACCACATCGCTTGTTGGGCATGTGGCAGCTATGTCCGTGAGCAGCAGCTTTCTCTTTCTTGCACACACAATCGAGTACAAGGAAACGGTCGTGCCGCTGGAAGTGGGCGTCAATATCGTTGTGAGGTTCCTTTTTTAGCCACTCAGGTTTTAGAGAGCCACGGTATGGGATGGTGCCCTGCGGTCCTGGACGCGGGGCAAAGATTTTTTCGCCTCCGCCTTCTATAACATATTGCTCAAAAATTCTTGCAAATTCTGGAGTCTCAGGCTTAACCTCCTGTAGATACGATTCATACCAGCCAACAAGGAAAGGAAAGAGTCTGTATTTCTTCACGCTCTCTTCTTTTGTCTGACCAGGTTTTGCTTCTACTTTCCCAAGTCCTTTAACACCTGTCTCAAGGGCAAGCGTGTCAGCTTTTACCATACGACGAGGTATCATTCCCTCGAGCAATTCGGTCACTTTATCTACGGGAAGAACAAGCCGTTTGGCAATTTCGTCAGCTGTCTCGAGCTTGCGGCTTAAAGTACTTGCAACAAAAGCCTCCTCAAGAGAAAAGACCATCTTGATAAGTTTTATTTCCGATTTAGAGGGAGTTCTGGTAAAACCGGCTGGAAGTGCATCAAGCGCATCTGCCAGTTTTTCGTAAACATCTTCTGATATTTTGATATTTTCCATCGTTAAACTTTTTGAATTAAAGTTGTCGCTTTTTGATTTCGTTTCTTTAAGTTCAGATTTTTTCATTCTCCATCCACAACATCATGTTCTGCTTATAAGCGGTTTCCAAGGTAGATACCAAGTGACTGAGCAATTCTCATAAATTCGCTTTCAGCTGGTACCGTTCTCACTTTGTCAACAACATTTTTCAGCGGCACAAATCCGATATCGGGTGGTATAAAAGATACCATTACCCCATTTTGTCCAGCTTTCAGTACCTGAACTGATCCCGCGCCGTATGCCATCCCAAGTTGATGGTCAGTTGCAGTTGGATTCCCACCCCTTGCCCAAGCACCAATTACCAACGGATAAGTCTCTTCAGTTATCAGTTTTTGAAGCCTTGACGCAACAGTGCCAGCCACTTGGCCAATCGCTATTGTTTCCGGTGAAATTGCGGATGACTGGTCATCAGGGTTTTCAGGATAATCAATTAATTTAGCTCCTTCTGCAACCACTACAAGACCGTAAGACCTACGGTCAGATATTTTGTCTTTTAATCGCATAGCAAGGTTTTTCAGGTCGCACGGAATTTCAGGCATCAGAACAGCATCGGCACGTACGGCAATACCTGCCTGCAACGCAATCCATCCTGCCTGCTCACCCGGAACTTCCACTACTGCAATCTTACGGGCAGATTTGGCAGCCTGATAAGCCTTATTAAGCATTTCTATAGTAACACTGAGGGCGCTGTTAAACCCGAACGATACAGCAGTTGAAGCAATGTCGTTCTCAATCGAACGTGGAATGCAAACTGTATGAAGCCCTTTATGATGCAGATTCTGGAGAATGCCAAGCCCCTGTTCACCCACGATTGAAATTAACGCATCTATGTCTGCTTCCTTAAACCTTGTTAATATTTTATCAGAAAAATCAATCTCTCCGCCATTAAAAGAAGTTGTATGAAATGGATCAACTCTTGGCGCCTGGCCAAGGATTCCTCCGGTGGCGGGATCGAGGTTCTCAATCAGTTCGGGGCTGAGTGCAAGCAATCCGCCATTGGGATACCGGTCTGGAAAAAGAAGTCCTTCAAATCCATCCCGGATGCCGATCATCTCCCACCCCAGTTTACCACCTGCAATGGCCGCACCCATAACAACTGCATTTGTTCCCGGGACGAACCCTGACCCAATATTGATAGCAATGCGTCTATGTGTACCTGCGTGACCTAAATTCTTAATCATATAATTTCCTTTTAATCTGAAATTTTATTTTACTGTTTTTACCAATATTCCGTTTTGATTTCTTTTATTTTACTTGAGTCCGTCCAAACGCTTCATCGATCATAGCCTGAAACCTTTTTACTACTTCATCCGAAGGTGTTTTGTAATCGTCGAGTTCGTAAACTACACCAAGAGATTCATACTTACCAAGCCCAAAACGGTGGTAGGGCAGCAATTCGTAATCAATCACGTTTTTGTGCGGTTTTATGAATTCCAGTACACCACGTATATGTTCCTCATCTGCATTTACACCGGGAATTAGCGGCGTACGGGCAATAAAATCTATGTCAGGAAACGTTTCATAAGCTTTTTTGAAGTTTGCCAGAATTCGCTCGTTGCCCACCCCTGTCCATTTTTTATGTCGTTCTGAATTCATCAGTTTCAGGTCGTGAAGCATTGTATCAACATGAGGAAGTACTTTCTCAAGGAAAGACCATGGTGCATTGCAGGCTGTTTCAATGGCAGTATTAATGCCGCGGTTGTGTGCTTCCTGCAGCAAAGCTGCAGCAAAATCCGGCTGAAGCATTACCTCGCCGCCGCTTATCGTCATACCTCCGCCGGTATTTCGGTAAATGGAGGAGTCTTTTTCCACTTCGTCCATTACTTCTCCAACGGTCATGGTTTTACCAAACATTTCGAGTGCACCGGTGGGGCAAAGTGAGGCAATTTCCAGTTTTACTCCTGCGGCCAACTGCCAGTTGACTTTTACCTTTGTATCATCACCCTCTGCAAAATAAAAACCGCCTTCGGGGAATGGTGCTTTCAGACAAATACTGCACTTCTTTCCGTCACATTTTTTTGGGTCGTACGAAACTTCCGGCTTCATCCGGATACTTTCCGGATTTCCGCACCATTTGCATCGCAGGGAACAACCCTTAATGAAAACGTTTGTACGTGTGCCGGGACCGTCGTGGCTGCAATACCGTTGGATATTCAGTACTGTTCCTGTTACCTCCAATATATTTTTTGCTTGATTTGTCATAATTATGCCTCCTTATTTCCAAAGTAAATATCAAGTGAATTTGCAACCTGAAAAAACATGCTTTCAGCGGGTATTGTCCTTACTTTGTTGATGGCTTCAGCAAGCGGAACGAACTTAACATCAGGTGGAACAAACGACACCATTACCCCGTTACTGCCGGCTTCCAGTGCCTGAATTGCTCCTGCACCATAAGCTACACCCAATTGGCGATCGACCGCCGAAGGTGAACCGCCTCTGACCCAGGGACCAATTACCATCGGAAAAGTTTCCTCGGCTATACGCAGTTGCAATCCTTCAGCCACAGCCTGTGCTGCCTGACCTGACTTATGAATCACGTATTCACTGTTGGAATCGCTGGTTGCCAGTGGCGATAACGAAGCTTTAAGTGATGAAACTTTTTCTTCATTTTTCTTCTGATTGATTAATTTTGCGCCTTGCGCCACAACTACCAAACCCCAGGACTTTTTGCCTGACATCTTAGCTTTCAGGTGTGTTGCTACATGCTTAAGATCCACCGGAATCTCAGGAATCAGCACCGCATCGGCAGCAACTGCAATACCTGCTTGTAAGGCAATCCATCCGGCTTCCTCTCCCTGTACCTCAACCACTGCAATTTTATGGGCAGCCCTTGCCGCCAGGCGTGCACGGTCGAGCATATCGATGGTAAAAGTAAGTGCCGTGTTAAACCCGAATGATACCGAAGTGGATGCAATTTCGTTTTCGATGGAACGGGGAACACATACTGTATTCAAACCTTTTTTGTGAAGCTGGTAAAGAATACTCATACCTTTTCCGCCAACTATCGAAATAACTGCATCAATCTTTTCCGCTTTTAATTTTTTCAGTAATTCATCCGACATATCCACTTCCTCAACCATTTCCAATTCGTTGATGGTGCGAACATTGAACGGATCAATCCGTGCCGACTGGCCCAGAACACTGCTTGTATTTGGATCGAGGTTCAATTTCCGGGGATCGATCGGAATTAATCCGCCATTCGGGGTATTTTTCGGGATGAAGAATACCTTCAAATCCATCGAGGATGCCCACCAACTCCCATCCTAATTTACCGGCAGCAAGTGAGGCACCTGCAACTACAGCATTTATTCCGGGAATGTAACCGGCACCTACCATAATGGCAACGCGCTTTTGTCCTGTATCTGTACTCATAATATATTTTTTAGTGTTTTTACTAAAACTTTTTTAATCGGAAAAAAGTAAGGCATGACACATCGCCATGCCTTACTTTGTAACTTCTTAAATTCTTAATGCTGTTCGAAACTCTGCAGGGTCCGTTCGATGACCTCGTTCTGCACGCCCACGTGCAGTTTGGTGAAGAAGGCGCTGAAACCGGCTACACGAACCACCAGGTCACGGTATTTTTCCGGATGTTTTTGCGCATCTCTCAGGATATTGGTATCGAGCACATTGAACTGAATATGATAACCTTCATTGTCGAAATAGGTTTTAACCAGATTCAGAACATTTTCTCTGCCCTTGCGTGTTTTCAATTGTTCAGGAGGGAGTTTCATGTTCATGTGCGTTGCAGTGAACTTGATGGAATCCATACTTTTTGCCGCAGACATCACCAATGCGGTAGGTCCGTTGACATCGGTGCCCGGCATAGCCGACAAACTGCCATCGGAAAGTGCAACCCCGGCTTTTTTACCGGTAGGCAATGCCCCGGTTACCAAGCCCCATCAGGTTGTGGATACTCTTGGTATAAGCATCGGGTGCCGATTTGATGTCTTTGCTGATGTAATTACCTCCTCCTTCTACATTCTGGAATGCCTGGTAAATAGAGTTATATACCCTGCGGGTGAAACGGTTCATTTCGGGAATGTCGTTACCATGCTTTGGGAGCCTCGTAACACATTTTACCTATTTGTTTATATTCTCCTTCAAAGTTGGCTGCCAGCGCTTTTAACAACTCGGCCATGGTTATTTTTTTATCGTCGTAAACCAGTTTTTTAACAGCCATTAACCCGTTCGAAGCATCAATACCACCCACAACAATCTGGGCAACGGTGTAATAATTGGCTCCTCCATTCCATACTTCGGTGCCTTTTTCAATACAGCCACCGGTAAGAAGCGAACGCCAGGTAACAGGCAGGTATTCGGCACACAGAATACTGGCGATCCAGGCTTCTCTTCTCAGCGTATCTTCGCAGAACTGGAGTTGTTTCTCAAAGGCTGAATACAATTCTTCGAAATTTTTAAATTTCTCCGGATTTCCGGTCTTTGGTCCGATCTGTTTTTTCAGACGTGGATCGAAACCATCGTTCAGGGTAAGTTCAAGTACTTTTCCAAGATTTGGTTGTCCTTCAACCGGGTGTCCGGTTTCGTATGGGATATAACTTCCTACACAAGCTCCGATACAGGTGCGTCTGGCTTTTTCGAGTGTAAGCCCTTTTTCGGAATCGGCAAATAGGTTTAAAGCCCGCAACATCATCACATTTCCATTTACAAACTGGGGCATTCCGATACCCGTACCTATTACATCGAGAACCTTTTCCAGGAATTTGCCACTCATCTTTTCGGTGTAAACACAGGTGAGCGGGGGCTGTGGCAAATGAAGATAATTTGCAGCATCAAGGATATGGAAGTCCATAGCCGCAGTTGCATCTTCACCATCCAGGGTAAAACCTCCGAGGGAAATACTCTGACCCAGGTCGGCAGAGTTTTGCAGAGCCACTTTTGCTCCGTAATAATAACCTATTTCGTTCAGCTTTATAAAAAGAAGTTTCAATAAATAGGTTGCCTCTTCGGGGCTTGTTAAACCGGCTTCCAGATCGCGTTTATAGAAAGGCTCCAAGTTCTGGCCCAGGTAAGCTTCGGAATATCCGCATCCCACCTGTTCGATTTCGGCACAGATATGGCAGAGGAAATGGCACTGAATGGCTTCGCGCAGGTTGCGTGCCGGGTGTTCCGGAACCCATTCGCAGGTTTCGGCAATAGCTAAAAGTTCTGCTTTACGGGTTTCGTTCTTCTCTTTTGCCGCCATTTCGCGGGCCAGTTCAGCATAACGATGTGCTAAACGGATAACAGCCTTCATGGTAATGAGACTTGCTTCGTAGAAATAGAACTTTGAAGCATTCGGCAAACGCATATCGAGAGCCATCTGCCTTTCTTTCACTTCAGCCATCATGCTGGCAAGTCCTTCGTTATAAACCCTGGGGTAATTGAGGTTACCGCCGCCACCGGGCCACGACATAAATTCAGCAACAAGCCCTGACTGGTAAACAGGATCGGGGTCATAACCATATTTTTTAATAAAGATTTCGTCGGCACGTGGTCTTAATGCCCACTTGTCCCAATATTCAAGTGCCCATTTATTTGCCTTTCGGTCCTCTTCGGTTTTTGAGTTTTCAACGGTATTCTCTTCTTTCATCCATTGTACATTCCATTCAGGATAGGTGTAAATACCATTAACAGTACTTGCCATACTACCCACAATGATATTCTCGTCGATGTACAACTTCTTCCTTTCAATCACTTGCTCGAAGAATTTAGCCCTTCGGAGAATCTGCTGGTAGCCGGCTGTACCTTCGTAAACCTCTGCCATAATCCTTATACGCTCATTATCAATCTCCTGAGGCGTGCTCATGTGCTGTTCTTTCAGCCTGTCGACTCGTGCATTATCGACTGTTACTTTTCCTGTGGATTTTTTTAAATCTTCTTTTTTCATGTTTTTTCTTTATTTAATTTTAAAAATAGCGTATTTTGGATCTGTTTTAAATCACTGGAACAGTATTATTTTGTTTTATCTATATAATGTATTCTTTTGCCAGGATTACTTATCATCCACCATTCCTTTTTCTATAATTGTTTTTCTTAATTCCATTTCTTCTTTCACTTCCCTGTTAAGGAAGTAATTTAAAAATGTACGTATTAATGCAATTGCTCCTAATCTGATGAGATGTTCAGTTGACGGTGCTATAGTTGTACCTACAATGTCGGCTGCCAGTTGGTATTCCAGTGCAAGCGCAAGCCAGCCTCCGAACCTTATTCGTACTTTTATATACAGCGGGGTTGTTTCGGTTGTGCTTTTTCTTCTTCTTGCCATTTCTCGCATTGATACAATTATGCCAAGTATTATGCAAATCACAGAAATCACTTCGAGGATTATTGTAACAATCTCTCCTGCAGTAAAAAAAATATTTCTGAAGTCCTGTAAACCTTCGTGCATAGTTATATAATTAAGTTATAGAATTAATCATTTAATATTAATAAACTCATCAATTATTATGCCAGATATTTAACAGAATAGGAAAATGGAATGATGATATTAATGGAAAAAACAAAGCTTCTTATATTCTTGGTTTTATGATAAGGGGTAATCTTTCATTATTATTCGCAGAATTCCACGGTATACCGTGTAGTATATATTCAAACTTATTTAACAGAATCAACCCGGTTGTAAATTAGAAATTGACACAGATATTATCAAGTTATAATTCTGTTATGATTTTGACCTTTTTAACAATAGAAAAGTTATTTTACCGGATTTTATAATCCAAGAAAAATCATTCCCAGTCCGCACAAAAGAATTGTACCTCCGGCCATTACATGACTGTATTTGTCCAGTTTCTTTACGGGCAGTAATTTAATCCCGAAGGAGGCAATTATTACGACTGTAAGCATTGTAAGAATTGTTACTAAACTGAAAACCACTGTTACAATTATTAGTTCAATGTAATTGTTTTTTGCGGCAGGATACATAACGATTGGGATAAGGGGCTCACAGGGACCGAAAATAAATATTGTGAACAGCACCCAGGGTGTAATGTTTACTTTTTTCTTTTCATCATGAACATGCAGGTGTTCTGAATGATGGTTATGCTTATGGATGTGTTCACTTCCGTTTTGGTGAAAATGTATGTGACTGTGTTGCCGGTTTCTAAGTAATCGATAAATTCCCCAGACGAGGTAAACCAGGCCTGCAGCTGTGAATAGCCAGGAAACCAAACTGCCGCGTTCACTTTCAAATAGTTCCAGTTCTGATAGAGCAAAACCAAAAGCAATTCCGATAAAACCTACTATTATGCTGCTGCCAACATGTCCTAATCCGCATAGAACAGTAAACCACGATGTTTTAGCAAGAGACCAATTGCGGGCTTTGGATATCATAATAAACGGCAGATAATGGTCTGGACCTGAAAGAGTATGTATGAAAGCAATAGAAACCGCTGTCAGCAAAAGGAGTGTAAATTCATTTATCATACTATTCTGTCTTATAATTAAACATCATCTTACGATTATCATTATAAAGGGTTAAATTTAATAAAACTTAGGTAAAATAAAAATTACCATGGTTCTTAACTGCCACATCGGACCGCCTTCAGGTTTCGCTACATAATAATAGTATCCTGCCTGGAAATTTACAGGAAGCTTTCCGAAAAATTGAAGTTTTCCAACCCCAAAGCCTACTGGAACTGTCCATTGATTACCTGAATTGGCTTTCCAGTTAGCGGTTATTATCGGAGCAGAATTTATGTACCAGCCGTCCGGTAAATTTTTAACAATGAAAACCTGAGAATAGAAAAAATTTACATCAGTCCTTGCGGTGTCACCTGCGAAAGACCATGTATTCTGTGCAATCAACCCTAATGTCCATCCTTCAGGTTGTACCAGCATTATCATAGCAGGTCCTGCGCTCCATTTTTTTGAACCAAGAATATCATCTGTTGCTGTAGGTAAACCAAATACAGGTCCTACACCCCAAATTAATTTTCCGGGTTTAGAAGGTGATAAAAACATGCTTAATGTGATGTCTCCCAGACCGGTCTTTGTTTCGCTTTCACCGATTGGCTGTGTAATTACCGGAATGATAGTTCTTGTGATTAAATTTACACTCTTTCCTAAATTAAACGGTAAGACAGGCATTATGTTTAGTGTGTTTCTTAATCTGCCGTAACTGCCATACCCGAAATCAGCATTGTCCTGAAAAGGCATAGTTACTAACTTTGCAATCGGATTTTGAATATCTTTTTCAAGTGATTTCTTCAGTGAATCCTGTGCTGAAACAATCAATGATACAAAAAAGAAATTTACTAACAGTACGGTAAAAATAAGTTTTTTTAATTTCATGTGTTTTTTAATTTTAAATTATAAAATATAATATTACATCTGCAAATTCTATACCATTAATTTTTAAAAGAAAATATGGATTATTAATCTAAAACCCTCAATAAATTAGTATAATCGGCATTTTGTTTTTTATGAAAAATGGTTTTCCCTTTATTTCATCGAATGCCTCGGTATTCCGTGACGATAAGTTTATATGCATAAATAAAGACGATTAGGATGTTAGAATCTAAACAATTTTTTACAGTAACGTACCATAGTTACGAAATGTTCATAGGAAATATGATTACTGAGGGACAAAAAACAATTGATTTTCTATTATCATTTATAAATCTCCTGTTCTAATGATTTTGTGTTTTTGTGGTAAATTTTCTCTACTTAAAACTTTTTCAAAATAATATTTTGCGGACTTTCCGAATCCACCTTACAATTTGTCTCATAACCCGTTCTCACAAACCGTTATTACAGCGAAAACAGGGGGTACCCTCTGGGTCATTCAGAGTCTCTTAAGTGTTTTTACTTTTATGATTCTCGAATTTTTGTTGTTTTGAGACAAACTCCGTAGTGGACGTTTAAAAACCTCCTTTGTTTTTTAGGATTGAAGATTTTGAAAAACTTGTATATGTTACGAACTTAATACAAACAGTTTAATCTCTGTAACTTAAGATTATAAAATTAAATTTTAGAATATCAAAAATGAATAGCACAAACGAAACTGTAAAAATCGGTAATCAGGAATGGTCAGCCGAAAACCTTAATGTTGAACATTATCGCAATGGAGATGTTATACCGCATGTGCACGATGCAGAAGAATGGAAAAGTTTAACTTCAGGCGCCTGGTGTTATTATGAAAACGAAACATCAAACGGAACAATTTACGGCAAACTATACAATTGGTATGCTGTAAATGACCCCAGAGGTCTGGCTCCGGATGGCTGGCACATTCCAAGCGATGTTGAATGGACTGCACTTACCGATTTCTTAGGAGGCAAAGTGGCGGCAGGAGGTAAACTAAAGGCTGAAACATTATGGCAGGAACCAAATTCAGGTGCAACAAACGAAAGCGGATTTACTGCTTTACCCGCAGGTATTCGCAGGGGTCTCCTCAGTGAAAATAGTGATTTCAACAACATTGGCGAGGGCTGTGGTTTCTGGTCATCGACTGAGGCAGACACTCTTAACGCCTGGTACCGCTATCTGTATAGTATTTATTCAGATTTTGAACGTGCCAACGACGACATGAATTATGGATTATCTGTTCGATGCATAAAAGATTAATCGATTCAATCCGGGATTAATAAATTCTTTAAGTTTGTAACAAACCTCCCCGTCGCAAACAGCGTGGAGGTTTTATTCTCAAATCATTTATCTTGTAAATGAACTCCACGTCATAAATATACCTTTGCTACAACACCAAACCCAAGCAGATTTGTTCTCTTTGGTAAATAATCTAATTGTGGAGCCACATAAAGTTCAAACCTGAAATTCTTACAGACGGTAAATTCTGATCCTGCCATTATTAACATCCTTGCCCATCCTGTGTAGCGTGTATCATAAAATGCTTCACAATTCTGGTATGGAACGACTGGATGATGAACTCGCGGGTTGCCTCTAAGCGTAACCGGTATCGTGTAGAATAAACCCCGCCTATCCATCTGAGGTCCGCACGTGTTCTTAATTCCAGAAAGATATCTGTGGTAAGAAGAGGTGTCTTTATAAATAGATTTATCATACCCCGGTTTTCAGGAGTGCTTTCTTTGCCGTCTTCCTGCTTGGATATATAGTCATAACCAAGTCTGACCCATAAAAATCTTGAGCGCTGCCAGTCTTCCAGCTTTTTTCTTTTTCCAAATAGGGGCATGAGAGAAATATCAACATTTGCGGCAAGGTCGAGTGACTGAACATCAGACTCTTTTCCTCTTGCAAATGCCGAGACCATATAGATGCGAAATTGATCGTTCAATTTTACGAATCCATTGACTTCCGGCCAGAATTCATACTGTGTCTGAGCAAAAGAATAGACACTGTGTAAACTGAAAACAAAAAAAATATATAAACGGTTTACCATATAACCTGGTAAAGTGTTTTATTATATTTATATTTTTCATTTTAAATTGTGTCCTTAAAATTTACGTATCTCATTTACGCTTAATTTTAAATTTCTTTATTCTGTCGCGAAGTGTGCTTGGTGGAAGTTTAAGGATTTCTGAAGCACTGTTTGGTCCTTCAATTTTCCAGTGTTTCATTTCGAGCACCTTCAAAATATATTCTTTTTCAATTTCGGCAAGCGGAATAATTTTCGTATCACCCTTTTCTTTAATGGTTTCAGAATGTGGTTTTAAATCAATTTTTAGTTCGGTTCCGCTTGAAGTTATAATGCTGTATTCAATAACGTTTTCCAGTTCACGAACATTTCCGGGCCAGGAGTATTCCATTAACTGATTTAAAGTCGCCTGAGATACATATTCTATATTCTTTCCTAATTTTCTGCTAATGTTTTTTATAAATACCAAAACCATTTCCGTAATGTCTTCTTTCCTTTCCCTGAGAGGGGGAATAGTTATACGGTAAACATTCAAACGAAAGAAAAGATCCTCTCTGAATCGTCCTTTTTTAACCTCTTCCTCAAGGTCCCTGTTAGTTGCTGCGACCAGCCTTACATCTACTTTGTGTGTCTTTGAACTTCCCAGTCTCTCAAACTCACCATACTGTGTTATACGAAGTAGTTTTGCTTGCGCCTCAAGCGGCAGTTCACTTATTTCATCAAGAAATAATGTTGAGCCGTCAGCCAGTTCAAACCTTCCTGTACTCTTTGTTTTTGCATCAGTGTATGCCCCCTTTTCACGTCCGAATAATTCACTCTCGATTATATTTTGCGGAAGTGAAGCACAATCCACTTTTATCAGCGGTCTGTTTCTTCGAGAACTTAAGTTATGAATTGCACGTGCAATTAATTCTTTTCCCGTTCCTGTTTCTCCGTATATAAGAACAGTAGTATTTAGAGGAGCAACTTTCTCTACACTGAATAAACAGTATTTAATGGCATCACTATCTCCTATTATGTTACCGAAATCTGATTGTGTCTTAATTTCTTCTTTGAGATAGATGTTATCTTTTTGTAGCTGCTCTTTTAGTTTTTTTACTTCAGCAAGAGCATTTTCAAGTGATTTTTGCGCTTTTTTGGCCTGTGTAATATCAATCGATATCCCAACCAGATGTTCGGATTTATTTTGCTCTGAACTTTTATTTATGGAACCCAGTCCTGATATCCATCGTATTTGTCCGTCCGGCAGCAAAACTCTGTGCTCATTTTTAAAAGTACCTGTTTTGATAGAATTCCGGATATCATTCTTAACATTTTCAATGTCGTCTTTGTGAATCCTATTAAATAATTCTTCAAGATTAATATTTTCGTTAGTTTCGATGCAGTACAAATTCCGCGTTCCTTCGTTTACCCATAAATGACCTGTAATTACATTTAAATCCCAAAAACCCGCACCCACTGAAGAAGCGGCCAGTCTTAACCGCTCTTCGCTTTCACATAATATATCATCCGATAATTTACGAGAAAGTGCGTTAGAAAACACCTGAGAAATAAATCGTAATTTATTAACTACTTCTTCTGTCCACTCAACTTCTGCACTTAATGTATTAAAAGCAAGTACACCAAAAACAGGACTGTCGCCCACATACAAAGGAAATGTTGCAAAAGATTTTAGACCGAGATAATTCCGTGATTCAATTTCGTTATGAGCCTCGGGAGGTAATACGGAAGAGTTTGTGTATATACATTCCTTTTTCTTAAGCATTTGCCCCAATACCCAGGGGAATGATTTTTTTGCTTCCCAGTTATCAGGTATAACGGGACCTTCGGGAATACGATAATAATGTGTCAATGTAGCATCATCCGGTTTTTCCCTGTTTATTTGCCATAATGAAGCTAATTCAAGACCAAGGTAAATGCATATTTGTTTTAATGACTCACTGATTTCTCCGTCAACATTCTTAGATTCTACATTGATAAACCTTATGGATAACATTGAAAGCAGTCTTTCAAACTGAAGATTGTTTATTTGAAATTTTCTTCTTGTATTTGCAGAAATTTTTCTCAAAGTATTTGATACCTATAAATAAATTTATTGTTTAAGTTTTTAAATATTAAGATTTTAAATCCTTAAATTAAAATGGTCTCATATATCCTGTTGTGATTTATATGAGTTAAACTTTAGTTTTCTATAATAATATAGTGAAAATATGATGTTGATTATAGATAAAAACAAATAATTGATATAAAATTAACCCACGGATATCGCGGCAATAAAAAATTAACCATCTTAATGTATAAATCAGTTTATACTTTACCAGTTTTCCGATTCTTTGCATATGTCCTTTAAAATGTCGTATAATATATTTATTTTATTTTTTAAAAATTATTGTTTGCCTTGAATACATATAAATACTTTCTTGTTTTGATTATAGTTGTGTTTCTGCCCTCTTCTGTCTTTTCGCAGGTAAAGACCAATTATGAGGAAGATGAATCATCATACGGTGCTATGGCAACACCGGGATACATATCCGTTAATGTTAGTTTCTTTTTTGGCGGTCTTCAAGGCCAGCAATCTTTCAAATCGGTTACATTGGAGGGAAAAGCAACAGATTACTACCTTCCTGAAATTTCTGTTGAGGTTGGTATTGTGGACAGGCTATCTCTTGAAATTGCAACAGGATATGAAAAGGTAGTTGCTAAAGCAAATCTTAACACATTAAATGTTGGAAATCAGCGTAAGACGGACAAAACATTAGATGGTCTTAGTCCTGTAATTTTAGGAGCGAACATTGGAATCCTTGAGGAAAACAAACTATGTCCTTCTTTGTATATGCAGAATTATTTCGTACTTCCCAAAACAGGGTATTCAAATTTTCAGAATGAGCAGCTTGGTTACTATCCTGTTTTGAGTTTTGAAAATACGGTTTCTGATGTGACTTATATCGATTACAGCATAATGGCAGGCTGGGACGGAGACACACCATATCCGTTCTATGGTTTTGTATTCAATCCTAACTTTATAATTAATGATAATATTACTCTTTATTCAGATTTAAGCGGTTTCTACGGAAAAGATATGGATGCACTCTATACACTCGATGCAGGAAGTACTATTACTTTTTCAGAATTGTTTTCAATTGATTTAATTTTAGGTACACAGCTCGGGAAAAGCACCGGGTCAAAAAACGCTTACGGCGGACTTCAGTTCACGTTCGATTTTAACGCATTCGCAAAGAAATAAAATTTGATATTATTAATATGGCAAATTCATTTTTAACAAGCATTCCCTCGGTTGTTATAATCGTTGTTTTATTATTACTGATGGTATTCTTTTACTGGTTTTCCCACAAAATCACATTAAACATTTTAGAAAAAGACCCTGAGAAACAATTCCCTTTACTTGGAACTGTGCAGGGTTCGCTTTTGGGGTTGTTTGCGCTGATTGTTGCTTTTACTTTTAATCTTTCCATTACGCGTTATGACCAGAGAAGAGAAGTTGTTGTTGAGGAAGCGAATCACATTGGTACGGCATTGCTTAGATGTGACCTTTATCCCGATAGTATTCGCTCTGAGTTCAGAAAGGATTTTAAAGAATACGTAGAAGCAAGAATCTCTTATTATGACGCTAAGATTGATAATAAGAAAATTCAGGAATCTTTGTCAAAAGCCGACAAAATTTCTCAGCGTATATGGATTCGAACAGCATTATTTTCTCAGGACCCGAAAACAAGTTTAGTAACCTCATCGCAAATGATACCTGCTTTGAATAATATGATAGATATAGTTACAACAAGAGATGAATTACGTACTGCACATATTCCCGATTCAATAATATGGTTAATGATATCTCTTGCTTTATTAAGCAGTTTTATCCTTGGTTTCGGCTCCGGAAAGAAAAAAATATTGTGGGTAGCAATCTGGTGCTTCTTCTTCGTTATGTCAGTTTCGATTTATTTTATACTGGACCTTGACAGACCGACACAGGGCATCAACACACTAAATGTAACACACCAGAAAATTGTTGATATAAGAAAAATGTTGGATTAGAATACCTAAATAAAAAGGAGAGTCATACTCTCCTTTTTTTACTAATTTTCAAATCTGCTTTTTGTTTTTAATCATTTAGTTCTGTTTATGATATCAATTAACGGCTGGAACGCTTGAGGTTTAATGGCATCTACACCTATATAAGGATGGTCCAATACAAATATCAGATACAGAACCAGTACACTCACAAAGATTAAAAATGAAATCATAACATTATTCTGTAAAACGTGTTTAACACTGAAGAAAAATGTAAAAGCTACTATTATTGCAGTTGAAAGTATTAAAACCAGCCATAATATATCGGGCATATTTTGTTTACTGCTTAAAATTCTGTGCCGTCTGAATTCTCTCACATCATGCATGTTTTCTATTGATTGTGTCAGTACTTCTGAGTTTGCTACATCGCTATTTTTTATCGATAAAAATATTCTGTTAAGTTTTATGAATTGCTTTGTTGCCAGAGAATCGGCTTTGCCCTCTGCTAAGGAAGCCCACTCTTCGTTTGTGACCCTTTTAACATATTCCCTGATAGTTGACTGAATCTCCTTTTTTATGGAATCGGGATAAATGGAAGCATCATAATATATATTCAGCAGATTGTTTGCTTCTCCCTCTATTTTTGAATTGGTCTTTTCCAGATTACCCCATATCACAAAGACAACGAAGGCTATAAGCACGGCGTATATAACATTAACGGCATTGTAAATAAACCCGCTAACCGCATGGTTTTCTATCAGCAAATCGTGCTGTATCCTTTTTCTTGACAATCTCTCAGCGACAAGAAATATTGAAATGCTTGCAGCCGATAATATTAAAACAGAAACAATAAACGGTAATTGAAGAAATATTCTCATTTTATTAAATTATTATTTTAAAATAAATCTGACACAAATTAAACATAAACCTCATTATAAAAGTTAAAGAGATTACTGCTGAATAGTTGGTATATCCTGAAGATTACATCAATAACGCAAGCAGTTTTTTCTTTAGGTTTACATTGTAATTAGTCGGACAGCCGACAAATGTTATTGATGAATCCGGATACTTATTCTTAAGTGCTTTAAACATAGGTAATGAGCATATAATATCACCCAATTGAATACTCTGCGGTCTTATAATCAGAATCTCTGTCATTAATGTATTAAGGATTTAATAATCTAAGATGAATCGGGATGAAAATAAATGGAATTACTTTGTTGGGATTTGAATATCAATTTAATTAAAACCTTTTGCAAAATATAATCTGCAAGGGCGGTGTGTCTGAAGTCAGAATCAACAAGTATTTTTTCAGTAAATTTATGAAATAAAAAAAGCCGGCAACTGATGCAACCGGCTTTTAAATTTAAAATCTGTCAATCATTATTTTAACAATATCATCTTCTTCATTTCGCTGAATCCGTCTGCCATCATTTTATAGAAATAAATCCCTGAAGGTAATTCATTTCCGGAAAAATGAATTTTATGTTTACCAGCATTATAAGTTGTATTATTAAGAATTCTCTTAACCTCCTTTCCGGTTATATCATAAACAATTAATGATACTAAACCGGTTTTTGGCACGCTGAATTCAATATTAGTTGTCGGATTAAACGGATTCGGATAGTTCTGACCTAAATTAAAATTATCCGGTATATCGCTATTAATAGTAATACCCACAAGACCGACCGAAACATTAATAAATCTTTCGTGTACTGGTGTTCCGTTAGGTCCGTTACCCTGAACCCTTACAGTATATGCTCCTGCAGGAACCCCGCCCGAAGTTTTTATTCTTAATCTAAGGGAGTCCGGATATGTTGTGATTATATTCTGCAGAGTGTTCGTGGTTTTATTTAAGAATGTCATAGTGATAGAGCCTGTACCCGGAGGAGTTATAACTGCCGCAGAGAATAATACAGTGTCACTGTATAATTTAACACCCGGAACACTAACAATTACAAAAGCGCTGTCACTTAATCCGCCCAGCCCTAATGCAGTTGGAGAAACTCTCATTGCAAAGTCAGGGAAATAAGCACCCATATTTAGTGCTGTTGCATTTCTGTGGTCACTCCATACGCTGAAACCTACTTTAGGATTATTTGCAGTCATAGTAGTGTAATCCCCTCTATATGAGTTAGGTACAACAGGAGGATTAGGATAAGTGAAAGTTGAATTAGAAATCTGCTGGCTTTGTGCAAATGTTTGTCCGCCGTCAGTGGTATAAGTCGCATAAATAGCAGTCTCGAAAGTAGATGGATTAGCCCGGTCATCATACCAGTGAATATATAGTTTTCCCGTAGTTTTTTCACAAAATATTTCAGGGAACCATTGGTCGCTGGCAGTCGGATTTGGATTATCATTTACCCTTACTTTTGTTGACCATGTCGCACCCTGATCATCCGAATAACGAAGCCATATATCAGGTTTATTTCCGTTTCCGGGAGGGTCATTTGAAGCATTAACATGATACAGCCTTCCTCTGTAAGGACCGTTGGAATTATCCATTGCAATTTTTGGATGAGCATCTGTTCTTGCATTATTAATCGTATGTCTGCTGCCTGTATAATATCCTACATAACCTGCCCATCCACTCTGGCTTGATGCAAGGGTAAAGTTTGCTCCTCCATTTGTTGAGCGGTAATAATTATAAATTCTGCCGCCATTAGAAGAACCTGTATTAGTAACGTAAATTACACAACCTCCGTCAATTGCACCATTTGGTCCAACAGCAATATAACATCCGGGAAGAGAATTACTTGGATTAAAAGTTGTCGTCCATGTTAAACCTGCATCTGTGCTCCTCGCAAAATTACCGGGCGTCATAGCAGCATAGACATAATTAGCATAAGGACCATTGCCGGTATATTCAGCTGTTACATGATTTCTGTCAACTCCGCTTACGGATAAAATAGGTGCTGACCAGTTCAAACCGTTATTCGTAGAACGGTAAACATACTGACCCGAAACACCTGATGCGTAAATTAAAACTCCATTTCCTGTATGTGTAGCCCATGGGTCACAGCAGGTTCCCCCGGGATAATTTGGATTAGTAACATACCAGTTTATACCACCGTTAGTTGTCCCGTGTCCATTTTGAGGCAAACTTGTTCCGTTTGCTCCAAAGAAAATCCACATTGGGTTGAGAGGATTTGACGAACCGTACTGTTCATAATAATCAACGCCAATATCAAAGTTGTCAAAATCATTTACAGTAACAACCATCGGCTGACCCTGAATTCTTGGCGGTACGAAAACTGTTCGGGATTCTTTTGTAGGTCTTTCAAATCTTGGGTCATTGTCATCTATAGGTTCATCAGTTACCTGCGCCTGAAATAGCATCATACCCAAAACAGAAATAATAATCAGATAAGGAAATATTAATCTTTTTTTCAAGAAAGTAAAATTTTGCATAATTATTATATTAACTTTTTAGATAATTCAATATAAATGTATAAGATTAAATAAATAAGTCAAATATTGAATAATCCCCCTGTATTTTAGAAATGAAAAGCAGGCAAGGCTCCGGAGTATAAGTAAATCCCGATTGCTTCGGGACTTTTCAGAATCTATTTAAAACTCACTTCTGTTAATTTTATCAATAATGAAATTACTATTCTTGTATGATTTCAATTTCTTTTCAAATAACATAGCTTCGCTTCTGGTCTCAAACTCTTTACTGAAAAGTAATATCCATGGCCCTCTGTTTTTAGTGGAAGTGTTTTTGTCGGAATTATGTTTGTTAAGACGTGCCTGTAAGATTATTGGTTTGACCGATGTATAGTTTTCCTGTGGATTCCGATTGTAATATGTAAGTATAGTACATTTTAGCAATTAATAAAAAGGGAGCTTTGCTCCCCTTTAATCAAGTGGACAGGGCCGGAATCGAATCCCGATGTATCGGGACTTTTCAGGCACTATTCATTATAAAATTAAAAATAGAAAAGTGGACAGGGCCGGAATTGAACCGGCGACACACGGCTTTTCAGGCCGTTGCTCTACCTACTGAGCTACCTGTCCATAAAACTTACTTTAAATCTACTCCCGATGAATCGGGACTACCTGTCCTCCAAAATCATAAAATATATTAATTATTTTATGTGGAATTACAAAGATATTAATTTATTAATTAAAATAAAATATTAAAATACAGTACTGTAATTTCAAATTGAAAACACAAATTGATTTTATTTATTGTTTATCCAGTATTTATCATCAATATCCTCTTTAGGCAATACTATACTCTTATCGAGAACCGCCTTTTCATACATCGAAAATTTTTCGGGGTCAATATACCAATAGAAAAACACGTTATGAAAACTTTCATATTTGCCTATTATTCCGTCAGGATATCCGAACTTATTGTGAAATGCCAGTGGTCTGAATGGTCTGTAAAATCCGAACATCATTGCAAAATACGAGCATGCAATCTGGTCAATCTCTTTTATAATTTTTATTTGCTCATCAGTATTGTATGCTAAATCATAAAGTTTACAAAGAGAATCTATTCTCGTGTCCTTTAGTCCTGACCAGTTATTAGTATTTTTTTCATCGGCTGTTTCAGTACTCAAAAATGTAACGGGATTTGGGAATATTAAGCCCATCCATTGTAATGGTATTATTTTGAATTTTCTCTCATTTCCTAAGTTAATTCTTGTCGGCAGGTCAGTCTCTTTTAAATCTAATTTTATACCTGCCTTTTGCAAATCTTCCTGATAAATAGTTAAATACCTGTCCATTGGCTTTGAGAATGGAATTGTAACTTCAAACTGCTTTCCGTCCTTTTCTAACTTGCCGTTACTTGTGTTTAAATTCCATCCGGCTTCTTTAAACAATACCATTGCCGAATCATAATTATAGCCGGGCACAGGGTTCGCAGGATTGGAATATTCTGATTTTGGGAAATACGAATAGTATAATGCGTATGAGTTATCAAATAATTTTTCGTTAATCTTATTTTTATTAAATAAATGTATAAATGCTTTTCTTATTCTTATATCATCAAAAGGTTTTTCCCTGAGATTGAAAGCAAATCCCGTCGGCCCAAGCGGTTCGTAGTTATAAACCTTTTTCCTTAGTACCAGATTCCTGTCTGCATAATCAAAATTAAATCCTGTTGTTAACGTCTCCAGTTTCTTAATCCTTAATAAATCAAGTTCTCCCTTCTTAAATTTTTCAAATTCCAGTATATCATCCATAACTCTATGCATTGCAATCTCGTCAAAATTATATTTCCCCGTATTGAATTTTTCATTCTCTCCCCAGTAATCACTTCTTCTTCTCAATATTAATGATTCGCCTTTCTTAATGTCCTGTTCCATAATAAGGTAAGGGCCGCTTCCGATTAAATACTTAAACTGGTATTGCTCAACGTAGTCTTTTCCCGAAAGATTTTTTAGTATGTGTTCGGGAAGGATTGAAAAAGTCGCGGCATAATAAAACTGTCTCCAGTTTTTTTCTTTTGACTTCAAGGTGAATATATACTTACTCTCTATTACGGGTTTTTCAAAAGTCTGATAGAAACTGCTTGTAAAAGGTTCTTGAATAGTTGAGTCGGTTAATAGATTATAAGTAGCCAGTACATCATTTGCCGTTACGGGCATACCGTCTGCCCATCTTGCATCGGGATTTATTCTGAACCTGAAAGTCAGACTGTCGCTTTCAATTTTCCAGTGTGTCGCTAATCCCGGATATAGTGTCTTATTAAGCGGGTCAATGTTTAACAAAGTTTCATACATCAACTCACTGAATATTATGTTTAGTTCAAAGTTTGAGTCCTTCCCGTAAACTCTTAACGAAGCCGGAAACTCCGTAAACGAAACATTGAACCTTCCCCCCTTTACGGCTTCTTTCTTACCAATTACATTATACTTATCGTTTGTTGTCCATCCTTCACCTTTAAAACCATTTCCGCCGTTTTCGGCAGAAACATTTGGGTCTGCACCCGGAGGAGTATCGAATTGTTTAATTGATACAGGCTTTGTATTTAAGTTAATTTTTTCTCTCTTTTGTGAACAGCCGAATGAAAATAAAGAAAAAACAATTATCAAACATTTTAAGTAAAAAATGTATTTCCTCATAGTCCGTTTTTTAATTGTAAGAATATTATAAATATCAATACTCCAAAAAAGGTCAAAAAACGGTATTCTTTAAAACCAGATTTCAATAATACTCTATTTGATAACCGCCATCTTATAAGTCCTGCCCTGTTTTAACAGATTACTAACGGTAAAATCTGTAACGTCCATTCTGTAAAAATATATTCCCGATGATAAATTTAATGCCGATAAGTTTATCTCGTAAAAACCTGCATTTACCTGATTGTTTACAGGCACCGCAATTTCCTTTCCGAGTATATCATAAATTGTAATTTTTATAAACGCGTTTCTTGGAGCATTATATTTTATTACTGTCTGTGAATTAAACGGATTCGGGAAATTCTGTGAAATTGAAAAATCGTCCGGTATAATTGTTCCTACACAGTTCTCTACATCTCCGGCAAGTCCTGATTTAAAAAACACCCTGCTTGAATGTGCCAGTGATTTCAACTTTAGTAACAGAGTTCTTATTCGTTACACCTTTCGCAATCATTTGTGCGAAGTATAAATTATTTATTTCGCCCGGCATAACTTTAAAATTATCCCCGCCTGTGCTCAGCAGTATTCTTGAATCGTTTCCGTTATACGGAACTAATGCACCAGTATCTTGTCCGTTACAGTTTTTAACAAACCCTTTCTGCGGTGTCCAGCCTGAATTTGTTTCCGGGTCACCTGAAAAAATAAATTTGGTTTTCTTGTAAGGCGTATAAGTCGGGTCAAGAAACCATGTCCCGTCTGACTTGTAGCCCTTCATATAGTTGTAAGCAAAACGCGGGTTAACATATGTTTCACAGGCATATTGTACATCACTTATATTAAATGAACTAAGCCTTAATGTATCGCCTGTTAGTTTGTTCACAGGACCCTGAAGCATTTGCATTCCATAAGCCCCGCTGATAATAGTATCGTTAGAATAGTTATACCCAATTTGCAAATTTGTGTCACATCCTGTTATGTCTTTTAAGCGATCTGAAGGTGAATCACCGTCTGCATATATTGAAAAGAAAGTACTGTCCCAAACATTTTTACTTTTATTTATTACCTGATACCTCATATATTGTACGTCGGGTAAATAGTCCTCGTATGCCCATACTGTCAATCGAACTTCTGCACCAAGTAAAGGATTTGTTATTCCGCCGCCGAAGCCTTCGTTCGGATTATGCTGTGATACATCACCATCCGTTAAGACAACGAACAGAGTTTGTTTTGCTTCACGAACACCCGGCTTATCAATGTCTCTGTCAAAGAAACAGTTATTGTTTATATCAATATATGGAGCACCAAACGGTACCATCTTGTACCAGTTTGCATAATCAGGATTATTCCACGCTTGTTCTGTTCTGCTGACCTTATATACTTTAAAATCGGAATTTGTAGTGAACAAAGAATCCATATAATATCCCGGGTGCGTACTCTCCAGCATAAGAAGCCATATTCATCGCGATATTACCGTTTACTGTTTGCCCGCTATGTTAAACCCGGCAGTAAAACAATATGACTGCATTGGGTCGCAGTGCCAGTAAAGCCCCGAAGTATTTGCTACAATATTTGTATTGATTGAAAATGCCTGTGTTATAGAAGTAATTGCAGATGTTGTTGCCTGAAAAATATACTCTTTGAAGCACAACAACCGAATGAGATTCTCTTGCTGTAAAAGAGACCAAAATCAATAATAGAAAAATTATCTTTTTCATATGATTAAACTAAAGTTACTCAATTGTAATTATTTTTAATATCAAATGCAATAGAAATTTTCCTGTTCAAATCTACACTTATCCCTATGTCAGTAATAAAGTTAATACCCATAATAAAAAATCAGATTTTTTGTGGATTATCTGTTTTGCTTATAAGTACAAATAATATAATATCACTTTAATATTTATTTGCATAATTTTATAGAATTTAAAAAACCAAGTGTTCGATATAAAAATATTATTACTTATTGGTTCGGGTGGGTTTGCAGGAAGTGTCTTGCGTTATCTTGTCTCACAGGGAGTGCAGAATAAATTCTTATCTTCGTTTCCTTATGGAACGATGTCAGTAAATATAATAGGTTCTCTTTTAATCGGTATTGTGTTCGGTCTGGTTGAAAGGGGAAATCTTTCGCCGGAAGTAAGATTGTTTCTTGCAACAGGTATCCTCGGAGGGTTTACAACTTTTTCTGCTTTTTCACTCGATGCCTTAAACCTTTTGCAGGAAGGACTATGGATCGAAAGTATTTCGTACATATTGTTATCGGTAGTGCTTGGTGTGGTGGCGGCTTTTCTTGGAATATTTTTAATTAAACTTATTTGAAATGAGACTTATAAATGCAAACTTTCATTGATTAGAAAGCAGACACGAATTTGCACAAATTACACGAATTATTTTTTAGGGTTAAAGATAAGAAGAAAGTTAATGAGATAAGATAGAGAAAAGTAGATCACGAATTACACGAATTATTTTTTAGGGTTAAAGATAAGAAGAAAGTTAATAAGATAAGGATAGAAAAGAGCAGACACGAATTTATACAAATTATTTTTAAAGGTAATAAGAAATAGATAAAATGGAAAGAAAAGATAATTTAAAACTGGTTAGAATTTTTATTGGTGAATCCGATAAATGCAGGCATAATGCTCTTTACGAAGAAATTGTTTTTCTCGCGAAAAAATCGGGGCTTTCAGGGCAACTGCAATGCGCGGTATTATGGGCTTTGGCGCGCACAGCGTAGTTCATAAATCAAAGATGCTTGAACTTTCAAACGACCTTCCGATTATTACGAGGTTGTGACTCTGACGAAAAAATCAGAAAATTATAACCGATGTAGAAGATTTATTCGATGAAAGTAAAAACGGCGGCTTGATTACTATTGAAGATGCCGAAGTTATTTTTTATAAACCGGGAAATAAAAGAGATGTATGAAATTAATTGTTAACACAAATAACGACCCGACTGTAAACCTTGCCCTTGAAGAATATTGCGTAAGGAATCTCGACGTTGAAAATGAAATGTATTTGCTTTTCTACATTAATGAACCATCTATAATTATAGGCAAACACCAAAATACAATTGAAGAAATAAACAAAGAATACGTTGATGCAACGGGATTAAAGTTGTAAGACGTATTTCAGGCGGCGGAGCCGTTTCCACGATTTCGGAAACCTGAATTTTAGTTTTATAACTAAATATTCTCCTGCGTTTTTCCATAACTTTGAAAAGTTTACGAAGCCCGTTGTTGAAACGCTTCGGGAAATGGGCGTAAACGCAGAACTTGGCGGACGAAATGACATAACTGTTGACGGAAGAAAAATATCAGGCAATGCACAGTTCACAAATTTAAAGTCGATGTTCTCCCACGGTACACTGCTTTTTATTCACATCTAGAAGACGTAGTTCAGGCGCTTAATGTTAAACAGGATAAGATTGAAAGCAAAGGAATTAAATCTGTAAGAAGCAGGGTTGCTAACATTACCGAATTTCTGAAAGAGGAAATGGCAATCAGAGAATTCAGGGAACGCATCACTAAGAGTATTTTCAAGGATTACGATGAAATGCCTGTTTACGAACTTAATGATTACGAATGGAATGAAGTCAATAAACTTTCAGAGGCAAAATATAAAACGTGGGAATGGAATTATGGTCGCTCGCCTGAATTTAACATTCAAAAAATTAACAGGTTTGATTTCGGCCAGGTAGATGCAAGAATTTTTGTAAAGGAAGGGAAGATTAAAAACATTAAGTTCTTCGGAGATTTCCTCGGGTATGGAGATTAGAAGACATTGAAAAAAACTTGAAGGAATTGTTATAAAGAAGACGAAGTGTCTGAGGCATTAAAAGATACTGACTTTAAATATTATTTTGGTAATATTGAATTAAAAGATTTTGTAAAATTTATTTGTTTGTAAAAATATGAGAAAAGAAAGTAAAAGTTTTTTAGAAAGATATTTAAACATTGCTTCTCCAACAGGGTTTGAATATCCGGGGCAAAGAATCTGGCTGGACTATATGAAGCCTTACATAGACGATTACATCAGCGATACGTACGGCACTATTGTTGGTGTCATAAATCCACAAGCAGAATATAAAGTAGTAATTGAAGCACACGCTGACGAAATATCGTGGTTTGTAAGTTACATTACAGATGATGGTTATATTTATTTAAAACGTAACGGCGGCTCTGACCATCAGATTGCCCCCTCAAAAAGAGTTAACATTCACACTAAGAAAGGTACTGTAAAAGCAGTCTTTGGCTGGCCTGCAATACATATACGTAACCTTCAAAGAAGAAGCACCAACTTTGAAAAACATTTTTCTCGACTGCGGATGTACTACGAAAAAGGAAGTTGAAAAACTTGGTGTACACAGGATGTGTTGCTACTTTTGAGGATGAATTAATAATGCTTAACGACAGATACTATGTCGGCCGTGCACTCGATAATAAAATGGGCGGATTTGTAATTGCCGAAGTTGCAAAAATGCTCAAAGAGAAAAAGAATAAATTACCATACGGACTTTATATCGTCAACTGGATTCAGGAAGAAATTGGTTTGCGTGGTGCAGAAATGATTTCGAGAAGAATTAATCCCAATGTTGCAATAGTGACAGATGTTACTCACGATACTCACGCTCAATATACGATAAAAAATCACAGGGCGATACAAAGTCAGACTGCGGACCAGTATTAACATACGGACCCGCTGTACACAACGACGTCCTGCAAATGCTTATTGATGTTGCAACAAAAAAGAAAATTAAATTCCAAAGAGATACTGTATCACGATCAACGGGGACTGACACAGATGCATTTGCTTATTCGGGAATGGGAGTCGCTTCTGCACTTATTTCCATTCCGCTTAAGTATATGCATACAACAGTAGAGATGGTTCATAAAAATGACATTGAGAACACAATAAAACTTATGTACGAATTTCTACTGCAATTAAAAGCAGGAACAGATTTCAGGTACATAAAGTAAGATTAAGAGTTGAAATTCAGAAGCTTAAAGAACATAAAGCGCTATGAGGTTAGCTAAAAATTAACACTTTAAAAAACCGAAGGGTGAATGAATCCCCAACGAAGTTGAGAGAGTAGATTTCGAGTGATCAACAACCCCGAAGGGACGAATGTGAATTCTTAAATTAATACAAAGTCATTTAAACTTGTAGAGTATATAATTAATCATAACTAATTATCATTGAAATATTTAGACACAGAAAACTGGAAGCGCAAAAAACACTTTGACTTTTTCAAAAAGTTCGAGTATCCGCACTTTATTATATGCGCTAATGTAGATCTTACAAACACATTCAGGTATTCAAAACAAAACAGGTCTTCGCTATTTCAGGTAGTACTTTTTGCTCTTATGAAGTCCTGTAACGAAATTGAAGAGTTCAGATACAGAATAACGGACG
>CAVVJW010000035.1:0-40486 GCA_963748665.1 Ignavibacteriota bacterium | reverse complement strand
CTTGTTAATTGCGAACCGTCTAACGATACTTCGTACGTTCCAGGCCCTGCCAGCATTTCATTCACGAGTGTCTGTACATAGCGACCCATTACGTCATAGACGATTAATTTTACATCGCCAATGCGGGCAATATCAAACTTAATTTTTGTTAAGACAGGATTAAATGGGTTCGGATAGTTATTATATAACTTGAATTCAATTGGAATTACATTCTCCGAAATATTAAATCCTACAGGACTTATTCTGAAATTCCAGACTGTTGACCACGGTCCTGTACCTGATACGTTCGACGCATTAACACGCCAGAAGTATTTTGTGTTTACTATTAGTAATCCGAGACGAACACGCAGCGAATCGCGGTTAACATTGCTTGTATCAAAAACCATTGAAGCAAATAAAGAATCGCTTGCAATCTGAATCCGATAAGATGATGCATTTACAACGCTTCCCCAGTCATCCGGAACTATTACCAGCATTTACTTTCCAGTAATAGTTTGTTAAAGTGTTCAGGTTAGTCAAACTCTTCACGGAATCAGTCAGTAAAGAATCGTTCAGAATTACATTATTAAACAGTGAATCGGTTGCAAGAAGTACTCTGTATTTTGTACTGTATTGAGTTTTATTCCAGATTAAATTCAAGTTTAATGGTTGACCTGTTGAATTATTAACCGGGCTTACGAGCGTTGGAACAATAGGAATTGGTGGAACTGTTCTTTTGTAGTATATTTCGTTGTTGCCGTCACGATCGTCATACCATACAATATGAGCCTGCGAGCCGGATAATGCGATGGAAGAAGAATATGAGTGAGCAGTGTTATTTGACAGTCTTGTGTCTGTTTCCCAGGTTGTCCCCGCCATGAGCGTTTGTAGTAAATTTCCTGGTGACCGTCACGATCGTCTCGCCATGTGATATGAACCTGCGAGCCAAAAACTGCGATAGAAAATTCCCCTTGAACCGTTAGAATTATTTGTCAATCTGGTATCTGCTACCCAACTTGTGCCACCATCTGTTGAGAGTTTGCAGTATATCTCATAGTTGCCGTCACGATTGTCTTGCCATACTACATTAATCTGTGAGCCGGATACTGCGACAGAAGAATACTGTGAAGAAGCAGTGTTATTTGTCAACCTTATATCTGCTCCCCAGTTTGAGCCCCATCTGTCGAGCGTTTATAGTATATCTCCTCGTTGCCATCGCGATAGTCCATCCACACTACATTAATCTGCGAGCCGGATACTGCGACAGAAGGAAACTGTCGGACAGTGTTATTTGTCAGCCTTATATCTGCTCCCCATTTTGTGCCGCCATCTGTCGAGAGTTTATAGTATATCTCCTCGTTGCCATCGCGATAGTCCATCCACACTACATTAATCTGCGAGCCCGAAATTGCAATGGCTTGCCGGTATGAGTCGAACTGTTATTCGTCAACCGAGTATCTGCACCCCAGATTGTGCCTCCGTCTGTTGAGCGTTTGCAATATATCTCATAGTTGCCGTCACGAAAGTCATACCATATGACATATAACTGCAAACCGGATATTGCTATTGAAGGACCTAATGAATTAGCAGTGTTATTCGTCAGCCGTGTATCTGCTCCCCAGTTTGTACCACCATATCTTTGAGCGTTTGTAGTATATCTCCCAAGTTTCGTCACCATCGTCTTGCCATACGACATGAATAAAATTACCGTTTGCGGCTATACACCATATATTATTCGTTGAAGTATATGAATTCGCGGGGTCATTTGTAAGCCGGACATCGGGCAACCACTGCGGCGAAAGAATTCATAATTAAGATGAATTCAGAATTAGAAAAAGGACTAAAGTGTAAAATAATTTTCTCATAAGTTTATACCTCTAAGATAAATTGATAAATGTTTTATATAAATAAAGTAAATTTTTCCAGGGAAACTTTCAGGAGATAAATCCCGCCAATATAAATCTATTACTAAATTCCATTCATAATTCAGAACTATCAAAACAATCTATAATCTACTAACAACATTTGTAAAATGCAAATAAATCAAAAAATAATCAATTACTTTCTTAGCACTTATTCCTTAAGATATTTTCAGATTACATACAGAATAATTGTTTTATCGGTAATACCTGCGTTAAGTAACATTGAATCTTAGTCAGAAAAAGTTCCACGTCCATAGTTTGTCCCCCTTACTCAATGTAAATTATTTATGTTATTAAAATGCCTTTCCATAGAAAATTCAGGAAAGGCAATAAATATCTTCAAATGTATCGTCATTTAAAGTTCTGATTCCGATACACTTCGTTATCTGGACTTCCCCAACATGTTCCCAATAAATCGGGATTTTTGTTAAAATAATCCGCCGCGGCGGATTATTTAATCATCAACATTTTCTTCGTCTCTGTGAAATCGCCTGCTGAAATTTTGTAGAAATATATGCCTGATGATAATGCAGAGCCGTCAAATGTACTTCGTAATATCCCGGGCTCTGCTTTCCGCGTAAATAACTTCTACCTCACGTCCTAAACCGTCATAAACCACAATGGTAACGAAAACAGATTTTGGTAACTGATACTTAATCACTGTCACAGGATTAAAGGGTTCGGATAGTTTTGCTGAATATCAAATCTATCAGGAATCTCTGATGAAATCATTTTAATATAATTGAACCTGCGCAAAAAGTACCGCCTCCGTAAAGTATTCCGCTTCCATACTTTATGTTGGCACATAAATCCGCGCCGGTAAATACACCTACCGAAGTTCCCGCACCGTACGTAAAAACACTCTGTGAACCTGCTTCCGCTGCAATTAAAAAACTATGATAAACAATAATCGTTTCATTTTAAATTCTCCCATCTAAAGTCAATTATTAACGGTTTTAATCTGATTGATTTCTCTTTAACAAAACACTCTGTATCTGCTCAATTTTCGTCAGTTTTGCTTTTAATTCTTCATTCTCCGATTTTATGATTTCATTTTCCACTTTCAGTTCCTGAATGGCTTTAACCATCGGTGCGAGCAGGTCATTATATCTTAGTTCATATCTTCCTGCATCATCAATCGTAATCATCCCAGAGTTTTCAACACCTGTTTCTTTTAATACTTTTTCAATATCCTGAGCGATAAAACCGTATTCAGTTTTTTGTTTTTCATCATTAATTCTTGTGTATGAAACCGGTTTAAGTTTTGAAATAAATCCAAGCCCGAGACCTGAAGTTGTAATATTTCGTTTCCGAGCTTAAATCGCTTGTTATTGTCCATGCAACCTGAACCCCCGCATAAGTAATATTTGCATTACCGATTCTTACCTGATTACTTGCCGTCCCCGAAGGAACCTTGCTAATACATCCAATAGCAGTATTATTGCTCCCTGTAGTAATATTATAGCCTGCCAGTTGACCTACACCCTGTATTATCTACTCCCGGTCGTCATTAGCCTAGAAACGAATTGACTTCCAAAAGCCGCATTACCATCTCCGATTTATTTTCATACAGAGAATTATGTCCAAATGCTGTATTTTGAAAACCAATTGTGTTTTTGAACATAGAATAATCCCCGAATGCCGAGTTAGAATGACCTGACGAGTTAGTATTCAAAGAAGATAACCCGAATGCACAGTTGGAATAACCTGATGTATTTGGTAAAGAGAATAATATCCGAATGCCGAATTTAAATTCCCTGTTGTATTCGAGAAAAGCGACTTAACTCCGAATGCTGAATTCATAGTGCCCGTTGTTATAGTATATAGCGAATTAACTCCGAAGCCGAATTTAAATTCCCTGTTGTCACGGAATAAAGCGATTTAACTCCGAATGCTGAATTATAAATTCCAGATGTGAGCGAAGTCAGCGTTGATTGTCCTACACCTGTATTAAAACTTGCCTGAGGTCCGTTCCCACTTAATGTAAAATTGCCCGAGTTAATACCAACGAATGTATTTTCTCCTGATGTATTGCTGATGAAGTAGTTATGAATAAATCTATCATTGCCCTTGTAAATTACTCCCGTCTGTGAATTTGCCGTCATTGTTGCAAATCGCAGACTGCGGGTTAGATTTAAGTTTCCCGTTGACTGGCTTACGGTAAGAAATGTCGAACTTGTATCCCTGATTATGAATTCCCCGTTCGTTCCAAGTTTTCCAGTTATATTCTGACCGAAAACATTGCTAAAGAATAATAGCGCAATCGCTAATAATAAATTCCTGTTTTTCATTTTGACCTCGTTAATTTATTTTATGAAATTTTAAATTAATTTATGTTTCAATTTATAATTAAAATTTATGTTGTTTATTATTTTAGTAATATTAATTTTTTCGTCTCTTTAAAATCCCCTGCAATTAACTGATAGAAATACACGCCGCTGTTTAGCATAGAACCGTCAAATGTTACTTTGTACGTTCCGGGCTGTAACGATTCGTTCACGAGTGTTTGCACTTCGCGACCAAGCGCATCGAATATTTTCAAAGTGACTTCTGAATTCTGACTTCTGAATTCTGACTTCTGAATATCAAATTTTATTTTTGTTGTTGGGTTGAACGGGTTCGGATAGTTTTGCCCGAGAGAATATTTTAAAGGTATTTCTGTACTTATATTTGATATTCCAATGGGGAATCCATATCTTAATATTCTGCCGTTCACTCCGACTGCATAGCCAAGTGTTGTACTTAAGAAATGCATTCCGTTAAGACTATCTGTAGGTGTCGTGAAAACATTCCAGTTATTTCCGCCGTTTGTTGTATTTATCAAACGACCGTTCCCGACCGAGTTATTAGAAGCAAGTGAATATCCGAAGGTATTGTCAATAAACTGGATTTTTGCTATAGCATATAAATTTGTTATTAATTGCCAGTTTGTACCCCCATTTGTAGTTTTGAATAATTCTCCTGTGTTTGAAGAAAAAATACCGCCTCCGACAAATCCTGTTTGTGAGTTAAAGAACCAGACACCCGATGTCCATAAATTTGCAGCACCTCCAAGATTAATAGCAGTCCAGTTTAGTCCGCCGTTTGTGGTTTTATAAACAGTGTCATAAGCAACTGTTGCATATCCGTTTTGTGAATCAGAAAAATGCATATAACTAATCCACCCTTGTACTGAAGGGAAAGGAGTGAAAACGGTATCCCAGCTTGTACCGCCATTAGTTGTCTTTAAAATTCTTGATTGGTTGTATGAGTTTTTAGCATATCCTATCAAGGCATTGTTTGCATCAATAAACCACCCGCCGCCAAGTATGTTTGTTGCAGGAATGCTTCCGAATGCCATCACACTCCAGGTCTCACCTGCATTTGTCGTTTTAAGTACAGGTCCTCTGAATCCAAAACACATACCCGTAGTTGAATTTAAAAACTGCAGATTCATAAGGTCGTTTGTTGTACCTGAAGTTTTGGAAATCCAGTTGGTACCGCCGTTAGTGGTTTTCAGAATTACACCTCCTGTCCCGCATGCTATACCAATATTATTGCTGAGAAACCATACAGACCAGAGATTCTGTGTAGTATTACTATTTTGTATCGTCCAGGTTTGTGAAAAAACCGAAGAAACAAAAACAACAACTAATAAAATAGTAGTATAAACTTTTTTCATTATGACTCCCCTTTTTGTTTTAAAAAAAATATTTATTCTTAATATTTATAAAAAGTGTTTCTATTTTCAAAAACCCCGCCGCTGTTTTCCCCGATTCAGCGGCTGAAGTTACTAATACATAGTATTTTGCATATTTTGTGTTTTTTAATATATCCTGTCTTTCCTTTTTACATTTGGACCTGAGAAATTTTTTAACTACATCAATGTTTAAATCTGTTTCATTATATAGTAAACTTCCTTGTACTGAAATTCTATTCCCGTTCAGGAATTTTCCTTAATCATCAAGGAATTGTCTTCAATATTTTTTGCATACTACTCTGCCGTCTTTCC
Source organism: Ignavibacteriota bacterium (assembly GCA_963748665.1). GTDB lineage: Bacteria > Bacteroidota > Ignavibacteria > Tepidaquicellales > Tepidaquicellaceae > CAIKZJ01. The sequence goes on along the minus strand of CAVVJW010000035.1, from coordinate 34,594 downwards.
GATTTCCTCAATCAAAAAAACCATTCTTAACAATTCAGGCGTCCTCATTTGTCATAAAGGAAGTCTCGTTTTCTATCAGGATTTTAATTTTGATTGTAAAAAAGATTTCGCGGTAATTATTACGTCTTCCTAAGCCGTACAGAAAAACGTAAGTTTTAATTAGATAAATGCTTTGGTAATTTTTAAAAATCTATGAACAATTATAGAAATTTCCTCAGTCATTTTTTAATATGCAATAATTATGAAACTGATTTTTAATTGGTGAAGATATTTCGATTAGGATAATAAAAGAGAAACGTTTTGGGAAGCGTGTCTTACAAGAGCCTATTTGGAAAATTTCATTAAACATAAATCTAACAATTAGATTCAAAGTGTTAATTTTATAATAACTTAAGGCTTGAATAACATAAAAGATTAATTCAATAATGTCAATAGAAAAATTCGGCAACAGGCTATTCAGTTTTTCTGTAGCGCCAGACTGCGAGCGAATGCTTAACAGGTAATCTCACATGCCCGGGACGGAAGTCCTTTCATTCTGCAATTATGATGTCTCATAAAGCCGCTATGCTTTTTCCGTGACTTGAAAAAAGATATGAACCCGCATCGCTTGTTAACCTGATATCGCTCTGCCATTTAGAAATTGCGCTGTATGTTAGAAACGATGACGGTAAGTACTAATAGTGCTATCGGCTTTAGTATAATTTTCTATCTCATTTCTTTTACCTTTCGATTTAATTAAAAAAATATTTTGTGTACAAAATGATTTTATTACCTCTCATTTATCAGGTTGAAAATTAAAAACACGTCGAATTATCCATTTAAATTTAAGCATAATGTCGTTTGTTTTAATGACCCTTTACAATAATGTGATAAATCCTCGTCAGTAGCATTAATCAATGCAATCGTTATAATCCCGGCAACGATTAGTGTGCCTGCAACGGCTACGATTGAAACTAAAGTTGTTTTTCCGGGATCATATTTGCTTTTCTCTATTTTGATTTCTGTAATGCTGTCCAGAGGAATATCACGCGTAGGTTTCACGGATTTTTTGTTCTGCTTGTAATTTATATCCGAATGCGGTGTTTTCCCGACACACTTAAGAACACCCTTTGCACTGTCTGATACATTAACGTAACTGACATCATAATCTTCAAGATTAATGGTAGAATCACTTTTGGTATTTACTTCAATAACCGAGTAATCATTAATGTATTCCAGGTCTTCGGGAGTTACTGTCTCTTCGGAAAGAGTATAACAGGAATTAAGTGATATTAGAAAGCACAGCAGAGCAGTATATACAATTCCTCTCAGGTAAATTCTGTATCCCGGCGAATATATTTTGGCGAACATCATGGTTTTATCTCCTTTATTTTAATTGTCTGCACAAATATGGAAAAGTATTAGCCGGTTTATGTCATATAGTTGTAATGATTTTGTAAAAAATTTGTAAAAACCAGGATGATATTAATTAACATCAAAAACTTTTTGTTGTTAGCAGTTTATTCTGTCATATTTTTTACCTGTTTTCTTTGTGATATAATCTGATTTTATTAAATTTCATTCTGAGAAATCGCTTCGTCAAACTCCTTTTTTATTTTTTCATATTTAACCGGGTAAGACTCAGTTCCGGGACCGTCAATTTTTATATTTCTTCTGAGTGCAAGTGACGGGCATTCTTTTCTTACCGGATTTTTTATAGCATCACGCATCTTCTTATAAATTGAGGAAAATTTTTCTTCTTTTATATTCCCGAATGAAACGGGAAGAAATACGCATGGATTTACATTACCAGCACTGTCAATGTGCATGTGGGATAGTCCGCCCATTGTGCATCCAAGGTTTTCCGGGCTTTCAATTAATCCGATATAATAAGCAACAGGATGATTTCTGAATTTTCTATTGGTGGAAACTGTCCTTACAAATTCCACTAATTTAATTTTATCTTCCTTAGTAAAGATATCGTCACCGTTTTTATTTATATATCCTCCCCAGGGTCTTGGCTCAAGTAACTGTATTATCGAGACGTTATATTCTTTCATTAAATCAATGAATTTGTATAAATCACCTGAATTCAGGAATTCCTTTGTTACGCAGGTATTTACGTAGGTGAATATTCCGTTATTGTTGAACAATTCCAGCCCTTTGAGTGCCGTTCTGAATAATCCTTTCTTCCCGCGTAAATTGTCGAATCTTTCTTCATTGTAATCATCTAAACCTACTGCCGCTGCTTTAAGCCCCGCAGATTTCATCCTTTTTACCATGGTGTCTGTTAAGCCGTAACCAGAAGTGTGAATATGAAAATCCGATAAGTTCTTGTTTCCGTATTCAAGCAGTTCAATCAGTCTGTCAAATTCTATGAGAGGTTCGCCTCCTGTGAATATTATCGTGCTGGTTCCGATTGATTGCATTTCGTCAATTGCCTCTTTCCAGATTTCCGTCTTTATTCCGTTTCCGTTTTTGTTCAGGTTATGTGTTTCATAACAATGTTTACATTCTAGCCGGCATCTGTCGGAAATCGCAATGAAAAAACTTTCAATGCCTTTCTTTGCTGATGTACCCATATCGAAGAAGTTTAATCCTCCGCGTGCGGCTGTTTTGTCGAAAGCTTCGGACGGGAAAGCAGGGACAGCAGGAGAGAAATGCAATTTACCGTCAAATATTATATTTTTTGTAAAATACAATTCTTTCCTCATTCTGAAATCATTCCTGAGAAGTTTATTTACAGACCTTGTGAACAACGGATATTCATCCCTTGAGAAATAATATTTTTTCAACATCTTTAAGAATCCCAGCTGCCTTCTCCAGCCGCTGACAAAGACAGGTTTATATTTTGATTCAGTCATATTCATTATCTTTTAGACATATAAGAAAGAACTTTTTCGAGATATTTCCCAAATGAGAACTGTACTATATATCCCGGATTAAGTATCTTTTGGAAAAATTCCGCGTTATAAGGTTCGGTTTTCTTTAAATGTATTTCGTAATACCCCGTTGATTTGAGAAATATGGTTCTTTTGTATCCGTCTTTAACAGGAATATCAGCAAATTTTACGTATGCGGTGTCGCTGTAATCAGGCATATCATAATATTCCCTGTCGTTATTACTCAAAGTTTTTTTCAGGTTATTTCCTTTGTAATCTTCTGCAGATACCATTGGAAGTTCTATTAGATTGTAATTATCGTCATATTCATATACAATCCCCATATAATCAATTTTCCAGTATCCTTTTGGCGGATTAATCTGAAGTGTAAATTCGTCTCCGTTTATTTTACTCAAATCAAGGTCTATAATCCTGTCCTCAATCGTGAACGGACCGCCTGAAGTTATTTTATTCTTATTGACAAAATTCTCTCCCTCTTTCATATATAATTTTAAATCATACAGTTCTTCACCTTCCTGCCATGCCTTCAGCATTTGCAATTCAGGTCCCTGCTTGTCCATTATCCTGTACCATTCGTCAACTTTATCTCCGTTCATAATCATAAGTTCCTTTAGCATGCTTGAACCCCATAGTGTTGCTCCTGCATTGATTAAGAGTTTTGCTTTAATGGCATTTGGTGGTTTTTTGAAGTCAAATGTCAGTTTATGGCGGATATCCGATTTCAGTATCGAACTGTCCATTTCCATCTTTGATTGCCAGTAAATTCTGTCCCTTGATTTGAAGAATGCTGTGACGTCTTTATTCTTTTCGTCTGTTACTCTTAAAGGAGAAACGCATTCGCTGAAAGCTGTATAATTCCCCTCGTAATCAGGAACAACTTCGGTGTTCTCAGGATGGTCAACCGCATAGAGTTTTAATTCGTCAATATGCTGTGTCTCGTCCGCTTCATTTCGTATCAATATTTTATAATAACCTTCACTCGGTTTCAGATAATCCATTCTGGAATAATCTGTCCTTTTTAACCCTTCCGTTATAGCGCCCCCGATAGACTCCGCGTCAAAGACATATTTTGTGCCGTCAAAAGAATAAAAGAACGGGCAGGATTGCTTTGACGCCAAAGAAGATCATGACGCTACTAATACTGTTAGAACTGGTACTGGCTATTACAGTTATTACAGTTGCGGCAACATCTGTTTCTGTTTTTTCCACATATACTTCCAGAATATCTTTAAGGGGAATTGTTTTTATTGATTAGAGAAACTATCTTGCCAATTCTGCCGTCTTTTTGTTTTACAAAAGTTGTGTCTTTAGTAGTATATACAATTACATCTTTTTCACCCTTGAATTCCCTGTGTAACTTTGCGTCTAACCCCTTTACATTAATTGACTCTGCATTTTTGGTAATAATTATTACAATCTCATAGTCCTCATTATTCTGGGTTTTCTTTAATTTTTCGGCAGTATACGATTCATTGGTTGTTGTCACACAGCCAAAAGTGTAAACAGAAAAACTAAAAAGCAGACTGTAAATAATAAATTTAAAAATTCTTTGGTGCCGGTTAAATCTGAATAATTGTATGAACATTCTGACCTCCATTTGGTTTATTTTTAAATTATTCACTTTTAAAGATTAAAAGTAATTCCACCATTAATGTTTATAGTCCTGTCGGTAGAACCTGACCACCAGTGAAATGATGGTTCAACAAAAATTGAATATTTCTTGTTAATTTTATAACTAAATCTAATACCCCCGATGAATCCAATCTCTATTTCATCACCTCTGTTATTGCCGTTATTATAATAATAGTACTGATTATTGGTTGATTCTTTAACTTCAAACGGAAAAGTATATAGCATACCCCCTCCGAAGAAAGCATAAAAGTTGAAAGTGTTGTAATCCCCAATACTGCCGACCAGAATCCCTGACTTTAATGATAAAATACTGTTATCACCGTATTCGGTTTTGTATGTATAATTATAATAGGGGTCACTGTAGTATGATTCTTTGGTAGTACCGAAAGTATGTAAATAATTTATATCAGCCCTAAATCCAAAATAATCTGATAATTTTACAACCATATCTCCTTGTATGTTAAATCCTTTGTTGCCTTTATTTTCATCATTTTCATAATATCCGTAATAATAGTCATCTCTTTTGTTGTTAGTGTACCCTGCGCTAATTGACCAGATTGACTTATTACGTCTTCCTGTGTTATTGGTTAAATTAATTATGTATCCAGGGTCAATTTCTTTCATAGATAATAAATCAGAAATATAATACTCTACAATACTGTTATCTTTAAAAATAAGGACAATATTTTCATTTACTCCCACAAGTTTCCCGATCTCAGTTGTTCCGTAAAAAAATCTGAGTTCGTAATATTTACCCGGTGATCACTTTTACTTTATTAATATAATACGATTTAACAGAATCAGTCTGTGAAAATGATAATGAAACCAGAAATAATTTCAAGAAGTATTACGATTATTAATATTTTAGTTTTCATTTTATTCTGTAAAGTTTAATTTTGTAATTAAGCGGATTACAGGCGCCCTGTAACCCGCATAATTTGAATTATTCATTATTTTGTTAGTATTAATCTTTTCACTGAATTGAAATTGCCTGACATCATCCTGCAGAAATAAACTCCGCTTGATAAACCTGACGCATTCCACTGTATTGTGTATGTTCCAGCATTCTTTATTTCGTTGACGAGGTTTTTGACAAGTCTGCCCGTTACATCATAAATGCTGATATTCACAAGTGAATTTTGCGCTATCGTATATTTTATGTTGGTAACGGGGTTAAAAGGGTTTGGATAATTTTCGTGCAGTTTATAATCTATTTTGTTTGTGTTCTCGCCGCTCTTTGAATCATTTTCCTGCAGATATTTTGCATCTTTTATTCTGCCTTCAGGCTGATAGTTTACGCTTCCAAGCGTGGCAATTTTCGTATAAAGTGCAGTAAATTCATTTGTGCCTGTTACAACAACGTCTCTTCCTGTAATACCCATTGAGGAAAGAATTCCATACAGTCCTTCGTTGCATGTTAATGTATAACTTCCTGCAGGCTTCAGAAGTGTTCCGTCGATTCTAACGCTGCCCCGAACAATTTTCTTATTGTCGGGTCTGTTTGAATTGAATTTAAATGTCATACCGGAAACCTGCGGATAATAATCGGCAGACTGTGAAGCACTTGCAAGAGCAAATTCCATTGCTCCAAGCAGTTCTGCCCCGTATAACTTAAATGTAACTAACCTGAATCCGAGTCCGTTATCTGTATCAAATCCATATCCGACAGACCTGAATACATCACTTCCGGATATCCCCCCCTGATATATTGCCTCAGACATCAGTCCTTGTACAGTGATTCCGATTTCTGTTCCCGTTACGTCCCTGTAACTATCCGTAACAAGGTTTCCGAGAGGTGTATCCTTATAGGGTGATTCCGGATTCACATTCTTTTCAAGTTGGTTTACAGCGACTGGGACCGGGTGTGTATATATCTCCGTAATTATTAACTATACCTGCTTTCAGGTATTCAACTGTTGCATCAATTTCCGGAACAGAAGGAAGAGTATTATTAATGTCAATTAACTGATAGTTTACATTACTGATAAGTCCGCCGCTAAAGGTAAAAGAAATCTTTCCGAGTTTCATATAATATTCACCTGAATGATAAATTCGTGTGATTGTTCCCCCGGGATTTGTAACAGATGTATTCTGAATTCCGTGGTCGTGTCCTCCGAGAATAAAATCAATTCCCGGTATATTTGAAGCCATCAGATAATCAAGATTGAAACCAAGGTGTGATAAGCAAACAACTACATCCGCCCCACCGCTTCTTAATATCATTACGTTTTCATAAGCTTTTTCCATAATATCTTCGGTTATAATGACGGGCGCTGAATTAATCGTCGGGTCAGGAATTGTTAGTCCGAAAACACCTACATTAATTCCTCCGATATTAATCATTGTTCTTGGCTTGATGAAATTTTCAAGGTTAGGTTTTGCTGTCATATCGCAGTTTGCCGATAAGAGAGGAAAGCCACCCGATGGGAATGCAGTGCTTAAAGCTTCTAATAATGGGTCAGGGCCCAAGTCAAATTCATGGTTGCCGACAGCCATTGCGTCGCATCCTGCACCCTGCAGAATCTGCAGTTCGGGAACACCGAAATAACTGTTGAACATGAAATCTCCGACTGAATAATCTCCGCAATGGAAGAATAACGGATTTGGTTCAGTGGCTTTAAGATACCCAACCATACCGGTAAATCTTGAAATTCCTCCCTGAGTAGGATAACCTGATGTGTTTTTTACTCCTGATTCAGTGAGATGGGAATGAGAGTCGCTTGTATGCAATAAAGTTACCTGCACTCCCTGGGAAAATGCTAAACTTGCAGTTATCAGAACTGCGGCTAAAATAAATGTAAATCTTTTCATTGTGTAAACTCCTTTATTTAATTTTAAATTCAGTACAAAATTGTTAATTACCCGGAATTAATATGTCATGCTTATGTCAATGATTTGTCAAAAAAATGTCAAAAAACATTACAAAAAATAATATCGGAAAACGGCAAACAAAAAATACAATTGTTTGTTAATTTTTTATTCGCTAAATTCAAAAAAATTTACAGAGTAAAAAGCAAAATGTACTTTAAGGTATTCCAAAATATTGTCAAAGTGCTGTTTGTCTCATCAGTTGTGATTTTCTCCGCTGCAGGGATTTATCTGCTTTCCGTAAAACCTGACGTTCCGTTTATATCTGTATTTTCAGACGGTAAAATAATTGTTACTGCAGATTATTCTGATGTAATTAAAAAAGGAAGCATAGTCAGGAGCATTGATGGAATCGAAATTGAAACGGACGGATTCTTTGAGTCTTTTCTCGATACGAAATCTGTCGGCGATGAAGTATCTCTGTCGGTTGACGGGAAGATTCAGAAAATTGTTCTTGCTAATGCTTATCCTGATAATGGATTCATTATTATAAGTATTCTCGTAGCAGGCTCGTTGTTTTTGTTCAGCCTGTATATTGCCTTAAAAAAGCCTGATGACTTCAGAGGAATGATTCTTTTCGCGATGTTCAATCTTTTCGCTCTTGCTGTCTGCACATCCCCGGGAAAAATTCCTGCCGATGCTTTTGTGCTTGCACTATCCGTCAGAACTGTTCATTCTTTCGCATACCTGTTCGGAGTTGCCCTGCTCGTTCATTTTGCTTTCGCATTTCTATCGCCCAGGTTCAAAAGGAAAAATTTCTGGCTTACCGCAGTTTACCTGTTCTTTGCCGTGTTTTGCATACTGATGGTAAAATCACAGTATGAAATGATGCTGAATGTGACAAACGGAACAGCCTCTGCATACCACGAGGACTGGAACATACTGCTGTCTGTTTTAATGCTGAGTATAATATTTGCGGGCGTGTTGTTCTTTAAATCATACTTCAGCAGCCATAAGGAAGATAAAAAAAGAATCCAGTGGATACTTTTAGGAATGATATTTGGAGTGCTGCCTTACCTTGTGTTATACACTATTCCGTCTCTTTTAAATCTTCAGCCAGTTATAAAAGAGGAATATGCTTTCGGATTTATGTTTCTGATACCATTAACTTTTACTATAGGTATAATACGGCATCAACTTTTTGATATTGAAATCCTGTTCCGGCGTAGCCTTGTTTATTCTCTGCTGACATTTGCCATATTCGGGATTTATACACTGTTGGTCTTTTTTCTCAGCCGCATTTTTGTGAATCTGATAGGTGATTCACAGGTATTCTTTTCACTCATAGCGGCAATCTTAATATCTGTTTTTATTAATCCTTTGAGGCTTTTAATCCAGAAATATGTTAATAAAATCTTCTACAGGGAGAAATATGATTTCAATACGTCTGTGAATAATTTTATCTCAAAGGTAATAGATTATCCTTCTATTTCAGACTTGTCTTCAGGTGTGCTTACCGAACTGAACCTTATTATTCCTTCCAAATGGTCGGCATTTATTGTAAGGTCAGAGTCAGGCGTTAACCTAAAACTGACACATTCAATGAATGCAAGTGTTGACCTGGAGGAAAACTTTCATTTTTTGTCGGCAGAATTAAAAAAAATCCATAACTTTGATTTTCTGACAGAGGAGGACAGAGAAAACGAGCCTTCGGATATATATGCCCTGATGAAAAAAATGAAATTAAGCCTGATTGTTCCTCTGAAACTTGAAAGGAATATCATTATAGGTTATCTGCTGTTCGGGAAAAAATTGTCGGGGATGAAATTCTCGGATTCAGATTTGATGCTTATAAATACAGTCTCACCTGCAATCACATCTGGCGCTGAACAAGCTTAACATACAGGAAATTCTTCTTGTAAGGGAAATCGAAAAGGAAAAACTTGAGGCGCTGAATAAACTTAAATCGGATTTTGTTTCAAATGTTTCGCATGAACTGAAAACTCCTCTGACATCTATACAGATGTTCGTTGATACAATGATAGACAGACCAGAACTGCCCCGGGAAAAGAAGGAAGAATATCTCCGTATAATTTCCGGCGAAGGCGAGCGTCTTAATCGGCTGATAAACAGTCTTCTCGATTTCTCCCGGTTCGAAACAGGGACTAAACATTTTAATTTTCAGGATATTAGCGTTACAGATATATTGAATTACGTTCTAAACACATTTGAATATCAGTTCAAAAAAACAACTGCAAGCATAACAAAAAAGTTTTCATCAGGTATGCCGCAAATAAAAGGCGACCCCGACGCAATTGCCGAAGTCTTTATCAACCTTCTTTCAAATTCCCTGAAATATTCCGTAGCTAAATCCTGTTATTGAAATTTCCGTGTATCAGGAAAACAGCAGTCTGATTGCAGAATTTACCGATAACGGAATCGGAATACCTGTAGAATTCAGGGAAAAGATATTCGACAAGTTCTTCAGGATACAGCAAAGAGACAGCCATACCGGAGGTACGGGAATTGGTCTGACAGTTGTAAAATCAATAATGGACGCCCATGATGCAGTTATATTGGTTGAGTCTGATGAGGGAAGGGAACCACTTTTAAACTCATTTTTAAAATTTAAATTTTATTTTATGAACAACACTAAATGCAGAATTCTAGTTATTGAAGACGACGCTTCGATTCTGAAAGGGCTTAAAGAGAACCTGGAACTTGAGAATTATACAGTTTCTCACGAAAGCGACGGAGCAAAAGGGCTTAAAGCAGCAAAGAATGATAAGCCCGACCTTAATACTTCTCGACGTTATGCTACCTTCAATGAACGGTTTTGATATTTGTAAAAACCTCAGACAGGATAACAATAACACTCCTGTTATTATGCTTACTGGTAAATCCGAAGAAGCAGACAAGGTGCTCGGACTTGAACTCGGCGCAGACGACTATGTCACTAAGCCATTCAGCGTACGAGAACTGCTCGCAAGGATAAAGGCAATCCTGAGACGAAAAAATAATATAGTATCATTTGCCGATGTCTATAAATTTGGAGACGTTTCGGTAGATTTTAAAAAAATGGAAGCAACGAAAGGAAAGAAGTCTGTTCATCTCAGTATTAAGGAATTCGAAATCCTGAAATACTTTTTTGCGCATGAAGGTGAAGTCGTTACCCGGAACGATTTGCTCGACAATGTTTGGGGCTATGACGTATTCCCAACAACCCGTACAGTTGATAATTTTATACTTATGCTCAGGAAAAAACTGGAGAATGACCATTCGTTTCCTAAACATCTCCACACAATTCCGACTGCCGGATATAGGTTTGTGAAATAATAATTTTAATATGTTATTCCCGAATGTTCTTGACGGGAATTCATAAACAAAAATATCAATAAGGCGGAATATCTCTGTTTAAATAGAAAAATTCGGCTACGGGCTACTCAGTTTTCCTGTAGCGCCATACTGCGAGCGACATCATCACGGCGGCATACACCGCGAAGAAGTAAAGTGTGGGAAGTACGTCTTTGAAGCCGGAGCCTTTCAGCATTATCATTCGCATTGCACGGTTGAATTGCGCTATGGGGTTGAAGTAGGCGATGCGCTGAGCCCAGTCGGGCATGCTTTCCACGGGCGTGAACACTCCGCCCATTAAAATAAACAGCACGAGTATGAACCACGCTATGAACATTGCCTGCTGCTGCGTGTCGGTGAGTGTGGAAATCAGCAGACCCATTCCGAGCACTACGAATAAATACACGGAGGCGAGTGCGAATATCACAAGCGGACTGCCGAGCAGAGGGATTTTGAAAATCAGTATTCCGAGCACGAGACCGAACGCAAGTTCGCCCATTCCGATTATCCAGAACGGCATTAGTTTGCCGATGATGAACTGATATTTTTTAATCGGCGTTACGTTCAGTTGTTCTATCGTCCCTATCTCCTTTTCCTTAACTACATTCATTCCCGAAAGAAACGCACCTATCATCGTTACAAGCACGACAAGGATTCCCGGCACCATATAGGTTTTGTAATTCAGTTCGGGGTTGTACCAGTTGGAAAACGTAATGTTTATAAGCGGTACGGGCTCGGGCTTTATTTCTGATTTTATCACAACGTCGGCGTTGAACTGGCGGATGATGTTTGAGGCGTAGTTGTTTATAATGCCCGCGGCTGAACCGTCTTCGGCGTTTATAATTAACTGCATTTCCGATTAACCATCTCTGCGAAAGTTTTTTTCGAAATCACGCGGAATGTAAATTATTAGTTTCGATTTGTTTTGCTTGAAGTTATCTTCGGAGTTTTCCACAGAAAAAGAAACTTCGTTCAGCACAAAATAATTTGATGCTGTAAACTTTGAAACAAGTTCGCGGCGAGAAGCTCGACTGGTCGAAGTCAACCACGTTGAATTTAATATTTTTAATTTCATAAGTTGCGGCGTTTGAAAGAATCAGCAGTTGCACAATCGGCAAAAAGAAAATCAGCGGTATCATCGCTTTGTTTCTGAAAATCTGCAGAAATTCTTTTTTCAATATTATAATAATCGTTCGCATCTATTGAAGTCTGATTTTAAATTTTTTAACGCTAAGCATAATAAAGAAGAGTGTCATACCCGCAAGCACAAGCGTTTCCGTCATAATGTATGAAAACGTTACGCCTTTAAGCATAATGCCACGCACGATAATGATGAACCACTTTGCGGGAAGTATGTTGCTGATGATTTGCAAAGGCAGCGGCATATTTTCAATCGGGAAAATGTAACCAGATAGTATGATGGTCGGGAGCATAAGCGCCGAAAGCGATATCATCAAGGCGGTCTGCTGATTGTTGCTGATGGTGGAAATTAAAATTCCGAGTGAAAGCGAAGTGATGAGAAACAAAATGCTTTCAAGAATTAAAAGCAAAAGACTTCCGTTTATCGGAACGAGAAAAATAAATTTTGCAAGAACTATAACGATGATGTAGTTTATCAGTGCAATTACGAAATACGGTATCACCTTGCCGACTATTATCTGCAAAGGGTTTAGCGGCGAGACGAGAAGTATTTCCATAGTGCCGAGTTCTTTTTCCTTTGCGATGGAAATTGATGTCATCATAGCAGAAACCAAAAGCAGTATCACAGCCATAAGCCCGGGCACGAAGACGTAAACACTTTTCAGGTTGGGATTGTAAAGCATTTTAATGTCGGTGTTAATCATCGGCGGAAGATTTTTGCCTTCGGAAATTTCTTTCTGATAATCGAGAATGATAGACGATGTGTAACCGATAAGCATATTAGCAAGGTTCGGGTCGGAGGCATCAGCAATGATTTGCACGTTGGCAAGGTTTGTCTTGTCAAGATTTTTCCCGAACTCAGGTTCAAACACAATCACTTCTTTTATAATCCCCTCTTTGAAAGCCGGCTCAATGTCGCTGATGGAATTAAGATTGTAATAAAGCAGGAAGTAACCCGACGAAAGAATCTTGTTGCTGATTTGCTGAGTGCGCATGTCTTTTGAAAAATCGAGAATCGCAATCTTTGCATCTTTGATTTCATTCGTAATAGCAAAACCGAAAATTAAAATCTGCGCGATTGGCATACCGAAAAGAATCAGCAGTGTTCTGTAATCGCGAAGAATGTGTTTGAATTCCTTTTTAACGAAAGCAATAAACCTTTTCATCTATGCGTACCTCGCAATCTTTACGAACACTTCGTGCATACTCGCAACGCCGTATTCTTTCTTTAAATTATCGGGAGTGTTCAGCGAGGCAATGCGCCCGTCCACCATCATAGAAATTCTGTTGCAGTACTCTGCCTCATCCATATAGTGAGTAGTTACAAACACAGTAACTCCGTTGTGTGCGGCTTCGTAAATCATATCCCAGAACTGACGGCGGGTAACGGGGTCAACGCCGCCCGTTGGTTCATCGAGAAAAACAATTTTCGGTTCGTGAATGATAGCAACTGAGAAAGCAAGTTTCTGTTTCCAGCCAAGCGGCAGAGAAGCAAGTAACTTGTTGCGCGCATCTGAAATTTTCAGAAGGTCAATTAAGTATTCTGTCTTTTCTTTAAGTTTCGATTTTGAAAGTCCGTAGATACCTCCGTAGAAATTTATATTTTCAGTAACTGTTAAATCGTCATACAAAGAAAACTTCTGACTCATATATCCGATGTTCTTTTTAATCTGTTCGGTTTGCTTATACACGTCGAAGCCCGCAACTGTTGCCTTTCCCGAAGTGGGTGTGGAAAGTCCGCAGAACATTCTCATAGCGGTAGTCTTGCCCGCACCGTTAGCACCGAGGAAGCCGAATATCTCGCCCGGCTTCACGGAAAACGAAATGGAATCGACCGCAGTGAAGCTGCCGAATTTCTTCGTGATGTTTTCTGCTTTTATGATAAACTCATCTGCCATATTATTTACTCATTAACTCCATAAAGCAATCTTCAATATTTGGTTGAATAGATTTCAAAAAAACATTATGGTGATTTTTACTTTTCAGATAATTTAAAACTTCTTCTTCGTTTATGTTTTCACGTTTATCGGTGTAATGCAAAGAATCGCCAAAGGAAAAAACCGAATCGGCAAATTCATAATTACGCAGGTCGCTAAGCAATTGAAACATCGCATCGCTTTTAAGTGCAAAAAGTTTTTTGGGGAAGCGCGAAAGGATGTTTTGCAGATTATCAATCTCCATTGTTATGCCTTTCTGCATAAGAGCAATCCTGTCACAACGTGAAGCCTCGTCCATATACGGAGTAGAGACAACAATTGTAATGCCTTCCTTTTTCAGATTACCGAGCATATCCCAGAATTCATTTCGCGAAACGGGGTCAACACCTGTAGTAGGTTCATCGAGGAAAAGTACTTTCGGTTTATGAATCAGCGCACAGCAAAGAGCGAGTTTCTGCTTCATACCGCCGGAGAGTTTTCCTGCGCGCCTTTCTTTAAAGGGCTCGAGCATAACATAAATATCTTTTATCAAATCATAATTTTCTTTAATCGTAGTACCGAAAACCGATGCGAAGAAATTCAGATTTTCTTCAACTGTTAAATCCTGATAGAGAGAAAACCTTCCCGGCATATAGCCAACTGATGAACGTATCTTTTTATAATCTTTAACAACATCGTAACCCTCAACGGTTGCGCTGCCTTTATCAGGAATGAGCAGAGTAGTGAGAATCCTAAACAGCGTGGTTTTGCCGGAACCATCGGGACCTATGAAACCAAACACTTCTCCCTTTTCCACGCTAAGAGAAATATTTTTTACGGCTTCAACCTTACCGTAGGATTTTGATATGTCGTTTATCTCAACCGAGTTCATCATTTAAACATAACTTCGCCGGGCATACCGATTTTTAAAGAGCCGTCGTTCACAACTTTTACTTTAACGGCATACACAAGATTAACTCGCTCTTCTTTCGTTTGAATAATTTTAGGAGTGAACTCTGCCTTCGATGAAATCCAGCTTATTTCACCTTCGAGTGTTCTGTAATTTAATTTGCCCTCATCAATCAGTACTTTAACCTTCTGCCCGAGTTTAATTTCCGGCAACTGCGAGCCGCTAACGTAAACGCGGAGTTCCATAACGCTTATGTCAGCAATTTTATAAAGCGGTTTGCCGAAGTTAACAATCTCGCCCTGCTCTGCAAACTTTATAATGACAGTACCTTTCACGGGGTTTGTAATGCTGCTTTTTTGCAGTTGGTCAGCGATTTGATTTATCTGCACATCGAGTCCTTTAAGTTCTTCGTTGGTAGTTGAGTTTTGCATATCAATAGAACTAATCTGTTTATTTATCACATCTATGTTACCGTTAATGTCATCGAGTTGTTTGCCAGTTGCGGCATTATCCTTCAGAAGTCTTTCAACTCTTTCCTTCTCGCGAATAGCAACGCGTTTCTGTTCCTGAAGAACAGAAATCTGTGCAGAGACATTTTTAAACTTGGTTCGAACAGTACTTTTCTGCTGAACGAGTTGAAGTTTTTTCAGGTACAACTGATTTGTATCTATGTAACCCACGACTTTTTCCGCGTCAATAATTTGTCCTTCTTCAACGTTAAGTTCATTTATCTTACCGCTTGACTCGGAGGAAACGATAGTTTCAACTGCTTCGAAGTTTCCATAAGCATCCGATTTCTGTTTATCGTTTGAACAGCCCGATAGAATGAAAAGAGAAACAACTGCGATTATTAAAATATTTTTCATATTAGTAAATTCCTTTTGTGGTTAAATAATTAATTTTTGCCTGAAGCAACTGAACCTTATGAGTTTCAAGCATTAACTGTGTCTGTGTTTTATTGTTAAGTTCTGTTATATAGACTGTTGACGTGATGGTGCCGTTTTGAAATTGAGAATATGTAACGGCAACAATTTTTTCACGAAGTGAGATTAGCTCTTCATCCTTCTTAATCAGGTTTTCATATTTTTCAATGTCGGATTTATGTTTTTCAAGTATAACCTTCACGTTTTTTTCAAATGCTTCCCTTTGCGAATCCACGATTTTCTGATTAATCTGATAGATTTGTTTTTCATTGTTATCAGAATTCCAGTTTATAGGATTCCACGAAACAGAAAGTCCGACAGTATAGAATGGCTGAAAAGAATTATCGAGCATATTCAACCCCGGTCTGCCGTAACCCGCCTGCCCAAAAGCGGATAACTTTGGAAGAACCTTGGAAGAAATAACATCAGAATAAGAATTCAACTGTTCTTTCTGGTACTCGAAAAGTTTATATTCAGGTCTTGCCGATAGATTGTCATCGAACGTAAATTGCTGAAAATCGGGATACTTAAGAGTAACAGTTTCAGGAAGGTTTGACCCTATTAGCTCACTTAGCATTTTCAAATTCCCATTTATATCGGTTTCGATATTTTGAATTTCCTGTTCTGTTTGAAGCAATTGAGCCTGGAGGATATAAAGATTATTAAGGTTCGCAACTTCGTTTTTAATACGCGATTCTGTTTCCGTAATTCTTGATTTTAGATCACTAATCAGAACCTCGTTGACTTTTCTTTTTTCCTGAAGAAGTAAAACGCTGAAATACAAATCGTTTATTCTTTGTTTAAGCGAAAACAAATCGACTTCAACTTTTTGCTCATCTACAAGTATTTGTTTTGATTCAACATTTTTCTGTGACGAAGTATTATTGCCATCATAAATCAACTGCCGGACATCCATAGTGAGTTTATACTGATCTTTGCTTAAAATATTTGGCTGGAAGAATGGTATATCTAATCCAAATTTTGTTACATCAGACTGATAAGTTGCCTGCCCTTTAAACGAAATCTGCGGAAGAAAATTAATTCCGATGTTATCCAGTTTCAAAGAGCTGATAGACTGATAATAATCTTTTTGCTTAGAATTTGGATGATTCTCGTAAGCAATTTTATAACATTCTTTCAGGGATATTGAATTTTCCTGTGCATAAATAGAATATGCACCTGCCTGAAAGAAAATTAATAACAGTATTAAATTTTTGTATAACATATTAGTGAACTTTAATTGCATTAATAACAAACTTTGCTACTTCCTTTTTCCGGACTTCAATAAATAATTGATATTCATCTTCTCTCAATTTCAGCATATTTGTAATAATTGGTTTTGCTGCCACGGGAAAAACGCATAGACCAACAATATTGATTATTAGTTGTTTTGGATCTATAGGGTGGATAATACCAAGAGAAATAGCAGATTTAATATCGTTAGAAAAAATTAACTCCGGATTAACTCCGCTTTGCAGAAACATATTTTTAATTCTATCAGGATTTTGATGAACTTCTGTAATAATAAATGCGGGGATAAAAGCATTTTGCAAAAGTAACTCAAGGTAGTTTTCAACAAAATATTCGATTTTCTCAAAAAGCGGTTTATCCACGCTTATGAGTTCTCTGATTTTGGAGAAAAAATTCTTTGCGGCATCCTGAAACACGGCATCAAAAAGTTTATCCTTTGAGCGGAAATAATAATGAAGCATTGCCTTGTTTATTCCCGCTTCATCAGCAATTTCCTGCATACGCGCCCCAAACATACCCTTATGCTGAAAAACACGTTTAGCCGCCTCCAGAATCTTTCTTTCTGCCGAATCATCAATATTTTGAATCATTTCATTATCCATATACTTAAACTAATTAGTTTAACCATTTAGTTAATACAAAAATATGCGAAAAAATATTGAAAGTCAATAGAATTAATAAGGAAAATGAAAAAACGGACATTTTGTGATGTCCGTTTTTGGTAAGATTTATTATTTTAGTACAACAAGTTTTCTTATATCTGAAACGGCTTCGGTCGAACCCTTGTAAACAACACGATAGAAATAAACGCCGTTTGCAATGTAATCTCCGTCACCATCACGCCCATCCCATTGCGTCTGGTTAAAACCTATACTTGCAGGAACAAGAATTTCTTTTATGACTCTGCCTGCAGATGTGTAAATTTTAATTTTGCACTCTGTCGGTAACTGATTTCCTGTTAGTGTGAATGAAAACACTGTTTCATTTTTCATCGGGTTCGGGAAATTATAAACATCTTTCAACGAAGTTTCATTGGTAACATTCAAAACAAACTTTGCAGTATCGTAAGAATTATTTTTGTATGATATAAGTTTCAAATCATTCATTCCATTCTGAAGCTGCGGAGTGAATTTCAGTATTAAGTTGCCTTTATCGGTTTCCCTAATAAGATTAGTATTGTTGTTCGACTTTGAGTCACCCTGATTTAAAGAAATAAATTTATTGTTCAGCAATATTCTGAACACGGATGTATCGGTTGCAAGAAGTTCATCGATAGATTTACCCGTAAGTTTAATCAACATTTCAGGATTAGAGCGGACATAATCATTTCCAAAAAGTTTAACTCCATCTGAGAAAACTTCTGTACTAAATTCAGTAAGCGAACCTTTCACGAAGAATGAAGAAATCACAGAATTGTTATAATCATAAATATCATTCTGGTTCAAGGCGGTAACTTCAAGAACTATAGAAACCTGATTTATGTATTTCTTATGAATTGGAAGACCATTTACTTTGAAAGTAGATTTAACAAACATCGAACTATCAACTTTCAGTTGAGTGAAAATTGTATCTGAGCGGAGAGGAACTTTGTTTCCGGCGCCATCGAGTGCATAAAACGACCTTACGTGACCGTTGAGCGGAACATAACCTACATTATAATAAACGCCTCCAATACCAATGCTATCGCCTGCGCTTACTATGGAGTCAGATTTGAAAATCGAATTATTGTCGAGAGCGATTTCAGGCGGACCGACGTAATTTAAATTAATTCCTTTGAAAACAGGTGACTGATATCCTGATATTGAATCAATAGAAAGTCTTGTAATTAATTTTAAGTTTGGATACTGATAGGCATTAATACCTGACAGGTCAACATTATTATTAGTAGTAACATTCGACATCAAAAGCGTTTCCTGATTATTACGATTTATACCATACACATCGAAGAACGAACTCGAATTCGGAAACACTTCCTGCTGCCAGTTAAAATTCTGCCAGGTTTGAGCGGGACCGAAAGTTTGTGTGATGGAGCCGGAGGGGTAGAGAAAATTATAATAACCTTGTAATAATGCATGCTTGGATCTCCACTACCACCAGCATAATAGACAAACGATTCTTTGTTTAATAAAGTGTTAAATCCTTTATAACCAATCATACTCCAAGTATTATACCAACCAAACGATCCAACGGAATCAACATAACTACTACCAAACTCCTTGAATTTATTTCTAGCATTTACTGACAAAGTTGTTCCTCCACTTGATGCAAATACTTTACATACTAACAAATATTTAGTGCTATCAAAAGTATTTAAAAAATTAATTATTGTATCAGACACTAAAACATTATTTATAACAAATCGTCTTCTGTCAATAATTGTTCCCGTAGTTTTATCAATTTTAAACAAATGTAACCCATCTTTATCCCAATCGAATGTAAAACCTTTCCTATCAATATTTATATAAGAAGGAGACCAGGGTGCTACTGTTTGAGAACGTATAGATATATCTGCATTATAATTATTAAGAGTCAAAGTGTTTGAAGAAATAAATACCATTTCATCATCATTAAATTGCATTTAATTTGCTCTTTTTTATTCTTACCAATGAATCGTTAGAACTTAAGTTGCCTCTTATCGTAAATTTTCTGGGTTCCGTCCAACCTATTGTGTCATTATTGGAAACAGTGTTTAATCGCCAAAAGTAAACAATATTTGAATCTACAACTGGAATTGGTTTCTTAAATTTTTGAATAATACCAGAAAGATTATTTACAAAGAATGTTTGCAAAAAAGATGAATTAAAATTCGAGGTTGTATCTATTTGGAGAATAAGTTTAATCGCATTATTTCTTAGAATAAAATTCGGATTAATTCCAACAAACTCTATACTATCACCAAAGTCTATTTGATTATTTACAGGTTTAAGAGGAAAATACGAGTAATTTTTAATAATTAACGGAATTGTTATTATATTATCTGTTTTACTCTCTTTATTATTCCAATTATCAGGATCTAAAATAATTTTTATATCATAACTTCCGGTTGAATCAATTGAGAATTTATAATCTAGAGTATCAATAAAACCAAAACCATAAATAATTGTGTCTTTATTTTTATAATTCACATTATTTTTTAATATTTGGAATCGGATTTTACAGGAGTCTGCATTTATTCCAAGATTACGAGGATATATTATTAAGTCTAACATCTCCCGAGAATACGGATTAACTTTAGATAAATAAGTAATCCGAAGATTGAATTCGAAATTCGGGATAATTTGGGAGTATTAACTTTTAAAGCAGGATCCCCTATTAAACTATAACAATTATTTGTATTTCTTGCATGAAAATTATTTGTATCTATAGATATTAAACCAGAAGCTTTTCTGACAATATCTCCAACTCTTCTGAGTGTATCCATTGAAAAACCCTGCAGCAAAAAGTCATTATAGGTATTACCTGTTTGAGTGAAACTCCATCCTGAAGTTCCTACAAATCCAATAGCCCCTTTATTTGAATATATTGAAAATTTTTCACCGTAACTTCTAACATTATACTCAGCTGTTTTTCCTGTCTAAAACATGTCATACTTAAAACAAATGGTGTTTTTAATCCATTAGATAGAATTGCCGGATCATCAAAAACATAATCCCAATATCCACTACCCGCATGTGCAATATAATTTACAAGTAATGTACCCCTATTTATAGTATTTCTAATTGAATCAGAAAAATTATAAACGACAAGACCAGAAGAATCATTTAAGAAAATTCTACCTTTTACAATTGATGAAATTGGAGGTTGATTTATGTATGAATTAATAAAGTAATTTGATTGGATTTTACGAATTGCTGTTGTTCGCTTATACTATAACCACCGGATAAAAACGTTGGATTTTTAATCCAATTAGATAATTCTTGTCCTTCATAATTTATAATTTTATTCACCATATCCTGCGCCTTGTAATGTGTAAACAGGTAACCTGCCAATTGATATTTTATGAGCGTAAGTAAAGGTTCCAAAATTAAAATTTGCAAAGTATCCGTCAGTTGTAGGATTACCATATACAGGTACATAATTCTGATAATATACAGATGATGCTCCAAAATTCTTTTTGGGGTCTAATGAACCTCTACCGAAAAGACAAAGAAACTTAACCTTTGGTGTTTGCCAGGTGTCATAAACATTTTTAGTAAATCTTCTAATTGCCACGGGGTCTTCAATACCATAATTAAAAATATCGTAGATGTCTTCAATCTCTGCTTTAACCGAACGAAAACCGTCGTGTGTATTTCTGTACTGCCGCAGTTGTTCTGCTGGTGTCTCAAAAAGTTTATTATACACAACCAGATAATCTGCCCCTGTAGAGGATGTAAACAAGATTCGGGACCTGTCTTTGTTTAATTTTTACCGGTTTCTTAGAAATGTTCTTATTTATTATTTCATAATTTCCATTACCTTTTCCAATAAATATCAATGTATCTCCCGAGAAGGTAAAACTCGAAATACGTGTGTTATTTTTCAAATATCAATTATACTTACGGGATTAGATGAGACATATCCTTTAATTTTGAATATTCTGGAAGAAGAATCCGGTATATCACTATTAAAAGAAATTGTATTACTGTCAAAAACAAAAGCTCTCGGATATGAGATCTCAAACATATCAAAATTTATAATACTTCTCCGGAACCCCTGTATTAGGTCTGCTCAGAACTTCATTGTATTGCTACCATTAACGAGAAGGGAACTGGAAAAATAAATAGTTGTATCAAATCGATTAAAATTGTCCCTGTACATAGTATCGAGTTGTGTAGTAACATTAAGCCTTAAAACGAGACGATGCTCATTAGTAATAGATGTGTTTTGATTAGCGGGATATGCAAAAACCTTTAATCTGCATTGCAGAGATGTTGTTGAAAGTGAGCTTACATTAAAAGCTCTTTCAAAGAATTACCATTCTGCAATGTCTTTAAATACCAACCTTCGCCAATATATTTATCATTACTAAAATTTCCGAAGTCAGAATCTGGATTAGATCGACCAAGCCAATAGACCGAATCCTGTTCAAAATGATATTTCTGGTAATAATAATCAAATGGATATAAATTCGAGGATGAATTACTGTAAGCACTATAACGCAGTCCATTTGCCCCTCCCCATCCGACAAAATATGCAGAAGTATCAGAATATAAATTTAAATATTCGTCAGTTGTATATATTACGTTATTGGAAATATCGTATGCATTTGTCAGCCCACCATAATTCCTCATACCATAAAAATCAAAATAATCATTATCATCAAAGACACTATTTTCTTCCCCAAAGAAATAGATTGGAATCTGATTGCCTTTATAGTATAGTTTGACAGTTTTGGGGTCGATAGTAGTCACATTTATTCCTGCATTCACAAAATCATTTTTATCTATTCTATACATACCATCGCTCGTGACATACATTTTCAGGTATGCTGAGTTTGGAGTAATCCAGTTGTAGTTCTGGGTTAAAGCAAGATTTGAATAAAGCAAAAACATTATACCTAAAATAATAGAACGCGGATTTACACAGATTAAACGGATTTTCGCGGATAAATTTTTGTTGTTTTTTTGTACATTCTCCAAACAAAAATCTATGTTTTTGATAATATTTTTATATATTTGATGTATCATAATATTACTTACGATAAATTTTATTTTATTTCAAAATAACAAGTTTCTGCAGAGAATTCCTTTTTATTATTCCCTT
Organism: Ignavibacteriota bacterium; assembly: GCA_963748665.1. Classification (GTDB taxonomy): domain Bacteria; phylum Bacteroidota; class Ignavibacteria; order Tepidaquicellales; family Tepidaquicellaceae; genus CAIKZJ01. The sequence continues at coordinate 12,033 of CAVVJW010000035.1, read as the reverse complement.
CCGTAATAAGTTTATAAAAATAAACACCATTTGCCAGATAATCGCCATCTTCATCTCTACCATCCCAAAATACCTGATTAAAACCAATATTTAAAGGCGGTTCAATCGTTTTAATTAGTCTTCCTGCAACTGTAAATATTCTAATCCTTGAATTAGACGGCGACATATTACCCGTTAAATAAACAATGAAGTTCGTTTCATTTTTCATTGGATTCGGATAGTTCTTCAAGTCCAGAATTTTCAATTCCGGATTAACAGTCAGATAATGAACAACAGTATCCGCAAAATTATTATTATTATCAAAAGAAATATAACGGAATTTATGTTCTCCATCGGAGAGTACCGGATTAAAATAAAGTGTTGCCTGTAAAAATTTATTATTCACAAACTGTAAATCAATTAACGGGTTTTTAATACCGTTTATATAATACCAAACAGGTGTATCATCAAGCTGGACAAGTATATTTGAAGTATCTTTAATAAATATTTTGCTGTCATCGAGGAATTTTAAAACTACTTTGGGCTGTGCGGAAATATACTCACCGCTGTTTGCTTTAACACCATCATAAGTAATATCCATAACAGGTTTAGCAGTATCACCCTGTACAACTATTCTTGTTACGGCACTATTATTATAAGTATAGAACTCGTTTTGGGAATTAATCAAAGATGTTTCAAAGAATATACTTATAGTATCTGACGGTTTATTAGGGTTTCTAAGTCCGATTGTAGAAAGTTTGACATTCGAAAAAGACATTGAATCGATTTTTAACGGCGAGAAAATAGTATCTGACTTTAACAACTTCAGACCATTCGGTGAAGTTGCAAACCATTTGTTTAAGATACCGTTTGCCTGTGCAAAGCCAAAATTTCCATATCTTACAGAAATATCAAGAGTATCGCCGTCACGAAAAACTGAATCACTTTTCACAAACGAATAATTATCTGCAATAATTTCCGATGCAGGAGTATAAGTAAATTTAAAATTATTAAAAACCGGTGACTGTATGCCGTTAAGCGAATCCACGTATAATTTTGTTATATAGACTTAATACCGGGAAAGAAAGCAGAACTTAACGTATCTAAATTTACAAATGAGTTATTAGTAAGATTTCGATACAATGGAATAATTTGATTTTGCCTGTCAACACCATTTACATCAAAGTATAAATATGTGTTTTGAGGAACAATATTAGACCATTTAAATGAGCCATACGATTTTGCAGGAATAAAACTATTATAGACGTATGCTGAATCATGATAAAAAGATGGTTGCATAGTACAAGTAGCTGGACCGGTTATTCTTGAGAATTTTTCGGACTTTACAAAATTCGGAAATTGACTGTAACTTATGAAACTCCAAAATGAATAAGACTGCAGATCCACTGAATCTATATGCGGTACTCCCAAATAATTTAATCTTTGCCTTCAAACCACTGTTAAAAGTAAAATTTGTATTATATGGAATAGATTTGATGATAACTAAAATGTGGTTCTCATCAAAGGTATTCAAAAAACTCAAAGTTGAATCATTAGAAAGATTAGATGTAAAAATAAAATGTTTTCTATCAATAATTCTACAATTAGCTTTATTAATCTTAAAAACGTTTATTCCTCCCCAATAGACTGTATCAATCAACTTGAACTCTACACCATTCAAAGATAAAAATGTAGTAGCAGAAAATATCAGAACCGAAAGACTGAGCTACAATATTTCCATTATACTTACTAATCGTAATACTATCATTCTTAACTGCGGCATTGAATAAGTCAGTAGAATTATACTGATTGACATACTTCTTGTAAACATTAACAATCTGATCGATTTCAGATTTATCAGATTTAATAAAATTAGCATTGTTACTTCCATATATAAATCTTCTATTCTCAGACCATCCCGATGAATCTGTATTAATTACAGCATTTAATCTGCAGAAATAAACAATGCCGGAGTCTTTTACCGGAAAAGCCACTTTAAATTTTGTTACAAGTCCTGTTGGATTGTTTACAAAATAAGACCTTGAAAGAGAAGAGTTGAAATTTTTTGATGAGTCAATCTGTAAAATCAACTTAACAGAATTACTTCTGAAATCGACATTTGGATTAATACCAACTATTTCAACAGAATCTGAAGTGATTACCTGATTGTCGATTGGCTTCAAAGGGATAAAAGAAATGTTTTTAAGTAATACCGGAATTATTATAATATTATTAGTTTTAATTTCCTGTGTGTTCCAGTTATCGGGGTCAAGCTGGACTTTAACGGAATAGTTACCTGCTGAATCGAGTACAAAATTAAAATTCAAAGTATCGATTAATCCGAAGTTATACAATATAGTGTCCTTCGTCCTGAACGGATTTCCGTTTTTTAAAATCCGAAATGAAACCTTCAAAGAATCAGCAAATATACCCAGATTCCTCGGATAAATTGTTAACTTAATTGTTTCACGAATTGACGGAAAAGAATTTGCAAATTTATAATCAGCAGGTTCAATTACAAACTCAGAATATCTTGGCATTAGAAGTAATGCAGCAGGGTCGCCAAGCATACAATAACAATTAACAGTATTTCTTACAACGGAACTAACAGAATCCGCAGATAATATCCTTGAAGCATATCTTAAAATATCACCTATACGTCTTGTAGTATCTTTTGTAAAACTTTTTATCAGATGCTCGTTGAAAGTATTTCCGGAACCGGAAAAACTCCAGCCTGTAGAACCTGATAAAACCAATGGCTCCTTTATTAGGCATATTAATAAACTTTTCACCGAAACTTCTGAATTGTGTTTCTGCGTTTTTCCCCGTAAAACAGGTCATACTAAAAATAACAGGCATTCTGTATTGATTAGAAAGCACATTAGGGTCATCAAGACCATTATCCCACGTATTGCTTCCTGCGTGACCGATATAGTTAACAATCATGCCTCCTGTGTTAATAGCGTTCTTAATGGAATCCTGATAGTTAAACGTAACACCGCTTGTAGAATCATTTCTAAATATTCTGACAGGATATCCGGAATTGGGAGGAGGTTTTATGTAAGTATTCAAAAAATATTCAGATTGTGATGCAAATTGTATTTGCTCCTGGATTGTCTGCCCTCCGGTTATCATAATAAAATTCTTAAACCACTTTGAAGGAATTGAACTTTGATTTTCATATTGTATTATATTGTTTACAATATCTGCTCCCTCCTGATTTGTTAAAGCAGGAGTTCTTCCAACCGAAATCTGATGATAGTAAGTAAAAGTACCCGAGATTGAAATTTGCAAAATAACCGTCAGATGGAGGGTTTCCATAAACAGGAATAAGGTTCTGATAAAATGCTGAACTTTGGGAATTCTTTTTGGGATCTAAGGATCCTCTTCCGAAAAGACACAGGTACTTAATTTTTGGTGATTGCCAGTTATCATAAACATTTTTAACGAAATAACGTACTGCTACAGGGTTTTCCATTCCATAATTAAAAATGTCGTATATATCTTCAATTTCTGTTTTAACAGTTCTGAAATTATCGTGTGTGGCACGGTATTGTCTTAAAGCTTCCGCGGAATTTTCAAGTAACTTATTGTAAACAATATACGTTATTTTACAGAGCCCGTGCGATTTGTTAAAAAATTTGGTACCTGGCGTTGTTTTATACGAAAGGGTTTTGTTAATGTAAGATTAGCAATTTCAAATTTCCCAGTATCTTTGCCGGTAAAGTATGCATGTTCTCCAATATTGCTATATTTACTGAAATATAAATTATTTTTAACATCATACATATTCAAATCCATATTAGAACTAAATCCGTTAACCTTATATTTCACACCTGAAGTATCACTAAAATTCGAACTAAAATTGAGTTTGGAATTTTCAAAAGAAAACTTTCTTGGATACTGCAGGTTAAAATTATCAAATAGCATTACTCCAACATACGTGCCAGCACCTGTGTAAGTGATTGATATTTGATTTTGATTAACATTTGAGAGCAATGACGAAGAAAATCCCAAGGTTGTATCAATTTTATTGTAATTGTCCCGCTTTATTGTATCAATAATCGTTCCGTTTACACGTACAATTAATCTATGCTCATTAAAAATGGAATCCACATAAGAATTTGGATACGCGAATAATTTTAACAAACAGGTTTGGGGAATATCAGATAAATAGGGAGTCCTGAAAGTATAACTAATGACGTTTCCCCTGTTCATTTCCCTCCAATACCATCCTTCGCCCGAAATCTTTTCGTTGTTAAAATTTCTGTAATCACTACTGTTCCGTCTTTCACCAAGAGAATAGATTAAATCTTTTTCAAAATGAACTGTAGAGTAGAAATAATTCTGATTATAAAAAACCGAAGAGTTATAATTATATTCAGTCAGTCTGAGTCCGTTAGCACCATCCCAGCCGACCCAATAAACACTTGTATCGGAATAAATGTTATAATATTCATTCGTTGTATAATCGGGTACATTAGTTTGATTGGCTTCTTATAAGTGACCGTATTACCGCCATAGTTTCTCTGACCATAAAAATCGAAATAGTCATTATCATCAAAAACGCCATTCTGTTCACCAAAAAAATATATCGGCATCTGAATACCTTTATAGAAAACCTTTACCGTACGAGGGTCTATTGAAGAAGTATTTATGCCTGCATTATCAGAAATCTGATTTATTAATTCTGTATATACCATCATCAGCAACATACAATTTCAGGTAAGTTTTATTCGGGGTTATCCAATTAAAAAATTCTGAGCAAAAGAAACATTTGCAAAAAGTAAAATAAAGTAAAAAATTCGTTTCATTTTCCGATCATACTTTTTTTAACATTAAATTAACTTTTTGAATTAAGATATGAAATATAAAAACAGGAATACCAAAAACGTACCTTTTCCAAAGTCTTTTCGGTTCCTGAAACAATCTATATAGCCATTCAAAACCAACCCTTTGCATCCATAAAGGTGCTCTTTTTTTGCACCAGACCAAAAATCTATTAAGCACTTCCTACTGCAATTTTTATTGGAATCCCCTCATAATCAGAAATACTGTCTATAAAATACTCCTGCTTGAATGAACCTAAACCTACAAATAAAATATCAGCATTTATTTTTTTGATATCGATTTCAGTATAGCCATCCGCATAACCAACCAAACATACCCCGGGATATGTTTTTAAAAATTCACATATCTGCTTAGATCTATTTTTTTGACCGCCATAAATTACTATATTAAGTTTTTTGACATTACAATATCCCAAAATCAAATTCCATATATCAGTAGTAACTGTTTTTTCTATTAGTGTACTATTTAATAAGATTTTAAAAAATAATTAATCCCTATTCCATCATTGATGATTAATCCTTTGTTAAATAGTTGCTTAAGATTAGCGTTTCTTACAATTAGATTGTATAAACCAGCATTAATGTAATAATAATTACAACAAACTTTCTCGCTCAATTTTGATTTGATTAAGTCAAGAATTTCAAATTGTCTTAAAACATTAAAAGCAATACCGTTGATATTATATGTCTTATAGTCCAAATATACTTTGTTTAATATTAGCTGTTTTTAAAAGATTATTACGGTTACTAACTGATTCAGAATTTACTAATAACATAACTTTATTTAACTTATTATTTCAATGCATTTTTCAATAAAATCTACGAACAATATATGTTCTGTATTTTTTAATATATTTGGAATATATATTATCATATTATTTTCATTCAATATTCCATAGTTTGGCTATGATTAAAAAAATTTTTCTTTTGTTTACATCTAACACGGGAAAATTCAGTGGTGCTCCAAACAGTATATATATACTTGGCATAGAATTAAGAAAAAAGGATATGATGTCTTCCTCACCTTACCAGACAAAGATAGTTTTTACGACAAACTGATTGTAGAAAACTTCAACGTACATGTTATAAAGAGAAATGGGTATGAAGATTGGGGTATTAATAGATTATTAAAATCAAACTTTTTGAAGAAAATCATATATATTATAAACACTTATGAGTATTTTTTCAATTTATTGAAATACATAAAAATAATTAGACCGGATATATTGCATGTCAATACTAATAGAGACCCATTTCCGTTGATAGTTGGACGATTATTTAAGATTAAAACACTTTTACATGTACACGAAATCTTTAAAAAAGGTTTTTACTCTAAATACTATTCTGCATTTATTTTCTATTTGGCCAACAGAATTATATTTCCAAGTAAATACTGTATGAAAAGTTATCATAATTCAATAAAATATAAAAAAAAGTTTGGTTCTGTTTACAATGGAGTAATAATTAAACCTAATTTACAGAACGATAATTCTAAAGATAAAAGGGCAAATAATGCAGAATTTAGAATCGCACATATTGGTACAATTATTGAAAGCAAAGGTCATATATTTATTCTCAATGCATTAAATAATTTAAAAGAGATCAATTTTAAATTATTTTTTATTGGTCACTTTTCTGATACTGACTCATATTACATAAGATTGATAGAAACTATTGCTGAATTAGGATTACAAGATAGAATAAATTTTACCGGTTATTTGAATAATATTAGCGACTATTTAGCGGATATGGATTTAATTGTGGTTACCTCTAAGGATGAAGCACTTCCATTTTCTATACTTGAGGCAAGTTTATTATCAATACCAATTATAGCAAATATCAGTTGGCGGAATTAATGAAATTATTAAAGATGGATATAATGGATTATTAATAATAAATAATAATCCTAATGATATTGCAGATAAAATTATGTTGTTGTATTTCGATCAAATATGCGAGTACTATTGGAAGAAATGGAAAAGAACATATTGCAAATAACTTTAATAGTTCATATTTTTGCAAAGAGATTATTAAGGAATATCATAAAATATAATGATTTGGAAGATTTAATAATAATTATAGTTAATTGGAACGGCGATAAATACATTGATGATTGTTTAAGGTCTGTTTTTAATGCTATAATTTACTGTAATTACAAAATAAGTTTAGTTGTAATAGACAATAATTCAAGAGACAATAGCAGAAAAATGATGTATGAATTAATTAAATACTTATTAACAATAATATTGGATTTGCTGCAGCAAACAACTTAGTATTTAAAAAATACCAGGCTAGATATTACTTATTGTTAAACCCGGATACTATCATATCAGATAAAGAAAATCTTGAAAAAATGATTAGTTTTATGGAAAACAATCGAAATGTTAGTATTGCAGGTTGTCTGATTCAAAATACAGACAAAACCTGGCAACCGTCCATAGGACATTTTATGAAAGTTTCTAGCGGTATAACTGAGCAGATTGGACTAAACACGTTTTTCCACAGAAGCAAAATATTTAGCTGGGTTCTGAATATTATGTCTAAAATATTTACATATAGATTCTCAAGGTTCAATATTAATTTACACGAAGGAAAAAAGTTAATAGAAGTAGATTTTGTTTCGGGTGCCTATTTTTTTATTAGAAATGAGGTTTTAAGAAATATCGGAAATTTTGATGAATCTTTCTTTTTGTTTGGGGAAGAAATTGATTTTTGTAAAAGGGCTAAATTAAAGAAATATAAAACATTCTTTGTACCTATTACAAATATAACATACATTTTAAACAACCCTTCAATAAACAAGATTAGAGAGGAAGTTTATTTTTATCAAATCGTAAGTTATTATATTTTTTTCATAAAACATGATACTCTGCGTTTTAATTTATATAAAGTGTTTACCTTATTAACCCAGTCAATTCTGTTAATATTTTGTTCTTTAAGGCTTAACAAAAGAAAACGGGCTTTGCATAAATATATAATTAGAATAAGTTTATCCAGAAAAGATAGTATGTTAGAAAAGATTTCAAAATATCCTAATAATAACAATAGATAAATATATGTTAAAATTAATATCATTGTAATTTGAAAATCGATATAACGATATTATTACCAGTAAAGAATGATTTCAAACATTTACAACAAGCAATTAATAGTATATTAGTTCAGACATTCACCAATTTTGAATTGTTAGTCTTAGATTCTTCCACATATATTTCTCCATATCTCATCAAAAATTATTATGACAATAGAATTAGGTATTTTTATTTGAAAGATCATAATATTCCTAGGGCATTAAATTTTGGAATTATAAATTCCAAATCTGATATAATTGCAAGAATTGATGCTGATGATTTTGCTGTTGAAAATAAAATTGAAATACAATTTAAATATTTAACAGAAAATAAATCCGTTGATATTGTAGGTACAAATTTTTATTATTATACTAACAATAACAGAATATTTGGTGAGGGTATATTACCAGAGCATCACAAAGATATTGAATTTCTGATGCCAGTTATTTCTACAATTGCTCACCCAACAGTTATGATGAGAAAAAATGCTTTATCTAATGTTGGTATGTATAATCCAGATTTAGACTTTTCAGAAGATCTTGAATTGTTTCTAAGACTTTTAAGAATAAATACAATTCACATAATATACAAATACCATTATATTATTATAGAATCAAATTGAACCAAAAAAATGCATATCCGAAGGATTTAGAAACTGTACAGAAATCGTATGAATTAGGAAAAAACTATTTGGAAGCCGGAGAAATGTTGGTCGCAAATAGAAATGCAAAATTCGATCTTTATTTCAGATTAGGATTACTAAATTCTATGAAGGGACTATGTCAAATGCCAATAAATATTTTATTAAAAGCTTGTTATTTGTACCAGGTAAATTTTTTAAGATAGTAAGATATTTGATGTTTAGTCTATTAGGAACGAGTTTTATGAATTATATCAGAAAACACAATATAACTTTTAAATTAAAATTTCGAATCATTAAACATTTCAAGAGGTATCATACAGGAGTTTAAGATTAAACATAAATTGTTAATATACTATATATAAAACATTTAGAAATATAACATATATTAGTTTTGCGGAAATAACTTCAAAAGTTTTGGGTTTCCTTTTGAATATATACCTGGCAAAATTACTATTGATAGATGGATTTGGATTAGTTGGCTTTACTTCAGCCTTGATTTCCTTTCTTTACTTATTTTCCAATTTTGGCTTTGACTTATATCTAATCAGTCTTGTTTCAAAGAAAGCAAGACTCGATAACAATGTAATTTTAATCACAGGAATATATTTAAAGATTGCTGTGTCAGTTCTCTTTCGTTTATAATTCTCTTAGTGTTTACATTTTCTCTGACTTCAAAACAAGAGATGATTTTTGTTTTAATTTGGGGAGCTACTTTATTCAGTACCGCATTAAATATTAACTGGTACTTTCAAAGCCGTAATATGATGAGCACTTCATCAGTTTACAGAATCATAGAATCTTTGGGCTATACAGTCTTATCGTTTATATTATTAAATATATTTAATAATATGATTGTAATCCCTATTTCACTTTTAATTTCACAATTAACAATTAACTTATATTTCATATACAGGGAAAGAATTGTGTTTAAAAAAATAAAAATCCGCTTAATGAAGATTTTATTTTTATATTCAACGCCCGATAGGATTTTCAATGCTAATGATACTAATTTATTACAATTTAGATTTAGTTCTATTAAAGTATATGAAGGGAAATTATGAAACAGGTGTTTATAGTATTTCAGTAAAACTCTTTTTGTTTGCTTTAATACCGCTAAATTCAATATTAACTGTTTTTTTTCCAAAACTATCAAAATTTAAAAACTTTAATAATGAACTAAAATCGCTATTTTCTAAGTATGGGGTGTTTTTAATATCAACATCAATTGCTATATCCTCATTTATAATAATTTTCGCTGATAAAATTGTATTATTATTATTCACAGACAAATACTTTGAGTCTACTTTATCCATTGAAAATATTTGGAGTAAATATTATGATAGTAGGATTAAATATATTTTTAGGAAATCCTTTGCTTGCCTGGAATAGACGAAAGCTCTATATGATTGCTATATCCTTAGGTGCAATATTAAATGTTGCATTAAATATTATCTTCATACCCGGATATTCATATATCGGCTCTGCGTGGGCAACTGTTGCATCCGAAATAATTGTGTTTTTAACATTCCTTATTATTTATTTAAAGTATATTATAAAGGATTTTAAGACAAATGCTAAAATGTGATTATCTTGTTATAGGGGCGGATTTGCCGGGAGCGTACTTTCTGAAAGAATAGCCAATATTCTCAAAAAGAAAGTAATTCTTATTGATAAACGAAGTGACATAGGTGGAAACTCAATAGATGAATATGACTCTCATAATGTTTTAATCCATAAATATGGTCCACATCTTTTTCACACAAATAATAAAACCGTATATGAGTATTTATCTTTATTTACTGAATGGAGATTTTATGAGCATAAAGTACTTGCCTATCATAACAACGAATTTTACGAAATACCAGTAAATATAAATACACTAAATAAATTTTATAAAATAAATTTATTAAATGAAAACGAAGCAAAGAATTTCTTAATCAAATTCGGAGTTATAAAAAAGACATAAAAAATTCAGAAGATATAATTGTCAGTAAAATAGGCCATGATTTATTCAAAGCATTCTTCAAGCATTATACAAAAAAACAGTGGGGATATGAACCAAAAGATTTAAACCCGGGAGTATGCGGAAGAATTCCAATAAGACATAATAATGACAACAGATATTTTGAGGACAAGTATCAAATTATTCCCAAATATGGATATTACAAATTATTTAAAGAAATTACAAGAAGTAAAAACATCAAAATAATCCTTAATAAGACATTTAAAGAAATAAAAAATAATATAGATTATAAATATTTAATCTTCACAGGCCCTATGATCAATATTTCGATTATAAACATGGAAAATTACAATACAGGTCAGTAGAATTTAAGTTTATGAATATATCAGTCATAAAATATCAGAAAGTAGCTCAAATTAATTTCGTAGATGCAGATACAGATTATACAAGAGTTGTTGAATATAAGCACATTACAGGACAGGACTGTAACTCAACGACAATTTCATACGAATACCCACGAAAAAATGGTGAGCCCTATTACCCTATTCCAAATGATGACAATCATATTTTATACAAGAAATATTTCTTAGAAGCTTCCAAGCTAAAGAATGCTATGTTTTGCGGTAGATTAGCAGAATATCAGTATTATAATATGGATCAAGTTATAGCCCGAGCTTTGAATATATTTAATAAATACATCAAAAATGATTAAAGGATTAGTATCAATTGTAATACTTACTTACAACAGGATAGAAATATTGCGGGAAACATTATTACACATTAGCAATTCAAGTTATAAGGAATATGAAATTATCATAGTAGATAATGCCTCAAATGACGGGACAAAAGATTACTTAAAGGAAAATCAAATTATGAGTGTATAATATTAGAGCAAAATGTTGGAGTTGTAGGATGGAATACGGGTATAATAAAAGCAAGAGGAGAATTTATATTGCTACTCGACGATGATGCATATCCCTCAGAAAATGCATTAGAAAAAGCAGTTACAGAATTAGGCAGAAACGATTGTGTCTGCATAGCATTTAATATTTATGATAAAAACACCGGGAAACAACATATTTCCAATTGGCAAATCGATGAGACAAAAGAGTCAAGATGTAAGGCTTATATATTTACAGGTTGTGCAGTAATGTATAAAGCAGAAGTACTGAAAAAATCTGAGTATCAAGTGCCGAAAGATTATTTTGTGAACTTACATGAATTGCCTATGGCTTATAACTTATATCAAAACGGATATGATATTCTATTTAATAAGGATACTGTCGCTTACCATTTCTTCAAAAAAACTACAAACTATAACCCAAAAACTGACGCATTAATTTTTAGAAACACTTTGCTATTTATTAATAATAATTTACCGTTTTACCTGTCATTATTCTACAATATGCAGTGTGTACTTTTTTATTTAACAAGATCATTAAAACATTCCTGGTTCACTTCGTACATAGAGATATTAAGCAGTAACAAGTTATTTTGTATGCACATATTTGAATATTAATATTAAGT
>CAVVJW010000034.1:0-20068 GCA_963748665.1 Ignavibacteriota bacterium | reverse complement strand
CAAACAATGAAAAAGACAATTCTAACAATGTTTACAATCGCTATTCTTGCAGGTGTTATCCTTATCTCAGGATGCGATGAAAATAATATTACGAACGTAGGGTATTCTACGATTAGAGGAACCATAACCGATTCTTTAACTAATTTAGGTGTTCCTGATGTTTTGATAACGACTGTACCCGCAACGTCATCGAATATTACAACTAATGCAGATGGTAATTACGTGATATCGGGTATTGGTGCAGGTGATTATATAGTAACAGCAAAGAAACCGGGCTGGTTTACAAAAAGTTATGCAGTAACAGTTGCGGATAGAGATTCAGCGAATGCAAGTTTTAAAATATTGTTCTCAAGCATTTATGCTTTTGACAATCTGACGCAAGCGAATTTTTTAATGATAATTCCTTAAGTGCGGTAAACCTTTATCTTGGGAAAATTGTATCTGAATTAGATGCTACAAATAAAGATATTCAGTTACGGGATTCAGTGGGACTCAGCGAAAGATTTTTGTTCCGTTCAGGTGACCTTGCAATAGACAATCCCGGTTATAGAACAGTATTTGGTGATGCAGTATTTTCCTGGAAGAAGTTTTACTAAATATGAATTTGATACACTTTCAAAATATTATACTGTTGACGGGCATATAGTTCCATACAGAGATTTTCCAAATGACAGAACAATGTATTATACGCCAAGCGGACTATAATCGGGAAATCATCACGTATATCCATTTTATTTAAAAGGAAGATACGATTCGAACCCGGGTAATCCACGTGTTTATGGACTTTTGTTTCTAAACAATTTGGTAATTGATTCAATTGCTAAATTTACAATCGATGTAAAGATTAACAGGAATGGTTTGAATAGTTTTAGTCTGGATCAATAAACATTTTTTTGCCTTATGTTATATGACGAATAAATAATATTCGTTATATAGCATAAGGGTTTTTGTAAGATTGTCTTTAATCTTACATTCATTCTTTTAAATATCATGAAATTTGCATTTATAGGAACTTACCCGCCGCAAAAATGCGGAATAGGAACATTTACACACAATTTGATTAAATCCGTCGCCGATAATTTTGGCTACGATAATTTATTCCCGAATCTTTACGTTATAGCAGTTAGCGATAGTGAACAGGGATACAACTATCCTTCTGAAGTGTCTTTTGTTGTCGATCAGAATAATCAAAGGGATTACGTTAGTGCGGCAAAATTTATTAATTATAACAAAGCGGATGTTTGCATTCTTGAGCACGAATTCGGAATATTCGGCGGTGAAAGCGGAGTCTATATTCTTTCTCTCGTTAATAGAATTGAAATACCTTTATTAGTTACTTTTCATACCGTGATTAGAGAACCATCGCGTATACAAAAAGTGATTGTACAGGAATTAAGTAAAAAGGCTTTTAAAGTTATTGTGATGAGTAAGAAAGCTGTTAAGTTTCTTGTTGAAATTTATAATATACCGCCTGAAAAGATTGAAATTATTGACCACGGTGTACCGGTTGGAAAAGCATTTCACAGAGATACTGCAAGAGAAAAATTTAACTTTAACAATAAAACTGCTTTGTTTACGTTTGGGCTTTTAAGCCGCAACAAAGGAATTGAGACTGTTATAAAGGCTTTGCCGAAACTTGTTAAGAAACATAAAAATATTCTTTACATAGTTCTGGGGAATACTCATCCGAAAGTGTTAAGCCAAAACGGTGAAGAGTATCGCGAGTATCTTTTACGGCTTGTAAAAGAATATGACCTCGAAGATTATGTTTATTTCTATAAAAATTTTGTACCCGAACAACTGTTGATGGAATATCTATACGCGGCAGATATATATATTACACCTTACCTGAACGAAGCACAAATTACAAGCGGTACGCTGTCTTATGCCGTTGGTGCAGGTAATGCGGTAATTTCAACTCCTTACTGGCATGCACAGGAATTGCTTGCAGATGGCAGGGGAATTTTGTTTGATTTTAATAATCACGAACAACTTGGCGATATTCTTCTTGATTTGCTCGACAATCCTAAAAAAATCGAACAGTTACGTGATGCTGCTATTGAATACGGATATAGACTTGAATGGCCGAAGATTGGAGCAAAGTACATTAAGGTAGCTAAGTCTGCTATGGAAAACTTTTCATTCAAACAGAAAGAAAAACGTACCATTCTTGACCCATACCTGTTGCCTGATTTTACACTTGTTCATATTAAAAGACTTACTGATGATACAGGAATAGTTCAGCACGCAAAATACGGAATTCCAAACCTGAAAGAAGGGTATTGTCTGGATGATAATTCAAGAGCACTTTTAATGACTTCTATGGCTCAGAATAAAAATAAAACAACGGAAACAATTAACCTGATGCCTATATATTTAAGTTATATCCACTATATGCAGAACGATGACGGCTCATTCAGAAATTTCTTAAGTTTTAGCAGAAACTATATTGATGCAGTCGGTTCTGAAGATTCTTTCGGAAGAACTATCTGGGCTTTAGGTTATCTGATTTTTAATTTCCCGAAAGATTCATACCATAAATTAGGGCTGGAAATATTTGATAAATCTTTACCGTTTTTCAAAGAGTTGAAAACCCTGAGAGGTATTTCTAACACAATTCTTGGATTGTCCTACTATTTAAAGCGATTTCCGGATGACGCGACAGTTAAAGCCATTATGTATGATATGACGTATAAATTGATTAATATTTTTGAATCCGTTAAAACTAATGATTGGAATTGGTTTGAAAATGTTTTAACCTATGATAATGCTATTATGCCGCTTTCATTATTCCATTCTGCCGAAATATTTAATGATAAAAAGATTCTGGAAGTCGCTATTGTTTCATCATCATTTCTTGAAAAAATGACTCTGAATAGCGGTCATCTCAGACCGGTTGGGAGTAACGGTTGGTTCCATAAAGATGAGGTTAGTGCAGACTTTGCCCAGCAATCTATCGACGTTATGGGTATGGTACTTCTCTTTTTCAAAGCCTATGAAGTCTGCAAAGAGAAAAAGTATCTCGATAGAATGTTTATTTCTTATATGTGGTATCTCGGAAAAAATGATCTGGATATTCCCGTATATGATTATGAAACAGGAGGTTGTAATGACGGTCTCGAAGAATACGGTTTGAATAAAAATCAGGGTGCTGAAAGTACTATCTCATACTTAATTTCGCATCTGACATTATTAAATGCTTTTGAACTTGAGTACGAATATGAAAAATAATTTTGTAAACAATAATAACAATCCGGCTGTAATAAAACGTTACCCGGGAAATCCGATTCTGACTAAGAATGATGTTCCTTACGAAGTGGATACTGTTCACAATGCAGGTGCTGTGAAATTCGGTGATAAATATATTCTGCTCTTTCGCTCGCATCTTCATAACGGTCGGAGTATAATCGGACTTGCGGAAAGTAATGATGGTTTTGATTTCAAAGTACGCAATGTTCCTTTTATGACTCCTTCTTCGGAAAATGAATTTAAACTGTATGAAGAATATGGGGTTGAAGACCCGAGAATCTCTTACGTTGATGGCGAATACATCATTACTTATAGTGCTTACTCAAGATATGGTGTAAGAATAGGACTCGCTAAAACTAAAGATTTTGTAAATGTTGAAAGATTTTCTTTAATCACTGAGGCGGATTATCGTAATGTCGTTATCTTTCCCGAAAAGTTTAACGGACTATATGCAAGACTCGACCGCCCGCATTCTGAAATATCACCTTGGTCTATCTGGATTTCCTATTCACCCGATTTAAAATATTGGGGAGATTCTAAAGTTATTATGCGTCCTATGAAGTATCATTGGGATGAAATGAAAATTGGTCCTGGTGCAACTCCAATAAAGACTGATCAGGGTTGGCTGAATATTTATCACGGTGTTTTTCCTACTATGGACGGTAGTGTCTATAGGCTTGGTGTTGCATTGCACGATTTGTATGACCCTTCTGTAATTTTAGGCGTTAGTGATAAATGGATTTTACAGCCTGAAGAAGTTTACGAAATTACTGGTTATGTTCATAATGTCGTCTTTACCTGCGGTGCTATTCCGGAACCGGACGGTACTGTAAAAATATATTGGGGCGGGGCTGACAAAGTTATGTGTGTGGGTGTTGCTGTTATCGATGAACTCGTTTCTCTTTGCCTTAATAATTCTCGTGAAGCACTTTGAAAGTTGCAATCTTATCACCCATCGTCTGGAGAACTCCTCCGAGAAAATACGGTCCCTGGGAACAGGTTACTTCAAACATAACAGAGGGGTTAATCGAAAAGGGGATTGATGTAACACTTTTTGCTACGGGTGATTCAATCACGAATGCAAAACTTCAGCATATTATAGAAATTCCTTACGGAGAAAATCCTGCAATGGATGCAAAAGTTTGCGAATGTTTGCATATTAGTTTCCTTATGGAAAAAGCAAACGAATTTGATATCATTCATAACAATTTCGACTTTCTTCCGCTTACATATTCACAATTGATTAATACTCCTATGGTTACTACAATTCACGGATTTTCTTCTCCTGATATCATCCCTGTTTATAAAAAATATAACAGCACAAATAATTATGTCTCTATCAGTAATTCTGACCGGAGTCCTGATTTAAATTATATTGCAACCGTTTACAACGGAATAAACGAAAATGATTTTTCTTATAAAGAAAATCACGGTGACTATCTCTTGTTTTTTGGTCGTATTCACCCTGAAAAAGGGACTCATAAATGTATAGAAATTGCAAAAAGATGCGGATTGAAACTGATTATTTCAGGACTTATTCAGGATGAAAAATACTTTAAAGAGAAAATTGAACCATTTATAAATAATCAATCTGTTATGTACGTCGGAAATTCCGGTCCTGAAAAAAGAAATGAATTGCTTGGAGGTGCATTAGCACTGCTTCATCCTATCGATTTTGAAGAACCTTTCGGCTTAAGCATCATAGAATCTTATTTCTGCGGAACTCCCGTTGTTGCTTTCAATAGAGGCTCTATGCCTGAATTAATACTTCACGGTAAAACCGGTTTTCTTGTATCGGATATAAACGAAGCAGTCGAATCCATAAAATCCATAAAAACTATAAACCGTATCGATTGTCTGAACTGGGCTCAAAAAAAATTCACCCGCTCAATTATGACTGAAGAATACTTAAAAGTTTACAACAAAATTTTATACCGCAAATAAACCGAGCAAAATGTCGTACCACTATAGCTAAAGAAATGCTTAAATTGTTATAATTTCCCCTCACTTAGTACATTTCAAAATTTAATATCCATTCCTTTTTGCCTTGCTTTTTAAAGCATATACCCATAAATTATTATGCCTGATTAATAATAGGCTATGTTCTTTGACAATACCGATCTCTTAATTAACTCATTAATGTACACTGGAAATCGAACATCTATAATCGGTCTGAGCCCTGTGAGCCCGAAAATGGCTCACAAAAATCTTCGATAATACAGTTTAAATCTCTACTTTCGTTTATTTCGTGAATTTAGCGGAAAATTTTTTGCCGTATGTTCTGTCGAAAATATCCTTGAGCCCTGTGATCCCTGAAATGGCTCAACCCAAATCTGAAAAACAGTAACCTCGTAACTTTATTGGTTACGCTCTCGGATATTATATATATGTTTATTAATGACTTATTAATTCAAACCGTAACTTTGTAACTATAAATTTTTATTTCATCGACGAACGGTAATAAAATCTATCATTGAAAATTAGTAATTTAAAATTGGATTGAGCCCTGTGATCCCTGAAAATGGCTCAACCCAAATCTGAGAAAATCTGAATGAAATTCGCTTAGCAGAATCGCTCTTTAAATTCAGAGGACA
Organism: Ignavibacteriota bacterium; assembly: GCA_963748665.1. Taxonomy (GTDB): domain Bacteria; phylum Bacteroidota; class Ignavibacteria; order Tepidaquicellales; family Tepidaquicellaceae; genus CAIKZJ01. The sequence continues at coordinate 14,225 of CAVVJW010000034.1, read as the reverse complement.
AAGTTTTTAAACTATTTCCTGTACAAATTCTTTAATCCTTTTAATAAATCCTCCATTTTTTCGAGTTTTATCATATTCGAGCCATCGCTCAATGCTTTTTTGGGATTTGGATGTGTTTCGAAAAAGAATCCGTCAACTCCGATAGCCGCCGCCGCTCTCGCGAGTGGTTCAATGAATTCCGGATTTCCTCCGCTGACTCCGTTTTCTTTCGATGGCATTTGAACGGAATGCGTTGCGTCAAATATAACAGGGTAGCCGAATTTTTTCATTATTGGAAAACTGCGAAAATCTACTACAAGGTTCTGGTACCCGAATGTACTTCCTCTTTCAGTCAGTAAATATTTTTTTGTTGCCCGTAGCTTCAACTTTCTTAGCCTGATATATCATATCCTGAGGTGCGAGAAATTGTCCCTTTTTAATGTTAACTACTTTGTTTGTATTTCCTGCGGCTTCGAGTATGTCTGTCTGTCTGCAAAGGAATGCAGGTATTTGTATTATGTCAACTATGTCGCCAAGTATTTCTGCTTCAAGGGCAGAATGTACATCCGTAAGAACCGGGACGTTAAACTCGTATCTGACACTTTCTAAAATTGAAATAGCAGTTTCGAAGTCAATACCGGTGAATGATTTTCCCGATGTTCTGTTTGCTTTCCTGTAGGATGCTTTGAAAACAAATGGTATCTTTAGTTTGTCTGTAATAGTTTTTAACTTTTCACAGGTTTTGAAAACTATGTTTTTGCTTTCCACAACACAGGGCCCTGAAATCAATAAAAAATTGCTCAGGTTCTTTAATCCTAACTCGGATTTGAAATATTCAGGTAACATAATTGTTTATAATTTATCGTTTTAAATAATCGTTTAATTTTTGTTTAAGTTCTTTTGACGTATATGCTGATTTGCTGTACATCCCCGCATTTATCCTCTGACGCATTGCTTCATAGATGCATACGGCAACAGAAACAGATACATTCAGAGACTGTACCATTCCAACCATCGGTATCAGGAAATTACCGTCGGATAATAGTTTTGCCTCTTCGGATACGCCGCGGTGTTCATTTCCAAATACGAGTGCAGTTTTCTTAGTAAGGTCAATATCATACAAAGAAAGATTCTTCCTGCTTTCTTCCATATGAGTCGAAAGAATTTTGTATTTCTGTTTTTTTAAATCTGCAAAACATTTTTTAACTGAATCGTATTTTATTACTTCAACCCATTTCTTTGCGCTCGCAGATGAGACCTTGCTTATGCGTGGAAATTTTTCTTCCGCATTGTAAATTAAGTAAATCTTGTCAATCCCTGCTGATTCTGCACTTCGCATTATAGCACTTACATTATGTGCGTCGTGAAGGTTCTCAAGTACGAGAGTCAGATACTTCTGTCTTTTAGATATTACTTCTTTGAACTTATTAAGTCTTTTTTCTGTCAATATATATAGATTAATTAAACACTTTATTTTTAAAAATTAATCAAATAAGTTAGTATAAGCAATTTAAAATTATGAGGTCAATATTATATTCCTTAATACTTGTTTTTATTTTAAATCTTAATGTGAATGCACAGGATAAGAAAATACCGTATAAGGAAAAAGATGTTAGGAATAACTGGGCTATAGGAATGATGTACACTGAAAGTGGTTTCGGATTAAGTGCAACATATTTCTCGAGACTTGCAAGAACAACAGATTTAACGTATAAATTTTCTGTGGCAGGTGTAACAGACGAATCGGAGATTGATACGTATGACTACTATGGAAATTCTTTCGTATTAGGAAAGATCAATCGGGTTTATCAGGCTACTTTAAGTTTTGGATTGAAACATAATGTCTTTTTTGATGACATAGAAGGAAATTTTAAGCCTTATGTTAAAGCGGGTGTTGCACCTGCATTAATCGTTATGACCCCTTATTACAGGGATTTCTTCGAGGCTTTTAAATATGCGCAAACAAGTTATGGCTTTGGAGGATATGCAGGTATAGGTATTGAATATTATGAATCGCAAAGTATCGGTTTAAGCATTGGGTTGGATTACTATTATATACCTGTCTTAGGACCCGATGTTTATAGCTTAAAAGATAAAAAAATATCAAATGTCGGAGGGGCTCAGATTGGTTTCAATTTTATGTTTCTTAAATAAATACAAAGATTTTAATTGTAAATAATTATGTTTAATAAATTAGAAAAAGTAAAAGAAAGACATCAGGAGATTTCTGACCTTCTTTCAAAGCCCGGGATAATTGACGACCAGAACGAATTCCGAAAACTGTCAAAAGAGTATTCGGATTTAACGGATGTTGTTAATGCTTACAATCATTACTTGAGTTTGAAAAAGGAATATGAAGACAATATGGATCTGATGTATAATTCAGGTGATTCCGAACTTAAAGAGATGGCTAAAGAAGAGGTTGACAGACTGGCGATTGAATTGGAAGAATCAGAAACTGTTATTAAAGAGTTTCTTGTTCCAAAAGATCCGACGGATGAAAAAAATGCCATTCTCGAAATAAGAGCCGGTACCGGAGGTGATGAAGCATCTCTTTTTGCCGCTGAACTTTACAGGATGTATTCCAGATATTTTGAAGTTAAACGCTGGAAGACAGAAATTATGGTTTACAGTGAGTCTTCTATTCCCGGTGGTCTGAAAGAGGCTGTGTTGAACGTGATAACAAAAGGTGCCTATGGAGAATTAAAGTATGAAAGTGGTGTTCACAGAGTTCAGAGAGTTCCTAAGACTGAAGCAAACGGAAGGGTTCATACTTCTGCCGCATCTGTTGCAGTTTTACCTGAAGCCGAAGATTTTGATGTTGAAATAAATGATAACGATTTGAAGATTGATGTTTTCCGTTCAGGCGGTGCAGGAGGGCAGAATGTTAATAAAGTTGAAACTGCAATCAGAATAACTCATATTCCAACCGGTCTGGTTGTTATATGTCAGGATGAACGCTCACAATTAAAGAATAAACTTAAAGCAATGAAACATTTGCGTTCCAGATTGTACGAATTGGAACTGGAAAAACGCGCAAAAGAAACAAGCTCACAAAGAAAAGAGATGGTGAAAACAGGCGACAGAAGCGAGAAAATCCGTACTTATAATTTCCCTCAAAACAGGCTGACTGATCACCGAATCGGTCTTACTCTTTATAACCTTACCGATGTTATGGAAGGAGATTTGAACGAGATTATTGAAAAGCTGAAGATGGCTGACAGAGCAGAGAAACTAAGCGAAAGCAAAGAAGTATAACTCTGAATTACTCATTGTTTTTAAATTCTTTAAAAACGAATTTGGTGACAATAATATTTTAGCAAAACTAAAAGGAAATTTTTTTATTTTTATTCACTTCTTTTTTGAAACCTTTATTAAATTGCATCGTTTACTATAGTAAGTATTTAAAAATCATTAAATTAGTTTCGTGAAGTTATTTTCGCTTATTATAATATCGGTATTTTCATTTCTTCTTAATACAGCCCGGGCACAGAATACTCAGGATTCTTTATACCAAAACGAATCCAAGGATACAATTTCATTTAAAAGTAACACAGATTTAAGTGTTACGGTCCCAAGAATTAATTCTTCTGAAATTGAAATCGATGGCGAGTTAAATGAATCTGCCTGGATAAAAGCAAAACGGTTAAATAATTTTTCTGAAGTTGACCCCGGTGATAATATAAAACCTTCAGTTAATACAGAAGCATTTGTTTTCTACGATGATGAAAATATTTATATCGGATATAAATGTTATGAAACTGATATGAAAAGTTTAAGAAAAACATTTACTTCACGGGATATGATCTTTAGTGATGATTGGGTTGGATTCTTTTTTGATGCCTATAATGAAAAAAAACAGGCTTATGAATTAATTGTTAATCCCTATGGTATTCAGGCTGACTTAATGTGGAATGCACCTGGTAATGAAGATGAAACTTTTGATGCTATATGGTATTCTAACGCTAAGATTTATGATGATATGTGGACTGTAGAAATGGTTATTCCTTTTAAGAGTATCAGATTTCCCAACAAAAGTGAGCAGGTTTGGAATTTTCATATTCTGAGAAATCATCCTAGGAAAAACCGCGAACAAATATCGTGGGCGGCTATTTCAAGAGATGACCCGACTCTTTTTACAAAAGCCGCTAAGATGTATGGAATTAAAAATATCAAAGGCGGCAATAATCTTGAAATTCTTCCTTATGCTTTAGGTTCAGAAAAAGGATCAATTTCGGATTATGATAATGCAGATTCTGAATTTAAAAATGAAAAAGTTAAAGGTCAGTTTGGACTTAATGTTAAATATGGTATAACTTCAAATCTGACTTCTGACCTTGCAATAAATCCTGATTTTTCTCAGGTTGAATCTGATGCAGCGCAGGTTGATGTAAACAATACTTATGCTTTATTCTATCCTGAGAAAAGACCATTCTTTATAGAAGGAAACGATATTTTTAAATCACCGATGAATATTGTTTATACACGTTCTATAAACAATCCGCTTTTTGCTTTTAAGCTGACAGGGAAAATTGGCAGAACTGATGTTGGTTATACTGTTGCTTATGACCAGAAAACTCCTTTTATTTTACCTTTTATGGAATACAGTGATTTTATTGCTTCAGAAAGAAAATCAACTTCTAATATACTAAGGTTGAAGCAGGCTATAGGGAATAATGATTCTTATATTGGTTTTATTTTAACAGACAGACAAGTTAATAAAGACAGTAAAAAAGCATTTGATGTCGATGGCTATAACAGAGTATTTGGGTTTGATGGAAATTTCAGGTTTCTTGATAATTATTCGATTTCATTTCAGACTGTAAGATTATCAACACGTGAAATTAACTATCCGGATTATTATAATCCTGAAAAATTTGATAATGATAAATATACTGCTGCCCTCGACGGAGAATATTTTGCAGGGTTTTCGAATTATTTGTCATTGAACAGAAGTGCTAGACATTGGAATTTCCAGTTGTATTATGACGATGCTTCACCTGTCTCAAGAAGAGACAATGGATATAGTTCTAATAATGATTACAGAGCAATACAAACTTGGCAGGGTTATACTTTTTATCCTGATGGAAAAATAATAAAAAGAATCGAACCCTCTACTTACGGTTTGCTGCGTTATGATTATGATGGGAGAATAAGAGAACAATTTAATCAGGTTAGTTTGTGGTTAAGACTGCCTATGCAAATTAACACTAACATAAATTTCTATCTAGTTAATAATGAGATGTTCGGTGGTGTTTTCCACGAGGGAGTCAGAAGGTTTAACATAAATTTAAACTTTCAGACATTTGACTGGTTACAGGGCGGCTTTTATATGGCTACAGGTAAATCAATCGTTAGAAGTGAGAATCCTTATGTGGGCTATGTAAACAATTTAGAACTTTGGGGAACTGTTAAACCTATTGACAGACTTACTTTGGAAAATTCATACGTTTATTACGAGTTGCTGAAAAATTTTGCAGGAGAAAAAATCTATGCGGGGTATATCTTCAGAAATAAAACCAATATTCAGATTACTAAAACCCTTTCCGCGAGACTAATCTTTCAATACGATTCATTCGCTGGGAATTTCAATTTCTCACCTTTAATAAGTTATAAATTGAATCCTTTTACAATTTTTTATGTAGGCTCTACTTACGATTATAACGACCTTGAAACTGTTAATGGTCCTTCTAAAACAGTATTGACTGACAGACAGTACTTTCTGAAACTGCAGTATCTTTGGAGAATGTAAATTCTTTTTATATTAACGAATAATCTGTTATTTACGAATTAACAAACCATTCTTCGTAAGAAACTTAATGTTTTTTCTCATAAGGTTTAAAGAAAATTCGTTTTTATCCTGTGCCCACGAATTTATTAAGTCTCTGAATGCTCCAAGAAGGAAATGTCTGAAAATATTCACATTAATTTCAGGGTAAAAATCTCCATTTTTTATACCCTCTCTGATAATTTTTTCACCTAATTTAACAAATTTTTCATAGTAAGGTGTAAACTCGTCCGGATTTCTCATTAATATTCTTTGCTGCTCGTGTGCTATAACAATAGCCGTTGAAGTGTTTTCAGTAAATGTATCAAAAATCATATCTATCATAGAATCATACTTTTCAATCATAGACAAGTCGTCTCTCTTTACAAGATAATTAAGTTCATTATATAATCCACCCCAGATATTATCAAATATTTGAAAAAGTATCTCATCTTTACTTTCATAGTAAACGTAAATGCTCCCAATCGATACGTTTGCTAATTCTGCTATCTTGGCAATTCTTGCTTCAAAAAAACCTGAATCCGCAAAAACTTTAAGTGCAGCGTTTAAAATATCAATTTCTTTGTTTCCTTCTTTTTTACGCATAAGACTAAATTTTGATTAATATTGAATTTTGAGTCAGAAATAAAAAATAATCATATCTAATTTTTAAATCAAGAGCATTTTATTTGTATAATTTGTAAAGCTTTAGTTTTCGAATCTTTTTACTAAAATCAGGATATTTAAAAAGAGTTTTCGCTTTCACGAAAACTCTTTATCCTTATAAATTCTGCATCGAATATGTATCAATCAAACATTTTCTCTAAATCCTGATACTTTGAGTGCATTACATCAACTGCTTTATCTATTACAGCACCATCGTTTGTTTTAAGTGCTTCTTTTAATGCTGTGGTTTTCTCAACCAGTTCTTTCACGGTTTTTTGATACTCTTCCGTTTTGTTTTCAAGTCTTTTAGGAAGTTTGGCATTTGAACATGCCTCTGCTTTTATAATCATATTGTCTATAATTCCTGCTATAGCATTGTAATCTTTTGCCGGATAGAATTTATGAAATATAACATAAAGATCTTTGTGGTAGGAATCTACTTCCTTACTAACTGGCTTTAATGTTCTTACCATCATTTCATAATCAGCATGAAGTTTTTCTGCAGCATCAAGCATCGCCTGATCATCATTTCCTTTGGCTATATTATAATAATTTTCCGCAGAAGCATTTAGTACTTTTAACCCTTCTTTCCATTTTGCCTCTTTGTCTTTTAAAATACCGGGTAATTGGGCAGTATTTATTTTTCCATATAAGTCTGAATTTTTTCAACCATACCTTTTAAAGCCGCAATATCTTTCGCAGGATATGCTTCGTGCCAGATTACATATATTACATCGTGAAATTGATATAATTCAGGAACACTCGATGTGATTTCTGTTGAATCAATCGTATTTTGTGCATTTACATTTATCGTAATTAATGATAATGCAATAAACAATAAAACATAAATTTTTTTCATAAAGATTTTTTACTCCTATTAAGTTTTTAATATAATTAATTAGTTCGACAATTTTGACGATTTATTCCGAATTTTGCCTGCCCCACGATATCTGTTCCTTTTCTGAAGACCTTTACCAAAGTAACAATTACTATCATTGGTTAAAAATTTATGACGGTTATTACACCATTTTCCATTACTACTACCATCATTTGGTGGAACATAATCAGGGTTACTAACAGTCTGTTTTTTCTTAACCTTATTTATCTGAGTATGTATTGTATCTCCTTTAAAAGCAACCTGGGAATCCTTTGAAATACTGTTGCTTCCACTACTTTTTATATCTTCTGCTTTATCATTACAGGAGAAAATCAATGTGGAAATTACAAATAGAATAATAATATTTTTTAAAAAATACTCCAAGATACATATTTACCTGCAATTTGTGTGCCTAAGATTTTACTTTATATCCCCATTTTTCTAAACGATACCTTAAATTTCGCTCCGATATTCCAAGAAGTTTGGCAGCAGCAGACTGATTTCCGTTTGTCTTTTTTAATGCCTCGTCCACCATTGTTTTTTCGAGGAGTTCAACTCTTTCGGTTAATGTAGTACCTTCTTTAAAACAAGCCTCCATATTTTTTTCACTGCTTTGTGTTTTTAATCCTAATGGTAAATCATCCGATGTTATCAAATCATTTCTTGATAATACTATTGAATGGTGAACTATATTTTCAAGTTCGCGTATATTGCCCGGGTAATTATATTTCATTAATAAATCAATCGCTTCTTTCGAAAAATCAAGTTTAACCTTCTCTGAATCGTTTATATATTTATTAATAAATATTTTTATCAATAACGGTATATCTTCTTTTCTATCTCTTAGTGCGGGAAGCTGAATGTTAACAACATTCAATCTGTAATATAAATCCTCTCTGAATTTTCCTGCTTTAATCAGTTCTTCTATATTTTTATTAGTTGCCGCGATTACTCTTACATTAACATTAATCGTTGATGAACCGCCAACCCGTTCGAATTGCTCTTCCTGTAATACGCGAAGTAGTTTTACCTGAATATGCATCGGCAAATCGCCAATCTCATCAAGAAATATTGTTCCTTCGTCAGCAATCTCGAAGCGGCCTTTATGCTGTTTTTCCGCACCAGTGAAAGAACCTTTCTCGTGACCGAATAATTCACTTTCAAGTAGATTCTCATTCAATGCAGCACAGTTTACCGGAACAAAAAGCTTATCTTTTCTCTTACTCGCAAAGTGTATTGCTTTTGCAAGGACTTCCTTTCCGGTTCCGCTTTCGCCAAGTATTAAAACCGAAGCTTTCGAAGTTGATACTCTTGCTGCAACATCTAGTATTTTCTGCATTTTATTTGAGTTCGTCAAATATCCTTCAAGCCTATTGTTTGATTCGAGTTGTTCACGCAAATGCATTAATTCTGATTGAAGATTATTCTTCTCTACTACCCGCTTAATCACAAGTTCTATTTCATCCAGGTGATAAGGCTTTGTAATAAAATCGTAAGCACCCATTTTCATCGCTTCTACAGCAGTCTCGACGGATGCAAACGCAGTCATTATTACAACTGATATTTCAGGGTTGATTTTCTTTAATGCCATTACTAAATCTATCCCAGATGCTCCGGGCATTTTTAAATCCGATAAAATGACATCTATAGTGTTTTTTAAAATTAATTCAATTGCATTATCAACTGAATCTGCTTCGAGTACTTTAAATCCGCGGCTTTTTAAATCACCTGATAAAACTAATCTCTGTGATTTTTCATCATCTACTATTAATACTGTTGTATTCATAAACTTATGGTAATGTTATTATAAATTTTGTCCCTTTGTCAATATTACTTTCTACATCAATCGTCCCTTCGTGCTGAAGTATAATTTGTCTTACAATACTTAAACCCATACCTGTACCTGTGGATTTTGTAGTAAAATATATATCGAATATTTTTTTCAGGTTTTCTTTTGATATTCCGCTGCCTGTATCATTAATTTCAAATACAGATTTACCTTCGGCTTTGTAAAATTTAATTTCAATTTTACCGCCTTGATTTGTCGCGTCAATCGAATTTCTGAACAAATTTATAAAAACCTGTTTCATTTGCTGATAATCGATATTTACATTTTCGTCAGACTCAATAATAGAATCTATAATAATATTTTTTGCCTCTGCCTGTATCCTGAGTATCTTCATTATTTCATCAAGAAGTTCACTGACTTTGATTGTCTGACGCACTAAATTAACCGGTTTTGTAAATCTTAGAAATTGTTCAATTATTGAGTTTACTCTTTGTGATTCAGAATGAAGAATATCAGTCAAAGAATTGAAATCCTCTGAATTCAATATATTCTTGTATTCTCTGTCAAGACGTTGGGATATCATATATATGGTATTTAAGTGGATTTCTTATCTCATGTGCCACACCTGATGCCAGTTCGCCCATTGCGGTGAATTTCTCATTCTGAGTAAGTTGTTTGCCAATCTTGCGTATTTCTGTAATGTCCTCTATTAACAAAGAGTAGGTATCAATTTCCGAGTTTGCTTTTTCAAGTGAAGTTGAATTAAGCATAAGAGTTTTCTTGAATCCGTTTATTTCAGTCTCAATCTCGAAATTCTTTAATATTGTTTTAGAATTCAGGAATTGATATATACCATTTGAGGAATTCTTAATGGATTCTATATTTATGTGTTTTGAGTTCTTGAATGGTATTAACATAATTTCAAAAGCCGATCTGTTAAATATCACAATATTATTCTCTGCATCAATTGTAATTAAAGCAAGTGACAGGTTTTCCAGAATGTTTCCCGTAAATGTTTGTATTCTTTTGTATTCATCAGAAACTAAATTGTAGTTCTGATTTGATATCATAAAAGAGAGTACAGTTATTGTAATTACAATCACAAGCAACGATACTAAAATTGTTCTTGTAAGCATTCGCGACTCAGTTGAAGAGATTTCGTCCATTGAAAGCCCTACTCTGAATACTCCGATTTTATTATCGTCAATTTTAAAAAGACTTAGTGTTTCGAATATTTTCTCATCTCCAAATATAACAATTCTCGAGTATGTATTTCCTGTTTCATATACTTTTTTAACCTCTTCATCATTATCAAAATTTGAAAGTTCATCAACATTCATATTTGCAGCAAGAATTTCAGCAGGACTTTGTAATGCAACGTATTCAATCCCTGTTCCTGCTCCAATATCAAGTATAAGTCTGCCAAAACCAATTTTATTTTTAAAACTTAAAAAAGATTCGGCGTCCAGGTTTACTACAATTACACCTTCATTATTTGTTCTTCTTGTTGCGACTGCGAATCTCGTTCCTTTCTCCAGTCTTGCTTCTTTCAGTCCGATTACAATTTCATTTTCTTTCCCTTCATAAAGCGGGGCAAGGTAATCATCTGGGGAATACTTGCCTTTTTGAAACCGATGATTTGAATCGAGATTTACATTACTGAATATTCTTTCTTTGCCCTGATTAAAAACATTTATTCTGAAAACTTCATTTTCTCGGGAAATTTGTTCAAGTAGTTTATTATTGATTATTTTTAAACTGTCGAGTCTCGCAACATTTCTGGCAACACCGAGTAAATGCTGTGCAAGAAGGTTTTCCATTTCACTATCAGAGACAATAGAGTTTTCACTGCTTTTAGAAATGACGTGAATCATTGAGTTTGCATATTCACTAAGCAAATGATAAATTTCTTTCTTGTTTGAATTGTATTCAAAAATTGTTGACACAATAATTATTACAATCAACACGACAGAAATGAAAATTACGTTCTTTGGTTTTAATAGTGAAAACTTTTTTATATTTGGCTCAGTGTTCCTTATCATAATACAAAACTATCATAATTACTCAATAGAAAAAAGATAAATGCATATTGGGATATGTAATAAAAAAAGGCAGTAAATTTGTATTTACTGCCTTTTGAAAACTTACCTATCTTTCAATAGGTATAATCTTTATTGAATTTATTTAATTAACATCATCTTTTTAGTTTCAACGAATGAATTAGTTTCCATTTTATAGAAATAGAAACCGGTTGAGAATTCTTCTCCGCTGAAATCAACTGAATAGAATCCTGCGGTTTTGTTTTCGTTGACCAGGACTCTTAACTCTCGTCCAAGCAAATCGTAAATTGTTATTTTGACAAAACCATCTTTCGGTAGAGCAAAATTTATTTTTGTAACAGGATTAAAAGGATTCGGATAATTCTGACTTAATTCATACTTTGCTGGAAGAATAGCACTATTATTTCCTGTACTTGTAGGAGCAACCTGATATGCAGTTATATTGATATTATCAACATACCATCCATCCCAGTTTGTGTTTGAATCGCAGGAATCTCTGAATCTTACAACCATATTTGATGAACCGTTTACGTATGGCGTAATATTAAAACTCTGTAATTTCCAGGAAGAAGAATCAACACCATTGAATGAAGCAATTCTTGACCAGGTTGTACCGTTATTACTTGAGACATCAACGAATCCATAATCATATCCTGCTTCGAGTGCATATTTTTGATACCAGCTTAAATAAACTGCAGGATAAGTTGAAGTATTCAATGGTACTGATACCATTTGGTTTACACCATAATTTGTGCATACACCTTTAAATGAATGCGTAGGTGACATATATTTGTTTGTTACTATTGACCAGTTAGTCATTGTTGGGAAATTTGTTGTGCCATTTTCAGCACTATCCCTCAGTATCGTATAGCCAGTTCCAACAAAAATACTAACGTTTTTATCATACATCGTAATAGTATCATTTTGTCTTAATCGAAGTCTTGCATAAATAACAGAATTGTTAGGTGCTGTTGCACCAACTGTAAAATTAAATGTTACACTATCTGATACAAAAACACCTAACGATGGTTTTGTATAAATCTGAGTTGGAACCGTTAAATAACCCGAAAGTGGAGTTAATTCAACTTTAATATTTTGTGCAACACCCTGACCTTTATTCCTGAATAATACTTTCAAGTTTCCTGTTTCACCTTGAACATAAGCAGTTTTATTCAGATTAGCCGAACGTAAACCAACATAAGGACCTGCAACTAAAGTCATGTATTTATTCATTTCAAGACAAGAAATTGCTTCTGGTAAAATATCAGATTGAGGAGGCCAGAAGCCCATAGTACCAACTTCTGGAGTCATTGTGAACCTATGTTCAGCTATGACCTGTTGAATCAGTGCTGTAACACCAGTCTAAATCACCGCCACTTACATAATAATTAACAGTCTGATAAGGAGTACCAAAAAGAATAATGATTTTCAACGGTACATTCCCCACCCATTTCATTAAATATTGCATCATCAGGAGTTGGTAATAGGGTCGCACCATGCATAAGGTTTAATAATAAGATTACCATGTGTATGATAATCAAATCTGTTTTAAAATTTCTAGAATTCACAAAAGTTTTGAAAACCTGAGTCTTCCGGTTCGGAAAATGGAGAGTTCCTCTGTAAGTATCTGATGATGGAGATGTTGATGAACCACCGTTTGTAGAATTCCAGAAATTGTAAGTTCCAAAGTTCCTGTTTAAGTCCACTCCTGTTGCTCCGCCTGTGGTCTGCGATTTTTTCTCCACATACCGCCGCCATTTGGATTTGTTGTCTGATTGTAATAATATCCATCAGGATTAATAAATGGAGTAAAATAAATTTCCCGGTTGTTTAAGATATAAGTTGCAACCGGGTCAATATTATAATTCTCAAACAGCCAGTATAAATAATAAAATACATTCATCATACCCATGGTTCTCTGGCGTGAGTAACTACCATTGAGCCATATTTCAGGTCTGCCTGTCGGTGCATCGGGATTCTTAGTGACTCTAACAGTCCACATTGCTCTGTTTTCATAATGATTCCAATCGACCATTTTGCAGAGACTAAATTGGATACTGCAGTCTCATAGAATCAATTTTCGCGATTGCTTCTTCCCATTTCAAATGACCGCCCATTGTACCGTAAATAGAATGTGGTTGATTGTATAAACATCTGTAAGAGTCACATTGGAGAAACGCCTGACTAATTTGAGCAGGACTCATCTGCGAGACTATTATAATATTCATACCAATCAGGAACAGTAACCTGATAGATACACCCGATTTATTAAGCAATTCTATTTCAGTTGCCGATAACCATGTTTCAATGTAATACCTTTTTTATATTTCCGTGGTCAAGGAGTAATCCTGCGGCATTGTTAATCTCTTCATATCATTTTCTGAAGTGGTAGATATTCTCACCTGAGAATATTTTTCCTGTCCTGCAATTTCTTTCTTTTGTGCAAATAAATTTGTAGAAAGAAATGCAGCAACCATAATGATAATTGCTGAAAAAAGTAAATTCTTTTTCACTTTATTAAATATTTAAATTTTAAAAACCTGTTTTAATAAGTTATAATGTAAAATAAACAAAATATTTGATAAATTTAAGTGTGAAAAGTATTGTTAAGTTAAATTTATCTTATCTTTAATTAAAAAGGGAAAGCACAAAAGCACTTTCCCTTCATTAGGTTAGAATAGAATTATAATAATAATTCTATTTTAAGACAACCATTCGTTTTACTTCTACATAACCGTTTGCTTCAAGTCTATAGAAATAAACACCCGATGTAAATGATGATGCATTGAAGTCAACAAGATATGTACCTGCCGATTTTTGTTCATCAACTAAATTTGCTACTTCACGACCAATAATATCGTAAACTTTTAATTTTACGTATGATGCTTTCGGAAGCGCGAACTTAATCATTGTTACAGGATTAAACGGATTTGGATAATTCTGACTTAAATTATATTCTTTCGGAATTTCAGTCGTTATATTGCTGATAGCCGATGGTAAATTTAAACAAGTATCATAACTTGTGTATGTCCAGCCTGTTCCGTATGATAACGGCGTTGTGCCGTTAAAAACTGAAGAGTTGTTTTT
>CAVVJW010000033.1:0-6726 GCA_963748665.1 Ignavibacteriota bacterium | reverse complement strand
TATTAAATATTGTTTCTGTCTTATTCAGATAATTCTTTTTATTGCGCTGATTATTACAGTATTCTCTTTATCAAACTACGTTAAGAAACTCATGGCATCGTGTTGAGATCTTACAGGACGATATTGCCAATTTCAAATTAAGAGTTGACCCGTTAATTGACGATACGCGTACATTGATTCAGAAGATTAATAAAATATCCGATAAAGTTGACGATAATTTCGAATATGTAACAAAGACACTGGAAAAAATAAGAACCGCTACTGATGATGTTATCGAATTTAAAGATAAAATTCTCAGAAGAGCAGAACCGCCAATCTTTGATACAATAAACGCATTTTCTGCAATCGTTAAAGGCGTAAAAGTTTTTACTGATACCTGGTCAAGGAATAAACCTGTCAGAAGTCATTATCAAGTTGAAGACAATAACTTGCTCTTTGATACAAACAGTGAAAATGAGTTTGAACTCGATAAGGAATATGACGATATCAACAAAGAATTGAATGAAGTCAGAAAGAAACTCGAGGAGATGAAAAGAGTTTAATCTCTTTTTCTCTCTTAAATTATTTTTAGGTTAATTGCTTTTTAAAGCAATTAACCTTTTTTATTCTTAATTTCAATCGAAATAGGACAATGATCGCTGCCAAAAACATCATTGTGTATTTTTGCGGAAACAATATTTTTAGTATAATCTTTTGATACCATAAAGTAATCTATTCTCCATCCTACGTTTCTTTCTCTTGCTCTCGTTATTGTATCCCAGTAAGTGTACCAGTCGGGTTCTTTATTGAATTCCCTGAATATATCCACATACCCAATGTTTATAATCTTATCTATCCATTCCCGTTCTTCAGGTAAGAATCCCGAGTTCGTTTCATTCGGTTTAGGTCTTGCAAGGTCAATTTCCTTGTGTGCAGTGTTATAATCACCCGTTACTATTATTCCTTTTCTGTTGTAGTATTTTCTTTGAAGCAGAAAGAATAATTCATCGTAGAAATCGAGTTTGTACCTGACTCTATCAGGTCCTCTGTCCGCCGTTTGGGAAGTAACAGTTTACAAGCACGTAATCTTTAAATTCCATTAGGATTGCATCTTCCTTCATCGTCGAATTTATCATTCCCGATGCCATACATAACATTCAATGGTTCTGTATTTGTATAAATCGCGACACCCGAATATCCCTTCTTTTTTGCAGAATGAAAATGAGGTTGATATCCTTTTATGTCCTTTAATTCAGCAGGCAATTGTTCGAAGTGTGCCTTGGTCTCCTGTAAGCATAATACATCAGGTTTTTCGGTTGAAATCCAGTCGAGCAGTCCTTTTTTAAGCGCTGCCCTTATGCCGTTTACATTCCAGGAATATATTTTTGTATTTTTATTTTTCGCCATAAACAAAGATACAAATTCTAATAGTAATTTTTTATTCCATTTCTTTTGCAAATCATTTCAGGTAAATTTGTACAATCATTTAACAAACCATACATATCATAAATGGGAGTTCTAAAATTAGATAGTTTTTTTAATCCTCGTAGAATTGCAATAACCGGGGTTTCCATTAATCCGAATAGTGTAAGCGGTAAAGTTGTTACAAACCTTGTTGGAAGCGGCTTTAAAGGCGTAGTCTATCCTGTAAATCCTGACAATGAAGCAGTATTCGGCATTCCTTGTTATCAGGATTTAAGGTGCATTCCGAAAAAACCCGACCTCGTAGTAATTTGTAATTCATCAAAGGAAGTACCTGAAGTTGTGAAAGAAGCAGGGGAGATTGGTGTAAGAAACATTATTATAATGTCAGCAGGATTTAAGGAGATTGGTGAAGAAGGTAAAGCACTTGAAGAAAGAATAAAAGATTTATTAAAAAAATATGACGGGATGAGAATACTGGGACCGAACTGTCTGGGTATTATCGTGCCGAGTTTAAATTTGAACGTTAGTTTTGCTTCCGGTATTCCAAAGTCAGGTAACATAGCATTTATTTCTCAATCAGGCGCATTGTGTACATCGGTTCTTGACTGGGCTATAGAAAAGAAAATAGGATTTTCATATTTCATATCAATAGGCAATACACTCGATGTTGATTATGCAGACTTGATAGATTTCATAGGTGAAGATGATAAAACAAAATCAATAGTTCTGTACATTGAATCTGTTTCACAGGTTAGAAAGTTTATGACTGCCGCACGTTCGTTTGCAAGAACAAAACCAATCGTTGTTTATAAAGCAGGAAGATTCCCTGAGTCTGCAAAAGTTGCTGCATCTCATACGGGTGCAATGGCTGCTGAAGACGCAATATATGATGCGGCTTTTAAACGTGTGGGTATTACAAGAGTGTTTGATATAGGTGATATTTTTGATGTAGTAGAATTGATCAGCAGGAATAAAATACCAAAAGGACCGAAACTTGGTATTGTAACAAATGCAGGAGGTCCCGGAGTTATGGCAACTGATGCATTGATTGCTGAAGATGGAATACTTGCTGAATTGAGTGAAGAAACTTTTAAAAAACTAAATGAAAGTCTGCCTGCTTACTGGTCGAAGAGCAATCCTGTCGATGTACTGGGAGATGCTAATTCAAAAAGAATCGCGAAGGCAACACAAATATTATTCGATGATAAATCCATCGATGCAGTTCTTGTTATTTTAACACCGCAGGCAATGACTAACCCGACTGCAGTTGCCTCAGAACTGAACAAAATCAGTGAGGGCTGTAAAAAACCTTTGCTCGCAGCATTTCTTGGCGGTGAGAAAATGAGAGAAGGTATTAGAATGCTGAATGATAAAGGCATACCTGTTTATTCGACGCCTGAACAGGCTATCCGTGCTTTTATGAACTTAGTTCAATATTCGCGTAACCTTGAAACATTGTACGAAACACCAAAGGATATAAATGTAAACTTTTCACCCGACAGAAATATGCTAAGGAATAGTTTTAGTAATCTTATTTCTGAAAAGAATAATATTCTTTCGGAAGATTTATCTAAGTCTGTTCTCGAAACATACGGAATCAAAACTTCAAGACCCGTTAAAGTTTCCCAGGCTGAAGAACTGAAAGTTATTGCTGATAAAATAGGCTATCCGCTTGTTATGAAGATAGATTCTCCCGACATTTCCCATAAAACGGATGTTGGAGGTGTAATACTAAACATTGAAGACTATGAAATACTTTTAGCGTCTTACAATAGAATGTTGTCAAGTGTAAAAGCAAAAATGCCTGATGCAAGGATAGAAGGTGTGACCCTTCAGCAAATGGTAAAAGTGAAAGATTCCGTTGAACTTATTCTTGGAATAAAACGTGATGAAACATTTGGGACAGTAATTATGGTAGGAATGGGCGGTACCGGTGCAGAGTTATTCAAGGACAGAGTTATAGGATTCCCGCCATTGAATGAAAGTCTTGCTTATCAGATGCTGGAATCATTAAAAATATTTCCATTACTGAAAGGTTACAGAGGAAGTAAACCTGTTAATATGGAAATGCTGATTGAAACATTAATCAGACTTTCATATCTGGCAGCTGACTATCCTGAAATTGTTGAACTGGATATTAATCCTTTATTAGTTTACAGCGAAGGTGCAACAGCACTCGATGCAAGAGTAGTTGTTGATAAAACTTTATCAACTACCGAGAAACATTCTTACGGTCATCTTGCGATTAAACCTTATCCCGAAGAATATGTTAAGAAAGTTAATTTAAGCGATGGTAATGATGTTACATTCAGACCGATAAAGCCGGAAGATGAACCATTGTGGACTGAACTTCTTGCGAGTTGTTCTAAAGAATCTATTTATTCGAGGTTCAGATATTTCTTTCAGTGGGATTCTCACGAAGTTGCTGCAAGATACTGTTATATAGACTATGACAGAGAGATTGCTATTGTTGCTGAAATTGTGGAAAACGGAGTGAGGAAGTTGGTTGGTGTAGGAAGACTTATAGCAGACCCTGACCACGAAACCGTCGAATATGCAATTTTGATTCTTGATTCTTACCAGAATAAAGACCTCGGAGGAATACTGACTGACTATTGTTTTGAAATAGCAAAGAAATGGGGGCTGAAGAAAATTGTCGCACAGACAACAGCTGATAATAAAAGAATGATTGCTGTATTTCAAAAAAGGGGATTTGAAATTGAAATGGACGCGAGAACATCGCTTGTTGAAGTATCAAAACCTTTGGATAATTAATTTAAAAATATAATACTTATGAGTACAGACTTAAACAAATTTTTCTACCCGAAATCAATTGCCGTTGTTGGTGCTTCATCGAAAGCAGGAACACTTGGATATGAACTACTCGGTAATTTAATGAAATTTGGTTATAACGGAAAACTTTTTCCTGTTAATCCAAAAGCAGATGCTATACACAGTATTAAATCTTACAAATCCTTGCTTGAAATAAAAGATGATGTTGATTTAGTTGTTATTATGCTTGCAAAGCATTTAGTGCTTTCTGCGATTGATGAATGCAAAAAGAAGAAAGTGAAATCTGTGATTGTAATCACGGCAGGTTTTAAAGAGGTTGGCGAAGAGGGAGTTACACTTGAACAGGATTTAATTGCTAAGGTTAAAAAATACGGGATGCGGCTCGTAGGTCCGAACTGTATGGGTATCATTAACACAAAGAAAGATGTACTTGATGAACGGTACTTTCATAAAAGGTACACCTGTTGCAGGAGGTATTGGTTTTGTTTCGCAGAGCGGTGCACTTGGTGCAGCGGTACTGAAGATTATTGAAAAGTATGATATTGGTTTCTCGCAGTTTGTAAGTATAGGAAATAAAGCAGATGTTTCCGAAAATGATTTGATTGATTACTGGAAAGATAATCCTGACGTTAACGTCATTACTGCTTATCTTGAATCTTTCTCAGACCCTAAAGAGTTTCTGAAAGTTTGCAAGGAAGTTACAAAATCTAAACCCGTTATTGCAATCAAAGCGGCAAAAACTTCTGCTGGTATGAAAGCCGCATCGTCTCACACAGGTGCCTTGCGAGTGCTGATACAGTTGCTGAAACACTTTTTGAACAATCGGGTGTTATCAGAGTTGATACTGTTGAGGATATGTTTAATCTTGCTAAAGCATTTGACAGGGCAAAGCTTCCCGCAGGAAACAGACTTGCAATACTTAACAAATGCAGGTGGTCCTGCAATACTTACGGTTGATGAAGCAGATAAATGCGGACTTGATGTTGTTAATTTATCAGAAAAGACAAAGAAGAAATTACGTGAAATAGTTGTGCCCGAAGCATCGGTAAATAATCCTGTTGACCTTCTTCCGCCTGCAACTGCAGAAGTTTATGGCAAAGCAACTGAACTAATTCTCGCAGATGAAAACGTTGATGCAGGTGTACTTGATTCTCGGACCGCCGCTTATGTTTGATACTGTAGAAATTACAAAATACATAGTGACGCGGCAAATAAAAGCGGTAAGTGTGCAATTGTTGTTGTTATGTCGCAGGACGAAATCATTGCTGAGGTCGCAAAACAAATGCCCGTACATCCGCCTATATTCAACAGTGCTGAAAAAGCAGCATGGGCAATCGGTGAAATGCTGAAGTATAAAACCTGGAAGGAATCCCCTGAAGGAAAAGTGAAGCAATTTAATGTTAACACCAAAGGTGTAAGAAGTATTATAAAGAAATATAAAACAGGAAATGTTTATCTCGATTTTAATGATGTGTATGATATTCTTGAATCATTATAAAATGCCGATAGTTGAAACTCTGATTGCAAGGAATGTACAGCAGTCAATATATGACGCTAATAAGATTGGTTTTCCTGTAGTAGCAAAAGTATTCGGCAGGGAACTTGTTCATAAATCAGATGTCGGCGGTGTTGCATTAAACATTCAGGATGAAGATGAATTCATTAATGTTGAAAGCAGAATAATTGCAGGGCTGAAAGAGAAGGGGATTGATGATAAACTTGAAGGATTTATACTCCAGCCGTTTACAAAGATTGAAGATGGTGTTGAAACTATCCTCGGTGCAGTAAAGGATGCTAACGCAGGACATTTGCTTATGTTCGGACTTGGAGGTATATTCGTTGAAGTGTTTAAAGATGTTAAGTTTAAGATTGCTCCTTTAACGGATCGTTGATGCTAAGACAATCGTTCGTTCTATTAAGAGTTATGAAATACTGAAAGGTGTTCGAGGAAAGAAATCAGTTGATATAGATTTTGTTGAAGAAAATATTCTGAAATTATCACAACTTGTGACAGATTTCCCTGAGTTCACTGAAATTGATTTGAATCCGTTTGTGTTTTCACCAAACAGGAATAAATCAAAAATACTCGATGCAAGAATAAAACTTGGATAAAGTATTTTATTTAAATATTTATTACTTTAATCCCTGTTGAAGAATTTTAACAGGGATTTTAAGTATATATAATTCAAATTTTTCCCTTCTTAATTAAAATTGCGCCTACAATACACATCAACAGTCCTGCACCCGAAGATGGGACATTCCAGTTAGTGTTTGAAAGGTAACTTGTTGCATTTGCCAGTAAGATGATAAGCCCTACTATAGCAAAGATACGTCCATACAACATTTTTCGTGTCATATAAAAGATAATAGTTTAATAATATCACTTAATAGATTTATTTAAAAAATAATCATAAGCCGCCTTAGATATTTCAGCAATAATCTTTTCGGAATCTTCATTAGTTTCGTAAGAATCATTAACGAAAACAGCAATTGAATATTTTTTCCCATCGGGCAGAACCACAATACCGA
>CAVVJW010000032.1:0-44921 GCA_963748665.1 Ignavibacteriota bacterium | reverse complement strand
TAAAATCAATAATTCCGTTTTTGATGACGATATCGAACACTCCATTAAGATTATCTTTAGGAGAAACGACATTAATATTTTTTAAAAGTAAATTCAAACTATTATCATAAAATAAAAAAGTGGGCAATACTGGATTCGAACCAGTGACCTCGTCCGTGTGAAGGACGCGCGCTAACCAGCTGTGCCAATTGCCCGGTTTAAATTTGTTTGATTACTATATAAAAAAGTTCTATAAATTTACAAAGTATTAACCAATAAGAAAATTCCATAATATTGCATCAAGTACCAGAATCATTGCGGCACATATTACGAAAGATTTAATTGTTGAAAGTCCGACACCTTCGGCACCGCCTGATGTTTGGAATCCAACGAAACATCCTATAGATGATATTGCAAAACCGAAAAACAATGCTTTCACGATTGCTGCATTAACATCTTTAATATCAAAAGATTTTCTAAACCCTGATAAAAATACTCCACCAGATAAATCTAAAAAGGTTGTCGCAACCAGATAAGACCCTACAATAGCGACTGCACTTGCATAAATAACAAGAATCGGCATCATAATTGTTGTTGCTACAACTCTGGGCGTGGCAAGATATCTAATTGGATTTATAGCCATTGCTTCAAGAGCGTCGATTTGTTCGGTTACCTTCATAGTACCAATTTCTGCACTGATGGATGCACCTACCCTACCTGCAAGAACTATAGCGGATAGCACGGGACCCAACTCGATAATAATAGCTTTTGGAGTTGCTGAACCAAGAATGCTAAGCGGAACAAGACCTGCCATCTGATAAGCTGCCTGCCAGGCAGAAACAGCTCCTGTAAAGAGCCCGATTATCGAAACCAAAGTAAGAGAATTAACACCGATATGAACCATCTGGTCGAGAATTAGTTTTCTATCGACAAAAACTCTTGGAAGATTTTTAATAACACCAAAAAGCAATTTAGAATAGCCTTCTATGTCAGTAAAAAACGTAAATATCTTTTTTAGTATTAAGTTAATCAACTCATTATATTATTAGTTTATTAATCTTTGAACTTTTACCTGTAATAATCTATTACCTGATTTTTTCATAATAGTAAAAACAAAATCCTTATAATCAATTCTTTCATATATTTCGGGAATATGACCTGTCACCTGTTGCAGAAAACCACTGAAAGTATGGTAATCATCATTATCAACAGGTATATCAGAATTAAATTTTTTATTAAACTCTTCGATTGAAATTAAAGGGTCAACAAGAAATATTCCGAGTTTATCTTTCTGAACGTTTCTTGTTTCAATATCGTATTCATCTTCAATTTCTCCGACTATCTCTTCAATAATATCTTCGAGTGTAATCAGACCTTCAACATTACCGTGTTCATTAACAGCAATACCGAGGTGAATATGTTTTTTCTGAAAATCCTTTAGTATCTCACCAATCTGTTTAGTTTCAGGAACAAAATAAGCAGGTCTTAAAATATCAGTTAAAACAATCAGTTCCCTGTATTCCGTAGCGCTAATTAAATCCTTGGAGTAAATTATCCCGATAATATTATCGATTGAATCTTTAAAAACAGGAATTCTCGAATACCCTTCATCAATAACTCTTTGAACAATTACATCGCGGTTATCATCGATATTAAGTGCAATAATATTATTCCTCGGTACCATAATATCCCTTGCGAGTTTATCATTAAAGTCAAAAATCTTTTCAATCAACTGATGCTCGGTAGAATCGATAACACCGGTCTTTCTTCCTTCTGAAATCAGGTACCGAATTTCTTCTTCCGAATGATGAATCTCTTCTTTAGTAATAGGTTTTAGACCAATCATTTTTATAAAACTATTCGCTGCAAAATTCAGCATAAGAATCATTGGTTTAAAAACCGTGTAAAACACCTTTAAAGGAAAAGACAACCAAAGAGAAACCTTCATCGGATATTGAATAGCAATCATTTTTGGAGCCTGCTCACCCAAAGCAACAGTTACAAAAGTAATCAACAATATTCCTGAAATAGATGCAATAGATTCCGGGATAATACTACCCAATCCGACCACTGAAAACATATGCATAAATATTCTACCGAAAGATTCTTCACCAAGCCAACCAAGTAATACATTCAACAGTGTAATTCCAAATTGTGCAGCAGAGATATATTTATCAATATTATCCTTAAGGACTCTGACATGTCTTTTTTTACGGGTATCTTTTTCGTTTAAATCAGTTTCTAATTCTGATTTACGTACTTTTATAATTGCAAATTCAATTGCAACGAATAGTGCATTTATTATAATAAGTAAACCAACGAGAAGAATATCGAAAAGTTCAGATTTCAAATCATTATCTATTTTCTTTCAAAAACTGTAAACGGGCTTCGAGATCTTTTCTTGGGATTAAAAGTTTATCTTTACCGAATATTGCTTCATCCTGCGATTTAAAAACAAGTTCATAGTCGTTACTCATCACAATCGCTTCTTCTGGACAAACTTCTTCGCAAAAGCCGCAGAATATACATCTAACCATATTAATCTCAAACTTTTCAGGATATCTTTCCTTCTCAAGTTCTGTTTCATTTGCCTGAACCTCTATAGCAAGTGCAGGGCAAACCCTTGAGCACAGACCGCAGGCGACACATCTTTCGGTGCCATTATCTTCGAGCACAAGCACGGGTCTTCCCCTGAAACTCGCAGGTGTTTCCCATTTTTCTTCAGGATACTGACGCGTGAATTTTGGTTTAAAAATCTGACTAAACGTCAGAGCCATACCCTTCGCGATTTGCGGCAAATATGATTTTTCTAAAAAGGTTAAATCTTTATTCTTTATGTAATCCATTGTATATTAAAATGTTCTCAACAATAAAAATCGTTCCTTTATCTTATTTAATAAAGGAACGACAGTTAAAATTATTCTCTTTATTTAATCAACATCATTTTCTTCGTTGAAGTAAAAGCCTCAGTCTTCAGTACGTAATAATAAACACCTGAAGCAAGATTAAACTCTGAAGAATTAAAATCGTAAGTATATTTTCCCGCAGAAATGTTTTCGTTATTAATCAGATTAGCAACAACATTTCCGAGCATATCATAAACTTTCAAACTAACATTTTCCTTTTTATTGATAGAAAAATTTATTTTAGTTGTCGGGTTGAAAGGATTCGGATAATTCTGTTCAAGACTGTATCCATCAACAACACTTGAAATCTGTTTTATACCAACGGGTCCGAGATAACACTTAAAAGTATCAACTATAGAATTGCCAGGATTTGAATTCACCCAAACCTTCATAATCACCGTTCCCATACCGATAGTCGTGCCTGTAAAATCTAAAATCATTGTATCCTGCTGACCCGGTGCCATTGTAATAGGCGGTGCACCTCTTGGCGGAACAGTATCAAGAAAACTTGCATAGCAGTTAGTACCAACGCAAATACTCGAAGTCCAATCAGGAGCAGGCAATTGATTTAAAAATCTGCAAAAAGTAAAATTTAAACTTGTTGAACCCGTATTTTTAAATATAGCCTTAGTTGCCGTAAGTCCGAACATAGAAGTATCACCGTAAACAATCGCCGGCGAAATTCTGTAAAAAGTAAATGTTTGTGCAAACAATGTTCCTGTTGAGAAAACAAGAACAAAGTAGAAAAAGTAATTTCTTCATTTTATATATTTAATTAGTTTGTGATAATAATCTATAATAACTTTTTTCAGCAATCTTATAACCTTTATTTACTGAAAATGATTTTTTGTATTTAGCAAGAGCCTCAAACCACAACCCAAGTTTTTCATAAACCACACCAAGGTTGTAATGTGCAAACTCTCTGTTATCGTATTTAGGTGCTTTAATAGCAAGTTCAAGCCAGGCAATTGCCTCTTCGTATCTTTCAAGACTTATCAAATAAGCACCGATATCATTATACGGATTTCCGAAGTCAGGGTCAATTTCAATCGCATTCTTACACTCTTCGATCGCCGCATCGTAATCACCCAAGGCGCTCAAAGCCCAACCGAGAAAAGTATAAGCCTCTGAAGTCGGATAGTAATCCAGCGATTTCCTGTACAAATCAATCGCCTCCTCATAACTACCATCCATCTGCAGTTTATAAGCCTTTTCAAAAAAATCCTTCGAAAGTTCTATTAGATATTTTGCGTCCATTTTATCGTTTTTATTAGTATATTTGTTATAAATATCTAACTATGCAAATATACCAAAAGTTTCAGGTATAAGAAATTCAAAAGGAATACCCAAACAGTATAAATTATAGAAATTTTCCCCTCCCCTTTTTTGGGGGAGGAGAAATTTGAAAGGATTTTCGGTAGCTTTGTTTACTTCACAAGCAGCATTCGTTTTACATCTGTAAAACTCTCTGTTTCTATCCGATAAAAATATACTCCGCTTGCTAAATTTTTTGCGCTAAAGATTATTTCGTACCGACCTGCTTTTAATTGCGAATTAATAAGTTGATTTATCACCCTGCCGCTAACATCATAAACAGATATTTTTACGTTTGCATTCTGTGGTATATCAAACCTGATTATCGTAGATGGATTAAACGGGTTTGGAAAATTATTGTACAATTTAAATTCATCAGGGATTTCAGTTGAGTACTGGTTCACTCCCGTTGGATTCACTGTGAAATTCCACCTCGTTGACCACGGTCCTGTTCCAATTCCATTCTCTGCTCTTGCTTTCCAGTAATACGTTGTATTTCCTGCCAATAAACCCGATGGAACTATATATTGTGAAAAAGCCGCACCAGTGTTTATTACTGTATTTGTAAAGTTTGTATCTGTTGCTACAAGCACTGTGTATGAAATTGCAGTTGGTACATCACTCCAGTCAAGCGTTGGTGTTAATGTCAAAATTGTTGAACCATTAGCGGGACTTAATAATGAAGGTGCATTTGGTACACCTGCAGTTGTAAAATTATAGATACCCGACCAGCCTCCTGTGACTGCTCCATTTGAAGAACTTACTCTCCAGTAATACGTTGTGTTTTGCTGCAAAACTCCTGACAATACCTGATATTGCGATGCCGTTAAATTTGTCAGGTTTAAAACCGTTGTTGTAAAACCTGAATTTGTTGATACCTGCAAATTATATGATGTAGCACCTGTAACATCAGTCCAGTCCAACAATGGCGTTACAGAAACAGATGTTGCATTATTCGGCAGGACTTACTAAGTGCAGGAGGTACCGGTAGATAGTTGAACCAATATTTGCTGTGGCACGAATAGACCAGTACTCTTCCAACGACTCACCATTGCCTACACCATTAACGTATGAACCCGGTACGTGTCCCCTTAATGCAATCATATTGCAATAATAAACTGAACCAACTCTATCATTTACAGGAGAAATGCTGACGTATCTCCAGTCTTTTATTGGCGAAACAGGATTTACTTTTTGAGGAGATGGCCACCAGGAACTTCCTCCATTTGAAGATAACACAAACCAGATATCCATAAATGAAGTTGAATCTACATTACCGCCTATATAATTAGAAGGAACTAAGAATGCCGCAAACAAAACTGTTCCGTCCGACGACACACCAATGTTCGGTCTGCAAAGTGTCGCCATTACATCATTCACACCTATATAAGGATGATATCCAACATTATTAGAATCTGCTATAACAATACTTCTGTTCGGGTCAACTCCCGGCAAAGTTGTTGACCAGAATCTAATCTTTGCAGGTGCAGCAGGAAAGAATGAACCTTCTTGTGTCTGCTTAATCGTCTCAAAAACTACAGCAGGATTATTTCCTTTGTAAGCGATGCTTATTCCTCTTAGCATACCCAGACTATCGCCGCCCGCACCAAAGTTTGCATCGAATATTTTCAGCGGTGTTGAAAATGTTGTTCCGTTATTTGTAGATTCTATAAACCAGACATCAGCATAAGAACCCGGCAATGGTGTATCATTATTTTTAAACGCAATTCCAATTCTTCCGTCAGTTCCTCTGCCAAGTGCAAACGTCTCCGCAACATCGGATGGAACTGTCGTCCAGCCAAGCCACGTTCCGGGCGTAAAATCATAATTTGTGCAAACATTGTAACGAGTTGAATCCATCCCGTTAATAGAAGCCATCATTAAAAATTTATTCGAAATAATTACACTGCTCGTTGCTATAACTCTTGGCCAGATGTATCCGTTATTTCCCGGCGCATCCAACCTTGTAAAAGAACCCAGACCCGGCTGCGGCATCTTTATATGCCTGTGCTCTTGTAGTACCTCCGCCGTCTGTACTATGGTTTGAAATTAAAGCAGAGCCGTCCGAAAAACCGCTTATAGTCGGAAATCCGCTTCTCAAGTTTGGAACATCAGCATCGTAAGTCCACGTTGCACCTTTATCAGTAGAAAAATAATATTTCGACCTTCTGTTTGTAAAAGCCGGGTCACCCGCCGGATTTGTAACAAACACTGCGTGAATATTATCAGGTGTTGCAGGGTCCTGCCAGACTTCCACAGGAGAACCATTTGAGCACAAATCATAAATCGTTCTCGCACCGATATCCACAAAAGTAAAAGTTGCCATAGGCATAGATTTATCCGTACTCTTAAACTTTTTCATAAAATCTTTAACAGAAGGTAAACCGTAAGTATTTGCCTTACCGTCCGCACGAACTCCCGATAAAGCATCGCCATTCATTTGAATTTTAAATTGTGTATTTAGAAATTTAATCTCTGCCTTATTAAACTGGGCATTAATATTTGAAAGGCAAATGAATGAAGCAACTGCAACTAAAAATAATTTTTTAAACATTTTATTTCTCCTGTAAAAATTTTTGGGAAAATTTATATTACAACTTCTAACACAATATTAAGTAATTGCATTAACAAAATCAATTTATAAATATTAAAGAAGAATCCTGACATTTTAAAATCCCCTTAATATTATAAACACAAATGAAATATAAGAAATAAATTATGGAGAATTATTTTCATTCTGCAAATTACTATTAACATTTTTCATTTTTAATTTTCGGTATTTATAGAATGATATATTGTCTTTATTAATTTCATTATCAATTACTACCTGTTCAGATTCAGATTCATAATTTTGTGAGCCATTTTCGGGCTCACAGGGATCATTTGCAGTAGTTGAATCGATTTTATCATTTTCCGCAAGCAAGGATGTCCCGAGTTCCCGGGATAAAGTTTGCGGTACATTAATTTCAGATTGAGCCATTTTCGGGATCACAGGGCTCAGTTGCAGTAGTTAACTCGATATTATCACTTTCCGCAACCAAGGATGTCCCGAGTTCTCGGGATAAAGTTGCGGTACATTTTCATCATTTTCCGCAACCAGGAGTTCCGAGTTTCGGATAAAGTTTGCGGTACATTTTCATCATTTTTGATATATTTAGTTGAGCCAATATCGGGATCACAGGGATCAGTTGCATTAGTAAATTTGCTTTGCGAAACATCTTGTTGAATTTGAGAAGAATTGAGCAGGATTCTCAGTTTAACGAGTTTTTCGAATGCATTAGTAAATTTCAGCATAGATGCGACGTATTGTTCATAGTTCATATGAACGTTAGTTTTAATCATACCTTCCTCAATGATAAAGAAATGTTTTTCGAGAGCGGTGAGAAAAGACTCAATTTTGGTAGTAAGAGCGGAGTTATCGAAACGTTTAGTTTTTGCGATTTGAGAATTTATCTCAGGTTTAAGTTCATCATAGATTCTTTTTACAGTAGGATATGAAACGCCTAAAGCGTCCGAAATATCATCGAGAGAAAAACCAGCGAGCCTCAGATTGATAAAATTCTGTTTTGATACAGCATCCTTGGTATCGAATTTTAGATTACTCATAATGTATAAAATTTTGATTAATAAAATATATACAAAAATACGAATGTCGGGTTGATTTTCGGAAATAAATGACGTGATGAGAAATAAGTAATTGTTTTTGGATAAAGATATTTTCGATTGTATGCAAAAATTTCGATATGATTTGGGGGTAAATAGCCTGAAAGGCTTACAGGTAGAGGGTTTTAGTACATTGATAAAAATCGGGGATAAATTTTTGGACTTGCGGGAGGATGATTGCGAATAAAAAATATATAAGCTGATTTGGGGATTAAAGTATTGGCGGGGAGTTTCGCACGACAGAGAACAATCGAAGTTTATTCCCTACAGGAAATTGGGGTGGTGGATGATTTCGAGCTACAGAGGTTTAATCGCTACGCGATAAAATCATGTTTCGGGCTTCGCCTATAGATTATTCACATTCAACCCGCTTTGCGGGTTGTGACTTGTTTGAGTTTTCTTCCCAGGGCTTCGCCCCGGGTTATTCATATTCAACCTGCTTCGCAGGTTGTGGTACACATTACGAGTATTCTCTAGAGAAGTTTTCCTCAACGAACAATTCGCACGCAGTGTTTGCAACTGTTTGGAATTATGAATTATTTTTAAGGGTTATAATAATTATATTTAATTATGTATAAAATTGGGATAATACTGGGTTCGGGTTTAACGAAGTTTAAGAATGAATTGACGGAGCAAAATGTTTTGCATTCTGAACTTGGCGGCGTTCACGAAAAACTTGTGATTGAGGGGAAGGTGGGCGATAAAAAGATTGTGCTTTTTACGGGACGAAATCATTTTTACGAAACACATTCCAATGAAAAAGTTTTCAGGAATGTTTCTCTTGCTAAAGATTTGAATCTTGAATTTCTGATTGTTACTAATGCCGCAGGAGGTTTGAATAAACAGTTTGCTATTTCAGATTTGATGCTGATAAAGTCGCACATAAACTTTTTTCATAAACCGCTCGTTGATAAACAAATCATAAATTCTGACCCGCAGCTTTTAAAATGGGCAAAGGAATGTGCCATTAAAAATAAATTTAAAATTCTGGAAGGCAGTTATTATGCCTCAACAGGTCCTGTTTATGAAACGCAATCGGAAATTAATTTTATAAGAAAAGCGGGTGCGGACGCTGTTGGGATGTCAACCATTCCCGATATTTTAAAAGCAAATGAACTTGGAATAAAAACTCTCGGGATTTCCTGCATAACAAATTTATTGCATTTCGGATTTACCACAGAAATAACTCACAGCGAAGTTGTAACCGCAGGTGCAAAAGCATACAAAGTGTTTTCAAATTATTTAAAAGTTTTGATTAATGATTATTGATACACACGCTCATCTTTATTACGCTGATATAAAAGACCGGATTGAAGAGATACTCGAAAACGCTGTTACCAACGGCATTACAAAAATCATTGCTCCTGCAATAGACTTAAAAACTTCAGAAGAAATACTCGGACTTGCTTCTAAATACGAAATGATTTATGCCGCGATTGGTTTTCATCCGAGCGATATACCCGACTTAACTGATAAAGATTTTGAGACGCTTGAAAGTCTTTTAAAGGAAGAAAAGGTTGTGGCGATTGGCGAAACGGGACTTGATTATTACTGGGACGTAACTTACAAAGATAAACAAATTGATTTCTTCAAAAGACATCTTGAACTTTCTGCAAAATATAATCTGCCTGTGATAATTCATACACGGGATTCCGTAAAGGATGCGATAAAAATAATTAAGGAAAGTAATCTGAAAGTGAACGGGCAGTTCCATTGTTTCTCGGGCGATGAAAAAGATTTGCAAGATGCGATTGCGCTTGAAACGTATTGCATTTCGTACTGCGGAAACATCACGTACAAAAATTTCGATGCGCTTGACCTTGTGAGGCAGACGCCTGTGGAGAAACTTCTTGCAGAAACGGACTCCCCTTTCCTGACGCCTGTTCCGCACAGGGGGAAAAAGAATGAGCCGGCGTTTGTGAAGCATACGATTGAGAAGATGGCACACTTGAAGGGTGTGGGTTTTGAAGAGCTGGTATCGCAATTGGAAAAGAATACACGTGCATTGTTTCCGAAGGCTTTTTAAAAGTTTTAAAAGATTTTCAACATCAAGAACGAAAAGAAAAGATTTCAACACTAAGAATCCTCCAAGGCGGATGCAAAGAACGCACACTTAGAACACTAAGAGAGATTTTAAATCATTAGTATTTACCGAAAAGAAAAGATTTTCAATCCGCCGCAGCGGACCTACGGCAAAGAACATCACGAGGTCTCAGGATAAACTTTAGAGCACTTAGATATCACAGAGAATCAAGGTCGGGTGTTTTTGGTACAAACTTTATGTCTTCAAATTTTACTTTTCCATTTTCATCTATTGATAATAACAACGACTGATAAGGTTCAAAGTTAAGTTCAACTGGAATTAATTTATTTTTAAAATTGATGTTTACTTTTCGTGTGATAGTTGTTTCCTGTTTTGATTGTCCATAAGACATTGGATACGACTAGATTTTCAGTTTTTGGATTTGCAAAAAATATCGTAAGTGATTTATCATCTGTACGGCACCAGTAATCAGGAATGTTTTCACCCGTTACAAGATGGTTTATGTTTTTAAAAGAATGAAATTCGTTAATTACGTTGGGCAGTTTTTTAAGATTAACGAGTATGTTATCAAACTCATCGTTTTTCATATAGCCGCTTTGCATTGGTGATTGTTTCAGGCAAACAGGAAAACCATCTTTTGCAAAACTGTAAATAGTTTTTATAGTTTCTAAATCCAGATACTTCGCATCAACGTACAATATCTTAAATGATAAATCGTTTACGTGCAATACATTATTCTTCAACACACCCTTTGAAAGAAACTCATTGTTAATCCACAAAGGATGAAATCCTTTTAGTTCAGGATTGAATTGCTCATAACGAAGTTCGTATGCACCCCACGCCCAGGGCAGTTGAAGTTCTTTAGGATACTCCCCTGCAATCCACGAATCTTCAAGAGGCAAATAGACAGCAACGTCGGAATAAGTTTTACCGAATCGCATTTTCTCAGAAACTTTTTGCATATAATCATTGAAAGGTTTTAACTCTTCTGTAAGACTACCTGTTTTCCCAACGTGAGATGATGCATAGAAATAAAACGTATCAATACCTATTGGGTTGTAGGGCATACCGTGCCAGATGATTTGATTAACACCTTTTGCAAATAGTGCATCGGCAACAAGTTTTAAATCGGCTGTTTGTTCTTCGCGAATATATTTCGCAGGCCAGCCGTAAAGACAGGTAAAAGTTTCCGATGTTATAATATTCTTACCTGAAAGTGCGGCGGCTGAAGAAACGATAGCGGAATAATTCGGATTATAAAGCATTGCTTCGGTCTCGGGAATATCAACATTTCCATAAGCAGAAATAATATCTGCAGGAGCACCCATACATTGCACACGGCTTAATGAATTCATTCTGTGTGCTTCATTCGTAAACGGAATAAAAAATTCATTAATAACGAGTCCGGAAATCAGTTTCATATAATCGTATCTAACCTGTTTATTTTCATCAGTATAAATGCTATCCATAAAAGGTTTTACATCGTATCCAAATTTATCATAAAACTTTTTATCAAAATCTGTTGTCCAGAGATATTTTGAATCAACCTCCCACGAATCACAAAACAGTGCAGAGATATTCCCTTTTAATGCAGGAGCAAATGCATCTGACATAACTTTTGCATAACGTCCGAAAGCATTTTTATCAAGATGATTTAAAACATTTCCCGTATCGGGATGAGTCCAGGAAAGCCGCAGAGGCTGTTTAAAATCAGGCTGATTCCATTTCTGAGTACGGTCAACATCGCTAACGAAAGTTCCACCGAAAGGCCAGAGAGTTCCGTAAGTGAAATCACATCCAAGTCCAACGGAATCACAATACATTTTTGTGTAAGTGACTGCATCCTGCCACTCATTACCCAGCCACGCAAAGCGTTCGGCATTTGGGTTTCGTTTAACAGGATAAATAAATGATATTTCAACACCTCCGAAGTTATTTTGTTTAAGCCAGTCTAACTGGTCTTTAATATCCTCTTTATTGATTATACCTGCAAACCACCACCAGCGTGTATATGGTTTTGCAGAGGAATAAACATCAGAAATATTAAACCTTCTGCCGATTTCATTTTCCTGAGAAAATGTTTCTGGAGTAAACATCAGAAACATTATTATCAGAACTGCCGTATATATCTTATTCATTATAATGAGATTGTTTAATACATTTTAACAAAAATATTTTTCAAATATAAGGATAAATAAGAGTAGAGTTGGAATATGAAAAATATGTTCAGAATCTTTTAATCCCTTAAAATATTTTTGTGGTAATTAATAAATCTTGAATAACTTGAGAAAAACATATATATTTGCTTAAACCTTATTAAACTTAATTTAATAATATGAACAATAAATTACATTATCAGGACAGCGGTTCGTCATTTACACCACCGCCGCCACCGCCACAATATAATCCACCACCACCGCCACCGCAATTTAATCCACCACCGCCACCGCCGCCACCACCGATGGGCAGTGGAAATTATCAACCATCATCAGGTTCAGCAAGCAGCAGTGCAATCTGGGCATTGATACTTGGAATTGCATCGTGGGTTGCGTGCGGAATATTTGCGGCAGTACCAGCGTGGATAATCGGCAAAAAGGAAATTGCAAAAATTGAAGCAGGACAGTCTGACACAGCGGGAAAAACAATGTCACAAATTGGAATGTGGCTTGGAATAATTCAAGTAATACTTAGCATACTTGCATTACTTGTTATTCTGGTTATTGTTTTACTTGGCGGATTTGCCTCCTTAATGAACAGTTAATTTTTTAAATCACATAAGGCTGTCATATATTATTATGTGACAGCCTTTTTTATATATATGAAAATAAACATAACAAAGTTTAATAAAGAAATCGATTGCATATTCCCAAAGTATGCGACAGAAGATTCTGCAGGAATGGATTTATCATCAGCGTCTCAGGAAACTGTATTATTAAAACCAAATGAGACTAAACTAATACCGACTAATTTAATAATAGAAATTCCGAAGGGATATGAAGGTCAGGTAAGACCGAGAAGCGGATTAGCGTTGAAACACGGGATTACAGTTTTAAATTCTCCCGGTACGATAGATGCCGATTACAGAGGTGAAGTGAAAGTACTTTTAATAAATCACAGCAATGAAGATTTCGAAATAAAATTCGGTGAAAGAATTGCACAACTGATTATAGCAAAGTATGAAAAAGCAGAATTGAAAATTACGGAAAATCTTACTGAAACTGACAGAGGTACAGGCGGGTATGGCAGCACAGGGAAATAAGAAATTCAAAAAAACATTTAAAGAAATACAGTTATACAGTATAGATAATGAATCAAAAGCGATTCCTTTTGTTAAAGGAAATTCTAAAGGCAGGTTATCATTAGTAACAACTCCGATTGGTGAATTTTATGATATAACATTCCGGGCTTTAAGGACTATTGAAGAAGCCGAATATTTAGTATGCGAAGATACAAAGGAGACTTCAAAGCTCCTCAGGTTTTTTGATATTAAGAAAGAACTCAATCTATTAAACGAACACAACGAAGATGAGTCTGTAGGAGAATGCATCAAGAATTTGCTAAGCGGAGTAAATGTAGTTCTTGTTTCGGACTGCGGAACTCCTGCGTTTGCAGACCCCGGACTTAAACTTGTTAATGAATGTATTAAACACGACATACAGATTGATTTTATACACGGAGCGAATTCAGTTATATCAGCATTAACAATTTCCGGTTTTGATACGAGCAGATTTTATTTTTACGGGTTTCTTTCTCCTAAGAAAGAAATAAGAGGAAAAGAATTAAAATCAATTTCAGGACTCCCCCATCCTGTTATATTAATGGATACACCTTACCGGCTTATAAATCTTATTAATGATTTATCGGAAGTATTTCCTGAGCGGAATGTTTTTCTTGCAATGAATCTTTCGACTGCTGAAGAAAAACAATTAAGGGGAAAACCCGGTGAAATACTGGATGAACTAAAAAGTATCTTTGGTGAAGAAAAACCAAAGGCAGAGTTTATAGTTGTGGTGGATAAGTATTTAGTGGTGAGGCATACAGAATAAGATGGCACACTGATTGTCACTGATTTTAAAAACTGATTTTCACAGATTTTGAAAATTGTTTTGATAAAATTTTGGACACAAAGACGCAAAGGCTCTAAAATGAACAAATTTCTTACCACACTAGACAAAATAGAACACATAGAAGATATTGATGTGTCGCACCTACGGCGCTAGTTTTTGGTTTTGTACTTTTTGCTATAGAGATTTCGCCCCTACGGGGCTTTTTTATTATATACAAATATAATCATAGGTGTAATTCACATTCAACCCGCTTTGCGGGTTGTGTTGTTTTTGACGATATACCAACGGACTTTGTCCGGGGTTATTCATATTCAACCCGCTTTGCGGGTTGTGTTAGTATATTGATATTGATGTGTCGCACCTACGGCGCAAGTTTTTGGTTTTGTATTTTTTGCTATTGAGATTTCGCCCCTACGGGGCTTTAAATATAATCTGGGTAATATTCAGCTTTTTAATTGAAAATTAGATGTTCGTACCTACGGAGCATTTATTATATTCCAAGATAATCATACCTATACTTTTAAAAAGCATTGTAAAAACGGGTTAATATGATTAATTTTGTATTATGACTTCATACAAATCCTCAGGAGTAAATATTCAGAAAGCAGATGAATTTGTTGACAGGATAAAGCCACTAGTAAAGAAGACATTTACGAAAAACGTTTTATCAGGTATAGGAAATTTCGGAGCTTTTTACGAGATAGACCTTAAAAAGTTTAAGCGTCCCGTATTCGTATCGAGTACAGACGGAGTTGGAACAAAGGTCAAAATAGCCTCAATGCTGAATAAATTTGATTCAGTAGGCGAAGACCTTATTAATCATTGTGTTAATGATATTGCAGTATGCGGCGCGGTTCCATTATACTTTCTTGATTACTATGCAATGGGTAAACTTAAAGTTAACAATTCAGTAAATGTTGTAAAAGGTCTTGTCAACGGCTGTGTAAAGAATTCTATGTCTTTGATTGGCGGTGAAACTGCTGAGATGCCGGGAGTTTACGCCGAAAACGATTTTGATTTAGCGGGAACGATAGTCGGAATAGTTGATAAGAATAAGATTGTAAATTCAAATAATGTTAAAAAAGGTAATGTCCTGATTGGTTTTGTATCAACCGGACTTCACACGAACGGATATTCACTTATCCGCAAAATATTTTCACTAAAAGATTATAAAAAATACTATCCTGAACTGAAGAACACACTCGGTTCAGAACTATTAAAAGTTCATAAATCATATTTAGACATAATTCAAACATCTCTTTCGAGATTCAAAGTAAATTCATTTTCCCATATCACTGGCGGCGGAATAGTTGGAAATACAAAAAGAGTTATTCCAAAGGACAGAACACTTGATATAGAATGGAATTCCTGGAAACGACCGGCGATTTATGACATCATTCAGAAAAAAGGCAATGTACCAGAGACTGATATGAGAAAAACTTTTAATCTGGGTATAGGTTTAATTGCAATCGTTCCCGCATCAGAAGCGGAAAAGTATTGTAATTTCTGGAATAAGAAAAGAGAAAAGTGCTTCATAATAGGAAGCATAAAATAACACAAACTTTCATTTATTTTTCAATTTTTAAATTAGGAGTAATATGCAAAAAGGAATATTTATACGTCCGGAAGAAGTACAAGATTCTTTAAAAAGGTTTATGCTTGTGGACGGATTTGATATGACATTAGATTTACACGAATCAAAGGACGGATATCTTTACGATTCAAAAGGTAAAAGAAAATTAATGGATTTTTTCACGTTTGTTGCTTCAAACCCGCTCGGAATGAATCACCCAAAATTAAACAATCCTGAATTCATTGAAAAGATTGGCAAGATTGCGATAAACAAGCCTTCACTTTCAGATATATATGCACACGAACAGGCAACTTTTGTCGAAACATTTTTCAGAGTAGCAGTCCCCTCTTATTTCAAGTATTCATTCTTCATTGAAGGCGGAGCGCTTGCGGTTGAGAATGCACTTAAGGCAGCGATAGACTGGAAAGTCAGAAAGAACTTTGCAAAAGGATACAAAGAAGAAAAGGGACATCAGATAATACATTTCAAGGAAGCATTTCACGGAAGGTCAGGGTACACATTATCATTAACGAATACAGACCCTAATAAGATAAATTATTTCCCGAAGTTTAACTGGCCAAGAGTCAGCAATCCAAAGATTACATTTCCATTAAACGAAGAGAATTTAAAGAAATGTGATTGCAGCGGAAGAACAATCGATAAAAGAAATAAAAGACGCACTTTTAAATAATAAAGACGATATTGCAGCAATTATTATTGAGCCAATTCAAGGAGAGGGCGGAGACAATCAGTTCAGAAAAGAATTCTTTATGCAGTTAAGACAGATTTGTAATGAGAATGAGATACTACTAATATTTGATGAAGTACAGACGGGAATAGCTTTAACGGGTAAAATGTGGGCGCATCAGCATTTTGTAAAACCTGATTTATTATCATTCGGGAAGAAAACTCAGGTTTGCGGAGTTTTATCAACTGACAGGATAGACGAAATCGAAGAAAATGTATTCAAAAAACCGGGCAGGATTAATTCTACCTGGGGCGGGAACATAGTAGATATGGTCAGGTTTCAGAGAATACTGGAAATAATTGAAGAAGAAGATTTAGTAAAGAACTGCGAGAATATGGGAAAACATTTAATGAATGAACTTCAAAAACTTTCAGAGAAATTTCCGGACAAAGTAATGGCTTGCAGAGGATTGGGACTATTCGCAGCATTTGATGCAAAAGATGCTGAAATGAGGCATAAGATAATGAATCTCTCAGTTGATAACGGTTTGCTGATACTCGGATGCGGAGCTAAAAGTATCAGATTCAGACCGCCTGTAACAGTAAA
The DNA here is from genome assembly GCA_963748665.1 of Ignavibacteriota bacterium. Classification (GTDB taxonomy): domain Bacteria; phylum Bacteroidota; class Ignavibacteria; order Tepidaquicellales; family Tepidaquicellaceae; genus CAIKZJ01. Next base: position 28,081 of record CAVVJW010000032.1, on the reverse strand, counting down.
GGAAGAACATATAGATGAGGCAATAAAAATACTTGATAAAGTTATAAGTCAATTATAAAATTCATTTAGATTTAGTATATTTAAACCCCGTGACTATTTATCACGGGGTTTTTTAATGTGAAAGAAAAAGTAAAAAATAATTTTATAGATTATCTAAGAAAGAATAATCACAGAATTACGAATGAACGATTTTTAATTCTTGATTCGGCACTTTCGATGGAGAACCATTTTGACGCTGATGAACTCTACAATAAAATGAAAAAAGATTTTATAAGAGTTTCACGGGCGACTGTTTACAATACACTTGATTTGATGAGTGATTGCAAGATTCTGACGAAACACAATTTCAAAGGGGACAGAGCGAGGTATGAAAAGAAGTTTGGGAGAAAGAATCATTACCATATAATTTGTTTAAGCTGCGATAAAATACTCGAATTTGAAAATAATACAATTGAGAAGACTCTCTCGAAACTATGTGATGGAATGGAGCTAAAACTTATAGACCATTCCATACAGGTTTTTGCGACGTGCACGGAAAAGGTAAACTGTAAGTATCCAGACAAGGGGTGTTTGATTAATGCGAAAAAATGAAATTTTGTACGCATATAATGAATTTGGGCTAAAGCCCAATTATTGATATTATTTATATTCCGTCACCTAAAGGTGACGGTAATGAGAATTATGACATATTCCATAAGTTAAAATATTTGAAGGAATAGTTTTATGTTTCAGATAGAATTGGGCTAAAGCCCAATTATTTATATTAGTTTATATTCCGTCACCTAAAGGTGACGGTAATGAGTATTATGATAAATAATGTGACTGTAGTGAGTATTATGACATACTCCTTAAGTTAAAATATTTGAAAGAATAGTTTATATTTCAGATAGAATTGGGCTAAAGCACAATTATTGATATTATTTATATTCCGTCACCTAAAGGTGACGGTAATTAGCATTATGGAATATTTTGGGAATTAAAGTGACGGTTAATGAACAATGATAATTCTGGAGGTTATTGAAAATTTCAAGGAATTTTTATTAGTTAATGCCTTGAAAATATTTAAAAATAAGGTTAATTTACAAGTTTGAATTTTAAAATATAATCATATATAATGAAAAGAACTTATCAACCAAGCAATACGAAAAGGAAAAATAAGCACGGTTTTCGTGAAAGAATGGCTACAAAAAACGGCAGAAAAGTACTTGCAAGCAGAAGAGCCAAAGGCAGAAAGAAACTTACAGTTAGCGACGAATTCACAAGATAGCAGTTTTTCAACATAGCAAAGATGTCATACGATACAGAGTTTGACCGCAGTTTAAGCAAGGATGAAATTTTAAGAGGATACGATTCGTTCAAGAATGTTTTCAAGAAATCAAAAATTATAGAATCAAGATATCTTAAGTGCTATATACAGTTCGATGATGAAAACACAAGCCCACAAACGATAAAAGTGGGCTTTACTGTTTCTAAGAAGAAGGTAAAAAAAGCGTATGTGAGGAACAGGATAAAGAGGTTATTACGAGAGGCATACAGAAATGAGAAAAACAAAATATCTATAAGAGGAAATATGATATTGATATACACTATTAGTGATACAAAGAACAATTCAATAGACAATCTATACCGAAATGGATTCAGATTATTTTCAGATGATATGATAAATGTTATAGAAAAGATTAATAAAATATACGTTAAAAGATGAAATATTTAATGGTAGGTATTATTAAGTTATATCAGATTCTTGTATCTCCTTTATTTCCGCCGTCTTGCAGGTTTTATCCTACGTGTTCGAACTATTTCACAGAAGCGCTTATGGTACACGGATTTTTCATAGGCAGTTTCCTTGGAATAAAAAGAATACTAAAGTGCAATCCTTTTTTTGAGGGCGGAATTGACAACGTACCAGAAAAGGGTTTTAAAATTTTTAATCACGATAAAAAATAATATAAAATAAGAATAAATGGATAAAAAATCAGTAATAGGTTTTGTTGTAATAGGTATTATTTTGATTGCATGGATGGTTTGGACATCCAAGAATCAAAAACCTCAGAACCCTCCGAAGCAGAATACTGAGAACGTACAGGACAGTTCAAAATCCAAATCAACTAATGATACTTTAACGAAGCAGAGAAAAGATTCTGTATCGAATACACAGATAAACAATAGTATAGGAAAGGTATTCAGCGGTAATACTATATCTTTTGCTAAGGATTCTTCCTCTAATTATGAAAAGTTTTTTATAGTTGAGAATGAAAAGTACCGATTTGAGTTTACAAGTTACGGCGGTGCATTGAAAAAGGCATATATGAAGGAGTTCAAAACCTGGGATGGTAAAGAGGTCCAATTAGTTGACTGGCTGAAAGAAAAGGAACTTAACTTAATGTTTACTTCGAAAGAAGGAACAACAATAAATACAAAAGATTTAGTATTCACTCAGGACAACTACAGCACTGACAGAGTTGACGTTTCGAAAATTAAAAATTTTACTTTAAAGTACTCATTGTCAGTAAACAATGATTCAACTCAGAAAATAATAAAGACTTACAACTTTGTTCCTGACAGTTACGAATTCATGGTAGATTATGAGTTTACAAATCCTTCGAAATTCATATCCGATAATAAATATCAGGTTGTATGGGGATCTTCTCTGAATCTAACCGAATACAGAAGTGACGAAGAAGCACGATTTTCAGAAGCATTCTCATATATGGGTGGAGAACTTGAAACGATGTTACCTTCTGATTTTGATAAAGAAGTAAAGTTTGACGCTAACGGAAATACAGATTTTGTATCATCACGTAACAAATATTTTGGAATATTTATTATTCCGACTTCAAGGAAGGGAGATGGTGCTTATTTAACAGGCAATAAGATGCATTTACCGGGAGAAGGGCAAAAGCATCTATTCTCTGTAGCGGTAAAAATGGATATTAAGAATGACAATTATGAGAAATCAACTTTCAAAATATTATTAAGCCCTATAGATTATAAAATTCTTAAGGCTTATAATTTAGAACTTGAGAAGACAATGCGGTTTTCACTGGACTGGCTTGTGAGACCGATTGCACAATATGCCATAATTCCACTTTTTAATTTTCTACATCTTTTTATACCAAACTGGGGATTAGTAATAATAGTATTTGCAATAATATTAAAGATAGTTTTAAATCCTTTAACGAAGAAACAAATGGCATCTATGAGAAAGATGTCCGGATTAAATCCTAAGATGACTGAAATCAAGACAAAATATAAGGATGATCCTACGAAAATGAATGCCGCAATGATGAAATTGTACAAGGATGAAGGAATTAATCCAATGGGCGGATGTTTACCGCTTCTTCTGCAGATGCCAATTTTATATGCATTGTTCGGAGTTTTCCAATCAACGATTGAATTAAGGCAAGCAGAGTTTATATGGTGGATTAAGGATCTTGCATCACCAGACATATTATTTCATTTACCGTTTAAGATTCCATTGTTCGGGATAGATCAGGTATCAGGTTTGGCAACACTGATGGGAGTAACGATGTTTATTCAGCAGAAAATGACTATTACTGACCCAAAACAAAAGAGTATGGTATATATAATGCCAATAATGATGACCTTATTATTCTTCAGTTTCCCATCGGGTTTAAACTTATACTATTTTATGTTTAACTTGCTTTCGATAGCACAGCAATATTACACAACAAAAATACGTCCCCCGAAAGAAGAGGATATAAAGCCAGTAAAACCAGGTTTCATATCCAAGTTTATGACACGAATGCAAGAACAGCAGAAACAAATGAGTAAGAGAAGGAAGTAAATTTTAGATAATTGTTAATGAAAAAGGGATGTAAAACAAATTACATCCCTTTTTTTAAAACCAAGTGGAAATGCCGGGAGTCGAACCCGGGTCCGAAAAGAAGACCATTGAAACTTCTACAAACTTAGGTTGTTTTTAAATTTCGGGTTTCAAGTGAAAAACAAACAAACCTTAATCCCCTATTCCGATTAATTTCGACTCAAACTATCGGACATCGTTCAAGTCTATCCCATCTAGCGGCGTTATTCAGTTTCGGACAGGAGACAAACTCTGATAACGTAGCTGCTTTAAATTAAGCAGCTAAAGCGTAATTATTTTCTGCGTTTAAATTTTTTCCAGCCGTTTAAAGTGTCTGCCGGGAACACTGAATGCAGTTCCAACCATCTTGTCAATCCGTCGAAGCCGTTACATTCCCATATAAGTCTTACTTCGTTTTAACATTGTTTGTTCCTGCCGCAACAGTTTTTTCGATTACTTCTGCTGATTCAGGAACTGTTTTATCTTTGAATAAAATCCCAAAGGGTACAAAAACGATATACCCTAAAACAAGTAATATTGGTGCAATTACTGTGGGTAAGAAACCATCTACGGAGTTTTCAGCCATAAATACGTACCCAATGATAATTAAAAGTATTCCAAAACCAATAATCATATAATTCTTATTTGTTAAAGAAATATGAAATTTTTCCGCTTGTTTTGCTTTTTTACCTTTTACAACTTTTGCCATATATTATTTAATTTTTGATAGTTCATCGTAATAATAAGCAACAGTGCTTATTCCTTTATAAAAATTATTTAAATCAAATTTTTCATTCGGTGAATGTATATTATCGTCCGGTAAGCCAAATCCGAGCAATATCGCATCTGCACCCAATATTTCATTAAAGGAGTTTACAATCGGAATTGAACCACCTTCTTTAAAGAAAACCGGTTCAACATTAAAAGCATCCTTTAATGCTTTCACTGCCGCTTTAATTGCAGGAGTGTCAATTGCAGTAACTGAAGGTTTACCTCCGTGCAAATAGGTAACATTAACCTTTACAGATTTAGGTGCAATTTTATGTATAAATTTTTCGAATAACTTTGCCACCTTATCTGGATCCTGATTTGGAACAAGTCTCATTGATACTTTCGCACCAGCAGAAGAAGGTAACACAGTTTTAGCACCCTGTCCCTGATAACCGCCCCAAATTCCATTGCAATCCAAAGTAGGCCTTGCAGAAACTCTTTCAATAGTAGTATATCCTTCTTCACCGAACAACTCATCAACTTCCAAATCTTTTTTATAGTCATCTTCATTGAACGGTAATCTTTTGAACTCATCTCTTTCTTTTTGAGATAATGCAACAGCATCATCATAGAAATTATCTATTAAAATGTGACCTTTTTCATCTTTTAATTTATTAATAATATCAGCAAGAGCATTGATCGGATTCTGAACACCACCGCCGAACGAGCCTGAATGTAAATCTCTGTTTGGACCTACGACGTCAATCTGCATAAAACAAAGACCTCTTAATCCATAGCAAATGGAAGGCATATTGTCTTTATACATTGAGGTGTCAGAAATTACAACGTAGTCTGCTTTTAACAATGCCTTTTGACTTTCAAGAAACTTGTGAAGATTAACGCTACCAATTTCTTCTTCACCTTCGAAAATGACTTTTAAATTTACAGGCATTTTTCCATTATTTTTTAAATGGGCTTCAATGCTTTTGATATGAATGAAAATCTGACCTTTATCGTCCGCAGAACCCCGTGCGTATATTTTAGTACCTTTAACAGTAGGTTCAAAAGGAGGATTTGTCCATAATTCGAGCGGGTCAACCGGCTGCACATCATAATGGCCATAAACCAATACTGTAGGTTTATCTTTACCTGCTTTTAAACAATCCGCATAAACAATCGGGTGACCTTCAGTTTCAAAAATCTTTACATTATCCAGACCAATAGTATTCAAATGATTCTCAAGCCAGAGCGATGCTTTCCGCACGTCATCTTTATGAGATTCTTCATTGCTAATAGAAGGTATTCTCAAAAAATCTTTTAATTCTTCAAGATATCTTTCTTTATTGCTATCGATATATTTAATAATTTTTTCCATATATAAATTAATATGCGGTTAAATAATATTCAACCGCATAATTTAATTAAAAGTTTAACAAAAATATAGTTAATAACCTCTATTTTTTGGCATTCAGAGCTTTAATCATCTCGATTGCCTCTTTATTTTCGGGTTCGAGCAGAAGAATTTGTTCATAAACCTTAATTGATTCTTCATTTTTATTCGCAAATCTATATGCACGTGCTAAGAACTCATATGCCATAACAAATTTTGGGTCAGCATCAACAACAGACTGAAATTCCGGAACTGCCTCAAGATATTTCTTTTGTGAATATAAGCTAAATCCTTTGTAGAGTGTAGCAAATGGATTTTTATTTCCCAATTCAACAGATTTTCTAAACTTCTCGAGTGCCAGATCATATTTTTCAGATTTATAGAGAGATTTTCCCCATTCATAATAAGTATCGTAGTCGGTACTATCTTTGGTAACGGCCATATTGAAATATTTATCGGCTTCATCATATTTTTGCAAACTTGTGTTTACTTTAGCAAGTTTTTGTAAATCCTCCAAATCATAATCCTTAATTGAAACCTTCCCAAAAAAATCCACTGCTTTGTTTAAGAAATCAGTTTTATTTGTTTCGTCAATGTCAGCTTTTTCAGTGTATATGTATGCAGTATATAAATTACCTGCAATAGATTTCGGGTCATTTTTCAAGACTTCTTCAAGAATCTTTAAAGCTTCGGTAAACTTCTCATTTCCCTGTTCAATCTGATTTCTATCGATATAATATGTACCCTGAGCGTACAATGTTTTAGCGTTATAGGAATTACCTTCCTGAGAACCCGGCATAAGAGCACTGTATTTCTTAAACGATTCGGCTGCATCACCATATTTTCCGCCAAAGTATAAAATCTTACCTTTTCCGAGGTAAGCGTCCGCATAATTCGGGTCAACATTAATAGCATTTTCAAATTCAATCAATGCTTCATTGTATTTCTTTTGTTTAGCAAAGCAATCGGCTAATCCTGTATAAGCAGCAGGAAGTTTTTTTAAAGCAATTGCTTTTTTATAATAATCGGCTGCAAGTTTAAAAGAACCTCTTATTCTGTAAGCGTCACCCAAACCGACATAAACTTTTGGATTTTCTTTACTATAAGTAGTTGCAAGAGTTAATGATTTAATAGCGTCATCAATTTTTCCCTGCATAGAAAAATTCTGTGCCTGTGCAATCATAAGGTTTATATTTTCGGGTTCAATTTTCAAACCTTTTTTGAAGATACTGTTTGCCTCATCATACTTCTTTTGTTCGCTATAAAGGTTACCGAGAGCAATCATAGCGTCAATACCTTCATCATCCTGAACAAGAGCTTTCTTAAGATTCTCTTCTGCTTTTGCCAATGAGCCGGTTTTATAAAGAGCGAGACCATAATAATAGTAAGTATCATAATTTTGTTTTGACGATACGGCTCTGCTTAAAACATCGACGGCTGAAACATAATCGCCTCTGTTAATAAGGTCTTTACCTTTTTGCAAATCGTCCTGGGCATTTGCGGATAACGCAAAAACCATAACTAAACAAATTACCAATAATGAAATTTTGTGCTTAAACATTTTTTTATTATTTAAATTTAATCTAATTGTATAACTTTAACCGGTTGTGAAACAGGTACAAGACCTCTTTCCAGAAATACTTTCTGACCGTCTTTATTTCTCAGAAATGTTATCCATCCTGTAGTTAACTGGATATCCAAAACTGTTGTATAACAAAATAGTTTTCTTATGTACGGATATTTCTTTGTGAAAACAAGCCCCTGATGTAATTCAGTAAAATCTTCCTGTTTACCGCTTGCGTATATTCTTGATATTCTTAATGCTTTTACCGATGTATCCAATGAATCCTGATTTCCTTTAGACAACCAGCACAAATTTGATATCCCGATTGAATTTTTATTTCCCCTGACCATTTCCAGCATTTGTGTACTTGTTGAACAAATAACAGCAGAATTCAGATAATCTTTGCCAAATAAGACTGTATCTTTGACATAATTATATGTTGCAGAATTAGGTCTCTGAATAAATACTTTTATTTTGTTATCAATACCCTTCATCTTTGACAAAACGTTCTGGTTCTGTTCTTCATCCTGCGCTTTTAACTGAGACCACTGATCATATTCTCCTGTAAAAATTTTCTTCAGATCATCCGAAGTAACACGCGTTACAGGATTATCCGTATTTACTATAAAAGCAATTGCATCGGATGCTATTTCCTGTTTCTGGATTTCAATTTTATAATCTTTTAAATATTTCAGTTCATCCTGATTTAACTCAGAAGCAACCATAATTAATTTAGCATCTTTATTCAGTAAATCAGTAATAACAACCTTAGTCGGTTTTGAGACAAAACTAATCCGTGCTTCCGGATTAAGTCTTTCAAATTCACTTTTCAAATACGGAAGTACAGGTTCAATATTTTCATCGACCTCAATTGATAATTCACCAATAGTTGCCTTTGATTTTATTTCAGTAAAATCACATCCGTTCAAGAAAAGAACGAATAGAACTAATATTGAAAATAAATATTTAAAGGAAATGTTTTTCATTGTCTGGTGTAAATAATACAGGCGACAAAAGCCGCCTGTTAATATAATTAATCTGTATTTTTATTTCTAATTAAATCTTCCTGTGCCTTTTTTAATCTTTCAATTTCAGCCTGTCTTTTCAATACCTTTCGTTTATTCTGGACATTCAGATATCTGTAAATTCCGTAACCTAAAAAAATAAATCCAAAAACCATTCTTGTATTAAAGTCCATATTCTGAAACATAACCCCGCTTATAAGTAATAAGCCCATAATAATACCGACGGCCGCACTAAAGAGATTTATATAAAGAGCACTATTCATCTTCTGATGAATTAATTATCGCCTTCTTTTTTCTTATCTTCTTTCTTTTCCTCTTTCTTTTCATCGTCGCCGGATTCTTTCTTGAACTTTCCAGTTAATGTAAAACTAAAAGGAACGCTTACCCAGCATCTAACAGGTTGTCCTTGCTGTAAAGCAGGAGTAAACTGAAGATTCATAACTTTTGACGACACTTCATCTCTGAATACATCAGGTCCGCTGAATCCACCGACCTGAACAACAGAACCATCGGGTCCGACTAAAACTTTTACAGTTACTTTACCTTCAATACCGCTGGATCTTGCTATTTCAGGATATCTCATAGAACCTTTCACCGAAGACAAGTTAACAGCAACAGGCGGTTTATCAACTTCAAACTGCTGATAAGTTTTAGTTTTATTTTCTTTCTTTTCTTCTTTTACCTGTTTTTCTTCTGTCTTCTTCAAATCAACCTGTATTTTTCCTGTTTCTTTATTCGGGTCAACAGTTTCACTACCTTCAGAGGAAACGAACGCTTTGATTTTCTCAGTTTCGTCAACTTTTTTTATAGTTTCAAGGTCGGCCTTCTCTTTAGCCACAGGCTCAGGAGTTAATGCTGCCAGATCTTTTAAGGCCTCCGGCTGTTGAATTTCAACATCAGGAGGAGGAGGTGCGGTTTCTTCTTCCGCTGCATCCTGCGTCTGAATATCTTTCAACTCTATATCTCTTTTAATCTGCAACTGTTTTTCCAACTGTATTTGCTCAAGGTACAAAGTAAAAACGTAAACGCTTATAAGAAAAGCGTGAATGACAACTGCAAAAATTAAACCTCTAGAGGCATATTTTTTGAAATTCTTCTTTAATTCAGGTGCTCCATATTGCATCCTCTGCTCCAATGGATCCTGAAAGTCCAGTACATTTTTATTTTCTTCTGTCATAATTTTAACCTCCGTAATATTAAAGGTTTTATAAAATATTCTAATTTTTTAACTGTCGTTTTTTTGATTTGTTCCCAACGTTACAAATATAAACATTTTTAATCATAAAAAATATTCAATTATCATAAATTCTATTCATTTAATTTATTTTGTCGGCGGAAAATACGGTAAAATTCCAATCGGATTATGAAAATATTTTTTGATCAATTCTGCCGAGGATAAATCGTGTACAAAATTATTTTTCTCCAGCACTTCTTCATCATAGTTCATATCAGCAAGATATTCAGCTGACTTTAAACTATCGAGTATTTCTCCCCTTTTAATCAAGGAAGTAACATCATTAGAATTTAGGAAAAGGTATAAACTCTTTTGTGTTTTTTGCTTTTCCGGTAATTTAGCATCGTAGCCGATATATATACCAGAAACAGGAATTGTTTTAGGATTCACTACAAAGAACCTCCTATCAGAAATATAATAATTTCCTTCCAGAATGTTGTAAAGGTTTTCAGCTATAAGATACTTTTCTTCATCTTTGGATAGTTCCTCTTTATTCTCAAAATCCTTTGGTGCAAAACCAACAATCCTGGCAGTACTACCTCTATGAGCCAGAACCAAAGTACCGAGAGGAGATTCTTTAAATACTTTTCTAACATCATCATGTCTCATTCTAATACATCCGTGGGATGAGGGTCTTACTCCCAAATTTCCATAATAACCTGTTCCATTAAGTGAATGGAAACCAATACCCTGATTAAAGGGCATAAAGAAAAACATTTCAGCATTGTTATACTGAGAAGATTCGTGACGTTCAACTTTATGAAATATTGCAAACAGACCCGGTCTTGATTCTATACTTCTGTCTAAATACTTATTACCTGATGAAATTGCATATTTCTCAATTCTGCCGTCCCTCCAATGCTGATATAGCATTTGCTGATCAATCCTAAGTTCGAGCCAGCATTCTTTATCAGTATAAACTGTATCTTTCAGTCCAACAGAGATATCATTATCAGAAAGAATATTAATTTTTTTTAAGGAATTATCCTTTAAGTTACTATGGGGAAAATATTCAAAGAATCCAATATTAATTGAATTCCCATAAATTATATCAGGTTCATTTGCCAACAAAACAAATGAGACAAGCAAGAAACAGACAAACACAATAGGTAAGAATATTATGTATTTACTTTTATCCGGCTTAGTTTCGATATTATTTGTTTTACTATTTTCCATAATTTGCTATAACTTTTAAATTATGAAATATTTATCAAATATTCTATGTTTTTACGTAAAAAATTAACCAAATCGACCCGTGATATAATCTTCGGTTAGTTTCTCTTTCGGCGAGGTAAATATAATTCTTGTTTTTCCATGTTCGATCAATTTACCTAAGAAAAAGTATGCCGTATAATCACTGACTCTTGCAGCCTGCTGCATATTATGAGTAACAATTATAATAGTAAATTTTTTTTTCAATATTGAAAGAGTTTCTTCTACTGCAGAAGTTGAAATCGGGTCTAAAGCGGACGTTGGTTCATCAAAAAGAATAATTTCAGGATTAACGGCTAATGTTCTTGCAATACACAATCTTTGCTGCTGACCACCTGAAAGAGCCATAGCAGAAACTTTTAACCGGTCTTTGACTTCATTCCACAATCCTGCATTAATTAATGATGTTTCAACAATTTCATCGAGTGTAATTTTTTTATAGCGATTATTCAGGATTAAACCGGCAACAACATTATTATAAACAGACATTGTAGGGAATGGATTCGGTTTCTGAAAAACCATACCAACTCTTCTCCTAACATCTGTCATATCATATTCATTAATATCCTTATTATGAATTTTGATAGTACCCATTACTTTCGCACCAGGAGTGAGGTCATGCATAAAATTCAACGAACGTAAAAAAGTTGATTTACCGCAACCTGAAGGTCCGATAATAGCCGTAACAGCATTTGCTTTAATTTTTATATTTACATCTGAAATCGCTTCCCTGCCGAAAAAAGTTACAGTCAGAGATTCTGTTTCTACTGTATGTTTAATTTTTTCTTCCGCAGCCAGAGATTCATTTAAATTTTGATCAATCGCAGGTGACTCTAATATTTTATCTTCTGTAATCATAAATCAAGTTTGTGAAAATTTATTTCGTGTTGCTAATCTTACTATGATACTAACGACAAAAACCAAAGCGATTAAGACAAACGCTCCAGCCCATGCTTTTCTGTGCCATTCTTCATAGGGTGAGATTGCATAATTAAAAATCTGTACAGGTATTGAAGCAATCGGACTATCTAATGATGATGACCAGAAAGTATTTCCAAAAGAAGTAAACAGAAGAGGTGCTGTCTCTCCTGCTGCTCTTGCTATTGCTAAAAGAATGCCAGTTATAATACCTCCTGATGCAGTTCTTAAAACAATTCTTAAAGTTGTTTTCCATCTTGGGATTCCGAGTGCAAGTGCTGCTTCCCTCAAAGAATGAGGGACAAGCTTTAACATTTCCTCCGTTATTCTGGTAATCGTAGGAATCATCAAAACTCCTAAAGCGAAACCTCCTGCCAAAGCAGAAAACCTTTGCATAGGTATTACAATTAAACCATAAGCAAAGATACCAATGATAATTGAAGGAATACCGCTCAGAACATCAGTTAAAAATTTTATTATATTTGCAAGCAAACTCTTTGAATATTCGGTTACATAAATACCAGCAAAAATACCAACAGGGATTCCAATAACGGAGCCAAGTCCAACAAGAACAAGCGTACCGACGATAGCATTAGCCATTCCACCGCCTTCTTCACCAACCGGTTTAGGAAGTTCAGTAAAGAAAGCAAGATTTAATGAAGACGCTCCCTGCATAGTAGTATAGAAGAAAATATAAAGTAAAGGCATAATTGCAAGAAATGCAGAGACGTAACAGAGAATCAGCATCATCTTACTTTTAAATTTACGTCTTGCTGTGTAAGTTTTACTAACTTTTAAATAATAATCTTCCATCACTTAGCATCTACCTTTCTTGTATAACTGTAAATCAGCAATCTCGCAAAAGAATTTATTATAAACGTAACACCAAAAAGAATTAAGCCAACTTCAATAAGAGCAGAGACGTGCAATCCACCAGATGCTTCAGCAAATTCATTAGCAATAACCGAAGCCATTGAATAGGCAGGTTCAAACAAAGATTCTTTTATTTGTGCTTTATTACCAATGACCATAGTTACTGCCATAGTCTCGCCAACTGCCCTACCGAGTCCAAGTACGGTAGCTCCCAGAATACCGCTTTTCGCATTTAGCAAAGCCATCTTAATAGCTTCCCATTTTGTTGCACCTAAGGCATAAGCTGCTTCCCTTTGTGAAATTGGAATTGCTTTTAATACATCTCTTGTTATAGCAGTTATAATAGGAGTTATCATTATTGCAAGAATTATTCCTGCTGTTAACAGACCAAAACCAATTGCGTTACCCTGAAAAACCGGAAGAAACCCCAATGTACTCTGAAGAAAAGGCTGAACTGTAGTTCTCATAAAAGGAGCGAGTACGAATATACCCCAAAAACCATAAATAATACTTGGTATCGCTGCAAGAATTTCTATCATAAAACTAATTGTAGTCTTTACAACCTGGGGTGCTAATTCAGAAAGAAAAACTGCCACACCAATACTAACCGGCAGCGAAATAGTGAGTGCAATAATTGAAGAAACTATAGTACCATAGACAAAAGTAAGTGCACCGTAATTATCTCTTACAGAATCCCAGCTTTGAGAAAATATAAAACCAAAACCAAACGTATCCCTTGAAGGTTTTGAGTCTGTGAACATTTCGTAAAGAATGAGAAGCACTAACAGAATAATCATCAAAGCAAAGATTAAAGTTATATTTTCGAAAAATATATCTGATAATTTTTTCTTTGCTTTGATTTCTTTAACCAATTCTATTTTTTCCTTATTCATAATCGTACAAATATAAGAAATTTAAACGTTCTTATGTGTAAACAAATTGTAAAGTTTTCGAACAGAAAAACACTATCCCGATATAAAAGTGTCTTTTGGAAGAAAACTGAATTTTAATTTATTTACTTTGAAATATAAACTGTTCCTCTTCCTTTGAAATTAGTCGGTGTAAGTTCAACTCTATTTGCAGGTCCTGTTATACCATGTCGAAGTGAATCTTTAACTATGGACATAGTAAACGCCTGACGCTTTAGGCTGTCGTATGACAATTGAACAGTCATATTACCACTTGTAATATACGTCATATTGAACCTTATTTTCAACGGGTTTTTATTGAGGTTAATTGTGTATAAATGCGGCTGCGAAGAAGTTGAGCCACCAACTGCATAATCAATTGTAATTATTGAATCATTCAAATTGTTAAAACTATATGACAAAGTATCATTCGACGGAGGGTTAACAATTGTTTCTTCTTCTGAACATGAATACAAACCAATCGTTATAAAAATAACAGCAATTAAAATACTAATTTTCATTTATTCTTTATGTTTATTTATTTAAATCATTAAGTAAAATTAAGATAATTCATCAATCTATGCAACTCAATAATTCCATTTCAAATTGCAACTACAATTATTAATTTATTACATCTATCGAATTTAACCTTATAATATTATGAAAGAATTAAAAGGAACAAAGACCGAAAAAAACCTGCAAGACGCATTCGCAGGTGAATCACAGGCACGCAACAAATATACTTATTTTGCTTCTGTCGCGAAAAAAGAAGGTTTCGAGCAAATAGCGGGATTCTTTGAAGAGACAGCAAATAATGAAAAAGAGCATGCAAAGATGTGGTTCAAGCAATTAGACGGGATTGGAACGACTGTCCAAAACCTTGAGGAAGCAGCAGGCGGCGAGCATTATGAATGGACTGAAATGTATCCGACTTTTGCAAAGGAAGCCCGTGAAGAGGGTTTTGATGCAATTGCAAGACTTTTTGAAAGAGTTGCAGAAATTGAAAAGCATCACGAAGAAAGATACAAAAAACTTTTAAGTAACATTAAAGAAGACATTGTTTTTAAACGAGGAGAACAGACGATATGGATTTGCAGAAACTGCGGTCATATACACGTTGGTGCAGAACCTCCAAAAGCATGTCCTGCCTGCTGGCACGACAAGTCATATTTTGAGATGGAAAGTATGAACTATTAGAAATAATAAATTTTAGGCTGCAACTTCCGGTTGCAGCCTAATTTTAATAAATTAAAAGTTCTTCAAGTCGTCTTTCACAAAAGTCTCATAAAGTTTTTTATACCTTGCAGCGTCATGTTTTGCATTATAATACGCAAATAACAGGATTATAAATGCAACCGGTATTAATACACAAAATATAATCACGTTAACGAACTTGTAAGATGTACCCGTAACTGTTGCAAGCCACTCCAATATTACTACACAATAATGAAAGACTTTATCTACTATACTCATTTAAATTTTTGTTTTAATTTTAATAACCGAAAATCTGTTCAAGTTTCAGTTCTTCAACCTTACCATATTTTTCAAGAATACTAAAATCCAATTTACTCTTATCACCAATTACTAAATAAACATACTTATTACCCTTAACAAACTTTTCATTAAAAGCTTTTACATCATTAATTCCATAATTCATAACACCTTCATAAACATCTTTTCTTAAATCATAATCAACTCCGAGTCTTTTAGCGTTCAAATATGACCTTAGAACATCGCTTCTTAAAATTCTTTCAGTCTGAATACTTTTAACAACACCATCTTTTGCAGAGTTAAACGTAATATCGCTAAGAGGCATATTGTTTAAAAGTTCATCAAATCCAGTCATTGCTTCTCCAAGTTTATCAGATTGAGTACCGATGTATGAAGACATAACGTGATGTTTATCTTTTGAGTCAGGTATTCCATATCTCGAGAAAACCGAATAAGCAAGAGCCTTTGCTTCTCTTAAATCCTGAAACACAATTGAACTCATACCTCCGCCGAAATACTCATTGTAAAGATTTATAATCGGAACATTCTGCTTTGTGAACAAGGCTCCCCTGTTAAGGAACATAATCTCAACCTGTTTCATTTTATAATCAACGAAATAAACTTTACTGACATCCGTAGCAAGTTCTTCGTATTTTTTGTTTTCGGGCGGCGGTACCGGTATATCGCGTGTTTTGTAATAATTCCCAACAGATTTTTGGAAATCCTCATTATTCATCGGACCGTAATAAGTAATCTTATGCTGTGTACTTTTCAATCTTTTTAAAAGAGAGATAAGGTCGGAAGGGTTCATAGATTTAAGTTCGGATTCTGATATCTGCGAAGTTTGAGGATTCGCTTCACCATACAAGCCCCAGTTCATCATTGCACCACGCAGGATTGTATTTTTCGAGAGTTTAGCATTTGCGCGACTTTTTAAAATATCATCAACTAAATTTTTATATGCCGCATCATCAGGAACCGCAGTAAACAGTACTTCCATCATCAATTTAAGAGCCGCATCAAAATTCTCGCTAAGTCCGGTTAAAGACACCTGCATTCTATCGCCATTCTGGCTCAGATTAAAATTACATCCTAATCTGAAAAACTCCTGATTAATCTGATTAAGGCTTTTATCTTTTGTACCGAGAAGTTTTACGTAACTTAATGCAGTAGATAATCTTTTATCTGCATTGTTTCCAAACTCATAAATAAAGGCGAGTTCGAATAGTTGATTCTCTTTATTTTTCATCGTTAAAACATCAACGCCCGGTTTCAGACTAAATTCAGAAATCTCACTTTTATAATCTACAAATTTAGGTGCGATATCAACCACCTGCTGATTAACTGTTTTCTTCAGGAAGTCTGATTCAGATTCTCTATTCACCTGAACAGGAGTAATTTCGGGTTTTATAATTTTCTGTACATTCTTATCGTCACCAGTCTTTTTATAAACAACAACATAGTTATCCAGTAAATATTTATTTGCTAAATCAACGACATCTTTCTTTGTAATCTTCTCGAGTCGCTCTATAGTTTTATAATATCTCTCCCAGGGAATATCCGTAGTAAAAGAACTTACATAACTTTGCGCTCTCGAATCATTATTCTGAAAACTTTTAATCAATGCAAGTTTATAATTATTAACAGTTGCTTCAAGCATCCAGTCAGGAAAGTCCCCTTTCTTAACTTTTTCTATTTCAGCAAGAAGGAGTCCTTTTAATTCTTCGAGTGACTGACCTTCACGAGGAGTTGCAGAAAAACCAAGAACACTATAATCTTTCATATCCTCTACAAATGCTCCTGCACTTAATGCTTTTTGCGATTTAACGATATTTAAATCAATTAAACCTGCACTGCCGTTAGAAAGTATAGTACCAATCATTGAAAGAACATCATATTCATCTGTAGTAGCACCCGGGAATCTGTAACCCATAAACATACTTTCAGCGTCAGGAGAATAAACAGTTTTTTCGATAGGAGAAGTTATTGGACTTTCAACGGGAGGATTAAATTGCGGAACTTCCTTACTTTTCATTGAACCAAATTTCTCATCAATCAATTTTATTGTTTCATCAGGATTGAAATCACCTGCTAAAATAATCGCCATATTATTCGGGACGTAATAAGTATTGTAATAATTAACAACTTTCTTTAAAGATGGATTTTTCAAATGTTCAACTGTGCCAATTGTTGTTTGAGTACCATAGGAATGTTTCTGGAATAATCCTGCATAAAGATTTTCGAATGCTTTAGAGAAACCGTTATCCATTGAACGATTCTTTTCTTCGTAAACTACTTCGAGTTCTGTGTGAAACAATCTCATAACAGGTTCACGAAATCTTTCGGCTTCAATATTCAGCCAGTTACTTAACTGATTTGATGGTATTTCATTCGTATAAACGGTTTGTTCGACTGATGTATAAGCGTTTGTACCTGTTGCGCCAATCGAAGCGAGCATTTTATCGTATTCATTCGGGATAGCATATCCTGAGGCAAGATATGAGACAGAATCTATTTTACGATAAATCATTTTTCTTGTTGCTTCATCGGTTGTTGATCTGTGCTGTTCGTACAAATCAATTATCTCGTTTATAAGTTTTCCTTCAACATTAAAATCCTTACTGCCGAAAACGCTGGTGCCTTTGAACAGCATATGCTCCAGATAATGCGCCAGACCTGTAGCATCGGAAGGGTCGTTTTTACTTCCTGCCTTGATTGCTATGCGTGTAACAATTCTTGGTTCGGCATTATTTACAGACATAAAGACAGTGAGACCATTGTCAAGTTTATAAATTCTTGTACCCAACGGGTCATTCTTAAAACTTTCATAATTATATGTTTTTTGTGCAAATGAATTTAATGCAATTGCAACAAGGAGAACAAAAACAAATAATAATTTTTTCATAATTTGAAATATATTTTTTAATTAACAAATAGTATATAACCTTTTAAATATTTTGTTTCTGACATTTGAGGAAGAACAGGGTGATCATAGGTGCAATTAGCAAAATCTATAATCTGTATTCTTCTTCCTGCTTCTGCTGCCGCCTTAACGAGTATTTCTTCAAACTGTGTTTCTGAAATATGATGCGAGCAGCTATAAGTCATAAGAAAAGAATTCTTATGGAGTAAACGCATCGCCTTATAATTTATTTCTACATAGCCTTTCACTGCAGCCGGAATATTCTTTCTTGATTTTGTAAAAGACGGCGGGTCAAGAACAATCAGATTGAATTTTTGTTTTGACTGAAATACTTTATCGAAATAATCATTAACGTTATCGCAGACAAAATCAATTCCACTGAGATTATTAAGTTCAGCATTTTTCATTGCAAGTTTTATGGAGTGTTCTGAAGAATCAACTGCCGTGATATTTTTACAGCCTGCGAATGCAGCATTCAGTGCAAATCCCCCTTCGTTGCAGAACAAGTCCAGTACCGCAGAATTCTCAGTTACATAATTCCTGATTTTCAAACGATTAAAACACTGGTCAAGATAGAAACCTGTTTTCTGCCCGTTCAGAATATCAATGCCGTATTTTATTCCATCGATTTCAACCACACTACTTTCAGGATTAAAATCATTCTTTCTGAATAGTTCAGTTTCGATTTTTTCAAGACCTTCAAGTACGCGCAATTCATTATCGTTTTTCTCGAAAATTACATCTGCTTTATATTCTTCAGTAAGTACTTCGGTTATAACACTTTTGAAGTTTTCCATACCTTTAGAAAATATCTGCAGTGAAAACATATTATCAAATTTATCTATAATCAATCCCGGAAGGAAATCAGATTCACTGTTACAAAGTCTGAATGTATTTCTTTCAGGGTGAACTTTAAGTCTGTGCTGTTCAGCAGTTTTTATTCTCTTTTTGAAAAAATGTATATCTATTGCTTCCTGCGTATCAGTCAGATGCCTGTATGCAATTAATGAATGTTTATTGTAAAAACCTTTTCCGAGAAACTCGCCTCTGTTTGAGTATATTTCTGTAATTCCGCCGTCAATAATTTCATCTTCGAACTTTTCAATCTCATTTGAAAAAATCCATTGGTGACCAATTCTTAAACGTCTTTCTTCGTTCTTCTTTAAGTAAATTTTCATTTTGTATATTCGTTAATTTTTATTCTCATTTTATTTACATCAATATCCTGCATACATTTGAAATGACCTTTAGGGCAATCACTTCTGCCGATGTGCGAACAAGGTTTGCAATTTAGACCCAGCACTTCAAAAACTTCTGTTGCCTGCAATTGCGGAAAAAATCCAAACTCTTTAACAGTACTACCGAAACAGACAAACACTTTCTTCCCCAGTGCTTCTGCAAGATGCATAATACCGCTGTCATTACATAGAACAAATTCCGCGCCTTTAATTACACCCGCCAATTCATCAAACGATAATTTCCCGCATAGGTTTAAGCAATCAGTAAAAGTATTTTCCAAACTATCGCAAACATCCCTGTCAACTTCGTTATTATCTCCTGTCAGCACAATTTTGTAATCAAAATCTATCAGCATAACACCAAACATTTCAACAGGCAATCTTTTTGTAAAATGTTTTGAAGATGGAGAAAGAACTATATACTTTTCTTTCGGAACAAAATTCTCTTTCACGGATAAATCCGTTTTTGTAAAATCCAAAGAAGTATTTTCATTGAACATCTTCAGAGCATTCAAATACTTTTTGTAAACAGGTATAATATTCTTCAGCAGATTAATTTTTAAATGAACGAGTATATATTTCTTCCAGGTTTCCTTTTTAACTTTAAATGTTTTTGAGTTAGAAGGTAATATTTTTCTGCTATTAAAATTTCTCTGCAAATCAAACACGACGTCATATTTATTTTCTACGAGTTTTTGTTTTAAGTCCGCGTTGAATACAATCACTTCATCGATGTAAGGATGCAATCCTGAAAGTTGTTTGTACTGCTCTTTACAGACGAAATGTATTTTTGCGTTCGGATACAATCTTTTCAGTTCATTGATAAAAGGAAAAGTTAAAACAATATCGCCAAAAGATGATAAACGTATTACAAGTATTTTATTTACTTCGCTCAAAACAAAGTTGTCTGGTCAATTTTCTTTTCTATACTCATTGAAATAACCTGATGCGAGAATTTATTCAAGTCCAAAGTTGTGTACAAATCATTTATAAACCCAAATCCGTATTTGTTCAGGAAGTATGCAATGTTTATGTATCGTTCCTGCGGTACTTGATGCGGGTAAACACTGCTTAAGACCGAAGTAAGTTTTGTGCCAGTGGAATCGTTTTGTTTTATCTGTGACTCTACAAATTTTTGTTTACTGAAGTTAACGTTCTCGATAAACTTATCGTATTTATTCTGCAGGTTCACCATAAGGTTTTTGTCAACCTCATTTAACTTATTGCTATAAGTATATATTATCGCGTTCAACTCATCTGTAAAATTACTGAACAGTTCTTCTAAGTTAACTTCATTAACTTTACCGAGTAATTTTATGGCAACCCTTTCTTCATCGAACAACTCTTCAAAACCTATTTCAAATTTTTCAAGAAACGTTTCCACGCGTTTTTCCATTATAGTGACTGATGTACGCGGATAAACAACGGGCACTTCCATTCCGAAGAAATTATAAACATCTTTGAACTGTGCAAAGTAAGCCACTTCCGAGGGTCCGCCCACATAAGCAATAGTAGGCAGGAGAATGTCCTGACAAATTGGTCTGAGTATAACATTCGGGCTGAAGTTTTCAGGGTTAGAATAAAGCAGATTGAAAAATTCTTCTTTCTCAAATTTTTGTCTTGTATGCTTTAAAGAAAATTTATCTTCTTTTATTTCTATCGAGTGTCTGTTATTATTATGTGCGTAGAATAAATTTATCGAGCGCGGTTTCACCTGCGGCTCGTACTCATTAAGTTCAATGTCGGCAGACGTATTTACAATCATCTCACAAGACTGGGGATAAGTATTTAATTCTTTTTCAAAAACAGGTATCAACAATTTCTTAATATCTTTATTAGTCGGGTCACAGAAAATAATCCCTTTGTCCCCTGCCGCATAATTAAAAAATCTCGCGAAGGCAGTAATCAAATCAATGCCTTCTTTGTACGAGCGATTTATAAATTCAAACAGTTCATCTGTAAACTCAGTCGGCAGCAGCGAATCCTTTAAATTCTGTTTAAAAGTTTCTATGTGTTCATCAAGAACTATTCTGCCCGTTGGTGTCAGGTATCTTTCTTTCTCAACGCCCTTTTCAAAATATTTATGATTTACAATTTCATTATTCTTATTGTAAACATTTATATTATTTATTTCCAGAAAGTCGTGGTCATCTGCTTCCAGCCAGAAAACAGGCACGAATTTATATTCAGGATATTTTGCAGAAAGCGAGCGGGAGAGTTGAACTGCGTTCAGTGCTTTTAAGATTGTATAGAAATTTCCCGACAGCAAACCAATCTGCTGACCCGTTACAACCGCAAAAGTATTTTCTTCTTTTAAAAGTTCGATGTTTAAAAATGTTGTCTCGCCCGAATTAAAAAACTTATTCTGAACTTTCAGTATTTCAGAAAGTTCTTCTCTGTTTATGTATCCGTTGTTATAAGTTTCTTTCTTTGAATTTATGGAATTTAGAATGCCGTGATTATCGGGGGAAAAACTGTAGTAGTCTGATACTTTTTCAAAGTTATTTATGTAATCTATAAACAAGTCGTTGTAGCCCGGAAGACTTGTAAAAGGTATATTCATTTTAATTTGCATTACACTTGATATTTTAAATAGTTAATTTTGTTGTAAAGTTAATGATAATAACATTAATTTGTTATGATTTAATTTAGGAACAAATAACCAATCATTTAGTAAAAGGGTAACTGTTAATTAAACATTTAAAATGAAATTAAAATCACTTATAACAGCATTTATTTTGCTGCTCTTTGTTACGTCGTCTTATGCAGATTATACTACACCCGGCACGGGAAAAGTCTGGAACCTTGACAGTCTTGTACAAAATTCCGCAGGTGCAGTCACTTTCAGCGGCGGCGAATATTTTTTCAACACAAATATATTTTTAGCAAATTCCGATACTTTAAAAATTCTGAACAACGCAACTGTTAAAGTCGGCAGTGCTTTACTTTTTAATGTTTACGGAACACTTATCATAAACCCGCCCGACTCCGTAAAGTTTACTGCGATAGATACTAACAGTAAGTATATGGGTTTCCGTCTTGATTCACTTTCAGACGCTTCGGTTATGAAAAGACTTATTTTTGAACACGCAAATTCAATTTATTTCTTTTACAGCAATGCACTGCTCGACAGTTCGACAGTCAGATACAATACTTATGCAGGTACAGGTGCACGCAGTGGTGCTGTTTATATGTTTCAATCAAACCCCACAATCAGAAGTTGTAAAATATACGGTAACTATCGTTCGGCAATTGGCTCAGGTGCAAACATACCCTCTTCGCCAATCATACTGAATAATCTTATTTATGGAAACACAACTGCAAACGGAAATTATCCGCAAATAAATTTAGGCGCAGGCGGACCAACACCAATCATCATCAGAGGAAATCAAATTCTCCGTGCATCAACAAACGCGGGTGCCATTGCCTTTTTGCCAATAGGCGGAGTACCTTCTTTGATTATAGAAAACAACCTAATCAAAAATAACAGATTCGGCATCGGACTTTTAGCAGGCGGAATAAACGCTTACATAAACAACAACACCATCGACAGTTGCAACACACAGGGAAGCCCTTCGCTCGGCGGAAGCGGCTTAAACTTTGCAGGTGCCTGGACAACCTCGAGCGTTATCTGCACACGAAACACAATCCGCTGGAATCTCTGGGGCGTTACAATTCAAAACACTGCTAAACCAAACCTTGGCGACCTGACATCGTCAGACACAACCGACAAAGGTTTAAACATTATTTACGGAAATGGAAACACAGGTGTAATTTATGATTTATACAACAACACACCCGATACAATAAAAGCAGAAAATAATTTCTGGGGAACACCGTTAATTGACTCCGTTGAAGCACACATTTTTCATCAGCCCGACAATCCCGCACTCGGTTACGTGGATTACCTCCCGATAAGAACAACTACGGGAATCGCAAACCCTGTTGTGAACATAGACGGCTACGAATTTCTTGAATTATACCCAAACCCGTTTAATCCCGAAGTAATGATAAGATTCAAAATAAAAACAGACGGATTCACACGAATAAAAGTTTACGATTTACTCGGAAGAGAAGTTTTTGTAATTGCAAATGAATATATGAAAGCAGGCGAATACGAAAGAAACTGGTTATCGAAAGGACTGGCAAGCAGTGTTTACATCGTCCGCCTCGAAACACAAACAGGCTCATTAGCCAAAAAAATTGCAATAGTAAAATAGATTTAGAAAGTCTTTCGGGACAATTTTTCATGACAAAGAATCCTTAAAGCAGAAGCCGCTCCCAACAGAGCGGCTTTTTTAATTGGAAAAAGTCTAAATTGTAATCTATTATTCGCGAATTGTTTCCGAGAATTTGCAAAATGTTTCCAATAATTCGTGAAATGTTTCCGAAAATTTGCAAAATGTTTCCGAAAATTTGCAAAATGTTTCCAAAAATTTGCAAAATGTTTCCAAGAATTTGCAAAATGTTTCCGAAAATTTGCAAAATGTTTCCAAGAATTTGCAAAATGTTTCCGAAAAAAGGCAAAATGTTTCCAACAATTCGCGAATTTTTGGAATAAAAGTGCTTTTTAGGGCTGTTTTTGAGGTTTTTAAATTTTTATAGATTTGAATGTAAAAATAAGGGTTAATCCTCCCTTAACTTACATAATTCATTAATCTTGAAGGAACTCCGCAAGCAAGATGCTTGCGGTACATTGGTTAATTCCTCAGTTAGCTTACATAATTCTTTAATCTTGAAAGAACTCCGCAAGCAAGATGCTTGCGGTACATTGGTTAATCCTCACTTAGCTTACATAATTCTTTAATCCGAATCAGACAAAATGCTCAATAGTAATAAAAATGTATTGAATAACGTTAATTAAATGTATAAGTTCAATTTATAATCAAAATTTCCGTAAATAATATTATGAAAAAATTATTTCTGATATTAGTAATATTCGTAGCAATGAATGCCAGCGCTCAATGGACTCAATGCGATGGAATATATGGCGGAGAAGTTATTTCCCTTGCAACATCAGGAAGTAATAGCTTTGCTGGGACATTTGGTTACGGTCTCTGGTTTTCCTCAAATAATGGTTTATCCTGGGAGCAATCGTCTTTGAATGATAAAATAATTCCCGCTGTTGCAATTTCAGGAAGTATAGTCTATGCAGGAACAAGTGGTAACGGAGTCTGGCTATCAACAAACTTTGGAATATCATGGACACAAACTGCATTGAATAATCAAGCTATTCTTTCACTCGCAACTTCAGGAAACAATATCTTTGCGGGGACATTTCCGAATGGTGTCTGGCTTTCGACAAATTATGGTACAACATGGACGCAAACAACTTTAAATAATCAAACTATTTACTCTCTTGCTGTTTCAGGAAATAATGTCTTTGCGGGGACATGGACAAATGGTGTCTGGATTTCGACAAATAATGGTACTACATGGACGCAAACATTTTTCAATAATCAAACTATTTACGCTCTTGCTGTTTTAGGAATTAATGTTTTTGCGGGAACATCTTCAGGTGTTTACCTTTCCACAAATAACGGTAACACGTGGAGTCAAACACCTTTGGCTAATAAATCTGTTCGCTCACTGGCAACGACCGGAAGTATTATATACGCAGGAACAATGTATAACGGAATCTGGCTTTCTTCAACTAATGGTACGTCCTGGCAACAAACTGATATTTATACCATCTATATCGGTTCACTTGCAGCATCGGGTAACAATGTTTTTGCAGGATCAGATATACATGGAATTTACCGTTCGACAAATTCCGGTACAACTTTTGTAAAATCTGGATTGAATTTAAATACTATTTTTTCCTTTGCTGCTTCAGGGAATGAAATCTATTCAGGAGTAAATAAAACAGGCGTCTATAAATCAACGAATAACGGTGCTAACTGGACGCAAACAGCTTTGAATGACCAAATTGTTCGGGCACTTGCTATATCAGGAGGTAATATAATAGCAGGGACTGATTTTGGTGCTTATCGCTCCAGCAATAACGGAAGTGGATGGCAGAAAACTTTTGGTTCGTTTATATACTGTCTTGCAGTTTCAAATAACATTATTTTTGGCGGTGGATATTCAGGACTCTATACCTCTACAAACAACGGACTTAACTGGACACATACTACTTTAAATAATCATAATGTATATTCCCTTGCAATATCAGGTAATAATATTTATGCCGGCACGCGTTATGTTGGTATATATCTCTCAACGAATAATGGAATCAACTGGACGCAAACTACTTTGAATAATAACGTATTTGACTATTCCCTTGCCGCATCAGGTAATAATGTTTTTGCAGGTACAACTAAAGGAGTTTGGTTCTCCTCAAATAAAGGTACGACCTGGACGCAGACTTCGCTGAATAATGATACTGTTTATTCTCTTGCTATATCAGGAGGAAATATCTTTGCAGGGACAAATTCAGGTATTTTTCTCTCTACAAATAACGGTACTTCCTGGACAATAAAAAATCAGGGATTCAATGTAATTACCAGCGTAAATGCTTTACTAATAGCAAACAATTATATTTACGCAGGTACAGCTGGATATTCAGCTTGGAGAAGGTCACTTTCAGAAATTATTAGCGTGCAAAATATTTCTTCGGAAGTGCCTGTTTCATATTCATTGGGACAAAACTATCCGAATCCGTTTAATCCGAGTACGAAAATAAGATTTAGTGTTGTCAATGGATTCCCTGTAAGAACATCAGGGAATGACAAAGTAGTGTTAAAAGTATATGACTTAATGGGGCGCGAAGTGCAAACACTCGTAAACGAATCACTCAAACCCGGAACGTATGAAGTGTCGTTTGATGGCTCGGCACTAAACAGCGGTGTGTATTTTTATAAACTGATTAGCGATGGTTTTACAGAGACAAAGAAGATGATTTTAATGAAATAGAATATGGAAGCCCGCGGCTTCATTTGCGGGTTTTTAAAAAATATAAAATTTTTTTGGAATGAAATATTTATTTCTGATATTATTAATGCTTGTAGCGATGAATGCCAGCGCTCAATGGACTCAATGCGATGGAATATATGGAGGTACTGTTTATTCACTTGCCACTTCAGGAGGTAATATCTTTGCGGGAACGGAAAATAAAGGAGTCTGGCTCTCAACAAACAACGGTACCTCCTGGACGCAAACTGCTTTGAATAATCAATCTGTTCTTTCAATTGCTATATCGGGAAATAATATTTATACTGGGACTTCCAATAGCGGCGTTTGGCTTTCAACAAATAATGGTACCATCTGGACGCTAACATCTTTAAGTAATCGAACCGTTTATTCACTTACCATTTCAGGAAATAATATCTTTGCAGGAACGAATCTAGGGGTCTATCTCTCCACAAATAACGGTACCACCTGGACTCAAACAGCATTGAACAATAAAAATGTTAAATGCATTTCAATATCAGGGAGTAATATCTTTGCTGGTGCTAGCGATTTTGGTGTCTATCTCTCCACAAATAACGGTACATCATGGACACAAACTGCTTTGAATGAATATAATATTAGTTCCCTTGCCGTATTAGGAAGCAATATTTTTGCCGGGACATCTTATGGAGTCTATCTCTCAACAAATAACGGTAACTCCTGGTCACCGAATAATTTCCAACAACTTGTTTTTTCCTTTGCCATTTCTGGTAGTAATTTCTTTGCCGGGACAACGTCTGGTGTCTTTCTCTCAACAAATAATGGAACATCATGGACACAAACTTCTTTGAACAATCAATCTGTTAATTCCCTAACCATATCGGGAAGTACTATTTTTTCAGGAACAAACAATAACAGCATCTATTTCTCCTCCAATAATGGTGCCTCCTGGACACAAACGGCTTTAATTTCTAAAACTATTTATTCCCTTGCCACAACGGGTAATAATATCTTCGCGGGAACAGAATATACAGGTGTATATATATCAACAAATAATGGTACCACCTGGACACAAACTGCTTTGAATATTCTATCTATTAATTCTCTTTCTATATCAGGAAGTAATATATTTGCAGCAACAGGTGATTATGGTATCTGGCGATCAACAAACAATGGTACATACTGGGCGCAAACTGGTTTGAATAACATATCTATTCGTTCACTATCTGCAACAGGCAGTAATATTTTTGCGGGAACAACTCTAAGTGTCTATCTTTCCACAAATAATGGGAACTCGTGGACGCAAACAGCTTTAAATAATAAAACCGTTATTTCCCTTGCCACTTCAGAGAGTAATACCTTTGCTGGAACTTGGGCTTTTGGAGTCTATCTTTCCACAAATAACGGGACTTCCTGGACGCAAACTGCTTTGAATGATCAAGCTGCTAAATCACTTGTTATATCAGGAGGTAATATCTTCGCTGGGACATACAATGGCATCTATCTCTCCACAAATAACGGTACATCCTGGACACAAACTGCTTTGAATAATATAACTAATTCTATAGCCATATCAGGAAGTAATATCTTTGCCGGAACAAATTCAGGTATTTTTCTCTCTACAAATAACGGTACTTCCTGGATAAATAAAAATCAGGGGTTTAATGTAGTTCCAATAGTAAATGCACTAGTAATAGCAAACAATTATATCTTCGCAGGAACTGTAGGAAATTCAGTCTGGAGAAGGTCACTTTCAGAAATTATTGGTGTACAAAATATTTCTTCGGAAGTGCCTGTTTCATATTCATTGGGGCAAAACTATCCTAACCCGTTTAACCCGACGACAAAGATAAAGTTCTCAATAGTGTCATCCCCTT
>CAVVJW010000031.1:0-54884 GCA_963748665.1 Ignavibacteriota bacterium | reverse complement strand
TGTTGCCCAGTGCCTTTCCTTCTGCCCAGCGGTCACCGATCTCACAGATTATCACCAGAGCCTGCTCGTGGTACTCGATAGCCTTGCAAGCATCGCCCAGGCTGTAGTAGGCCAGGCCCATGTTGCTGAGTGCACTTCCTTCACCCCTTCGGTCGCCCATCTCGCGGGCTATTGTCAGGTGCTGTTCATGGTACTCGATGGCCTTGCGAGCATCGCCTAGAATGTAGTAGGCGCAACCCATGTTGCCCAATGCGCTTCCTTCGTCCCTTCTGTTGCCTATCTCGCAGGAGGTGGCTAGGGCCTGCTCATAGTGCTCGATGGCTTTGCGAGCATCGCCAAGGTTGGCGTAGGCATTTCCCATGTTGCCCAGATGGACGCCTTCCATGCTTTTGTCCTTTAATTGCCGAGCTCCAGCCAGTGCCGTCTCCATCCAAGAAATCAACTCTCGATAATGCATGCGCAGTTCAAGCAAATAAGGCCAATTAAGAAAAGCGTTGCATATGGATGCAGCGGTATTGTTGCTCGCAAGATTTTTCTTCGCCCACACCCAGGCAGATTCGATATTCGTCCTTTCCAGATCGAATCTCCTCAGTCCGGCCAGAGCTTCACCATTTTTATAGAGCTTAGTAGCGGAATATAGCACATCTCTGAAGTACTCTGCATGACGCTGCTGAGCATCATTCCTGGCTGACTCGCCTCCTGCCTCCTCCAGCCGTCCGGCAGCGAACAGCCGCACCAGATCGTGCATGTGATACCGGCCTTCGCCCTCCTCGCTTGGTCTCTGATACTCGACCAGGCTCCAGCGCACCAGTTCGCTCAAGCGTTTGTGCCCCTCGTCCTGGCAGATGTGCTCCTCAGCCTGGCCGTCAAAATCAGCCGGAAAAACGGATGCATTCAGAAAAGTCTGCTGGATCTCAGTAGCCAGTCTCTGGAAGCTGAGGTTGAAGCTGGCATCGACACTCAGCTCGACGCCTTCCATGCCGATCCGCTCCAGCCTGGTGCGCTCGTCCTTCAGTTCTTCCGCATAATTTGCAGGCGAGAGGTCTGGTGTATTGGCCAGAAGGCTGGCAGCGGCTCGCAAGGCCAGCGGGAGAAAGCCGCAGAGGCGTGCTATCTCGGACCAGGCCGGATCGGCCCTGGGCAGCTCTGCAGAACCTGAGGTCGAGCTCCAGACTTTTAGCAGCAGGTCCAAGGCTTCCTCTGGCTTTAAGACATAAAGGTCCTTCCGAAAGAGGCCGGGAAGCTTGATTGTCTTTCTGGAGGTAACGAGAAGGCCGCAGCTCTTGGGTGGAATCAGCTTGAGAGACCTGTTTATCATCAAGGGCGTTGTCGAGCAGGAGCAAAGCACGCTTGCCGTTCAGGACACGACGGTACATTTCCTTGATTTCCGCTTCGTTGTCCGGAATCTTTTCATTGGGATGATAAGCATGGATGACAGAGCCCATTGCTTCCAACGGCGAGAGAGGATTATCACTTGTGCCCCTCATGTCTACCATGACCTGGCCATCAGGATAGCGATCTTTGAGCGACTCGCCCAGCTTCAAAGCGAGCGCCGTCTTGCCAACGCCCCCATTGCTCCGCAGGCCTATGATGTTAGTGCCGCTGGCAAACTTCGCCTGCATCTCTTTTAGCTCGTCATCACGACCTGTGAAATCAGGAGGCGGATCTGGTATCGTGGGAATGCTGGGGATCTCTTCAGCTTTCGGAAAAATGATATTATTATCTCCGAAATGCTGGCTTACTGAGCCGCTGGGCTTGTAGATCGCGCCCGTCGAGCCCCGCATATCCACCGCCTCTCCGTCCAGTGCCACAGGCCCATGAAACTGCCCGGAGAAGACCGAACCCTGGACATTGCCCGCAATATTGGTCTGCGGACCATGTACGGTCTGGCCCCGCTGGTCGAAGACGCCGCTCCAGGCCCCCGGCTCCGGCTCGATCTCTGGCTCTTGGTCAAAGGGCAAACCTTTGGGCTCTGTCTCTCCGCCTGCGTAGTAGGCGATCTCGAAGTTGTCCGCCTCCTCGAAGTGCAGGATGGGATGCTGCCTTCCCTTTGTCCGGCCTGGCACCTTCTCTCGGGCATGCATGGCCAGGTCGGCAGCCCTCACAAATCCGTCCTGCTTCGATGGCACCCTGGCCGGAGAAGGCCTCGATCAGGGCTAAGGTGAAGGCGCTGTAGGGCTTGCCGCCGTAGGACAGCTCGCTATCTTTGCAGGAGGCGATGATCACCCGCCCTTTGCCCTGCTTGAGGATTTGCAGCGCCTCCGGAGGCAGAGGAGACTTGGCAAGCTCCAGGCCCTTGGCCAGACCGACGCCTCCGGCATGGCAGCAGTCCAAAAGCAGCAAAAGCTTCCTGGAACGGATGGCCTGCAGCCGGGCGGCAAACTCCGAGCCGCTGATGGCCGTGTCCTTCAGCTGCTCGATCTGCACTCCGAAGGGTATGAGAAAGTAGGCCTCGCCGATGGGCGTGCTGGCACGGTAGCCATGGCCTGAGAAGTAGATGATGACCGTAGAGGATTCGTCTGCCCTCTCTGCCAGGCGGTCGAGGGCATCGAGGACGGCCTGGCGGTGGGCGGCCTCGCCAACGAGGAGCTCCACCTGGCCAGGAGGATAGGCGCAGCGCTCCGGGTCTTTCAGGATATCGGCTATGCCTCTGGCATCATCGATGGTGAAGGGCAGATCGGCACCCGCGCCGATGAGCAGGGCATGGCCCGCTTGGAAGGATGGCGACATTAAAGGACCTCTTTCTTAATTCAAGTGCATTCACTTCTTTTCCAATCTGGCTCGAACGTTCTTAAGGTAATCAGCATATTTTTCTGCGTCCCTGTGGCCCATCTGGCGTTCGAAGTCGACCGTGATCTGCATAAGATCGGCGGCTCGCTTGAGATCTCCCACCTCCTCATAGACAAGACCCAGATTCCAGCAGGCAATTGCCTCGCCCCTTCTGTCTCCGATCTCGCGGGCTATGGTCATATCGCTGCTCGTAGTACAGAGTGGCCTTGTCCGGCTCGCCCAGAGTGGCATAGACCTTTCCCAGGTTTCCCAGGTCGGCACCTTCGCCCCTTTTGTCCCCGATCTCACGAGCGATGGCCAGTGCCTGCTCATGATACTCGATGGCCCTACGAACCTTGCCCAAGTTCGACGTAGGCATTTCCCAGGTTGCCCAAGTTGGCTCCTTCGCCCCTTCTATCTCTGATCTCACGGGTGATGGCCAGCGCT
This sequence comes from Ignavibacteriota bacterium, assembly GCA_963748665.1. Taxonomy (GTDB): domain Bacteria; phylum Bacteroidota; class Ignavibacteria; order Tepidaquicellales; family Tepidaquicellaceae; genus CAIKZJ01. The sequence continues at coordinate 51,668 of CAVVJW010000031.1, read as the reverse complement.
TGATCGTAGTACTTGATGGCCTTTCGAGCCTCGCCAAGTTCTGTGTAGGCATTTCCCAGGTTTCCCTGAGTCGGCACCTTCGCCCCTTCTATCCCTGATCTCACGGGAAATGGCCAGCGCCTGCTCATAGTACTCTATGGCCTTGCGAGCATCACCAAGTTCTGCGTAGGCCAGTCCCAGGTTTCCCAGGTCGGTCCCTTCGCCTCCCTTTGTCCCCGATCTCGCGGTCAATCTCAAGTGCCTGCTCATGGTACTCGGTGGCCTTTCGAGCATCGCCCAGGCCAGCGTGGGCCATTCCCAGGTTGCCCAGCGCGTTTGCTTCGCTCTTTTTGTCGCCGATCTTGCGAGCGATGACCAACGCCTTTTCATAGTAATCGATGGCTTTTCGCGGTTCGCTCAGCAAAGATTGAACTATTCCGAGTTCAGCCAGGATTTTTCCTCTTTCTCTCTGATCCATTATCTTCTCCAGCAAGTACTCGTTGATCCTCTTTCGCCTCAGCAGTTCCTCTTTGTTCTGATAGCTAAAGCCTTGTGGCATGGACCGTGCTTCTACAGCTTGAAAGTCCCGACCACGATCCTTGCCTTTCAGTATGTGATATCCGCCTCTGTATCTCCAGAAGTCGGGGGCCTTCCATATCACTTCATCCAGATCTGCCGGGGTCATGAAGATCAGGCTCGGCACACCTGCATCGTAAAAAAGTTCACGAAAGTTATTGAGAGCGTCTTGAACATCCTGGGCAAGAGTCTCGGGAAGAGTCCATATGAGAATTTCCTCTTTCTCAACCTGAATATTCTGAAGATCAGAGATGAGATTGTCTCCCTTCTCCACCGGCAGGATTCTTGCAGGAAATCGTGCCTTTACAGCCTCGATTACCTTCTCTCGATAAGCGGGAGAGGCGACGATGCAGAGGACCAGGTTTCCTCTGCCTTGAGAGATCTCCAGCTCCGTGAGCAGGAGATCGACCTCATCCTGATCCTCTCGGGAGATTGACTCCATTTCTCCACCAGAGGACGCAGCATGGGTTTATCTCGTACCATCTTCCCTCTTCATCCTCATAATAATTGTTGTAAGCCTCTTTCAAATTCTTTGCCCTTGGCATGACATCATCTAGCACTCTGGTTAGCTCCCGACTATGATAATCATTTTGCTGCCATCATCAATAAGCAGTCATCTTACAAGATAATAAAAAATTTAGCCGAAAGATCCTTTTTTCGCCCCTCAAGCCTCCAGCGTTATCGCCCGGATCTCGATCTGGATCTTCTGCTCATTCGGGTCCAGCACCAGCTCCAGCCGGTCCAGCGGCTTGCTGGGGTCCGTGTCCACCTTGGCATAGAAATAATGCCCCTGATACTCGTAGGCGGAGCTGGCTGTGCTTGGCCAGGAGTAGGCCGCTGCAACCTTGCTGTGCTTCAGCTCCGACTGGATCTCTGCTCGGTCATAAGCCCATTCGGCAATGTTCACTCCCATAGTCAGATCCGTTGTCTCATAGCTTCCATCCTCGTACCAGACATTGATGTGGCCCACTGCAACGTTATCCGATAGCCCGGTGCTCCATCCGGCAAACTCCAGAACATGCACGGCATCGGCTTTCCGGCCTTCCAGGTCGATGGAGTCAGTCGTCTGCTCTGCATTGGCTTTCAGTGCCACTCCTTCCACCTGAAATTCAATGCCGTTGTAAGTATGAGCGGTTCCGTTCCCTATGGCTGTCGACTGGCCTGAAGAGGCACCTTTGCCCACTCCAGGATGCCATCCATTCCTGTGCTGTGTCCCAGTCCACTTTTCCTGTAAACTGAGGGAACATCAGAAACCCGGAGGTCTCCTTATTCTAAACAAACTATCTATAATGTCATAAGATTTTCTGTCGATTATTGCTTTATATGTTCTTTTAAAAAGACTAAAATCCTTTTCAAGCAGCGAAGAAGGACGGTTTGCCTGAAGTATGGGAGCCAGATAGTTTGAGATTCCATTGTCATAAACTTCTTCTATTAATTTAATGAGTATTGTATCCTCGTTAGAATACAGATAATCTATCGTATTAAGCTGGGTGGCATTTTTTACGTCAAAGAACAACTCACGAGTTAAATATTTTGTGAATAATTCATAATTATTCCCGAATCGATTTAAATCAAGTTGAATTTCATTATCTTTTCCTCTCCAACCAATAATTCTGCTGCCGTAGAGTAAATCAATATTATTGGTAATTATTATATTAGAAGGAAAAAACTGAGAAAGAAGATATGCGCAATTCTCAATAATATTCTGTTCTTCTTTTTTAATGACATTAAGAGTTGCGGAATAATCATCTATATTATTTCTTACATTACCAAAACTCATAAATGCGAGTGGGTTACAAATAATATATATGTTTATAAGAGGTTCATTACTGGAAACTTCTCTTATACAGTTTATAAACTCATCCTTCGAAATACCATCTTTGTAAAAATTACTGATGATATTATTAATAATATCGGATTCGTATAGTGATTTATAATCAGTCTCCGTTAGCGGACTTCTAAATGTTGACAACAGAAATTCTGCGTTGGAATAATTAAAACTTAATTTCATATCTGAAGAAATCTGTTCGGCAGGTTTTATTAAATAATTTCTATCAGTAAATAATTTATTTTCCTCGTTAAATGAATTCCTAAGTTCTGTAAGAATGACAGCGGCTCTGATAATACCGCCAAAATTTTCTTCATAACTTATATTGCCTATGTAAGGTGAAAACTGTTTTTTAAAATATTCGCGATTAACAGAGACATCTCTTCTATAATTGAAGTTAAAAGATTTAAATGGTTTAAGTTATCAAGTTTTGATAATTCCCGGAATAGTAACCTGCCTGTATTAATGTCGTACTCATCTCGAAGGAACTTCAATTGTTCAAGTACTCCATATAATGAGCATTGTTCGTCAATCATCAAATCGACCCATTCCCATTTTTCGTCAAAATTAAAATTATATCTGTTTTGCGAAAATCCGGAATTAGCAGATATTAATACGATCAATAAACCGTAAATAATACTATTTACAAATGCTTTACTCATATAAAGTTACTGAATCTCAGTTACAAGATTAATTTCTTTCAGAACATTGTTTATTTTTACTAACTCTTCATTCTGACCTGACTTTACAACAGCCTTTCCTTTGGTATGTGCAATTACGGCAATCTGTTCACACTGTATTATATCAAATCCTGTGGCTTTTTTCAATTGCAAAATTACTTGCTCCCAAATATGATTTGAGTTATAAAGTATAAGCTTCTTTATTGTTGGTGATTCAATATCGGTTATAGATAAATGCTGTTCAAGAGTACCCATTTGTTAAATTATTTTCTTGAGAAAGTACAAAGTATTTCACAAATCTCATCCTGTTTGTTTCTATAGGGCTCCCAGTTTGCTCCTTTAAAGCCATTCATTGCAATATAAAAAATGATTAATTCATTATCACGTGAAATTGCATACCCTGTCAGAGTACTTACTCCGTTTATTGAGCCTGTTTTAGCGTGAACATTTTGTTCTGCTTCGGTTCCTATCATTCTTTTCTTTAGTGTCCCATCTATACCTGAGACCGGAAGTGATTTGTAAAATACATCAAATACCTGTTCGTTATCGAATAAAAATTTTAGCAGTTGTATATAAACATTTGAAGTGGCAAAATTGAACCTTGTCAAACCTGAGCCTTCCAAAAACTCATACTCATTCCTTGAGATTCCAATGTTCGTGAATAAGTCAACTACAGCATCTGTTCCCTTTTTTAATGTGCCCGGGGGTTTGTTATGTACTGCACCAACAACTTTAAATATTGTTATTGCATAATGATTATCACTTGGTTTATTCATATTCGCAAGTACCTCTGCTATTGAATGAGTTACCCTTGCAATTTCCTTCGGCGCCTCAGGGGTAGTACCGGAAATAATAATCCCGCCAAGTTTTACATTCTTTCCCTGAAATTCGCTTTGCAGTGTATTTGCTATTTCAACAGATGGATTTATCCTGCTTGCATTTCTATTTATACAGAGTGCGTTTACGTATGGCCAGTATTGCAGCTTGGTATCGCCTGAATAATAATCCGCTAAACCAAAATACTGATCATCAAGATATGAATCGTCATATACAATGTTACCTGTAATTTCAGTAATGTTTTTGGATAAAAATTTCTTAATTAAAGTAAACAAATCACCTGCGTCAAACTCAGGATCTCCGTATCCTTTTATGTACAAATTGCCGTTTATAACTCCATCGTTTATATTACTGTCATCTGTATATAGTATGGTTTTAAATTCATAACCGGTACCCAGATACTGTAATGCAATCGCAGAAGTTACCACTTTGGATATTGAGGCGGGTATCATCTTCTTCTCCGGCTGGTATTCATACAACAAGTCATATTTAGTCGCGCTTGCTACCTGAATTGAAACATCACAGTTAATCGTTTTAACTACATCATCTATTTTCGTTTTTAATTCTGATATTTTCTCCTTACCCTGCGGAAAAGCAGAGGTAAGAAAAATGAATGACAGCACTAATGCCATCATAATCGATTTCTTATTTACTTGATATGAAGTCATCTATTAATTTATTCGCTTTTTTTAATATTTTTTTAGATTTTGAAAAGGTTAACCTTTCAACACCTTTTTCAAAAGTTAACCATTTATAATTTATTATTTCGTAATTATCAATCTTTACAATATCAACATATGATTCCGCAATAAAATAATCAACATTTTTAATAATTTTATTTTTTCCGTTATTATAGGAATAAAAATCTCTTAACAGTATCTTGCTTTTAATAAGTTTTATCTTCTTAATACCTGTTTCTTCCTTTAATTCTCTTACGGCAGTTTCAATGTATTTCTCTCCTTTTTCAACATGCCCCTTTGGAAAGCCCCAATGTCCCTGATGTTGTTTTAACAGCAGATACTTGATTTTCCTTGGAAACCTGAAAAAAAGAATAATCCCGATTGAATGATGTTTTTTAACTACCATTAGTATCCTTTTCTTTATTTTCGTTTTTAACCTTTACCCAAATATCATCCATTTGGTCTAATGTCATATTATCTAATTCAAGATTGCTATTTTTTGCATACTCTTCGATTTTCTGAAACCTGAATATAAATTTTTCAATTGTTCTCCTGAGAGCATCCTCAGGATTTATTTTCAGGAATCTCGAATAATTAACCAAAGAAAACAACACATCCCCAAACTCATCTTCAATTTTGTCGGATGATACTTTATTTTCAATGTTATATTTTAATTCTGATATTTCCTCGAGAATTTTTTCATAAACAGGCTTTAAGTCTTTCCAGTCAAAACCAACTTTTGCCGCCTTCTCCTGAACCCTGTAAGCTCTGAAAAGAGCTGGTAATTCTTTTGGAATGCCGTCGAGTATAGAAATTCGCCCTTCGTGCTTTTTTAATTTTTCCCAGTTTGACTTTACATCTTCACTGTTTGTTAATACAGTATCACCAAAAACATGAGGGTGTCTGTAAATAAGTTTTGCAGTCTCTTCTTCTAAAACCTGTACCAGATCAAAGTCATTGGTTTCTTCACCCATAATTCCGTGAAAAACAACCTGAAGCATCAGGTCTCCGAGCTCTTTCCTGAGTTCTGTCATATCATTATTATCGATTGCCTCAAGGACTTCATAAGACTCCTCCAGCAAACAGCGTCTTAAACTGCTATGAGTCTGCTCTATATCCCATGGACACTCGCTTCTCAGCCTTCTGACAATGTTTACAAACTCAATGAATTTATCAGCAAGCAATTTATCTTTTTCTATCAATAGAATTACTTTTACATTTTCAAAAACATATCATATTACTAATTTATAGAAAGTTATTCAACTTATAAACATAATCAGAATGAGAACATTTGTTTCATTAAATTTAGATGAAAAAACAAGAAAAATTGTTTCAGAATACCTTGACAAATTTAAGAGTTTGCTCGATGACAGGGATATTAAAAAAATAAAGTGGGAACCTGAAGACAAGTTTCACATAACTTTATTCTTTATTGGTGATATTAATGAGAGTATGAAAGATAATTTAATTAATGACTTGAACGAAATCAGTAATCTGGAAATCGGTGAAATCAATTTTACGCTTAAAAATATTAATGCATTTCCTGATTTGAAAAATCCAAGAGTGTTGTTTGTTGATTGCATTAATAAAGATACAAAGTTATCCGTTTTAAACAAAAATGTGATTGACATTATGACAAAAAACGGTCTCAAGCAGGATAAAAGATTAAAACCGCATATAACTATCGGTAGAGTTAGAAAAAATGAAAACGTTCATTTAGATAATGTTAGTGTTGTTTGTAATAATGAAAAATTTGTTATCAGGGATTTGTTCTTAATGAATAGTTTGCTTAGCAGTAAGGGCTCAAAATTCGGAGTAATACACAGAATCAGGCTTTGAAAATAAAAAGACAGATGCATAAAGGAGGATACACATCTGTCAATAAGGAGGAGAACAATAAAAATGAAAAACAACAATACAAAATTAGTAAGTATTGCTTAATTCTTCTATACCAAAATTTTTCACTCTATATTAATATATTTGAATTTATTATTTTGTGTAATGAAAAAGTTATTGTGGATAATAATATTAGTTCTGATTTGTTCGGAATTAAAAGCCGATACAACAAAGGTTTTGTTTGTCGGAAACAGTTATACATACGTGAATGATTTGCCTCTGATGTTTAAAAACTTAAGCTCTTCTCTGGGAAAAAACGTTTATACGGATATGAGTGCTCCGGGAGGGTATTCCTTCGGACAGCATTTATCAAATACGGAAACTTTGAATAAAATTTCACGAGGAGGTTGGAACTATGTTGTACTTCAGGAACAAAGTCAGATGCCTGTCATAGAGTATTACAGGTATTCCTCTACATACCCTTCCGCACGGAAACTTGATTCAATAATAAAATCTTATAATTGTAATACGATGTTCTTTATGACCTGGGGAAGAAGGTACGGTGGAATTCAATGTATTAATACTTATTGCAGTCCTGACTTTGTGAATTTTTCACATATGCAGGATTCATTGTCATCATCGTACAATATGATTGCAAATGAATTAAATGACGCCGTGTGTCCCGTTGGCAATGGATTCAGGTTGTCTGTTCTAACAGATTCATCGGTCGTTTTGTGGGATGCTGACTATAGTCATCCGTCTCTTGAAGGCAGTTACCTTGCTGCGTGTTTGTTTTACAGAAAGGTATTTAATTCATCTCCCGTTGGTTCTCTATACACGGCAGGATTACCGGCTTCAACTGCGTTGTATCTTCAGACAATCGCAAGCAATACAACTCTTAATATTGTAAATACTAATTCAGAAAAAGTATTTGATTTTAATCTTGAACAAAATTATCCGAATCCATTTAATTCATCAACAATGTTCAGGTTTAAAGTCAGTACTCCGGCAAATATTAATTTATCTGTTTATAATGTTCAGGGTAAGTTAATTGAGAAAATATTTGAGGGTAAACTGCATAATGGTGTGCACAAGATTTTGTGGACACCTGAAACTAACCTGTCATCAGGTGTTTATTATCTGAGGATGGAATCCAATGCAACGAAAGAAACCAAAAAAGTAATACTGCTAAAATAACAACCTGCATATAAATAAAAAGCCGTGCTTCAGAACACGGCTTTCATATAAGCAAGAAATTCTTATTTAATATTCTTTATGTATTTTAAGTGAAAGTTTTTCATATTATCAACGAGTGTCAGAATATCTTCACGAGGAGGCAGGAATGTTGTCCTGAAGTGCATAGTGCCGGGCAGTTGTCCAAAGCCCGAGCCGGGAACAACACATATTCCCGTTTCTTCAAGCAGTGCAAGACAGTATTCTGCATCGCGTTTTGCATCGTAAGCAACCCTTTCCTGTTCGGACATTTTCGAAACATCTACTCCCGCACTGTGCGGTAAATCGAATTTAACGAACGCATACATTGCCCCCTGAGGAATGTCGCACGACATACCTTCAATTTCGTTAAGTCCTTTTCCGAGTATCTCTGCTTTTTCTTTTAGTTCTTTCAATATCCCGTCTTTTTCTTTAGTGTATAAATCATAGCTTGCATCTCCTTCTTTTGGCGGTGCAACCATTAAGTATGTTACTATCTGTCCGTCAACGTTTGAACACAATCCTATTGACTGCAGTTTTACTAACTGTGCATACACATCTTCAGGAATGTTTCTTACTTCAAAGTAACCGCCTCTGTGTCCGCATTCTCCCATAAATCCTTTAGAGACTGAATGAAAACTAAAAAGCGTTACATCTTTTTCGTTCATCTGATGCATCACTTTTGCGAACGAATAAAACTCAAGTCCTTTTAAATATACATTTTCCTGATAAACTTCATCGGCGAGCAGAGTAAGGTTGTGGTTCTTTGCAAACCGAATTATCATTTCTATGTTCTCTTTTGAAAGTACTGCTCCTGTAGGGTTGCCGGGATTTATCACCGCTATTGCAACAGGGTTCGCTCCGCTTTCTTTTGCTTTGTTATAACTTTTTATTAATTCGCTTTCGTTCAGCTGCCACGAAGCATTTTCGTCGAGGAAATATCCGATTTGTTTTGCACCGTACAATGCAATCGTTGCGCTGTACAAAGGATATTGAGGAATCGGAATCATTATTCCGTCCTGCGGATTTTTCAGAACAAGAGTAAGCGCCGCCTGAACGCCTTTGCTCGCACCGTCTGTGAGCATTATTTTATCTTTGTCTGCGGGTATTCCGTCTCTTTCGGAAATAAACTTTGCGATTGATTCACGGATAAAAGGTACTCCTGTGCTTTGTGTATATGCGCCTGTTCCTGTAGGATTCTTTTCAAGAATTAATTTTGCTCTTTCTATTACGTCCTTTGGAAATATTTTTTCTGCATCTTTGTTTGAAATAAGTTCGGGATATTCGAGCAATGACAAGACCTGCCTTACAAAGGTAATTGGTTTTTGTTTAAGTGCCTGCGGATTTCCGATATTACAATAGATAATTTTCTTTCCTTGCTCTTCGAGTTCCTGTGCTCTGATAACAATTTTTCCTCTTACTGCATATTGTGCTTCAATGAGGTTTGGGTTTACATCTTTTAAATTAATCATATACTTTTGGGATAATTTATATTACAAAAATAGCAGAACTAATTATCTTTAAAAAGGATATATATATTACTTCAACATTCATTTTGCCGAGCACACCCTCACTCTTAGCAACTGTTACTGCTGTAAAAGAATCCGAAACAATATTCGGTACTGTGCGTGCCATATCAAGTATTCTGTCAACTCCAAGTATCAGTGCTATGCCTTCTTCGGGAATTCCAACAGAACGCAAAACTATAATCAGCATAATAAGTCCTACACCCGGAACAGGCGCTGTGCCTATTGATGCAAGCACAGAAGTTACTACTATTGTAATTTGTCTCGTTAAATCCATCTCGATACCATAAACCTGTGCGATGAACATTGCGGCAACCGCCTGATACAAAGCAGTGCCGTCCATATTAACAGTGGCACCAAGCGGCAAAACAAAACTCGCTATTTTATTAGGCACTCCGAGTTTTTTTTCAGCAACTTCAATTTCAAGCGGAAGTGTAGCAGCGGAGGAACTCGTTGAGAATGCAACAATCATCACCTGCCTGAGCGCTTTATAAAACGGAATCACTTTTTGCCTTGCAATCAGTTTTAACAATGTACGGATACATAACAAGCATCAAGAGTCAGCAAACCGACAATACAGTAAGCGCATACATTAATAGTGTTTGCAAAATGTTAAAACCAAACTCCGCCACAGTAGCCGAGATAAGCGCAAACACAGCGTAAGGTGCGATGAGCATAACTTTTTCAACGAGCAAAATCATAGCACTGCTAAGTCCATCGAAAAAGTTTATTATTGTTTGTGATTTATCTTTCGGAACCTGTGTCAGGAAAACTCCCGTAAGAATTGCAAAGAAAACCACCTGCAGAAAATCTCCGTCTGCAATCGCTTTAAAAGGATTCTTCGGAACAAGATTCACAAAAAAATCAATCATATTGACCGAAACATTCTGCTCTATCTTTGAAGATGCTTCATCGCTGAAAGTTTGCATAAGAAGTGTTTTGGTTTCCGGCGGCATAAATTGTCCGGGCTGAATAACATTCGCCCAGAACAAGTCCAACTGTTATTGCAAAACAGTCGTAAACATAAAAATTGTAATAGTCTTTCCGCCTATTCGCGCCACGTGGCGTAAATCAGAAAGCGATGCGGCACCAACAAGCAATGATGCAAACACAAGCGGAACGGCAATCATATTCAAGAGTCTTATAAAAATATCGCCAGCAGGTTTTATCAGTGCACCGATTGATTTTGATTTTGTGATTTCAATTACATTCGCAAAAACTTTAATGTCGTTGTTTTTAGTTGTAACTTTAACAGTGACTAAATTTTTAATCTTTTTATCAGTAAAAGATTTTGAAAACTTAATGATTGAAAGTTGAGCATCCGAACCGAAAACCGCAACAGTTGAATCTCCCACAAAAAATTTCACTTCTGAAAAATCTGAAATTTTTTCCTTACCTGATTTTGTTACGACTTCAATATCACCGGCACTCATATGAAACACCGAACCGAAAATAGCACCGAGCACTAAGTCCGATTAAAATCTTCGTGTGTAACTGAATTTTAAATTTTTTCATTTTGCAATCATTAAGTTCTGCATAATTGGAAAATCAAACAATAAATTCAATTGAAAAGGAAATGATATTTAACTTAGATAATATTTCGGGTCTGAATTCTGAAGATAAAATTTCATTCCTTTCTTTCAAAAATCTCAAAATCGGTCGCTTGAAGAACAAACTTATCCGATGATGACAAAACCTATTCCGTTGAAGCCCTCCGCTATTCCGATGATGCCCTCCGCCATTCCGACAATGCCCTCCGCCGTTCCGATGAAGCCCTCCGCCGTTCCGTTGATGCTCTCCGCCATTCCGGTGATGCTCTCCGCCATTCCGGTGAAGTCCTCCGCCGTTCCGATGAAGCCCTCCGCCATTCCGTTGATGCTTTCCGCCATTCCGTTGATGCTTTCCGCCATTCCGTCGATGCTTTCCGCCGTTACGGTAATGCTGCTCGTCGGCGGAATGCTTAAAACGGGCGAATTTTGAGGTTTTCGGAACGAAGAAATAACTTAAGCGACAAAATTTTCAGAATAATTGAATATTTTGTCAGAGTAAAATATCGATGGGATTATTTGAACGCTTTAAGTTTCTCTCAAAATGACTATAATTCAGTAGTGTCGGAACTTCGGATTGCCTATTCATTGAAAAAAACACAATTCGGGAACTATGCTTTCATCATATAGGAATATCGAAGTTGCTTATACTTTTATTTATTTATTTTGAACTTCGAACCAGATTTTTGTAGTCTCGGGAAAAAGTTCGAGCATAAACTCTTTTATCACTTTAGCATATTCGCGTATTTCCCATTGTGCGTGTGTATGGTCGCGCAAATCAAGAAAATTCATAACCGCCTGAAACGAAGCAGTCCAGTAAACTTCTGTGAACTGATTCAACGGAAGTATAACTCTTGCCTGTTCTTTCGCAACACCGAGTTCGAGAAGTTTATCGTAACAGCCGAGAATTTCATTCATCGCACTGTCAAAAACTTTCTTTGCTTCATCCTGATTTTTTATCTCGCCCTCTGATGCCTGTTTATTATCATCAGACTGCGCCCTCCACTTTTCGGGAGTATAAAAATCATTTACAGGCACATACCTTCCGCTTATTTCATTCCACGCGTGGTCTTTCGTGGGATAACTTGAAGAAGTTTCTATACCCACAACGTGTTTATACCATTGCCTCATCACAAACTCAGGTGCTTTAACGTGAAACTGCACTATTATATGTCTGAAAGGAGAGTAGTGCTTGTTCTCTGCGAGAAACTTTACAAGCACTCTGTCTCTTTCTGTAAATTCCTGTTTCTTCTTTCCGAATGAAACCCGCGCAGAATTAACAACAGTTAAATCCGAGCCGAGTTTATCAATCACTTCAACGAACCCCTTATCAAGTACGTCTTTCTTTTGTGTTTCTTCTGCCATTAATTTTCGTGTCAAATAAAAATTTTATACTTCGTAATAAAGATGGAATTCATAAGGATGCGGTCTTAACTGAACTTCCTTAACTTCTTTTTCCATCTTGTAATCTATCCAGGTCTGAATAATTTCTTTTGAAAATACATCACCCTTTAAAAGAAACTCGTGGTCTCTCTGAAGGTTTTCAAGTGCAATTTCAAGCGAGCCGGGTGCCTGACGAATTTCTTTCTTCTCCGCATCGCTTAAATGATAAATATCTTTATCAACAGGTGTACCCGGGTCGATTTTATTTTCAATACCGTCAAGACCTGCAAGAAGCATAGCCGCAAATGCGAGGTATGGGTTTGCAGTGCCGTCCGGACAGCGGAACTCTACGCGCTTTGCTTTCGGACTTTCAGAATACATAGGTATTCTTATACTCGCACTTCTGTTCCTCATTGAATAAACAAGGTTAACAGGTGCTTCGTAACCCGGAACGAGACGCTTGTAAGAATTGGTTGTCGGGTTTGTGAAAGCAAGTAATGATGGAGCGTGCTTTAAAAGTCCGCCGATAAAATAAAGAGCCATTTCGCTCAGCCCTGCATACTTATCACCTGCAAATAAAGGTTTGCCGTCTTTCCAGAGAGAAATATGTGTATGCATACCGCTTCCGTTATCACCAAAGATTGGCTTCGGCATAAAGGTAGCAGTCTTACCCGCTTCGCGTGCAGTGTTTTTAACAACGTATTTGAAAGTCTGTAAATTATCCGCCGCATCAAGCAGAGGAGCAAAACGAAAATCAATCTCGCTCTGTCCTGCGGTTGCAACTTCGTGATGCTGAACTTCTACATCAATACCAAGGTTGATTAAATGTTCAACCATCTGATTCCTTAAATCGTTGGTAGAGTCAGAAGGCGGAACAGGAAAATATCCTTCCTTAACCTTTATCTTATGACCAAGGTTTGCCTCTGTTTCAGAACCTGTATTCCAGAAACCCTCGCGTGAATCAATCCTGTACCAGCTTGAATATTCATTTACGTTATAAGCAACGTGGTCGAGAATGAAAAACTCTGCTTCGGGTCCAAGATATGCTGTATCGGCAATTCCTGTTGATTCCATAAACTTTATTGCCTTCCTCGCAATAAGTCTTGGGTCTCTGTCGTATGGAAGTTTTGTCATAGGGTCAACGATGTCACAAATCAGAGACAACGATTTATACTTAATAAACGGGTCAACCTTTGCAGTTGTGGCATCGGGAATAGCCAGCATATCAGATTCATCAATAGACTTCCAGCCGCGGATAGATGAGCCGTCAAAACCAAGCCCCTCGTAGAAATGCGCCTCTTCAAGTTTATCGGCGGGAATAGAAAAATGCTGCCATTGCCCGGGCATATCGGTAAACCTTAGGTCAATCATCTTAATTTCTTTTTCCTTAATCAATTTGAATACGTCCTGTACTCTTCTGAGTTTTTCCTTTTGTTCTTCTAACGGATTTTTATTTTGCATTATGTTAAATTAGTTTTTTAATATTGAAACAAGATAGTAAAAATACATATTATATTTTAGTATATAAATGAGATACTATTAGAAAATGTGTTAATTTGATATTTAGTGATATTCTCTTAAAAACTACGTTAACCTGAATTTTTCAAGAAAACCCGAGTATTTTTCCTTTAAGTGAGGAAACTGGTTTTCCCAGATTTCTACTGTCTGATTGTACTTTTCTTTCAGCATAACTCTTTTTCCCATTACGAATGTTCTTTCGAGTGGTGATATGTTTTTCTTAAAACTTAGCAGACTATCATCATCTGAATTTGTTACACCGCCGCCAATCATACAATACTTTAAATCCATTTTTTGAAATTCGCGGAATGTGTAATCAAGCAGAAGTTTATTATACCATCTTGTATCATTGTCAGATGTATCTCTGCAACTATGATAATAATATGCTGTGTGCTTATCAAAAATAAAAACTACCGCCGCCTTCATTTCGCCTTCGTCTTCAACATAGTACATAAATCCATTCGTTTTTAATAACTCTTCCAGATTATTAAAGTAATTTTCAGAAAACAAATAATATGAATCAGCATTCTTTTCAAGCATTTGCTTTTGATACAGGTTCTTAAACTTTGAGATCGAACCTGAATCTAATGTTTTCTTAATCCTGTCTGAAATAACATCGTACCTTTTTATTTCTTTCCTGTAATTCTTTTTATAATTTTCTCTGAAATCAGAATGTATTTTTAAATCGAGCAAGACATATTTTTTCACATTAATAAAATCGTGAACATTTATTCCTCTGAGAATATGGTCATTTCCAAGAACCGGATTAAACCGAATCAATTCACAAAGAAAATTTCTTTCCTTACAATAATCGTTAAAAACAGATAATGACTGTTTAATGAAATCCGTATGTTTGCAAATGAATAGCGGACCCGTATATCCAAAAACAGATTTAATGTCATAGACAGGTTCGTCTAAAACAACACTTCCTATCTTTGAGGTTTTTGTTATAAAATAAGGATAATAAAATACCTTACCATCTGATTCGTAATAGAATAGTTCGGCTTTTCCGTCACCGTTGTATTCAAATAATTTATGATACTGCGGAGAAAAACTTATGTGCTGATAGTTCTCAGGAAGTTTGTTGTAAACTTCCTGCCACTCTTTAATATTATCGATGTTGAATATTCTGTAACTCATTTAATAAAATAGCACAAATCAAAAAGATCAAAAAACTAAAAAGTAATCCTAAATCGCCTCAGACTATAATAATATCACCTGAGCAATATCATTTTATTAGTTTGCGTAAATTCAGTTGTAATAATTTTGAAATAATATACACCACTTGAAACTTCAGCAGAATATTCACCGTTTCGGGCATCCCATTTAACTTCGTAAAGTCCCGGTTTATGTTGTTCATTAACAAGTACGGCAACCTCTTTACCAAGAGCATCATATATAACGATTTTTACAAACCCACTTTTTGGAACGGCGTATCTGATATTTGTTGAAGGGTTAAACGGATTGGGAAAATTATTGTATAAAACATATTTGTCGGGAATTGTGTTCGAAATTGTTTTAACTGATATTACTTGATTTACCGGCCTTCTCCAAACACTCGTCAACCCAGTACCTGCAAATATATAACTATGAGTAATTAAATTACAATATACACTGAGATCACCCATCCCGAGATTCATATCGACCCATGTGAGGCCATTATCGGTTGAAGCAAATGTACCCGCCCCGTTTAAACCGGCAATAATATTCAATCCACTTGACAATAAAGAGCGAACTTCTTTTTGCGGTAGTCCATTATTAACAGGACTCCAACTGGTGCCATTATTAGTGGACACAAAAATACCTCCGAGTCTTGTTCCTGCATAAATGTTTCCGCCATAATTTAAGAATGAATAAATATATAATTGCGTTAACCCATTATTCACCTGTGTCCAGGTTATACCTCCATTAGTAGATTTACAAACGCCGCCATTGTTTAACAAACCTGCATATAAATCAGAACCTTTTTCAATAATTGTTTGAACAAAAAGATTTGGAAGTCCTGCGTTTAACGAATTCCAGTTTGTACCGTTATTCGTTGATACAAACACCCCGCCTAATGTTGCAGCATAAATACTGCTGTTTGCAGAAAGAATTAATTTATTAACGTTTAAAGCATTGCCCGTTAAACCAGAACTAACATAATTCCATAACACACCATTATTTGTTGTCACGTAAACACCATTGATACTTCCGGCGAAAACATCCGTACCTTTCAACAATAAGGTTTGATAATGTACTAGATGGCAATCCCGTATTAACCTTGGTCCAGTTTAAACCATTATCGGTAGTTTTGCTTATTCCCATCAAGGCAGTTCCTGCAAAAATATTACTGCCGCTTTCCAACAAACAATTTGTAGTAACAGCGGGAAGTCCTGCTTGTTGCCAGCTTACCCCGTTATCGGTAGATGTAAAGATGCCATCACCCTGAGTACCTGCCATAATAACTACAGCGGCAGAAGAGAAATAAGATTGTAAAGCTCTTATAGATAAATTTGTAATTCCATTGTTTACCACGATCCAGCTTACTCCTGCATTAGTTGAACGAAATACACCTGCAGAGGTTCCCGCAAAAATATTATTCGATATTGCAGTAACACTCCAAACTGAAAGATTAGTAATTCCGTTATTTACCACAGTCCAACTGCCGCCATTATTTGTACTTTTGAAAACTCCCCCCATCGTTCCTGCGTATATATCAGCACCACTGAAAGCAAGAGCATTTACATTCAAATTTGTCAAACCGGCATTAACTGTCGTCCAAACAGTACCATTATTGGTAGTTTTATGAACACCTCCTAAATATGTACCCACATAAAGTGTAGAGCCGTTTACTACTGATGCCTGAATATTCAAAGCATTACCAACAAGCCCATTATTAACTGCATTCCATGACGTCCCATTATCCGTAGATTTAAAAACTCCATTACTCTGAGTACCGGCAAAAACATTTGGTCCAATTACACTCATGGCAAAGATGCCGGTTGTTGCAGCAATTGTTCCGGTGGGCATAAAAGTATTTCCAAAGTCCGATGAAGTGTAAACAACTGCATTATTATTCATACCAACAAATGTATTTGTAGCATTTGAAGTCATCGCACCAATATTAAGCGGGGTTATTCCGTTCATAGTTTGCGTCCATGTGCCCCCGTTATTTGTTGACCTGAACAAACCCTTATACCCTGTCCCGGCAAAAGAATTGTATGAAATCTGATGAAGATACATTACTTCGCCACCTACAGGCCCGTTCATCTGAAGCCATTGAGCATTAAGAAGCGGAGATAAAACGAAAGTAATTAACATAAGTAAAGCGGTTGTGATTTTTACCATAACTGTTAATTTATTAAATTATAAAATATTTTTAAATATTTGTTCTTTGCGTGGCAGGTATGCACATGTGTTAATTGATTTTCTTAATACATATATTCAATAATACTAAATAATCCAACACCAATTATTTAATTAAAGTTAAACTGGTTTCAAAAAAGTAATTTTAAAACTAACCATAATTATTAACGTCTATTACACAATTAAAATTCAAGAGATTGGATTGTTTTCATAAATAGTATCTAATATCTTGAGGCACAATAAATTTGAACAATAAAATATAACCAAGAATTTAATACAATATTATTCTCAAAACTTCATTTACTGCAAATTTATCAAAAACTTTTTCTCCGATTTTACATTCACCGCAATTACCTTTAACGCAATAGAAATTGTGTAAATGTATTAGTCCCTGACTTTCACATATATTTTGAGGACTGAATGAAAGTTGTGTTTTCATTACCTTTAAAATGCTGTTATCGCTTTTATCTTTTGATGTTTTATAAACCTTTTTGACTTTGATGAATAATTCTTCGTCTTTAAATGTTTTTGAATAAAGATACATTAAAGGAATTATTACATTTATTATTATATCATTGGCGCGGGATTTACCAATGACGGGATTTTCATTTTTAGATTTCTTTCCAAAATCATAATGATGTTTCCAGTAATCAGAAAATTGTATATTCAGCAATAATTCCGAAATATCTTTTAAAACGTTCTTACTATTTTTAAAGCAAAAAACTGTTCGTTTCAGTAAATCCGCATTTACAATTTCAAAAAGAAAAGCCGAAGCATAGGCAATTCGTAAAGTTGCAAAATTTTGAGGACGTAACCGGAAGAAATGCCATTCCGATTTGTGCATAGTTTCTAATTTAAGTTTAAGTTGAAGTTCTCTCCACTTACCGGTTAAACCGGAGTTGTAGTCGTCATTAGCCTCAGCGGACAGGAATCCGGCTGAACCAAACAAGATAGAATCATAATCAACTAATTCTCGTGATATCTTTTTAATTTTTCTTATATCAATGATTTTTGAAAGAGAAAGAAACTGAGATTTATTCTTGGAGAATCCGAGAGCCTCAAAAGTAAACTCAAGCAGCACTTTTTCCCAGGCATCTTTTTTCAAAGAATAA
This sequence comes from Ignavibacteriota bacterium, assembly GCA_963748665.1. GTDB lineage: Bacteria > Bacteroidota > Ignavibacteria > Tepidaquicellales > Tepidaquicellaceae > CAIKZJ01. The sequence goes on along the minus strand of CAVVJW010000031.1, from coordinate 33,606 downwards.
TGCAAATCATTTTCAAGGTAAGACAACCTTTGCTTTATCCTTTCAGAGCGATAGACTAATCGCGTCATACCCACATCGTTTAACCAGTCTTTCTTTAATTCATTTGTAACAATCTGGTTATCATTATAGCAGGGCAGTTTAAATTTTGGAGAAGGATTGTTAATGATTTCTTTCCAGATTTCGTGAATAGAGTTTTTTAAAAACTTTGAGAGAATCACAGTCGGGATAACTCTCTTGCTGTCGCTTCTTGATTCTGTGTTGTCTTCATCTTCCCAGAATACTACTTGCAGTATAACCTTGTTATACTTCGGGTCAGATTTATGTTTATGAATATCCCAATCTTTATAGTACTGATGAATTTCGATATCACCCGAATATATCACGTTATCTATCTTAATAGTCGCGTCTTTATAGTCTGCACCCGAGTCAGAATTAGGTATTCCAAAGTTAATAATCCTGATTTCACTGCCGTCTGTCGTAAATAATCTATCATAATAATCTTCATTCAGCCAAATGCGGGAAATGAAGCTCTCATTTAGATTGAGTTTTTTCATTAATATTTTTAAATTAATTCACTAATTTACATAAATTTTCAGAATAAATAAATTAAATTAAAAAAATGTTAAAAACAGGATTAAATTTATTACTTGTAGCATTAATTGCAACTATGATTACTGCTTGCGGTAAGCAAGAAAAACAACTAAACACAGAAGAGGAATACTTAACAACAGCAAAAAGTTTATACGACAGTGCCGTTGTAAAGAGTGACAATGAACTTTTCAACCAATCAATCACTAAGTACAAAGAGTTTGTTGCGAAGTACCCTAATTCCGAAAAAGTGATTTTCGCATACAATCAGATTGCAGGAATTAATTTTGATAATTTAAAAAATTATCCGGAAGCGATTAACACTTATAAAACCATTTTTGAAAAATACCCTGACAAGAAAGAAGCAAAACAATCCTTGTTTATGGTTGCATTCATTTATGATGAAACTTTAAAAGACAAAGAAAACGCAAAGACATACTACAAGAAGTTTCTTGAAAAATATCCTACGGATACCGACCCTAACGATAAAATGAGTGAATCCGCGAAGAAAATGCTCGAAGTTCTTGAAACAGGTAAATCTATTGAAGATTTAATTCTGCAAAATTCGGGGAATGAAAATACTAAGACAGAAACAAAAACCGAAGTAAAAACCGAAACAAAGCAAGACCCTAACAAAGATGCTTCAAATACTGATACTAAAAAGAAAACTCAGGTAGCACCTGACAACAAAACTGATGACGGAACAAAAGACGATAAGAAGAAATAATTAAAACTTTTAAATTGCCGTTTCAAAGTTATAATCTGAAACGGCAATTTTATTTTAACAATAAATTTGAACAACAAAGATTACACAAAATATCTAAACCCGGCGGCTCTTTCAAAACTCTCTAATCTTGAACTTAAAGCAAAGTTTGTCGTAGAAGGGTTTATGGCAGGATTGCACAAATCACCTTATCACGGGTTTAGTGTTGAGTTTGCTGAACACAGACAATATATGCCCGGTGATGATCTAAAACATCTTGACTGGAAGGTGTTCGCAAGAACAGACAAATATTTTATCAAGCAATACGAGGAAGAAACTAATTTAAAAGCATACATACTTCTGGACATAAGCAAATCTATGGACTTTGCTTATGGTAAAATTAACCAAGGTGCTTCTATTAAAAATTTATTCTCAAAAGTAAAAAAGGTAAATGACAGTTCAGTCATAACTAAACTTGAATACGGTTCCTACATAGCCGCTTCACTTGCATATATGATGCTTCTTCAAAGAGATGCTGTATCTTTAACAACTTATGACACCAGCATCAGAAAATTTATTCCTGCCCGTTCAACTAATGCAAACCTTAAACTCATATTAAAAGAATTATCTAATATTAAAGCAACTAATGCAACAGGAACTGCTGTATGTTTAAATTCCATTGCAGATAAAATTAACAGACGCGGCATTATTATTATTATAAGCGACCTCTTCGACAATCAGGAAGAAGTAATGAAATCTTTACGCCATTTCAGGTATGATAAGAACGAAGTAATTTTGTTTCATATTCTGGACCCTGTCGAAATGTCATTTATTGATTCTGCACCGGTCAGACTTATTGACTCTGAAACTAAAGAAGAACTTTTTTCCCAGCCTGCGGACGTAAGAAAAGAATATGAAAAGTTAATGAAAAATTTTGTAGAGAAGTACAAGTCTGAGTGTATTAAAAACAACATAGACTATCTGCTTTTAACAACCGATACACCGTTTGATATTGCTTTGCTTAAATATCTTAACAAACGCAAAAAGAGTTATTGATTATAATCGTATTTTTGTTCTATGGTCATAAATAGGAGTTGTCAAACGATAATCACCAAAACCCGTATAATCAACGAATATATACTGTCTGTTAATATCATAGTATGTCCATATTTCATAAGGCTTTGAGTCACTTTCAAATGGATGTCTGTCTATTACACTCGGGTTACCATAGATAATAAAAACCATACCCATATCGGTTTTCCAGCCATCTACATAATGTGAATAACGTTCGTTTGCTATTTTAATTCTATTATAATATTCAATAAGAATTTCGTTTTTTGTTGTTCTTGGAGATGGGTCAATACTCCTCCAGAAATGCATAAATCTCTTTAACTTTTCCTCACTGGTTGGAGCATCCTTTATTCTGTCTAATTCGGTTTTTGTTGCAATATACAGTAACTGACTTACTGCTTCATCCAGATCTTTAATGCTGATAGGTATGTCTCCCCACCTGTAAATGAATCTTCTTTCAGAAAGCTTATTACTCCCATCATACACTTCCATCCTGAAATTTCCTATGGTATAAATATCCGAATACAGTTTTTGAATGATTGTGTTTTTGCCTTTTTTAACATTAACTGAAACAATTGTGTCAAAAACCACTTTTTCTTTTTCGTTAAATGTTTTTATGGTTAGAATTTTGCTGACCTCTTCATCTGTGCGGTTATATATTTCAGAGAAGATATAGAAGTTTTCCAAATCTCCGATGTTCGATGAAATCAAAGGTGTGATTTCCTTTTCCCCATTAGAATCCTCTTCATATCCTGTAAGCAGCATAATATCAGACCCGACAATTCTATCTATCGTAGGATCTTTAACTTTGATCGAAAAATCTTTAATGTATTCATTTCCGGAATTTTTATCCTTTAACGAAAATTGAATTTTATAATAACCTGAATTCAGGAAATAATTTTTAACACTGGAAACAGTTTTACCGCTAATGTTTTTCTGTTCACTTTTTGTAGTATTAATCTTATCTGTATAAGTCTGAGTAAATACCTGCTCGTCAGAAGAATTTTTAATCGTAATTCTCATATCAACAATCGATTCATAGTTATCATTTGACCCTGCCTTCTTAAACTGAAGATTTTCAAGAGGAACTTCAATATACAAATCAAGCCTTCCCACAGAAGAGTCAAGCGGATAAAACATAAGCGGGTCTATATAAAAATATTCCCTGCCCATGTTCAGATTATTGAGCGTATTATCCTTTATCTGCGCCGATGAGGTTAAAACCATCGCAAAGAATAAAAAAACCGTAATTACAACAAACTTCGTCTTCATTTTTAAATATAGTTAATTTGTTTTTACTATTTCTCCGAATAAATCAAATTCTTCATAATCATATATCTTCGCTTCGTAGAACTTACCGTTTGTAAGTCTTTTCTCGCTTTGTATAAAAACTTCCTGGTCAATTTCAGGAGCATCCTTATAAGTTCTTCCAACGTAGTATTCAAACTCTTTTCTGTCAATTATCACTTTGTAAACCCTGTTCAGCATTTCCTTGTTTTTCTTCTCGGAAATTTTTTTCTGAACATCCAATACTCTTTTATGTCTTTTGTTCTTTTCTTTCTGCGAAATTTCATCTTTATACTTCTCTGCAAAAGTTCCGTCTTCGTGTGAATAAGTAAACACACCAAGTCTGTCAAACTCAAAATCTTTAATAAATTCAATTAGTTCGTTTACGTCTTCTTCCGTCTCACCGGGATGACCAACAAGCAAAGTTGTTCTTATTGCTATTTCAGGAATTTTATCTTTCAGGGTTTCGAGCAAATTTATTTGATGTTTTTTAGTAATTCCCCTCCTCATAATTTTCAGCATTTTATCTGATATATGTTGTATAGGGATATCCAGATATTTACAGATTTTCTCGTTCTCTGAAATAACTTCTATTAATCCATCCGGAAACCTTGATGGATATGCATACATAAGCCTGATCCACTCAATACCGTCAACTTTTGAAATTTCATTCAGCACTTTAGCGACTTCTCTTTTTCTGTTAATGTCCATACCCCAATAAGTTGTGTCCTGTCCTATAACAATAATTTCTTTAATACCTTTATCAGAAAGTTTTTTCGTTTCATCGATTATTTCGTGTAATGGTTTTGATAAGTGACCCCCGCGCATAATAGGAATTGAACAGAATGAACAGGGATTGTCACAACCATCACTGATTTTCAAGTAAGCATAATGTTTGGTTGTTAAAGACCTTTCACCTATTAAGTTCTTTTTATAGTCAACACCCATTGTATTAAGAATTTCATAAATAGTCTTTGGTTTACTTGTAGCGCCAAAATATTTATCCACCTCAGGAATTTCTATCTCGAGTTCCTTCATATACCTGTCAGAAAGACATCCCGCAACATAGACATTTTTAAGTTTACCCTGATTTTTATTTTCAACCGCTGCAAGTATTGTATTAATAGATTCCTCTTTAGCAGGTTGTATAAAACCGCAGGTGTTTATGATTACTGTGTTTGCTTTTCTTTCGTCTTCAACTATTTCCACATTCCCATTTTTAAGTTGGGCAGAAATATGCTCTGAATCCACTAAATTCTTCGAGCAACCAAGCGTTACTATCTTAACTTTATCTCTTTTAATCTTCATTTTTACAATTTACATCTATTATACTAAACAAAATATGAAATAATAAAATTTTGAATACGAAAAATAGAGTTAATGCATATTGAATATTAAGATTTAATATTAAATTTATTGTTGCTAAAATTTCAGCATTTTATATACTCCGGAAAAAAATTATTTTGCACTAATCTATATATATGATTAATAAATATTCTTTAAAAGGCAGGAAAGTTCTCGTTACTGGCGGTACAAAAGGTATTGGACTGGCAACCACAAAATTATTTCTCGAAGAGGGAGCAGAAGTTTTTATAGTTGCAAGAGATAAAGCAATAATATCGAAATTGATTCTTTCATACAAAGATTCGAATTCGAAACTAAGCGGAGTTTCGGCTGACGTGGGAACAAGGAAAGGAATTGAAAAAGTTTTTAAGTCGATTTCGAAACAATGGAATAGTTTTGATGTACTTGTAAACAATGTCGGCTTTAATATAAGAAAGAAATCTACAGAATATTCCGATTCCGAGTATGATTCAATAATGAACACTAATCTAAGAAGTGTGTTTAATATTTCAAAACTTTCTTTACCTTTTTTGATTCGCTCAAAGTCGCCGTCTGTAATCAACATTTCATCTGTCGCAGGTTTAACTTCATTAAAAACCGGATCACCTTATGCTGTTACAAAAGCCGGAATAATACAACTTACAAAAAATCTGGCAGTTGAGTGGGCTGAACATAATATCAGGGTTAATTCAATTGCGCCATGGTATATAAGAACTCCTTTAACCGAAAAATTATTAGATAATAAAGAATTCTTAAAATCAGTTATACAGAGAACACCAATGAGAAGATATGGAGAACCGGACGAAGTTGCAAGCGTTGTTGCTTTTCTTGCTTCGGACGCGTCATCGTACATCACTGGACAATGCATTGCAGTTGACGGAGGTTTTTCCGTTTACGGATTTTAATTTATTTCCCCTTGAAATCAGGATTACGTTTTTCTTTAAAAGATTTAATTCCTTCCTGATAATCTTCGCTGCAGTAAACTTTTCTTCTTAAAGATTCAATATGCTCAAATGCATTTGGTGTTATAGGATGTGCGTTTGTGAGAATTCTGAATTGTTCTTTAATTACGCTAATTGACAATGGTGAATTACGGGATATTTTTGTGGCAAGTTCAAAAGTAAAATCATTAATCTTTTCATTCTCAACGATATGGTTAATAATCCCAAAATGCAATGCTGTTTCCGAATCTATAGGCGAACCTGTAAAAAACATTTCCTTTGCGTGACTTAATCCAAGACGGTTTATAAAATGCAGTATTCCGCTTGCGTTGTATGGCACTCCAATCTTTGCCGGAGTTATTGCAAAAGAACAATCGGGAGAACCAATCACAATATCGCAGGTAATTGCAAGATCGCAGGCCCCTCCCCATACACTTCCTTCCACCATCGCAATAACAGGAGCAGGGAATATCTGAATAGCATTTAAAGCACGTTCAAGCGGCTTCTCCTGTCCGAGAGGGTCAACGCCATTTAAAGGCAGTTCATCTATGTCGTGTCCTGCAGACCATACCTTCACACCTTTTTCTGCCCTTATAATAACTGTTCTCACACTTTGTTCTTCAAATTCCCGTAACGCGATGATTAATTCATTTAACATATCAGATGTTAACGCATTCTTTTTCACAGGATTGTTTAAAGTAATAATCCCGATTTGTTTCGTTACTTCAGAGAGAATAAGGTTGTCCATAATAAAATTCTATTGTTTCAGTTACAAAGGTTTTATATTTATAAATCGTCTTTCAGATTCTTTAATATATTAAAAGCTTCAAGCGGTGATATTGTATTTATATCTATCTCTTTTAATTTCTTCTTCAAAGAACTATCGTCTGTTGTTACTTCAAACAAACTTACCTGTATGTCATCTTTGTAAGTTTTCCTGTATTGCTTATTTTCAAATGACTTTAATATTTCTTTTGCTCTTGTAGTAACGCTATCGGGCAGACCCGCCATTTGTGCTACCTGTATTCCGTAACTATGGTCGGCAGTTCCTTCCGTAATTTTTCTCAGGAAAATTACTTTATCGCCGTACTCTCTTACTTCAACCCTGTAGTTCTTTATTCTTTCGTAATTGTCTGCGAGTGAATTCAATTCGTGATAGTGAGTTGCGAAAAGTGTTTTAGCCCGGACATTAGGATTCTCGTGTAAGTATTCTGTTATTGCCCACGCTATCGATATTCCGTCGTATGTGCTTGTGCCTCTGCCAATTTCATCGAGTAATAATAAACTTTTTCCTGTTGCGTTATTTAATATGTTAGCTGCTTCGTGCATTTCAACAAGAAAAGTACTCTCGCCTTTTGCTATGTTATCGGAAGCACCAACTCTCGTAAAAATTTTATCGACTATACCTATCTTTGCTGATTTGGCAGGAACAAAACATCCAATCTGCGCAAGAAGAACTATCAGTCCGGTTTGTCGTAAATAACTTGATTTGCCGCTCATATTCGGACCGGTGAGAATCAATATCTGGTTGTTAACAGTATCAATTATTGTATCGTTTGGGATATACTTTTCACCGGCGGAAAGTAATCTCTCGATAACGGGATGCCTTCCTTCTATTATTTCAAGTTCGTCGTTTTCAAATATCTCCGGCATTGTGTAATTATACAATTCAGAAACATCTGCAAAACTAATAAGTGTATCAATGGTTGCAATCAATATTGCATTTTTTTGCACCTTATCAGTAAACTTAAGTATAAACTCTCTTAATTCCGCAAATATTTTATTCTCAATTGTAACAATTTTCTCTTCTGCGTTGAAGATTTTGTCTTCATAAACTTTCAGTTCTTCCGTAATATATCTTTCAGAATTAACCAGGGTTTGTTTACGGATATAATTTGGAGGTACTTTGTCGATGTTTGCTTTTGTTACATCAATGTAATATCCGAACACTCTGTTGTAATCTACTTTTAAAGAACTTATTCCCGTGCTTTTTCTTTCTTTGCTCTGGAAATTCTCAATCCAGGTCTTTCCGTTTATATGTATCTCTTTCAGGTCGTCAAGTTCCTGATTGTATCCTTTGTTTATAACTCCGTAATTGTCATTCCCGGATAAATAATTTTCATTTACCACTTTTTCGATTTCATCTATCAATTCATTAATTACAATCAGTGATTCTTTTAATACTTTTATAGATTCCGATTGAAATCCATCGAGTAGTTTTTTAATAATCGAAATGTTTTTCAGGGATATTTTCAATTGCACTAAATCCCGCGGAACAGCTTTGCCCGTTGCTATTTTTGAAAGAAGTCTTTCAAGGTCTGCTATCGACTTTAAATTTTCAATAACAGATTTTCTTAAATCCTTATTATTATAAAAATCATTAACCGCATCAAGTCTTTTCTCAATTTGTTCTTTCTTTTTCAAGGGGCGTGCAACCCATTTTTTAAGCATTCTCCCACCCATTGGAGTCTGAGTTCTGTCAAGAATTGAAATAAGCGTCCCCTCTCTGCCGCCCTCGCTGATAGATGAAGTGATTTCAAGGTTACGTTTTGTAGAAGGGTCAAGAATTATATAATCCGTATAGTTATATTTATAAATCTTTTTAATGTGTTCAAGCTTTGCCTTCTGAGTTTCGTTCAGATAATTCATAACACAGCCCGCCGATATAACACCTTCTCTCAAATCGTCAATTCCAAACCCTTTTAAGGTTTGTGTCCCGAATTGATTTGTAAGAAGTTCTTTTGCATAATCCAGATTAAAAACCCAGTCATCAACCTTTGTGATTGTGTATTTAGGTTTCTCGCCGTCGTACAAAGGACCGCTGTTTATATTAAGAAGTTTGAATATTACTTCTTTATTTTTCTTGGGTAATAAAATTTCAATCGGATTAATAGTCTCAACCTGTTCAAGTAAGTTTTTATCGATTACTTCTGTGGTTGCAAACTCTCCCGTAGAGACATCGCAAAAAGAAAATCCGCAAACATTATCTTTTATGTAAATTGCAGCAAGAAAATTATTAGATTTATGGTTGAGAAGTTTATCGGAAAAGTTTGCTCCAGGGGTTACAACTTCAACAACATCTCTTTTAACTATTCCTTTTGCAAACTTGGGATCTTCAAGTTGCTCGCAAACAGCAACACGATACCCTGCTTTTACGAGTTTGGGTAAATAATTATCGAGAGCATGATGAGGAAAGCCTGCAAGAGGTACATCCGAAGCACCGCCATTTGAACGTTTAGTAAGAGTAATACCAAGAACCTTTGAAGCAGTAATCGCGTCATCTTCAAAAGTTTCAAAGAAATCACCCATACGAAACAGGAGTATCATATCCGGATATTTCTCTTTTACCTGACGGTATTGTCTCATTAAAGGAGTTTCTTCTCTTTTCATAAAGAATTAAAAATGGTGGAGTTTATCCTTTAAATATTTATTTAAAAGTTCACGACCTCTGAATATGTGAGCTTTAACCGTGCCAAGCGGAAGCTTTAATTTCTTTGCAATTTCTTCATACTCCATATCATCCTGATGACGAAGTAAAATAACCGATTTGTATTTTTCCGGAAGACTGTTTATTGCGTCTGTTAAGATTTTCGTTTTCTCGGATTCAAGTATATTCCTGTCAGGTTTATAATCATTATCGGGAATTTCAAACCGTAAATCTTCATCCTCGTTGTCAAATTCTTTGTCTATAGAAATTGTGTTTAACTTTTTCTTTCTTAAGTAATCTATGCAATTGTTTGAAGCAATTTTATACAGCCATGTTGAAAAGGCAAACTGATGGTCAAATTTTTCAAGTGAGTTGAAGGCTTTAATAAATGCCTCTTGTGTTAAATCTTCAACGTCATCTTTATTATAAATCATCCGATAAATAAGATTGTTAACAAGTTTATAGTACTTTTTCATCAATCTTTCGTAAGCAGACTGATCACCTTTTATTGCTTTATCGATTAAATTATAATCTTCTAATTTTGAAGCACTTTTATTTTCAATAGACTTTTCGTCGGGCATTTACATAGTAATTGAGTTATAAACAACAATTTCAAAATAAATATATTTCTTTAAATTCTAAATGTATAAATTATTAGTTCTTTGAGTTATTTTTGTAATCTTCGATTGATATAATACTTTTACAAAGTTTAGTGTCTTCAGGTTCATTCGTCGCAACAATTAATATCCCTTCCTTCGAATGTTCTTCTGCAATGTTGTAAACAAGGTCAATTCCTTCAACATCCAGATTTGTCCTTGGCTCGTCCATTAAAAGTATTCTGGGCTTATTAATAATCGCAAAAGCAAGTTTAACTCTCTGCTTCATACCGGAAGAAAAATTTTTAACTTCGTCATTTCTGCGGCTGTATAAATTTATCTTATTTAATAAGTTTTTAAGATACTCCTTTTTATCCGATGAAGACTTATCGCATTTTAAGTCATAGAAGAACTCGAGATTTTCATAAGCCGTTAATTCATCATACAAATTTATATAAGGAGCAATCATTCCAAAAAACATATAAATTTTGTCTGTGATTATTTCTTTATCATCATAGGTCACTATTACCTTGCCTTTATTTGGTTTTATTAAGTTCGCCATAACCTTTAAAAGTGTTGACTTTCCCGAGCCATTACGACCAGTGATAGCAAGAGAATCTCCTGTAGTTAAATCCAGGTTTACATTTCTGAAAATTACTTTATTCAGGAAACTCTTTTCCAGACTTTGGCATTTAAGATTTACAGTGGACATAATTAAAACTGAATAAATCCTGATTGTTCTTTTACACGCTGTTCACGTCTTTTCAATGCATGTTCAAACCTTCTTATTTCTTCTTCGGTCTCAGGAACGATCTCAGGCACGGGTATAGGCCTTCCTGTTTCCCTGTCAACATTAACGAAAGTCAGATAAGCACTGTTTGAATGAAAAACTTCACCAAATCTTATATTTTCAACTTCCACTTTTACGCCAACTTCCATAGAAGTTTTAAAAGCCCTGTTAACCGACGCTTTTAATCTAACAACATCACCTAATTTAATCGGTTTGTGAAACTGCAAATTATCAACTGCGGCTGTTACAGCAATATTATTGCAATGTCGTGATGCTGCTAATGCAGCTGCAATATCAATCAGATGCATTAATCTGCCGCCAAGCAGATTACCGAGCATGTTGGTGTCGTTTGGCAGTACAAGTTCAACCATTTGAACCTGAGAGTCTTTTACGTGTTTATGCTTCATATTCATAATTTGGTTTTTATGATTATTACTTTAGCCAATAAATCACTTTTTGCAAACTTAGTTTCAAAACGTGCAATTTCAATTTTAGCCTCCTCAAACTTTTTTCTGGTAACAAGCATCTGTATTTTTCCGTACAATGCATCATCGGCATACTCGGTATCAAAATACTCATTCACGACATTCTCATAATAAAGCGTTGCTGCTTTGTAGTTTTCCATTGTTGCATACAAATCTGCAGATTTAAGTTCTTTCATTGCCAGTTTGCCCCTTAATCTTTTAATCATACTTTCAGCTTCGGGTGCGTTTTTATCAGTTGGATATAACTCGAGAAAATTTTTAAATTCTGTGATAGCCTGATGTGTGTATGTCTGGTCTAATGAATATTTAGGCGACATTCCATAATAACACATCGCTAATTGAAACCTGCCGTCAACAGCAAAGGAACTTGTTGGATAGTTTTTCAAAAGATATTCAAACTCATATGCCGCAAGAATGTATTCTTCCTGCTTTAAATAACTCATTCCAAGATAATACTGTGATTTATCGCTGATAATAGTCCCGGAAAACTTAACCTTTATCAAAGAAAAATCTTCGATAGCATCAAGATATTCCTTTTTATCATAATTCTTCTTGGCAATTTCAAAAGCCTTTTCAGGATCATCGGTGTTTATTTTGGAAACACCCGAACCGGAACAACCTGCGATGAAAAATGTGAATATAACTGTTGTTAATAATAAATAGAATTTCATTAATTTTATTTGATTTTATTTGCTTCTAATTGTAAAAAATAATATTGCTGCCAATGCCGACAATGCAACAACAATAGCCGGTACAAGTATTTTATTAAAAAATGACTTCTCCGGCAAAGTCGATTTCATAAATGTATAATTTCCGTTTTCAACATACTCTAAATTATCTGTGTTAACTTCATCTTTAAATGTTTTTGAAACTGATTTAATACTATTTTCAATATTTAAAATCGAAAATTTGTAATTAACCTTCAATTCTCTGGTAAATCTCCCGTCTCCGAGAACATTACCTGATTTTAAATCTGAATACTGAGTTTTAAAATTTAATTCATTAAATACAATCTTATAATCAAAACTATCGTTTTTTTCATATATTAACTTATAGTTTGAAAATTTCTGTTTCAAAGAATTTAACAAAAAATCTTTTGCCTCCGTCTCATTTTCAAAACTGATTTTATAAATTTTCTCTTTTCCAAGAACCGTGATTATATCATTTAATTCGTCAAGACTGTTCATTGTCATTTCAGAAAAAAGTATGTAGTTTGATTTAGGTAATTCCTGGTCCGCATTTTGTGAATAAACTTTAGCAAAATGCAAAAACATAACGATAAGAAAAATAGACCTAATTATCAGTTTTATCATAATTTATCTGCTTTTTAGACAGATTTTAATCACTTTATTAAATAAATAACAAATAAATTAACTTAAACATTATGTATTATCAAGTTTATTTAATTGAATAAAATATTTTAGAATTTTGCACTTAATTTAACTTACCAACAGTAAGAATGTTTATTCTTAAGGGTGTTTTATAATTATGGGAATCATTTTTTTAAGTGCAAAAAATCATAAACCGGCTACCTATTAAAATTTGGTAGAAGGTTTCGACAGTAGTTTTACTACAAAAAAGGATAAAGGCTGCCGGACTTCAGACATTGAGACTGAAAACAGTATTAAGACACCTGACTTCGATTTAAAACCTGAAAAATAAATGAAATATAAATCAACTCAAATTAACGAGGAAGATTTCTTTAATTAAAAATATTATGGTTTTTCGTTTTCAAGGTCTCTTTTAATTTTCTTAAGTTCTGCTTTATGCTCTTCTGATACCATTGGATATTCAAGTTTCATTTTATTTAGTGTTCTTACTATTATTTCCGAAACAGCGGCACGTGTAAACCATTTTTTATCAGCAGGGATTATGTACCAGGGAGCAAACTCCGTACTCGTTTTGTTAAACATTAGTTCGTAAGCAAGTTGATAATCATCCCAATGACCTCTTTCTTTTGCGTCTGCTAACGCAAACTTCCAGTTTTTCTCTTCATTATTAATTCTCTCCAGAAATCTTTTCTTTTGCTCTTCCTTTGATATATTAAGAAAGAATTTCAGCACAATAATTCCATTGTTGGTCAGATACTTCTCAAAATTGTTTATTTCTTCATATCGTTTATTCCAGAAATCTTCGCTATTGTTAAAACCTGGTAAATTCTGATATTGAATTAATTCAGGATGGACTCTAACTACGAGTACTTCTTCATAGTACGAACGATTGAATATACCTATTCTTCCTTTTTCCGGAATACGTTTAGAACATCGCCACAAATAGTCATGGTCAAGTTCCTCGTGAGAAGGGCTTTTAAAGCTATAAACTTCGCAGCCCTGGGGATTAATACCTGACATAACGTGTTTTATGGTTCCGTCTTTACCTGCTGCATCCATCGCCTGAAATATCAGCAATAGTCCAAATTTATTGTTCGCATAAAGTATATCCTGTAAACGAGCCATCTCAAGAATATCATTCTCAAGTTTTTCCTTTGCTTCATCTTTATTTTTGAACTCACCTGTAAAGGAAGTATCGTATTCCTTCAACTTTATCACTTTTTTCTGAGGAGCCAAGAACCAATCAATATTCATAAATTTTTTGTTTTTAACATTTTATAAATTCCGGAGAATAATATCAATGTAAATCTTTTACGTATTACTTTTGTTTTTATTTATGATATATTTATCTTAGTATTATAAAATCACAAAAATGAAGATTGGTATTACCTGTTACCCTACTTACGGCGGAAGCGGAGTAGTTGCTACAGAACTTGGAAAAACACTGGCTCTAAAAGGACACGAAGTACATTTTATCTCTTATGCTATGCCATCAAGACTCAGCACTTACGTCGGAAACATTTTTTATCACGAAGTTGAGATGTATAGTTATCCCCTGTTTGAGTTTCCGCTTTATTCAATAGCACTTTCGAGTAAAATGGTTGAGGTCGTTCAGTTCAATGATCTTGATTTAATTCACGCACACTATGCAATCCCGCACGCAACGAGTGCGTTTCTGGCAAGAGAAATTCTGAAGAAAGAGAGAAAGAACAGCAAAGACATAAAGATTATAACTACTTTACACGGAACTGATATTACTCTCGTCGGACTTGAACCAAGTTTTCTTTCTACAATGAGATTCAGTATTGAACAATCGGACGGAGTAACGGCAGTTTCTAAATTTCTGAAAGACAAAACCATTTCAAATTACTCAATAGAAAAAGATATTGAAGTTATTCCAAACTTTATTGATACAGAAAAATACAAGAGAAACTCAGACAAGAACACAGTATGCTTCAGGAGTAATTTTGGAGAAATGGATGAAAAGATATTAATTCATGTTTCTAATTTCAGACCTGTAAAACGAGTACCTGACGTCATTAAGATTTTTTCATTAGTTAGAGAAAAAATTAAGTCAAGACTTATACTTGTTGGGGACGGACCTGAGCGCAGTGAATGCGAAAGATTATGCAGAGAACTTGGCATCATGGAATATGTAAAGTTTATGGGTAAACAGGATTCTCTTCCCGAAATTCTTTCTGTTGCTGATTTATTTTTAATGCCTTCACAATCTGAAAGTTTCGGACTTTCGGCACTTGAAGCTATGAGCTGTGAAGTACCGGTTATTTCTTCAAGTGTCGGCGGATTACCTGAATTAAACCTCCACGGTGAGACAGGATATATTGCTGAGTTTGGCGATGTTGAAAGAATGGCTAAATATGCAGTTGACCTGCTTACTAACGAAAAGAAGTACAAACTTTTTCAGAAAAATGCGAGAGAAAGAGCAGAGTACTTTAACGAAGAAAAGATTATCGGATATTACGAAAAGTTTTACGAGGACGTATTAAGCAAGTAATTCTTTTACTTCTTTAAGAAGTTCGTCTGATGTTATACTGTTAAAAGAATTTTCATCTTTTGAAACAACTATCCTTTGTTTTTTCGAAAGTGGTGCAAACTTTATTCTAACCCACTCAACATTATGGAAGAAACATACTATTGGTGTGTTGAAACACGAGGCAAGGTGAACGGCAGATGTATCCGGGGTAACGATTAAACTGCATTGCTTTATTAATTCTGCTAATTCAAAGATAGAATTTGTTTCAATGAAGAATATGTTTTCACGCTTAATTGAATTTAAAACCTTATTAATACTATCATAATCTTTTTCCTGTCCTGTAAGTATTACACTATAATCAGGGTTAATTCCGTTTGCAATTTCAATCCATTTTTCTGTTGCTAAATCCCTCGTACTAATACCAGCAGAAAGATTTAATAAAACCCTTTTTTCATTCAGGTTTTCTAATCTTTTAATAACATTAACGGAATCATTTTCCGGAATATCAATACGCGGCATAATTCTGTCGAGGTCTTTAATGTTGACAAGATTGTTAACAGGCGAAAGATTAATATCTACTCTGTGACTTCCGTTAACAAAATCTTTAAGATTAACATCGAACACTTTTTCCTTTACATTAAAACCAAGAGATTTTTTTGGCTTACAAATCGTTTTAAGAAATTTTGATGTGCTTGAATATTCATCCTTAGTATCAATCCAAAAATCAAATTGTTTTCTTCTAAAAGTAAGAATTAGTTTTAAAGTATGAAAAAACTTTTTGTTGTATTCAAAAGTATTGTTGACAATTTTAAGATTCTTTGAGATAGCAGAGTTCTTTGCACTTGCAAGGACAGATAGTTCTGAGTTTGGATATAGTCTTTTCAGTTCACTTAGCAAAGGCGTTGTGAGAATCATATCGCCTATTTTACCGATTTGTACAACTAATATTTTAGGACTGTTCTGCATTGAAGTGTTTTAATTATTTGTTTGGTAAATGGAGAAGATTATTTTCGCCGAGCCAGTATGATGTCTGTATCATAGATGTGGCATACTTTTTCATATCAAGAATAATCCGCTCATCTTCTTTGTGATAATAATTAGTTAAATCTTTATTCTTGTATTTGTAAAATGAACCGGGTCCGTCTGCTCGAAGTACAAGAAAAAAATCTTCACTAATACACCCGATTTTGTTGTCCGTACAGAAATAAGCGTATTTTCTTCCTTCATTTCTCAGGTCAACTCCAAGCGTGTTATTAACGTACGGTATCTGAAGAAATCCCATAAGTGTGGGAAAGAGGTCAATCTGTAATCCCGGTTTTTCGTACCTCCGTGGTTTGATAAGTTCGGGTGAATAAAAAATCATTGGTGTATGATTGTATGAAAGAGACATATCATAGGTATGGTCGAAATTCTGACCGTGGTCTGCGATAAATACGAATATTGTATTTTTAAACCAGTCTGTGTTACGGGCGGCTTTCATAAATTGAGAGACAGACCAGTCAAAGTACTGAAAACGATGGTCGTACGTATCCCCGCCCCATGGTTTAAAAGGAACCCAGTCTGGCAAAGCAATTGCTTCGTGAGTTGAGACCGTCATATATGCAGCCAAAAATGGTTTGCCTGATTTAGAAAACTCATTAAACTTATTGATTGAATAATCGAACATAACATTATCAGGAACGCCCCATTCAGTAATGTTGTACTCGGGTGGATAATCGTCCTGACTGAATATGTGATCAAAATCATTATTCATAAGAAATCCATTCATATTATCGAAACGTTTATCTCCTGTGCAAAAGAAGGCAGTGCTGTAACCATTGCTTTTAAGAACGTTTGAAACTCCTGAGTGTTTCTGTCCCGCTGTAAGCGGATTCGACATTGCTTTTACATTCAGTCCTGAAGGCATTGAGAACAAGGATGAATAGATTCCATCGTATGTATGTATACCACCAGTGAAAACATTATCGAATGTAGCGGAGACATCTGCGAGACTATCCATAAACGGCATAATGTTTTCTTTATATCCGTATCTTTTAAACTTAAACGCGCTCATACTTTCAACTATGAAGATAACCACGTTTGGTTTTTTCGATTCTTCAGTAAATGTTACGTCTCTTGCAATCGGAGATTCGTATTTCTGATTTATGTTTAAATACTTTCGGGATACCTCTAAAAAATCTTTGTTATCGAGTAAGGAATTCTTCCTTGACTTATAACTGCTGACGAAACTATAAACAGGGTTTAAGCCGAGTTGATTCGGTAATGAAAAATCAGAGAAGAATGAATTAGCCACTGATAAAGGCATCTTTCCGGTTTTATAATCACCGCGAATACCAAGGAAAATAAGCACTCCGAAAATTACAAAGACAAGAATTCTCTTTATAAGAATTTCTCCTTCACCTTTATCGAGATATATTGTTCTTCGTGCAATAAATCTGACCCAAAAACAAAAGGCAATTGAAATTATAATTGCAGCAAAAATGTAAGGATAAAATGTAGGTACGGAAAATCTTGTAGATACAGTTAGCAACAAATCATCACTCCAGTTCAGAATACTGTTAGTAAGTCGTGAATTAAAATATGCAAAATATGGAATATCGGCGCTTAGAAAAGGAATTGCCAGTACATAAAATACATTTATAATAATTACATTAGTAATAATGAACCACTTTTGTTTGAAACCGAAGATGTAAGCGAATGAAAACAACAGAAATGGAATTACCAGAATGGAAGAATTTACAGAAGCATCGAACAAACTGCCGCGATTAAAGATTGCATACATTATAATATTGGCAGGTACTTCTTTTACCTGTTCGTAATTCAGGAAAAGCAATACGAGACGAAATAAGAGAAACAATATCATCCCCGAGACGAAAACGGTTAACAAGAACCAAACATAATCGGGTAATGACAGAATGTTTTTTCTTTCTACTTTATCCTTATTTAAATTCTCCGGCAAATTTTTTTGGTTTACTTTCTAAAGGGTTTATCTTTACGCAGATTAAAACCGGGCAACCGTGTTTGAACAGTAGCCATTTTTGCCTCGGGAACGAACTGTCCTTTTGCATTTTTCTCGACCTTGATTTTCGAGACCTGCTGCTGGCTGTTAAAAGTTATGTACATATTTTCTCCGTCAACTATGTTAACACCGTTGGCTTTTTTATTCTCAAATGCAAAATATATACTTGAAGAGTTTTTATACACATCAACAAATTTTAATGTATCGTTTTCAAATTTAATTTTAATGTCTCTTCCCGTTACCTGATCGTACCTGTCAACAAAGAAAGAATCCTTATTCGCTACGAGCATAAATGAATTCTTACTCATAGGATACCCTTCGAGTTTTTTTGCGAAGACCATTGAGAGTTTTCTGTTTTCTATAATTGCATAAATAGAGTCTGCGGTTAGTTGTAAATTATCCTGCCAGACAATTGGTCTTGGAAATAGTGAAACTTCTTCTATCAGTTCGTTCTTCGTTCTTGCAAAAATAGCAGTATCGCTCTTCGCAAGAAATCCGCCGCGTATTACCTCGACGTTTTCTTTTGCAACGTACCGCTCTGGTTTTATTCTGTATGTTTCGAGAAGATTGCTGTAAATAAACAAAGTATCTCTTTCATTTTCAATCTGTGTTAATTTCGCATTTCCTTTAACAAATGCATATTTCTTCGCGTCATAGTTTTCTGCATAAGCACCGGTAACGACAAGGTAGTTTCTTAAGTTAACTATCTTAACGTTTCCTGACGCAATACTTTTATCTTCAAGAGAATAATCTGTAAGAGTATCCGAATAGATAATTGATGAATCACTTTCAATGCTGACTTTTTCTGTCGCGAAGGTTTTTCCCTGACGCTTAAAGAAGTCTATGCTTTCTGCTTTGATTAACGCCGAGTCAGTGGTAACAATCACGTCGCCGCGTGCGAATGAATCTTCAGTGTTCCGAAGGTATGTCAGTTCGCGGGAAGTAATTCTGATACTGCGGATTAATAATAATTACATCGCCGTTAAAAATTGCTTTTGCATCGTTGAAAAAATACACTCCGTTATCAGCGCGGAGAGTTGCATTTTTATCTTTCAGAGTTACAGAGCCTTCGCATATTGCTTTCTTTTCGTTTCCATAGTACGTTGCTTTTGAAGTAAAGAGAGAAAGAGTGTCCTGATATATTTTTACGTTTCCGCGAAGTTCAACTTTATTATCATCGATAAACTGAATCGCTTCATTGCAATACACGTCCACGTTTCCCTGTACGAAGTGAACATTGCCGATTGCTTCTCTGATAGATTTTCCGTCAACGGTTTTACCCGTTAGTTTGTCGCTTTTCTTTAGTTCGATTTTTTCCTGAGCAAAAGATATACCGGCAAACAGTAAAAACATCAGTGTAATATGTAATAAAGTTTTAATCACTTTGTAAACGTTCCTGTAACTTTAAAGATAGTATAATTTTTCAGATTCTGGTCGGAGACGAATCCAATTCCTTCAACCTCTTCTTTCGGAGTTTTAATTTTTACGTAAACGTCTGTTGAAACTTTCTGTGTTTTATTATCCCAGAAAAGTTTCTGCGTCTGAAGAATACTGCCCTCTTTATTCACAACAACAACGCTGTCATAGATTTCAATATTCTTTGAAGGTTCAAGCACCTTACCTTTTTTGCTCGTAAGCGTGGAAACGATTTCTTTGTTCGTATAAAAATCTACTTTCGCACCGCTGTCAATTAATGTATATCCTTTTTTATTGAATGCCATAATATGTCCCGCACGCAGAATTGCTTTCACGTTTCCTGAATCCGAAAAAGCAACTGATGAATTCCAGCTTTCCTGTTCGGGAATGTCCTCGGATTTCAAATCGGTTTTCGGCGGTACAAATTTATTTTCGCAGGAGCAGAGCACAGCACCGCAAAGCAGAAGCAATATGTATAAATATTTTATCCGCATCAAAGTCCGAGTTCGATAAGCGTATGAATGTGTAAAATACCCGAAAGTTTTTTAAATTTATCTACGACTAATAACTGAGTGATTTTATTTTTCTCCATAATTTCCAGAGCAGTTTTAGCGAGTGTTTCTTTCAAAATAGTTTTCGGTTTTTTATTCATCAAATCCTTTGCGAGGATAGTTCTAACGTCAACATCTTTTTCGAGTAATCTTCTTATATCGCCATCGGTGATGAAGCCTTCAATCTTAGATTTGTTCATCACAACCGCACAGCCGAGTCTTTTTGAAGAAATCTGATAGATAACATCTTTCAGTTTTGAGTTTTTATTCACGACTGGAATGTCATCGCCTTTCACGATAATATCTTCAACTTTCAGATTAAGTTTTCTGCCAAGCAAACCGCCGGGATGAAGAAACGCAAAATCTTCCTTCGTGAAACCGCGTTTCTGAAGAAGCGCCACAGCGAGTGCATCGCCGAGAATAAGCGTAACGGTTGAAGACGAAGTAGGCGCAAGGTTATGCGGACAGGCTTCCTCTTTAACCGAAGCATCTAAAAATATGTCGGCAGATTTAGCAAGAGTGGATTTATGGTTTCCCGAAATTAAAATAATTTTAGTCTTAAGATTTTTCAGATAAGGGACAAGGTTTTTAATCTCGTCAGACTCACCGCTTTTAGAAATAAGAATAACAACGTCATCATCTTCAACGATACCGAGGTCGCCGTGAATGCTGTCGGCGGAGTGAAGAAAAACGGAATGCGTACCCGTGGAATTAAAAGTAGCGACGATTTTTTGCGCCACGATACCGCTTTTGCCAACACCCGAAACAACAACTTTTCCTTTACACTTAAAAACAGAATCAATTGCGTCCGAGAAATTCTTTTGAAACTTCTTTTCGCTGAACCTGTTCAGCAGAAGTTGAACCTCTTTCTTTTCCTTAAGGACAACGTCCTTAGCATTCTTAATATCTTTTAACATCTGAAAATTTAATTCCCTAAAAATAACTTTTTTACTTGTAAATAAATATTCAATCTATGTTTTCTTGCAACTGCGTAAATAAAAATATCCTCTGCGGAAGCAGAGGATATTTGATATGCCTAATAGGTAATATATTTCTAACTACATTCTGAATACTTTGTAACTGTCTTCTTCGGGGTTACATTTTTGCGTTCAGATATTTGCTGCCTGTGTGTCAGAGTTCAAGAAGCGAATATAAGTTACAAGGAAAAATTTGTATTTATTGCGTTCCGCTCAAAAACTCTCCGTCGATTATTAATAGTTTTACTCCGTCTTTTGCGACAGAGCGGTGCGAGCTCATTTCGTCTGATACGACGTATGTGTTTCCTTTTGATAAAGTGTGCGGGTTGGCGTTTTCGAGTTCGGAGATGAATGTGCCTTCGAGGCAATGGACGATGTGTCCTTTTTTACACCAATGGTCTGCTGATGTATCCTTCTGAGTATTCCACTATTCGTATTCTTAGTCCGGGAAATTCGACTGTCTGCCAGTATGCTGTTCCTGTTTCACCTTTGTGTTCGGTTTTTGGTATTGATGACCAGTCGATGGTTTGAAACGGGATGTTGTTTTGTTTGTTCATATTTTTATCTTTTATAAAAATTTCTTAGTTTTGGTAATAAGGTCAAAAATAAAATTGCAAGTGCAAGAAAAACACAGAAGTTTTGCAATGGGTCGAATGTGTGTGTTAAGATTATCTGAACTTGTATCCAGACTACCAATGCAAATGCTGTATATACTGTGTAACTCCAAGCCCAGTGCATATCTTTAAAGAAATTAAACCTTTCTGCAAGTTTGCTTTCGGGTTTTTTTAACAATGCAAAGATTAATGCTATTGGTGAAATTCCGAGTACGATAAACAATATCAAGCCCGGGATAAGAAAATTTTTGAATGGTGATTTATCGAGCATTGAAAGCGACATTCCTATCATCTCGCCCGAGGGTGAAAGTATCAGAAATGAACTTCCGCCGAGTGCTGATAAACCAAGTATTGCGAGTAATGCTATGAGAATGTTTCTTTGTGTTTTCATAATTCAAAATTTACAGTTGTATTCTATTTCTTTTAGTTTGAATTCACCGTAACAAAAGTCAGTATCAGGTCTTTTGTAATACAGAGAAGCAAACGATGTTAATTTAAACCCGTTGAAATCTTTGTAATCTTTTGCGGGTGTTGACCACGGATAATTTTTGTATGTTTTACCGTCTGCGGTTTCGTACCTGTCGTTGCTGACAAAGTTTATCAGTTCGCCTTTTTCATTAAAATAAAGCGTTGCTGAAATTGTATTTCCTTCGTTTGTGTAAATTGCTTTTACCGTTAATGAATCAACTTCCTCCCATCGGATGGTTTTATTTATTAAAGTTGCCGGTGCCATAAAGCACATATCGTTAAACACAGTAACGGTTTCGCCCTGATTCATTTCTTTGCCTTTTGCGTCAACAACCTTAAACAGTCCCGCCAGTTTAATCACCATAGTTGCTATACCTTTTTTATAAAGATGAAGTCCTTTTGCGGGAATGCCCATCTTGCTTGCTTCGATGTAAAATGCACGTGTTACGGTATCGAAAAAACTGTATTGCTCTGCTTTGAATACCATCCAGCCGGCATCTGGGCTTTGACCTGATTTTCCCTTCAAACACTATACGGACATTTACCGGTTTTTCTTTTCCGACAACGCCGGTATAGTAAAGGTAATTTCTTACAGAGGCAGGCAGGTGCTGTAAGTCGCTGTCTGTAATAATTTCGGGATGTATTGCGCCGGTTCTTTTCAACCCTTCGTTTACTTCGTTTAAATATTTCTTCTTCATAATTTATTGATTCGGTTAAAAGGTAAAGTCTCATATTGTAATTTAGTAATTTGGGATTAACAATTCGATATATGAATTTAGGTATGAAAGAAGTGTATTGTTGCGGGATAATTGTTTACTGATATGTGATTTGTAAATTCTTTTAAGAAAATGTAGCATTTTAATTGATTAAAACAATAAAATTAACTGATAAAAGCATCTGAATAATTCCCAATGCAGAATTTCAATTTCAGAAATTATATTGCGTGATTTTGCGTTTAATACTGATAACTAGTGTGAATTTGTTATAGTTTACACTTACAGATTTTTATTAACCGTTATTTTATTTCTTAATGAGTAAAATTTTTCGTTTGTTTATTGTGCTTGCAATTTTTGTAAGTACATTTGTTTCGCTTAATGCACAAAGCAACAATTACTGGAATGATATTTCTTCCGCAAATGTGCAGAGTTCGGGTGAGAGAGTAATTATTCCCGAGAGGTTCAGGACGCTGACGCTTAACACAGCAGAGATGAGCAGTGTGCTTTTTTCCGCACCGCAGGAAAAAAATGTTTTAGCAAAAAATTCAAATACAATTGTATCTCTTCCTTTACCTTATGGCGGGTTTGGCAGGTTCAGGGTAGTGGATTCGCCTGTGATGGAAAAGGGTCTGGCTGATAAGTTTCCCGAGATAAGAACTTTTGCAGGTCAGGGTATTGATGACCCTTATGCTTCGGTGAGGCTTGACGTGACACCGCATGGTTTTCATGCGATGATTATGACGGCGGGTGATATGATTTTTATTGACCCTTATGCGAAGGGCGATACATATAATTATATTTCTTATTTTAAAAGAGATTATACTTTGAAGAATAATGATTTTAATTGTGAGGTGATTGATAATGAGAATTTAAAGAAGCAGGTACCTGAGAGGACATCGCCTCTTGCAGAAGGAGAGCTGAGGACTTACAGGATTGCGATTGGTACAACCGGTGAATACACGATATATCACGGCGGTACAGTACCTTTAGGGCTTGCGGCAGTTGTAACAGCGCTTAACAGAGTTACGGGAGTTTATGAAAAAGAAGTTTCGGTGAGGATGATACTTGTGGCAAATAATAATTTAATTATTTATACTAATGCTTCGACAGACCCATACACAAACAATAATGGAAGTACGATGCTTGGACAAAACCAGACTACTTGCGATAACATTATAGGTACGGCTAATTATGATATAGGTCACGTGTTCAGTACAGGCGGCGGAGGCGTTGCGTATCTGGGTTGTGTTTGTTCGGCAGGCCTGAAAGCACGAGGTGTAACCGGATTACCTTCTCCAATAGGCGACCCGTTTTATATTGATTATGTTGCACACGAAATGGGACATCAGTTTGGAGGCAATCACACTTTTAACGCTACGACAGGAAGTTGCGGCGGGGGTAACAGAAATGCAGGCACGGCTTACGAACCGGGAAGCGGTGCAACGATAATGGCATACGCAGGAATATGTTCACCAAACAATTTACAAAGTAACAGTGATGCATATTTTGTTGCAAAGAGTCTTGATGAGATTCTTAATTTCACAAACGGGAGCGGGACTTCGTGTGCACAGGTTACGACTACGGGGAATCATAATCCGGTTATAACACTTGGAGCGGGCGGAAATACAATTCCGATTTCAACACCGTTTTCATTAACAGGAAGTGCAACGGATGCCGATAACGACCCACTGACATACTGCTGGGAAGAATATGATTTAGGACCGGCGGGAAGCTGGAATGCACCTGTTGGTAATGCACCAATATTCAGGTCGTTTACACCGGTGACATCTCCGACGAGAACGTTTCCAAAACTTTCGAGCTTACTGAGTAATTCACAAGTGATTGGTGAAATTTTACCGACATACACAAGAAATTTATCTTTTTGTTTAATAGCAAGAGACAATAAAGTATCGGGCGGCGGAGTAGGGTTTGAATATATTTCGTACAGTGTTTCTGCATCAGCGGGACCATTCCTTGTTACATCTCCCAATACTGCGGTAACTTTGAACGCAAACATTCCTCAGTCAATAACGTGGGATGTAGCAAATACAAACACAGCACCTGTAAGTTGTTCGAATGTGAACATTAAACTTTCAACCGACGGCGGAACTACGTTTCCGACTACTTTAATAGCAAACACTCCGAACGATGGAAACGAAACAGTAAATCTTCCGATGGTGTCAACGAGTACGGCAAGAATAAAAGTTGAAGCGGTTGGAAATATATTCTTTGATTTGTCAAACACAAATTTTTCGATATCAACAGTCTCGGGAATTTCAAATCAGGGAAGTGAGCCGTTAACGTTTAAACTTACACAGAATTTTCCGAACCCGTTTAATCCGACAACTATGATTAACTTTGTAATACCTCAAAAATCGGGAGTTACACTGGATGTATATGATATGAGCGGAAAACTTGTTGCGAATCTGATAAATAATGAGACTAAGACTGAAGGAAGTTATTCGTATGAATTCGACGGCAGCAGGTTATCAAGCGGAATGTATGTTTACAGATTATCGGCAGGTAAATTTGTTGAAACGAGAAAGATGATACTGATAAAATAATTGTTCGATAAATATTTTATATGAACCCCCCGCAAATACGGGGGGTTTTGTATTTAAGAATCTATTATATTTTTAAGTTGTTTATCCTGCAATCCTGAAATGAATATAACCATACACACTGCGCCTATGGTCGCAAACAAAATATCGGATTGCGTATCCCACACATAACCTTGCGTACCTAAAAACGCGTCAGCAGACTGCCCTGATGCAACAGCAACAAACCATTCGAGGAATTCATAGAATGCACTGATAGTAACGCAAACACAAACGGTCAAAAATGAAAGCCATAATCCTTTTTTAACAATTTCCTTTCTGATAAAAAGTTCTCTGACAATAACAGCAGGTATAAACCCCTGTGCAAAGTGACCTACTTTATCGTAATTATTTCTGCTTTGATGTAACACGTCCCTTATCCAATTAAATAGTGGAACCTCTGCATAGGTATAATGTCCGCCTATAAACAAAATATAACAGTGAACTAATATCAGAACATAAGTTAAATAAGAAAATCTGAATTTATTAAAAGTCAGTAGTAATATAACAAACCCGATTATCGCAGGGAATACTTCGAGAAACCATGTAAAATAATCGTGCGGATTAATTCCTGACAGAATAAACCCAATTAGAAACAGAGTTATTAATATACCGTATTTTTTAACCATTTAATATTTTATATGTTTTGATTAAATAATCTGTCAAACTTTACAGATAGTAAGTTTTACAGATAATAAAATATATCAAGAAATGTTTAAATACAATTGACTTATTGGACGAATTAAAACATTTTTCAATTTTTAATTCTATTCCTAAGCCTGGTAACCTCGTGACATATTAAACGAATTGCATCTTCAACAGTTAAAAATTCAAAATTTAAAACGAGTGAATACTGCGACGAATTGTTAATGTCTTTATTAAAGTACTTTTTGACATAAGCGGCTCTACCGCTATCTTCTTTATCGATTAGTTTTGCCGCCTCAACTTTACTTAAGCCGAAGTATCTCTGAATATTTTCAGACCTGTTATCGAACGAGTCGATTAATCTGATGTGAATACCGTTAATGTTATTTCTTGTTATTATATTAGCACCACGGCCAACTAACACAATATTCCCGAGATGTGAAAGATGAAGAATTGTATCGCTGACTTTTTTAATGAGTTTATACTCCGAAGGGTGTAATCCGAATAATTGTTCAATAACGTCCTGAATTTCGGAAATTTTACCTTCGGGCATATACTTTGATATTTCTTTTGGGAGATTATGTTCTTCAAGTACGACTTGAAGAATATCTTTATCGAGGTACATCCAGGGACTTTCAGTTTTTGTGTCAATGCTATTTAAAGCCTGAACAAGTTTTTCGGGAAAATTTATATCTCCTGCCCCTGTTAGCCTGGATAAAGTGATGAATGGTTGATTAAGAAACTCTGGTTTATTGAGTGTCTTTCTTGCATATTCGAGCTGGCGTTCGAAGTATTTCCTGAAAATATCTAAAGATGTTCTGTATTCCATGACTTACTCCTTCCTTTTGTAGAATATAATAATAAAAGCGGAATAGGTAAAGGGAAATTATTTTAAACAAGGATTTGCAATAACTAAGCCACAGAATAAAACAGATTTAAATGTAACAACAGAAAGAGTCGCCAATCATTTGCTTAAAGCGAAATTGATAGCACCGCTATCCCAATGTTTTGTTGATTTTATAGCGGACATTACTTCTTCCGGTTTAGAAACAAATTGCCACATACTGAGATGTATTTCATTCATAAATTTTTCCGCAACTGATTTTTCGAGCATTTGTTTTAGCGGGTCATAATAGCCTTCAGTATTAAGTATAACGATTGGTTTTACAAACTTTCCGAGTCTTTTAAGTGTAATTGCTTCAAGTAGTTCTTCGAGCGTGCCGCAACCACCGGGCAAAGCTACAAGTGCGTCAACTCCTTCCAGAAACTTTGCTTTTCGCTCGTGCATGGTTTCGGTATAAACAAAATCAGCGACACCCTTGTGACCCCATTCAACATCATCCATAAATTTCGGCATAATACCTTTTATCTTTCCGCCATTCTCCAACATAGTGTCCGCAATTTTCCCCATTAGTCCGTGCGCACCGCCTCCGTAAACAACTTCGATATTTTCCTTTACAAATTCTTTTGCTAATTTTTCAGCAGCATCGAAATAAATTTTGTTGACTTTGGGGCTGGAGGCACAATATACGCATATTTTCATATAAATTAATTTATATACAATATAATAATAGTTTCTAATCCTCTTTAATAAAATAAAGTTTATTATCTTCAACAAGATAAAGTAGTGGAGCAATAGTAATTTTCGGATATCTTCTGCGAAGACGTACTGTCTCGCTCAAAACAAAATCTATTTCGCTGCCAATTTCGTACATAGGGGCAAACTGGTTAAAATGCTGCTCCGCATTTTCTTTATCCCAACCCGCAAGTTCGGTGAGACCGTTTATAAATTCATCCTTACGTGACACTAAATTAACCATAGCGCAGTGATTATGCCCGATAATAGCGATGTGACTTACTTTCCCTACGGCAATTGCATAGGAAACTTTGAATTCACTGTATCTTAAATTCGCTCCACCTGCACGAATGATAAATGCAAAATTATCAGGAATATGCAGATGTTTACGATTATCCATACACATTCCTACAAGCAACTGTGCTTTCTCATAAGACTCCTGATTTCGATTGAGATTATGATATTCAAACAATAATTCAACCGGAGTATCACGATATTGCGGAAGAATATCTTCCTTTGACTTTACAGCAATTAATCTTTCCATTCTATATCTAATTTAAACTTTATAACAAAATATAATTGGAATGGGGTTCAGAAAAAAGGTAATGAAAAATCTACTTAATTACTTTCCGGGTTTTCCGGAGTATAGTATAAATATAAAATCAAGTAAAAATATTTCGATGTTTTATGTTGATTATGTTGATTAATTTTAGAATTATAAACAGAATGCATATAAATAATACACGTTAAGATTAAATAGAAATTAAATGTTAAATAAGAAACAGGAAATTGAACTAAAGATAGATTCGTTGAACTCTGAAGGAATGGGTGTTGCAAGAATTGAAGAAGGGTTTGTTGTGTTTTGCAAGGACGCTTTGCCAGGGGATGTGGTAACGGCTGAAATAAGGAAAGTAAAGAAAAATTATGCAGAAGCAGTTACAAAAGTGGTTCTTGAGAAATCACCTTTCCGGGTTACTCCAAAATGCAAACATTTCGGTGTTTGCGGGGGATGTAAAATCCAAAATTTCAGTTACGAGAAACAACTTGAATTTAAGACTGATACGGTGAAAAACGCGTTTGAAAAAATTGGCGGATTTAAAGATCTGGAAATTCCTTCAGCGCTGAAGTCTGATAATGATTACTATTATAGGAATAAAATGGAGTTCTCGTTTTCGGATGAGAAATGGCTTACAACTGTTGACGAAGGGAAAGAAAAGGAAAAGTTTGCAGTCGGACTTCACATCCCTAAATTTCACACTAAGATTTTCTATATAGAAGAGTGTTTTTTACAAACCGATTTTACGAGTAAAATATTAAATCACGCACGAAAGTTTTTTAAGGAAAGAAATCTTTCAATCTATTCAACGAATACCCACGAAGGATACCTGCGGTTTTTAATTCTTCGGGAATGCAGAAGAACAAAAGATTTTTTAGTAAACCTGATTACTTTTGAATACAATGAAGAAGTGATTAAGGATTATTCAAGTTCAGTTAAAATTGTATTTTCCGCAGGTTACAACTTTTCTGAATTCTTTCACGCAAAAAAAGGCACAGGTGGCTTTTGCCGGGGATGTAAAAGTACGCCGGAGAAGCCATCGCCGCGGCCCGGGCCTGATCATCGCTCACGCCCGCCGGGACGACCAGGCGCTCGCGCACCTTGCCGTTGATCTGCACCACCAGGGTCACCTCGTCTTCGGCGGCGGCGGCCTCGTCCACCTGCGGCCAGGCCTGCGTATGCACCGAGTAAGGCTTGCCCAGGTGCGCCCACAGTTCTTCGGTAATGTGCGGCGTGACCGGGGCCATCATGCGCAGGTACACATCCAGCGCCTCATCCCATTCCTTCGTGCCCGCTGCACCCTGCTCGCGGGCCTTGTACATCTCGTTCAGCAGTTCCATCAGCCCAGAGACGATGGTATTGAACTCGAAGGTCTCGAAGTCATGCGTGACGCGCTTCAGCGTCTGGTGCAGTTTGCGGCGCAGGCTGCGCAGCACCTCGGGAGAGGCGCCCCGCTGCGGGGCCGCGTCCATCACCAGGTTCCACGTCCGCCGCACCCAGCGCGCCGTGCCCTCGATGCCGCTGTACGACCAGGGCGCGCCCATATCCCAGCGAGCAAAGAACATCAGGTAGGCCCGCACCGTGTCCGCGCCGTGGCGCTCCACCAGGGCATCTGGTGAAACCACGTTGCCGCGGCTCTTCGACATCTTCTCATTGTCCTCGCCCAGCACCATGCCCTGGTTGTGCAGCATGGTCATCGGCTCGTTGCCCTGGGTCACACCCATATCGCGGCAGGCCTTGTGGAAGAAGCGCGTGTAGATCAGGTGCATGGTGGCATGCTCGATGCCGCCCGTGTACGAATCCACCGGCATCCAGTAGGCATATTCAGCCGGGTCGAAGGGGCCCTGGTTGTAATGGGGCGACAGGTAGCGCAGATGGTACCAGGAGGAGCACATGAAGGTATCCATGGTATCCGTCTCACGCTCAGCAGGTTTGCCACAGGCCGGGCAGGTGGTCTTTTTCCAGGTGGGATGCAGTTTCAGCGGCGATTCGCCCGTTGGGCGCCATTCCACATCATCGGGCAGCAGCACCGGCAGTTGATCATCCGGCACCGGCAGCCAGCCGCAGTCGGGGCAGTGCACCATGGGGATCGGCGCGCCCCAATAGCGCTGGCGCGAGATCAGCCAATCGCGCAGCTTGTACGTCACTTCTAGCTTACCGATGCCGCGCTCTTGCAGGTAGGCGATCACCTTCTGCATGCCGGCGTCTTCATGGCCCTTGCCGGTGACATAGGTTCCGTTCATCGGGCCGCTGTTGATCATCTTGCCCGGGCCGATATAAGAGGCCTCATCTGTAGTGGTGATGCCGCCTTCGCCTTCGATGACGGGAATGATGGGCAGGTCAAATTTCTTGGCAAAGGCAAAGTCGCGCTCGTCGTGGGCAGGCACTGCCATGATCGCCCCGGTGCCGTAGGTCATCAGCACGTAATCGGCAATCCAGATCGGGATGCGCTGGTTGTTGACCGGGTTGACCACGTAGCTGCCGGTGAACACACCCGTCTTTTCCTTGTCGACGGCCTCGCGGTCGATATCCGACTGGCGCGCCGCCTGGCCCTGGTAGGCTTCCACTTCCGCTCGACGTTCGGGCGTGGTCAGGCTCGCCACCAGCGGATGCTCTGGCGAGCAGCACCATGAAGGTGGCGCCCCACAGCGTATCCGGGCGGGTGGTGAAGATCTCGATCGGGTCTTCCTGTTCCGTGTGGAAGATCACCGATGCGCCTTCCGAGCGGTTGATCCAGTTCTCTTGCAGCACGCGCACCCGCTCGGGCCACTCCATGCCTTCGAAGTTCAGCAGCTCTTCGGCGTACTGCGTGGTGCGGAAGAACCATTGATCCAGCTCTTTCTTGATCACCGGCGTGCCGCAGCGCTCGCAGTGGCGGTCATCGCCCCACACCTGCTCGCGCGCCAGGGTGGTGTTGCAGTTGGGGCACCAATCTACCGGCGACATTTTGCGGTAAGCCAGCCCCTGCTGGAACAGGCGGATGAAGAACCACTGCGTCCAACGGTAATATTCCGGGTCTGCCGAGGTGATCTCACGCCGCCAATCGAACATCGCGCCCATCGATTTCATCTGCTCGCGCATATGGGCAATGTTGGCGTAGGTGCGTTCCTTGGGGTGAATGCCCAGTTTGATGGCCGCGTTTTCGGCAGGCAGGCCAAAGGCGTCAAAGCCCATGGGAAACAGCACGTTATAGCCGCACATGCGCATAAAGCGCGCCCGGGCGTCGGAGGGTGTCATGGCGTACCAATGCCCAATGTGCAGGTCACCCGAGGGGTACGGCAGCATGGTCAGGGCGTAATGCTTGGGGCGCGAGGGGTCAATATTCGCATGGTACAGGCCATCCTTTTCCCAGCGGGCCTGCCAGCGGGATTCAATCTCTGCGGGGTTGTACATTTTCGGTTCAATCATTCTTGCCTCCATTATAGTTTCCTTGCAATGATGACCATCTTGCGTGATTCAGAGGTGATCGGTTGTCCATCCCAACCGCTGTAGATCCGGTACATTTCCAGCCCAGCTTGCGCCAGCAGGGCACGGATCTCGGTTGGGTTATAAAAGCGCACAAAGAATGGCATATCCCGGCGCACGCCATCCCGGATCAAGATGCGCCTGTTGTACCAGCGCCCGGTCAGGGTATCAAACGAAGTGCGGTCGATCAGCAGGTTGCCATCTTTCTCCTGCACGATCGCCGGCAGTGCCCAGCGGGCAAACAGGTCGCGGTTATGCGTATCGAAGAACAGCAGCCCGCCGGGTTTGAGCGCCCGGGCCACGTTTTGCAGTACCAGCAGGTTCTCCTCATCTTCAAAATAGCCGAAGGCGGTAAAGAGCATCAAGACACGGTCAAATTCCTGCTCAAAGGTGATACGGCGCATATCGCCCTGCCGGTAATCCACCTGCACGCCGCGTTTCTCCGCATCAGAGCGGGCCGCCTCTAAAAATCCCGGCACCAGATCCACGCCCACCAGGCTGTGACCCAACGCCGCCAGGCGGTTAGCGTGCCGCCCAAAGCCGCAAGCCAGGTCCAGAATGCGCATGGGGCGATCCATCTCCAGCAGGGGCACCAGCGCGGCGACTTCCTTCTCCGTGCGCTCCTCTGTCAGGCTGTCGGCGTAATAATACAGGTAATCATCCGCATTAAAGACAGCCCCAAAGTCAAAATCTGGCTGCCCGGCAGCCGCCGGACGAGGCGCCTGGGGGATGATGTGCTGCGAAGCAGCCAGCCCGCGCTCGACCACTTCCAATGCTACCTCCGCCCGGTAACTCCAGTGAACCGGGTCTGCATCGTAAACCGCCGCGGATTGCGCCTGGCGTGCCTCATCAGCAGCGGCCTCCTGGTAACGGTCCGCCGATTCCCAATCCAGGCCGTCATATTCCATGTATTGCATCTCGAACCCGGCCCGCTGCAGCAGCACCGTCCACTCGCCATCTGTGCCCAGGGCAAAGCCAGGCTGGCAGTGCGCCGCCAGGAACTGCGCCGCCCGGCGGCTGAAGCCCTTGGAACCTGCGCTCACATCCACCGCTCTCCCGATCAGATGCGAGATGACCCGGTTGCTGATGCGCTCCGTATCCAGCAGGGCGTGGGGGTGCGTGGCATAGGCCCGTTCGGTGCGCCCCATCAGCAGGTAATCCGTTTGCGCCAGGGTTTGCAGGGCTGCTTGCCATTCTTCCGGGCGCGTCTCGACCCAGCGCAGCAGGCGGTCCATATCGGCGTAGTGGATGTGCGTGGCATCTGTCTCCAGCGCCTGTGTCAGCGCCATCAGCCGCCCGCCGCTCCAATCGGGAGGGGTGAACACCCGGCAGCCCGCCTGCGCCAGCGTCTCGGCCAGCGCCGCATCCACCCCCGGCTTGAGCACGATCACCCGATGGGCGTAAGCCTGCTCCAGCCGCGGCAGCAGGCGCTGCAAACGTGACCAGTTCGCCGCGGGGGTTCCAGGTTGAAGCGAGCGTGATCGATGACATTCCAGGCATCCTTTCCACATCTGTTAAACAAAAAATCCCCTTGTCTCAGGGACGAAGGGGACTCCGCGGTACCACCCTGCTTATCTGCTGGTTCCAGAGAACCGCGGAGATCGCTTGGTTTTGCAATAACGGGCACACCCGCCGCCGGCTGAGGCAGAGCGTTCACCGGCAGGACCTGCTCCTCGTGGAGCGGCAGGCGAGTTCGGTCTGGGCGGCGCTCTGCGGGCGCCTTGTCGGGCTCACACTCTCTCTCCCGGCTCGCTGGCAGATGACCTACTACTCCTACCCTGGTCGTATCGTATTCTGTTATAGTGGACCTGGAGGGATTCGAACCCTCGGCCTTCTCAATGCCATTGAGACGCGCTCCCAACTGCGCTACAGGCCCAGATTTTTGTGAACGGTATTTTACCCGCAAACCGGTTTCCCGTCAACGGGGAAACCGGCTCAGGTGATCAACC
>CAVVJW010000030.1:0-31572 GCA_963748665.1 Ignavibacteriota bacterium | reverse complement strand
CCCAAGGCTGTGTTAATTCCTTTACCGCCTTTGAATCCTGCAAAAATTGAGAATGTATGTCCTAATACTGCAGATACACCCGCAATTATTTTTACGAGTGTTAAATCATCAAACGGTGTTATATTACTAAATGGCAGATTATCATACATTAAATTTGCCAGAACAAGTACTACAAACAATCCTTTACCAATGTCCAGAATTTGTACTAAAATACCATATGGAATACCAAGAGTTCTGAAAGCATTAGTTGAACCTAAATTTCCGCTGCCATACTTTCGTATATCTTTTCCCTTAAAAACCTTACCGATTACCAACGCAAACGGTATTGCTCCTACTAAATAACTTGATATAATCAGTAATATTAAATATGTCATTTAATTATTTTTTCCTATAATAATTCACAAAAGAATAAAAAATAAACGCAAAATCAAGTCAACTATTTTGACTTAAGCCCTTGATTTTATTTTATCCCGAGTACCTCCTTGCGTGGTCTTATAAACATCTTAACAAAGTTTTCATCCACTTCAAAAACCTGAGAAATACCTGAAACCACCATTAAAAACTTCTTAGATGCATCATCACCATATTTGAAAAATCTGAATTCCGTATCTTTATTCCAGCTGACTCTGGCACTGTATAATGATTTTGTATCCGCAGAGATTGTTGTATCTTTAAAGTTCTGTGTGTTGAAATTCTGAAGCATGTTCAGAATACCGTCAAAAACCGATGAGACAACTGAATCCTTCCCTACATAACATTTACCCGTTGTATCCTGTGTAACCGTATAATTCTCTTTGTCCCCGCTGAAATCTATAGATTTTATTGAATTTCTCGGGATAGAAATAATCGCTTTATCTCTCCATTCGGTTAAATCAGTTTTTACAAAATTATTGTACAGGAAGTTTTCTGCAAGATATACTTCTTTGGCATCGGACTTTTTAATGTATGTCTGAGATGGACCGGGAGTAGCATTCCCGATAAACAAAAGACCTGACAAAGTTCCATTCTGATATACACTTAACTTTGTCAAATTTGTATCATTAAACCCAAAAAAATCCTTGTTATTCGGATTATCAGATACGATGCTTGAAATTTTATAGTTTTTCAGATTGGAAACAGCACTGTTTACAAATTGCTGATTTGCGGTATATAGAACAGGTGACGTTACATTCCACAAATTACCCTTTTTCTCTAAAACTATTTTTTTACCGT
Organism: Ignavibacteriota bacterium; assembly: GCA_963748665.1. GTDB lineage: Bacteria > Bacteroidota > Ignavibacteria > Tepidaquicellales > Tepidaquicellaceae > CAIKZJ01. The sequence goes on along the minus strand of CAVVJW010000030.1, from coordinate 30,360 downwards.
TTCTTTCAAATTCAAGTTTATCTACTGCCAGAGAATCAATGGCAAATAATTTTTCAGAAAGCTTTAATGTTTTTTTCTCACCTGTTGTGTCGCGCATTACAAAATAAGCAACTGCTATAAGCGCAACAAAAACAAGACCATATATATATAAATTATTTTTCTTTTTCATTTTTAATACTACTTTGATTGTAATAATTTCTTTTTATTTTTTCTTCTGTTCCAGATAAATAGTCCGACTAACAAAACTGATAACGGAGGAAATATTAAATTAAAGTATTTAACAAACTTCTTAGTTGAGTCTGATACTTCTTCAATAGGCGCATCTGTAACATCTTTACTTCTTATCTGTGTTAATCCTACATCGTCTGATAAATAATCAATCATATTTACAAAAAATGTTATATTATCTTTTGGTGGTCTTTGCTCTTCGTTTGCAAAATCCGCATCACCTATTAAAACTACTTTCGAAGATTTCTGAGAAGCATTTAATTGTGTTCCCATAAAATCTTTAACACCTTTCACCGTATCTTTTGGTATCGGTTTTCCTGAATAAAAACTGTTAAAATTACCTTCGTAAACTGCACCGACAACCGTAGGTTTGCCGTTAAACAAAGAATCAAACGCTGATTTTTTCAGGTTTTGGAATTGTTCAATGTTAAGTATAAAAAATCCTTCTGCTTTACCGGACTTATCAGAAGTTGTTAATAATGGCGACACTTTTAATCCTTTTCCGTTTGCTGCATTCATATCTATAGAACTGACAAAAGATACAACAACAGATTGAATATTTTTAAATGCCGAAATTTCTCTGTTTATATTCGAGACATTCGGGAAATACGGATAATTGATTGAAATAGGGAATCCTATTTGTGATTGTACCTGAACTTGAGAACATTGAGCATCACGTACTAAATCACCGTTTAAAACCAATCCATAACTCGACAACATATCATCAAGATTATTTTTTACTACATCACCGATAACTATCTGCTGTTGAAAATTTGGTACAACTTTATTAAGTAAAAATGCAACATTACCACCCTGCATTATATACTGGTCAATCAAAAATTTCTGCCATTCCGGGATTTCAGATTTAGGACCAAACACGACTAATGTAGTTAAATCTGAAGGAATATTTCTTGTGTTTACAACATCAACTTTTATGAGTTCATACTGTGCAGATAGTATGTTATTAATATTTGCAAATTTTGAATAATCATATTCCCCGTTTCCGGTTAGGAATCCAATCTTTTTCTTCTTATCAGTTGTTAGTTTTTTAATTGAACTCGTAAGGTCGTATTCAAGATTCCCGACAGACTGTATAACAGGTAAAACTTCCTGTTTCCCCTGATATAAAATTGCCATTCCTAGATATGTTTTCTTAACTTCAAGCTTATCATTATCTACTACCTGAATCTGTACGGGCTGAATTCCATATTTCTGCGCCTCATTCTGAATTTCACTGTTCTCTTCTTCTGCAGAAGGATTAAAAATCTCGAAATTCAAATTACCGTTTGAATAAGACCTGTAATCATTTAAAATATCCTGAACCTGCCTTCTGAGAGTGTTATAGGGCGCAGGTAAGATTATCACTGAAGAATGCTTTTATAACAATTTTGTCCTGCAAATTGCCTACTATATCTTTACTGATAGGTGATAATGTATAAGATTTATTCTTAGTTAAATCAACCCGGTAAAAATCCTGCTCGCAATAATATTTACCGCAATAATAATTCCGATTATTATTGCTAATTTTATTAATGTTTCTTTTTTTAAGTCTTTTCTGTTCATTTCTGAAATTTAAAATTTTTATAATTACCATTTACGGCTTTCTAATGACGTTTTTGTTAACAATAATAATATTGTTATTCCGCTTAAATAATATATAATATCTTTTGAATCTATAACACCTCTTGCAATACTTCCAAAATGATAATCACTGCTGATGTATTCCAAAGTCGATACTAACGGTGCCGGTACAAACATCAAAATTTTATTTAGCATAAACAATATAAAAATAATCAGAAAACTGATTATAAATGCCACAACCTGATTTTCCGTTAATGACGAAGCAAATAGTCCGACTCCAATATATATTCCTGACATTAAAATAAGTCCTATATATGCACTAATCACGGCACCCAAATCCAAGGACCTAAAAATTTCAGACTTATAACGTAAACGAAAGTCGGTGCTAATGTTATCGCAGCCATTGTGAGTGTCGATAAAAACTTACCCAAAACAATATCAAAATCCGATAAAGGTTTTGTTAATAAGAAGTTCGATCGTACCCGACTTCTTTTCTTCCGAAAATGTCCTCATAGAAATTGCGGGAATAAAAAAGAGTAATATGAATGGTACTATGTCAAAAACACCTCTCATCGTTACTACTCCGCTCAAGAACAAACTACTCGTAAAAAACCAACCCGTTATAATAAGAAACACTACCATTATAATGTATGCAACGGGAGAAGTAAAATACGATTTTAATTCCTTTTTAAATATTGTTATACTGTTATTCATTATATTTTAAGTTGTTAATTTTCTAAATATATCTTCTAAGGAAGTTTCTTCCTGATGAAGTTCTAGCAATACCATATCCATAGAAACAATTTTCTTGAATATTTCTTCTCTTACATCAATTCCTTTCGTTGCAGCAATATCAACCATCCAGGTTGTATCGGTGTCACCAAGCATTTTCACTTTCTCAACATTCTTAATTGTTTCTAAAGAACTGATTACTTTTTCTTTGCCGTATCTCGGGTCTTTCTTCAGATACAGTTTAATTGCTAACTGACCCTGAAAACTCTTTTGCAAAGAATCAGTTGTACCATCAGCAACAATTTCACCGTTGTTAATAATAATTACCCTGTCACATGTTGCCTGTACTTCCTGCAAAATATGTGTTGACAGCATAAGTGTTTTATGTTTGCCAAGGTCTTTAATTAATTTTCTGATTTCGATAATCTGGTTCGGGTCAAGACCTGATGTCGGTTCATCAAGTAATAAAACTTCAGGATTGTGAATCATCGCCTGCGCAAGTCCAACCCTTTGTTTGAAACCTTTTGAAAGTTCACCGATATCTTTATGCTTAACATCTTCAAGACCGCAAACCTTCACCATCTTTTTTACCGCATCGGCAATTTCTGCCTTGGGAACAGATTGTAATTCCGCCGCATAATGCAAATAGTCAATTACATTCATATCATTGTAAAGAGGATTTTGCTCCGGCAAATAACCAATTTTCTTCCTGACTTCAATCGGTTCATCACTTGTATCGATATCATTAACTTTTATAACACCTTCATTTGGTGTTAAATAAGTTGTGATCATTTTCATAGTTGTGGATTTTCCTGCACCGTTAGGTCCGAGAAATCCGACTACTTCACCTGCTTTTATCTCAAATGAAATATTTTTTACTGCCTGTTGTTGGCCGTAAAACTTACTTAGATTTTCTACTTTAATTGACATATTTAATTTTTATTAATCGCAAAAATAATTTTATTGTTAAAATTTTTCAATCCAAAATCACATTTTATTTGAATAGTTCTTTTCATAGTAGTTCAGATATTCTCCCTTCATAATTCTTCTCCACCAGTTCTCATTATCTACATACCATTTTATAGTCTTTTCTATTCCGCCGTCAAACTGATACTTTGGTGACCAGCCCAGTTCACTCATGATTTTGCTTGAATCTATCGCATACCTTCTGTCATGTCCGGGTCTGTCTTTTACGTATGTAATATGGTCTTCACCTTTACCGAGTAACTTCAGTATAATCTTAACGATATCAATATTATACCATTCATTGTTCCCGCCAATATTATAAACATCACCAATCTTTCCTTTGTGCAAAACTTCTGATATTGCAGAGCAATGGTCTTCAACGTACAACCAGTCGCGTACATTTTTTCCGTCTCCGTAAACAGGAAGTTTCTGGCCGTCAACTGCTTTTGCAATCATCAGCGGAATTAACTTCTCGGGAAACTGATATGGTCCGTAATTATTAGAACATCTCGTCGTTAAAACAGGCATCTTAAAAGTGTGAAAGTATGCATTAACCAGTAAATCAGCCGATGCTTTAGATGCCGAATACGGACTGTTTGTTGTAATTGGTGTTAATTCCGTAAACAGCATTTCGGGTTTATCTTCCGGAAGTGAACCGTAAACTTCATCTGTCGAAACCTGCAGGTATTTTTCTATTCCATGTTTCCTCGCCGCTTCCAGCAGGGTTTGTGTACCTATTACATTTGTTACAATGAATTCTTTCGGTCCTAAAATACTTCTGTCAACGTGTGACTCCGCAGCAAAGTTTACAATTGTATCAACTTTATTTTCAGTCAGTGCCTTTTCAACTTCTTCCGTGTTGCAAATATCACCTTTTACGAATTTATACCTTTTATCATTCTCTATGTCAGTAAGGTTTTCCAGATTACCCGCATAAGTTAAGACATCATAGTTAACTATGTTGTAATCAAAATTCTGTAACATATATTTTACAAAATTACTGCCTATAAAACCGGCACCGCCGGTTACTAAAATTGTTTTCATTTATAATTCGAATTTTATTTTAATCTATAAATAAACCTACATAAACTCCAAAGTTAAACATAAATCCATCGGCTTTAATTCCTGTAGGGAAATTGTTTACTTCGATTAAATCATCTACTTTCCATTTTGAGTTTAACGTTAATAGATATCCGGCATTGAGTTTAAAATACAAAAACTTGTTTGCTTGTAAACCAATCCCTGTTTGAGGTACAAAAGAAAATGAAGTGCTTTTAAAATCTAATGAATTATGACCGCTTGAGTTAGTATCATTCAGGTAATAACCAATATTCCATTCCTTAAATGCATTTGAGTAATTCGCGAGTTTTAAACTTGTAGAACCAACACCTGCCATTCCCCCAATACTCCAGTCAATTCTCTTTCCAATTTTCTTAACATACTCTACAGTCAGCGAATTTGTTGAAAATGAAAACTCTGCCGACTTGGAATTACTTAAATAGTTAACCGTTTTATTTTCAGAATACCCGAACCCCGTATATCCTATTCTCAATCCTTTAACAATCGGCAAATCTATGAATACACTTCCGCCTGTTGCTAAAAAACCGCTGGTTGAGAACTCCGGAATTCCGGCTTTTTTCATTTCATTATTTAAATCTGCCGTAGATGGTAAATTCCATCCAAACACAGGTCCTGCCGCTATTGAAAACTTGTTAAACAACTGTGAATATGAATTACTGTATATCATTACAATAAACAATAATAAAAATATCTTTTTCATTTTCTTGTTTTTAAAATTTGAAGTACAAACTACGGATTTTTGACTTATTTAAAAAGTCCTTTAGAACCCTCATTCTAAATGTTATATAATCCTTAATTCCTTACATTTTTTACACGAAAACCGCTAATTCAGCTAAAATATATAATATTATAGCGATTAAGGACTGTGTGAAAAATTATTATTAAATTCTAAAACATAGCATTAATTCCGATGGTGGGAAGAACTCCTATGCTTTCTCTTTTATCTATAGTTCTTGTGAATTCATTCCACGTGTATCCTGACACATTCTTTCTGCCTGTAATGTTTTGAATATCTATGTATGTGTTCAAAGACCACTTTGAGAAATTCCACTTCTTCTCAAGCCTAACATCCAGAGAAAAGTAATCCGGCAATCTTGCCGTGTTATAATCTGAAACCAACTGTGTTCCGTCAACCGGATTTATTGGAGTGTATGGTCTTCCGCCCGCAAACCTGAACTTCCCGGCAAGAGTCCAGTTTTTCGGAAACTGATATCCACCGAATGTAGTGAACAATATTTTATTATCAAAATCACTATCACGTTCTATGCCGTCCAGTGATATATACCTCGCTTTGAATAAAGAAAGACTTATGTTATAATAATAATTATCCGAAAGTGTTTTCTGTACGAAAAACTCAACACCCCTCGAGTAACCTGTTCCCGCTGACACAAGCGGCTCCAGACCAAAATCATTCTGCTGCTCAAAATTACCGCCGCTGTTTGAAAGTATAAAGTAAGGACGGGTCGTGCTGACAGGATATTTATCATAATCCTTGTAATAAACTTCCACACTCGCTTTCAGATCAGGCATTATAATATACTCAAGCCCTGCTACGTAATGGTCAGCGCGTATGTCTTCCAGATCTCTGTTAATGGGATTCGATACCAGCCACACGTATGAAGGGGTCTGATAAAATATTCCATAACTCAAGTTCATATAAAAATCGTGAAGCAAAGTTATCTGCGCCGATGCACGCGGTGAAAGATAACCTTTCTTATTTATGAAATCAAAGTAATCGTATCGAAGACCTACGTTCACTTTAAATCTGTTTGCAAAAAGCTGAGTAAACTGTGTGTATGCCGACCCCTTGTATGTATATTCATCACCGGTTAAATTCACTGCATCAAGTATATACCTGCTGTTAGTTTCAGGATTAATGTAGTAAAGTGTATCTATATCTTTTTTAATCTCATTCTTAAAGTTCACAAACTTTCCTTCAATACCTGCATTTAATTGACCTGTCTTAAATACCTGCAAATAATACTCGCCCTTTAAACTCGTCTCACCTTCTTTCGATAAATTCTTAAAATACACATTATCGTTCACATCAGTTCCCGTGTAATCATAATTCGTGAAAGTTCTCGTCAGATTAAACAGTGAATAAGATTTACTCGTAAGAAGTGATTTCCATTCTGCTCCAAAAACATACCCCTTCTGATTGTTACCGATTATCACAGAATTATCCTGCTTCTTTTCTTCGTCATCATTGTTGAATTTCACCCTGTCATAATTGCTGATAAAATTTACCGTCAGATAATTATTTTTATTCAAATCATAAACACCTTTTCCCTGAAGCGAATAATATTCGGGCACAAACCCAAACCCCGCCGCATTAAAAATAAAATCCAGATAACTTCTCTTTGCAGAAACAAGCCATGAACCTTTCTTTTGTGAACCTATCGGACCTTCAAACACAGCACTGAAGCCTGTTGCAGAAAGATTCAAATCTCCCATAAACTTTATTCTGCTTCCTTCTCTTTGTTTTATTTCAAGCACCGAAGAAAGTTTATCGCCGTACTTTGCTGAAAAACCTCCTGTTATAAAATTTACTTCACGGATAAAACTCAGGTCTATAATACTTACCGGTCCGCCCGTAGCACCCTGCGAGCCAAAATGATTTATGTTCGGAACGTATGCGTTATCAACCACAAAAAGGTTTTCCGAAGGTGCGCCGCCGCGTACAATCAAATCATTTCTGCCGTCATTCACAAACGCAACACCTGGTAAATTCTGTACCACACGTCCAACATCTTCAAAACCCCCTGGCGCCGTGCGAATTTCCTGTGAACTTAGATTTTTAAACGATGAAGAAATATCTTCAGGTTTTGTAAACCGCTCATCTTCAACTATAATCTCATCTACTGTAACTATGTCAAGTTGTGCAAGTACATCCGTAATTACTCCTGAATTTACTACCACATTATCAACTACGAACATCTGATAACCGATTGACGTATACCTTATAGAATATCTCCCCGCAGGAACTGACTCCAGATAATAAAACCCGTTATCATCACTTCCTGCTTTCAAACCCAATCCAATTACTTCTATTACAGCACCAATAACTGGCTGTTGATTTATTTTATCTATTATTTTCCCGGAAATTCCCCCTTTTTCCTGTGCAAACAGGTTTGTCGTAAGCCCCAAAATTACAACCAATACAACAAAAATATATCTTTTCATCTATTTATTTTAATTAATTCATTATATAAAATGTAAAATATGTCTGATTAGTTCCAAAATAAATAACCCCTGAAATTGTTCAAGGGTTAATTAATATTGTTCCAAATTTCTAAACCTACTTCAAAAGCTCAATCAAATTCCCTATCAAAAATTCTGCTATGCTCTTGATGTATAACAAGCTTCCAGCTTGTTGATTAATGCATAATAAGCTTCCGGTTCGTTGATTAATGTAAAACAAGATTCCTGCTTGTTTATTTAATCTCGCAAGCAGGATGCTTGCTTTACTTTAAAAACACCATCCGCTTTGTTTCACTAAACCCTTCCGTAACCAACTTATAAAAATACACGCCGCTGTTTAGCCCCGAACCATCGAACGATACCAGATATTCACCCGGAGAATGCTTTTCATTCACAAGAATTTCAACTTCTTTTCCTGATACATCAAACACTGTAATTCTTACGTTTGAACTCTTTGATATTTTATATTTTATATTAGTAATTGGATTGAACGGGTTCGGATAGTTTTGCGATAGTGAATATTCTAATGGTATTTCCGAACTAATGTTCTGTATACCGATAACTTCTGATAATGGACGGCGCCAAACCGCATTTCCGGGAGTTCCCGCAAATAAATAATTGTTTGCAATTAACAGCGTTCTAATACTTTGAATAGTACCAAGTCCACTGCTGATGTTCTGCCACGTATTACCAAAATTGGTGGAAAGATAAACGCCTGAAGTATCATGTACCCGCAAATATGTTGACGCCAGTAACAGCAAAACAATTAACTTTTTTATTGTTCAAAGAAGTCTGCACCCAGTTCAGACCATCGTTTGAAGTAACGAAAACTCCGCTGCTGATTGTCCCTGCAAATATGTAAGGGTCTGAGCACTGCAAGACTTATAACATCTTTATTGTTTAGAGATGTTTGAACCCAGCCTGCACTTATTTGTGCTGACCTGAATACACCCTGACCAAAAGTACCCGCATATATTACGCTGCCGTGCATTGCTAACGAGGGTACACTTTGCGAATTAAAATTTGCAGCCATCCAGTTCACCCCCTGATTAGATGATAAATACACACCATATTGCTCTGTACCACAAAATATATTGTTGCCTGATGCGACGAATGTATAAGCCGTTCTGCTGGTTAAAGAAGAATTAAACCAGTAACTTCCATTGTTGGTTGAAACCATAATTCCCGCAACCCGCAGTACCTGCCAGTAAATTATTCTCTGCTATACCTCAAAGACCAGATTGGATAAGTAAGTAAACTCAATCTGGTACCAGTTTGTACCATTATTTGTTGTAGTGTATATTCCGTAACCTAGCGTTCCTGCAAATATTGTCCCGTTTTTAAATACAAATGATGATACAGATTGATTCGTCCCCATCCCATTCGTTGTCTGAACCCATTGAGCATCACAATCTTCAGTATTATAAACTGAAATGCAAAATATAAAAATTAATATGGTTATAATATTTTTTTTCATATACTATTTAATTAATAGCATCTTCTTCGTTTCCATAAAACCATCTTTCGAAGATCCGCCGTGGCGGATCACAAGTTTATAAAAATAAACCCCGCTGCCGAAGATCCGCCTATGTTCTGTGGCGGATTCAATATTAAAAGTCGCTTCATACGTTCCGGGCTGTAATCTTTCGTTCACCAGTGTTTGAATTTCGCGTCCCATTACATCATAGACCACAAGTTTTACATCTCCGGAATTTAAAATTGAGAATTTAATATTTGTAATTGGATTAAACGGATTCGGATAGTTCTGACCCAATGAATACACAGATGGGATTTCTGCATTTGTTTTTATTATTCCTACAAGTTCTGAAAGTGCTCTTTTCCAAACTGATTGTCCCCAGGTTCCTGCATATAAGTAATTATTATAGATTTTTAATGAATATATTCTCGGTACATTATTAAATCCTTGGTTCATATTTGCCCAGTTTAAACCGCTGTTTGTTGATAAAAAGAATCCGCCATTATCAGTGCCTGCAAAAATATTAGTCCCTGAAGTTACTATTGAGTTGACAAAATAACCTGTTAGTCCTTGCGCTATCCAGCTTGTCCCGTAATTTGTTGATATATATATATTCCCTCCGGCATTTGTATTGCCTGCAAAAACATATGTTCCTGAAACCGCAAGTGAAGCTATAAATCTGTATGAAGGTAATCCATTATTTATTATAGTCCAGTTTATACCGCTATTCGTTGATAAAAATACTCCTCCGCCTCCCCCTGAAAAAAGCATAGGTCCTGAAATTGCTAAAGACAGAATAACCAGATTGCTTAACCCATTATTCCTTTCTGTCCAATTTAAACCGTTGTTTGTTGTCAAAAATACTCCATTATATGTTCCTGCAAAAATGGATGTTCCTGTTACAGCAAGCGCGTATATACTTTCGTTTGATAACCCTATACTTGTCCAGTTTGTCCCGTTATTTGTTGATAAAAAAACTCCATTATTCGATGTTCCCGCATAAAGATTTGTTCCTGATTCTGCAAGCGACCAAACTACGTTATTCGGCAATCCATTTTTTACTGAAATCCAGTTTGTACCGCTATTAGTAGTTAAAAATACTCCATTATGCGCACCTGCAAAAAGTTTATCCGATGAACCGGTAAATGATAATATATTATGACTTGGAATTCCCGTTTGAATCCAGTTTGCTCCGCTGTTGGATGATACATAAATCCCTGTACCATTGCTTCCTGTTATGATATTCATTCCTGAAACCGTGAGTGAGTATATCATTGAACCCGCCAATCCGTTATTTATTTGTGACCAGGATGATCCGTTATTTGTAGATAAATACAATACTCCTGAGTTATTTCCGGCATATATTTTTGTTCCTGAAACTGCAATTGTATTAATAGAATGGCCCGATAATCCCATAGTAGTCCAGCTTGATCCGTTGTTCGTTGAAAAATAGATTCCTCCGTTTAGAAGTCCTGCATAAATATTTGTACCTGAAACAACCAGAGTATTAACATTTAAAAGCGGTAATCCATTATTTGCGGGCATCCAGTCTGTACCATTATTAGTAGACAAAAATACACTGCACCCATATAATCCGGTCATAACCTCTGCTCCGTTTACCCCTGCAAAAATATTATTACCCGATACCGCAATAGAATTAACAAACATATCCGTTATCCCGTTATTTTTAGGTGTCCAGTTTACACCATTGTTTGTCGAAATAAACACACCACCACCAAATGTTCCTGCAAAAATGTTTGTCCCTGATACTGCGAGTGAACGCACTGATAAATTAGTTAAACCAGTATTAACAGTGTACCAAGTTATACCATTATTCGTTGACAAATATATTCCGTTATTGTATGTCCCTGCAAAAATATTTGTACCTGAAACTGCAACACAATACAAATTCTGAGTTGACAATCCTAAACATGTCCAGCTAATTCCATTATTATTCGACAAAGCAACACCGCTGGTAGAACCCGCTGCATAAATGTTTGCTCCTTCTACTGTAAAACCTCTTACAGTACCCCAGGTTGGACCATTCGTCTGTACCCATTGCCCGCTCGCATTCAAAGTAACTAGCAATATTAAGAGAACAAAGAGTTTTTTCATAATCTGAAATTAAAATTATTTAATTAATACCATTCGCTTCGTTTCACTAAACCCATCCGTCATCATCCTATAAAAATACATACCGCTGCCGAAGGTCCGCCTATGCTCTGTGGCGGATTCAATATTAAACGTCGCCTCATACGTGCCGGGCTTTAATCTTTCATTCACCAGCGTTTGTACTTCGCGTCCCATTACATCATATACCACTATCTTAACGTTACCCGAATTTAAAATTGAAAATTTAACATTTGTAATTGGATTAAACGGGTTCGGATAGTTCTGCCCCAGTGAATATGCCGATGGAACCACAGTCCCGATTTGATTCACGAACACATTTCCGCCGTTTGTTGATTTCAGCACTTGAGAAGGCACACCGATAAAATCACCCGCACCTATGAAGAAGTTGTTTGCATCTATCAACGCTATTCCGTTTGCAATTATCATCGGATTGAATTCTTTCATCACCCAGTTAACACCGTAGTTTGTTGTCTTCAAAGTTATTATCTTTCCTATACCGAGCGAATCAAACAAAATGTTCCCAACCGCAAAAGCCGTTCCCGTACCTGCCAGCGTTTTTATATTGCCGAATTGCCTCGTCCCTGATACATCGCCCGTTAGCGTCCAGTTTATCCCGCCGTTCGTTGTCCTGTAAATATTACTTCCCGAAACATTTTCCTTTAGCCCAATCGCTATACCCGTTGTGGAATTTAAAAACGTCATACAATCTACCTGCGAAGGCATAACAGTAATGCCCCAGTTCATACCCGCATTCGTCGTCCTGTAAATTCTTCCTCCCCAGCTAAAGCCGTTCGCAACACCTGTGTTCATATCGAAGAAGTGCATACTCTCTACCATTGCCGTATCTATCCTACTCACAAACTGCCAGTTAGCACCTCCATTCGTTGTTTTGTAAAACCTTGTTCTGCCGTAAGAGTTCGAGTCAATCAGCGCATAACCCGTACTCGCATCGAAGAAATGTATATCCATCACGTATCCCGCCAATGTATCAAACACACAACCACGCACCCAATTCAAACCGCCATTCGTTGATTTCACAAAAGCACCTTTATACTCTGAATAAAATTCGCGTTTGCCTTCACGCAAATATTTATCTCTTAAAGTCTTTGGATACTTTGCAAAATCATTCATCGGAAAAAAGTTTTTCCCTAAAACATTCTCCGCACCGCAAGCATAAACAGTCGTTGCATTTAAAAACTGCACGTCGGCAATCGCCCGTAACTCCGCAGGGATAAGACCGCCTGTACCCAGTTCGCTCCCAGATTTGTTGTGTAAAATATTCTTTCACCAAAAGGTGCAAAACCGTGACCGAATGAAATCAATTTCGAAGCATCGTAAAATCCAAGCGTATAGGAAATACCATCGTAAGGAAAGTGAATAACTCACCCACTGGCTCTGGCAATTTTCGGATAATAGAATAGTGTTGAGTATCAGAACTGTGATTGCGGCAACAATAAATTTTTTCATAATCGTTTACTAATATTATTTAATTAAAATCATCCTCTTCGTTTCCGTAAAACCATCCGTAACCATTTTGTAAAAATATATTCCTTTATAAAAATCACTATCATCAATAATGAATTTATATGAACCTGGTTCAAACGATTCATCAACAATTGTCCTTACTTTGTGACCGTCAATATCATATAAGTTGATTTTTACTTTACCTGGTTTCGCTACACTAAAACATAATTTTGAACTTCTGTACTTATTGTTCTGAATAATCTGGTATGAAGAATATTCAGAAGGAGTTTCTTTGCTTATAGTTTGTATTCCTATAATATCTGAAATTGAACGTCTCCAGGCCGCCAGACCGTTTGAACCTATAAATAAATGATTCTTTGTTGCGTATAATTTCCCGGCATCTATTATTGTATCCAGACCTTCATTTCTTGTAACCCAACTCACTCCTTTATCCGACGACATATAAATATCATTATATGAACCTGCAAATAAATAATCTTCGTAGGTTTCCATAGAAAGGATAAATTTTAATGTTGTAAGTTCCCAGCTCAACCCATTATTTGGCGACCTGTAAACTTTGCCATGAAAATTTGTTGCAAAAATAGCTTTCCCGATTTTGGTTATGGACTGTATCTGTTCATAATTTAAAGATGTTTCTATCCAGTGCTTCCCGTTATTTGTTGAGAAATATACTCCTGACCTGGTTCCAGCATATATAACGTTATCATAAGCACATAAACAAATATAACCTTCTATAATGTTATTTTCTAAATTGGAATTTATATCTTTCCAGGTTGTGCCTCTGTCTGAAGAAACATATACCCCCCCTTGTCCGGAACCTACAAATATGTTATTTCCGTTAATTGCGATAGAACGTGCATCTCTTGTCAACGAAGTTTTCTTCCAGCTTATTCCATTCTTCGATGAAATGTAAAGACCTTCACCATTACCCATAAAAAGTTCATCCCGAAATATAAATAAGTTGAAAATTGTTTCGCCAATCAATGCACTCTGTTTCCAGTTTAAGCCATTATTCGTAGATGAATATAAGCCATCTAACATTACTCCAGCAAACATTTTATTACCGTATTCTGCAAAAGCATAAACCCGTTTGTCGTTTACTCCTATTTGTTTAAAATCCAAATCGTTATTTCTTGTATGATATATTCCTTCTGTCTTTGTTCCTGAATATACATTGCCGTTATGTGATACTACAGAATACAATATCTTTTTATCGGTATTGTTGCATCGAGACCAGTTATAACCATCATTAGAAGATACATAAATACCATTATACGCAGTACCTGCATAAATATACCTTTCATCTATTGTTATAGAATTAACACAGAACGAATCACCTAAAATATGTTGCCAGTTATTTCCGTTATCTGTCGATTTATAAACTCCCTTCGATGTTGCGGCATAAATATTATTATTCCACGACGTAAGTTCAAAAACAGTAAGTCCTTTTAAAGGAAGTCTGTTCCCAGTTACTTCCATTGTTTGTGGAATAAAATAAACCGCCATCAGTACCTGCGTGCAATTTTTTGTTCATCAGAAGAAAAGTATATATTTCAACGGTATTCTTTATATAAATATTATCTTTACTCCAACTTTTTCCATTATCAGTGGATATCTGCATTCCATAATGTCTTGTTCCCGTTATTATTGTATTTTCAAAAGCTTGAATTGAAATTATTGGAATAGAAGCAAATGGGGTAACTTTAAAAAGGCTGTCCCAGGTCATTCCGTCATTTGTAGAAACAAACAATCCCCGCTCGGTTCCCGCATAAATTTTGTTACCGTATTTCTTTAAACAATAAGTTGAAGAAAGGAAAAGTAAATTTGTGCGGTTCCATGTATCACCGTTATTAGATGAATACTGAATTCCTTGCTGTTCTGTCCCAACAATAAGATTATTATTGCTCACTAAAATTGCTTTTACGTCTCCTCCATAAAAACCATTAGTCTGCACCCACTGGGCAACAGAATATTCTGATTCGAATGTTAATCCAGAAAATATAAAAATTAATATGGCTATAATAAATTTCTTCATATATTATTTAATCAATACCATCCTCTTCGTTTCTGTGTAACCATCCGTTACCAACTTATAAAAATACACGCCGCTGTTAAGCATCGAGCCGTCGAACGATGGCTTCATACGTGCCGGGTTGTAACCTTTCATTCACCAGCGTTTGAACTTCACGTACCCATTATATCATATACTACAAGTTTTACTTCTCCTGAATTTACAATTGAGAATTTAACATTTGTAATTGGATTGAACGGGTTCGGATAGTTTTGCCCAAGCGAATACGAAGATGGTATTTCCGTACTAATATTTTGCACACCAACAAAGAAACCGCCGTTGTAAATTGACCATGCCGTTGCTGAGTATCCGATTAATTTTGTTACGGAATTTCTATTGTCAGTGCCTCTTGCAATTAACTGAGATGCAATTATTGTAACCGTGTCATTAGGATTAACTGTATAATCCTCTGCACCTGAACTCATTATATATCTTCTGTCTCCGCCGGGATTTGGACCGATGTATGTTCCTGTATTCCCGCCACAATTTAATATCGAACCTTTTACTTCAGTCCAACCTGCATTAGTCTCCGGCATACCTGAATAAACGAACTTCGTAGGGACAGGCGGATTTTGAGTTGGATCCATAAAGTTTGAACTGTCTTTCTTGAATCCTTTCATGAATAAGTATGCACCCAATGGGTTAGCGTGCGGGTCACTTTCACAGGGCGGAGGACTTGAGCTATTATCTGTAAAAAAATTAAATGACGTAAATCCCTTCGGCGCTTTATGAAATATCGTTCCCACCGCAGGCGGGTTAGCACCGTACATCTGGTCATTGTTCGTACTGTTATAGCAGTAACCAAGATTAAAAATTGTATAACAGCCAATGTAGTCGTCTAATCCATTGCCCAGGTCAGGGTCGCTTACGATGCTTATGTATGTCGAATTCCAGGGATTCGTGCTTTTGTTTATTATTGCCCATTTGATAAATTGCATGTTCATTAAGTCGCTTCTGTCATAGCACCATGCAGTCCATGAGATTTGCGATTTAAGGAGCGGAGAAGTAATTCCTCCACCGAAACCTTCGAGCGATGAGTGTGTCGCAGTAAATGCATCTGTCATACAAAGAAATACCACTGACGCCGCATTCCTAATACCAACACTGTCAAGCCCGGGATCAAACTGTCCATTGTTGTTAACGTCAATGTAAGGAGCGCCGTAAGGTATCATTAAAGGCCAGTTTGCATAATCAGGATTATTTACTTGATTATCTCCTCTCTTGATAATATATAGTTTAAAATTTGAATTCGTTGTTGCAACTCCATTCAGCACAAAACCAGGTCCGAATTCACCCTTATATGAAGCCATCGATTGTGCTAATTGCCCGTTTACACGCGCACCCACACAAAGACCTGTTGAAAATACTGCTGTCTTTCCTGAACCTATAGGCCATACAAACCCTGCATTGTTTCCGGATGTTGTGTTTTGATTAAAAATACCTGTGTTCTGGAAATAAGCATCTATATTATTACCCTGAAGCCTCACTCTTTGTATGGTGACTTGGGAAAATATATTTCCGCAAACCATAAAAGTAAATATTATAACCAGCATTACGATTCTTGTTTTCATAATTTTATTTTATACTTATTTTATTATAATTCCCAATGCGTTTCGCAATCAAGATTTCTGATAAAGTCCGCCGCGGCGGATCACTTTATCATCACCATTTTCTTCGTTTCGGTAAAACCATCCGTTACCATCTTATAAAAATACACGCCGCTGTTTAGTGCAGAGCCGTCGAACGATACCAGATATTCACCTGGAGAATGCTTTTCATTCACAAGTATTTCAACTTCTTTACCTCTTACATCAAACACTGTAATTCTTACGTTCGAACTCTTTGATATTTTATATTTTATATTTGATATTGGATTAAACGGGTTCGGATAGTTTTGCCCCAAATAATAATTATCTGGAATAATTTCATTGATACTGATGTTGCTTACAAAGTTACCGCCTCCATTCGTTGTCTTTAATATTATACTGTTATCGCCTGCTATTATGCCTGTGTTTGCATCAAAGAATTTTATAAACTCAATCCGTTCATTTGTAGGAATATTAAGCGGTCCCCAACTGTATCCTCCGTTCGTTGACTTATAAACAACTTCATAAGTTGAAACGTACATAGTATTTTCAGTAATTATTTCTATATCCGTGCAAAAAGTAGTAGTCGGTGAATTTATCTGATACCAGTTATTACCACTGTTTGTAGTCTTCAAAATTCCGTATCCTACGCAGTATCCTGTGATTTGATTTATGAATTTAATACTATAGTAGCCTGTAAAATTACCACTGCCTCCAAACACCTGAAACCAGCTCGCTCCGGCATCTGTGGTTTTGTAGACTCTCTTTTCGTTAGTTGACATACTTCCGGAAATAAAACCTGTGTTTGAGTTTAATATATAAACGCCAAATATATCTTTTACATTTGTGGACTGTACCTTTACCCAGTTGTCACCGCCATTTGTCGTTCTGTACAAATTATTATCCCAACTGGTGAATATACCTGTAGTCTGATTGAAAAATCTAATTTTATTGTAATTTGAATATGTGTTCAAAGAGCAAGTTACATTCCAGTTTACACCTGCATTTGTTGTTTTGGCTATCAAACCTGTATTTGATATTCCGCCCGTAACATAGCCTGTATTCGGGTTTATGAAGCATATACTGTTTAAATACTTGTTATGTGAAAAGGTCCTTCCGTTATAGAGTATGTTTCACCTGCATTTGTTGTCTTAAGTATCAAATTCCAGTTCCCCGCTATGTATCCGGTATTGTTGTCCATAAACGTAGTTTCCTTCATCATTGTCAATATTGTGTTTTGCGTTATGATATTCCAGTTGCTTCCTGAATCTGTAGTACTGAATACCCTGTTGTTGTCGCTCAATACATATCCTGTGCTTGCGTTTGAAAACACAACCCTTCTGTGCATTTCCGATTGAACGTAATCGGGAAAACTTTTCTGCACAAAATTTACGCCACCGTTTGTTGAAAAATAAAAACTGTTGTTATACAATACCCGTTCCGTAAATAGTGTTTTCATCGACAGCGCAAATCCCTGACATAGGAATCTGATCTGCAGAATTCATAGATGTCCACGTCTGCCCTGCATTTGTAGTCTTTTTAACGTATCCGTTAGAATAAATAAAAGTAGTTGTAATCGTTTACTGGTTTTTCAATATTTACTTTACGGAGAGATTCGTTTGCAAACAATGAGTCAGTCCAGTTTGCTCCTCCGTTGGAAGTAAATTTTAAATAATAAAATGGCGAATTAGGCGTCACAGTATACATTAAGCAACAGATTGATTTCGCTGAAACTGGCAAATGACTGAATTGTAGTGAGGTTACAGTTGCTACCGACTACGTCCAGTTAGTACCGCCGTTAGTTGTTTTGTAAAACTTATCAAAAGCAATTACGAAACCTTTATTCAAATCAATCATTTGTATCATGACTTGCAGGCGACGAGATTAACTGACTGCACAGGAAAAAATCGTCCTCCATTTGTACTTTTTAAAATCTTACCCAATTCTGTTCCTATAAAAATCGTATTGTTATCTATTTGATGATAACTCGTAACTTTTCTTTTACCCGTTCAATTTATTTGTGACTGTCCAGTTAACTCCATTATTACTCGTTTTCATATGTTCCGCAATCTCCTCATTGTATTCATTCAATAAATAATCTTTTTCATAATCTATTATTTAATTAACAACATCCGTTTCGTTTCTGTGTACCCATCCGTGACCATCTTATAAAAATACACGCCGCTGTTTAGCATACTTCCGTCGAACGATGTCTCATACGTTCCGGGCTGTAATCTTCCATTCACAAGTGTTTGGACTTCGCGTCCCATTACATCATAGACCACTATCTTAACGTTTCCCGAATTTAAAATTGAAAATTTAACATTTGTAATTGGATTAAACGGGTTTGGATAGTTTTGCCCCAATGAATACGATGATGGAACCACAGTACCGATTTGATTCACGAACACATTCCCGCCGTTTGTTGATTTTAATATTTGTGCTGGGACATTATAATCCCCTGCGCCGATAAAGAAATTATTTGCATCAACTAATGCTAAACCTATCGCAAAAATCTTCGGATTAAAATCCTTCGATACCCAGTTCAACCCATAGTTTGTTGTCTTTAATGTAGTAATTTTATCAATCCATCTGTAATACTGTATCATTATTATTTCCAATCGCAAATGCTGTTCCTGTATTTTGCAGTGACATTAAATTATAGAATAGTTTATTGCCATTGATTGTATTGATTACATTCCAGTTGATACCTGCATTCGTAGTTTTATAAATGTAATTTAAGCCCCCATCATCTCTGACTCCTATTGCTATTCCTGTCGTGGAATTTAAAAATGTCATACCATCAATCTGGGAAGCCATATTCGTAACACTCCAGTTCACACCCGCATTCGTTGTCCTGTAAATCCTTCCGCCACCACTATAGCCGTACGCAACACCCGTGTTCATATCGAAGAAGTGCATACTCTCAACACAGATGCCGTATCTATCCTCCGAACAAACTGCCAGTTAGCACCGCCATTCGTAGTCTTGTAAAACTTTGTATTGCCGTAAGAGCTCGAATCAATAAGAGCATAGCCGGTGTTCGCATTAAAAAAATTTATATCGTTTACATATCCTGTTGAAGTATCAAACTGACTTGCTCTTTGCCAGTTCAATCCGCCATCGGTTGATTTTATAAATGCACCCTTATATTCGTTATTATATTCTCTATAACCTTTAATTAAAAATCTTTCTCTGACATTTTTCGGAAAAGAACGGAAATCATTAACCGGGTTATAATTATTGCTAAAAGATAAATTCTCACCACCGCAGGCATAAATAGTATTAGCATTAATATATTGCACATCAACAATTGACATCAATTCCTGAGGATAATTTGCCTGAATCCAGCTAACACCTGAATTTGTAGTATAAAAAATCTTTTCGGTAAATGAATATGAATAAGTATAAGTATGTCCAAATGAAACACCGTGGTTCAAATCATAAAACCCAAGAGTAATTGCGTAACCCCCATAAGGCAATGTGTAAGATGCCCATTGGCTTTGGCAATTTTCGGATAATAGAATAGTGTTGAGTATCAGAACTGTGATTGCGGCAACAATAAATTTTTTCATAATTTTACATAAACCATTTATTTGGGAATACCAATTATAAATTAAGAGTAATGAATAAAAGATACAAAGCATATTTTTTCCCTCTGGATATTTCTTCTTTTAAATTGTAATTGATTATCTGAAAATACTTCGCAGGAGACCTTTGTCACATTTTCAATAGCACACCAATCGACCTCTTTACATTTGAAGAATTACCAGCCCCCTAAACTCCGCTCTTAATAAACTCCTTGCAAACCAATTCCATCAATCCACGAATTCGTAAAAGATCTCTCCTTTGAGCAAGCATCCGAACTACTGAAAAAATCAGCCAAAATCAAATATCAAGTTGACGTTGATATTCATTGTTATTGATTTCACGATTGATAATTTTTGTAATACATTTAAAACATTTATAAATTATGAAAACAATTTTAATTGCTCTATTCGTACTTCTTCATTACGGCAGTAGTTCAGCCGAGCGTCAATTTATCTTATGCACAAGACAACTGCACCTGTGCCGAATGCGGTTACGCCTGTAAAACACCTATGGTTCACGCATCCAACTGCAAATACAAAAACAATCGCCAGAACGATAACAAATCTACTGAAATCGAAGATTCAAAATCGTCAGATATGGAATTTAGAATGCTTATGATTCGTCATACGATTAAGACTATAACCAGCGTTGACAACGCACAAAATGAAAAACTGCTTCTTGAACAAAAAGAACTTCTGGAAAAAATAACACCCGAGAATGATGCACAGAAGTTGTTGTATGAGGATATAAGTACAGAATTGAAGAATTTGATTGGTTCGCAGGATACACCTGAGAATAATGTGGAAGTGAATAAGAGATAAAGATTGAAATCTTTCTGGCTGTATAAAGAACAATTCCTTTATTGAATTAAAAGGAATTATAAGAGTGTATGTAAACAATTTGAAATATTAAAAATAAATTTAAAGTTTCAAATTTTAAGTTCTAAATTATTCCCCTACTTCTTCAAAACGTCTGTTATCAAAAATCAGGTCTGTGGCGAGTTCGCGTCCCTTTTCATCTATCTTGTACAAAGGCATTATTTTTCCTGCGTGAACTATCACCATATCAAGTCCTGCTTCGATTGCGTAATGAAGAAACACTGAGTTTAGCACGTGGCGTATGTGCGGACTTAAGCCGAATGAACAGTTGCTGAGTCCGAGAATGGTTTTGCACTTCGGCATAATCTTTTTGATTTCTGTAATTGCTTTGATTGTGTTGATGCCGCTCTTGCGCAAATCTTCCTGACCCGAGCCAAGCGGAAATGTTAGTGTGTCAAAAATTAAATCTTCTTCGCGGAAGTTGTGAACTTCCACTGCGTGGTCGCGTATGCGTTTTGCGATTGCAACTTTTTTATCAAGGTCATACGCCTGACCTTCTTCGTCAATCGAAAGTGCAACAACTGCCGCACCAAAACGTTTTGCGAGTGTTAAAATTTTATCCGCCTTTGCTGTGCCTTCTTCAAAATTTATTGAGTTGATTATTGCACGTCCTGCGTAAAGTTTCAAAGCAGTTTCAATAACGTTCACTTCCGTGGAGTCAATCATCAGCGGAAGCGTGACTGCTGTGTTGAAGCGCTTGATCACTTCTGTCATATCGCGGACTTCATCGCGTCCGACATAAGCAACGCAGATATCAAGCACGTGCGCACCTTCTTTCACCTGTTCCTTAGCCATATTCACCATCGCATCGTAGTCTTCTTTTTCAAGAAGATTTTTAAACTGTCTTGAACCGTTAGCATTGCAGCGCTCGCCAACCAGCACAGGCGCAGGGTTTATGGTCATCGTTGAAATGCTGTAAAGCGAAGCAACGGAAGAAGTGTATTCCCATTTCCTTTCTGCGGGTGAAATGCGCTCGGAAACTTCGCTGAGTTTTTTAATGTGCTCCGCAGTCGTGCCGCAGCAACCGCCAACAACCTTCACGCCAAAGTCTTTTACGAAAAGCGTTGCCCACTTTTCCATTTCATCCGGTGAAAGATGGTAGTGTGCCTTACCGCTTACGTTTTCGGGAATGCCCGCATTTGGCATACAGAAAACATTCTTTGGTGAATTGTGACATAGGTAACGTATGTTCTCTTCCATTTCCTTCGGACCTGTTGCGCAGTTCATTCCGATGATGTCAACCATATCGTAAGGTTCAATCACTGTGAGTGCGGCTGAAATATCCGTGCCCATAAGCATCGTGCCCATCGTTTCAACCGTAACAGAAACAATCACGGGAAGCTTTCGTTTCTTATCGCGGAAAAGTCTGTCTGCCGCCGCGAGTGCACATTTTATCTGAAGCAAATCCTGACACGTTTCAATACAGAATAAATCAACACCGCCATCGAACAATCCGCTCATCTGCCGGTAGAATGATTCTTCCATTTCGTCGAACGTGATGTGTCCGAGCGAAGGAAGTTTTGTAGTTGGTCCGATGGAGCCCGCAACAAAGCGCGGTTTCATATCGGTTGAAAAATCTTTTGCAACTGCCTTTGCAAGCTGCGCTGACTTCAGAGAAAGTTCGTAATCGAGATTTGCAATGTTGTACTCGTTTAAAACAATTGAAGCAGAGCCGAACGAATTGGTTTCAATCACGTCGGCACCTGCTTCAAGAAAATACGAATGAAGTTTAGTAACAACTTCAGGTTTTGATACACATAAATATTCGTTACAGCCTTCAAGGTCTTTACCGCCGAAGTCGTCGGCTGTTAAGCCGTACGTCTGAAGCGTTGAGCCTGTGGCGCCGTCGAATACGAGTACTTTTTCCTTAAGTTGTTCTAAGAATGTCTTCATTTAATAATGTTTGAATTTAATTTAAAAACTTACCGCTAAGTCACTAAGTTCACATAGTTAAAAACAATTTAATAATATAAGAGTTCGAAATATATAGAAAAAAGCAGTGAGAAAGTGAATAAGTGAGAAAACAAAAGAATTATTCCCGCTAAATTCACGAAAGTCACAGAAGGATAATAGAAGAGAAAAAATATCCACGAATTATACTAATTAGACGAATTATCAAGAATTAGAGATAGATACATAGAGATTGGAAAAGCAGACACGAATTTTCACGAATTGGACGAATTATCAAGAATTAGAGATAGAGATTTTTTGGGTTAGAGACGAGAAGAACATTTATCAATTCTAGATTCTAAATTCTAGATTCTAAATTCTATATTCTAGATTCTAGATTCTAGATTCTAAAATTGTTTGAGAATTAAAAAAGCCCGCAAGTATTGCTGCGGGCTTTTGTTAAACTATACTTATTACCTTATTACTTTCTTATTCTGTGTAAAGTTTACCTGAACGAAGTTCTTCTGCAAGTCTCTTCACTTTGTAAAGATTCTTTATTGCTTCAATCATTCCTTCGGAATCAAGCGATACTGTATGTGGAACATCCTGATTGTAAATATAGTTATCAACTAAACTTTCCATATTACCGTCGAATGCCAGACCAACAATCTCGCCATCTTTATTAATAACGGGACTGCCTGAATTTCCGCCGATGATGTCATTGGTAGAAATAAAATTAAACGCAGTTCCTTTATTAAATTCCGCAGGAGGATTAATCCATCTTTCAGGTAAAGTCCAAGGATACTGTTTATCGAAAGAATAATACCTGTCGTAGTAACCATAGAATGTAGTCTTTGGCGGTGCGATTGTACCGTTGTATTCATAACTCTTAATCACGCCGTCAGAAATTCTGAGTGTGAATGTTGCATCAGGCGGAATCGTTGTTCCGTAAACTTCAAATGCCGCTCTTCCGATTAACTCTTTGTTAACTGATTGAATGTTTCTATATTCATCTACCTTCTTCTTAAGTTCATTAAGTTTTGGAACAGTCTCAACTGCAAACTTTATAAACGGATCGTTTGATTTAAGAATGGCATCATTACCCTGTGATAAAAGATTCAATGCACCTTCTTTTGTAGAAAGAACTGATGAACCTAAAAGTGACTCTGCTGAATTTCCGCCGAATACTCTTACTGCGGAATTATCTTTGCCGAGTTTCTTTTCAATAGCTTTCATTCTAAATTTCAACAATGCTAAATCCATAGTTGCATCGTAGTTTTTATAAATTGCTTCAATCTTCGATGCATCGATTGTTTCTTTGTTCAATGCGGCTGTTACAAGTTTATCCGCTGCGGCAAACTGAACTGACGAAGCCCTTGGATTAGTTGAATAAGAATAAACTTCAGGATAAATCTTTCCAAGTTCCTTGTTCGCGTTTGCTACTTCATCCCACGCCTTACCATACTTTGATTTCAAAGTCGGGTTGGCATCAACTGCCGCTTTGAAAGTCTTTTCAAAATGTCTCTTCTTTGCCATCAAAACTCCGTCGTTCAAACCCTTCAGCATTCCGTTGTAAACCTTCTGTGAGTTTGCCATCGAAAAGAGTGTATTATTAAGTTCTTTTCCTTTTTCAGGATTCTTTGCAATAATGTCTGTGTATGTGTTCACGAGCATATCGAGCATATTCTTTGTGTCAGGAATTGAATAATCTCTTGCGAATTCAAGCTGCGCATATGTATTCAGTCTTTCTGTTCTGCCGGGATTACCAACGACAAAAATAGGTTCACCGACTTTTGCACCGTTAGTACTCCATTTGTAATAATGCTCTGTCTTCAAAGGTTTTCCGCTTTCGTCGTAAACTCTGAAGAAAGTCATATCAAGATTGTATCTTGGATAAGTAAAATTATCAGGGTCACCGCCGAAGAAACCTGCCTGGTCTTCAGGTGCCATAACTAAACGAACGTCTGTATATCTCTTGTAAACGTAAGCAGAATAAACGCCGCCGTTGTAAAGCGTAACAACCTGACATCTTAAACCTGTTTCGGCTGCAACTCTCTTTTCAATTTCAGAAATCTTTGCTGTTTTGTTTGCAACTTTTTCTTCATTGCTCTTGCCTGATTCAATTGCTGACTGAACTTCGCTTGTAACGTCCATCATTTTTACCAACTGGTCAACAAAAAGATTTGGAACAGGTCTTTCGTCTTCGAGTTTCATAGCAAGGAAACCATTATCGTGAAGGTTCTCACCTTCTTTTTCAACCGCAGAAACAGATTCTCTTCCGCAGTGATGATTTGTCATAACAAGTCCATCTCCTGAAACAAAAGATGAGGAACAGTATGTTGCAAATCTGATTGCCGACATACGAACGTGGTCAAGCCACTCCTGTGTTGGTTTAAAACCATAAGTCTCGCTTAAGTAATCAACAGGCGGGAAGTCAAACGTCCACATCTTACCCATATCATACTTAGTTGACTTTACTGTATCAAGATTAACACCATAGTTTTGCGAAAAAGCAACGCTTGTATAAACTACTAATGTTAATATGAAAATATTGAATATCTTCTTAAACATTTCTCTTAAAGTTATTTATAAAAATTAGTTGTTTGTAATCTTTCCGTTTACTAACTCTGAACCGATACGCTTCAACATATACATATCGTTTATTGCTTCGAGCAGTCCTCTTGAATCTACAGAAACTGTAGTCGGGACCTCATCAGTATAAATAAATTCTCCCGGCATACTTTCAATGTTACCATCAAACACCAAACCAACTACTTCTGCATTCTTATTAATCATTGGACTTCCCGAGTTACCGCCAATAATATCATTCGTTGAAATAAAATTGAACGGAGTACCGAAATCAAAATCTTTAGGTGCATTCAGCCATCTTTCAGACAATGACCAGGGGTCCTTTTTATCAAAAGAAAAATATCTGTCTAAAAATCCATAGAACGTTGTCTTTGGAGGTGCTGTTGTCCCGTTGTAATTATAACTTTTAATAATACCATCGGATAATCTTAACGTGAATGTTGCATCGGGCGGAATTGATGTACCATAAACATCATAAATTGCACGGCCTAAAATCTGATTGTAATATTCTTCTTTCGTATTAAGTTCCTGTAACTTCCTGTAAAGTGTTCTAAAATCACCGCTCTTATTCTTTTCGTAAATTTCGCGTTTTTGTTTCACTAAATCAGATATATTATTCCAGACATTGCCGTATTTTGCTTTTAGATTGGAATTTCCATCAACTGCTGCTCTGAACTTCTTTTCAAAATCTTTCTTTCTCGCCATCAACACTGCATCGTTTAATCCTTTTAATGTCCCTTTGAATACTTTTTGGCTATTAGTATAGTTGAACAACTCATTGTTTAATTCTTTTTCTTTATCAGGATTTGCAGAAATTACTCTTCTTAAACTATCAACAAAATTATTTATATAATTAAGAATTAATGGGTCAGAGATATCTCTTTTGAATTCTAACTGTGAAACTGTCAGCAACCTTGAAGTTGAACCGGGATTACCGACTACAAAAATCGGCTCGCCGGGTTCTGCACCGTTTTTGCTCCATCTGAAGAAGTTACTTACTTTTAAAGGATTGCCTGCATCGTCATATACTCTGAAAAATGTGCAATCTAAATTGTATCTTGGATAAGTAAAGTTATCCGGATCACCGCCAAAGAATCCTGCCTGGTCTTCAGGTGCAAATACTAATCTTACGTCGTTATATCTTTTATAAATATATGCAGAATATACACCGCCGTTGTACAATGAAACCACCTGACATATAACATTAGTGCCTTCTTTGTATCTGCCTTCTATTTCTTTTATCTTATTGTATTTGAATTCATCTTTCTCATCAATGTCTTTACCTTTATCGATTGCTGACTGCATTTCTTTCGTTACGTCTATAATCTTTGTCATTTGCTCAACAAACAAACCCGGCACTTTTCTTTCATCCTCAATTTTCATCGCAACAAAACCATCTTTATGAAAATCTTCTCCTTCTTTCTGAACTTGTGTAACAGACTCACGTCCGCAATGGTGATTTGTCATAACTAATCCGTCTTCAGAAACGAATGAAGCAGAACAGTAATCTGCGAACCTTAAAGCAGACATTCTAACGTTATCAAGCCATTCCTGTGTTGGTCTGAAGCCGTATGCAGATTGGAAATAATCTAATGGCGGAAATTCAAACGTCCACATCTTACCATTATCAAACTTTTGTGCCTTAACTGTATCTAAATTAACACCAAAAGTACCCTGTGAGTAAACATAAATTGGGGTTAATACAATAAATAATACAAGAATTAATTTTTTCATAACTTTATTAAAATTTTAAGTGTAATTATGTGTAAGATTGCTATAATATTAAACTTTTTCAATCTAAAAAGAAACGGAGCAAAATGCTCCGTTTCAGTCCATATCACCTCTTCGGCAGTTGAGATAATATGCTAATCCAATATATTCAAAAACCTCTTTTTACATAATTTAGTCTAATGACCTTCTTAAAAACGCAGGAGGGTCAACATCTTTCAAATCATTATTACCAAATCCATAATTGCCATAATTCTTTTTAGGAATACTTGAATCCTTTTCGCTTAAATCATCGTTTATCTTATTATTTATACTTCCTCTCCTTTTAATTGCAGGTTCATCCAGTTTACTAATATCATCAGGATAAACTTCAATACGTCCTTTTATATTCATATTTTCAAAACCAATAACGTTTGAGTATTCCTCATCTTCTTTCTCAGTAATCTTTGCAGCCTCTTCTTTTTTAAATCCGGTCGCAATAACAGTAACCATAACTTCTTCATCCATTTCTTTATCATCTAACAATCCAAATATGAAATTCGCTTTTTCACCTGTACATTCTAATACTGTTGAATTAATAATATCAATTTCTTCAAATCCAAGATTTCCATTTGAAGCAATGTTGACAAGTACATTTTTAGCACCTGATATATCGATATTTTCCAAAATCGGATTTGAAAGGGCGTCGTTAACTGCTTTCATTGCTCTTCCTTCGCCGCTTGCTCTGCCTGTACCAATAATTGCATCACCTGTATTTTTCACAGTTGTTTTTACGTCCGCAAAGTCAACGTTGATTTCACCTGTTTTTGTAATAATCTGAGAAATACCTTTAGTAGCATTGTACAATACTGCATTAGCAAGAGCAAATGCCTGATTTTTAGTACTGTTTTTTGGCATAAGTTCTCTTATTCTTTCGTTTGGAATTAATATCAAGCTATCAACCTCTCTTTTGAGCTTTTCAATTCCTTCGAGTGCAGAATCCATTCTTGGTTTACCTTCAAACATAAACGGTTTTGTAACAATCGCAACAACCAGTATTTCAAGACTTCTGGCAATTTTTGCTACTAACGGTGAAGCACCTGTTCCTGTTCCGCCTCCCATACCTGCAGTTATAAAAACCATATCACTACCGGTTAAAGCTCTCGCAATCTCTTCTCTGCTCTCTTCAGCCGCTTTGTCTCCAACAGCTGTGTTTGCACCCGTTCCTAATCCTTTAGTAATGTTCTTTCCAATCTGAATCTTAACATCTGCCTTACTCATTTCCAATGATTGCAAATCTGTGTTGATAGAAATAAATTCAACACCTTCGATTCCTTTATCAACCATCGAATTAAGAATATTTCCGCCTCCGCCTCCGACACCAACGACTTTTATCTTTGCACCGTTCGTCTCATTTGGTAATAATTGAATGCTCATTTTTTTACCCTTTCAGTTAAGTTAATTATTAAATTTTAAAATTATTTTTGTTTTATAGTTCATCAAACCATTTTTTTACTATTGTAAAAACTGATTTAGCTGTCACTTTTTCCCTTTGAGGTAATTTCCCGCTTTTTGATTTTGAAAATTGCTTATCAAAAGTATTAAGTTCTTTTGCCCTGTGAAGTATTAATCCTACTCCTGTTGCATATATCGGACTCTCAACTTCTTTAGACAGTCCGCCCGATAGACCTCTTGGTAAACCAAGATTTACTTCCAACCCGAGTATTTGTTCTGCTAATTCTTTTGTTCCTCTTATTAAAGACCCTCCGCCTGTAACTATTACTCCCGCAGGCAGTTCGTTAAATATTTGTGAATTTTTCAGTTCTATTGCTGCAAGTTCAAATATATCCTGCATTCTTGCCTGTATTATCCTCGCTAAAATTGTTTTCCTGGTTCTCTTAGGAATTTTCCTGCTTATCGATTCAATCATAATTTCATCATCATTAAGTATTTCTGTTACTGTTGCAAAACCATATTCCCGTTTTATTCTTTCTGCCTCTTCTTCCGAAATCCCCAAAGTTTCATATATATCTTTAGTTACCAGACTACCTGCAATCCCTATTCCTGCAGTGTATTTAAGAACTCCTTTTTTGAAAACTGCTATATCAGTCGTTCCTCCGCCTATATCTATCATCGCAACTCCAACTTTCTTTTCACCTTCTTCTAATACTGAATGACGAAGACGCAATTGGCTCTAATACTATATCGTCAATTTCTACACCGCAGCTTCTTACGCAATTTGATAAATCATCAATTGATGAAACTAAACAGGTTATGATGTTCATTTTTGCTTCTAACCTTACACCAAACATTCCAACGGGTGATTCATAGATACCGTCTTTTCCATCAATATTATATTCCTGAGGAATTACAGAAATGATTTGTGTATCACTTGGGATTTTCATTAAACTTGCCTGCTCAATTAACCTTTGAATATCTTCTTCCTGTATAACTCTGTCAGGATTCTGAATTCCGATTACCGTGTTTGTCTGTATGCATCTTATATGATGTCCTGCAATTCCAACCGATACAGATTTAATCGGAAGACCTGAATTCAATTCTGCCTCTTCCAAAGCCATCTTTATCGAATCAATTGTTTTTTGCGGACTGACTACAATGCCTCTGTTTAAGCCATTGGATGGTGCCTTACCAATGCCGACAATGTCAATCGTTCCGTTAGGTTTCTTGTGCGCAACTATGACACAAATTTTAGTTGTCACCTACATCAAGTCCAACTATTATTTCATCATCCGTTTTTTTGGTCTTTTTACTTTTCATATATGATTAATTAATTTTTGCAATTATCTGGTTTGAATATCTCATATCAACATATTCACAATTCAAATTTTTCATCAGTACCTCTTCATCCATAAAACTTTTAAAAAGATTTAGCTTTTCCTTATATACTGTCAACTGCATCTTTCTCAACTCTCGGGAAGTAAAACGATAATCACTTCTCGTTTGACTTAACAATCACTTTGTCGAACTGTCCTTCATGTTAATCTCCGATATCAAATTCTAAGATATACCCTTTTGATAAGTTGCCTTAAAAAAGATTATCGCCATATTAATATCTTCTTTACTGTTGCGTTCATCTGACTTTAATCCGCTTATGACAGGTAAATCGAACGCTTTCTCGTAATTCTTAATCGAAAATATTTCCTG
>CAVVJW010000029.1:0-15014 GCA_963748665.1 Ignavibacteriota bacterium | reverse complement strand
TCACTAACTTGACAAAAAAATTTATACTCAAATGATTAAAAGTATTCTTTTTGCAGTAGTTTTGATCGCTGCTTTTTTGTTTTTCCTGTATTCTATTAAGAATTTCCTTTCGTACCTGAAACTTGGTAAAAATGAAAATCGACTGAACAATATTAGTCAAAGGTTAATAAACACTTTTAATATTGCTTTTCTGCAAACCAAACTGTTCAGAAGTAAACTTGCCGGATTTTTACATTTCTGCATTTATTGGGGATTTTTAATACTATCACTTGTAATAATCGAATCTGTAATTGAAGGGTTCTTTCCGAATTTTTCTTTCCATTTTCTCGGTAAATTTTATTCATTGATTACACTTTCACAGGATATTTTTGGCTCTTTAGTTTTCTTTGTTGTCTTATTCTCATTGATTCGTCGATATGTTGGAACTCCAAAACGTCTGCGTGTTGAAGCATCTTCCCGTAACGATGCTTCTTTAATACTTATTATGATTTTATTTATTATGATAACAATGTTTGGCGCTAATGTAGAAAGAATACTGATGGGACTTTCTCATGGATACCGACCAATCTCAGGTTTTATAGCGGGACTTTTTTCTAACGGCGGAAGCCACATTACGTATGAGGTTTATTGGTGGGCACATAATATAATTGTACTCGGATTTTTAAACTATCTTCCCTATTCAAAACATTTTCATGTACTTTCATCTGTACCTAATACTTTTTTTTCAAATTTTAAAATTGATACAAAAAATGTTCTTAAGCCTATTAACTTTGAGGATGAAACAATCGAACAATACGGCGCAAAGGACATTGAAGATTTAAGCTGGAAGCAATTGCTGGATGGTTACACCTGCACTGAATGCGGAAGATGTACCGAAGTCTGTCCTGCAAATTCAACCGGTAAACTTTTAAACCCTAAAAAGATTGTAACTCAAATCAGAAAACGGACTATGGCAAAGGGACCGCTTGTTGTAGGCAAAGTGGAAAAACATCCCGAACTTGACAGAACTTTAGTCCACGATTATATTACTCAGGAAGAACTTTGGGCTTGTACAACTTGTGCTGCTTGCGTTGAAGAATGTCCCGTAATGATAGACCACGTTACTTCAATAGTAGAACTTAGACGTAACCTTACTATGATGGAATCCGCTTTCCCGCCTGAACTGAATACCGTCTTTAAAAATCTTGAAAATAATGAATCACCCTGGGCTTTCCCGCCTGAACAAAGAAACGACTGGATAGATGAGTTCACGGAAGAAATGTCGAAGGAAGGTAAAGATTTAAAATTAAAGAAAATGAGTAATGCCGGCACGGCAGATGGACTTGACGTTTTATTCTGGGTAGGATGTGCAGGTGCTTTCGATAGCAGATATAAAAACGTTACAAAATCTTTTGCAAAGATTATGAATACTGCGGGAGTGACTTTCGGAGTTCTCGGTTCTGAAGAAAAATGCAACGGTGATACTGCACGCAGACTCGGTAATGAATTCCTTGCACAGCAATTTATGCAGCAAAATATTGAAACATTTAAGCGTTATAATATTAAAAAAGTTGTTACAGCCTGCCCGCATTGTCTGCATTCATTAAAGAATGAGTACTCGCAATTCGGTGTTGAACTTGAAGTGACACATCATACTGAATTTATAAGCAAGCTAATAGCTGATGGGAAAATAAAACCAGAAAAGAAAACTGAGCAAAAATATACTTATCACGATTCCTGTTATCTTGGCAGGTACAATAACATATACGATTCACCCCGCAAAAGTTTGCTGACCGTTCCCGGTCTTGAGATAGTTGAGATGGAACGTGCAAAGGATAAAGGATTCTGCTGCGGAGCAGGAGGCGGAAGAATGTTTATGGAAGAAACAGAAGGTAAACGTGTTAACGTTGAAAGAACTGAAGAAGCGTTAAAAACCGGTGCGGCAACAATTGCATCTGCCTGTCCATTCTGTATGACAATGTTAACAGACGGAATTAAGGAAAAAGAAAAGACAGAAGAAGTAAAGATTAAAGACATCGCAGAAATTATTGCGGAAAGTCTTTAATTTAATTTTATACTACTTTTTCACTAATTAATAAACTTTATTTTTCATAAATTGTTGTCAATTATAACACATTAATTAATTTAATAACTTAATAAAAATATATGTCATATTTATTCACGTCCGAATCAGTAAGTGAAGGACATCCAGATAAAGTATGCGATCAGATTTCTGACGCAATACTCGATGATATTTTAAAAAATGACCCTGCCGCAAGAGTTGCTTGCGAAACATTCTGTGCTACAGGACTTGTTCTTGTCGGCGGTGAAATTACTACATCACATTATGTTGACGTTCCTAAAGTTGTTCGTCAGGTAGTTAAAGAAATTGGATACACAAAAGGTGAATACAGATTCGACTTCCACTCTATAAATGTTATGTCTGCTATCAATACACAATCTCCCGATATAGCTATGGGTGTAAACACAGGCGGAGCCGGTGACCAGGGTATGATGTTCGGATATGCTACAAATGAAACAAAAGAATATATGCCTATGACTCTTGTTTTTTCACACAATCTTGTGAAAAAACTCGCTGATATAAGGAAAAAGCAGCCTAAATTGATGCCTTACTTAAGACCTGATTCAAAATCACAGGTTACAATTGAATACGGTAATGATAATAAACCAAAAAGAGTCGAAGCAGTTGTTGTTTCAACACAACATGATGATAATGTTTCTCAAAAGAAAATAAAAGACGATATAATTAAATATGTAATAAAAAAAGTTATTCCTGCAAATCTTCTCGATAAAAACACCAAAATTCACGTGAACCCAACAGGTAAATTTGTTATCGGCGGACCTCATGGCGATACAGGTTTAACCGGAAGGAAAATAATCGTTGATACATACGGCGGTAAAGCACCACACGGCGGAGGAGCATTCTCAGGCAAAGATCCTTCTAAAGTTGACAGAAGTGCGGCTTATGCATCAAGACACATTGCAAAAAATATAGTTGCTGCAAAACTTGCTGATGAATGTTTAATACAGGTATCCTATGCAATTGGTGTAGCACAACCTGTTTCAATATTTGTTAATACTTTTGGTACCGGGAAAGTGTCGGATGAAAAACTCGCAGACGTAATAAGAAAAAACATTGACCTGACACCCGCAGGCATTATAAAGAGACTCGACCTTAGAAAACCTATTTACAGAAACACGGCTGCTTACGGGCACTTTGGAAGAAACGAAAAAGGTTTTACATGGGAAAAACTCGATTTAAAAGACAAATTATTAAAACTAATAAAAGTTAAATAATTCAGCAAAAATAATTAAATATTCAGATACATCAAAAACCCGTTCCTTAAAACGGGTTTTTGCTTATCAGTCTGTCTGACTATTTAATTTACAATATCTTATCTGTACCCATATTTGTTAAGCACTTTTATTTAAAATGGGTATTTAAAATTGTCCATTGTACATTCTCGTTATTTTTCATAATTTGAATAACAAATGATTCTATTTTAACGTATTAATTAGTATTATCAATATAATTTGAAATTTCTAAGCAAATACAAAGAAAATACTCTTAGATTCTTTATAATAATTATAACGCTATATGCACTAATAATAGCAGGAATCCCTATATTCAATTCTATATTCACTAAAAGACTTACTTTCGATGATTGCACAAAATTTGAAAATGTTGATGCTAAAGGAAATGTGCATGTTGAGATATTATTTTTGGTTCCAAATGGAGTTGCTGAAAAAGCAGGACTTTTACCCGGTGATAAAATTATTGCTGTAAATGGTATTCAGATTAATTCAATAGATCAATACCTCGATGTCATAGTAAAAGTAAATAAAGGTCAAACTGCATTATATACTATCGACAGACAAGGTGATATTAAAAGTTTTATAATACCTGTTTATAAATATTTTCACCTGATATTCTATATATTTGCTTTACTTGGTCTCGGTTTTCTAATGAACGCATTCTTTGTCGGTATATCGAAACCTAAAGAACTTACATCACAGATATTCTTTCTTTTTGGTATTTTTTCCGGAATGGGATTTTTGATATACGGAGGTGTATGGTATTACGTCGGATACAGCGGAGCATTAATGTTGCATTATTATATTGCAAATATCTTTATATATCCCCTGCTCTTCCATTTTTTTACTATCTACCCTGTATTTATTAATTTCAAGAAACGTAAATTAAAAATTTTTTCCGTTTATTTATATTCAATAATATTAAGTTTGCCTGAACTTTTTCCATCTTCATTTTCCTTTTTAGAAAGTTACCCCGTAATTGCTTTATTACTTGGTTATTCTCCACTTTTATTCCTAATTGCAGCTATATCAATATTTGTAAGATCATATTTTAAAATTAAATCCCAAGAACTTAAAGAACCATTACGTGTACTTGTAATAGGTATGTTCATAGGATTAGCAGGGCTATTTTATTATTATTTCATTTTTTCTCTTTTCCTTTCGAAATTTGGTATGAACCCTTTATACAGGCTTCCGGCAATACTTGTACTCGCAATCCCAATTACTTTTGGTTATTCAATTTATAAATACAGAATACTGGATACAGAATTTTTCGTGAAACGCGGTATTGTTTTTACGCTCGCAACTTTTGTAACTATTTCAGCTTATTTATTCGCAATTAACCTGCTCGATACTTTATTCGATTATTATCAGTTTAAGAACAAACAAGTTGTAACTGTTCTGACTATTATAATCGTAATTTTCTCTTTTAGTTATATTACAAAACTTATTAAATCGTTTGTTGATAAAAGATTCTATAAGACAAGGTATAACTATAGAAAATCATTACTGAATTTTTCTAATGAGCTCCCCTACTTAAATAATATGGAAGAAGTTACAGTAAAATTAAAGAATACTCTTTCCGAAACAATGGGGGTTAAAAATATTGAAATATGGGAAAACAGAGGTAAATACTGTGTTTCTGACAATTTAGAAAGTAAACTTCGACATGACGTATGCCTTTATCTTTATGAAAATGATAAAAGCCCAAAGCTTCTATTCGATATAAATATGTTTGAAAGTAATTTCCCTATTGAATACGCAAAATATCTGAAGGATAAGGGAATCGTTTTATCATTACCAATTCTTGTAAAAGAAGAATTTGTTGGGTCAATAAATCTTGGTGAAAAACCGGAAGGCTCTCCTTATTCTGAGGAAGATATTGATTTATTAAAAACAATTTGCTCTAACATTTCTGTAGTTTATGAAAATTCCAGATTACGTGTTGAAGAAATCAAGAAAAATAAAATCGAAGAAGAGTTAAAAATTGCCAAAAATATACAGGAAGGTCTTCTGCCTGATTCAAACTTTAATTATAGATCCATTGAAATAAGTTGTTCATCTAATCCGGCAAGAATTATTGGCGGCGATTTCTTCGATGTGATTAATATTGATGATGATAATGTGCTCGTTGTTATTGCCGATGTCTCAGGGAAAGGGCTCCCCGCGGCTCTGTATATGGCAAAGGTTCAGGCACTAATAAGATTTGCCGCAAGAGTTTTCAAGACACCAAAAGAAATAATCATCGAAGTGAATAAACAAGTATTCGATAAATTTGAGAAGAATTCTTTTGTGACGGTTTCGCTCGGATTATTTAACCATAAAACACGAAAACTTAAATTCATAAGAGCGGGACATAATCCGGCAATCTTTGCCAGGAATGGCTCAATAGAACTATTAAATACTCGCGGAATAGGACTTGGACTGGATAGAGAACATATATTTAATAATAATCTTGATGAACACGAAATTTATCTCGACAAAGATAGCCTGTTGTTCTTTTATACAGATGGACTAAACGAGGCAATGAACAAAAACAAAGAAGAGTTCGGAATGGAAAGATTAATAAACGTAATAAAACACAACAAAAGTCTTTCACCGAGTGATTTAAAACACAAATTGATAGACGAAGTAAACAACTTCGTTGACGATGCAGAACAGCACGACGATATAACTTTTGTGGTAGTAAAAACGTATTAAGTATAGACATTAAATTATGAATCAGAAAGAATTTTTAATAATATAATTTTCAAATGAAGTTATTTAAAAACATAAGCGAAAACTCATTGAGATTTTTAATACTTCTCATCGCATTTCTATGCCTGATATTATCCATTTTCGCGTTTGAAAATAACTTCTTTTCCAATCGAATGACTACTGATGATTGTCTCTGGGTTGACAAAGCTGACTCACTCGGGAACAGATTTCTGGTAATAACTCAAATTATTAAAGATGGTGTAGCAGATAAGGCAGGTATTCAAGACGGTGATTTACTTATTGCTATAAACGGTACAAGGCTTGGAGGCTCAATGAGTGCTATGGACATCTTAAACCAGTACAGTAACGAATTCATATCATATACTATAATACGAAATAAAGAAATCATTGACGTTAAAATCTGGGTTTACAAATTTGTCAGTTATGGATTTCTGATTTTCTGGATAATCGGGCTTGGTTTTCTTATTGTCGGAACAATCGTCGGATATTCAAAGCCCAAAGAACTTACATCAAAACTATTCTTCTTCTTTAGTGCGGCTGCTTCTATAGGTTTGGTAATGTATTCCGGAACCAGCCCTATTGGTTCAATAAGAATGGACGATATATCAGAATGGCAAAAGATTTTTATTACTATCGTAAATGTACTTTTTATTTCAGGAATGGTTCTTATTCCGCCTCTCTACGTTCATCTATTCGGTACATTCCCTGTAAAATATGAATCGAAAAGAAGAAAACTATACATATTAATTATATATGCATTGGTAGTAATAGCGGTACCTTTTGCATTTATCTTTAAGGGCGAAGCGAACAAAATAATATCATTTTACATAACAGTAATTATACCCGTAATTTATTTTATTATTGGCACAATTATTTTCAGGAGATCTCAGAATAAAGTAATTGACCCGGGTCTAAAGAAATCTTTATCGATTATTAACAAAGGATTTTTCCTGGGCGGGCTTGGCATTACTTATTATTTAATCTTTAAATTAATTATCAATAAGCCTTTCTTTCTGGTTAATCCTTTATTCTTTATTCCCTGTATTCTCGTAATTGCAATCCCAATATCATTTGGTTTCTCTATTATGAAATACAGAATATTCGATACTGAGTTTATTGTTAAGAAAAGTATCGTTTTTAGTATTGTAACAATTTCAATCGTATTACTTTATCTCGTTCTTGTGTATTTAATGAATTCCTATTTTAAGGAAGTTTTCAAAGGCAGCAATCAGTTATTAATAATAACATTCATAATAATTTTTACATTCTCTTTTGACTTTGTAAATAAACGGGCAAAGGCATTTGTTGACAAACAGTTCTTCAGAGAAAATTACAATTACAGAAAATCACTGCTGCAATTTTCAAAAGATATTTCTTACATCACAAACATTGAAGATCTTATCAATAATATACGTTCTTTCCTGAAGGATACCGTCGGGATTGAGTTTTTCAACCTTCGCGTTATCAGTCCCAAATACGTAAAAGCACTTGATTTATCATTGAACAAGGAAATTGATTTACTTCTGTCAAAAATAATTCAGTTTAATAATAATGATGCAGTACTCGTTAACGCTTATAATATTAATGAGATTGGCATTGAGGAATCAGAAATTCAATTGCTAAAAGGTATTAATTTAATAATTCCTATTTATCTTAAGAATGAATTACTCGGAGTATTAACGTTTGGGAATAAAAGCTCGGGTAAAGCTTTTTCTGAAGAAGATATTGATTTATTAAAATCTTTTGCTTCGCAGAGTGCGGTCTCACTTGAAAACACAAGACTCAATATTGAACAGATAAATAAGCAAAAATACGAAGAAGAAGTCAACATAGCAAAGCGTATTCAGAATAGTCTTTTACCAAGAGAATCCTCATCTCACAACAGACTTTTAATCTCGGGATACTCTGAGCCCGCAAAAGACATAGGCGGAGATTTCTACGATATAATAAATGTATCTGAAAACAAAGTACTTGTAGCAATAGCTGACGTTTCGGATAAAGGTATTCCTGCTGCTTTGTATATGTCACAGGTACAGGCAATGCTTCAATTTGCATCAAAGATTTTTTCTTCGCCAAAAGAAATATTAAGTG
Organism: Ignavibacteriota bacterium; assembly: GCA_963748665.1. Lineage (GTDB taxonomy): Bacteria > Bacteroidota > Ignavibacteria > Tepidaquicellales > Tepidaquicellaceae > CAIKZJ01. The sequence continues at coordinate 6,890 of CAVVJW010000029.1, read as the reverse complement.
AAATTAACATACAGATTTATGACCAGCTTGACAAATATTCATTTGTGACAATATTATTAGCACTCTTTGATTTAGACAATAACAAATTACACGTTGCAAGAGCAGGCCATACACCGCTTATTAGATTAAGAAACAGGCAGATTGAGAACATATACAGCAAAGGAATAGGAATAGGTCTGGATAAACAAAACATATTCAATAGTAACATTGAAGAATATGTGCTTGACATACTCCCAAACGATACGTACATCTTATATTCTGACGGAGTATCGGAATCAATGAACAACCAGAGAGAACTCTTCAGTGAAGACCGCATCAACGGCATCCTCGCTTCAAACCCGGAGGCAGCACCTGATATATTAAAAACAAATCTATTAAGCGCACTTGAATCATTCAGGGGCAATGCAGAAGTAAACGACGACATCACATTCGCCATAATCAAAGTAAAGGAATAAGTAACAATCTGTGATTTCTTTTGTTTTTATTTATTAATTGAATTGAATAATCCATCCCCTTTTTCTAATTTATTTATTAACTATAATTAATATTTATAATTGGCAATTCATAATTGATATTTGATAAAATAATATTGTACGCTTTAATTGCGGTAGCAATACCTATCTTGCTCCATCTTCTGAACCTGCAAAAAGTCCGGAAACTGGAGTTCAGTACACTTATGTTCCTGAAAGAAATTCAGAAATCAAGATTCAGACGCATACGTATAAAACATCTGCTGCTTTTACTGGTTCGTATAGCAATAATAGTATTTCTCGTCCTCGCATTCGCAGACCCTGTTCTGCGCGGTTACTCAGGGAAAGACTCTAATACACGTAAACTTGGTATTATCTATATTGACAGCTCTTATAGTATGCTCTATCAAAAGGATTCAACTAACCTTTACCAAAAAGCAGAATCAATCGCGTTAAAAATAGAAAACCTTTTTACGTCATCTGACGAGGTGATTAAAATAGTAACTTCGGTACAATCAGATACATCATCAGTCCCAAAACCGGTTAAATCAAATTTCAACGCCATATTAAACAAAACAGACGAAATACTTAAATCAAAAAACTACTCAGCATCTGAAATTTTTATAGTCAGCGATCTGCAGAAAGTAAATTTTCATAACAATCAGTATCAGCCAAACAAATTTTCCAATTTTTATTTTATCGATGTCGCTGATAATGAACAGGCAAACATATCTATCAGTACTATAAGAATTGACTCGAAAATAATGGGACTTTCATTGCCAATAAAACTTTCAGTCGTAATCCGAAATCATACAGACAATCCTGTATCAAACGAAAAACTTACACTCTTTAATAATGATGTAAAACTCGATGAAAAAATATTTGACCTAAAGCCTAATGAAATTAAACAAATTGAGTTTTCTTTTAAGCCGGCATCCAAGGGCATCCAAACGCTTAAGGCAGAACTTTTTACGGATAACAAACAACTTGATGCTTTTAAAGAGGATAATGTTTTTTTCAGGAGAATATTCATTCCTGAAAAAATAAACATCGGTATAATATCGGATAATCCAAACTCAACGAAATATATCAAAACAGTATTCGATGCGGCAAACAAAAACACAGAAGGTATTAAAGTTTATGACTATAAAGAAATCAGCAGTTTAAACAACATACAATCATTCGATGTAATTTATCTGTGCGGTCTCAGAGGATTCACTGACACAGACATACAGAACATTAACAAGATTTACCGAACTCGGAAAAGGAGTAATCATTTTCCCTTCAGAAAACATAAACATAGAAGAATATAATAAACTCTTAAACGTAAAAATTACTTCAATTGAAAAACCTGATTCCGAAAGGTCAATAAAAGAACTTAACACAAACAGTCCCTTATTGGATGACATCTTTAAAATAAAAAAAGGTGAAGCCTTTGACGGCTCCACCCTTGATAAAATCAGATTAAACTCTTATTACAATATTACACTTGCAAATACATCCTCTCCTCTGATAACGCTGAATGCCATAGGAAATACATCAGGCTCCAACCGGGAACCGGTATTATTAATCCAGAATTCAGTCTTACCGTTAAACGCTAAGGAAACCTTATTATCAGCAGACAATTTATTTTTATTCACAGTATCGGCAGATTTAACAATGTCATCGTTTCCGCAGCATCCGCTTTTTGCACCCGTCATACTGCGCTCCGCATACCATTACAATACTAATCCTGTCTTTATGGAAGGCTCTAATCCGGAATCGTACTTCTTAACTGAAAAAGATACTCTTGAATCAAATCCCCAACTGATTTTAGAATCTGTACTAAAAACTGCTCTCGACCTGACAGGTATAGAAAACTATGAAATAATATCAAACAATAAATTAAACACACTTGAAGAAACAGTAACCGAAAAAAGAGAAGGCAAGTCACTATGGAAAACGCCTCTTATCATTGCACTCGCACTCATTCCTCTCGAAATCTTTCTTGCAAGAAAATATTCGAAAAATATATAGAATTTCAAAAGTTATTGGGATAAATTATTATTCCTGTTTTATTATAGCATATTTTAATAAATTGTATATTAAATAGAAAACAAGGGATCAAACAATGCAGGCAGCAATTATAGGGATTGGATATTGGGGACCAAACTTAGTAAGAAATTTTCTGAGTAATAGTCATATATCAAAGGTTTATGCGTTCGATCTGAACGAAAGCCGTCAATCAATGATAAAAAAACGATTTCCTGAAATCAGTTTAATTGATAACTATGAAGATATCTTCAAATCAAAAGATATAGATATAGTTGTAGTAGCAACACCTGTTGACAAGCACTATGAAATTGGAAAAAAGGCTCTGGAAGCAGGAAAGCACATCTGGGTTGAAAAACCATATACCTCAACATCTGAGCAGGCAAAAGAACTGAACAGAATAGCAGAAGAAAAAGGGCTTACAATATTTGTTGATCATACATTCATTTACACAGGAGCAGTACGTAAAATGAAAGAACTTATCGATAGCAATGTACTGGGAGACATACTGTATTTTGATTCCGTTAGAATTAACCTTGGCTTGTTCCAGTCGGATGTTAACGTGATTTGGGACCTTGCACCGCACGACATATCAATAATGTTTTATATATTGGGGAATAAACCTGTAGCAGTTACAGCAAACGGAATAGCGAATTTTTACGGGCATGAAAACGTAGCACACATATCAGTTTACTTTGAGAACAACTGCTTCGCACACTTTCACGTTAACTGGACATCACCCGTTAAGATAAGAAGGATGATAGCAGGAGGAACGAAAAAAATGTTAGTGTTTGATGATATGGAAAACTCAGAAAAAATAAAAGTGTATGACAGCGGTATTGAGATGAAAGAAAAAGAAGGTATATACAATGCGCTTGTACAGTACAGAATCGGCGATATGTACTCGCCAAAACTCGTTGCCACAGAGGCATTAACACTTGGTGTGGAAGAATTCGTAAATTCGATAATGGAAAAACGCAAACCATTAACAAACGGAGACGACGGACTTAAAGTAGTGCAGATACTTGAAGCGGCGGAGAAGTCTATTAAGGAAAAGGGGAAGATTGTTTCTATTTAGGAGTTAGGAAAAAAGAAGTCAGAAGCCAGTAGTCAGAAGTCAGAAGATAGAATTTAGGAGCTAGAATTTAGGAGTTAGAAAAAAGAAGTCAGAGTCAGTAGTCAGAAGTCAGAAGTAGAATTTAGGAGTTAGAATTTAGATGAATTTACTGATAAAAAGGGTAATAGAAAAGATTGCAAAAAATACCAACAAAAAAGTATGGAGAAAAAAAATATTAATAATGTTAAAGCTTGGGAAGGATGTAAAGATTTTTGATTTTGTGAATCTTTACGGGTGCGAAATTGGTGATAACACAAAAATTGGTACGTTTGTTGAAATACAAAAAAATGCTTTTATTGGAAAGAACTGCAAAATATCATCACATACTTTTATTTGCGAAGGCGTACATATAGAGGATAATGTATTCATAGGACATAATGTAACTTTTATAAATGATAAGTATCCGCGTTCGACGAATGAAGACGGGTCGATGCAGAATGAAGCAGACTGGAAAGTGGTAGAGACGCACATAAAAAAAGGAGCGTCTATTGGTTCGTCATCAACTATTCTGTGCGGTGTAACTGTCGGAGAGAATGCGATAGTTGGTGCCGGGTCGGTGGTTACGAAGGATGTAGCGGCGGGTGTTACGGTGTGCGGAGTACCCGCTAAGACTGATAAAGAGTTCAGAGTTCTGAATTCAGAGTTCAGAGAGTTTTATTGAGTTCAGAGTTCTAGATTTTAGTTCAGACGATTCAGTTAAGAGTCTTTTGAGTTCAGAGTTCTGAATTCAGAGTTCAGAGAGTTTATTGAGTTCAGAGAAGATTCAGAAATTCATGAGTTCAGAGAATTCAAAAGTCTGAGTTCAGAAAATAAATATTTTATTGTAGGTTTTTCTTAGAAGTTTTAATAATTGATACTAATATCTTAATAATCTCTTCATTTAAATTTAAATACAAACTAAGATCCTCTTTATACAAAAAACTCTCTCTTAAAAGCAGAAGCCAGTATTTTGTTTCTCTTGCTTCCTTTAGAGAAATAGACATTTTACTAATAAAGTCCTTTTTTGATTCAGCAGAATGAGCTTCATTTACGTTAGCACCAATACTCGTCCCGGATCGAAGTACTTGTTTTGAAAGAACAAACTCCTTCTGTTCATTTAGTTTCTTGTATAGTTCAATTATCTTGATAGCAAATTCAAAACTTTTCTTTTCTATGATGCTCTCTGCCATACCCTACAATATTTTATTTTTTCCAAAACTATTTTTTTCTGATTCTATTCTGATTCTGATTTCTAATTTCTTAACTCTTTTCCGAACTCTGCCCTTTGAATTCTGAATTCCGAACTGTTTTCTGAACTCTGAATTCTGAACTCTGCTTTTGAGACCGCCGTGGTGGATGATTTCTGAACTCCGTCTTCTGAATTCTGAATCTGAATGACTTTTAACTACTTTCCGCCGCGGGCAAATATCATAACGGGGATGGTTTTGAAAATGAGTTGGAGGTCGAGCCAGGGGGTGACATTGTTAATGTAGTATAAATCCATAATTACAGAGTCATTGAAATTGACTTCGCTGCGACCTGAGACTTGCCACAAACCCGTACATCCGGGCATTACAGTGAGCCGTCTCTTTTGCCATTCGTCATAGTGTTCATATTCGTAAGGAAGACAAGGGCGCGGTCCTACCAGACTCATATCACCCGTAATAATGTTAAAAAGCTGAGGAAGTTCATCGAGACTGTATTTTCTTAAAATATCCGCCAATCCAGGTAACTCTTGAATCGTTCACAATCTTTGCATTTCCTTTTCCATTCCCATTCTTCATAAACTCAATCATTTTCTGCTTTCTTTCCTTATCCTCACCCTGAATCATTCGCATAGACCTGAACTTATAAAAATTAAACGGTTTACCATCTTTACCAATTCTAACCTGCTTATGAATCACGGGTCCTTTTGAAGACATCTTAATAATTAAACTAACCACGATAAAAAACGGAGAAAGTATAATAATTCCTATCCCTGCACCGATATAATCTATGACTCTTTTAACACCTTTATAAGCTTTCAGATTAACTTTAGTAGATACATCGAGCACCGGAATATTTTCATAATGCTCAGAGAATATTCTTTCCGGAATAATTCCGAACAAATCAGAAGTAACTTTAACACTCACATCAAGATTTTTGCATTTATCAATCAGAACCATAAGCCTGTCATACTCAATTTTATCAATACAAATTACAATCTCGTCGAATTTCAGTTCATCGTGCAAACCCTGCAGTTCATTCGTATTCCCTAAAACTTTTAATCCTTTAAAAACCTTTGTACCAACTTCAAACACATCATCGGCAAAACCAACAATTTCGTATCCGTATAAATTTTCAAAAGAAAGTTTTTGTGCAAAGAACTGACCTGATTTTCCCGCACCCATAATAAGTATTTTTCTTTTAAATATTTTCTTTGAAAGAACATTAATGTACAAATAATAAAATAATATCACCCTTACGAAAACCAAAAAAACAAACGCAACTATTAAGAAAATCACAATTGTCAGTCTGGAATCAGTAAGCAATGGAAACTTCAGGAAAAAAGAAAAAAGGACAATAATAAATATTCCGTATATTAGCGATTTTATAATTACCACGGTCTGTTTCGCGCGTGTCAGGAATACGTTCAGTTTGTACAGATGAAAATAATGAAAGATAAAAATAAACAGAATGTTTACACCTAAAACCATTAGGTAATCCTCGTAACCGAAATCAAAGGAAAGGGTTTTCAGTCTTGTAAAGAACAAACTATAAATTTCGTGTGAAACGAAAAAAGCAAGTCCGAGCGTGATAAAATCCGCTAATGCATAAAAATATTTGTAAAGAGGATACTTCAATTGAAATAAATTTTAAGGGAAAATATAAAAAATTTTGGGATTAAATATTAGGGAAATTATTGTACCACTGATTTTAAGAGCGATTCGCAAGCGAATTCGCTGAATTTTTTCCCGCTAAATTAACGAAATAATCGAAATTTTTTTGTCCACTGAATTTAAAAGAGATTTTTGTCCACTGATTTCGCAGATTTTTCTGATTTTTATTTTTTTCTCCGCTAAACTCACGAAATTAACGAAATTTTTGCTAAGAGTTTTTTTCACTGATTTTAAGACATTCCACTGATTTCGCAGATTTTTCAGATTTTTTATTTTTTCCCGCTAAATTCACGAAATAAACGAAATTTTTGATTTTTGTCCACTGATTTTAAGAGCGATTCGCAAGCGAATTCGCTGATTTTTCAGATTTTTTATTTTTTCCCGCGAAACTCTCGAAATGAACGAAATTTTTGC
>CAVVJW010000028.1:0-327621 GCA_963748665.1 Ignavibacteriota bacterium | reverse complement strand
CTTTGTGAATGTTCCCGTAACCTTAAAGATTGTATAATTTTTCAGATTCTTGCATGGAAGTGAATCCAATACCTTCAACTTCTTCTTTCGGAGTTTTGAATTTTTACGTAAACGTCCGTTGAAACTTTCTGTGTTTTATTGTTCCAGAAGAGTTTCTGTGTCTCAAGAATACTGCCCTCTTTATTCACGACCCACGACGCTGTCATAGATTTCAATATTCTTTGAAGGTTCAAGCACCTTACCTTTTTTGCTTGTTGCGAGTGAATGATTTTCTTGTTCGTATAAAAATCTACTTTCGCACCGCTGTCAATTAAAGTATATCCTTTTTATTGAAAGCCATAATATGTTCCTGCACGCAGAATTGCTTTCACATTTTCCTGAATCTGAAAACGCAACGGAAGAATTCCAGCTCTCCTGTTGGGAATGTCCTCGGATTTCAAATCGGCTTTCAGCGGCACGAATTTATTTTCGCAGGAACAGAGCACTGCACTGCAAAGCAGAAGCAATATGTATAAATATTTTATCCGCATCAAAGTCCGAGTTCGATAAGCGTATGAATGTGTAAAATACCTGAAAGTTTTTTAAATTTATCTACGACTAATAACTAGAGTAATTTTATTTTTCTCCATAATTTCCAAAGCAGTTTTAGCGAGTGTTTCTTTCAATATAGTTTTCGGTTTTTTATTCATCAAATCTTTTGCGAGAACAGTTCTAACGTCAACGTCATTTTCGAGCAGTCTTCTTATATCGCCGTGGGTGATGAAACCTGGAATTCTATTTTTGTTCATCACAACGGCGCAGGCCGAGTCTTTTAGAAGAAATATTTGATAGATAACATCTTTGAGTTTTAAATTTTATTCACGACGGGAATGTCATCACCTTTCACGATAATATCTTCGACTTTCAGATTAAGTTTTCTGCCGAGCAAACCTCCGGGATGAAGAAACGCAAAATCTTCCTTCGTGAATCCTCGTTTCTGAAGAAGCGCCACAGCAAGTGCATCGCCGAGTATAAGCGTAATGGTTGAAGACGAAGTAGGCGCAAGGTTAATTTACCGGTTTTTCTTTTCCGACAACGCCGGTATAGTAAAGGTAATTTCTTACAGAGGCAGGCAGGTGCTGTAAGTCGCTCTCTGTTAAAATTTCGGAATGTATTGCGCCGGTTCTTTTGGACCCCTTCGTTTACTTCGTTTAAATATTTCTTCTTCATAATTTATTGATTACGGTTAAAAGGTAAAGTCTCATATTGTAATTTAGTAATTTGGGATTAACAATTCGATATATGAATTTATGTATGAAAGAAGTTTATTGTTGAGGGATAATTGTTTGCTGATATGTGATTTGTAAATTCTTTTAAGAAAATGTAGCATTTTAATTTATTATAGACAATAATATAAACTGAAAAGAGCATCTGAATAATTCCCAAGGTAGAGTTTCAATTTCAGAAATTATATTGCGTGATTTGGGGTTTAAGAATGATAATTAGTGTGTATTTTTAATAATTCACTTTTATAGATTTTTATTAACCGTTATTTATTTTTTAATGAGTAAAATTTTTAGTTTATTAATAGTGCTTACTGTTTTTGTAAGTACTTTTGTTTCGCTTAATGCGCAAAGCAATAGTTACTGGAATGATATTTCTTCTGCAAATGTGCAGAGTTCGGGTGAGAGGGTAATTATTCCCGAGAGGTTCAGGACGCTTACGCTGAATACGGCAGAGATGAGCAGTGTGCTTTTTTCCGCACCGCAGGAAAAAAATGTTTTAGCAAAAAATTCAAATACAATTGTATCTCTTCCTTTACCTTACGGCGGGTTTGGCAGGTTCAGGGTAGTGGATTCGCCTGTGATGGAAAAGGGTCTGGCTGATAAGTTTCCCGAGATTAGAACTTTTGCGGGTCAGGGTATTGATGACCCTTATGCTTCGGTGAGGCTTGACGTGACACCGCATGGTTTTCATGCGATGATTATGACGGCGGGTGATATGATTTTTATTGACCCTTATGCGAAGGGCGATACATATAAATTATATTTCATATTTTAAAAGAGATTATACTTTAAAGAATAGTGATTTTATTTGTGAGGTGATTGAGAATGAGAATTTAAAGAAGCAGGTAACTGAGAGGACATCGCCTCTTGCAGAAGGAGAACTGAGGACTTACAGGATTGCGATCTGGTGCAACGGGTGAATATACGATATATCACGGCGGTACAGTTCCTCTGGGGCTTGCGGCTGTTGTAACTGCGCTTAACAGAGTTACGGGAGTTTTATGAAAAAGAAGTTTCGGTGAGAATGATACTTGTGGCAAATAATAATTTAATTATTTATACTAATGCTTCGACAGACCCTTATACAAACAGCAATGGCAGCACAATGCTTGGACAAAACCAGACTACTTGCGATAATGTAATCGGTACGGCAAATTATGATATTGGACATGTGTTCAGCACAGGCGGCGGAGGAGTTGCATATCTGGGTTGTGTTTGTTCGGCAAGCCTGAAAGCACGAGGTGTAACCGGATTACCTTCTCCAATAGGCGACCCGTTCTATATTGATTATGTTGCACACGAAATGGGACATCAATTTGGAGGCAATCACACTTTTAACGCTACGACAGGAAGTTGCGGCGGGGGTAACAGAAATGCAGGTACGGCTTACGAACCGGGAAGCGGTGCAACCATAATGGCGTACGCAGGAATATGTTCACCAAACAATTTACAAAGTAACAGTGATGCATATTTTGTTGCAAAGAGTCTTGATGAGATTCTTAATTTCACAAACGGGAGCGGGACTTCGTGCGCTCAGGTTACAACTACAGGAAATCATAATCCCGTAGTAACACTTGGAGCGGGCGGAAATACAATTCCGATTTCAACACCGTTTTCATTAACAGGAAGTGCGACTGATTCAGATAACGACCCACTGACTTACTGCTGGGAACAATATGACATAGGACCGGCAGGAAGCTGGAATGCACCTGTTGGTAATGCACCAATATTCAGGTCTTTTACACCGGTGACATCTCCGACGAGAACGTTTCCAAAACTTTCGAGCTTACTGAGTAATTCACAAGTGATTGGAGAAATTTTACCGACATACACAAGAAATTTATCTTTTTGTTTAATAGCAAGAGACAATAAAGTATCCGGGCGGCGGAGTAGGGTTTGAATATATTTCGTACAGTGTTTCTGCCTCGGCGGGACCATTCCTTGTAACATCTCCCAATACTGCAGTAACTTTGAACGCAATCATTTCCTCAGTCAATAACGTGGGATGTAGCAAATACAAACACAGCACCTGTAAGTTGTTCGAATGTGAACATTAAGCTTTCAACCGACGGCGGAACTACGTTTCCGACTACTTTAATAGCAAACACTCCGAACGATGGAAACGAAACAGTAAATCTTCCGATGGTGTCAACGAGTACGGCAAGAATAAAAGTTGAAGCGGTTGGAAATATATTCTTTGATTTGTCAAACACAAATTTTTCGATATCAACAGTCTCGGGAATTTCAAATCAGGGAAGTGAGCCGTTAACGTTTAAACTTACACAGAATTTTCCGAACCCTTTTAATCCGACGACTATGATTAACTTTGTAATACCTCAAAAATCGGGAGTTACGCTGGATGTATATGATATGAGCGGAAAACTTGTAGCGAATCTGATAAATAATGAGACCAAGACTGAAGGAAGTTATTCTTATGAATTCGACGGTAGCAGGTTATCAAGCGGAATTTATGTTTACAGATTATCGGCAGGTAAATTTGTTGAAACGAGAAAGATGATTCTGATAAAATAATTGTTCGATAAATTTTTATATGAACCCTCCGCATTTACGGAGGGTTTTGTAAGTGTTAATACTCTTCTAAATTCTTTATTTGTTTATCCTGAAAGCGTGAGATGAATACAATCATACAAACTGCACCTATAGTTGCAAACAACATATCAGATTGCGTATCCCACACATATCCCTGCGTGCCTAAAAATGCTTCGGCAGACTGCCCTGATGCAACAGCAACAAACCATTCAAGGAATTCATAGAAAGCACTAATAGCAACGCATACACAAACGGTTAGAAAAGACAACCACATTCCCTTTTTTACAATTTCCTTCCTGATAAAGAGTTCTCTTACAATCATTGCGGGAACAAATCCCTGTGCGAAGTGACCGACTTTATCGTAATTATTCCTGCTTTGATGCAAAACATCCTTTAGCCAATTAAAGAGCGGAACCTGCGGCATAAGTATAGTGTCCGCCAATAAACAAAATATAACAATGAATTAAAATAAAAACATAGGTTAAATAAGAGAATTGAAATTTTTTAAACGTTAGAATCAATATAACAAATCCGATTATTGCAGGGAATACTTCGAGAAAATCATGTGAAATAATCGTGCGGATTAATCCCTGACAGAACTAATCCGATTAGAAACAGTGCTATAAGTATCCCGTATTTTTTAACCATTTAATATTTTCAAAAGTATGATTTATAATAAAATTTTCAGAAAACGTGTTTTAACTTCTGAATCTGTTTCGAATCCTGATTACCTCGTGACATATTAAACGTATTGCATCTTCAACAGTTAAAAATTCAAAATTTAAAACGAGTGAATACTGCGATGAATTGTTAATGTCTTTATTAAAATACTTTTTGACATAAGCAGCCCTGCCGCTATCTTCTTTCTCAATTAGTTTTGCCGCTTCCACTTTACTTAAGCCGAAGTATCTCTGAATATTTCCAGACCTGTTATCGAACGAGTCGATTAATCTGATGTGAATACCGTTAAAGTTATTTCTTGTTATTATGTTAGCACCACGGCCAACTAAAACAATATTCCCGAGATGTGAAAGATGTAGAATTGTATCGCTGACTTTTTTAATGAGTTTATATTCCGATGGATGCAGTCCAAATAATTGTTCAATAACGTCCTGTATTTCAGAAATTTTACGTTCGGGCATATACTTTGATATTTCTTTTGGGAGATTATGTTCTTCAAGTACGACTTCGAGAATATCTTTATCGAGGAACATCCAGGGACTTTCAGTTTTTGTATCAATACCATTTAAAGCGTGGACAAGTTTTTCGGGAAAATTTATATCTCCTGCCCCCGTTAGCCTGGATAAAGTTATGAATGGCTGATTAAGATGCTCTGATTTATCGAGTGTTTTTCTGGCATATTCGAGCTGACGTTCGAAGTATTTCCTGAAAATATCAATTGATGTTTTGTCTTCCATGACTTACTCCTTCCTTTTGTAGAATATAATAATAAAAGCGGAATAGGTAAAGGGAAATTATTTTAAACACGGATTTGCAATAACTTTGCCACAGAATAAAACAGATATAAATTTTACAACAGAAAGAGTCGCCAATCATTTGCTTAGAGCGAAATTGATAGCACCGCTATCCCATTGTTTTGTTGATTTTATAGCGGGCATCACTTCCTCCGGTTTAGAAACAAATTGCCACATACTGAGATGAATTTCGTTCATAAATTTTTCCGCAACTGATTTTTCGAGCATTTGTTTTAGCGGGTCATAATAGCCTTCAGTATTAAGTATAACGATTGGTTTTACAAACTTTCCGAGTCGTTTTAGTGTAATTGCTTCAAGTAGTTCTTCGAGCGTGCCGCAACCACCGGGCAAAGCTACAAGTGCGTCAACTCCTTCCAGAAACTTTGCTTTTCGCTCGTGCATAGTTTCTGTATAAATAAAATCAGCGACACCTTTGTGACCCCATTCAACATCATCCATAAATTTCGGCATAATACCTTTTATCTTTCCGCCATTCTCCAACATAGTGTCCGCAATTTTTCCCATTAGTCCGTGTGCACCGCCTCCATAAACGACTTCGATATTTTCCTTTACAAATTCTTTTGCTAATTTTTCAGCAGCATCGAAATAAATTTTGTTTACTTTAGGGCTGGAGGCACAATACACGCATATTTTCATATAAATTAATTTAATACAATATAATAGTTTCTAATCCTCTTTAATAAAATAAAGTTTATTATCTTCAACAAGATAAAGTAGTGGAGCAATAATAACTTTCGGATATCTTCTGCGAAGACGTACTGTTTCGCTCAAAACAAAATCTATTTCGCTGCCAATTTCGTACATAGGGGCAAACTGGTTAAAATGCTGTTCTGCATTTTCTTTATCCCAACCCGCAAGTTCGGTGAGTCCGTTTATAAATTCATCCTTACGAGATACTAAATTTACCATAGCGCAGTGATTATGTCCGATAATAGCGATGTGCTTTACTTTCCCTACGGCAATTGCATAGGAAACTTTGAATTCACTGTATCTTAAATTCGCTCCACCTGCACGGATGATAAATGCAAAATTATCAGGAATATGCAGATGTTTACGATTATCCATACACATTCCGACAAGTAACTGTGCTTTTTCATAAGACTCCTGATTTCGATTGAGATTATGATATTCAAACAATAATTCAACCGGAGTATCACGATATTGCGGAAGAATATCTTCCTTTGACTTTACTGCAATTAATCTTTCCATACTATATCTAATTTAAACTTTATAACAAAATATAATTGGAATGGGGTTCAGAAAAAAGGTAATGAAAAATCTACTTAATTACTTTCCGGGTTTTCCGGAGTATAGTATAAATATAAAATCAAGTAAAAATATTTCGATGTTTTATGTTGATTATGTTGATTAATTTTAGAATTATAAACAGAATGCATATAAATAATACACGTTAAGATTAAATAGAAATTAAATGTTAAATAAGAAACAGGAAATTGAACTAAAGATAGATTCGTTGAACTCTGAAGGAATGGGTGTTGCAAGAATTGAAGAAGGGTTTGTTGTGTTTTGCAAGGACGCTTTGCCAGGGGATGTGGTAACGGCTGAAATAAGGAAAGTAAAGAAAAATTATGCAGAAGCAGTTACAAAAGTGGTTCTTGAGAAATCACCTTTCCGGGTTACTCCAAAATGCAAACATTTCGGTGTTTGCGGGGGATGTAAAATTCAAAATTTTAGTTACGAGAAACAACTGGAATTTAAGACTGATACGGTGAAAAACGCGTTTGAAAAAATTGGCGGATTTAAAGATCTGGAAATTCCTTTAGCGCTGAAGTCTGATAATGATTACTATTATAGGAATAAAATGGAGTTCTCGTTTTCGGATGAGAAATGGCTTACAACTGTTGACGAAGGGAAAGAAAAGGAAAAGTTTGCAGTCGGACTTCACATCCCGAAATTTCACACCAAGATTCTTGATATAGAAGAGTGTTTTTTACAAACCGATTCTACGAGTAAAATATTAAATCACGCACGAAAGTTTTTTAAGGAAAGAAATCTTTCAATCTATTCAACGAATACTCACGAAGGATACCTGAGGTTTTTGATTCTTCGGGAATGCAGAAGAACAAAAGATTTTTTAGTAAACCTGATTACTTTTGATTACAATGAAGAAGTGATTAATGATTATTCGAATCAGTTAAAATTGTATTTTCCGCAGGTTACAACTTTTCTGAATTCTTTCACGCAAAAAAAGGCACAGGTGGCTTTTGCCGGGGATGTAAAAGTAATTTACGGTAACGGGTTTATAACAGAAAAACTAAAGAGGGGTGATAAAGAGTTTATATTCAAGATATCCCCTAATTCTTTTTTTCAGACGAATACTCTTCAAGCGGAAAAACTGTACAGTAAAGCAGTTGAGTTTGGCGACTTTAAGAAAACCGATAATGTTCTGGACTTATATTGCGGCACCGGGTCTATATCAATATATATCTCAGACCTTGTGAATAAGGTTAAAGGTATTGAGTTGATTGATGAATCGATTGTAAGTGCCAGAGAAAACGCTTTGCTGAATGATGTAGATAATGTTGATTTTGAAACATCTGACATAAAGGATTTTCTTATGAATTTTAAAGAAGTGGAGTATCACAAAGTAATTGTTGACCCTCCAAGGTCAGGATTGCATCCTGATATTTGCGAGGTGCTGAGTGAATCGAATTATGAAAAAATTGTGTATGTTAGTTGTAATCCTGTAACACAGGCGAGAGATTTGAGTATAATAATGAGCAAAGGGAAGTATAAAATCGGACGAATACAACCTGTTGATATGTTTCCGCAGACTTATCATATTGAGAACGTTGTAGAGGTTATAAGGGTTGAAGGTTAAAAGTCAAGATTTAAGAATGAATTTGTGAAATATTTGTTATAATTAAGTAGAAACAATATTAATAAAAATAATTTTATTAAGTTTAAACAAAGCAAAAGGAATATTAAAACACTAAATGATGAATTGATACTATTTTTATAAACAAAAAATGTAATAATATGGAAAACAAAGAAAATATTCTGTGGGTTGATGATGAAATTGATTTATTAAAGTCGAACATACTATTCCTTAAACAAAAGGGATATGTAGTTTATGAGGCAACAAACGGTGATGATGCAATTCAGTTTATCAAAGAAAATGACATAGATCTTGTATTTATGGATGAAATGATGCCCGGAAAGGGAGGACTGGAAACACTTTCAGAGATTAAAGATATAAAGCCGAATCTTCCTGTGGTTATGGTAACAAAAAACGAAACCGAGAGCCTGATGGAAGACGCTATAGGTAAAAAAATTAGTGATTATTTATTAAAACCTGTTAACCCAAAACAGGTTCTACTGGTTTGCAAGAAATTTCTTGAAGGTAATAAACTCAAGGGTAATCAGGTTTCAAGAGATTACATACAGGAGTTTAACAAGATATCTGTTTCGCTTATGAATGACCCTGATTATAAAGACTGGATTGATATTCATACTTCAATGACAAACTGGGAAATGGAACTTGATGAACACCCTGAACTTGGTTTAAAGCAAACTGCAATTGACCAGAGAAGAGAGTGTAATGTCGAATTTTCAAAATACGTTGAAAGAAATTATTTGAAATGGGTTAACCATTCCGAAGACAAACCCTCGCTTTCAAACGAGATTGCTGAAAAGTACTTAATTCCTGAGATAGAAAAGAATAAATCGGTTTTTTTCTTCGTGGTTGACTGTATGAGACTTGATCAATGGAAGATGATGGAAAAATATTTAGAGAACTACTTTAAAATCAGTAATGACTATTATTATTCCTTGCTGCCAACAGCAACTCCGTATTGCAGGAATGCAATTTTTGCAGGAATGTATCCTTCAGAGATTGAAAAACATTATCCGAGTTTATGGAAAACAAGTGACGACGATGAAAACTCAAAGAATAATTTTGAGAAAGAGTTCTTGCAAAAATTACTCGACAGAAAGAAGGTAAAATTACGCAATGAATTAAAGTACACAAAGATAATGGATTCGGCTTTTAGCAGAGGTGTTGAGAGCAAGATACTATCATTCTGCAACAACCATTTGAATGCGATTGTAATTAACTTTGTAGATATGATTGCACACTCAAGAAGCGATAATGCAATACTTAAAGAAATTGCTCCCGACGAATCTGCATACAGATCTTTAACCGAATCGTGGTTTGAGCACTCATCTTTCTTTGGAATGCTTAGACAACTTTCAACTAAATCCGGTGTCAAAATAATAATAACAACTGACCACGGTAGTATAAGATGTTTACACGGTGTAAAAGCAATGGGAGACAAAGAATCCGCAACAAACCTCCGTTATAAATACGGAAGAAATATAAAAGCAGACGCAAGAAACGCAATTTTCATAAAGAATCCTTCGGAGTACAGACTTCCTGTCAGGAATGGGATTGTAAATTACATAATTGCTAAAGAGGATTTTTACTTTGTTTATCCAACAGATTACCATAAATTTTTAAACTATTATAATGATACTTTCCAGCACGGAGGTATTTCAATGGAAGAAATGATATTACCAATTGCCATATTAGACAGTAAAGGATAATGATAGTTTCCAAGAGCGCAAAAGAGACTATTAAAATAGGTAAGCGTTTTGCAAAAAGATTAAAGCCCGGGAGTATTCTCGGACTTAAAGGTGATTTAGGCACAGGTAAAACTCAGTTTGTAAAAGGGATATGTGAATACTTTAATGTTAAAGATGTTGTAAACAGTCCGACGTTTATAATTGTTAACGAATACAATGGTATCTTCGAAAATGGTTCGGCTCTAAAGATATATCACTTTGATCTATACAGGCTAAAATCTGCAGCAGAACTTGAAATTATTGGTTTTAACGAATACATTAATCCTGAATCGATTGTTATTATAGAGTGGCCTGAGATTGCTGAAGAATATTTGAAGTCTGAATTAGATGCTGTTTTCTTCGAATTTGGGGAAAAAACACAGGAAAGAACAATAAAACATTAAAAAATGAGTGAAAACCGATAGAAATTCAAATATATTGCTAATAAACACTTCATCAAAAAAGATTGAATTTGCCTATAACAAGAAAGGTGATTTTTGTATATTGAAAGAGTTGGATGAAAGCAAAAATGCAGATGACCTTGTATTTGAGATTAAAACAGAATTTGATAAGCTTGATTTATGCTTTCAGGAAATTGATTATGTTGGTTTGTTAAATGGACCCGGATCCTATACGGGGCTTCGGATTGGTTCTGCGATATCAAAAGCGATTTGTTTTGCAACCGGATGCGGACTTAGTAGAAATTCATTCACTTGATATGATTGCGAAAAAGTTTTATGTAAGTTACCCGAATGAAGTGAATAATGTAATACCGCTTATATTTTCAAATATGAAAACGGAAGAGTTTTATTATGCTGTTTATAAAGACGGGATAAGAGTTTCTGAATTCGATATATCGGTGCTGGATGATATAAGGCAGAATGAAGGTATTTTCGTTGTAAATGAAAAAACCAGATTTAATTTTCCCGAAGGTATGGAAACCGTTGATTTAGTTGAGAAATCGGATATACATTCTTTGTTTAGTATTACAAAAGAATATATTTCAGAAAAGAGAATAAGCGATTTTAGTATAAGTGAACCATTTTATATGAAGCAATTTTTTGGCGATTGATACATCTAAGAGTGCAATTGTGTGCATTCTCAGATATATTAAATTTTATAAATTAAAACATTAGAATAAAATGGCATGGTTTAAAAGATCTGAAAAAAATATTTCAACGGATACACCTAAACTGGATGTTCCTGACGGAATGTGGATAAAGTGTGATGAGTGCGGCGAAATGATGCACAAAAAACAATGGGAGGCAAACTCTTATACGTGTATCAAATGCGGATATCATTTCAGGGTAGGAAGCGAAGAATATTTTAAGCTATTATTCGATGAGGGTTCATTCAAAGAGTATGACAGGAAAATGAAATCTGTTGACACCCTGAAATTTACCGATTCCAAACCATACGAAAAGAGAATTGAAGAGACGATTAAGAAGACAGAGTTGTACGATGCATTAAGATGGGGAACGGGCGAGATAAACAAAATGCCGGCGGTTTTATGTGCTATGGACTTTGCATTCATAGGCGGAAGTATGGGCAGCGTACTTGGGGAAAAGATTTCAAGAGCAATAGACAAATGTTTAAAGAACAGAACGCCGCTTATTATTATATCATCGAGCGGAGGTGCACGTATGATGGAAGGTGGAATTTCACTTATGCAGTTAGCAAAGATTTCTTCGAGACTTGCAAAACTTGCAGAAGAAAAGATTCCCTATATTTCATTAATAACTAATCCTACAACCGGCGGTGCGAGTGCATCTTTTGCAATGCAGGGTGATTTGAACATTGCGGAGCCGAATGCATTAATTGGTTTTGCAGGACCTCGTGTTATTAAGCAGGCGACGGGAAAAGATTTGCCAAAGGGATTTCAGCGCTCTGACTTTGTTTTGGAACATGGTTTCCTGGATTTAATCGTTGACAGGAAAAATATGAAAGAAAAACTTACGCAGTTGTTAAAACTATTTGCTAACTAAGTGAAAGTCATTAAACAAATAAAACCGATGCAAGAAATTGCAGAATTTTACAGGCGGACGGGAAAAACCATAGGCTTTGTACCAACTATGGGTTTTTTGCACGAAGGTCACGTTTCGCTAATGATTGCCGCAAGAGATGAATGTGATATAGTTATTGCCAGTGTATTCGTAAACCCGACCCAGTTTCTGCCGAACGAAGACTTTGGACAGTATCCCCGTGATTTTCTGAGAGACTATTACATTTGCAAACAGGCGGGAGTAGATTATTTATTTAATCCGGAACAAAATGAAATGTATGGTGACGATTACAGAACGTATGTAAATGTTGATGAACTTTCGGACAGACTTGAAGGACAATACAGACAAGGGCATTTCAAAGGCGTAGCGACGGTTGTTCTGAAATTGTTTAACATAACAAAACCACATTGTTCTTATTTCGGACAAAAGGATGCTCAGCAGGTTGCTGTTTTGAAAAAGATGGTTGATGATTTGAGCCTTGATACAAATATCAGGATTTGCGAGACGATAAGAGAAGATAACGGACTTGCAAAAAGTTCACGGAATACATACTTAAGTGAAGAGCAGAAAAATAGTTCGGCTGTGATAAATCAGGCACTGAATTTCGGCAAAGAAAAAATTCTAACTGGCGAATATGAGAGTAAGGAATCATTGATAACCGAACTGAAAACAATGATTGAAACGAAATCAAGTGATTTCTCGTTACAGTATATTGCGGTAACGGACAATACAATGCTGAATGAAATAGATGATTTGAAAAGGTTTGAGGGGGAAGTATTAATATCACTTGCGGTTTATTGCGGTAAAACAAGATTGATAGACAATATTATTTTTAAAAAGGATAATTAAACAAAAGGATATAAAGAGATGCAAAGGATAATGTGTAAATCAAAAATACACAGAGTACATATAACTCAGGCTGAGCTTCACTACGAAGGTAGTTTAACGCTTGATACAACATTGATGGATGCAGCGGGAATGATACCTTACGAAAGGGTTCAGATTGTTAACGTGAATAACGGTTCAAGGTTTGAGACATATTTAATTCCCGGAAAGAGGAACAGCGGAGTTGTGTGTTTGAACGGTGCTGCTGCAAGGCTTGGAGCGGTTGGAGACCAGGTGATAATAATCAGTTATGCTTTGTTCAACGAAGAAGAGTTAAAAAAGTTTAAGCCAAAGAAGATATTTGTTGATAAGAACAACAAGATTAAAAAGGGGAAGTAACACTTCCCTTTTTGTTTATACACAGGAATTATTAACCCCGGATTCATTAATGCTTGAAAGATATATTTGCGAACATTAAATTATACTTAAAACTAATACATTAAAGGAGAACAAAATGTTTAAAAGGATTAATTTATTTTTATTGTCATTTGCGATAGTTTTGTTTTTAACTTCGTGCGGAAAGAAGTCTGAAACAGAAACTTCGGGAGATAAGAAAAATGATGACATTAAGAAAACCGAATCTGTTTCGGATGGGAAGACTGAAACAGAAATTAATGAGAATTCGTCGTATCATATAGTTTATGAAATTGGCGGAGAGAAGAAAATTACAATGGAGTTGTACACAAAGGGTACAAAGTCAAAGAGTCAGGTGGATACAGATGCGGGTGGAATGAAGATGAAAGCGGAGGCATATTTTCCCGGTGACGGTTATGTTTATACGGTAACGGATATTGGAAAGCAGAAGATAGGAATGAAGATGAAGGCTGTGGATACGGGTGATGAAGATTTGTCGAATAAGATGTTTAAGGCAAAGGAGCATTTGAAGGATTTTGAGAAAGATGGTACGGGTGAGGTACTTGGTTATAAGTGTAATGTTTATAAGGATAAAGTTGGTAATAAGTATTATTTCTATAAAGATTATGTGATGCTGAAGTTTGAGGGAAAGAATGCAGTGATTGAGGCAAAGAAACTTGAACTGAATGCAAATGCTGATGATAAAATGTTTGAAGTACCTAAAGACATTACGTTTAAAGAAATGGATATAAGTAAATTCAAAAAGAACAAATAAAGAATTTCAGAAGGAGGGTTTAAATGCCCTCCTTTAAATTACTCTTTTCCAGATTTCTTTTAATTTGCTGATTAGTTTTTCATCCTTTAAATCTTTTTCGCGAACAAACTCCTGAATAAATCCGCAGTTGATGCAGATGTAACAGTCGGAATAAATTTGCCGAAAAGAAGTTACGGGTACAATCATACGTTCGCCTCTTTTTGAAACTTCTTTGTCAGAATAAACATTCTGACTTTCACAGACAGGACAAACCCCTGTTTTTAAACTTTTGTTTTCCATAAATAATATTAATTCAAATCTTGCAATAATTAACATAATTAATTATTTTAAATCAATTAACAACGGAGTTAGAAAAATGAAAAGTTTAAAAGAGTATTTAACAGATATCAGACTTTTATTTGTAAGGTCAGGTATGACAGTTTATGAAGTAACGAAGTTTATGGATTTGCATAATATAGGCGCTGTGCCTGTGTTAGATAAGACTTCAGGCTTGCTTGGAATATTCTCAGAGCGTGATTTGCTGAGAAGATGTATTGTGCGGGAATATGATTTGCATAAAACGATTATAGACGACGTTATGACAAAGGACGTTATAGTAATAGATTCTTCGGATACGATTGAGCATGCTTTGAAAATAATGAAGCAGCAAAAAATCAGGCATTTGCCGGTGATTGAGGAAAAGTCGTTGATAGGTTTGGTTTCGATGAGAGATATGATGCTTGTTGACGTAAAGCTTAAAGAAGAAAAGATAGATATATTAAACACGTATATACAGTATAACGGATAATTATATATGACGCGAAAAATATTGCTGGTTTCAAATGATATAGAATTCAAAGGGTTTATAAATATATCAACATTAACTTTAACGAAGTTAAATCATCAGATAACAATAACAGAAGATAAAAGCGATGGTCATATTGACTGGATGATTGTTGATATGGATACAGATACTGATTCCAATTTTGAATTTATTTTAAACTCAAGGAATTCTGATCAAAACAAGAATATTAAAATTGTTTCGGTGCTAAGCTCGGTCAATGATGAAACAAAAGAACGTCTGTTTAAATCCGGTTGCGATACTGTTATGACAAAGAAAGAGTTTCAGGCAGTGGCGAATAATATTCTAATATTTTAATCAGTAAAAAATAGAACACAAAAGTATTAATGAAAATACTTTTGTGTTCAAACTTAATTTATTTTATTCTTTCCAACTTAGATAATATTTCTCATCGTTAATTTGTTTTGCATAATCAGTAAGTTTTAGCGGTCTGAACGTGTCCATCATTACAGCTGTTTCAACTGTTTCGAGTTTACCGAGTGCTGCTTCAACAGTGCCGGGATGAGGACCGTGAGTAAGTCCGCCAGGATGTAAACTGATTGAAGCGTAGTCAATTCCTTTTCTGCTGAAGAAATTTCCATCAGCATAATAAAGCATTTCATCACTGTCAATATTGCTATGATTGTAAGGAACTGTAATTGCAAGCGGATGATAATCGAGCAAACGAGTAACGAAAGAACAGATAACAAATCCTGGTCCGTCGAATGTTTGATGTATTGGTGGCGGCATATGAATTTTACCTGTCAGGGGCATAAAGTCATCTATATTAAAAATCCACGGGAAATAGTAACCGTCGTAACCGATTACGTCGAAAGGATGATAGTCGTAATGGATAGAATAGAGTTTATTTTCTTTCTTTATCTTAACGACATAATCGCCTTTACCTGAGAATGTTTGTAATTCCTGTGGAACACGAATGTCACGTTCGCAATATGGAGAGTGTTCGAGCAGTTGTCCGAATTCATTCCTGTATCTTTTAGGAGTAGTGATAGGACCGGCTGCTTCGAATATAACCAGACGCAAAGGAGTTTTATGAACGAGTCTGTAAATCACACTTCTTGGAATAACAAGATAATCACCTTTTACAAAATTAAGAACACCGAGGTTTGTTTCGAGAGTTCCTTCGCCTTCGTGAACAAAAATGAGTTCATCACAAGAAGCGTTCTTGTAAAAGAAGTCTGTTTGGTTTTCGGGACGGCAGACACTCATTATAACATCGTTGTTAAACATAATCTGATTTCTGCCAAAGACAAAATCCGAATTGAAAGGTGTATCTTTTGTTTTAAAGTGATACGGTCGTAAACCAGCATCAGACCACTCTTTAGGAGTAAGATCGATTATTTCAGAATCTATATCATCAATTTTTGCAGGAGAATAGATATGATATGCATTCGTAAGAATGCTGTCAAATCCGATTGTTGAAAACAATTCTTCTTTATAAAGTGAACCGTCAGGTTGTTTGAACTGAGTATGCCGCTTTTGCGGAATCTTTCCAAGTTTATGATAAAAAGGCATAATAATAATTTAATTTAACATAAGATAAATAATATAACACAATTATTCACGTAAAAATTTAAATAAATAATAATTCATCCGTACTTTATTCTTCTCTTACATTATTTTTATAAAATTCTTAATTTAAAGAAATGGACATAAAATATTTAAAAGGTGTTGGGGATAAGAGAGCAGAGGCTTTTGCAAAAATTGGTATTAACAAACTTGAAGATTTTTTACAGTTCATACCAAGAACATACGTAAACAGAGCAACAGTTTCTGAGGCAAGAAAAATGTTTGGCGAAACGGTTTTAATACTCGGAAAGGTAATTCAGGTAGAAAAGCCGGCAAGGTCCACACATCCGACAACAATTCTTTTAGAAGATAGTACAGGAGTTATGGAAATTCCAATATTTGGAGCATCGGAGTTCAGGGCAAAACAATTCAGACTGAACGACGATTATTTGTTTTATGGGAAAGTAGGCACAGCATTTAAGGGGTTTAATGTTAGATTAGAATATAAAGACCATGTGAGAATTAATTTTTCCGAGATAAATGATTCAGATTTCTTAAAGTTTAAAATTATACCAATTTATGAACTGTCTGGAGTTCTTAAAGCAACGTGGATAAAACCATTAACACTTTCAAAAATTGTATTTAATTCATTCAGAGCACTTATAAAGCTGAATCCTAATCTGGTTAATGAATCTATTCCCGAGGATATTATTAAACAATACAATTTCATTCCGAGGAAGAACGCTATTTTGCGTATAAACTTTCCGAATGAGGTTGATGATATTGAGGAAGCGAGGAGAAGATTATCGTTTGAAGAATTGTTTTACGTTCAACTTTTAATGGCATTGAAGAAGAAGGGTTTGCAAAACGAAATAAAAGGAATAACATTTACAAAAGATATAAAACTTCTCACTGAATACTTTTCAAAAACAATAAAGTTTGATCTTACGGATGCACAGAAGCGCGTGATAAATGAAATTTACAGCGATATGAAATCGAGTAATATTATGAACAGATTATTACAGGGTGATGTTGGAAGCGGGAAAACAATTGTATCAATTTTTGGAATGTTGATTGCACTTCAAAGCGGATATCAGTCAGCACTTATGTGTCCAACGGAGATTCTTGCAGAACAGCATTATTATACAATATCACAATTTATTGAACAGTTTAATGTTGTTGCAAAAACCAATTATAAAGTATCGTTGCTCGTTGGAGGACAGAAGAAAAGATTAAGGGAAACTATATTGCAGGATATAAGACTTGGAGATTCAAACATAATAATCGGAACTCATGCATTAATTCAGGAAGCGGTTGAGTTTAAAAATTTAGGGTTTGTCATAATAGATGAGCAGCATAAATTTGGAGTAATGCAGAGGGCAAAATTAAAAGACAAGGGTCTAAACCCTGATGTACTCGTTATGACAGCAACGCCAATTCCAAGAACTCTTTCGCTTACATATTACGGCGACCTCGACGTATCAATAATAGACGAATTGCCAAAAAACAGAATTCCTATAAAAACATTTCTGAGAAAAGAAGAAGATAAATTTAAGATATGGGATTTTGTAAAGAAAAAGATAAAGGAAGGCAGACAGGCATTTATTATATATCCTATTATAGAAGAATCCGAGAAACTTGATTTGAAATCAGCGGAAGAAAATTTTGCCCTCTTGAAAGATGGTGTTTTTAAAGATTTTAAAATTGGAATGGTACACGGCAGGAAATTCTGGTATGAGATTGAAGAAGCAATGAATGAGTTCAAGGAAGGGAAAATTAATCTGCTTGTGGCTACAACTGTGATTGAAGTAGGAATAGATATTCCAAATGCTACTATTATGATAATAGAAGAAGCGCAAAGGTTTGGGCTTTCGCAATTACATCAGTTGAGAGGACGTGTAGGCAGAGGAGCAGAACAGTCACACTGTATTTTAATAGCAAAGCATCTTGATGAAGTATCAAGAAAAAGACTTAATACAATGTGTGAGACAACAGACGGATTTAAGATTTCAGAAGTAGATATGGAAATCAGGGGACCGGGTGAATTTTTTGGAACAAGGCAGTCAGGGGTTTTGAATTTTGTTTTAACTGATTTAAACAGAGACAGAGACATACTTGATTCGGCAAGAAGACTGGCGTTTGATATAATTGATAGAGATCCGCAGTTAAGAATGCCGGAACACCAAACCATAAAGAATATGTTTCTCTCCAAATATAAGGATGCGTTGTATCTTATGAAGATTGCATAGTAAATAAACTTACTGTTTATTTACATTTAGTATTAAGGTTTAAAACTTTATTTTTGGAGGTTAAATTAAATATACAATTGAAGCAGAAGTTTTCAAAGATAGAAATAGTAATACCGGTAGCAACGATTGCGTTTGATGTTGCGAGTATTATTGCAGCTTTTTTAACGGCATATTACTTCAGGTTTTACACAACATTCACGAACATAGTTTCAGTAGAAAAAGGATTCCCGGAGTTATCCGGTTACATATATTTTGCGATATTCACTTTACCAATCTGGATATTAACTTTGTTAAATTTCAAAATGTATAAACTCCGCAGGAATGTTTTTATAGGTGATGAGTTTGTTCAGATTGTGAAATGCGTTTCAACAAGCATCTTGTTATCGATTGGAATCATATTCTTTTTCAGAGATTTTCCTTATTCGAGGCTGGTCTTTGTTATGATATGGATGTTTGCGATAGTATATATCACGTTTGGCAGATATATTATGCTGAAAGTTGAAAAGACTTTTTACAATAAGAATATCGGATTGAAGAAAGTTGCAATTGTCGGAATGAATGAAATGGCCGATAGTATTTACAAAACTCTTTCGAAAGACAAATATACAGGTTTTGAAATCATTGGTTTTTTTACTTCGGGGATTACTGAAGATGAATATGCAAAGGGTAAAAAATTTCTCGGCTCTTTTGAAAGCATTTCACAAAAGATAAGGGAGAATAAAATTCAAAACCTTTTGTTTTGCCTTCCACCTGAACAGAATGAACATCTTTATAGGATTATAAAAAGCTGCGAAGGAATTAATGTCGAGTTTATGCTTGTTCCTGACTTTATGGAATTGATTTCCAGCAGATTAAAGATTTCGGAAATTGATGGCATTCCATTAATGATTATTAAATCGTTTCCGCTTAGTATATGGGACAGGATTGTTAAGAGACTGTTTGATATTGCTGCTTCTTTGTTTATCCTTTTAATGATTTCTCCTATCTTCACAATAATTGCGCTGCTTGTTAAACTCACTTCTAAAGGACCTGTGTTTTATAAACAGGAAAGAGTAAGTATTGACGGAGGAAAATTTGATATGTTGAAATTCCGTTCGATGAGGACTGATGCGGAAGCAGACGGTACGCCGAAGTTCGCATCGAAAGATGATAACAGATATTCTCCTATCGGACTTTTCTTAAGAAAATATTCCCTTGACGAATTGCCGCAGTTTTTAAATGTGTTAAAAGGTGATATGAGCATTGTCGGACCGAGACCAGAGCGCGAGTATTTTATAAACATTATGAAAGATTCTGTAAACAAATATCTTGAACGTCACAGAGTGAAATGCGGAATAACCGGTTGGGCTCAGGTAAATGGTTTGCGCGGTTCAGAATCTTCAATGCAAACAAGAATTGAGTACGATATTTATTATATTGAAAATTGGTCTTTAGTTTTTGATATTAAGATTATATTAAAGACAATAAAGGAAATGTTTTTTTCAAAAAGTGCTTTTTAAATTTAAATAAAGGGATTTTGGTTTGATACCTGTAATCATATTCTTTGCACATGCTATTTTTGCTGTCTGGGCTTTTGCTAAATCATACCAGTCAGACGGAATTGTTCAGGCTTTTTTAAACGTATTTTTTATAGTTGTACTTTTTACCGTAGGCTGGACTATCTCTGACCTGGTTGTTGGGTTTTTAATTTCCGACGCAGGATATGAAGTTCTTTTACCGACCGGGAGTGTTTCAATGTTCTTTCTGAAGATTACGGGATTTATTAAGGTTTATGGAAATGGTTATGGAAGAATCTTGCCGAAGGATTCTATTTCACTTGTAGTTCTTACGGCTATTGAATACTTTTTCTACAGGTTTTATTTCAAGCAAACAAAGATGAATTGATTTGAGAATTATCAATGCAAAATATTTAGTTGTAATTGTTCTATTTCTTTCAGCATCATTTTTATTTCCGAACAGTCTTTCTGTTCAGGCAAGAAAAAGTGTAATGCTTCAATTCATTACTTACAATGGTTTTGGAAATAACC
Organism: Ignavibacteriota bacterium; assembly: GCA_963748665.1. Classification (GTDB taxonomy): domain Bacteria; phylum Bacteroidota; class Ignavibacteria; order Tepidaquicellales; family Tepidaquicellaceae; genus CAIKZJ01. The sequence goes on along the minus strand of CAVVJW010000028.1, from coordinate 307,083 downwards.
TGTACATTGATAATATACTAATGGGTAACAGAAAGAATTTCGATTTAGCCATTACGTCTTTTTATAACATTCCGGGTGATACTATTCTTTTGCCGGGAACATCTTCATACGAAGTAATTCCAATAGTTACTGTTTCAAATATCGGTTTGGGAAATTTATCAGATTCTTTAAAAGTATTTTTGAGAATTCCGGAACTTTCTATTTATGATTCTACAAAAATAACGCCAATGAATTCAGGGGAAACAAGATATGCTTCGTTTAATCTGATTTACATTCCGGCAAATTTAAAAATTAACCTGATATCTTATTTTCAGCATGCTTCCGATTCGAGCCATTTAAACGATACATTAAGAAAATCTTCTTTGTTTCTTACTGGAGCATCACGTAACATGCTGCTCGAAGAATTCACTTCCGCTACTTCGCCGTCATGCGGAGGTAACAATTTGTTTCTTGATACTTTTGTTAATAATAATTTTTCAAAGATATGTCCGATTAAATATCACGTTGGTTTCCCGCAACCCGGAATAGACTCTATGTATCTCTTTGATACTGCAATGGTGGAGCGCAGACGTGAATATTATTTTGCAAACTCTGCCCCGGTAACTATCGCTGACGGAAGAACAAGGTTACCTGTTCCCTACTATGTTGACTCAAACCTTTACAAACCATTTGAGTCGAGCCTTTTATTGGGGTCGCCTGTAGCCTTAAATGTTACTAACGTGCAGGTTGCGAGCGATACAATAGAATCAACTATAAATGTCAATTTTCTTTTTCCTGTTGAAAATAAAAATTTAAGACTCCGTGTTGCGGCTGTTGAAAGACAGGTTGTTTATTCTGCTCCAATTGGTGCAAGCGGTGAAACAATATTCTATGATGTTTGCCGGAGGATGTATCCTGATTCTGTTGGTTTTCCACTAACCGGCAATGTAGGTTCATCGCAATACGTGGTAAGGTTTCACGTTGATTCTCTCTGGAGTGACACGGCTATTTATACGGTTGCATTTATACAAAGTGATTTAGACAGGACAGTTTATAATTCTGCAAAGAGCGATACACTGGTTTACTCAAAACAAAAGTTTACAAATTATTCGAAACCAAAGAACTTTAAACCTGACTCCGATTCAAGGTACTATGCATCTCATCGAAACATACAATTTAAATATTTCCCGAAAGCCGCGGACACAGTCTCATATTTTAATTATGAAAACTTTGAAGGTATATTCTTACCCGCCGGGTGGAAGATTAATAATATTGACGGCTTCCTGACTTTCGAAAGAACATATGATGCAAACGGTGTTACGCTTGGAGGTGTGAGTTCTGTTAAGATGCCTTTTTACGATTATTCGGTCGTCGGACAAAGGGACACTTTATACAGCGCGATATTTGATAGTGTTTCGTCTTCTGATACACTGACTTTCGACTGGGCTTATGCTGTTTACCTTACACCTTATGCAGACAGTCTTATTGTTAACATTTCTGTTGACGGCGGAAACACTTACACAAATATTTTCAACAAAGGTGGAAATCTTTTAGCATCGGCATCATCTACAACAATTCCTTTTGTACCTTATCTTACGTCGCAGTGGAGAACTTTTAAGTACGCACTTTCGGAAGTGATACCGCCTGACAATCCGCAAAACATTGTTCCGAAAGATTTTGAACTCGGGCAGAACTTTCCGAATCCGTTCAATCCGAAAACAACTATCGGTTACAAAATTCCGAAGGATGCATTTGTAACGATAAAAGTTTATGACGTTGCTGGCAGACTGGTTGCGACTCTTTTAAATGAAAATAAAAAAGCAGGCGCATACGAAGTTTTGTTCAACGGTATAAACTTTTCAAGCGGAGTTTATTTTTACGTTATGAAGGCGGGAGATTTTTCTCTTGCGAAGAAACTCGTACTGCTTAAGTAAAGTTTTTCAGAAAGAATTTACAGACTTACATTTCGGGCACTGAAAATATTTGTGCTTCACATTCAGTTTTAAAATGTTAAACTTTGCTTTACACTTTTCGCATTGAAAAGTTTTTTCTTTCTCAATCGCATAAAACTTTTTCTCGCTGTATTTCAAAAAGACGTGAAGTGAATATATGCAGAAGAACATCACAGAAAATACAATCACAAAAGTTTTGCTCTGAAGAAGGTACGAGGCAAAAGCCGCGATAAAAAGATAGACGCTGTAAACAAGCGAGACGTTAATCCAATCCAAAGGAATTTCCACCGAAAGCGAATTGGCAAAAAGTTTTCGCTGATAAAAAGTTTTCGGCTCTTTTCCCCCGAGCCAAAACCTGAAAGAATCCAGCGGAAACAGCGGAGCGAAAAAGCAAACCCACCTTGTAGTGATAACAGAGCCATCCACAAGTTTCCCGCGTTTGCCTATATAGTTGATTAAGTTTAGCATATAATAGGCAAACATAAAGAAAGCAGTCAGTTTTTGCAATGCTGAATGTAAAAGGGAAATGGCTCAGGTTCTTAACTTTCGTATAGAAAATGAGTTTAAATAAGAGTATTTTTGTATAAATCTCATTAAAAATATATTAATCCAAATTATATAATATGATTAAATACGCTTTAACAAGTCCACTGAGTAAATTTCTTGATAAACCGAAAGAAGATTTTACACGCGAAGACTTACTAAGAGTTATTGAAGAGAAACAGATTGAAACTATCAGGTTTCATTACACTGCTTTAGACGGAAAACTAAAAGAGTTGAGAATTCCCCTTCCCGACAGAAAGAATGCGGAAATTGTTTTAACAGAGGGTGAAAGAGTTGACGGCTCGTCGCTGTTTAAAGGTCTGGTTGATACAGGACTTTCAGATTTGTACGTTGTACCTGTTTATAAAACTGCTTTCTTAAATCCGTTTAACAGCACGAGTCTGGATTTTGTTTGCAGATACGTAACAGCAGACGGTGAACTTGCGCCGTTTACGCCCGATAACATTCTGCACAAAGCCGCGCAACTTTTCAAAAAGAATACGGGCATTGAACTACACGCACTCGGCGAACTTGAGTTCTACTTACTTTTCAATCCTGAAAACAATATGTACTTCCCGCCAAGACAGCAGGGATACCACGCATCGGGACCTTACCTGAAATCGGGAAAGATTTTATCGGATATGTTAAGAATGATTACGCAGATTGCGGGACAGGTAAAGTATGCTCACAGTGAAGTAGGTTTTATAGAAAAGATTGTTAGTGCCAATCCCGAGATAGACGGAAGAATGGGCGAACAGTTGGAAATAGAATTTCTTTCGACTCCGATAGAAGAAGCCGCTGATAACATAGTGATAGCAAAGTGGCTGATAAGAAACATTGCGTATCAAAACGGAATCGTAGCAACCTTTGCGCCTAAAATAGAAGAAGGTTACGCAGGAAGCGGAATGCATTTTCATTTGAAACTGATTAAAGACGGCAAGAGTGTGATGGTAGATGAGAAGGGCGATTTAACAATTCATTCGAAAAAACTTATCGGCGGGTTACTGGGGTTTGCGGATTCATTAACAGCGTTTGGAAACACAGTTCCTTCTTCATACTTAAGGCTTGTTCCGAATATGGAAGCGCCGACACAATTTTTCTGGAGCGATGCAAACAGAAAAGCGATGATAAGAGTACCGCTTGGATGGTCGAAGACGAGCAACCTTGCAGAGTTGGTAAATCCTGGCGAAAAGAGCGAGCCGATGAAGATTGACAGTATGCAGACGATTGAACTGCGCGTACCCGATGGAAGTGCGAACGTGCACCAGTTAGTTGCGGGAATAGCAATGGCGGCGGAGTATGGGTTTACACATTCGGAAGAATCTCTGAAGTTAACCGAGAAACTTTATTTTAAAGGAAAGACGAAAGAAGAAAATCAGGATGTAGAATTCCCGAGTCTGCCTGCAACGTGTGCTGATTCAGCGGATATACTTGAAAGCAAACGTGCACTTTACGAAAGAGATGATATTTTCCCTGCAAGCGTAATAGATTATTCAATCAATCAGTTACGCGCAGAAAACGACAAGGAGATGCACAAGAATATATCAGAGTTATACGGCAAAGGAAAAATAGTAGAGAAGAAAAGAATAATGCATAAAGACATACACAAACATTAATTGTAAGATAAAAAACCCCTCGCACGAGGGGTTTTTAGTTTACAGTCTATTTGTTTTTATAATTTGTTTCGTATTCGGTTTTCTTACCATTGATTTCAAGCCACACATCACCCGGAACGAGTTTATTAATAAAATCATACAACTCCTGCAAATCATTTTTAAATTCTTCTTTCGGAAAATATGGAGATTCAATAACCTGCGGCGGCTGGTCGAGGTCAGGGTTAGGATTTGTAATTGTCAACCTTACCCTATTCAAAGAACCGCCAATAGGATGAGTGTTCTCAGGAACGGATTCTACTTTACCTGTAGCAAGTTTTGATTGGCAGATTTTTTCTTCAAGCAATTTTAAATCTTCCGCTGAAACTGTAAAGTTATAATCGAGAGAAGGATAATTATTATCATAACCTAAATGATAATTCACAACAGACGCGCCATCTTTATTAACAGAAATCTGATAGCTGTAATGATAAGGCGGCGGCAAAGGACCCGCTGAATAATGATATTGAATAGAAGTCCAGTTCTCAAGACCAGTATCCTGAGATTTAGAGCAAGATGTTAAAACAACCATCATCAAGAAAGTAAATAATATATTTTTCATAAAATAATTTTTCTAAAATTTATACAATATAAATTATACTGTCAAAGCATAATGGAGTTCCAATATATGTAAATAAAAAAGCCGGTCTAAACCGGCTTATGTATGAATTAATTATCTCTTGGTTTTCTGTTAGGTGGTCTTGAATGCCCGCCCTCTCTTCTCTTTGGTCTTTCTTCGTGAGAACCACTTTCATCACCTTCTTTTCTTAAGCAATGCACGTCTGCTTAGTTTTAACTTTCCATTGTCATCTATTCCGAGAAGTTTAACCTGAATCTTATCACCCATCTTTAATACATCAGAAACATTAGCAACTCTTACAACATCAATTTCAGAAATATGCAGAAGTCCTTCTTTACCGGGCATAATTTCAACAAAGGCACCAAATTCTTTAATACCCTTAACTACGCCATCATAAATCTTTCCCACTTCGGGTACTGCGGTTAATGCTCTAATCATATTGATTGCAATATCAGCATTCTCTTTATTTACTGCGGCAACAGTTACTTTGCCTTCATCGTTAATATCAATCTCTGCCTTGCTTTCGGCAATTATACTTCTAATAGTTTTTCCGCCAGGTCCGATAACGAGACCAATCATATCCACAGGAACCTGTATAGAAAATAACTGCGGTGCATATCGGGAAAGTTCTTCTTTGCCTTCAGCAAGAGTTTCATTCATAATTCCAAGAATATGAAGTCTTCCTGCTTTAGCCTGTATTAAGGCTTGTTTCATTATATCGAATGATATTCCCTGAATTTTTATATCCATCTGAATTGCAGTTATACCTTCTGTTGTACCGGCAACCTTGAAATCCATATCACCAAAATGATCTTCTGATCCAAGAATGTCGCTAAGAACAGCAACTTTATTTTCTTCTTTAATAAGTCCCATTGCAATACCGGCTACAGGTCTTTTAAGTTTAACCCCGCCTTCCATAAGCGCAAGTGAGCCTGCACATACAGTAGCCATTGAAGATGAACCGTTTGATTCAAGAACATCAGAAACAATTCTGATTGTGTAAGGAAAATCTGTCTCCGAAGGAATCATTTTCTTTAAAGCACGTTCTGCAAGATTTCCGTGACCGATTTCTCTTCTGCCTGGTCCCGGTCTTCCGCCAACTTCACCAACGCTGAATGACGGGAAGTTATAATGCAGAATAAATCTTTTATTTCCTTCTTCTTTAATTAAACCTTCAACTATTTGCTCGTCACGTTTTGTTCCGAGAGTCATAGTTGTTAAACTTTGGGTTTCGCCTCTTGTAAAAAGAGCAGAACCGTGTGTTCGTGGTAAAACACCGATTTCACAGGTTATAGGTCTTATATCCGTAACGCCTCTGCCATCAAGTCTTATTTGTTCTTCAATAATCATATTCTCTCATATCAACCTGCTGAATATCATGCATAACTTCGTCCAGTTTCTTTTCCGACTCAGGATACTTCTCTGCAAGTGCATGTTAGAACAGTTTGTTTTAATTCCTTAGTCTTTTTGTGTCTCTCTTCTTTTGTAAGTATCGTTCTGTCAAGCTTTTTAATTTCATCTTCAAATATTGCCTTAACATCATTCGTTATTTCTGTTTTATCTTCAATAGGATCAACTATTCTTTTAGTTTTACCAGCTTCTGCAGCAAACTCCTTTTGGAAATTACAAAGATCTATGATATATTTATGTGCAAATTCAACTGCTGATAACAAATCCTCTTCAGACACTTCTTTTGCTTCACCTTCAACCATTACGATTGATGTCAAAGTTCCGGCAACGGTAACATCAAAATCACCCTGCTCTAATTGCCCAAAAGTTGGATTAACGATTAACTCACCGTTGATTCTTGTTAACCTTACTTCTGCAATTGGTTCAAGAAAAGGTATATCGGAAATTAATAATGCTGCTGATGCACCAACACATCCTATTACGTCCGGGTCATATTCACCATCCGCAGAATAAACACTGACATTTATTTGCGTTTCACAAAAATATCCTTCTGCAAACATCGGTCTTATAGGTCTGTCAATAAGACGAGAGGATAAAATTTCCTTTTCAGACGGTCTTCCTTCTCTTCTGAAAAATCCTCCGGGAATTTTTCCTGCCGCAGCAGTCTTTTCCCTGTAATCAACGGACAACGGGAAAAAATCCTGACCCACGTTCGCTTCTTCTTTTGCAACTACTGTACACAATACAACATTATCGTCATAAGATGCCAAAACTGCACCATTAGCCTGTTTTGCTAATCTTCCTGTCTCGAGCGTAAGTTTCCTTCCGCCGATTTCCATAGTTTTTCTAAAAATCATTTTATCTTTCTTTTTAAGTTTACTTTCTTAATTCTAAATCTTTAACAATCTGTCTGTAACGTGTAATGTCTTTATTTTCAAGGTATTTAAGAAGTTTTCTTCTTTTACCTACCATCTTTAAAAGACCTGTCTTTGAGTGATTGTCCTTTTTGTGTTTACTAAAATGTTCTGCTGAAAGTTCGTTAATTCTCTTTGTAAGAATTGCAACTTGAACTTCTGGTCTTCCGGAGTCTTTGTCTGCTTTTCCGAATTTTGCAATTATTGCTTGTTTGTCTTCTTTTGTTAATCCCATTTTATTGAATTAATTTATTTATTAAATGTTTATTACACTCTTCTTTGTCTTTGTTTAACTGATTAACGAGTTCAGTTAAAGAATCAAATTTTTTCTCGTCTCTAATATATTTCTTTAAAACAACTTTTATTTTCTTTCCGTAAATATCTTTATTGAAATCAAAAATGTTAACTTCAATGTAAATTTCATTACCCGATGAAACTGTCGGACGATTACCAATGTTCATCATACCATAAAACTCAACATCTTGAAGCAATACTTTCGCCAGATATACACCGTTTTTGGGTAACAATTTATGCTCGTCAGATACTTTAATGTTTGCTGTCGGGAAACCAATCGTATGTCCTCTTCTATCTCCTGTTACAACAATACCCTCAAAAGAATAATCGTCGCCCAAAATTTCACGCGCTTTTTCCAGATTACCAAGGCGTAATAAATTTCTTATGGTTGTACTGTTTATTTTCGATTCGCCTTTAAATTCTTCCACTTTATACAAATCAAATCCATATTTTCCGGTAAGTTCATTAAGCGATTCAAAATTCCCTTCTCTGTTCTTTCCGAAAGAATGATCGAAACCTAGTACTAAATGTTCAACTCCAATACCATCAACCAGATACTTTTTGAGAAAAGACTCTGCGTCAGTTGTTGCAAAATCCATTGTGAATTTCAACAGAAATACAACATCAACACCAAGTGATTCAAAAATTTCCAACTTCTCTTCAGTGGTTGAAAGAAGTTTTATCTCTGTTCCACGATTTTTAAGAACTAATTGCGGATGAGGGTCGAAAGTTACGATTACGCTTCTGCATCCAAACTTTTCTTTCAAATCATGCAACTTCTCAATTACAACTCTATGACCTTTATGAACGCCATCAAATGTTCCTACTGTTACAACACTTCTCTTATCGTAATTATTTTTATCTAAATCTGTGAATATTTTCATTTATCAAAATAATCTGGGAGAGTCAAAATACTCTCCCAAAATTATAATTTCAAATTTTAGTTTAAGCCTTTAATGTTTCTAAAATTGCATCAAAATTAGGAAGTTCGCCCGCATTTTCTAGAACTTCTGCGTAAATAATCTTTCCATCTTTATCCACAACAAAAGCGGCACGTTTGGAAACACCATTCATTCCAAGAACAAAACCACCATCGTCGTATTTCGTACCATAAGCAGCCGAAACGGTAGAATTAAAATCGCTTAAAAGCGGAATTGTGATACCATTTGCTTTTGCCCAGGCTTCCTGAGTAAATATTGAATCTACACTAATACCAAGAACAACGGCATCTAATGCAGAATATTTTTCAAATCCTTCCGACACAGAACACATCTCAGTTGTGCAAACACCTGTATAAGAAAGTGGATAGAATAAAATTACAACTTTTTTACCTTTATAATCCGAAAGAGCAAATTCCTTCGGCTCGCCTGTGGTATTCTTTGAAAATAACTTGAAATCAGGCGCTAAATCACCAATTTTCAATGACATTTTAATAATTCCTTTCTATTTTTGAATATTTCTGTGTTTATTAGAATAACTTATAATATAAACAAAATAGAATGCATTAACAATCCGAAGAATTCTCCTAATATAATGGTTATTAGCAGACTTTTTCCCTATAAACTCATAAAACAAATATACACTATACAGAAGAATATATCAAAAATTTTCCCAAAGAAAATTCACGTCTTCTTCCATATACTATTTTGCTAAAAACAGTACGAAAGTATAGTAATTCTTTTTATTCCTTAGACACTTGAATTTTAAGTGTAACTTCAATAAATTTTCAGACTTTTACAAATATACAACTATTAAAATAAATGAAAATTTCAAAGTTAGCGTTTCTAGTGTTTGCATTGACACTTTCTTTAGGATTGCTTTCCTGTGCCGGAGAGAACGGGAAGGTGATAAAGTATCTTAACAAAATTAATGATTTTGTAAGTTCAGAAGAATATAAGAAAGCAGGACTCGGATTTGTTGAGCAAAGCATAACAACTACTTCAACTGGCGAAAAATCCTTCGACGAGAATAAACTTAATGAACTGATTTCAGGATTAATAGAAACAAAAGATCTGGAAATCTGCAAATCTGTTGGATTTAAAGACAGAGAAGAAGCGGGTAAGCTTGTAAACAAGTATTTGACAGAGCAAAATGCAGAAGTGAAAGAACTTACCGAAAAAATTGATAAAGTAATGAGTAGTGTCGCAATCGAGCTTCAAAAAGAAGGCATGGCAAAAATGAATATGACAATGCCGCCTCCACAATTAGAGGATATGAACAAAATGAAGGAACAGATGAATACAGAAGACAAGATGAAAACAGATAAACAACCAAAAAAATAGAAAAATAAATTTATATAGCCTTATTTTAAACATGCCGGACAAAAACGGCATGTTTAAAATTCATTTATCAACCCAAAGTGAATTTTCCCGTCTAAAATTCCGTCTTCTTTGCCTATTGCATAATTAATACCAATAACCCCGATTGCAGTTTCAATCCGGATGCCTAATCCATAACCAAATATAAACCCTTCCTGCTTTGGAATCTTATTTAGAACATCATCAGGCCTGTAGTAATATCCGGGGTCAAAAAACAAAGAAGCAAATCCTTTGCGGGAGAAAGCATAACGCATTTCAATCGTGCCGTAAGTAAATCGCGATGCCCTAAACTGCTCTTCTCTATATCCGCGAATATTTTTAATCCCGCCAACTTTATAAAAATCGGCATCTTCTAGTTTATCAGAAACAACCTGACCGGCAAATAATCTTAATAGAAGCGACTGCCTTTTAAAAAATGAAAAGAAAACGTCAATATCCATAGAATATCTTTGCATAGAAAAAGACTGGTCAATAGAATTTGATGAACTAGTTCTGTTATATATCTTTTTACCGCCATAAACATACAGTGCTTTGTAAAGGAACCCTTTGTTGGGAATAAAAACGTTATCGCGGCTGTCATATCGGATTTCAGTACCAGCGTACAATATTCGAGAATCGGTAATTGTAAAATTTGCAAGTGTATCTTCCGGCGGAATTACTCTATCGATTCCGGTACTAAAGGCAAAAATAAATTTATCCGTTAACAAAATATCTCCCTTTAAGTCGAATTTTCTTCTTGTATAACTTGAATCCTGTAATCGTTGCATAAATCCTCCGCTTAGGTTCAAGGGAAGTTCAAAAAAGAAGGGCTCACTATATTTAAGTTCAAGTTCCTGAATGGATTTTGTTTCCTGCTGCCATCGCGCATCGAGCCTTCGGGCGGTTCCGAATAGGTTCCTGAATGAGAGATTAACAAGACCTGTAAAGTAACCATCCTCTTTGTCGTTAGCAGGTGGAACGTATCCTATTATCCCGTCAAAAGTGTTCGTGTTTCCTTCTTTTACAGTAATAAGAAGACCCGATTCGTTTTTATTTGTCAGAGTGTAAATCACAGGCGTTTCTACTACCTCGAAAATATTAAGCCTGTCAAGCCGGAATTTAATATTCTGAAGGTCTTCTCTTGTAACGGATTTATTTCTGTCAATTTTTAATTCCCTTAGAATAACTTTTTCATGAGTGTCGGTATTACCTTTTATACGAACATTGGAGACTTTCACACTCGACTCTTCTTTAATGGAAATTTTTAGGCGGATTTTGGGATTGGTGTTTTCATCATAAATAGAAACCTCGTCAATATAAACCTTAGTAAACAAACTACCGCGTTTTTCATATTCATCAAGCAGAAATTTTATATCACTATTAAGCGTATTATTATCAAGTACTTCACCGATTTTTGTTTCAAATTCGTTTATAATTTTTTCTGTCGGATAAGATTTATTGCCAGTGATTAAAATTTCGCCAAGTTTAACTTGCTTACCTTCGTCAATTGAAATTTTAATATCAGCAAAAGAGGAATCACCATTAAAAATCACCTGTGCATTCGTAATTTTTGTGAAAAGAAAACCATAATCCCTGTATTTTGAGCGAATAGATTTCAAATCAGAATTATATTGGTCCTGAAGGAACTGTTTGTCAGGTTTCAGCACCATTGCATTTTTTAATTCATTATCATTAAAGAAAGAATTTCCCTGAAATGTAATCGATCCAACAAGCGTTTGAGAAGAAAGTGTGTGATTAAAAACAAATAATACTAAAATACAAAGAACTATTTGCTTTATTGAGATAAAACAACCTTGTATTTTCTTGTTATTCAAAGAAATTTTAATAAAATTACTTTTCTGCTACAACAACAATTCCTGTTCCTGCTTCGTTTTCTGTTCTTGTATCGAGCCACATAAGTATCAGGACAAACCATAGTGTAAAGAAATAATAGAATGGTAATATCAATATTAAAATTTTTGAAGCTCCGGCAATAAGGATAGGATATTTAATGCCAAACCTCCAGGATATTGTACCGTATTTCCCGTAAGCATATTTAAAATGAGTGACTTTTAGTCCTGCTCTATCTAATTTAGATGTTATGTCTTCTTTTGAATAACCATTACGGGCATGTTCTTCAATAAAACTTTCATCGTGCTCATCGTGTGCATCACTTCCTCCGAGGTCAGAAGGGGTATTTATTAAAAGACGTCCGCCTTTTTTTAAAGCATTGGCGAAATTCTTTAAAACGAGTTCATCTTCAACGATGTGTTCCATTACATCAACATTAAGAATAAAATCAAATTCGTTGTTATAGTTAATCTTTGTAAGGTCAGCAACTTCAAATTTAACGTTTTTGAAACCTCTTTTTCCGAAGAAATAATTACAATCTTCAACCTGCTCATCTTTTACATCAACACCGAATATTTTACAACCGCCGAACTGTTTTGCCATAAAGTAAGAATACTGCCCAAAACCCATACCTGCATCAAATATACTGATAGTCTCATTATTTCTGTAAAGAGATTTAATCATTTTTCTGACGTGCCATGAACGCAAAAACATTAAATCGAGAAGACTATAAAATAGCCTTCTTAGAAAAACATTCCTTGAAACAATACTTCCAAAAACATTTTTAACTGAGTCGTATTTCATTTAATTATTGTAATTTTGATAATTTTAATATATTGTTAATAAAAGTTTCCCAAAGATATTTTTTCTTCTCTTCTCTAATATTTTCAGAAAATTTATTTTCCATATTTTCACTATAAAACGTATTAACTGCCTCAAAAATTGCATTTGAATCCTTTGGATTTATTACAAATCCTGTTTTCCCGTCAAGAACGACCTCTGATAAGCCGCCTACATCTGTTACTATTACAGGTTTATCATAGAAATAAGCAAGCGGTACTATACCGCTTTGTGTTGCATCTATATATGGAAGCACTAAACAATCGCACGCGGAAAAAAAGTATCTTACCTTATTCTCCGGCATAAATGAGGAGAGCAAAAAAACATTGTTCTCTATTTTTAAATTCTTGATTTTCTGCCTGTAAGGTGTTTCGTTTTCATAAAACTCACCGGCAATGATCAGTTTTATGTTGTGCTTTTTAATTATATCCGGCATAGCATCAAGCAGAAACATTAATCCTTTGTATTTACGTATGTATCCAAAGAATAATATGGTTTTGTAATCGTGAAGATTCACTTTGTATTCATTTAGCAATAAGTCCTTTGCCGTTTTCTTGTCAAGTTTATCCCCAAAAATATTGTATAATGGATGAGGAGATAATATATAAGGTTTATTCTTTTTGTTAAATAACTTTAAGTCATTTTCAACGGTTTTTGACTGAACTATGAAATAATTAACCACAGAAAAAACCAGCCTTGTAAAAAATTTATCACCAATCCTTTTCTCGTGAGGAATTACATTGTCACAGATAAAAAGGACCTTGGCATGCGAAAATAATTTCACAATAAAAGAAATTGTAAAAAAACACGGAGCAAAAAAGGGAATCCAGTATCTGTAAATTAATAAATCAGGATTTTCCTTTCTGATTTTAAGCGCGGTAAAAAACCAGTTAAACGGATTTATTGAATCAATAGAAATTATATTCTTATCATCGGGGATTTTAATCGCTGGATCCCCTGATTCATACTGGGTCTTTCCAGGGAATAGAAATTCAGGATATTGCCGCTTAAAAGAATATATTTTTACTTCGTTACTTTCCGATAGATGCTTATATAAAATGGAATTTAACTGTGCCATCGCACCTCGCATTGGATATGCTGTTCCGACTATTACAATTTTCTTCTTTTCTGTCAATTTTTTTAAATATTGTGCCAAATATAGATATAATGAAATTTAATTGTAATTCAATTAAAATATGCTTTTGCCAAAATTATTACGAAATAAAAATGTACAGAACTATGTTATTCAAAAAAATACCCGGAGTTATTCCGGGTATTATCATTGAGTAAAAACTAATGTAAAATCTATTTTGTTAACAGCAATTTTTTAATTGCAGAAAATTTTTCAGAATAAAATCTCAGAAAATAAACTCCTGTTGGCATATTAGTTGCATTCCAGTTTGTTTCGAATTTCCCTGCACTTAAATCACCGTTGAATAGATTTGCAATTTCTTTTCCGGTAATGTCATATACTTTCAAAGTTACTAAAGTTTTTTCCGGAACATCAAACTTTATTTTGGTTTCAGGATTAAAAGGATTTGGATAGTTTTGATAAAGATTGAATTTCGCAGGTATTTCTGTTGAAATCTGATTTATACCTACACTCGTAGTTCCAAAGCTCCAAACATCTGTCCAGGGGCCTGTTCCAACCCCGCTTGTTGCACGTACCCTCCAAAAATATGTAGTATTTGCCTGAAGTTTTCCAGCAGGAATAATCCTTTGATTAAGTGTTACAGTTGCTGAATCAGTTATTATGCTAAAATTCGAGAGTGGTGAAACCTGTACCAGGTAATTATTTACACCGCTAATATTACTCCAAACAAGTGCAGGAGTCAAGGGTACATTATTGGAATTGTTAGGCGGCGAAATCAAAGTTGGAAGCGGCAATAATTCTCCGCCTGTTTGGGTTTTATATATAGAAGCATTTGACCCGGAAGCAAATCCTGTTTGTGAGTTTAGAAAATAAACTCCCGAAAGGTTGTTAGTTGAACCTACATTTTGTTGAGTCCAGTTCAATCCGCCATTAGCTGTTTTTAAAATATTTCCATTATCACCAACTATATAAATTATATTCTGATTTATAATAAAAATGTTCGAAAGATTATACGTTATTCCTAAGCTTAAAATTTGCCAGCTGCCGCCGCCATCAGTTGTTCTTAATACTCTTCCGGAAAAACCTACAACATATCCAATATTTTCATTTAAGAATTTTATCGAATTTAACCAGGTGCCATCCTGTATTAAGAGGTTCCAGTTGTTCCCTCCGTCAGTTGTTTTCATTATTTGTCCAACCCGCCCGACAGAAAAACCGGTGTTTTGATTTACGAAATAAACGCTTTCAAGATAAGCAGTTGTTCCTGAATTGCAGCCAAACCATGCATTACCGCCATTGGTTGTTTTTCTAATACTGCCCCAGTCACCAACAACTATTCCTGTATTTTCGTTTAAGAAGTACGAGTCGAAATAACAATATTGTGATCCGGATACTTGTTGTGACCATGTTTGTCCGCCATTTGTTGTTTTGTAAATTAAGGAAACAGGATAATAGCCCCCAACAACATAACCTGTGGTTTCATTAATAAAAGAAAGACTTTGCAAGCCGGTATTAGTCGATAAACTTGTAGTCCATGATTGTCCGCTATTTGTTGTTTTTAATACATATCCCAATGATTGATTACCACCAGTGGCATAACCTGTTAATTGGTTTGAGAAAACAACATTTAGTACATTATTCAGATTGGATGAGCCTCCGTTATATACCTGAATCCATCCCATTTGTGAAAAAGAAGTTAACGGTACCATTAAGGTAATCAAGGAGAAAAGGAAATATCTTTTTCATAACTTTTGTTTTAAATTTTAATTAAACTTAAAATATTGTAAAATCAATGTCAAGATATAATTATATGATAATATTGTTCGATTCTATAAATATTAATTTAAGATGGAATAGGCAACACTATAGTAACTATCTCACAATAAATAAACCAGAAGTAACATTGTTTTTATGTTATACTATTCTTCATTCATAAATTTCATCGCAAGTTCAACATCATCCGCACTGCCTATAAATAAAGGTGTTCTCTGATGCAGACTCTTCGGTTCGATTTCAAGTATTCTGTTTTTACCATCTGTTGCAAGTCCGCCTGCCTGCTCTACAAGAAATGCAAGGGGGTTTGCTTCGTACATTAATCGCAGTTTTCCGTTTTTGTTCTTATCGTCAGCAGGATATATAAATATTCCACCATACAATAAGTTTCTATGAAAATCCGCAACAAGTGAGCCTACGTACCTCGATGAATAAGGTCTGCCCGAATCCTTATCCGGTTGCTTAAGATAATCTACATACATTTGCATACCATTCGACCATTTAGCATAATTACCTTCATTAACCGAATATGTTTTTGATTTTTTCGGAATCTTCATATCACTGTACGATATTAAAAATTCACCAACTGACGGGTCAAGCGTAAACCCGTGTACACCCTTACCCGCTGTATATACCATTATCGTACTCGAGCCATAAACTACATAGCCTGCCGCAACCTGCTTTACACCCATTTGCAAACAGTCTTTCATATCTCCGGGACCACTAAGTGAAATTCTCTTAAAAATCGAAAAAATTGTACCTATGGAAATATTTGCGTCTATATTTGATGAGCCGTCAAGAGGGTCAAAATGAACTATGTATTTATGTGAATAATCCGAATATACCTCATCAATAGGAACAAATGTTTCCTCTTCTTCTGAACACAATGCACAGGCGTGTCCACCCATTTTCATTACGGTCTTTAATGCTTCGTTTGCATATACATCCAGTTTCTTAACCTGCTCACCCTGTACATTTTCGTCTCCTGTTAATCCAAGTATATCAATCAATCCCGCTCTGTTTACTTCAAGTGATATTACTTTACAAGCAAGGGCAATGTCACCGAGTAAATCTGACAACTGCCCTGTTGCTTCAGGGATTTTTCTTTCCTCTTCTATAATATGCCGATAAAGCGTAGTAAGTTTGTTAATCATTTTTAACCTCCGTTAGATTTACAATAAAACCGAAACAGCATCTTTAATCTTTTCAACACCTACTATTTCAATCTTGTATTTTTTAATGTTTAAATGTTTTAAATTATTTTTTGGTAATATTATTCTTTTAAAGCCAAGTTTTTCCGCTTCGTTTATTCTTTTATCAACACTTGATATTGTTCGTATCTCTCCCGCTAAACCAACCTCACCTATTATTACAGTTTCCGAATCTACCGGTATATCTTTTGCCGAAGAGTAAATACTAATTGCTGCCGCAAGGTCAACAGCGGTCTCGTCAATCTTTACACCTCCTGCAATATTTAAAAATACATCGTGCTTATTTAAGAATACTCCAAGTTTCTTTTCAATAACTGCATTCAATATACTCAATCGTTTGTAATCAAATCCCATCGCTGTCCTTTGTGGAACACCATACGAACTCGAAGATACAAGTGCTTGCACTTCTATCAATATAGGACGGGTACCTTCAATTGCCGAAGATATCACGCAGCCTGAAGCACCATAATTCCTCTGCGATAAAAACACTTCACTCGGATTGGTAACTTCTTTTAGTCCCTTCTCTGTCATTTCAAAAATTCCAATCTCATTCGTCGAACCAAAACGGTTTTTCATCCCTCTCAATATTCTGTAAAAATGTGTCCTCTCCCCTTCGAACTGTAATACAACGTCAACCATATGCTCTATAACCTTAGGTCCTGCTATCGTTCCGTCTTTCGTTATATGTCCAACCAAAAAAATCGGTATATTAGTTGTTTTCGCTATCTTTATCAGATAAGAAGTTGATTCGCGCAATTGTGATATCGTGCCCGGTGAACTTTCCAGTTCCGGAAGAAAAACTGTTTGTATTGAATCTACTACAACAAAATCAGGTTTCTCAATCTCAATCGCTGAATGTATCGTATCAAGGTTTGTCTCAGGCAATACAAAGAAGTTTTCAACTCTAACTCCAAGCCTGTCTGCCCGCATCTTAATCTGCGATGGAGATTCCTCACCGCTAACATACAGAAATTTTTTGTCATTTAAGTTTCCTGCTATTTGCAGCATCAATGTTGACTTTCCAATTCCCGGGTCTCCGCCTATAAGCATAACAGAGCCTTTCACAATTCCGCCTCCAAGAACTCTGTCGAGTTCACTTATCTTCGTTATTGTTCTGTTACCATTTTCCTCATGAATAATCTTATCAAGCGATTTCACGCTTTCCCTCACACTCCTGTCACTTGCCGATTTCGTACTCTTAACTTTTCTTGTTTCTGCAAGAGTTTCTTCAAACGTATTCCACTGCTCACACGATGGACACTTTCCCGTCCATCGCGGAGATGTATAACCGCAATTCTGACAAACAAAATTTGTTTTAGACTTAGACACTAATAGTTTTTTATTTTTATTAAAGTAAAATTAAAAAATGTTTTATTAAAGGGAAATATAAAGTGTGTTATAAAAAATAGGGCTGAATAAAAATTCAGCCCCTTATCATTCTATTTGGCAAGAAGCATTCGTTTCGTTTCAGACATATCCATTTGTTTCCATCTTATAATAATATACTCCGCTCGGATAATTCTTTGCATTCCATATTATTTCATATTCACCAGTTGTCAATACATCGTTTATCAAAGTTTGAACTTCACGTCCAAGTTGGTCATATATCTTCAGAGTTACTTTGTCCTGTTTTGATATGCTAAAACCAATTCTGGTTGCCGGATTAAAAGGATTTGGATAATTTTGTTTCAGATTAAAAGTTAATTTTTCTAAGTCTTCATCAACAGAAACATTGATATAGTATTTTAATAAAATGCACCAATTAAGAAGTGTTCCCTGATTCCCTGCGGCTTTATCGTAAATACGCAATATCCAGTTACCGTTAATATCGCTGTTTAACAATGATGTAAATGGGCTTTGCGGTTTATAACTGCCGGTAAAGGGAGGCACACCGTTTACAATCGATACTAATGCACTATCATCAAATGTCGTGTTTGTATAATTTGCCCCGCCGTTACCGTTATAAGTTGAAAGTGTAGCGGTTCCGTTTGCAGGAGATTTCAAAGATATTAGCAATTCTCCGTCGTTAGGATGGTTTATGTTCAGGTTAATTTTAATATTGTTTACTTTACCCGTAACATTTATGTTTATTGTATCATACAAAATTGATAAATCGGGTATAACCTTTACAGGCGAGTTAGAACACTGATTAAGTCCTGTTGTTACATAATATGAAAAATATCCGTTTGGAGGTGTTGTCCCCGGCGGGTTAATTCCGCTGCCGCCTGCGGGTAGTGTAACAACAGTTGTATTTGCAGAATCCTGCAAAGCAAAATAATATGATACTTTTGTTGCAGGAGGTTGTCCCGGTATTCTGAACTTTAACATATTATCCGCAGTAAAAAATGGTGTTACAAACTGATAAAGGCTTGAATTAATTTTATAATAAAGCCTTGGTTGATACTGTCCATTTGCAATTTTAAATGGGAGTGAAAATTCCAACACAGCAGTCCTTGCAGAAGTATCACTGCTTGAAACAATAGCGCCATGATTAAGCATTGTCTTTAAACCCAACCCCCACGAAAGAAAAGTTGCAAGTGAAGTTTTTATAGCTTTAGTAAAATATGGTTGATTTATTTTGTCGTACCTGTCGTTAAGGGTGTGATAGTAAGGATTAAAGTCATCTTCAATACCAAAAAATGCTCTGTATCCTTTCTGCCAGAATGGCCAATGGTCGCTTCCGCCTGAATTCCCGTCAATTATCTTTACAGGTACAAGTCCTATATTGTATATCTGATTTGCGGTTATAAAATCGTCAGCCAAATCTACTGATTGTGGATTAACTATTGCTTTAAATTTAAAATCATTATTGCCATCGTATGATATCATATCAAGGTTTAGAACACCCATGATTGTATCACCCCTTGCAAACGCCGTATCTACAAAGGCTCTGCTTCCAAACAATCCTATTTCTTCTTCATCGAACGCAACAAAATAAACGGAATAATCGAAATTCAAACTTGAAATAATCCTAGCTGTTTCAAGAACACCGCAAACACCCGAGGCATTATCGTCTGCACCATAAACCGTATCCGATGCAGCCTGAGTTATATTATCATAATGTCCGCAAATAATATAATACTTATTTGGATACTTTGTACCCGTCTTTTTCCCTATTACATTAACTGAAGTTGCGCTATTATACTGATATCTTGTGTTTAATCCAAAACCCTGTAGTTTTTCGTATATATATTGAGCAGCGATTTGGTTCATTGGCGAGTTATGTTTTCGGGAATAAATCCTGTAAGTGTTGCCGTTAACCGTAACGGGCGTTTCTCCTGATAGTTCCTTGTTATAATTTGAAATAGATAATGATGAAACAAGGTTTTGTAAAGAGTCAACCTTGCTGTTGAAAATAATCTGGGCAGATAATGAATTTACCAGCAGCAGAACTAAAAATACAATAAGGGGGATTTTTACTTTCATTGTAATAATTTTAATGTTTTCATAAATTACTCTTTATGAAAATCTAAATAAACACAAATCAACAAAAAATTATATAAACATATATACTAATAAATTTTAAATTATAATGATAAATCAATTGTTATATTAGATTAACATAGCTTTACAAAACAATTTTCAACTTCCATAAAACAAAACATTAAATGAGCATAAGCATATTCACAAATAAATCGTTAAGACCTGATGAAGATGATTTAAAATCTGCACTGGGAAAAACATACGTATTCTGGGAAGAAATAAAGGAATACGTTAATTCAAAGAACTCTTATTTTATAAACGAATGGAACAACCCTGGTCCCAAATACGGATGGAGTTTCAGAATAAAAGATTCAAATAGAGCCGTTATATATCTTCTTCCAAGAAAAGGTTATTTCAAAGTGGCTCTTGTGTTCGGGAAAAAAGCAAAAGAAACAGCACTTGAAACCGATATTTCAGCAGCATTAAAATCCGAACTGCGTAATGCAGTTGTATATGCAGAAGGAACCGGAATTAGGATTGATGTAAAAACAAAAACCATAGTAAAAGATATTAAAAAACTCATCGACATTAAAATCTTGCATTAGTAATATGAAAAAAGTTACGGGTATCGGCGGAATCTTCTTCAAATGTAAAGACCCGCAAAAAGTTAAAGAGTGGTATAATAAACATCTTGGTTTGAACACAGATCAATACGGCACAAGTTTTGAATCCAGACAAAGTGACGAACCCGATAAAAAGACATATCTTCAATGGAGTCCGTTTGCAAACGACACAAAATATTTTGAGCCCTCAGAAAAAGAATTTATGATAAACTACAGGGTAAATAATCTGGAGGCACTTATTGAGGAACTAAAGAAAGAAGGCGTTACAATTACCGATGATATTGAGGCCTTTGAATATGGAAAATTCGTACACATACTGGATATAGAAGGTAATAAAATCGAGCTCTGGGAACCTAAAGATGAGGAATATGATAAACTCGTTGACGGCAGAACAAAATAATATTTTTGAAAATTCAAAGCTTCCATTAATAACATAATCATATCGTAAGAGTACTCAGGCAGGAAATAAAACAGTCCCTTCCTTCTTTCAAAGAAAAGGACTGCCTGAAACCGGTTTAAGTTTATATGAGTTTGAATTCTCCTATAACATTCTATCCTTAAGAGAATTTCATGAAACTTATTTCACAAGTGCCACACGTTTTATTTCCGTGAAATCACCTGCTGTTAATTTTATAAAATATATTCCGCTGTTATGCTTTACCGCATTCCAGTTTGCTTCATACTTTCCTGCATTTAGTTCATTGTTTACAAGTGTTTCCACTTCGCGTCCAAGTACATCGAAAACAACAAGTTTTACGAATGATGACTTTGCTACATCAAACTTAATGTTTGTAACAGGATTAAACGGATTTGGATAATTCTGATACAGATTAAACTTCGCAGGGATTTCATTTGATAAATTCGTAATTCCTGTTGCCGAATTTATATAATTCACAACTTTGAAATCATCGTAGTAAAATCCGTCACCCGGCTCACCCGCATCTGTGTACATAGTAAATCTGAATTTCACGCTTTGATTCACATAAGCATTCAGATTTATACTCTCCTTTACCCATTTCTGAATTCCCGAGTAACCAGGCTGACTGCTTGCCGTTACTGTGTACCTTCCTGCAAGACTTGTCCATGTTGAACCGTTATCTGTGCTTATCTGAACTCTCGCATAATCGTAAACTGTTGACGCTGTTCTTTCAAGCGCCCACTTTGCAAAGAATTCGAGTCTCGGATTCACTGTACCCGCCAGACTTATAGCGTTCGCTGTGGTGAACTGATTGTTCGTACTGTTCTTTGAGTTGCCGTATCTCGAATCTGCAAAAGACTTTGACCCGCTCCAAGAATCACAGAATGATGTGTCCCACATAGTTTGATTACCCGTCTTTAACCAGTTGCCCGTTCCTGATTCTGCATTATCAAGAAAAATCACGTTCGCTTTTCCTACCGTTACTCTTACCGTGTCAGCACTGGCTTCAACACCTTCCTGCTTAACACTCACTATAAAAGTAATCTCATCCATTAATGCAGCTGAATTTGTAAGCCTGAATTTGAACGGCGATGTGTTCGTCTTCACCTGTCTCGATTGTATGCTGTCATAATTTATAGTTGAAACCATCGAAACAATATTCGGATATGTTGTAGTTAATGATACCGTTACGTTCTTTGCAGTTTTTGAAAGCCCTTTGTTCTTAACTCCTATCTGCAATTGTAATGTATCGTTCTTTTCTGCATATCCTTTTCCAACCACAAAATAATTCTGCATATCAACCATATTCCCGCCAACCCAGGCAAGGTACTTAAACATTTTTAAGTCTGCTGATGCAAGTGGAAATATTTCGCTTTGTGAACGGCCAGAACCCTGAACCCGCACATTCAACCACCCAGCACATCGAACCAACTGATTGAAAATAGTCGCGTGTCGTTCCGTTCGAAGTGTACGAAAGCATTTGCGATACAGTTCCGTAAAGATATGTAGTGTTAGCCGTAAATTCATTCGCAAACTCCGAATACTTTTCAAACACTATTATTGAGTCTGCATATCCGTATGGATTTAAAACCCTGTTCGCAACAGAATGCATAGAAAATGATATCTGCGGATGAATTGTATTTATAAAATTCTGTATTCCTGATATTTCCGGCTCTGATGCCGCCGATGGTCCGCGGTACGTGTCCGATGAAGGGTTGTTACTCGAACCTATATTGTCATATCCCCATTTATAAGAATAGTTCCTGTTTAAATCTACTCCGTATGAGCCTGTGTTGTTTCTTCTGTTCTTTCTCCAGCTGCCGCCGCCATTTGGATTTGTTGTCTGGTTATACACATATCCGTCAGGATTTACAACAGGTATAAAATATATTTCTCTGTTATTTACTAAATATGCCGCCTCCGGGTTTGTAGCATAGTTGTCAAGCAGCCAGTACATAAAGTACATAAGCGATGCCATACCCTGCGGTTCACGTGCGTGATGTAGCCCGTCAAAATAAATCGCAGGTTCTGTTGCCGATTCGTTCACGTTTGGATTGTCAGAAATTTTTACAGCCCAGACTTTCCTTCCTTCGGTCGTCGTAGCAATATCCTGCTTTAAAGAAATCAGATTCGGATACTGAAGTCTCATTGAATCAAGTTTCTGTACAACCTCTGTGTAAGTGTAATATCCGCCCATACTTCCGTAACCAAAACTGTTTACGTTATCAAGCAATTTAACATTTTCGGATATCTGCAACTCTGCCATAGTGGAAGGGGCTCTATTCTTATAAAACTCATCCATATCAGGAATCGTTACTTCATACCTGAAACCTGTATTCTTTAACCTTCCAAGTTCAACCTGATTTACTACTATAACTATACCGTCTTCAACACTTCCTCTGAAATGTTCTATATCAATATCATTCATTTGTAAAGTTCTTATATCTTCCTGTGAATTAAGGAAAACCTTTACGGTGCTGTATCTTTCATAAGGAGATTTGTCATTTTGCATTACCCGGAATGAAAGAGCAAATACTGTGGTAACAACCACAATAAGTAATAATTTAAATTTCATAATAATATATTAATTAAAACTGTTATCTTACAAACATATAAAATTCAATAAGCCTTATCAAGTATATAAGGACAGAGCGGTTTGTTCGTGAAAATATATTCAGTAATCAAAATTGTTGTTTTGAGCAAGTGCCTGTTTAAGAAGAACCGAATATTCATCTTTAGTAATTTCCACGCATCCGAAGGATTTAAATAACGGGGTTTCCATCTGTATGTCAAATAGTTTGTAATTGTTCTTAGACAGAATATCGTACAACTTCACAACGCAGATTTTTGACGCATTATCTTTCAAATGAAACATTGATTCGCCAAAGAAAGCAGAACGAAAAGCAACTCCGTAAAGTCCACCAACAAGTTTTCCGCTCTGATACGCTTCTATACTATGAGCAAAACCCTTGTTAAAAAGTTCAAGATAAAGTTTAACAATCTCTTTAGTTATCCAGGTATCCCCGTGTAGTTGTGAACATTGGTTTATTACAGCGTAGAAGTCGGTATCGATTTGTATGTCAAATGAGTTTTTATTTATTGCTTGTTTTAGTGAACGTGATATATTCAACCCTGTTGAAGTCAAAGGAACTATTGCCCGCGGTTGATGTTCAAACCAACTTACCAGTCCATCATCATCACCTAGAGGAAAGTAACCGTTAGCATAAGCATAAAGAACATCTTTGTAAGTTAAAGAATCCGGATTATATGTTGTACCTAAATAATTATAAGGCATAACAAAAGACTATTCTCTTCCCGACATTAACAGGTCTAACACTTTACCCGCAATATTATCGGCCAGGTCGTTAAAATCTTTTGGATTATTATCGTAAGATGGCATTGCAGGTACAATCTTTCCTCCCGCATCCAATATCTTTATCATATTTCCGAGTTGTATTCTGTTTACCGGAGTTTCTCGAGGCACAACAATCAATGGTTTTGAGTAAGACATTGCATAATCAGCACACTTAACTATAAGGTTCTGACACTCACCGTTCGCAATCTGCGATATGTAACTCATCGCGCAAGGTACAACAATCACACCGTGCGCATTGTAGTCGTGTGAAAATATTCCCGACTTTAAATCAAGATTACTGTGAAATGAAACCGAACATTTGTTTATTATTAATTCGGGAAAGAAACTCTGTATGTTGCTTTGTGTTAGTTCCATTCCGCATTCTTTAGTTAAAGTGTAATGTCCGTATTCTGTTATTATCAGAGCAACATTGAAATTATTCATTATCAATGCACGTAAAGTCCTGATTGCATAGATTGCACCGCTTGTCCCGGTAATTCCCAGTATAACATTTTTACCGTCACCCTTAAAGGATTTTATCAATGGTTTTGTTTCGGTTTTTGGCTCCGCAATGTTTGAATTTTCAAGTTGATCCATTACTTATAAATTTTATTTAATAAAACAATTAACAGTAAAATAACAAATATTGCCGTTATGAAAAATATAAAATTTTTGAATACAAATATTTGCGTGATTAATAATACTATGCCGAGTATTATGGCAAGTAATAATTGTAAATATTTAGTTGAATTGTTAAACTTTGAAACAGGAACAGAAAACGGAAAGTCTTTATCAAACCTTGCGAAAAGCGTGTTAAACAAAATGATAAATAAAAGGATATAAACAAAGTTGGCAACAATATCAATTGAAGGCATTCGTAACAACACTATTGCACAACATACAATTATTAAAGGTACTGTGAGGTAAACACTCACAAACTTTAGTATCCCCTTTTGAAAAATAAATTTACTCGTTATTGGCAGAGAAGTGTAAAGTGAATTCACATTCTCGTCTCCCTCAAAACCTATTATCATGTTTGTGTATAATAATCTCGCAGAAATAAGCAGGGTCAGCGTTATTGCAGGACTTAAAATTATTAAACCGGTTTTCCCTAACCCGTTTAAACCCGGCATTATAAGCATTTCATCCACTCCGCTGAAAACTGTTACTAAAGTCGCTATCACAGGCAGAAACAATACGGGAACAATTCTGAACTTAAGCACACCCGTATTACTGAAATGGTTTTTAACTAAATTAAATGATGCTCTTTCAGTGCTGTTTTTCAGAATAATATTTTCAAACCAGGAGAAACCGAATGGAATTAACATCTTTCTCACCTTTGTCTTTGGAGTGTAAGAAAGGTTTACGATTTCAGATAGCGTAAAATAATTCTGCCTGAGAAAGAAATAGATAAATAAAAATAAAAGTACAGTTAAAGCAATAAAAGCAATTAAATAATAAATGTTATAAAACCCGAGCAGTAAATAATATTGCGGTAAAAACTTAATGTAAGTTAAATTAAGTATGTCCGCTCCCACAGAATTCCCCGACGAGTATTTGTTAAGACTGAATATAAAAGCAATAAATAATATCTGAAGAACTATAATTAGAATCCTGCTTTTGCTTCTGGTCTTTATTATTACAATACTGTTTAAAAGGAACACAAGCCCGATTATAAAATAAGAAAACATAAAAGATATAAGCATAAACAGTAAAGAATCCGCAACGCTGGAATTATAGAAATAAATGTAAACAGCGGGCGGCAGGGATACGACAAAAGGATACATAGAAAGATAGATGAAAGCGGAATTTAATTTCGAAATGAAAATGTTCTCTTCTTTCAAAGGCAGGCTTTTTAATATAGTCGCATGCTTTGGAGAGAAAAACAAATCGGAATAATCCGATATAACCACAAATCCTATCAGAAACAGATTGATAGTAAGAGAGGAAAAAATAAATACGTTTAAATCAAATCTCTCAAAGTTACTGAAAGAAACCATTGAGTTAATAAATAAATAAGCAATTATCATACTCACAAACCTCCTGACACCTGAATCCTCCGAATTGCGAAAATCAAGTTTTAAGAAAAATTTTGTGAGATATATATTATTGCTGTTTAACATTTTTCCTGTATTCTTTAACTGCCTCAAGATGTTCTTTATAAGTATTGGTAAAAGTGTGTCCGCCTTTTCCTGTAGCAACAAAAAACAAATATTTATGCTCTTCAGGATTTAAGGCCGCTTCTATACATTTCAAGCCGGGGTTATTTATAGGTCCCGGAGGCAAACCGTAATTCAGATATGTGTTATAAGGCGATTTAATTTTTAAATCTGATTTAAGCAAACGCTGTTTTGGTCCGTCAGGCAATGCATACTGGACAGTCGGATCTGCTTCAAGCCTCATTCGTTTTGAGATTCTGTTAAGATATACACCTGCAATCGTCGGCATTTCGGATTCAAGTTGAGTTTCTCCCTGCACAATAGAAGCAAGCGTCACAGTTTCAAGAAGTTTTTTCGGATTATCTTTAAATTCATATTTATCCGACGCAATTATTCTTCTGTAAAACTCATTGAACAGAACCAGAACCATCTCTTTTGCCGTTATATCAACAGGAACCCTGTAAGTATCAGGAAAAAGAAATCCTTCCAGGTTATCAATTTCACCTTCCAATCCGAGCAGATTTATAAGTGAATCATTTTCAGACTCCCTGATAAAATCCGTTTCGCTAATGTTAAATTTATTTGCAGAAAGTTTCGCAATCTGTTTAATCCGCAAACCTTCTATGATTGTAAACTTTACCGTAAAATTCAATGATGGGTCTGTAAGAATATTAAGTACCTCCAGATTGTTAAGACCCGGTTTAAAGATATAGGTTCTTGAAATTATATTGTGGTCTTTACCCTGAATCCTCGCGGCAACTTTAAAGTAAAATGCACTGGAAATTATACTGTCTTTTTCAAGTTCGTCTGCAATTTCATCGAAAGACCTTCCCGGGCTAATGCGCAGTTTCTTTTCCTCCCCATACTCCGATGTCTCAAAGTTCACTTTATAAGATAAAAGCAAGATTAAAAGAATTTTCAGGATAAAAAGAACGGCAAGAATCCTGAAAACATTCTCAAGCGTAAATTTAAAGTTACGAAGATACACAAAAAACTTCGCCGCCAGATCAAATACTTTAAGAATAAATATTTTTATGTAACGAAGTGCGAGCCGCGTATATTTTTGTATAACGCCCGAGTTCCATACATCCTTGAAAATCTTAACTAAAAACTCAACTGATAGTTTTACTATATTAAGAAGTTTTTCCAAAAACTCTTTTATGTTTTTAAAATCCATTATTTAACATTGATCTTCATAGATTCATTAAGTTGTTTAAGTTCTTCTTTAATCTTTTGGTCATTCGGGTTTAAAGTTAAATATTTCTCAAGATATTTCTTTGCTTCTTCGTTTCTGTTATTTCTCTTGTACAAAATACCAAGTTGAAGGTTAGCGTCTTTAAAGTCAGGAAATATCTCAACCGCTTTAAGCAGAAACGTTTCTCCGTTTTTCATATCGTTGCTCATCAGACTTCCTATACCAAGATAAAAATACGTAAGCGATGAATTGGGGTCTGACTGCAAACTTCTGTTCAGCAGCTGCCCCGTACTCTGTATTTGCTGCGGATTTTTAGAGCCGAGTCTGTTTTGTACTTCCATTATAATGCTGTTGGACATCTTTGAAAGTATGTTTGTCTTATTTGCCTCATACTTATAAACCTCCATTATTTCCATCGGAGAAATATCCTGCGTCGTAAACAAAGGATTCTGATTCACAACCCTGTACCATTCACGTAAAAATGCCAGGTATGTAACACCATTTTTGTTCAGGTACTGCTTCATTTCATCCACATAGTTTGCATCTGATATTTTCATAATCAATTCAGGTGTAACAAGTCCTGCCACATCAACAATTTTTCTCTTACTGTAAAAACCTATTGCACCTACATCGTGCGTTGCAATAATATCGTTTTCGTTCGTGTTCGCTGCAATCCACTTTGCCGCCTCTACCTGCCTGTCGTTTATGTACTTACACTCTGTTATATAATTGTTTTTATTCTCAAGATAATTGTTAAAAGAATAAATTGCGATTACCGCAAGAATGAGAATAGTTCCGTAAATTGCAACAGTCTTATTGTTCAGGAATCCTCCAAGTGTCTTAAAGAAGTCTTTAAAACCAAAAGAAGAAACGATAATCATAAACGGAATAACGGGCATAAGATATCTGCCAAACCTGTGTGCATAAGGAAGCTTATACCAGTAAATAAAAATGAAAGCAATAATAAAAATTATGTAAAATATATTATTGTTGTATTTCTTTTTGAATAAATCTTTCAGCGTGAAGAAAATTCCCGCGAAGAAACCAATCATAATCAATCCGTAAGAACCCTTAGTGAAATAATCCCATACTTCTCCTTTGAAGAAATCCGCACGACTTCTGAACTCGGGCGCATAATATGTAAGTTTGGCATTATAAGTATTCGGAAGAAGAGAACCTGAAAGCGATAAGTTCATTATAAAATAAAGAGCAAGAAAAACGGCAGCGATTATACCAATCTTTGTTAAATCTCTTTTAGAAAACAGTTTAATACCCGAATCAGATTTTGAGAAATAATTCTGAATAAACATATCAACGGCCAGAGCACCTATAAAAGCTATACCATCAGGTCGCGACCAAAGAATCAGCGAAAGAAAAATACCAAACGGAACAACCTTCTTTTGCCTGTAAAAATAAACCGTTGCAATAAGAATAAATATAAACATTGTCGTTTCCATACCGCTTACTGAAATAAAATTCATCCATTTATCCGCAATAAAAATTGCCGTTGCAAGCAATGCATAAACATTCTCCTTTGCAAAATCGTAAGAAGACAACTTATAGAAAAACACTGAAGAAAGCATAAGGAAAGCAATACCAATCACATAACTAAGTATCATTTCATTTGAAGTAACAAAGAAACCTGCAGCAAGAAGCAAAGTGTAAATCGGAGAAGTAGATCCCGCAGTTGCCATTTCATTCTTGAAATAAGAAAAACTATGATAATCAACAAGGTTCCTCGCAAACGTAAGATGAATCCACGGATCATCAAGCGGAAAACCAAGAACGGCATTAGTGCCGTTAGCGGAAAAAATATAAATAAAAGAAAGCAGGAAACTCACAAGAGCTATACCAGCATAAATAACAATCTTCAATGTTTGGTTCGGTTCATAGACAAATGAAGTATCAAAAGCAGACTTCGCTTGAACCTGTTGTTTTTGTTTCTTAGACTTTGCCATCAACAATTTTAATAATTACAAATGAAGTGTAAAATATCAAATTTACAAAGTAGATTCAATTTTAAAGGGAATTAATATTTGAAAGTAATATTTAACCGCAAATAGATTTTTATTCTGCAAGAATCCAAATCCGGGTAACCCGGGGATAATATCTTTATTTAAACCTAAAAACATAGTTAAGGAACTTCAAACATAGTATCAAAATGAGAAAATTTGTATCAAAATGAGAAAATTTTTGAATTTATTATTAGTTTTTAAGCTGAATCTACGTCTTTTCTGTGGCATAATAATTGTAAAGAAAATTAAAAATTTGATTTTAAATTTTATGAAAAAGTACTACATATTAGCTTTGATTTTTTTGACTTTCCGTGTGGGATTCGGACAGAGCAACATATATAACAATGAAAATTTGTTCTATGCAAGCTCTGTTTCAAATTTTGTGGAAAAAACTAATTCGCCGAAGAGCACTTCACTCGAAACTAAAATTACTTCGGTAAAATGTAAATTGATTTTAAGGGATGCTGCATTTAACTGGGTGAGTGTGGAGAACAAGGATTGCAAAGGATATTATATTGAGAAGAAGACCGGCAATTCAAAATGGGAAAGCATTGGATTTATAAATGCAAGGAATGAAGCTGAAAACTATTATTCATATTCAGATAAGAATCTGCAGTCAGGCGATTATCAATACAGACTGAAACAGTTATTTGAAAACGGCAAAGTTGTTTATCAAAATTTTGCAGGGGATTTAAGTATAGATGAACCAAAGAGAAATAGTATTTCACATACTATGCCGAGTGTTTTCAGTCCGTTTACAACAATTTATTTTCAGATTGAAAACAGTGAAATGGTTTCTATATCGATTCTTAATGAAGAAGGCAAAATTGTTGATGTGGCTATAGACGAAGATAAAGATGCGGGATATTACGAAGTAAAGTTAAACACAAGATTGATGAAGCCGGGTAAATATTTTTATAAGATAAAAGCAGGAAATTATTCGGATGCAAATAGTTTTGTAGTAGAGAAATAGTTAATAACAGACCTAAGGTATGAAAAGAGCCTTCGTTATATGAAGGCTCTTTTTGTTTATGATAAACAAAATTAAAAAGATCTGTCGCCTCTGTATCTTGTCATCGCAGAGAGTTCTGCTTTTCTCAATCTTATGTTTTTAGGAGTAACTTCAACAATTTCATCATCGTTTATAAATTCTATCGCACGCTCTAAAGTAAGAGGAGAAACCGGGGTAAGAATTATTCCTTCGTCTTTGCTTGAAGCACGCATATTAGAAAGTTTTTTCGGTCTGCAGGCATTTACGTTTAAATCGTTGTCTTTGTTGTGTTCGCCGACTATCATTCCTTCATAAACATCTTCTCCCGGGGATACAAATAAAACTCCGCGCGGTTCAAGATTGAATAATGCATAACCCGTTGTCTGCCCTGTTCTGTCTGAGACGAGCGAACCTGTAAGTCTTACAGGATAATCTCCGCGATATTCCTCATAACCCTGCAAATAACTGTTCAGGATTCCAGTACCTTTTGTGTCTGTTAAAAATTCATTTCTGTAGCCTATCAATCCACGCGACGGAATTGAGAATTCAATTCTCACTCTTCCCGTACTGTGATTCACAAGGTTAATCATTCTTCCTTTTCTTTGCGAAAGTTTATCAGTAACCACTCCGATAAAAGTCTCTCCGCAATCGACGAACAAATGTTCAATCGGCTCGAGTTTCTTTCCCCCTTTGTGTTTATAAATAACGTGCGGTCTTCCGACGCTTAATTCAAAACCATCGCGGCGAAGTGTTTCAACGAGTATTGCCATTTGAAACTCGCCTCTTCCTTTTACTATGAAACTATCTTTCGATTCTCCGTCTTCAACTTTTAAAGCTACGTTTCTCAAAGTTTCTTTATAAAGTCTCTCGCGTATCTTTGCAGACTGAACATGCTTTCCTTCTTTGCCTGCAAAAGGTGAAGTGTTAATTCCAAACACCATAGAAATCGTCGGCTCATCAACAGCCACTCTCTTCAGTGCTTTTGGTTGTAATTGGTTACATATCGTATCACCGATGTGCACATTTTCAATTCCTGCTATTACAATAATATCACCCGCTTCGGCAACTTCAACTTCCTTCAAAGACAATCCTTCGTATGCCTGAAGTTTAGAAATCTTAAGTGATATAGTTTCATTATCTTCATTTATGCAAACAAGGTTGTCATTTGTTTT
The DNA here is from genome assembly GCA_963748665.1 of Ignavibacteriota bacterium. Classification (GTDB taxonomy): domain Bacteria; phylum Bacteroidota; class Ignavibacteria; order Tepidaquicellales; family Tepidaquicellaceae; genus CAIKZJ01. The sequence goes on along the minus strand of CAVVJW010000028.1, from coordinate 275,343 downwards.
TGCCGAACCGTGCGCAACCTTACCTATTGCGAGTCTTCCGATGTAATCAGAATAATCCAGGTCGGCAACGAGCATCTGAAACGGTTCATCCAGATCATAAATCGGCGGCGGAATTTCTTTCAGTATCTCGTCAAACAGCGGCTGTAAATTTGTGCCTCTGTCTTCAGCGGTTAGTTGTGCAATCCCTTCTCTCCCGATTGCATAAAGCACGGGGAATTCAATTTGCTGCTCCGTTGCATCGAGGTCGATGAACAAATCATAAATTTCATTCAGCACTTCTTTCGGACGTGCATCTTTTCTGTCAATCTTATTTATTACAACGATAATTTTCTTGTTAGACTCGAGCGCTTTTTTCAAAACAAATCGCGTTTGCGGCAGCGGACCTTCAGAAGCATCGACGAGCAGAATCGCTCCGTCAACCATCATCAGTGCACGCTCCACCTCGCCGCCAAAATCGGCGTGACCCGGCGTATCGAGAATGTTAACTTTCACACCCTTCCAGAACACGGAACAGTTCTTCGCAGAAATTGTAATTCCGCGTTCACGTTCCAGATCCATCGAATCCATCACACGGTCTTCGAGTTCCTGATTAGCGCGGAACATTCCGCTCTGTTTAAACATAAAATCCACAAGCGTTGTCTTTCCGTGGTCAACGTGGGCGATTATAGCAATATTTCGTAACTTGTCGTTAGTATTGAGTTTTTTATTCATTTGAAGATTAAAATTAGTTGCTAAAGTACCTTTTTAAAGCCTTACAAAATAGGCATAAAGAGTTTTAAAATGGAACCGCAGGTTTGAAAAAATAACCTGTAAATATCACCCTTATTGCAACATAGGCATTATTCTGCAGCAATAAAGTGCGAAGTAAGCATGCTTGATTTCGTAATGATATTTGTCTGTTTCTGCAATGTAACAATTGACTTCTCTGGCTCTATTTGAAGTGTCAAAAGATAATGTCGATAGGTATATCTTTTATATTTTATACTTAATATTTGAAATTTCTCAGAATTCCTGCCAGGATTTTATGGAAAGTGACTCCAGACTGCGGCGGCAAAATGCATAAATAAACGCACTGGCGAGACGGGAATTTGTCACGAGCGGCACGTTGAAATCGACTGCCGTGCGGCGGATTTGATAATCGCTGTTGAGCACGTCTCGGCTGAGCGATTTTGGAATGTTTATCACCAGGTCAATCTTTTTGCTTTTGATGAAGTCGATAATGTTCGGACTCTTGTTTTCGTCAGGGAGGAAAAGCTGTTCGGATTCTATTCCGTTCGCCTCAAGAAACTGATGTGTCTCGGGCGAGGCAAAAAGTTTGTAACCGTTTTCGAAAAGCAAACGCGAACTGTTAAGAAGTTCGATAGTTGAGCGTGCATCTCCCGTAGAAAGCAAAATGTTTTTCTCGGGTATAGTGTAACCGACGGAAAGCATCGCCTTCAGAACCGCTTCGTAGAAATCTTCACCGATACAACCCACTTCACCCGTCGAAGCCATTTCAACTCCAAGCATCGGGTCTGCCTTCTGCAAACGCGAGAAAGAAAACTGCGGCGCCTTGATGCCGACGTAGTCGAGGTCGAAGATTGACTTCATCGGCTTCTCCACTTTCATACCAATCATTATTTCAGTCGCGAGTTCGATAAAGTTTATCTTCAGCACTTTCGAAACAAACGGAAAACTTCTCGACGCACGAAGGTTGCACTCTATAACTTTTATGTAATTGTCCTTTGCGAGAAACTGAATGTTGAACGGTCCTGATATATTCAGTGACTTTGAAATCTGCTTTGCGATAGTTTTTATACGGCGAATAGTTTCTATGTAAATCTTCTGTGCGGGAAAGACAATCGTTGCATCGCCTGAGTGCACGCCTGCAAACTCGATGTGTTCGGAAATTGCGTAGGCAACAATCTCGCCGTTCTGCGAAACTGCATCAACTTCAATCTCCTTTGCGTTTTCAATAAACTCTGAAACAACAACGGGGTAGCGCTTCGACACCTTCGATGCAAGAGTGAGGAAATGTTCGAGTTCAGATTCGTTCGATACAATGTTCATCGCCGCACCCGAGAGAACGTATGACGGTCTCACAAGAACGGGATATCCGACTTCCTCAACAAACTTTTTAATGTCTTCAACAGAAGTAAGTTCATTCCACTTTGGCTGGTCAACTTTCAGAGTGTCCAGCAATGAAGAAAACTTATTCCTGTCTTCAGCCATATCTATTGATTTTGCTGAAGTGCCGAGGATTTTAACACCTGCATTGTCCAGACGTCCTGCAAGAATGTTCGGAATTTGTCCGCCTGTGGAAACAATCACTCCGTCAGGAGATTCGAGCGAAACGATATCCATCACACGCTCGAAAGAAAGTTCATCGAAATATAATCTGTCGCATACGTCATAGTCAGTGCTCACAGTTTCAGGATTGTAGTTAATCATAATTCCCTTGTAGCCATTTGCTCGTATAGTGTTCAGTGCATTCACGGAACACCAGTCAAACTCAACGCTGCTTCCGATGCAGTAAGCACCTGAACCAAGCACAACAATCTTCTTATCCTGTTCAAAGGTAACATCGTGTTCCGAGCCGTGATAGGTAAGGTACAGATAATTAGTAAGTGCGGGATATTCAGCCGCAAGAGTGTCAATCTGTTTTACGTATGGCGTAATGCCGCGGGAGATTCTGTTGGCGCGGACTTTCAGTGAATAGTCAGTAACATCATCTTCCTTGTAAAGAAACTTTGCCATCTGAAAATCAGAGAAGCCCTGACTTTTTTAAATCGAGAAGAAGGTCGTCAGGTATTTTCTCAATTGCGTTATATTCGTTGAGTTGATTCGAAAGTTTAAATATATTTTTCAGTTTATGCAAAAACCATTTATCAATCTTAGTAAGGTTATGAACCCTTACAACAGAAAGGTTTCGTCTGAAAGCTTCTGCAATTACGAAAATTCTTGTATCGGTCGGATTGCTGAGTTCCTTTTCAAGCGAATCAATGTCTTCAAGTTCAAGGTCACGGTTGCCGACAAAGCCGTGCATTCCCTGACCAATCATTCGCAGACCTTTCTGAATTGCCTCTTCGAAAGTTCTGCCGATTGACATCACTTCACCGACGCTCTTCATACTTGAGCCGATTTGTTTGGTAACGCCTTTGAACTTCCCTAAGTCCCATCGCGGAATTTTACACACTACATAATCAAGTGCTGGTTCAAAGCAGGCAGTTGTTGTTTTAGTAACTGCATTCTTAAGTTCGTGAAGACCGTAACCGAGTGCAAGTTTCGCAGCAACGAATGCAAGCGGATAGCCCGTTGCTTTTGATGCAAGAGCGCTCGAACGCGAAAGTCGTGCGTTAACTTCGATAACCCTGTAATCTTCTGACTGTGGGTCGAGTGCATACTGAACATTGCACTCGCCAATCACTCCGACGTGGCGGATTATCTTAATTGCAATCTCTCTTAGTTTATGATACTCGTTATTAGTTAAAGTTTGCGAAGGTGCAACGACGATACTTTCACCTGTATGAATACCGAGCGGGTCGAAGTTTTCCATATTACAGACTGTGATGCAGTTGTCGTATTGGTCGCGGACAACTTCATACTCGATTTCTTTCCAGCCTTTAAGAGACTTCTCTATTAAAATCTGATTAACATAAGAAAATGATTTAGTTGCAAGTTCAACGAGTTCATTTTCATTTGAACAGAAACCGCTTCCCTGTCCGCCGAGTGCAAATCCTGCTCGAATGATAACGGGATAGCCGAGTTTCTCTGCAGCGAGTTTTGCTTCTTCAATGTTTGTAACTGCAAAACTCTGAATTGTTTTAACATCTATTTCGTCTAGTTTCTTGACAAACTCACTTCTGTCCTCAGTATTTATGACTGCCTCAATCGGAGTTCCGAGAATCTTAACGTTATGCTTTTCAAATATTCCCTTACGGTATGCTTCAATGCCGCAGTTCAGGGCAGTCTGTCCGCCGAACGAAAGCATAACTCCGTCGGGCTTTTCCTTCTCAATAATCTTTTCAACGAAGTGAGGTGTTACGGGAAGAAAATAAATCTTATCGGCAATACCTTCTGAAGTCTGTACGGTTGCAATGTTAGGATTAATAAGAACAGTGCTGATTCCTTCTTCCTTCAGTGCTTTTAATGCCTGCGAGCCGGAATAGTCGAACTCGCCTGCCTCGCCAATCTTCAGGGCACCCGAACCAAGAATCAGTATTTTCTTAATATTTTCCATTCAGCCTTTTCTGTATTTAATTACATTCTCAATAAACTTATCAAAAAGGAAATCAGTATCTGTCGGTCCGCTTGACGCTTCTGGATGAAACTGAGTTGAGAAAATCATTTTGGTTTTATGAATAAGTCCTTCGTTTGAATTATCGTTTAAGTTTGTGAAGTAAGGACTCCAGTCATCGCCGATAGTATTTACGTCACAGGCATAGCCGTGATTCTGCGAAGTGATATAACATTTGTTTGTACCGTTCTGAATAACAGGCTGATTATGGCTTCTGTGTCCGTACTTGAGTTTATAAGTATCACCTCCCGATGCAAGACACAGCAGTTGATTGCCGAGACATATTCCGAATATCGGTTTATCACCGTTAATTGCTTTGCTTAGATTACTGATAGTGGCAGTGCAGGTCTTCGGGTCGCCCGGTCCGTTTGAAATGAAGAGACCGTCGTATTCATCGTTAGTAAAATCGTAATCCCACGGAACCCTTATGACAGTTGTATCGCGGACGAGCAGTCTTCTTATAATATTATTCTTCACGCCGCAATCCACAAGCACAATTTTATATTTACCGTTTCCATAAACAACTTTCTCATTAGTGCTTACCTGCGCAACAAGGTTTTCATCTGTAAAATCTTCCGGTATTTTTTCTCCGCATAATAATCTTTCCTTTCATTACACCCTTCTCGCGGATAATCTTTGTAAGCATACGCGTATCAACTCCATACATTGCAGGAATTCTGTTTTCGGTCAGCCATTCAGAAAGAGATTTATTCGATTTCCAGTGGCTGTTGTCGAAAGAGTAATCAGAAATAACAAGTCCCGATATATGAATACTTTCGGATTCGAAATTCTTTAAGATTAAATTATCAAACTCATAAGAAGGAACACCGTAATTTCCGATGAGCGGATAAGTCAGTATAAGTATCTGTCCTTTGTAAGACGGGTCGGTCAGCGATTCGGGATAGCCTGTCATTGCTGTATTAAAGACAACTTCGCCTGAAACGGAACCAGGATAACCGAAAGAATAACCTTTAACCTCAAGATTATTTTCAAAAACCAGTTTAATATTATCTTTAACAATCATTGGTGCAAATATATAAAATCTGTGATTAAATTAAAAATCCATAAGAATAATTTCATATCATTTATTTAAAAAATATTCTAAATTTCATAAATTTACTTTATTAATTTAAATCAACAAATATGAAAAAATTAATTTTACTTTTTGTTGTTCTATCGTTCTCCAACCTTTATTCACAGTCGGATATTTTTATCGGCAGTTCTACTAAATCAGTTTCGCAAAACGGGGTAACAAATTATTACACTGTTACAAATCCTTTGCCGAACGAAGGTGCAAACTTAATGACATTTGAAACGGGCAATGATTTCAGACCTTTAAACAGTTCGTATATGCGCTGGTTTTTTACAGATGCAGCGGCAATCAACAACGACGGTATGATTAGCGGTGACGGCAGGACATCGGCGGTCGGCTGGTATTTAAACAATAAGCGTGTTTCGATTTACGGGAACACAAACAACACACCTGTCTGGGAATATCCCACAAGTGCAAACAACGGCAGAAATTACGTTGCCATTTCCGACACCGGAGGTGTTATCGCGGCAGGTTCATTCAGAAACATTTATCTTTTTGATAAAGCATCTTCAACACCTTTCTTTAATTTTAATTTACTGGCAACATCAGATACAGGTGCCGCAGGTCCGCTGGACTTAACCTCAAACGGCTCGTATCTTTTAGCAAGTGCGAACAGAAGTGATTCTTCGTGGGTTTACTGTTTTAATAAAAATTCTACTGTGTCAGTCTGGAAAGCGAAAGTCCCCGGACAGATTCAGGGAATTAAGATTGCGGGAAATGACACACTTGCAATTGTTAATACATACAGTGCATATTATGTTTACAATATTTATACAGGTGCATTAAGATTCTCCGCACCAATCACAGACGGAACTCAGGCACCACAGGGAATCAGCGGAAACGGAAATATTATTGCAACTATAAATTACAAAGGATACGTGAAAGTTTACCAGTGGAGCGGAAGCGCATACAATTTTCTCTGGCAGTATCAGGAACCTCCGGGAAGTTATTACAACTGGGTAACGAGCGTTGATATAACTGAAGACGGGCAGTACGTCGCAATAGGCACGCTTATATTTTTAAGTTCAAGTTCGTTTGACGGCTCAGTAAGATTTTTTAAAGTAACTACAGGCTCAACACCGCTCTGGTCATTCACAGCACTCGGCGACGAAGTGAATATGGTAACCATTTCAAAGAACAAGAAATATCTTGCGGCGGCATCGTGGGGAAAACTTGATAATTCAAAAGACGACATTTATGTATTCAGGTGCGACCCGGGAACGGGAACACCGTGGTACAGTTTTAATTCGCCGGGCTCAGCGTTTATGTGCAGTATATCGAACGACGGAACTTCTGTAATTTCCGGAGGAAAGGCAGTTCACGCAAGAAGTATGGGAAGCGGCGGAACGATGTACAACATATTTATTGATACAACATTAAACCCTGTATCCATTGGAAATATAGGCTCTGAAACACCGACAGAATATTCTTTGTCACAAAACTATCCGAATCCGTTTAATCCTGTGACAAAGATAAAGTTTGATGTTGCAAATGTAAAACAAAGTTTATCCCGACCAATCGGGACATCCTTGCTTGTTACTCTAAAAGTTTATGACGTGATGGGGCGCGAAGTGCAAACGCTGGTGAACGAATCACTGACAGCCGGGAACGTATGAAGTGACGTTCGATGGTTCTGCATTAAACAGCGGAGTGTATTTTTATAAATTGATTACTGATGGTTTTACGGAAACAAAGAAGATGCTGATGATAATACGATAGTTACTTTATCGAAATCGCCATCTCGGACTGATGATAAAGTGTATTAATCACTTTATCAGCAGTCCCGATAGCGAAGCGTATCGGGACTATTAATTAAATAATTTCAGTAAACGATTATGAAAAAATTAATTTTTACATTTATTGTAGTTTGTATCTGCTCTATATCTTATTCTCAATCAGGATGGTATCAGGTTTACAATCCCTCCGCAGGTAGAAGTATTCATTCTATACAGTTCACATCAGAAAATACAGGGTATGCATCACTTTGGGTTTATAGCGGAACAGGTTATGGTGGACTTCTAAAAACTACTAATGGAGGTAATAACTGGGTAAACTTAACTCCGACAGGTGATGTATGGGATTTTTGCTTTCTCGATAACAATACAGGTTATATTGACTTTTGGAACTGGAATAATGATCACATACTTAAAACTACAAACGGTGGCCTTAACTGGGTCGATCAGGATAGTATATATCAACTACTGGGAATTGAATTTTTTGATTACAATACAGGATTCGCAGCAGGAAAATATGGCAGCGGGAAAAAAACTACAAACGGCGGAATCAACTGGATTCTAATGGGTAATGGTTGCTGGCATCAATGGACAACAATGAGTTTTTTAAGTGCTGATAGATGGTTAGTAGCAGGTTCTTATCTTTGCAAAACAACAAATGGTGGAATGAATTGGAATTCCATTAGTGGGTATGGTGTTCAAGCAATATATTTTATAAATAACACCACAGGTTTTGTAGGAAGTTATTACGGTGTAATCTATAAATCAACAAATGCAGGAGATAATTGGTTTACAATTGATACAATCAATCAAGGTAGTAATCCACAAAATATTATGTTTGTAAATGATAACACAGGTTACATTTCTGCAAGTACTAATTATGTCTTTAAAACAACTGATGGTGGTTATAACTGGTCACAACAAGTTATTAATTCAAGCTATGGTATAACATACGTTAACTTCATCAACCCAAATACAGGCTTTGCAGGCGGCGGAAACGGCGCAATTTATAAAACAACGACTGGCGGAACAGTGTTCGTGAATAATATATCAACAGAAATACCATCGGCGTATTCGTTAGCGCAGAACTATCCGAATCCATTTAATCCGGTAACAAAGATAAAATTTGATGTTCCAAATGTAAAACAAGCATCCTTGCTTGTTGCTCTTAAAGTATATGACGTGATGGGTCGCGAAGTACAAACACTCGTAAACGAATCACTGAAACCCGGAACATACGAAGTAACATTCGATGGATCTTCATTAAACAGCGGTGTGTATTTCTATATGATTAAGAGTGGCGATTTTGTTCAAACGAAGCGTATGGTGTTGATTAAATAATAACAAATTAATCAAAACCCTCAATCTGGAAGATTGAGGTACATAATTTACATAAAAATTGAGGGCAGGTGTAAAAGCCTGCCTTTATTAAATTTTCAGAATGGGCATTTTTGAAGTGTTTTTGCGGTTTTTGGTTTCCCGTTTTGGACAATAGGGCTTCAAGGTTTCAGAGGGGTATTGTCAGTTTGGGTACAATAGGGCTTTGACAGGTTTCAGAGGGGTATTGTAAGTTTTGACAATAGGGCTTTGAAGGTTCAGGGGGGCATTGTAAGTTTTTGCAATAGGGCTTTGAAGGTTCAGAGGGGCATTGTAAGTTTTTGAAATAGGGCTTTGAAGGTTTCAGAGTGGCATTTCCAGTTTGGGAAATAGGGCTTTGAAGGTTCAGGGTGGCAAGTTTCAGAGGCCAGTTTGAGAGTTTTTACAATAGGGCTTTGAGGTTTCGGGGCGATATTTCCCGTTTGGGAAATGAAAGTAGTAGTTGAATTGTAAAGCAAGAAGAAATTGAACGGCAAAGGGAAGTTGTGAGAAACGCGGCTTCCCTTTTTTGTTTTCATTTATGCGTCAACTTTGGAAAACAGAATTATTTCTGAATAGAAATATCTTGTTTAAATAATTAGTTTGGAAGTATAACAAAACTTATGGCAATAACAAAAGCATTCTTTGTTTCGGATTTGCACGGAAGAAAAACGAGGTACGACAAACTGTTTGAGGCGATTGAATCTGAATCACCCGAATTGGTTTTAATTGGCGGAGATGTTCTGCCTTCGGGAATTTCAATTCTAACGGATGAAAATATAAACGGGGATTTCCTTGATGATTTTCTGGCGAATAAATTTGAACTGCTTAAAGATAAAATGAAGGATAAGTTTCCGCTGGTTTTAATGATTGCAGGAAACGATGACCCGAAATCATACGATACTAAATTTTTTGAGTTTGAAGAAAAAGGATACTGGAAATATTTAAATGAAAAGGTTGTAAAGTTTGAGGAGTATTTTATTGCGGGCTATGCGTACGTGCCGCCGACGCCTTTTCTGCTGAAGGATTGGGAGAAGTACGATGTGTCGAGGTTTGTGGATGTTGGGTGTGTCTCGCCCGAAGAGGGATTCCGCTCGGTGAAGAAAGAAGAGAATGTTATAAGGCACGAAACAATTTCCGAAGACCTTGAGAAATATTTTAAAAATATGGATTTTGAAAAATCTGTGTTTCTGTTTCACTCGCCTCCGTATAAAACTAATCTTGACAGAATTAACACACACGGGAAAATGATTGATTATGTTCAGCCCGATGAACACGTCGGAAGTATTGCCATACAAAGGTTTATAGAAAGCAAACAGCCGCTGCTTACTCTGCACGGGCATATTCACGAATCGGCGAGTATAACGGATAACTGGAAAGATACGATTGGCAGAACTGTGTGTGTGAACGGTTCGACGGAAAAGAATAAACTTGCACTGGTAAAGTTTTCGATTGAGGGCGAGACGGTGGTAGTGGAGAGAGAACTGCTGTAGAGCAGAAGAGGTCTCCCACAAATTGCACAAATTATCACAAATTTAGAGAAGAATTATTATTGTCAGAAATATAAACTTATCATACCACTTTTAACTTCAGTTCACGGGCTGAGTCTGTAACTGCACCAATCTTAACTGCGTAACTTGTTTTGTTTTCAATATCTTTATCGGTAATGATATGTACGTCGAGCAGGTTAGTTGACTCATAACCGGTTTTCAGATAATTCATTTCGGCAAGACACTTGCCCCATCCCTGAAGCCAGACTTCAAGTTCTTTCTGCTGTTCATCGGAGCCGCGAAAATGGAATAATAAATCTATATCACTGCCGGGACCTGCCGTTGCATTCTTTGTACTTCCAAACACGTAACACGCAGCCACGCCAAACCTGTTAGTATCAATTTCGGACGCAATTTTTTCCGCCATTCTTAAACGCCATTTCCAGTGGTCATCATTTCGTTTTTCTTCAACATCGTTTATCATCGAATAATCTTCTTCAACTCCCGAAGGTGAAGTAATATAAGCGAGTGCATCTTCAAGGTCGGAATTTAAAAGTATCTTTAAGATTTTTCCGTCCGTTCTTTTCATCACATCAATAACTTTTACCGTATCGGAAAGATGCTGAAACTCGGGCAAAAGGTCTTCCAGAATATTATCGGAATATTTTAAAAACATTTCATTGAATACAATCTTTTCATCGTCGGGATAAAGAGGAATGTATTTGATTGATGCCTCAACAAGGTCCTGAAAGAAATGTGTTCCGAAAGACAAGTCGGGAACATAGTTACCTTTCTTCTTTGCGATTTCAATAAGTACTGATGTATTATTAATATCGGAGTACGTTACGTTAACGCCGAGTTTAATATCGCCTCTGCTTCCCCACCTCCCCGGTCCCATAAGAATGAACTGGCGCTTGGGAAGAATTTTGTTCAGTTTGCCGACTGCTCTGCCGACTTCCTGTAAAGTTTTTAAATCAGAAATACTTCCGTAAGAATCGGGGTCAACATAAACTACGTGTGTAACGTCAGCTATTTTTCCGTTTGAGATGTATTTATTTGCTGTGAACACAATCAGGTCTGCGGGTACATCTTTCGGAATTGGTGAAGGCGATGTAGTCCCAAAAGAACTTTGTGTTCTGCATTGAAGCAAGTACAAATCATCTCCGTCAGATGCAAACTCAATATCTATAGGGAATCCGAGACTTTTCTTTAATGTATTTAAAATAATATGTATGTCTTTTACGAAAGAAGTGTTTTTAATTAAATTATTAAACGTTACTACAGTGTCGTTATATTCTTCCTGATAGTCAACGAAATAACTTTTTGAGATATCGTCATTTTTGTAAACGGAAAAAACTTTATCAACATAAGGATATTCATTACCGTATTCTTTTATTAACTCGTGAATGTCAATTGTCTGAAAATATTTGGATTCAAGATTAATTACATCAATTTTCTTGGGAGAGTATTTTATAATTTCTTCAGTAGTAATGTTAACGCTTAGACCGGGCATACCCGGTGCTACAAGTATAGGATAATCATCGCCAATTCGGTCAACCGCTCTTGTACCAAGACCGGGTACGAGTCTGACGAGACCGTCATCTTTTTTAATCCTCGGCGACCATCTGAATTCATTGTTGCTGAACGCCACTCCCGCAAAAGCAGGTAAATAGTATTTGCCGACACGTTTACCCACAACTTCCTGAACTATGATTCCCATCTGTTCGTTGTAATCGAGCAAACCCCTTTCGGCTCTGTATTCAATCGGGTCCGTATTAAAAACGGAAGCATATACTTCGGCGATTGCGGCAGTAAGTTCTTCGAGTCGTTTTTGTTTTGAACCCTGATTTGCTATAAACAAACTTTTATATTTACCCGAGAACGCCGCACCAATGCCATCTTCAAGAAGCGTAGAACTTCTCACTACAAGCGGAACGTCTGTAAAATCTTCCAGCATCATAGATAAGTTTTTCATCATATCGGGAGAAAAACTCGAATTCTTGAACAACTGAACTAAGTAAGGATATTCCTGTCTGATTATATCAAGGTCTTTATACTTTTGTTCAAAAACTTCTTCAAGGTTGTTGTAATGAATAAAATCCATTAAACCATCGGAAGCAATAAACCAGGTTTTTGGAAGTTTTATTTTAGCGTGAATCTCCGGAACTTCTACTTTTAAAATATTTGACGCGAGGAACAGTCCCGAACTTTTACCTCCCAGTTTGCCGTGACTGTTCGATGTATATATAATTTTTTGAAAGATTTCGTTAAAGTCCTGAATTGAAATATATTTCTTCGCAACACCTATGAATGACAGGTTGTCAGAGAGAAATCTGCGTGTTAATGATACACGCAAACTTTTATCGAGTTCGCTTGCAAGTTCTGTATAGTCCGGGAAATGGCTTATGTATCTTCTTAATGCATCGGAAATATCGTTTAAAGATGAACCCTGGTCTTCAAGTTTGCGGAGCAGGTAACTCGACTTTTCTTCCTGTATCCATTTTTCAAGTCTTGTAAGAATTTCGTCTTCGCTTAAATGGTCTGAGGCAATACGAAACACTTCATCCGTGATTTCACGGAATTTCATTTTTGCAAGAGGTTTGTTATCGTCAAGATTTTCGCTTGCATCCTCATCATCGTTGTCATCACTTTCTTTTAATAAGTTACCCGCTTCTTTCACGCCGCTCCAGTAAAGCAGGTTCATCATTTTTCTTGCGATAAGAATATAAAGATTTCTGTCTGTCTCTTTTAGTAAGTCAACTATTGTCTTCCATTTTTTATCGCCTGAACTTTCTAACAGATTCTTTTCGGTCTTGCCGTAATTCGAAAAGAGCGCTTTCAGGTTTCTGTGAAAAATGTACTGACCGATTTTATTTGAAATAGTATCTATTAATCTGCGTTCTTCTTTAAGGAAAGGACCTTCATCTAAATCAGAAAACTCTTTTAAATAAAAAACTTTTAAATAACCTTCAACTTTTTCATCAACAAAAATATTTGAAAACTGAAACCATTTTGTTTCGGAGTAGTTTTTGGAAGTATAGTTCTTATCGTTGAGATTAATCAAAACGCAGGTATGTTCGGGATATTGCCAGCCCTTAAGAATAATTTCAGGAAGCGGAGAAAGTGCCTCTTCAATATTTTTATCAAAATCTTTAAGAGATTCTTCAACGTTGTAAATGCAATTTAATTCCTTCGCTCTTTCTTTAAGGTCTGTAACTATTTTATCAATAGAGATTTGCTTGTTCATTTAATAATGACCCCTTTCGCTATTCTTCCGTCAACTTTAATTTTCAATGGTTTTTCAAGATGAATATGCCGCGTATATTCTAAATCTGTTATAGTTTTCGAATCAGATAATTTATTCCAATCAATAGTTTCAACTTTATCCGATTTAATAGAGAAATATAACACCTGAAAACTATTAATGTTATGAAAAAAGTGGGAACCCTGACTAAGTTCAACATCGAACTGCGGAAGCATTGCTTCTACGATAACTTTAGCGTTTGATATCTGCCCCCATTCAACGGGTATCCCGAGCCATTTATCAGTGCTTCCCCAGCGTCCGAAACCAATCAGCAAATATTTTTTATTCTCTTCTTTTAACAATTTATTTATTGACTCAATTTCTTCTGCGATAATTTCTGATTTTGAAATATCGAACGATTCCGGTTTTACGTAAACAATGTCTTGTATGTAATCTAAATATCCGTTTCCAAGTACATAGTTTGAAGAGAAAAGTGCATCTGAAAATTCCGCTTCCCCAATCACAACTTCATCATTAGTTACAACCATCGGTCTTACCTGAAGAAATCCAAACCTTGGCGAAAGTTTACCATTATTATTCAATGTCATTGCAAACTCGATTTCAACCGGTGCGCCAAGTGCTTCCTGGCTTACCTTGAGAAGTTTTTTCAACAGATTGTTTAATGGTATAAGGTTTAAATCAAGTATAGGATTAAAGTTTAGTACCCTTGGTCCCCTGGTGCCGATTCCGGGTTTTATTCTTTCTGAACTTACATCATAAGTAGAACAAACGTAGTCAAGTGTGTTGTCAACTTCGGCTTCATTAATATCCGTCTTTATTAAATACTCCGCTTCGTTTACAGGGTCATACATAAACGGTTTTTCCATATTCACAGCCCAGAAATCTCTCTGCGTATTATCTAACAATGCTTTTAATGAAACAAATGGCGGTGATATGTTTGGAAATGATGGTGTGTACGTCCACGATACTCCGCCGTCAACGATGGTTTTGCCGAGTCCGAGTGCAAGATTAATTACACCGTCTTCAGGTTTTGATTTACCGAACGAATAATAATTATAAGAGCGTGCAACGCCCGATATTTCAGGATAATATCTGTTACCGTATCTGCTGCCAACAACCTCCTGAATTATTACAGCCATCTTCTCATCTTTAGAATTCTTTCCGACTGCATTAATATAATCTTTTGCTTTTTTAAAGAATGTAGATGCATAAACAAATTTTACTGCTTCCAATAATCTTTTGAACCTTGTGTCTTCATCAAGTTGATTGTTAGGAATCATTTTGGTTGTGTATATCCCCGCAAAAGGTTCAAACATAGCATCTTCAAGCATACTTGAAGAACGGACGGCAAGAGGAGATTTCACACCGGATACAAGTCCGCGAAGGTCGCCGATAAGATTAATGGACAATTCACCTTTTTGAAATTTGTTTGCTATAAAAGAATCAGATTCATTCGACAAGGCTATTTCATACAGGTTGTTTTGATTCATAAACTCATCGAAGAAATCCGTTGCTATAACAGTTAGTCTCGGAATGTTAACTTCAATTTCTTTTAATTCAAGAATCTCTGAATTTTGAAGCAAGTGTTTTTTAATGTATGCAAGACCTTTTGCCTTTCCTCCAATTGAGCCGCTGCCAATAATAGTAAAATCATCGGTTGCATCAAAAAACCTCCGGTCAAATTTTGCGAATGAATTATCGTTGTTCATTTTATTATCTATAACAAAAATACTCCCGCAAAAGTATTGCGGGAGTATTAATTAATTTTTTAAAAATTAAACCCAGCCTCTGTCTTTACAAGCATGCGCAACCCTGTCAATTGCTATCACATAAGCCGCATCTCTCATATAAATCTTTTTCTTTCTTGCGAGTTCGCTTACTGCAAGAAATGCCGATGTCATTTGAATATCAAGTTTGCTTAACACTTCTTCTTTTTCCCAGTAATAATTCATATTACACTGAACCTGTTCAAAGTAACTGCACGTAACTCCGCCTGCATTAGCGAGAAAATCAGGAATCAGGAAAATTCCTCTTTCTTTAATTACTGCATCGGCTTCAGGAGTTGTCGGACCGTTTGCACCTTCTGCAATAATCTTAACTCTTTTGCTGATCTTTTTAACGGTTTCTGCTGTAACCTGATTTTCCAGGGCGCACGGTAAAAGAATATCCACATCCTGTTCAATCCATGCATCACCGGGTAAAATTTCATAACCAAGATTTTTTGCTTTATCCTTATCAATACCGCCGAACTTGTCTGTTATTTCTCTTAAAACACGAAGGTCGATACCATCTTTCTTTAAGAAAGTATAAGAAGTCTGGTCTTCCTGATCCCAGCTTGAAACAGCAATTACTTTTCCTCCAAGTTTTGTGTATAAGTCAATAGCATATTGTGATACATTTCCAAACCCCTGAAAACTTGCCGTTGTAGTTTTAGGGTCAATTCCCATTTCCTTAAGTGCTTCACGAAGTGTAAAGATTACTCCGTACCCTGTTGCTTCTGTTCTGCCGAGCGAGCCGCCCATACCCACAGGTTTACCTGTGATTAATCCGGGATATTTTCCGCCGGTAATAGTTTCAAATTCGTCCAGCATCCATAACATATGCTGTGAATTTGTCATAACATCCGGTGCAGGTACATCTCTTAAAGGACCAATATCTTTTGATATTTGTCTGACCCATCCTCTGCAAATTTGCTCCTGCTCTCTCATACTTAAATTATGCGGGTCACAGATAACTCCGCCTTTGCTGCCGCCAAGGGGGATATCAACAACTGCACATTTCCACGTCATCCACATTGAAAGCGCCTTTACTGTATCAATAGTTTCCTGAGGGTGGAATCTTATTCCGCCTTTACCGGGACCGCGTGCGTCGTTATGTTGAACCCGAAAACCTTTGAACACTTTTGATGTACCGTCATCCATTTTAATAGGAATAGAAAAATGATATTCTCTTAAAGGATTCCTTAATAAATCTTTTGTTGCTTCATCAAGATTTAATACTTCAGCCACTTTATCGAATTGTGTCTGAGCCATTGCGAATGCATTGAACTTCTTATCTGCCATAATAAATTTCCTTAATATAAATTTTTGTTTTAATAAATAATTAAAATATTTAATTAATATTCTTATTACAAAACTATTAATACTAAACAGGTATTACAGTTTAAAATATACGAACGGTATGTTTAAGCGATGAGTGGATACGGCAATTAATTTTGATATTAGCGGGAAAAAGCAACATATATTCAATATTTAATCCTGTCCCTGTATTTTAACCTTTAAGGTTTCGTTTAATGTTGCGATTTTGAAGATAAGAAAATGTTATAAATTGGAAAATTTTTGCGGGCATATAGAAAATGCTTTACAGTCAATAATTATTATAGACAGTAACAAACGGATTTTACACTACAATAACTATGCTTTGTATTTTGTGTATAAATTTTTTAACATCGATTTAAAGATGGTTAATAGTTTATCCGATATTATTGATAATGAGGTTATTATTAACGATACACTTAATCAATGCAGAGAAGAAAAATCACAAAAGCATTTTGAGTATAATTTAAAAACCGAAGATGGGAATATAAATTTCAGAATCACTATAATTTCTACGGAGGGGTTAAAATCATTCGTGGTTTTAATTAACGAAGAGGACAGGTCGGAAACACAAAAACTGTTATCCATAATCTCTCACGATTTAATAAGTCCTATCACAAGCATTATGGGCTTTTCTGAACTGCTCTTTCAGGATTTAGAAAATAAAAAGAACGCCAACCTGATAAGCAATAACATTTACACCAAGGATGAATTTGAAGCATTAAACAGAGTAATAAAAAGAACTAAACTAATTAACACATCTACTAAAGAAGCATTTTCATTACTTGAAAATTTACTGGAATGGTCACGAACAAACAGAAATGTTGTTTCACCTTCATATGAAGAAATAAATTTATCGGATGTAATTACCAGTCAGGTTTTGTTTAATAAAAATCAGGCTGACTTCAAGAACATAATTATCAACTATGAGGAAAAGAGCGGCGTATATATAACTGCCGACAAAAATATGTTAAAGACAATATTAAGAAACTTCATATCGAATGCAATTAAGTTTACGCCGCGGGGCGGAGAAATAATAATTTCAACTTCAGGGATTTCAAAGACGGACAAGGAAAAGTTAGTAAGAGTAGATGTTTCTGATACAGGAGTCGGCATTCCCGAGCGAACCCTTAGCAATTTGTTTGTACAGGGTCAGAATATTACTACCAAAGGAACGGAAAGCGAAAGAGGTACGGGTCTCGGTTTAAAACTCTGCAAAGAATTTGCAGAAAAAATGGGGGGCTACATTACAATTAAATCTAAAAGAGGAAAAGGAACGATTGTTTCTTTAGTTTTACCGTCATCCTGAATTTACTTAAATCGAAATAAACAATTTTACAAGACCTGCATTTCCATTCAGCATAAAATTTTAACCGCTCGTCTAAAATATCTGTTTAGTATTCACCAGAGGTATTATTTTTGAACGACATGAAAAATTTTCTTAGGTCGTAATCTTTTTATAATCCCTTTGATGATAAAAGAAATGACCATTTAAGCGGACTTCTCAGACCGGAGAAGTCCGCTTATTGTTTTATAAAGATTTTAATTGTGTTTTGAGTTTTGCGCTGATTCTTCTGCTGATTGTTACTTTTTGTGTACAATTTTTCAATTGTATTTCGTGAGTGTTATTCGAAAGTTTTACTAAACTGGCTATGTAATTTATGTTTACAATTTCAGAACGGTTTACTAATTGAAAATATTCCAAAGGAAGTGAAACCATCCATCGCTTTAATGGTTTTCTGACAATGTATGTTTCATTATTGATTGTGAATATTTTAGTATAATCTTTTAAACTCTTTACGAGTAAAATATCGCGAATATACACAAAGCCCGCATTGTTTATATTACTAATAAAAAGTTTTTCACTGTATTTTAACTTTTGTGCTTTTGTAATTTTAATTTTCGAAGTTATCTCTCTGCCTTTGCTTTTCTTTTCTGCAACTAAATTCTGTTTTAGTATCTCTGCTAATTTTTCTTTCTTTACCTCCTGTGATTTGATAGCTTTCAGCAATTCCTCAGCGGTAAATGGTTTTGTTATAAAATCATCAGCACCTGACTCCATAGCGTTTCGCAAATCGCTGCGCTCTTTGCTTGCAGTTATAAATATAAATATCGGAGTGTCAATTTTTTTGCTTCTCTTAATCTTCTTTAAAACTTCAAAACCGTTTGCACCCGGCATCATTATATCACAAACAATTATATCAAACTTATCATCGTGCGATTTTCTCTTCGAGAGAAGTCTTTCCAAACCCGCCTCCGCACTGTTTCTTTCAATTACATAATAACCCGCTGATGTAAGTATATCGGAAACAAGTTCGCGAATCGAGGCATCATCATCTATTACTAATACTCTTTTTTGCATATTATTTAATTATATACATACAAATTACAAAATTTTAATGATTTATTTATATGAGAAAGGGATGAACGGTTATTTTGTTCGATTAATGGTTTGATTCTTTTTAACAAACCCTCTTCAGTTGATTTTAATAAATATCACGACTCGCATATTGCTCATACCTTGGTTACATTATTTATGACACAATGCGAATAGCAAACAAGTATATTTGTGTTGAAAAATTGAAATAAATTCAGCATTTTAGTAAGAAATAAAAGACGATATAACAATCTTATGATTACGCTTAATTATCTTAATTTTATTTATAAAAATATTTCTCCACAAAAGAATACTCACAATAGATTCAGGCACTTCTATGCCGAAAATAAATACTCATTAAATAATATAAACCGATTATGAAAAAGATTATTTACAATATTAGTAATGCTCGTAACGATGAGTGTTAATGCACAGTGGGTGCAGCAATACACTGGTACGACGGCTAATCTATATGATATTGAGTTTCTTAATCGTTATACGGGATGGAGTGTTGGATACAGGAGGAACTTGCTTGAAAACTACTAACGGAGGAATTAACTGGGTACAAATGAATCATCCAGTTGGAACTAAACCATTAAGAGCTGTTCACATTGTAGATTCGAATGTAGTATATTTTGTAGGTTATTTTGAAACTATTCTCAAAACAACAAATGGTGGAATGAACTGGGTAGATTTTAAAGAATGGGCCAGGGGACAGGGTAATAGTTATTTTGGGTTATACTTTATTAATAAGGATACCGGATGGGTAAGCGGAACATATCAGAAAATATCAAAGACTACAAACGGGGGATTAACATTTGACTCAACGTTTATAAGTCCAGGCTATACTTATGATATGTATTTTAAGGATGCCAATACTGGTTTTGTAACTTCAGAAGGTTTAATTTTTAAAACTATTAATGGTGGTGGTTCATGGTTCAATGTTCTCAATACTTTTGATACAAGGTATTTTTGGAAAATATCATTTGTAGAAAACACCTATGGGTGGGTATGCAGGATATAATGCAGTGGGTGTTTTTAGAACAAACAATTTCGGTAATAACTGGTCATTGATAAATGATACTTCCTATATTATTGGAATGTTTGGTGTCTGTTTTATTAATAAAGATACAGGTTTTGTTGGTGGCAATGTCAACAAATTATTTAAAACTACTGATGGAGGATATAACTGGGCAAGAGAAAATACACAAACTAATCTTGAAACGATTTGAATCAATTGAGTTTGTGAATGACACTGTAGGTTGGGTTTGCAGTACAACAGGAGTAATACTTCACACCACAACAGGAGGACAGTCGTTAACAGGAATTGCAAATCAGGTTGAGAATGTTGCAGAAAAATATGATTTGTATCAGAACTATCCGAACCCGTTTAACAGCCAAACAAAAATCAAGTTTGCAATTCCGAAGTTTAGCGAAGTAAGGATAATTGTATATGATATACTCGGAAAAGAAAGGGATTTAATATTAGATGGGATATATCAGCCGGGAAAGTATGAAGTGAATTATTCACCTAAAGAATTAAGTTCGGGAATTTACTTTTACAAAATGGAAACTAAACGGTGAAATATCGAAAATTAGAAATTAGTGCTTATAAAATAATTTTGGACAATAAATAAAGGGGGCTTAGATTCCCGATTCTTTTAAATCGCGGCAAACGATAAATAAGATAGAATCTTATGGATAATTATATCCACCCCCTTTGGTTTTAAAATAATGTTTATAATCTAAACATAGGAGTTAAAAATGAGTTTTGAATATTTTTGTTTTGAAGAGGGCGGTTTTATACCAATTTTTACTGGTACGCGGAATGTGCGTTTTTGAGGCTTTTTTGCGGTTTTTGGTTGTAAGTTTTTACAATAGGGCGCTGAAGGTTCAGAGGGGCTTTGTAAGTTTTTACAATAGGGCTTTGAAAGTTCGGCGTGGCTTTGTAAGTTTTTACAATAGGACGCTGAAAGTTCGGCGGGGCTTTCTAAGTTTTTACAATAGAGCTTTGAAAGTTCAGAGGGGCTTTGTAAGTTTTTACAATAGAGCTTTGAAAGTTCGGCGGGGTATTGTAAGTTTTTACAATAGGGCTTTGAATGTTCAGAGGGGCTTTGCAAGTTTTTACAATGGAAACCCTTTAAATTTGATAATTTTCTACCAAAATATATTTTATAAATAATTTTTTCCCAATTTTGGGAAACTAATTTACAAAGGAGCTAAAATGCTAAATTTAACAAAATTTGCCGTCAATCAGTTTGATACTGATAGAATCAGTGATGACAATTTAAAAAAGTTCTCGGAAACTGCAATGCAAAGATTTATTGCAAACAATCCGGGCAGTATTTATGATGCGATAATCGCAGACATTACTGCGGCACACACAGATTATTACGGTGCGATAACTGACGAAGATGTGAAGACTGCGATTAAAGAAGGTTCTACAATTGCTATGAACGGGGCTTTAAAACTTTTTAAAGAAACTGTAAGCCAGAAGGAGGGCATCGTCCGTGGTACGTACGGTGCGGACTCGCCAACCTATCAGGAATTTTTTCCTCACGGTTTAACAGAATATGCAAAAGCAACTTTGGGAAATGCCGAAATGCTGATGGACAGAATGGTGACCGCTTCAACTGCTCACGTGGCAGACCTTACTGCGGCGTTCGTGACGCTTTTTACAAATTTGAAAACAAGTTTTGTTGCAAAGCGCACTGCACAGATGAATTTGATTGGTGAGGTGGAGGGAAAGAAGGCTGTGACTTCGAGCAATCGCAACGTGCTTGAAGTGGTTTTGATGAAAGGTGTGTTAACGGTTGCTATTAACAACATCGGCAACCCGGATGCGATGGATGTTTATTTCGACCAGTCGTTTCTGAAACCTGCCTCGCAAAAAACTTTCAGCGGTTTAGTTGGAGCGCTTTTAACCATAACAGTTGACAGCAGAATTTACAAGAATGAACAGGAAATAAAATTATATAATAATGGTAACGGCGTTCTGGCATTCAGCCTTTCGGCGGAAAAAGATGTTACAGGTGCAGTGAGTGTAGTGCTAAGTCCTCACGAGGAAAAAGTTGTGACGGCGTCCGAACTTGGCGATGTGAACACCTGCAAATATCTTAACGTGGAAAATAAAGATGCTGACTTAGAAGGAGATTACAAAGTAGTAGTTGATTTGTAAAGCGAGTAGAATATGAATGGCAAAGGGAAGTTGTGAGAAACGCAGCTTCCCTTTTTTGTTTTATAATTTATAAAACTTTCAATTTCCTTTTTTACATTTTTACTAAGATACATTATTTATAAATTAAGCAGGAATTTAAAAATTTAAAATTGACGAAAGAAAATTTATATCTTTGTGAATACAGACGATAAAATAATCTTATGATTAATACCAATTATCTAAATTTTATTAATAAAAATTTTTCTCTACCACAAAATATTCACAGTATATTCTGGCACCTCTATGCCGGGAATAATTTTTCTTTTAGTAATTACAGTATTTATAAATTTATGATTAAGAAAGTCAGTTTCTGTTGTTTACTAACTTTAATGTTAGTTATATCTGCACGTTCACTTGATGCCCAGCCGCAATGGGTTATGTATAATCAGGTGAGCAGTGCTAATGATATAACTTTTGACTCATTAAATAATAAATGGGTCGCAACAGGGTTTAACGGTCTTGCTAAATTGACAGGAAATACCTGGTCATTTTTTGATACAATTAATTCAAACATACCCGGAAATCTTGTTAGAGCTGTTGTAATTGATAAGAGAAATATAATTTGGGTTGCAACAAACAAAGGTATTGGGAGGTATGATGGAGTAAACTGGATAAAATATGACACTGCTACCCTTGTATATGTATTTGGGATTGTAGTAGATGATAACAATGTTAAATGGATGGCATCTTTAGGAAACGGATTAATAAAATATAACGATACAACCTGGACGTATTATAAAATGAATAACTCTGGAATACAAACGAATTTGATTTCAGGGATAGCATTGGAAAATAATATTAAATGGTTGTCAACTGGTTATGATGGAATAATTAAATATAATGATACAAATTTCATTAATTACAATTATTCGAATTCAGGAATACCTTCAAATTCTGTTTGGTGCATAACTGTTGACCACAATGGAGAAAAATGGATGGGATTTCAAACAGCGTATGCAGCCAGGTTCAATTCAATAAATAATATTTGGACATATTATAATAATACTTGGCCTGGTATAGTTGGTGGTACCGTATATAATGTTTATAACGATAGTAGGAACGTAAAATGGTTTGGTACTCAAAATGGTCTTTTTAAATTCAATGATACAACTTTGGTGAACTGCAATCCACCTGTCGCTAATCCAAATTCATTTGGCGAATTTAAAGAGGATAAATACAATAATGTATGGTTTTGTGGACAAGCACTGTATGTTTACAATCCAAACGGAGTAGTAACTGTGGGAAATAACACGAATAATATTCCAAAAAGTTTTATCGTTCATCAGAACTATCCAAATCCCTTCAACAACCAAACAAAAATCAGATTTGATGTTCCAAAGTATAGCGAAGTAAGGATAGTTATATATGATGTACTCGGAAAGGAAAGGGATGTAATATTAGATGGGATATATCAGGCGGGAAAATATGAAGTGAGTTTCGACGGCTCAAAATTAACCAGCGGTGTGTATTTTTATAAACTGGTTAGTGATGGTTTTTCGGAAACAAAAAGAATGTTGATGATTAAGTAACGATAGTTACTTAATCAGAAATCCGCCATCTTTTTGGCGGACTGATGATAAAGTGATCCGCCGCCGCGGACTTTTTCAGAAGTCCCGATAATTCGCCGCGGCGAATGTATCGGGACTTCTAATTAAATAATATAATCTGATTATGCAAAGGGAAGTTGTGAGAAACGCGGCTTCCCTTTTTTGTTTTATAATTTATAAAACTTTCATTTTCCTTTTTTACATTTTTACTAAGATACATTATTTATAAATTAAGCAGGAATTTAAAAATTTAAAATTGACACATGACGATAAGAATAGTTGCTACATAAAAGTTTGTGAGCAAAAAATATTAATTGGATCAATTATGGGGAAAAGTATCAATATTTAAAAACAACGAATATCGTGATTATCCGTCAAATTATGATTGGAACTTAGTATACAAAAGAAATATTAATTATTTTCAGAATAATTAGAAATGAGTATGAAGTTATTATATACCTATTTAATATTAATACAATTATCATCATACTTATTTGCAAATGACACTTTATATATTAAAGATAACATTGCAATTATTAACAATATTACTAAATATTCAAGCATTGAAGATATTAAGTTATTAAATGAAAATAGTTTATTTTGTGGATATCTTATTATTCAAATTGATTCGAATTCAAAGATTGATAACTTCCAATCCGGGGGTGAAATTTTTAAAACCCCTGTTTTTTGGTTGGAAAATCTTGACAGCATCGAAAATGATAATTCTAAATTTTATTTCAATCCATTGTTTAGTATAATCAGTGATTTTGAAAGAAGGTATGATAACGGAAAACAGAGATGATTTATCTGTATTCATTCATTTTTACAATCTTTTTAATTATAATAATAGACCTGAAATTATTTCTTATTTGTATCCTTTCTCTTTTCAATTTCTATCAACAAGTTTATGACTTGATGGGTCGCGAAGTGCAACCTGGTGAATGAATCGCTAAATCCCGGAACGTATGAAGTATCCTTTGACGGCTCTGCACTTAGCAGCGGTGTGTATTTTTATAAATTGATTACAGATGGTTTTCGGAAACAAAGAGAATGTTGATGATTAAATAAACCGCCTAGGTGGACTATTTAATCAGAAGCCTCTGGGTCAATCCCATGTTCTTTATCGGGACTACTAATTAAATAATATAATCTGATTATGCAAAGGGAAGTTGTGAAACGCAGCTTCCCTTTTTTGTTTTATAATTTATAAAACTTTCATTTTCCTTTTTTACATTTTTACTAAGATACATTATTTATAAATTAAGCAGGAATTTAAAAATTTAAAATTGACGGAAGAAAATTTATATCTTTGTGAACACAGAAAATCATACGGGCTTTTTAACGCACTCTGTGAATTACAGAGTCATAAAACCGGGGAGACTTTTAAATAATGTTATCATTAATAATCGGTAGTTTTTTATTAAGTATTACACACGCGCTTATACCAAACCATTGGTTTCCTATTGCCGCCGTTAGTAAATCAGAGAACTGGACAAAAGGCGAGACCGTAAAGGTAACCGCATTGACGGGCTTTCTGCACACACTAAGCACAATTATAATCGGCATCGTGATTGGTTTTATAGGATTAAAACTTGGTGATACAATAGAAGTGGTTTCTGAAATCTATGCCCCCGTGATTTTAATCGGGCTGGGATTATTTTTCATAATAAAAAATCTCAGGAATAAATCACATACACATTGCCATATAAATCCTGAGGAAATAAAACAGGCATCGAAAAAATCTAAAGCGGCAATTATTACAGCGCTCGGAACTATGATGTTCTTTTCGCCGTGCGTTGAGATTGAAGCATATTACTTTACCGCAGGGCAGTTCGGGTGGCAGGGAATTTTACTGCTCTCGGCAATATATCTGGTGATAACTGTTTCAACGATGATTTTAGTTGTTGAACTAAGCAGAAAAAGTCTGACTGCTTTAAACAAAAGACTTCATTTCCTTGAACACTACGAAAAATTAATCACAGGAATAATTTTAATCATACTTGGAATACTTTCCTTCTTTATACATTTTTAGAATTTAGGATGAATAATAACTTTGACGTAATAATTGCAGGTGCGGGAATAGTTGGACTTGCAACTGCTTACACATTATTAAAAAGGGATAAAGGAATAAAATTACTTTTGCTTGAAAAAGAAGCGGGAGTCTCGAAACATCAGACGGGAAATAACAGCGGTGTTATACATTCGGGAATTTATTACAAGCCCGGAAGTTTAAAAGCAACGAATTGCAGAAAAGGTTATGATATGTTACTGGATTTCTGCAACGAGAATGAAGTCCCTTATGATATTTGCGGTAAGGTAATAGTAGCAACGAATGATGCCGAAATACCTGCGATGATGACGCTTTACGAAAGAGGTGTTGAAAACGGTCTTGAAGGTTTAAAAATATTAAGTGAAAATGAGTTAAAAGAAATCGAACCGAACGTTACGGGAGTGAAAGGAATACTCGTACCGCAAACGGGCATAATAGATTATAAAGTTGTTTCGGAAAAGATTTACGACAACATACTGAAACTTGGAGGCGAAGTAAGGTTTGAAGAAAGGTTGACGGCAATAGTTGAAAAAGAAGACCTTGTACTGATTAACACAAATAAAAACGATTACACCGCAAAATCACTCGTAACCTGCTGCGGATTGCAGTCTGACAGGGTTGCGGCACTGAACAACAAAAACCTGCGGATAAGAATCATACCATTCAGAGGCGAATATTATAAAATAAAGAAAGAAAAATCACATCTCGTTAATAACTTAATATATCCCGTTCCCGACCCTTTGTTTCCGTTTCTTGGAGTTCATTATACAAGAAAAATGAACGGCGAAATTGAAGCGGGTCCGAATGCGGTGTTTGCTTTTAAAAGAGAGGGCTACAAAAAGAGTGATATAGATTTTAAGGATTTGTATGACAGTCTTACGTGGAGAGGATTCAGAAAAGTTGCGGGTAAATTTATGAAAACAGGTTTGATGGAATATTACCGTTCTTTTTCCAAACCCGCATTTACAAGAGCATTACAAAAACTTACACCTTCAATAACAGAAAGCGACCTTGAAGAAGGCGGCGCGGGAGTAAGAGCACAGGCCTGCGACATAGACGGAAAACTCGTTGATGATTTTCTTTACGTAGAAAACAAACGAGTACTTCACGTTTGTAATGCACCATCGCCTGCTGCAACATCGTGCTTTGCAATAGGCGAAGCAATTTCTTTAAAGATAAATTTAGCAGATTAAAACAAAAACTCCTTCCTGTTAAAAAGAAGGAGTTTTAATTTACCTTAAAACTATTTTATAACTTTTTAAATAATCTCCAGTTTCTTCATACATTTTTTAATACGCTCAAAACTTTCAGAAATATTGTTGTCCAGACCGAACGAAAATCTTACAAGACCTTTTCCGAGTCCGATTTTTGCCTGCTCTTCTTCGGGTATTTCAGATGATGTACTGTGACTTGGTGCGCTGAAAAGTGTTTTAAAATAACCGAGAGATACTGCAAGGTATCCGACTTTTTCCTGCTGCATCATTTCCATAAGTTTGTTTGCTTTATCTTCGTCGAGCAAATCAATTGCAACAATACCGCTGAAACCAAATCCTTCGTTCATCATAGACTTTAATAATTTATGCCCCTTGTGATTTTCAAATCCCGGATAGTATGTTTTAATTCCGAGTTTTTGAAATTCGGTTGCCATATACATCGCATTCTCGCTGTGTTTCTGCATACGTAAATGGAGCGAATGAAGATTCTTCAATATACTCGCAGCACGTGTACTGTCCAGTACTGTGCCAAGAAGCATAGATGCACCGCTGTTTACATCGTTCAAACTTGAAATAAATTCGTGTGATGAACAGATACATCCTGCAACGCAGTCACTCGTACCGTTTATGTACTTTGTCATACTGTGAATAACAACGTCTGCCCCGAGTCTGTACGGTGTAACTACCATAGGCGCAAAAGTATTATCAACAACAAGTTTTGCGTTTGATGATTTTGCTATTTTTGCAAGACCCGGGATATCTGCAACCTCAAGCAAAGGATTACTGATTGTTTCACAGTAAATAACCTTTGTCTTATCAGTAACAGCATTCTTTACTTCTTCAAGATTTGTGATGTCAACAAATTTTACTTTGATGTTAAACTTCGGCAGAAAGTTTTTAAACAGTGCGTATGTGCCGCCATAGATTGTATGACTTGAAACTATTTCGTCGCCCGCATTGCAGAGCTGCATAATAGCACAGTTAATCGCACCCATACCCGATGCTGTAACCTGTGCGGATTCAGTATTTTCAAACCTTGCGAGAGTATCGGAAAGATATTTGTTAATCGGGTTCCAGTGACGTGAATACAGAAAACACCCTTCAATTTCGTGCTCAAATATTTCCGACATTTTATCCGTGGATAAAAATGTAAATGTTGACGAATCTGTAATTGAGGGATTTACATCTCCAAACTCGCCAAACACAAGATAATCGTGTATAGCAACACTTGGGTCAAATTTTTTCATAAGTTAAAATTTTTATAATTTAAAAATATAAGTAGTGTTATTTCTTTGTTTCGTCTTTCTTTTCGTCGTCGAAAAGCATTCTTACGGAAGGAGTATATTTGTCGTCATACTGTCCTGTTTTAACTGCCCAGAGAAAAGCAAACAAAAATCCTAATGCAACTAATACACTTACACCTATTAACACAAATATGACAGACATTATTTCAGTTTCCTTCTTTTAGATAAATAATTGGATGCTACTACGCAAAATACAACAACTGAAATTGAACTTACAGGCATTAAAATAGCAGCAATAATCGGCATCAAAAGCCCTTCAACAGCAAAAAACAGGGCAACAATATTATAAATAAATGAAACCGTAAAACTTATTATGATTATTTTTACGCTGTCTTTTGAAAATTTTATAATATTTGAAATATTTGAAAATTCAGAGGCGTTAAGAATGCCGTCACAGGCAGGTGAAAAATTTGAAACGTCTTCAGAAATGGAAATACCGACATTACTTTGTTTTAAAGCACCTGCGTCGTTTAAACCGTCACCCACCATCAAAACTTCAAGTCCTTCTTTCTGTAATGCTCTAATGTACTTTAGTTTATTTTCGGGAGTTTGATGGAAATGCATCTGAAGCGGGTCTTTAAAGAAATTTTTTAAATAACTTCTTTCGGTTTCGTTGTCGCCTGAAAGCAAATGTAAATCATAATTCGTTTCAAGATTCTGTACAAGTTCTGCAAGTCCCTGCCTGTATGAATTGGAAATACTAAAGTAACCCAGATATTTATCGTCTATACTTACAAACACTTTTGATGAACCGGAAAGAAAATTTCCTCTTCTCAACCACTTTACTGCCTGTAACAAAATCTTCTGACCCAAGAACAATATGCGAATCGTTTACTAACCCCGTTATGCCTTTTCCTGTTTTCTCCCTGTAATCTTTTACCTCGATTATTTCTATATCCTTCAATGATTCAAAAACTTTTCTGCTAAGCGGGTGAGTGGATTGAGCCGAAAGAGATTTAATAAGTGTAAGTTGTTTATAGTCTAAAGGATTGCCGTTAAAGATTATGTCTGATTTTGTGCTCTGTGTAATAGTTCCTGTCTTATCGAAAACAACAGAAGTTATTTTCGATAACTTTTCAATAACGTTTGTATTCTTTATGTAAAATTTATTTCTGCCGAAAATCCGCATCACGTTTCCGTATGTAAACGGTATTGCAAGCGCCAATGCACACGGACAGGCAACGATAAGTATTGCGGTGAAAACATTAACGGCAGTGTTAAAACTAATCGGCATCCAGTATGCGGCAGATGCAAACGCAAGAGCAAGAACACCAACGGTAAAGTATTTACTGATTGTATTGGAGAAACCGACAAGTTTGCTGTCTTTATCTTTTGTGAAAGTATCGCTGTTCCACAACTGCGTCAGATAACTTTGTGAAACTTCTTTCAGGACTTCAAGTTCAACAGCGCTGCCAATCTGCCTTCCGCCTGCATAAACAATCTCGCCAAGAACTTTTTGCACGGGTACAGACTCACCCGTTACGAAACTATAATCAATGTTTCCATCTCCTCTGAACAGTATGGAATCCGCAGGGATAATCTCTCCGTTTCTCACATAAATTCTGTCGCTGATTTTTAATTTTGAAAGCGGAACGGTTGTATGAATGCCCGATTTAATAATTGTGACTGACAACGGAAAGTATGATTTATACGTTCTGTCAAAACTCATTGCTTCATAAGTTTTGCTCTGGAATATTTTTCCGATAAGCAGAAAGAAAACAAGCCCTGACATCGAGTCCATATAACCCGCACCGGATTGCATTAGTATCTCAAAAACACTTCTGACAAAGACAACAAAAATTCCGAGAAAAAGCGGGAAGTCAATGTTTATTATTTTATTCCTGATTCCTTTGTATGCGGAAATATAATATTCAGAACTCGAATAAAAGAAAACAGGCAGAGAAAGGAACAAATTCAGGTAACCGAAAAATTTATGAAATTCAGGGTCTGTGAATTTTTCCAGCCCGAGGTATTCGGGAAAACTAAGAAGCATTATATTTCCGAAACAAAATCCCGCAATCCCCACTTTATAGTATAAACTCTTTAAATGCTTTGCCTTTGTCTTTCTTTCTGTGGCATCGAGATTTATCATAGGCTCGTAGCCGAGAGAATCAAGAAGTTCTGCAATTTTTCTGAAGCGAAGTTTTTTCTTCAAGAAACTTAAACACAAGTTTCTTTTGCGGAAAGTTAACCTGTGAATGGGTTACTCCGCTGTCAAGTTTATAAAGATTTTCAAGCAGCCATATACAGGAACTGCAGTGCATCTGAGGTATGAAGAAAGTTGCAGTGCTGATATTTCCGTCTGAAAAATCGAGCATCTGCTGCTTTGTTGTTTCATCATCAAGATATTCGTACTTAATATCGCTTCTTACAGCAGGGGTAATACCGGGGTTACTATCAATGTCATAGTATTTGCAAAGATTATTCTGTTCAAGAATTTCAAAAACAAGTTTGCAGCTCTGACAGCAAAAATATTTATCTTCAATATGAATTGATTTGTCCTTGCATAAATCGCCGCAATGGTAGCAAAGAATTTCCTGTTTGCTGTTTATTTTATCATCGTAATTCATATTTACAAAATGAATTAACGTGGAGAGATATGCTTTTCTATCATATTGTAAAACTCTTCTTTAACGAAAGGTTTCGACATATAATCATCCATACCAACAGAAAGACATTTTTCTCTGTCTGCTTTAACCGCATAGGCAGTAATCCCGATAATTGGTATGTGCTTTCCTGTTCCCTTTTCAATTTCGCGAATGATTGAAGTAGCCTCAAGTCCGTCCATAATAGGCATTTGAATATCCATAAGTATCACGTCAAACTTTATATTTTCCAGAACATCAAAAATCTTAAGACCATTTTCTACTATTGTAACATCATAATTTTTTCTGACAAGTAATTCTTTAACGAGTCTTTGATTTACCATATTATCTTCAGCAACAAGAATGTTAACTTTATCAGTAGGTTTATGTTCTTCACCGGATAATTCCTTAGAAATAACAGGACCTGAAGATTTTACTTCGGCTTCTGAAGATAATTTAAACGGAAGATTTATTATAATTTCTGTTCCTGTATCAGAACCGGTTTTAACAAACATTTCCCCGTCCATTAATGCAATAAGATGTCTGATTATGGGTATTCCAAAACCGATACCGGTATATTGAAAATCTTTTGTTAACTTAATCCTGCCTGTTTCATCAATGTATCCGAATAGTTTCTCACATGTATCCTGACTAAATCCGATACCCGTATCCGATATAGTCATTTTTAACACAGCATCACCGTTGTTTCTGGAAATTTCCGAAAGAGATACTACCTACAGTTCCTTTCTCTGTATATTTAATCGCATTCTTGGTAAGATTTATTAGTATCTGATTTATGCGAAGCGGATCGCCGTATATGTTGTAATCAATTTTTGAAGCAATATCTACTTTAAAAATCAGTTTTTTTCTTTTGGCTTCAAACTCCAGAATCTGAGCGGTTTTTTGAACTAACTCTTTTATGGAAAATTCAATGTTTTCGAGTTTTAGTTTCCCTGTTTCTATTCTTGAAAAATCGAGTATGTCATTTATGATAGCAAGTAAAGTACTCGATGAAAAATTAATAATATCAAGATATTCCTTTTGCTCTTTTGTTACACTTGTAAGCATCATCAGTTCTGTCATTCCGATAATACCGCTCATTGGAATACGTATTTCCTGACTCATATTTGAAAGGAACTGAGACTTTGCAGAATTCATCACTTCCGCGTGAACCTTTTCCTGATACATTTTATCATATTCCACTTTATAGTTTTCTTCTTCGGATGGTTTTACTTCAACGGGTGCAGTATCTTTCTTCAAAAACTGTCCTATAAGAAAATAAAACACTATGGAAGATAAAACCACAAAAGATGTACCAAGCAGTACATTAATGATAAAACTCTTGTCGGAATTGCTCATAAAAATCACAAAGAGCAATCCAAGTATAAAATAGATGAATGTGATTTTTAAAGCCGTGTTTGAAGGTCTTTTGTTTTCGTTCATTACTTTCAATATTTATATTTTTTCAATTTATATAAACTAAATTCGATTGATTTTTTCCCTACTTTACTTTTTCAAGTTCGTTTTTCAAATGTGAAATAGCGTCAACGGGTGTAGGGTTTACCTGATTCAATATAGCCAGATAATAACTTACCCAGTCGCCGAGAAATATTAAATCAAACAGACGGGCAAGTTTTGAATTGCAATCGCTGTTAAGATGTAAAATGTTGTTCGCATATTTCTTAAAAACTTTTTCCGTAATCTTCATACGCATTTTAATTCTTGGGTAATCATTTGTGTCCTCCAGAAATATCACAACGATTTTTTTCAGAATGTCTTCGTTCAGTTTCCAGCCTACGAGTTCATTATGATTCATTTCCGGATACAGGTTTCCGTATGCAAGTATCTTTGCGTTCTCTGATATCTGTCCGCGCCACCTAAGATTAACAACGTCAAGCACATCAACAGAAGAATAAACAACCGGTAATTTGTCTTTTAAAATTGCAGCAATGCGCAGGGCTTCATTCGAGTCGAATGTAAGATTTGTGTATTCAGATAAAGATTGTTCAAGATTAATAATTGTTTCGTTTATATCGCCTTCTTTATCTTTAATGAATTTCAATTTCGTGAACAAAATTAAAAGTGTAAAGAATGAATATCCCAGCGCACATCTTGGCTGTAAACCTCCCGGTATTTTTATAACAAGTTTGCCGTGCTTCTTTGCTAATTTTTCTACCGCACCTCCGCTTGTTATACAAATAATTTTACAGTTCTTTTTGAGCGCTTCTTTAAAAGCAGAAACAGTTTCTTCCGTGTTTCCCGAGTATGAAGAAATTATTGCAAGTGTTTCCTTTCCCGCAAAAGCTGGCAATGTGTAATTTCTGTTAATAAAAATCGGAACCGTTACTTCGTCCGAAACATAACTCCTTAATAAATCTCCTCCAATTGCTGAGCCGCCAAGCCCGTTGATTATCACGTTCTTTATGTTTTTAACGTTTACTTTATTCGTCTTAACTTTATTCGCAATATCAACTGCGTTACAAACCTGAACAGGAAAATCGTATAACACTGCAAACATATTTTGTTTGTCTATTCTTGATAATACTTTTTTCTCAATCATAGTAGTTGTGGTTTAATTTTTAAGTCGTAAAATTTATTTATGCTGTATTCTGATTTCTTCTTCTGTTGAAAGTGTCAAAAGATTATCTGCAAATTCTTTTGCTTCCGAATATAACGTACTCCTTACAACCTGTTTTATTTCTGTGAACATAGAAGGCAATACGCTCAGTTCTTCAATCCCAAGCCCTATAAGCACCGGCACAGCCCTTGGCACCGAAGCCATCTCTCCGCATATACTTACTTTAACGTTGTTCTTCTTACCGCTATCGGCAATTTGTTTTAACGCACGAAGCACGGCAGGATGAAACTGCTGGTACAACTTTGAAATAAAATCGTTTCCCCTGTCAACCGCAAGTATGTACTGAATTAAATCGTTCGTGCCAATGCTGAAAAAATCTACTTCCTTCGCAAGTTCATCCGCAATCAAAACAGCCGAGGGCACTTCTATCATTATTCCGAGCGGAATGTGTTTGTCATAATAAACTCCCGCGCCCGTCGAGTTCTTTCTTTATTTCTTTAATCAGTACTTTTGTTTTCCTCACTTCATCAAGCGAACTAATCATCGGAAGCATTATTTTAATATTCTTCTTCGTTGATGAAATAAGCACCGCTTCAAGTTGTGCCTTGAAAATATCTTTCTTA
Source organism: Ignavibacteriota bacterium (assembly GCA_963748665.1). Classification (GTDB taxonomy): domain Bacteria; phylum Bacteroidota; class Ignavibacteria; order Tepidaquicellales; family Tepidaquicellaceae; genus CAIKZJ01. Next base: position 241,540 of record CAVVJW010000028.1, on the reverse strand, counting down.
TCCAGACACATCCTTATTCCGCGCCAGCCAAGGTACGGATTAAGTTCTTTGTTGTTTTCCGTGTAAACTTTATCGCCGCCTAAATCATAAGTCCGTATTGTTACCTTTTTCGGAAATGTGATATTTGAAATGTGCGTGTAATCTTCTATCTGCTCTGCGATTGAGGGGAAGTCGCCTTTTTCCATATAAAGGTGTTCTGTTCTGTAAAGACCAATTCCGCAGTTTCCGCAACTTTGCAGAAATTCCGTCTCTTCTATGAATTCAATGTTCGCCGTAATTTCTATGCGTTTCTTATCCTTCGTTTCGCAAGGTTTCACTATAACATCTTCAAGCAGTAACTCGTGATGTTTGTATTCTTTTTGTTTCTCTAAATAAACAGCAAGGGTTTTTTCCGTCGGATTTATAATTACCAGACCCTCGAAACCGTCAATAATAACAGTATCTCCCGAGGTAACGTGTTTTGAAATTAATTTCATTCCAACGACAGAAGGAACGCGCAACGCTCTTGAAATAATCGCAGTGTGCGAAGTTGCTCCGCCTGTATCAGTTGCGTAACCTCTTACTTTTCTTCTGCTGAAAAGAATTGTGTCCGCAGGCGAAAGTTCGTGTGCAAAAATAATCGAATCCTCTTCAACTTTTGAAACGAGTTTATCCCTTTTCATATTTCTTATAACGCGGTTCTTAACGTCTATAAGGTCAGCATAACGCTCGTGCATATAGTTGTTATCAGACTTAAGAAAAATCATTCCGAGTTTTTCAATTTCGTCGTTAAAAATATAACCTGCCGAGCGTGACTCCGCTTTCACCCTGGAAATTACAGTATCAAGAAAAATATTATCTTTTAATATTTCAATCTGTGCTTCAAATATTTTTGAATTCTTTTCGCCAATACGCTCAACCGACATAGCATAAATCTTGTTCAGTTCTTTCAGCGAAACCTCGATAGCATTTTTCAGGGTAACTATTTCAATGTTAACTTCAATTTCGTCAATAATAGCTGTATTAATATTCACCTGCTGGCGTTTGTACAAGTACGCCTTTCCTATTGAAATACCGTGTGATGCGGGAATTCCCCTATATGTTCTTTCTCTTTGCAATTGAATGTTTATTATTGTTTAAAATCAAGAATTATTGATAAAAAATCAAAGTATAAATAATTCCATAGATTGATGCTGAAATTACTCAAATTCTTGCAAACACCTGAAAATCTAATTTCTATTGCTATTTAATTCGTTTATCAATAGTTTTGTATAACTAAAACAAACAACCATACAAATACATTTACGAAGTTTCATTTTTAAAAATAAAAGTAAATTATAGAATAATCATATATTCCTTTATAAATTAAAATTTAGGAGATATAAAATGAAAGTAAAAAGTGTTTTAGTTATCGCTTCGCTCTTGTTATCCGTTATTCTTTTCAATTCCTGTGAAGATTCCACCGTTAATGTTTTAGGCTACTGCCACAGTCTCGGGTACTGTAAGAGGGTTAATTAACTTACCCCTTGATAATGTAAAGATAACAATCAAAGATAAATCGGTTTTTACTTCTGCCGATGGAAAGTTCACAATAGATAAAGTCAGTTTTCCCCTGCGACGTATATGTAAAAGACAGCGCCCGGAAATACGAGATAATTTACAAGAATGTTAACACGAATAATTTACTGGTGAATTTGCCAATATTTCTTAATCAGGGTCATTAGTTAATTATAATTTAATTGTGAATTTACCCCGCTCTTCCACCGAATCAGCAAGGGAAGTTATTCTTTATGGATGATGAAAAAGATATTACGGGTATTGGAGAAATACCGGGCTCGAATATTTCTTTTGATGCACCGTCAAATTTAAGTTTCAAGGGAAAAGTTTTCTTGATAACTTATACAAAAGATGTTAATCAGCATATCAACGATTTCAAATATTTTGCAACGAAGTCCGATGTTACAATCACGTCGGGCACTCCAACTGAGATTACTTTCACACAATCTGATTTGTTGAATGTCGAAGAAGATAATTTGAGTTTTGTGTTAAACCCTCCGCAGGGTTCGTCCTCGGTTTATTCTGCTTTTATTTTAAATTTCTACAACAGAAGAATGAGTTCATTATCTAAATTTTTCAGCAGTTGAAACTTACTCAACAAACAATGTACCTTTGCTTATGCCCAAAAATCTTCCCGTTGAATTTACACCTGCCTTGTTTATGTCATCTCAGGTACAAACGGTAGTTGTGAATCAAATGACCGTTTTGCCAAGAACAGGAACGAACGTACAAATTAATTTGATTTCCGCTCCAACGTTTTATCACCCGAAGATAATGCAACGAACGTGGATTTAAATACTGCGTTTTCTTTTCAAAAACATTCGTCATCTAACGTACTGATATATTCAATTGCGGATACTGTCAGCGGAAACGGCATTAGTTATAATTTTTGCACAAGCGAAAATAATATTACGCTGAGTATGCTTTCGCCAATGCTGACAAGTTTAGCACCTAACAGAAGATACAATTATTCAATTGAGCAGGTTGGTGTAGGAGCGAACAATGTAGATGAGTTTTTGCGCGAAGGACGTGCAGTACAGTACAATAAAGCAAACTGTAATTTAAGACGTTTCACATCAAAACCATAAATATTTTATCAAATAATTATTAAACGAAAAAAGCCGTTTCTCAATTTGAAACGGCTTTTAAAAATAGAATTTCCCGTAATTTAAATTAAAGCCTAAAACAACCCGTTTTTCCACCTTCTTTGATCTGAATCCATTTTGCACCGATGTAAAATGATGATTTTTATTAGACCTTCTTGATTCTAAAATCGTTTATTTTTCTCCCACATTTTAATAAATTTTTGGGATTTACTGTTTATCGCGTACTATTTCCGTTTTTGTTTAACTTCCGATGAACTATTTTTATGAAACATTATCGGTTGAAATGGCGTTTATATTTTAAACGAACGACCGAAAGATTTTCTGAAATTTTTATAAATGAATAACGGCATAACTTTAAATATCGAATCAAAACTTGGAAGCCTTGAAAATACCATCTTTGGTGTTTTCAAAAAGGAAAATGCATACAACACCGCAGTGAAATTTTCGCTCGTGTTTATCGTGTTCACTTTCGTTTTAATTTTTGCCGTCGGTTTGGAATCGGTGTTTTTATTCTCTTCAAAAATAAGAACTTTAATCGTAAGTTTTTACGCTGTAACTTTTCTTGCAACTATAACTTTTTTCCTGATTTCGTTTTTGATAAATGCGAGTGCGAAAAAATTTGACGCAGTAAAATATTCTTTGAAACTCGGAAAATTTTTTCCCGCTATAAATGATAAACTTGCAAACGCAATTTCACTTTGCAAAAATGATAAAGCAAAAACTTATACGTCAAACGAACTTATCACCGCTAACTTTGAAAATGTTTATACCGAATCACAGAAAATAAATTTTGTTTCTTTTATTGATTATAAAAAACTTAAAACGAATTTAGTTTTATTTCTTTCGCTTCTCGTTATCACAACTATAGTTTTCGCCGCAGTCCCGCAATTTTCAAAAGCATTTCAGCGGTTGATAAATTTTAATAAAGAGTACAACCCGAATCTTTTGCTGAATAATTCCGAAGCCGAAAAAGATTCTTTCATAAAAACTTTTACCGTAACGATAAAATATCCTGACTACACAAAACTTCCTGAAAAAACTCTCGAAGAAAATAAAGGCGACGTGTTCTGCCTTGAAGGTAGTACCTTGAAAATAAAAGTTGAAAGCGTAGAAAAACTAAGTTACGCTGCGATTATGTTTAACGGTCAGGAATATGCAATGAACATAAACGATAACTTCTGCGAAGGCACGTTCACAGCCGATAAAGACGGCGATTATTTTATCGTTTTAAAAAATTCCGACGGCAAAGAAAATGTAAACAGGAATAAATATTCCGTAAGAGTTTTGAAAGATGAAGCACCAAAGATTTCAATCGTTCAGCCCGCTGATGCAAACTACAACATTTACGGCGAAAAAGATTTATTGATAAGTGCAATCATTAGCGATGATTACGGATTTTCAAAACTAAGTTTGTCGTACAGAAACGGAACTGGCAATTCCGCCGCCGGAGATGGTTACAAACAAATTCAAATCCCGATTCAAAATCCTGATGCTACATCACTGGAGATTTCATACGTGTGGGCACTTGAAAACATTGGGCGCCGGCAGGGCGGTGAAACAGAGTACTTTATGGAAGTAACCGATAACGCGGGAAAAAGCACGAGGTCGGATTTACGCAGATTGATTTTTTCATCAAGCATAGACGCACTTAGAAAATCTGAACTGGCAACGAAGGATATAAAGTCTGATATAAAAACTGTTCAGGAAGAAATAAAAGATTTACAGAAAAGCATAAACGAAGTGAAGAAAACTCAGGAAGAGAATGCAGTAAACGAACAGAGGAAAAAAGATTTACAGAACAAAGTGGAAAACATTCAGAAAAATCTTGACGCGGCACAGAACAAGATAGACCAGACGATGAATCAGTTAAAGCAGAATCCGAACCTGAGCGAAAAGACGCTCGAACAGTTTATGAAACTTCAGGAGTTGTTTCAGAAAATAAACACGCCCGAGTTCAGAGAAATGCTGAAGAAACTTCAGGAAGCGATGAAGAAAAATAACGAACAGATGAAACGCGATTTGGACAACATAAAATTTGACGAGGAAGCGTTTAAGAAGCAACTCGAACAGGTGATGGAACTGATGAAGAAGATTGAAAACCTTCAGAAGATGGGCGAACTAACGCAGAAACTCGACGAGATTACAAAGTCGCAGGAAGAGTTGAAAAAGGAAACCGAACAAACTGACAAGAGCAACGAAAGCAAAATGAACACGCTTGCCGATAAACAAAATCAGGTTCAGGAAAAGTTTAATAAGTTTAAAGAAGATATGAAAAACTTAATAGACAATATGAAAAACACAAAGAACGAAATGAGCCCGAAAGAACTGGAAGACCTTCAGAAAAAGATGAATGAAAAACGCACCGAAGATAAAATGCAGAAATCTTCAAAAGAACTTTTCAAACAACAAAAAGAACAGTCGGAACAAACGCAAAAAGAAATTTCAGATGACCTGAATGAATTTAACGAACAGATGCAGGAAAGTCTGGAAAATGCTATGAGCAATATGGATATGCAAAGCAAGATGAAAGATAAGTTAAAGCAAATCAAGAAAAACCTTGAAGAACTCAGCGAGAAAGAGCAGGATTTAAAAGACGAAACAAACAAAACTGATAAAGGCGATAAAGAAGATTTCAACGACCTTGCAAAAGAACAAGGTGATTTGCAGCAGCAACTTTCAAAAGAAATAAACGATTTGATGAATGCCACAAAAGACGGGATGCAGATTTCGCCCGAACTCGGAAAAGAACTCGGCAACTCGTATAACAAGATGGATAACGCAGGAAAAGATTTGAAGAACAACGATAAAACAAATGCTATGAGCAATCAGGGCAAAGCAAAACAATCCCTTGACAATGCGGCGAAAATGCTAGGCGATATGATTGCTAAAATGGGAGAACAGCAGGGCAAAGGAAATAAAGGCGACGGTAAGATGGGGCAGTTGATGCAAAAACTTGCAGAGATAATCGGGCAGCAGCAGGGCGTTAACGGAAAGATGAATAAGATGGGACAGGAAGGACAGGTAGGCAGAGACGGAAAAGGCGGAAAAGAGGAACTTTCACAAATTCAAAAAGAGCAACTCGACAGACTTAGAATAGAACAAATGGAAGTGCAGAAATCGCTTGAACAACTGAACGAAGAGTTTGAAAAAGAAAGACAACGCTCAGGCGAAAAATTACTCGGCGATTTAAACGAAGTAACAAAAGAAATGCAGGAAACAGTAAGACAACTAAGCGAGTACGACGTTAACAATAAACTATTTGAAAGACAAAACAAGATTCTTTCCAGAATGCTCGACGCACAGTTGTCACAGCGGGAAAAAGATTTCGAACAAAAACGCGAATCAAAACCCGGCGAAAATGTTTCAAGGCAATCGCCAAAAGAAGTAGTAATAAGCGGACCGAGAACAACAAATGCGCTACAGGAAGATTTACTCAGAATGGAAAAAGAAAGTTTCAACGAAGATTATGAATCGTTGATAATAGAGTACAACAAAAGGATTAAAAAGTATTAACTAAATCTGAAAAGGGCTTGCCTTATAACAAGACAAACCCCGTTCATTTTATGATTAGGTTATTTTTACTTAACTACGAAACCAACCACAATCATTACTACAACAAAAGAAAGGATAACAAAAAAACTAATATCGATTCCGGAAAGATTTTTTCTTTTTGTTTCGGAGGTGTTCATTTAATTTTGCCCTTTATTATTTAAAATGTTAATAAATTATACTTTATGTATTTCAATTTTGGTGCCAAATAATTTTTCTTCTTTTTAGTACAAAATTGCAATTATTAAAATGACTATTAAAATTGCTTGTTTCGTTTTGAGAAAAACTGTCTCAAAATGAGAAAATTTTTTCGATTTTTTATAAGAATGGAAAAGAGAAAAGAAATAAAATAAAAAACTCTCCCCGTTTTAAAACAAACGGGGAGAAGCATAATTTTTAATAAGTAAAGCCGACAGATAGATTTACGTCTGTTCTGCTGTTTGTGTTGTCGTAGAATATTTTCTGGCTGTCATCAAGCCTTAAATAACGTGTCTGAAGTCTTACGTATGCTTCTTCGATTGGTTTATATTCCAGACCAAGAGTTACACCATTACCTTTTATTCCTGCATTGTTAGCAATAATACCCGAATAAACGCCGTCTAAATCCTGATAGAAATCCCCTCTTACGGTTGCACTGAACTTCTTCGTGAAATGATACCTCACAGACAGCAACCCGCCGAATGAATAAGCCGTTGCTTCAGGGTCAGAAATTTTTGATTTTTCCTGTGTGCTGAAATCACCGCTTAAAATTGCATCAAGTTTTCCGCAGGGACCTGCGAAAGCAAAGATTAAGTTATGAAAGGTTCTTGTTTTCCCCGGCATTGTACCCGGCTGCTCATTTCCGATTATATTATTGTATGTAACTTTTAATATATCGTTTGGGATGTAGTTTAACTGTGCGGCAAAAGATTTATTCTTGTTGTTATCTTCGATTACTCCATAGCCGTTTAAAATGAACATACTTGCGTTAAATTGTTCGTGAAACTCATAACTTACTTTCACACCACTTTGATAGAAAGGTTCAAAGTAAGAAGGCAAAGCATAAGAACTTACAAAGTTATTTTTAAGCATTCCTTCGGGACCGATATGAGTAAGGAAATATCCCGCGTCAACCCACAAACCTTTTGTAACTTTCAATCCGACATTCGCTTCCTGCAAATTTGGAGTCTCTGTAAGCCAGTTATTTTTTACATAATCACCATAGTGAAGCGTTACTATACCTCTAACAATATCCGAATTATAGTTTAGAGAGATTTGAGCAATGTTTAATCTGAACTCATCCCTTGTTAAATCCATACCGTCAAATTTTCTGATCTTGCTGTATTTATCAGTATTCCAGCCGTAGTATGCATCGGCATAAACAGAGATACTGAAGTTTTCAAAGTATTTGAGTATGTCTGTTTTTACCTGTGAAAAAGAAGGTGATGAAACAGAAATAAATAATAGTACCAATAAAATTGTTTTAATATATTTCATATTTTTACATTAATTTTAAAAACCTGTTTAAATTAATAAACAGGTTTTTATTTAAAAATTCAATTAAAAATCATCTGTGTATGCTGTCTCGCCGTGCAGTACTTTATCAAGACCTGTTAACTCTTCTTCTTTCGAAAGTGCTACAGGTGTAAATTTATTTATCAACCAGAGCATTCCGTAAGTAAAAGCAAACCCCCATACTGAACTGATTAATACTCCGAGTGCCTGAACGCCAAGGAAACCTGCATTCCCGTGGAAAAGACCGTTTGTACCCGCCGGGTTAACTGCTACCGTACCGAACAATCCGAGGAAGAAAATTCCGATGAATCCGCCAACTCCGTGAACTCCCCATACGTCGAGTGCGTCGTCCCATTCCAGTTTATTCTTTAATGCAACTGCAAAGTAACAAATGATACCCGCAAGAATACCGATTATGACTGATGCTTTTGGTGTTACATAACCTGCGGCAGGAGTAATTGTTGCAAGTCCTGCAACTGCACCCGTTAAGAATCCAACAAACTTTGGTTTCTTTTCAAGCCACCAGGCAAGAAGTAACCAGGTTACTGATGCGAATGATGCTGCAAGGTCAGTGTTTAAAAATGCTGTTGCTGTAATTGCGTCAACTGCAAATTCACTTCCTGCGTTGAATCCGTACCATCCGAACCATAATAAACCTGTACCAAGTGCAATAAGAGGAATGCTGTGCAATCCTTTGTCCTCTGCTTTTCTTTTACCTAAATACAATACAGAGGCAAGTGCCGCAAATCCTGCTATGTTGTGAACTACAATACCGCCTGCAAAATCTTTAATACCCCACGCTGCTAAAATACCGCCGCCCCAAATCATATGGACGAATGGGAAATAAACAAACAATAACCAGAGCACTAAAAATATTAAATATGCTCCGAACCTTACTCTGTTTGCAAATGCACCCGTTATAAGAGCAGGTGTGATGATTGCAAACATCATCTGGTAAGCAATGAATACATAAAGAGGAATTGTTGGATTTAGCGGTGACGGAGTGTTTAAACTGATTCCGTTCAGAAACGCCATATTGAAGTTTCCGATTATTCCCCCAAAGTCTGTTCCCGACGCAAGATCGCCGCTGAAACACATTGAGTATCCAACGAGCCACCAGATTACTGATGTAACACCCATTGAAACGAAAGATTGCATCATAATTGCGAGGACGTTCTTTCTCCCTACAAGTCCACCATAGAAAAACGCCAGACCGGGCGTCATTAACATAACCAGACTTGTTGCGAGAAGCATAAATCCGGTATTGCCTGTGTCGAAAGTTGGCATAATTTTTTATCCCTTTGATTTAATTTTGGAAATAGTTTTGAAATGATATTTTGTGATACCTTTATAAACGTTGCAAGATGTAAGTTTATTATACAATAAATAAGTTAGATGAACGAAAATAATGATAATTCAAAATATTTACAACAATAAAAATAAAAAATATATTTTTTATTAAATAAACTATTGATATTTCAATAAAAAAACTGAAAATAAAAATTTATAACAATCCGATTTAATTATGTTTTTGAGTCTGATTTGAATGAAGTTGGAAATTTATCTCTTCAGTCTTGGAAACCTGCTTTTCTAAAAAGAAAAACCCCTGCAAAAACTAACAGGGGTTTGTTTATTAAATGTTCATTATAATAGTCTATGGGAATATTCCGAGGTCCATATAAGATACAGCAATCTTATCGATTGCAACAACGAATGCGGCCGTTCTGAAACTGTCTATCTTTGGATTCTTCATCTTTACTTCTCTGATTTGATGGTATGCGTGAATCATAGTATCTTCAAGCCCTGAGTTAACAAGGTCGAGTTCACTTGGTCCCGTTATTACTATGCTTCTCTGATGTTGTGTTAATTTCTTCCTGTAATGTTTTCAATAACATTAACAAGGTTAGTGTGTGTTGCTTCGTCGTATCTTCTGTCCATTCTTCCGAATGATACGTGTGAAAGATTCTTCAAGCCACTCAAAATATGATACTGTTACGCCGCCCGCATTTGCATACATATCAGCAAGAATAAGAATACCTTTTTTCAAAAGAATTTCTTCTGCTTCTGCAGTAACAGGACCATTCGCACCTTCAACTACTATTTTTGCTTTTACATTTGGAGCATTTTTACCTGTAATTTGATTTTCGAGTGCGGCCGGAACGAGTATATCACAATCCAATTCAAGTGCTTCGACAGAATTCGTTATATTCTTTGCTTTCTTAAAATTCAAAATGGAACCGGTTTCTTTTCTGTGTTTGAAAACTTCTTCTACATTCAATCCATTTGCATCATAAATTGCACCTTCGCGTTCTGCAAGACCAACAATAACAGCACCGCCTTCATTCTGCATTAAATACGCTGCCCAGTAACCTACATTACCAAGTCCCTGAACGACAACTTTCTTTCCTGAGATTCCTTCTGTTAAACCAAGTTTTTTCATGTCTTCGCCAACACTGCACGCTTCTCTTGCGGCATAATAAACTCCGCGTCCCGTTGCTTCTTTTCTTCCCTGAATTCCGTGCTGACTTAATGGTTTTCCTGTTACGCAAGCCATAGAATCTGTCTGAGAAGTATTCGATGAATTAAACGTTGCATAAGTATCTGCAATCCACGCCATCTCCCGGGGGCCCGTACCGTAATCTGGTGCGGGAACGTCAATTCCTGGACCAATAAAATTTTTCTTGATTAATTCTGCCGTATATCTTCTCGTTATTCTTTCAAGTTCACCGACTCTGAATTTCCACGGGTCAACTTTAATACCGCCCTTTGCTCCGCCAAATGGTACGTTTGCAACTGCGCATTTGTAAGTCATAAGTGCAGCAAGTGCTTTAACTTCATCTTCATTAACCATTTCACTGTAACGTATTCCGCCTTTTACCGGCAGCATATGATGTGAGTGCTCAACTCTGTAAGCATCAATAGTAACATAGTTTTCGTCATCAAGTCTTAATGGAAACTGAAAATGATAAACACTGTTACACATTTTTATCTGCTGTAAAAGTCCTGCCGGGTATTTCAGATGTATTGCGGCTTTATCAAAAAAGTTACAAACATCGCCAAAGAAATTTGTGTTTTCCATATTTATATTTAGTTTTTGTAATAATTTTGCTTAAAATAATCATTAAAAATGATTAAAGAAATTTAAAAATAATCTTATAAATCATTTTACAAGTATCATTTTTCGAATAATCATATTATTGTTCGTTTTAAGTCTGTACATATAAATTCCGCTGGTGTAATTTTTAGCATCAAACATAAAAGAATACTTTCCTGCTTTTAGATCTGAATTAATAAGTTTGTTAATCTCTTTTCCCGTAATATCAAAGACCTTTAATTCTACAAATTCATCTTTTGGAATAGAAAATTTTATTACCGTTGAACTGTTAAACGGATTCGGGTAATTTTGTTCCAGTTCATATTTTACTGCAACTTCGTTTCCAATTGGCGTAATTTCCGTAAGGTCAGTATAAATCCAGACACCGGCATACGTAGTACCGCTTGCCGCAACAAAAAGTTTATTGTTCCCCGATGTTACAATCTGATTTGCACTGTAAGTCATAGCAGTTGCATTAAATGACGCGCCATAGTTTGTTGAAATAAAAACTCCTCCGTTCCCGCTTATTGCAAGATAACTTGTCCTGAAATCCGTGCAGCCTCTCATCGAACCGGGCTGCGAACTTATTGTTGTCCAGTTATACCCCCCGTTTGTAGATTTTGAAAAAGGAGAACCTGTTGAAGTTGTTACCATATATAAAGTCTGCTGCGATGTTTGTATTACCCCCCAGCAATTGTATGAGTTATACGGTCCCGAAAAATTCGTACCTGAGTTTGTAGAAATGAAAAATCCTGTTACTCCTGTAGTTGATGAAGCCCCTGCGTATATTATATCAGGATTGTACTTGTCAACAGCAAGAGTGACAATAGATGCAGTACTTAAATCGTTTTCCGGAAATGTAGCACCATAATCAGTACTTTTGAAAACACCACCCGTTACGCAACCTACATAAACAAAGCCATTTTTCCCGCAAGCAACCGTCTGAACATTTTTTCCGTTAAATGTACTTGAAGGAACATTTGTCCAGTTGCCGCCGCCGTTAGTTGATTTCATCATTCCGTTAGAAACATTTGCAGCGTATATGTTACCCGTTGAATCAACTGAAATGCTCAGAAAATTTGATACGCCGTTTGAAAGTATTTCAACCCAGTTTTGTCCGTTGTTTGAGGTTTTATAAATTGCCTTTATAGTACCTGACGTACCTGCGTATATATTATTTTGAATATCTTTATACATTGACCACATTGCGGTACCATTAAGCGTTTGAACCCAAAACTGAGAATAGGAAGTTGATGATGATAGAATAAAAAGCAATAAAAGAAATAATAATTTTTTCATAATATTATTTATTAAAGTTTTATTAAAACATTATTAACAATTTATCAAATTTTTATATGTTTTCCAAAGACAATTCATCAAACAAATATTGATTTTTCCCTACAATTTGTTGTTTAAAATCCGTAATTTTGTAGTTACATTTCAAAATAATTAAATAGGACTTACTATTATGCCCACAAAATATGTGTATTATTTCGGCGGAAAAAAAGCCGATGGTAAAGCAAATATGAAAACTTTACTCGGAGGAAAAGGTGCTAACCTTGCAGAAATGGTTAATATCGGATTACCCGTTCCGGCAGGTTTTACAATCACAACAGAAGTTTGTACCGCTTATTACAAGAATAAAAAGAAATATCCGAAAGAATTAAAAGAACAGGTTTTAAAGGCTCTTGAAAAAACCGAGAAACAAATGGGTGCAAAATTCGGCGACAAGAAAAACCCATTACTCCTTTCAGTTCGTTCAGGCGCAAGAAGTTCAATGCCCGGAATGATGGAAACCGTTTTAAACGTTGGACTTAACGATGTCACACGCGAAGGATTAATAGAAAAAACAGGTAACGCAAGATTTGTTTACGACTCACAGCGCAGACTTATTCAGATGTATTCAGATGTTGTTATGGAAAAAGCCGCCGGTATAGAACCTGCAGATGGACAAGGCGTTCGTCAGCATCTTGAAAGAGAATTGCACAAGATGAAAGAAGCAAGAGGATGTAAATTAGATACTGATTTAACGGCTGATGATTTAAAAGAACTTATTGATATTTATAAAGCAAAAGTACTTGAAGTACTCGGAAAACCATTCCCTGAAGACGCAATGGAACAACTCTGGGGAGCAGTCGGCGCAGTATTCCAGAGCTGGATGGGTAAGAGAGCAATCTCATACAGAAGAATCGAAGGTATCCCTGACGAATGGGGTACGGCAGTAAGTGTTCAATCTATGGTATTCGGAAATATGGGTAATTCATCTGCAACGGGTGTTGCGTTCACACGTAATCCTGCCACCGGTGAAAATTACTTCTACGGTGAATGGCTTGTAAACGCACAGGGTGAAGACGTTGTTGCGGGTATCAGAACACCAAACCCGATTAACGAAGTCGGTAAGAACGAACACAACAATCATCTTGATTCTCTCGAAACAGCAATGCCGGAAGTTTATAAAAAACTTCACAAAATAGAATTAAATCTCGAAAAACACTACAATGATATGCTCGACCTTGAATTCACTATTCAGGAAGGCACACTGTATATGCTTCAATGCAGAATCGGTAAGAGAAACGGTGCGGCCGCTGTAAAAATGGCAGCAGATATGTACAAGGAAAAGTCTATTAGTGCAGAAGAAGCAGTAATGAGAGTAAAGCCCGAACAACTTGACGAACTCTTACACCCTGTCTTGCTACCATCAGCGGAAAAAGCAGCACAACTTTTAACAAAAGGTTTACCCGCTGGACCCGGCGGTGCAACCGGACAGGTAGTATTCACTGCAAACGATGCAGTAGAATGGAAAAAAGCCGGCAAGGATGTAATCTTAGTCAGAGAAGAAACCAACCCTGAAGACATCGAAGGAATGAGAGCAGCAGAGGCTATATTAACTGCACGCGGCGGTATGACATCACACGCGGCACTCGTTGCACGCGGCTGGGGTAAATGCTGTATAGTAGGTGCAGGCGACATAGAAGTAAAACTCGATGAAAAATACTTTAAAGTCGGAGACACTGTTATCCGCGAAGGTGATTATGTTTCTTTAAACGGAACAAAAGGAAATGTTTACGTTGGTAAACTTGATATGATGGATGTTGATACAGAAAACGAAGACTTAAATACATTCTTGAAAATCTGCGATAAAGTCCGCGATATGAAAGTCCGCACAAACGCAGACACTCCGGAAGATGCGGCACTTGCAAGACGTTTTGGCGCAGAAGGTATCGGACTCTTCAGAACTGAACATATGTTCTACGGTAAGAATACAGAAGAACCGCTATTCTTACTCAGAAAAATGATTATGTCTGATAGTGCAGAAGAAAGAAAATCAGCACTTGCAGAACTCTTCCCATTCATCAAAAAAGATATGAAGGGAACGCTCGAGGCAATGGACGGATTCCCTGTTACAATAAGAACACTCGATCCTCCATTACACGAATTCGTTCCTCATAACACAGAAGAAAGAGAAAAACTTTCCGAAAGTCTTGGGATTTCTATCGATGAGTTTAACACAAGAGCAGATTCATTACACGAAAATAACCCAATGCTCGGACATCGCGGTGTCAGACTTGGTATAACATATCCTGAAATAACCGAAGTTCAAATCCGCGCTATCTTTGAAGCAACAGCAGAACTCTTAAAAGACGGAAAGAAACCTTTCCCTGAAATTATGATTCCTGTAACCTGTACTTCAAGGGAATTGAAACATCAGTACGTAATTATAGATAAAGTTTACAAAGAAGTCTGTGAAAAATTCGGATTAAAGAAAATCGGACACTTAGTCGGAACGATGATTGAAATTCCAAGAGCGGCACTCGTTGCTGATTACATCGCAAAATACGCTCAGTTCTTCTCGTTCGGAACAAACGATTTAACTCAAATGGGATTCGGATTCTCGCGTGATGATATCGGCGGATTTTTACCGGAATATCTTGAGCAACGCATTCTTCCGCACGACCCGTTCCAGGTTATCGACAGATACGGCATCGGCGAACTTATGAAAATTGCTGTAGAAAAAGGTAAAGCAACAAGACCCGACATTAAACTCGGAATCTGCGGCGAACACGGCGGCGAACCAAACTCAGTTGAATTCTGTCATTTACTCGGACTTGCATACGTAAGTTGTTCACCTTTCAGAGTTCCTATCGCAAGACTTGCGGCAGCGAGAGCATCTGTTGAACACAAGCACGGTGAAATCTTCGGCGGTAAAAAGGAAAAGAAGAAAGCTGAGAAAAAAGCAAAGAAGACTGCAAAGAAAGACAAGAAACATTCAAAGAAGAAATAATCAATTTCCATAAATAATAAAAAGGCGGGACATCCCGCCTTTTTCATTTACACATCAAATACATATTACCAAAAAAACGTTTTATATCTTTCTTTTGTTATGAAATGAAATTAAACAATATATGGAAGAAAGAACAACAAACAAGAAGAATCTAATCTTCATAGTAATTGGCATAGTATTATTCTTTGCCGCATTTATTTATTCATACAATATTTATAAAACCGAAGGAGAGAAACGTTCGGTATTCGTCGAAAAAATACCCGAAGGCAAGACAGACTATATAGACATTATGGGATATATAGTTACGATAGACCCTTTAAAGGGAGAGCTTACGGTCAGACTGGACTTTCAGCCAAAGGGTGCAATCTTAGCAGACGAGAAAGGTGTGCTGAACACGACATTGACCTTTTCATAAATTCTTTGACAGGAAAACAGGAACATAATTTCAAAAAAGGAAAAATTATTAATCCTATTGATGTAACACTAAATCTTTACGATGGACTTATAACAGACTATCCATTTGATAAACACAAAGCAGATATGATTATCGAAACAACCTCAAAACAAAAATCGACCAAAAATGAATTTGGCGAAATCAGAGAATTATGAAGTTGCGATAGACAACACGATAAACTTTTCGGGCTCTGTAACCGGATATAAAATTGATGCTGAACTTGAAAAGGAAAACCCTGACAACACAACAGAACTTTACATAGATGTAGAAAGGGCGGGTTCCATAAAATTCTTTGCAGTACTGGTAATGATTATTATGTGGGTATTAATTATAATGTTATTCCTGTTAATTTTTGATATACTCGTCAGAGGACGTAAGATTGAGATAGCGATGTTCACTTTTGCTTCAGCAATGCTATTCGCATTTCCTGCATTCAGAAATATGATGCCTCTTGCACCGCCAATTGGTGCATACCCTGATTATATTGCTTTCTTCTGGGCAGAAGGTATGGCGGCACTTACCCTGGTTATATTAATATCAACCTGGTTTTCAAGAAAAAACGCTTAAAACCAAAAGAGGTGTCAGGATTTTTATACTGACACCTCTTTTGTTAATCTGTGTTCGCAGTTAAAGATATGCTTTGCTGGAATCTATTGTATCCGATATGGATTAGAACCTTACACATCTTATTCTTCCTTCGTGAAGAAACAACCTTTAAGAGTATTTTCTTTTATTTCGTTATTAAAAGTAATACCGCTTATTGAATCCGTGTCCGGAGTTTCTTTTGCTTTTGTTTTTTCTTTTTCTTTTGAATAAGTAACTGCTTTTATTTCTTTTTCTTTTCCCTTTTCCTGATTACTCAGGAAGCCTAACTTAAGAATTAATTCTTTCACTGAAATGCAACCTCCTATCGATTGCGTATGATTTTATTATGAATATTTGTTTTATAAATCTTTGGTCAAAATTACACTCAATATATTTCTTTTCCAACCCAAAAATTTAGTTCTCTTAACAGGCGACTTTGAAAAAAGGTTATTAAAGTCTTCTTCGTTTATGATGTTTAACTCTTCTGCCTTCTTTCCGAATATTTCCGTCATCGGATAAAAACTTTTATCTTCCGTAAAAAACTTTTTCTCTGTTAAACGGACAAACATCCTGACAAACGTCACAGCCGAATATCCATCCTGATAAGTCTATGTGTGAAGGTATCTCGTTTCTGTTTTCAATAGTCTGATAGGATATACACAAATTAGCGTCAACTTTATACTCTTCATATATCGCACCCGTTGGACAAGCGTCCATACACACTCTGCAGGTTTCACATAAATCATCAACAGGTTTATCATAATCCAACTCCTTATTTATTAAAATTTCAGAAAGGAAGAAAAAACTGCCCGCATCAGAATCTATAACATTACTATGTTTACCCATCCATCCAACACCTGACTTTACCGCCCATACTTTCTCCATCAAAGGACCATCATCAACATAAAATTTTGTCTGTACACCTTCGTCAAGATTTTCTATTTCTTTGCAAATTGTTTTTAATTTCCTTTTTAATACTTTGTGGTAATCAAATTCGCCCCAGGCATATCTCGATATTTTAGGTTTGCTATCATCGTGAACAAACGGTGTGTCATAAATGAAGGCGAGAGAAATAATGGTTTTTACACCGTTCAAAATCAGATCAGGATTTTCACGTTTTTCATAATTTCGTTCAATCCAGTGCATATCTGCATTCCGGCCTTCATCAACCCAATTCTTCAGAATATCAACTTCTTCCGTCAGTTTTTCATACTTAGCAAATCCGACTTTATAAAATCCTTCTTTCAGACAAATTTCTTTTATCTGTTTTGATAACACACTTTTCATTTCAGAACTCGAAATCAAAAAACTTATCGTTTGGCTTTTCAACGAATACATCATCCCCTTCTATCTTCACTTCATAAGTCGGCAAAGTACAACCCATCTCACCTGTTTGTTTTCCCGTTAACAGAGAAAATTTAAAAAAGTGAATAGGACAGAGAATGTGAGTATCTTCGATGTAGCCGAGGTGCATTTTGGGTGTGTGGTTGTGCGGGCACACATTATCTACAGCATATATCTTTCCATCTACTTTAAATAACGCAATATCGGTAACATCGTTAATCATAAACCTGAATCGTTTTTTCTCGTCGAGTTCTGCCAGTGAGCAGGCTCTTAAAAATTCCTTTTTCATAAACCGGATTCAAATTCTTTGGTTACTGCGTCAACATCTTTTGTGTCTTTAAAGTATGAAAGTATTTTCATCAGAACTTCGTCAACAATCGCATCAGGACAAGAAGCCCCGCTTGTTAAGATTATCTTAACTTTATCTTTTTGCGGCAAATAATTATTGGTTGTATGTTCCAGCCCCTCGTTAAAATTAAAATGATTAATAACATCTTTACTCATAATCTTTTCGGCACTCGAAATAAAATAAGTCGGCAGTCTTTCTTCACAAAGTTCAACAATATGCGAAGTGTTTGAACTGTTGTATCCGCCAACGACAACTGCAATGTCGGCCTTTTGCTCAAGCAAAGCGAGAGTTGCTCTCTGGTTATCGTGAGTGGCATAGCATAGCGTATCCCTTGTATCGGCAAAATGTTCTTTAATATTTTCCTCGCCGAATTTGATAGTCATAATGTGTTTAAGATAATCAGCAATTGCCTGGGTTTCTGTTGCAAGCATAGTAGTCTGATTAACTACACCAACTTTATTCAAATGTTTATTTAAATCAAACCCCGGTGAGAGTTTATCCTTAAAGTATTTATAGAATTCTTCTTCCTGTAATTCACCGAGTATAAACTTACCGAGTATTTCTGCTTCTTCAATATTTCTGACTATAATTGTCGGTGCGTTTTCTTTACTATGCGAAAAAGTAGCGCGTGTTTCTTCGTGCTTGTGTTTACCGTGAACGATAACGGTGAAATCACTTTTACCGAGTGATGCCGCCCTGTTCCACACTTTTTCTACAAACGGACAGGTAGTATCGTATTTGATTGCTTCTATACCAAGTTCATAAAGTTTTTGCTGAATTTCTATAGTCGTTCCGAAAGCAGGAATAATAACAACATCGTCAGGTTTTAATTCAGACCAGTCAATCAATTGTTTTCCGTTTGTATCGCTGATAAACTTAACTCCCCTGCTAATCAAATCACCATTCACTTCAGGATTATGTATCATCTCGCTCAGAAGGTATATTCTCTTATCAGGATTTTCTTCTATAGCCTTGTAAGAAATCTCAATAGCATTTTCAACGCCGTAACAAAAACCGAAATGACGGGCGATTAAAAATTCAACAGGACCAAAGTCGAGAGAAGTCGGAGAATAATCTTTCTTTCTCGGGTCTTTTGCTTCGCGAAGTTTCTTAATCCTGGAGATTAACGGACTTCTGTAGAATATTGGTATTTCAAATTTTTTCATTTACCTGGTTTATAATATTTCATTATTCATACGCTGCGATGCCTGTTACATCCTGACCGAGTATTAACGTATGCATTTCGTGAGTGCCTTCGTATGTCTTTACCGATTCGATGTTGTTCAGATGTCTCATAATCGGATACTCGTCAAGAATTCCGTTTGCACCAAGCATTTCCCTCGCCATAGATGCTATAGTTTTTGCAATCTCGCAATTGTTTCTTTTTGCCATAGACACCTGCTGAGGTCTCATAATACCCTTATCTTTCATCTGTGCAAGCCGATAGTTTAAAAGTTGTGCTTTCGTAGTTTCGGTTAACATTATCGCAAGTTTTTCCTGAGTAATCTGATAAGATGCGACCGGTTTTCCGAACTGTATTCTTGATAGAGAATATTCAAGCGCTGTCTGATAGCAATGCATTGCCATACCAGTAACACCCCACGCAATGCCGTACCTTGCCTGAGTCAGGCAGGACAACGGTGATTTAAGTCCCCCGCTGTTTGGTAAAATATTTTCTTCGGGTATAAGACAGTCTTCGAAAACAAGTTCCGAAGTAACAGAAGCACGCAATGAAAGTTTACCTTTCATCTCAGGTGCGGAAAATCCTTTCGTACCTTTTTCAACAAGAAATCCCTTTACCTTGCCGTCAAGTTTTGCCCAGACAACTGCAACGTCTGCGATAGTACCGTTTGTAATCCACATTTTCGCTCCGTTTAATAAATAACCGCCGTCAACCTTTTCGGCTTTAGTAATCATACCGCCGGGATTACTTCCGAAGTCAGGCTCGGTCAAACCGAAACATCCAATCTTTTCTGCTTTAGCAAGTTTTGGCAGCCAGTATTTTTTCTGCTCTTCACTGCCATAAGTATAAATCGGATACATAACAAGAGCTGACTGAACTGAAGCAAAACTTCTCACACCGCTGTCGCCTCTTTCGAGTTCCTGCATAATTAATCCGTATGCGATGTTGTTAATTCCCATACCGCCGTATTCTTCGGGAATAGTAGGTCCGAACACTCCTATTTCCGCCATCTTAGGAATTAACTGCATAGGAAACTTCATATCCTGATTATATTTTTCAATAATCGGAATCACTTCATTATTTACAAAATCTCTTATTGTATCTCTTATTGCTTTCTCTTCGTCAGTGTATAAATCATCAAGGTTATAGAAATCAACACCTTTGTTTTCTGTGTTACTCATAATGTTTTAAATTTTCTTTTCTAAATATTCTGAATTTTTCTTATTAGTTTTAATTTTAACTTTTATTCCTGATTTTAAATATTTCACTTCGCTTACTTCCGAGTTACCGTATAGTTCGCTCAGACCTTTGTAATCATCTGCTTTAAGTTTTATAGTTGTTATTTTTGCATCTTTACTTAGTATGTCTTTCACTTTCAGCATAAGTCCCGAAACATTAAAACCTTTTTTAGCGGAAACGAAGACAGAGTTTTGATATTTCCTGCTTAAACCCTTTATCATTTCTTTATTATCCAGCATATCGACTTTATTAAATACTTCAACTATGGTCTTACCCTTAGCCCCAATTTCATCAAGGGTTTCAAGCACTACCTTCATCTGTTCTTCAAAATTCGGGTTTGATATATCCACAACGTGCAACAGAATATCGGACTCTACAACTTCAGACAAAGTTGACTTAAAAGACTCAATCAGATTATGCGGAAGGTTTTTTATGAAACCTACAGTATCAGAGATTAAGACTTTCTTCGGGAATTTTGAAATAACCTCTTCGCCTTCTTTTGTTTTTATATTCATCACTCTTGTAGAAGTATCAAGAGTAGCAAAAAGTTTATTCTCTACATAAACATTTGAATCCGTAAGCAGGTTCAGTAAAGTTGATTTCCCGACGTTAGTATATCCTACAAGCGAAAGTCTGATGAAATTTCTTCTTTCGTACGCCTGTGTTTGTCTTTGAACATCAATTTTATCGAGTTTTGCTTTTAATACAGAAATTCTCTTTTTAATCAATCTTCTGTCAGTTTCAATCTGTGTTTCACCGGGACCTTTCGTACCAATGCCGCCGTACTGCTTTGAAAGGTGTGTCCATTGCCTTGTAAGTCTTGGCAGTGAATATTCAAGCTGAGCAAGTTCCACCTGCAGTTTTGCCTGGGCAGTTTTTGCATTCTGTGCAAAGATATCAAGAATCAAACTTGATTTATCGAGTATCTTACACTTAATTTCTTTTTCAAGGTTTCTTAAATGTGTATAAGTTAATTCGTTTTCAAAAATAACAAGCGAAACTTTATTTTCTTCCACGTACTCTGCAATTTCGCTGACTTTTCCTTTTCCAATCATATACCTTGAGTCAAAGTTATCAGAAAACTGATAATATGTTTTGACTACAATTGCTCCCGCAGTTTCGACGAGCGAAGTTAATTCGTTCAGTGCTTGTAAATGGTCGTAAGAATTTTTTCCGTCTTTAAGCGAAAAATATACTAATACTGTTTTTTCTGTTTCTTTTTTGGTTTCGTTCAATAATATTTTTGTTATAATCTTTCCTTTTTAGTCTATAATAATAGTATAACCAAATGATTCTTCAAATAATTCTTTCCGCATATTTGCTCCCCATACCTCCAGAATGGGCTCTTTATCGTTCTGCGGTTTTACTTTTATGTGATACATACTGCCCTTTATATCAGTTTGAATACTCTCAACAACAGAGTTGTGACCTCTGTCCAGACCGTCAGCAATTCTTAAAATCCCTGCGAGCATCTTTACTTTGTTTTTATTGTTTGCAGATAGTTTGTTAAACTCCAGGTGTTTGATTTTAGGATGAGATTTTCTGTGATACCTTGCCACGTTTGCAATCATTTCTATCTCTTCATTATTAAAGCCAAGCAGTTCAGAATTTTTAATTAAATAATACGAATGTCTGTGATGCTGAGAATGTGAAATGCTGTGACCTATATCGTGCAGATAAGTTGCCGCTTCAAGAATATCTTTTTCTTTTTCCGTAAGTCCAAACTTATCTTTCAGAGAATCGAAAATAACATCAGCAAACTGAAGCACTTTATTACAATGTTTTTCATCATAGTTACAATGTTTTGCAAGATTTATAACGCTCCGGTACCTGACGCTTTTCATATCTGCCGATAAAAGTGTGTTGTGACCCTTGTCAATCTTATCGAAAAGTATCCCTTCGCGCAAAGCATAACTTGAAAGTGTAATCTGACTAATGCTTATTTCTTTAAATATTTGTTCAAGTATAATTGCACCCGCAGTGATGATATCTGCTCTGTCTGAATCGAGTCCTTTAAGTTTTTTAATGGAAGAAACACTGTCAAGATTAAGAATTTTCTTTACAGTTTCGTAAAGTTCGTCGCTGCCGTACCTGAAATTATTGAAGTTAAACTCAGAAACATCTTCGTCCGATTTTTGAGAATGTATAACTGAGGCAATGTTAGTGATGGTACCTGATGTCCCGATTACACATTCATATTTTTCTTCCTTTAAATTTCTTACGATAGGGTTAATAATGCTTCTTACGTGAAGTCTCGCATTATCTATACTGTCTTTTTTAAACTTACCGTCGCCAAAAAACTTTTCAGTTAAACGAACGGCACCGAGTTTAATGCTGTTGGCGTATTTCACCTGACCTTTTTCGCCGATCAGGAATTCCGTACTGCCTCCGCCAATGTCTATAAGCAATATTCTCTTGTCAAAAATGTCGAGCGCCTGAAGTACACCGAGGTATATAAGGCGCGCCTCTTCGTAACCGGAGACGACTTCGATGGAAATACCTGTTCTCTTAAAGACTTCTTCTATAAACTCGTATTTATTCAATGCTTCGCGAGTAGCACTTGTTGCTACTGCTCTGACGTCAGCATTATTGGAATCACAAATAATCTTATACCTTTTTAATGTACTGACGGCTCTTTCCATAGCGTCGATAGAAATGTATTTCATATCGGAAGAACTTTTACCAAGCCGTACTACTTCTTTATCTTTGGTTAAAATTTTTACAATACCCTTATCATCAACTTTTGCAATGACGAGATGAAAAGAGTTTGTACCGATATCTATTGCCGCAAGTATGTTATTTTGCATTTATGTTAATTTGTTTTTGACTAATTGTTCGACACTATTCCACGGTTCGACAAAGTTTTTCTTTTTTCCGTAAAGTTTTAAATATATAGTTTACTGATTGCTGTACTATATACTTCATTAACAGTTATATCGTTTATATTGTCACTCTTTGACTGAATATAGATTCCTTTTTCATTTACGGGTCCCCACTCATATCCTTTTGTGGGACCGAAGAGACCGATTACGTTTGCATTTACGTATGATGCCACGTGCATTGGTCCGGTATCGTTACTGATGTACAATGTTGTTTTCTTAATGATTGCCGCATCGTTTCTAATTGATGACTTCGGTGACACTTCGCACTGAACGGAATGTTTATTCAGTTCTGACTTTATGAAATTTGTTATCTCTTTATCCATAGGTCCTGATGTAAGCAGTAAATACGCATTGTGTTCTTTATAAAACTGTATCATTAATTTAATAAAATTTTCTGAACTCCAGCGGTTATCAGCTTTCCCCGCTCCGGGATGAAATGCAATCACGGGTTTACTTTTATCGGGGAATGTTTCTTTAAAATACTTTTCAGCAAATTCTGTTTCGTCTTTGTCGAGTACAAGTCTTACTTTTTTCTTTTCTGAAGCGGTAAGGTCACAGCCAATCATTCTTGCCATATCAAGATTTCTCTCTGACTGATGAACTTTCTTTTCTTCCCAGAAAAACTTTTCTTTGATGTTGAGTAAGTTTGCAGACTTATTGATTTTGTTTTCTATACATTCTACGCCGACTCTGATTTTTGCACCCGAGATAAAATTCAGATAATGTGAAGTTCTTGAAATCGAAACCGTAGAAGGAACGATGCCTATATCATATTTTCTTGAATTCAGTTGATTAAAAAATCCCACTAAGGAAAAAACAGACTGCTTGTTATAATTAATAACCTCATTCAGATACGGGTTAACTTTATTGTTTAAAACTTTGTAACTAACGGGAGATGCAATCAAAGAAATATGCGCCTTTGGAAAACCTTTCCTGATGGCGGCTAACATTGGCAGAGCGCAGAGCATATCACCGAGCTGATGATGCTGTCTGACGATTAGAATGTTTTTAACTGAATCGGGATTAATATTAAAGTTCTTCGTACTCAGCATCGACAATTTTGTTTTTATCAATCTGCGATTTCTTTTCCTGTTTAGGATTAGGGTTTACAACATTATCGGGTTTGGATTTAGTCTTAATGTATATTCTTACGATTGTTTTAATCACAAAATATATTAAATAAAATAATAAAGCATATAAAATAAACTTAGCCATTTATTTATTTGCTGCTTTCTTTGCAGACGGGTTAAAATATTCTATGTTGCCGTGTTCGGGTTTTAGAATTTCGTTTATCAGTTCGTTAAAGTCATTTTCATTGTTCACAAAATCAATCTCAGTTGCGTTCACAATCATAACTCTTGCCGCTTTAAACCTGAAGAAAAAATAATTGTATGCTTCGTTCAGGTCGGAAATGTATGTTTCGCTAATGCTTTTCTCCGCCGATCTTCCGCGCTTGTTAATATTAGTCATAAGCCTTTCAACCGTTGACTGCAGGTAAATCACAAGGTCGGGTGTCTGCAGGTTTCTTTCAATGAACGAAACCATTCTTTCATAAAGTTCGAGTTCATCGTCTGCGAGGTTTAAGTATGCAAATATTTTATCCTTCTCAAAAATATAATCAGATATAACATATTCGTGAAACAGGTCGTCCTGCCTGAGTTCAAGAAGTTGTTTATATCTGGACATCAGAAAAAACATCTGAGTATGAAGAGCGTATCTTCTCGGATTCTTATAGAATTTTTCGAGGAAACGGATTATCTTCAAAACTTTCGAGAACAAGTTTAGCTTTAAGTTTTTCCGCAAGCATCTTTGCGAGTGATGTTTTACCCGCTCCGATTACCCCTTCGATTGCGATGTATTTAATCTGAGACGACGCCAAATATTATATTTTATTGTAAAAAATTTTAACCTCTGAAATATCTTTTGTATCAGCAAGCAATTCACTCATAGTTTTATTAAAAACAGGATGTACAAAACTTTCGTTTAATTCGCACATCGGCACAAGCACAAATTTTCTGTTATGAACCTCTTTATGAGGAACAGAAAAATTATCCGTGTTTAAGACAACATCATCGTAGAAAAGAATATCGATATCTATTTCCCTCTCGTGCCATTTTTCTCTTTCGATTCTTCCTGATTTCACTTCGGACTCTTTAATAAAGGTTAAGAGTTCTGAAGGAGAAAAAGAAGTTTCTATTTCAATGACCTGATTCAGAAAACTGTTTTGTTTTCTGATTCCCCACGGTTCTGTTTCGTATATAAATGAACTGTTTACTATTTTTATACTACTGCAACCCCCGATAACGGAAGTTGCAGTTTTTAAGTACTCTAATCTATCGTTTAAATTTGAGCCAAGCCCGAGAAAAACATTTCGTTTCAACTTCTGCTTAACTCATTTACAACTTCAACCGAATCTATAATGCCCAGCGGAGCGTTAGGTTTTCTGATTTTAACTATAACAGTTTCCACAAGAGAAAAATGTTCAAGAATTGCCTCACAAACTTTCTGATTAGCAGTTTCAATAAGATTAAATTTCTCTTTGCCGAAAATATCTTTCACAAGATTGTAAACGGCAAGATAGTTAACTGTTTTACTGAGTTTATCGGAATCTTCAAGTCCGCTCAAATCGCATATCATCTCAATATCAACCTCAAACTGATTGCCAAAAACCCTTTCGTGTTCAAGGTCGCCGTGATAAGCGAAAAACTTGGCGTTATTAATCTTTATAGTTGTAGGTTTCAATTACTTTTTCTTTTTAACAATTTTCTTTGCAGCCTTTTTCAAAGATTTATGAACTTTCTTATTTTCTTTCTTCGCTGCTTTCTTAAGTTTTTTCTCGACTTTTTTCTTTTTCTCTTTTGCTTTCAGTTTATCGAGTGCAACCTTCATAGTCTTTCCGATATCGGCGGGTGATTCAACTACGTGAATACCGCATTCTTTCATCACTTCCATTTTTTCTGCTGCTGTACCCTTGCCGCCTGCAATGATAGCTCCGGCGTGACCCATTCTTCTGCCCGGAGGAGCAGTTCTGCCGGCGATAAATCCTACAACAGGTTTCTTAACATGCTTCTTAATGAAGTACGCCGCTTCTTCTTCAGCGTTACCTCCGATTTCACCAATCATCACGATAGCCTCAGTATCTTTATCATCGTTGAATAATTTTATAGCATCTATAAATCTTGTACCTATTACAGGGTCGCCGCCGATACCGATACAGGTTGACTGTCCGATACCGAGTTTTGTTAACTGGTCAACTGCCTCATAAGTAAGAGTACCGCTGCGTGAAATCACACCGACCTTACCTTTTTTATGAATGAATCCCGGCATAATACCAATTTTACATTCACCCGGACTGATAATACCCGGGCAGTTAGGACCAATAAACCTGACTGTACGTCCATCGCGATTCTGACTCTGGACATAATCATAAACTTTAACCATATCCTTTGCGGGAATACCTTCGGTTATACAGACGACTAAATTAATACCTGCATCAACTGCTTCAACGATTGCGTCCGCTGCAAAACCTGCAGGAACAAAGATAACCGAAACGTCTGCTTTCGTTGCCAGAACAGCATCTTTTGCAGTATTGAAAATCGGCACTGAATTATTGAACATCGTACCGCCTTTACCCGGTGTAACGCCGCCAACAACGTTCGTTCCGTACTCAATCATCTGGGTAGTGTGAAACGTACCCTCAGAGCCTGTAATACCCTGAACAAGAACTTTAGATTTTTTATTAACTAATACGCTCATAATATATTTAATTTATTTAACTATGTTACTTTTAATTCTCCATTTTCCGTTTTTATCGGCAACAAGATTATAAGTAATAAAACTTTCTTTATCGGTTTCTTTACCATCCGCACCGATAGTTGACTGTTTCACTTTTACCTTAACAGTAGCGTTACCGCCTTTTTGATTTAAAACCTTGGGTTCTTCGGTAATCGTAAACTTCTTAACATTTTTATAACTTTTCTTGAAAGTGTCAGCATTACGGTTTTCCCAGACCTCGCTTGCTTTTTTCATATTGGCGTCAAAAGTTTTAGAGTCGGATATTCCTCTTTGGATATACTCCAGATAGTCATTCACGGCTACCTTCGGATTATCGAGGCGTTTGTTCAACTCTTTTTCTTTCTCCTCCATTTTCTTTTCTTTCAGAAGTTTTGCTTTGATTTTCGCAGAGTCAACCGTAGTCGTCACGGAATCTTTTGTCATAGTCCCTGAGTCCTTACCAGAAGCAACTATAGTCGAATCGATTTTTTTCAACCGCTCTTCCCACTGCTTTAACTGCTCTTCTTTAATCTTCAGAAAATCTTCTTTATCTTTTAGTTCTTTTTCCTTATCGGAATATTTTTCTTTCTGCTCTAAAAGATTCTGTTGCTCGTCTTTTTTGTCGCACGATGAGATGGATAAGACTAACAAAATAAGAATTACTCCGGCTAATAAATTTTTTGTCCGTTTCATTGTTTTAATTTTTGTTTAAAATATTGTTTATAAAATTAAACATTCGTAATCAAAATAATCTATTTGCTTTTGATATTCAATTGAATATTTTGATACACAAAGATAAAGATTATCGTCTTAAAATTTTTAATAAATGATTGAATAAAATTTTTCAACTCTCCAAGGCGAGTCTTCGACACTAAGAGCACTAAGAACACTAAGAATAAATTTAGCTAAATATAATGGAACACGGATTATCACGGATAAAACGGATTATCACAGATTAAATTTTATATCTTTAAAGCTACATTTGCGATAATTTGTGAAATTTGTGGGCATAAAATCTTTTTCTTAGTGTTCTAAGTATCCGCGTTCTGTGCGTCCCGACTAGTCGGGATTAGTGTTGAAAGATCAATTTGCGTTAATTTGAGAAATCTGTGGGAAATATCTCTTTTTTATTATCACTTCTTTTATCAACTATAATCGTTAATTTTCATCTATGAAATACAGAAAAGAACTTGAAGAAACAGGATGGAAACTCGTTGAGAAACTGCTGTTAGCGGGGTTTCGCGCCACTATTGACGACGAATCGTACAGAGACTACTCAGTCAGAATAGATGTGGAAAGCCACGGCGGAATAAATCTGTACTACAGTCCGAAGAAGAAATCTTTCAAAACCACATTTCACGAAATAAAAGACAAAGAGACACGCAAAGAATTCAAAAAAATTCTTGAACTCGATTTACACTGAAGCAAGCGGCGACGGAACTTACACAAACAAAGGATACGAAATCGACGTTGACGGTTCATACTTCAACAACACAACAGCATACGCGGCAATCGTCAGAAAAAACGGCAAAGTCATAAAAGAAATCAAAGGACTTGTAAACACCGATAAAGTGAAAAGTTCAAATCAGATTACGGGTGAAATGAAAGCAGTAATAAAAGCCATCGACTATTGCAACGAAAACGGAATAAAAGAAATCAGGCTGTACTACGACTACAACGGGCTCAAATACTGGGCACAGGGAAAATGGAAAACGAACATGGTCTCCACGAAATACTACAAAGATTTTATGCAAAAGCAAAACATCAAAATCGAGTGGGTAAAAATCAGCAGTCACACTGGCGTTCACTGGAACGAACAGGTGGACAAACTTGCGAAGAGTGTGATAAACGATAAGAAATAGTCCACGAATTACACTAATTAGAGAAAGAGCATTTGTCCACTGATTTTTCTGATTTTCTTTAAATATTTTCCCGCCAAATTCACGAAACTAACTAAAGAAAGATTTAAGAGAGCTTGATTGTTCAACCCGCTTTGCGGGTTGGAGAGATGGATGTACTTTAACCCCGGACTTCGTCCGGGGTTATTCATATTAAACCCGCTTTGCGGGTTTTGTTGATAATGTAATGCAGGTTTAATGCCTACGGCATAGTATTATGTTGGTGTTTATCAGTACTACAAATATTGAATGCCTACGGCATTCTATTGTTAAGCATTACGTGAAAATAAGGTGAAGTGTTTACGTTAGATTTATTTTGAGGGTTATGGAGTGATTGTTGTTTTCGGTGCTGGTTTCCAGTGTGTATTTATTTTTTCCGAACTGGAGGTCGAGGCATCTTATAATGGAGTCTATACTGAATCTGTTATCAGTTTTTTTCTGATTTACATTCTTTTGAGTTTGGTGCATTATCCCGAATGACAGGACACTGTCTTCTATGCTCAGATTAATCGCAATCACGGGTGATTCATCAGAATAATCAAAGGAAGAAAAATCAAGGAAGAAAATACGTATTCAAGGATTGGCATAAAAATCATAGGAGGAACAAGTATTCCGTTCGTATCGCCTTTAACCTCGAAGCTTATGGAATCAGGTTTAAACTTTACTCTCTGGAGTTTCAGATAATTATTGATGTAATCGATTTCATTATCAAGCAGAACTTTATCGGCTGACG
Organism: Ignavibacteriota bacterium; assembly: GCA_963748665.1. Taxonomy (GTDB): domain Bacteria; phylum Bacteroidota; class Ignavibacteria; order Tepidaquicellales; family Tepidaquicellaceae; genus CAIKZJ01. Next base: position 212,038 of record CAVVJW010000028.1, on the reverse strand, counting down.
TTTCATAAAGCATATAACTCATAATTTCAGAAAGGTTTTCAATACTTTGAATTGCTCTTTCAGGCTGCGGTTCAATCAGTGATTTTATGTTAGTTAAAGTGTTAAAAAGAAACTGCGGATTAATCTGTGACCTGAGCAATGCAAGTTCGTTTATGACCACCTGTTTTTCAACTTCTTTTTGCTTCATTACGTTTTCGTACCAGAGCAAAGCAATCTTCATAAGCGCGCCTGACATTGCAAAGAGAAAATTTATTTCAAGAAAACTCATATAGTATTTCGTGAATTCAAGAAAGAACTTGTTCCCGCTCAGAATTGAATACATCTTTGACGAGGAAGAGAATATATATGTATGCAATCGGGACGTTTATGATTAAAACGAATAATAATCCGAATACGATTAAAGCTCTTATTCTCTTCTTATACAGATGTTCTTTTTTAATGAAGAAATAGAACGAATAAAAAAGTGCAAAGAAGAATACAACGTATAATATATAATCAGCTGCTATAATATCATAAGTGACTTTACCCATCGACGGAATAGTCTCGAGACCGACGAAAAACAGCATCGTAATCCAGAATATTGTATGAATCAGTATTATATGTTTTCTTTGCATCTGATATCTGTTATAATTTCTTACCCGTTAAAGAAATGATTTTGAAAAAATTATCCTTGTACTTACTTCCTATGGGTAATTCTTTATTCGCAATCTTAACGTACTGTCCTTCAATAGATTCTATTTTACTCAACGAAACCAGATAAGATTTGTGAATTCTTACAAATCCGGAATCAGGGAGTGTCTGCTCTAAGTTTTTAAAACTCTGTAATGTAATTATATTAGCGGTCTTCGTTTTTATAATAATGTATTCACTCAATCCTTCTATGTACAGTATATCGTCATAGTTTATCTTCACCATTTTATAATTAGATTTTACGAAGAAATATTCTTTGCTGCTTATGCCTGTTTCCGGTGCCCGCTGTTTATCATTTAGTATAGAGTAAACTTTTTCAACAGCTTTCAGAAACCTTTCGAATGAAAACGGTTTAAGAAGATAATCAGCAACGTTAAGGTCGAATGCATCAACTGCATAATTCCTGTACGCAGTAGTCATTATTACATTTGGTTTCTTTTCGAGCGACTTTAAAAGCTGTGTACCTGAAATTCCTCCCATTTCAATATCAAGAAAAATCAAATCAACTTTATTTGATGCGAGGTATTCAATAACGCTGATTCCGTCGCTGAACGTCTTCATCAGTTTCAGAAAAGGAACCTGTGAAATATAATCTTTGATTATATCCAGAGCCAGAGGCTCATCGTCAACAGCAATACAATTTATTATCATTGAATGATTAGATTAAGTTTTACAGAATATACATTGTTTTCATTCGATATCATAAGTTCGTATTTTTTATCGAAAAGTAAATCAAGTCTGCGTCTGATGTTTGCGAGTCCGAACCCGCTGTTCTTGTTTTGTGCTTCAATATTATCTTTTATGAAATTACTTATTTCAAAATGAATGTTTGATTTCCCGACGTCGATTTTAATTTTAATTCCCGGTGCAGGACTGAGTCTGTTTCCGTGTTTAAAAGCATTCTCAATGAACGGCATAAAAATCAAAGGTGGTATAGATACTTCCGAATACTCTCCTGAAATTTTAAAATCTATGTAATCAGTGCTTCTGTACCTGATTTTTTCCAGGTCGAGATAATTTTTAATATGTCCGATTTCATTTACAAGAGGTACTGTATTCCTGAGATGATTCGTAAAGCATATAATGCATAATGCTTTTTAATTTATCGATACTGTAAATTGCTTTCGAGGGAAGGCTTTTAGTAAGGGATTTTATGTTATTCAAAGTATTGAATAAAAAGTGCGGATTTATCTGTGCTCTGAGCATAGCAAGTTCATTAGAAATATTCTGCTTCTCTGTATCTTTTTGTTTAATCTGATTCCTGTACCAAATCAGGGAGACCTTCGAAAGGCTTCCCAATATTGAGACAATGGCAGTATAGGCAGCCACTGCATAAATCCTGTTATTAATACCGTTTGCAAGTGTATATTCAAACGGATTTGAAGGAGACTGAATGTATGCATACGGAAAATATGTAATGAAAGTAAATATAAAACCGAAAACAATCAGATAAGCAATTTCGAATGCGAAAAGATAAACTAATCCCTTTTTTCCGAAGACCCTTGGTGTTACGAAGAAATAGAAAGAATAGAAAGTAAAGATGTTCATAAATAACCGAATTGACAGCGTAGGATACCTGTGAGCAGAATAAGCATCAATGTTGTAAATAAAAACATCGAACAAGTTAATGGATGATAAAACTATCCAGAATGTTGTATGAAGTTTTATTAAAGTCTTTTTTTCCATTAAAATTAATTATCTCAAAATACTAATTATGAAAATTAAAATATAAGCAATTTAAGTGAACCCGCCGATATGTTAAGTGAAATGGTTTATTTCGGGAAAAAAACATCCAAGATTACACTGAAAGATTTTGCCATTACACATAATATTCAGGCGGGTTTACAGGATATGAATATTTCGTATTATTCGTTCGGTGTATATTTGTAGAAATTTTTAATACAAAGAACTTAAAGAATTTGAGATAGTACAATTTATAAATTTAAAAGAAATAAAATTATGAAAACAATTTATGTTACAATCGTTATTCTGCTTTTGGTAAACGCAGGATTTTCACAACCTATTCCACAGGATAGTTTATATCTGGCACAATCACGTCCTGGTAATACTCCAGTTATTTTTCAACTACAATCAAGCAGCGGATTACGCCCTGTCGAAAGAATATGCATAAGCTCTGATAACAAGGAAATATATTATTGTGAATTAGACAGTTGGCCTATAAGTATTTCAAGAGTGAAATGCTACAAATATATGAGCAATAAGTGGCAGGGACCATTTGTGGTTTTCGAAGGTTTTGTTGCTCCCGGACTTTCGGTTAATGACAGTACTTTGTATATGCAAAAAGATACGAATGGTGTTTCTCAAACATTCTTTTCTACCAGAACAAGCTCAGGCTGGACTACTCCAAGAAAACTGCTAACGTCTAACCTTCAGTCACATTATTTTCAGGAGACACAATTAAAGAACTGCTATCTTGCTTCAACTCCGGGCGGTAACAGCGATATTTGCAGGTTAGTGATTACTAATCAGGATTCAACAATACAGAGTTTATCTAAACCAATAAATAATACTGCCACCGAAAACGATTTCTTCATAGCAAGAGATGAATCATATATTGTTTATTTCCGTTTATCATCGCCGTATAATTTATTTATCAGTTATCATAAAACTAACGGCAAATGGACAAATCCAAAAGCTTTCGGACCGAATATCAATACGAATATTTACGAATGCTGCCCGTACGTTACAAGCGACAATAAATATATGTTCTTCACGCGCGGTAACTGGCCAATGAGTACATACTATACATATTGGGTTAAGGTGGACAATATTATCGACAGCCTCAGACAAACAAATTTTATACCGTATCTGGCAAATCAAATTCCTAATCAATCCGATTCCGTCGGTGTTCAATTTACTTATCAGATACCTGATACAACTTTTGTGGATGATGATGGAAACAATACATTGACCTATGCTGCAACATTAAGCGGCGGCGGTGCATTGCCAGCCTGGTTGAATTTTAATCCATCAACGAGAACTTTCTCAGGTACTCCTGTTGCTGTTGGTACGTCAAACATTAAAGTAACTGTAACAGACAATGACTCTGCAAAAGCATCGTGTGAATTTGCGCTGAATGTATATCCGCACACTGCGATAAACCCAAAAGGTGAGCAAATAGTAAGTGAATATAAGTTGTTCCAGAATTATCCGAATCCGTTTAATCCAAGTACGGTAATCAGTTATTCTGTTTTGAGAAATAGTTTCGTGAGCGTAAAAGTTTATAATATACTCGGAAAAGAAATAGCAACACTCGTAAATTCCGTGCAGACAAGCGGAATGTACAATGTAACATTAAATTCGAATACTCTGAATTTAGCATCGGGTGTTTATGTGTATATTTTCACTGCAGCTGAAACAAACACGAATAAAGTTTACAGAGAAACAAAGGTAATGAATTATATAAAGTGATTTGATTCGCAGTAGTAGTTTTGATACAATCCTGATAAGGCGGGACGGGACACAAAGACACAAAGACACGAAGAAAAAGATTTTCAGCGCTAAAATTATTAACCGTCCCGATAAATCGGGAAAGAGAGAACGAAAAGAAAAGATTTTCAACACTAAGAACATTAAGAACACTAAGAAGAGATTTACTCAAGCTGAGATTTTCGCAAAGAGCGCAAAGTATGCAATTCGACGTGAGATCTAAGTAATAGGAGTTTGTCGCAAAGACACATATCGATTACCTGGACAGCAGTTGTCTCAAAACCGTCACTTAGCGACTTAGCTTTGCGAAGGCAGGAATCCAGACGCTATTAACAGTTTTTGTTTTTGTGATTTATAGTTTTCAATGGTTTCGAGACAAACTCCGCATGGCGGAACACTAAGAAGAGATAAAAGAATTTTATTCAACGCTAAGGTTTTTTAACAGTCCTGATAAGTCGGGAGAAAGAATGAAAGGATGGTTTGCTGATACATTTCGCAGTTTCACTGATTTTTTAACCGTCTTTGCTGAATACCTTTATCCACTGTGTATTTATAAGCGTATATATAAACAAATAATTTACTTATTAAAATAATATATACATTATGAAAACATTTATCTTTACAATTTTTTGTTCTTTGTTATTAAGCACGTGCATTGCACAGCCAATCCCGACAGACAGTTTATACCTTGGTCAGATTCCGCCGGGAAACACACCAAAAATATTTAACCTGCCGGTAAGCGCCGGTTCTTTCACTGCCGAAAGAATAGCGATTTCAAATGACGGCAAGGAAATATATTATACGGTAATTCAGAGGTATTATCCAATGGCGGGTGATACGATTAAGTGTTTCAAGTATGTTGGAAATAAATGGACAGGTCCTTTTAATCTGTTTAATGGTTATCTGGCTCCTGCTTTATCTGTTACGGGCGATACAATGTATTTTCAGAATAACAATGTACCTTATCAAATGCTCTTCTCATACAGAACCGGTACAGGCTGGAGTACACCGCAAAGATTCCTTTATGGACTTAACTCAGCACATTATTTACAGGTAACGAACAACGGACACTATTACATTTCAACTGTTTCAAATCCGACAATAGGTGCATCGGACTGGTGCAGACTTTATATGAACGGAACTGATACAACAGCTGTAAGTTTAGGACTTCCGTTAAACAGCGCAGTTGATAATTTAGATTTCTGTGTTTCACGTGACGAATCATTTATGGTAGTATGTAAAGTGACAGGAAATTCAGCTAAGTTATTATTGAGTTACAAAAAAACAAACAACGGCTGGACTAACCCAAAAAATTTAGGACCTGCTATAAACTTCGGACTTGGTATGTGGGGTGCTTACATTACTTCTGATAACAAATACCTGTTCTACACAACAGGATTAAACCCAAACTATTCAGACACAAGAATCCGCTGGGTAAGAATAGACGGACTTGTTGACAGTTTAAGAAACACAAACTTTATTCCGTATCTGAAAAATCAGATACCGCAGCAATCGGATACAGTAGGCGTGCAGTACAATTTTGTAATACCCGATACAACATTCATAGACGACGACGGTAACAACACGCTTACATATTCCGCAACATTAGGCGACGGCAGTGCATTGCCATCGTGGCTTAATTTTAATCCGCAAACGAGAACGTTATCGGGAACACCGACGGCAGCAGGCACATCAACAATAAAAATAATGGTCACTGATAATGACTCCGCTAAAGTCTGGTGTTTGTTTAATTTAGTCACAGTCCCTCATACAGCGATAAATCCGATAAACGAAAACATAATAAACGATTATAAATTGCTCCAGAATTTTCCGAACCCGTTTAACCCAAGCACGGTAATAGGCTACGCATTACCGAACAACAGTTATGTAAGTTTAAAAGTGTATGATATACTCGGAAAAGAAATTGCCTCGTTAGTAAACGCAGTCCAGAAGCGGGGATACCAGGAAATCACACTTAATACGAATAATTTAAACCTGTCTTCGGGTATATATCTGTATTCACTGACAGCGAATGAACTAAACACAAACAAAGTTTTTAGGGAAACAAAAGTTATGAATTATATTAAATAATTTGCGAATAAAAAATATGGAAACAAATGATTCTATTTATTCCGTATTTAAAGATGTAATCTACCAGACATAGAACAGTACTATTAAATTTACAAATAAAACAATGTACACTTACAAAAGGTCAACAAGAAATTCCGGAAAAGTGAAGATAATCACAAAGATGAAGGCTTCAATTTTATTAAGCTTAAATATTATGAATAACAGTAAAATTATTTTGACGGCTTTTGTTCTGTTAACATTAGTTTTTACATCAATATCATATTCACAAACCGACTGCGGCTGTGAGCAGGCATTAAAACAATTAATACAAAAAGTAGAAACCGATTACCCGGGATTTAATGACAAGACAAAAGACAGAATACTATACAATGGTTACAAAGAAAACCTGCTTTTAAAAGTGCAGAATACAGAAGAGTCAAACTGCATAGAATTACTGAGAAGTTACAAAGACTTTTTCAGAGACGGTCATATAAGTATATACCCTGTTGCACAAGTACAAAACGTTTCACAAAACAAAGTCTCTATAAGTGCCGAAGAATTTCAGCGGCTGATAAAAAACACATCAGACCCGTTGGAAGGAATCTGGAAATCAGGCGCATACAAAGTAGGGATAATAAAAGCGAAAGATGAATATCAGGGATTTATCCTTGAAGCAGATACAGCTTTCTGGAAAGCAAATGAAATCAAATTCAGGTTACTCGAAACCGGAAAAGCAAAATTCTATCTGAGGGATCACTCATTGTCAGAAGAAACGTGGGAATTAGTTGACGGTTGGATTATATATTTTAAAAATTCCAAATTTATAAAAGAGTTTCCAAAACCGGACTTTTCAGAAAGTGAAATCAAATCGAAAATGGAAGAGATTGACGGCTGTTATTTTAAACAGGTTTCCGGAAAAACAGCCTTGCTCTGCTTTTCAAGCTTTGAGCATAATTATGTTGAACGTATTAAAAAAGTATTAGCAGATAATAAGAAAGCAATAGAAAGCAGCGAGAATTTAATTATTGACGTAAGGAATAATTTAGGAGGCGTTTATGATGCATACGTTGATTTGCTTCCATACATTCACACAAATAATATCAGGGGATTAGGAATGGAATTCCTTGCAACACAAACATTGATAGACGGAATAGAAGACTGGTACGATGATGCAGAAGGGAAGAAAAAGGCAAGGGAATGGATTGCTATGTTCAAAGAAAAAAAGGGGCAGTTCGTTAACACCGACACTACCGATTATTACATTGATAGTATAAAGCTTGCGGCGCGGAGTCCCAAATATGTTGTTATACTCGCAAACCGCAGAACGGCAAGTTCGGGCGAAGCATTCGTCTTTGATGCTAAACAAAGCAAAAAAGTAAAAATAATGGGGACTCCAACCTACGGAGCACTCGACTATGGCTCTGCAAGTTTTTTTGAAATCGGATGTAACAATTACAAACTAATGATGCCGACCTGGAGGTCAATGAGGCTGCCGGAATATCCCATAGACAACATCGGAATCCAGCCCGATATATACATTGACAAATCAGTTAAAGACTGGGTACAATTTGCAGTAGATTATTTAGAGAATAAATAATAACAATAATAAAATTACTAAAATGAAAATAGGAATTATTGGAGCGGGCGGAGTCGGCGGATATTTTGGCGGTAAGCTTGCGTATGCAGGTTATGATGTTACCTTCATATCCCGCGGTGAACATTTAAAAGCGTTACAGGAAAACGGTCTAACCGTAAAAAGCATAAAGGGAGACTTCAAAATCGACAGGATTAATGCAACAGATAGAATTTCCGATTTGAGTACAGTTGATTTGATTTTAATCTGCGTAAAAGCGTGGCAGTTAAAAGAAGTTGCTCAAAAACTAAAAGAAGTCGTTAACGAAAATACGATTGTAATTCCACTGCAAAATGGTGTCTCAGCAATCGATGAATTGAAGCAGCATCTCGACGAATCTAATATTGCCGGAGGTTTGTGTTTTATTATAAGCAAGATAGAATCACCCGGAATCATAAATCATTTTGGCGTTGAGCCTTCAATAGTTTTCGGTGAAATAAATAACTTTAAAACAGAACGGCTTAATAATATAAAGAGTATGTTCGATATGGCAGGTATAAATTCGAAAATATCAGAAGATATAAATGCTGATATCTGGAAAAAATTTATTACTATCTGTGTAAGCGGACTGCTGGCAGTTACAAAAACTACATACGGCGAACTAAGAGAACTTAAGCAGACACGAAAAATGATGGTTGATTTATTGAAAGAGATTTATAAACTATCCCAAAAGGCAGGAGTAAAAATCAAACCCGGTTTTGTTGACGAAACAGTTTCCCTTATTGATACTTACCCGTATGGTTCCACATCTTCACTGACAAGAGATGTATGGGAAGGAAAACCCTCTGAGATTGATTATCAAAACGGCACAGTGGTCAGGCTTGGACAGAAATATGGCGTTGAAACTCCTGTGAACAAATTTGTTTATAATTGCATTTTGCCTATGGAATTAAAAGCAAGAAATATTCGAAACTTAAAATAACAATTAAAAAACAACAATGAGATTAAAAATTATCATTCTGGCAGTTTGTCTGTTTTTTTTAAAATTATCCTTATTTGGCCAAGAGGTTAAAGAATTAAAAGAATTTGAAATTGAAAGCGGAAAAGAATTTTGGGATTTATATAATGTGATTGAACCGCTAAAAAAATCTGACACTAACTTAGCAATAAGTAATTTGGAGAATGCATTCTCTAAAACCAATAATAATTTTACTAAATGCAAAATTTTTGAGGAATTAGGTGAAATGTATTCATCTACTAAACAATTTGATAAATTCTTAAAGATGTACGAAGATTTATTAAACTCAGGTTTGACAGTTTTATTCCAACACGGCGGAGAAACGTATCCCGAATATACTAAGGAATTTAAAAATAATGAGAAATTTATTTCATTACTGAATCGTAATATCCAAATGGTGAAAGAAGCTAATGTTAATTCTACTGCTGAATATTATATTCAAAAGCCCTATAATTATAAGGAAGGAATTATATATCCTTTGATAATGGTTTTTCACGGAGGAACCGGAAATATTCAGGATATGCAGAATTTCTGGAATTCAGATAAACTGCAAAAAGAATACATTATAGCATTTGTGCAAGGCAGGGAAATAAAATGTTCCTATAACCGTTATTTTGGTAGTAACGGTATTTCTGATATGAAAAACATATACAAAAAAATAACAGAGGATTATTTAATAGATACTGCAAAAGTAATTTTATCCGGTCCATCTTTAGGTGGAATGTTTTCAATCGATCTGGCTATTAATAAACACATTCCCGCACAGGGACTGATTCTTGCTTTTCCGGTTAAACCGGAAAATTCTAATGCTGATAAAATTTTAAATTCCGGCTTAAAAGGGCTCAGGATATCTATGATCTGCGGTGAAAATGATTGGGCAATTAAGAGCCAAAAAGAAATGTCGGTGATATTTGATAAGCTCGGAGTCCAGAATAGACTGTTAATTTTTCCGGATTTGGGACACGAGTTTCCAAAAGATTTTCCCAGTCAAATTGACAACTCAATCGATTATATCAGAAATGACAAAATTAATAACCCGTGAAATTTACAATTGTATTTTGCCAATGGAGTTAAAAGCAAGGAAAAATCTAAATGGAAAAAGAACTAAAGCAACGCTGCAAAAGTGCTATGACACAAAGAAAAATTTAAAAAGATAAAGAAAAGATTGAACCACTAATCCCGATGAATCGGGACACAAAGAGCGTGGATACTTAGAACACTAAGAAGAATTTCAAAAGATACAATAGAAAAGATTTTCAACACTAAGATCATTAAGAACACTAAGAAAAGAATAAAAAATTTTTATTTAACGCATAGTTGGTTTTTTTATTTATAATTCGTCTAATTTGAATAATTCGTTTAATTCGCGGACATCTCTTCTCGTGGAGTTAGTCTCATAAAGAGCGCAAAGTACACAAACGATAAAACGGATCAAAGAAAGAATAAAATGAAACAAAGAAAACATTGAATAGCAAATCAAAACATAAAAGGGGTTTCGTATTTATAAACATCGCCGTTATCACGCTGACTATGCTTATAATTTTTTCTCAATCTGCCTGCTCGCAAACCAAACAGTATGAGAAAAAATCTGATTCAATTAATAAAATTTTATCGGAAATAGTCGCCGGTGAAAAAGCACCCGGAATGATTGCGGCAATAATTTCAGGCGAAGGTGTAACAGCAATTGGTTCAGCGGGAGTGCGCAAAACCGGTTCCGATGTTCTTCTCACCTGCAATGATCTGGTACATCTTGGTTCGTGTACAAAAGCAATGACAAGCACGATGCTTGCAACGCTTGTGGCAGAAGGAAAACTAAGCTGGGATACGAAACTGATTGAAGCAATCCCCGAACTTGAGAAAAACATACATACTGATTACCATAATATCACACTCTGGCAACTGCTTACGCATCGTGCAGGAATACAGGGAAACCCTGTGAACTGGGGAGCTCACAATCAACTTGAGATTATAGCGAGGCGTTTTGCAATACTGAAAGACAATCTTAGCACTGCATCTGCGATAAAACCGGGAGAGTTCAATTATTCAAATTTCGGATATATGATAGCAGCGTGTATGGCGGAAAAGATAACAGGATTAAGCTGGGAAACCTTAATGAGACAGCGTATATTTAATCCGCTTGGTATGACCACTGCCGGATTTGGCGAGCCTGATAAGGGTACAACTTTACAGCAACCCTGGGGTCACTCTAAATCCGCGGGTAAATGGGAACCAAACAGATTCTACGACTCAGAAGCCCTCGGACCTGCGGGAGAGATACATTGCTCAGTTGAAGACTGGGCTAAATTTATTTCACTGCAGTTAAAAGCGGAAAACACAATTCTTGACGCAAAGTATTTAAAAAAACTAACCGGGCCTGTTGGCTTTTACGCAGGAGGCTGGGGTATAATAGAAGAATTAAAATGGGCTAAGGGAAAAATGCTCACGCATAACGGCAGTAACGGAATCTGGTTTGCCACAGTATTAGTCGCGCCGGGGATAAACAGAGCCTATGCAGTAGTAACCAACTCCCGTGATTTTTCCTCAACAGGCGATATTTGTTCTGATATGATAAACAAATTAATCAAACTGGATTTAAACAACGACATCAATTAAAATAAAAATTATTTATAAAAATAATACAGACAACAAAACAATGAACATAGAAACAATAAAAAGCAAAAGTTTTGCACTCTCATTAATCATATATCCCCTGATGCTCTTCATAGGATTCGCAACCCATCCGAATTTACTAGCAATGCAGCCGCTTCAAACGGTGGAGCATCTCATAAACAGATTTCACAACAACCAAATGTACCACATCGGACATCTGATAGTAACCTTCTCAGTACCCGTAATCATAATCTATTTTCTGGGAGTAATGAAACGCTTACAGGGGCAGGGCAAAGCATACGGATTCTGGGGCGGAGTAACAGGAATATTCGGTGCATTCATACTGGCAGTAGATAAAGGAGCGCTATGCCTCACGATGTCAGCATTCGACACACTGCCCGAAAGCAAATTTGCAGAAATAGCACCTTACTTAGAGGTGATAGTATCAAAAAACGGATTACTCATAATCGTATGGCTCCTGTTCGCACTCGTAATCGGCGGCATAGTACAAACCATCGGACTGATGAAAGAAAAAGTAATAAAAAAATGTCAGGGAATACTCATTATAGCAGGACTTCTGTTATTACTCAACCCCGACATAGAACTGATAAGCACCATCGGCTCCGCCCTTATGTGCATAGCGTACATACCGTGGGGAATAAAGGAACTACGGAAAAAGTAATCAATGAATATTCTTTTATGAGATAAATGAATAAATTCTAAAGCAACTCAGACAAAACACAAACAAGGCAAGTTAATAAAAGAACATATTAGCAAGTTGTTTTACTAAAATTTCAACAACCTAAAATCTCTATTTTTATTATAATTGCAAACAAAATTTAATTTCCGTAATTTACAAAAGGGAAATAAAAGCATTAATTATTTTTCCATTTTATTTTCTCCATTTTGTCATTCACGCGAATGCGGGATTTATGAAATGTTTTCATGATCATTTATAATTAAAATAATTCAATATGGCAAATTTACTATGGCATTCTAAAGCAAAACCAATATTTTTAAACCAATCTCCTTTTGAATCATATTACGTATTAATTAACTATTTCAAATAATATTATGCAAATCCCTGTTAACATTAAAAAGAAACATCTATTACAAGCAATTCAAAAAATCGATGCTGAAGGTGTACCTACTGACGCAGATTCTCAATATTATGATGTTGTTTATAATGAAAAACGATATCCACCTAAGTTAATTGTATCTTATGCTAATTTATTTGCGAATAATACTGTATTAGATAGAGGGTTATTTAAAGGAGGCATAGGAACACGTTGCTTTAAGCTTTTAGAGGACAATGGATTTATTATCGATAATAAGCCTGGGACAAATGCCAATCCTACTAATATTTGGATCGAAAAAACATATTTAAAGAATAGAGAAGATAGGTTGGAAGGAGATAGAGCCCTAGGAAAAGCTCTATGGTCCCCACAAAAAGGTAAGAATGGATCCGATATTTACAAGAATATGACAAAAGTCAAAGCCGGTGATATTGTTTTGCACCTTATAGATAATCAAGAAATATCGTCGGTTTCAATCGTAAAGAATACCGCCGTTGAAATCAATGGATTAGAAGGTACTGATTGGGATGGCCCAGATGCATACCTCATTGAATTAACTGACCATACAAATTTAACAAATGTAATTGATAAATCTGATATTTTATCAGAGATTAACAAACCTATACTTTTTGAGATTCGTGAAAACTCAGAAGTTTTTTACAATAGAGACCTTAAATTAAGAGAGGGCGCATATTTAACTCCATGCCCATTAGAGCTGTATAGTCTGATAAATGATATTTATAAAAAGAAATCTAATACTAATCTTCCATTCTATGATAGATTAGGCAAAAATGTCCCCAAACCAACTCCAAAATCAAACAATATTATGAATCCCTTAAATTTAAAGACTATAATTGAAAAGCTAAGTAATACTGGTCTTCAATTTGATGAAAGATTAATTATTCGTTTTGTTGCTTCTCTACTTACGAAACCATTCGTAATTTTAACCGGGCTTTCTGGATCGGGGAAAACAAAACTTGCACATGCCTTTGCAAAAGGAATAACTAATGATGATACTCAATATTGTATTGTTCCAGTAGGAGCAGATTGGACAAATAAAGAATTTCTTCTTGGTTTTCCGAATGCCTTAGATGATTTAAATTATATGTTACCTGATAATGGGGCTTTAAATTTAATCTTGGAAGCAATTAATACTGAGAATAAAAACAAGCCTTATTTCTTAATTCTAGATGAAATGAATTTAAGTCACGTCGAAAGATATTTTGCTGATTTTCTCAGTCTAATGGAATCAAAAGATTCTTTAAAATTATATAAAGGTAATGTTAGAACAAGTTCGGATGGCATAGTAGTACATGATAAGAATTGAATGGCCAGAGAATTTATTTATTATTGGTACCGTAAACATAGATGAAACGACTTATATGTTTAGCCCTAAAGTTTTGGACAGAGCAAACGCAATAGAATTCAGAGTAACATACGAAGAAATGGAAGCTTTTTAAAAAAACCACACGCTTTAGTCATAAGAACTTAAAATCATTTGGTTTAAACATGGGTGAGGACTTTTTAAACATTGCAAAAACAAATGAATCCCTTCAATCAAGTTTGTACCTGCCAATTCCAAAGAGTTATTAAGCTTTTTCGATGAGTTAAAGAAAGCGGAGCGGAATTTGGGTACAGAAGCGCCGCAGAAATTCTCAGATTTGCAGGAGTTGTTAATAAACTGGAAAAGAGCTGGATGGTTGAAAGTGATAATAATTGATTGTATGCCATAATGCAAAAATTGCTTCCGAAAGTTCACGGCTCACGCCGTAAACTAGAACCTGTTTTAAAGGCACTAGGCATCAGTATGCCTCACGGATAACAATTTGTTTGATGAGCATGTTAATTAAAATCTGAAATCGATTATACAGACAAAAGCAAAATCAAATATTCAATCTCGTTTGAAAAGATTATCAGAATGTACCAGAACTTAATTGCATAATGGTTTTACAAGTTATGCAGAAGCATAATAATTCATGATTGAAAACAAGCAAAATATTGTTCTAAATATTAATAATCAAAATGTTACTCTTTCCATTTTTGGTGAGAGTAACAATAAAATAACTGTTTTTGAAAAATCTGATGCCGTTGACTTTGGAGAAGCAAAAATTCAGCTAATTGAAGGTTGTTTCTACGAATATAAGATTACAGCTGGATATTGTTTAGAGCCCTCTAAAATTGTAAGTCAGTCAAAAGTAAATCCCTCTTCAGGTAGAATTTCTCCTAATATTTATGTTGGTACTTTAAACATTAATGTTTTGGATTCCCAGAAAAAGAAGTGTGCTGAAGTAAGCCTCGAAGTACAGTCTATTAAAACCAGTTATAGAGTAGACTATAGAAACATGCTCGAAGACATAACTGATAAATGTACAGACTTACTATTGCAACATAGTTCTCCTGTTTCTCAATACATTAAAGTAGATCCTAACGCAGACGCTTTAACTTTATATCAACGTTTTGCTTTTATAAAATCCGTTTTAGACTCAGAAGATTTCATTAATTCAGTTCATAAAATTATTTCGTCCCCAGTAACAAAGTGGAAACAAGCTTTCATCGAAAAAGATATTAGAAGTGTGAAAAGAATTAATAGTTCAACTATTAAACAAATAGTCAGTGCAACAAATAGAATGCGCTTACCCGATACTCACAAATTGAAGGATACTTTAGAGTCAATCCCTTCAAAAGTAAATATTGCTTATAAATCTGAAACCGTTGATACTCCTGAAAATCGTTTCGTTAAACACGCACTAACCTACTTCCTTTCGTTTATAAGAGATTTCAGGTTGAAATTAAAAGATAGAAGTAGACTCGTAAAAGAAGCCTTGGTCCTCGAAGATAAACTTGAGCAGTTTTTAAGTCATTCAATTTTTAAAGAGATTTCTCCTCCTGCCACTTTACCTTTAAATAGCCCTATACTTCAAAGAAAAGAAGGATATCGTGAAGTCTTAAGAGTTTGGTTGATGTTTGATCTTGCCGCTAAACTTGCTTGGGAAGGTGGTGATGATGTATATAGAGGCGACAAGAGAGACGTTGCTGTTCTATACGAGTATTGGTTGTTCTTTAAATTACTGGATATAGTAAAGGATGTTTTCAAAATTAATCCTGAGGAAGTCAAAGATTTGATTCAAAAACTGATGATGGTCTAGGCCTTAACCAAGCAAGGTAGACATCTACCTATAAAAGGAATATACAATAGCAATCATCGCAAACTTAATGTAGAATTTAGTTACAATAAAACTTTTTCTGGAAATACAAAATATCCCAAAGGCGGAAGTTGGACAAGAAATTTAAGACCTGATTATACATTAAGTATTTGGCCACTTGGAATTGATCAAGAAAAAGCAGAATCAGAAGAATTAATCGTCCACATACATTTTGATGCTAAGTATAAAATAGAACATCTGTTTTTGGAAAATACTGTTGATTTAGACAAAGAAAAAGACGAACAAAATAATGGTACATATAATAGAGCAGACCTACTTAAAATGCACACCTACCGTGATGCAATAAGAAGAACTGCAGGCGCTTATGTAATATACCCAGGCGATATTTCTTTTGAAAGTTTGGGATTTCACGAAGTCCTACCAGGATTGGGCGCATTTGCCATCAGACCATCAAAACAAGAAGATGGATCAAAAGAATTAAAAAGTTTTTTAAATGCCGTCGTCCAGCATTTTTTAAACAGAGCATCCCAAAGAGAGAAAATGTCTTTTAGTACTTTTGATATTCATAAAAATAGTAAGATAAATGAAGTGAAAGAAGCGTTACCCGAAACTTTAGGGGATAATCGAAGCCTATTACCAGATGAGACTTTCGTTTTAATTGCCTATTATAAAGACAGTGATCATTTAAAATGGATATTAAAGAATAAACTATACAATGCAAGAACAGGCTCAGTCAATGGTTCATTAAGGTTAAGCCCTAAAGATACTGGCGCAAAATATCTTTTGCTCCACACGAAAGGCGAAACAAAAACAAACAAACTATTAAGCATTACAAAAATTGGCCCAAAAAGTATATTCAAAAAATGACCTGCTTAAGAAATCATATATTAATCCTAGCCAGGATTACTATCTAGTTTATAATGTTAGCGAAGATATAGAAAAAGAGTTCGAACCAATGAAATGGGATATCACAAAACTCGATGGTTACAAAAAATATAGACAATCGGCTTTGCCTTATACAGTATCATTATCAGAACTCATGCAAGTAATTATCTAAAATTTATATAAATTATGTTATCAAATCACTTACAATACAACATATCAGTAACAGCATAGAAATCGTATTGAATTCTTTCTTCTGTGGATATCGGCACAACCAGAAAATTGTTTAAGACGACTTTAAAAGATAGCACCATAACAAACTTAAAAATCAAAATTTAACCAAAAATCATCATACAATTATCGGAAACCAATAGAATAGAGAAAATAAATTGAAACACTTCAAACAGAAGAATAGATTGAACCACTAATCTCGACTAGTCGTCTCGAGAAGTTGGAAGCAAAGAACGCGGATTTTTTACATGCGCTTCCTGCTCAAGAACTTTTCAGGAATGACAAATTTGATTAAAGATATTTATTATTTCCAGAAGAGCAGTACTAAAAAGAGATTGCTCCCTGTATGCCCATAGAAATAGTGTATGTGCTGAAACCGAATTTCGGAGTTCCGCTTAAGAGCACAGGAAATGTCATTGATGTTACAAACTTTAGGTTTTCACCGCCGATTTTGCCAACCAGAGCAGGTTCAAAAAATGTGCTTTCGCTGGTTGTGCTTTGCATGTATGTGTCTCTTAGTTCTGTGAATTTAACGTTACTAAAACGCATAGCGAATCCGCCTTCAAAGATTTCAGATATGTATC
Source organism: Ignavibacteriota bacterium (assembly GCA_963748665.1). Lineage (GTDB taxonomy): Bacteria > Bacteroidota > Ignavibacteria > Tepidaquicellales > Tepidaquicellaceae > CAIKZJ01. Next base: position 194,690 of record CAVVJW010000028.1, on the reverse strand, counting down.
CGATGTTAGTCTGCAAAAACCATCTGTTATATGCTCCGTATGAACTTCTGCTAAATACCGCGGGAAAGCCTGTGAGTCCTGCTGTATCTGATGATGTTCCATATCCATATCCGCCGTACACTTCATAGACAACGGTTTTATTCATTTTTCCGTATCCGCCGATTCCAATTTCACGGAAATATTGTTTTCGCTGATTATACGTGAGGAATGAACCGTTAAAGATTATTCCGAGATGGTTTACCGGAGAATACGCCAGACGGGTTTCAAATCCGGCTGTACCAAAAGTGCCTTCTGCTTTTATCTGGTGTTTGTTGTTGTCGTTAAACAAAGGAACGTTTGGCTGGTTTGCAGTGTAGAGTATTGTTTCGCAGGAGGAAAATATTATTGCAAAAGTAAACGTTACCAGACAGGCTAAGGTGTAAACATTGCTTTTTTTCATACCCGTGAATTTAAGTTAATTATGAAATTATAGTTAGAATTGTTTTTATATGCAATTCAATTTTTGATGAGGGAGGAATTGGCACAAATGATTTTTTCCCGCTAAAGTCACGAAAGTAACGAAAAGATTTTAGTCCTCTGATTACGCAGATTATTCTGATTAAGAGATTTTCTAAACTAAGTAAGAGAAATTATTCCCGCTAAATTAACGAAAGTAACGAAAAGGAATTTTTTTCAACGCTAAGAAATTTTCAACACTAAGAAGAATTTTTTTCCGTGATTCCTGCTCAAGAACGTTGCAGGAATGACAACGATTGATTAAGAAATTTATTATTTCGAAAGTAACGAAAAGATATTTTGTCCTCAGATGTAGCTGATTAAAACTGATGAAGAACTTTGAACCACTTAGACACAAAGAGCACTAAGAAAGATTTTAAAAAATATTTTACCGCAAAGTACGCCAAGAGCGCAAAGAAAAATTTTTTAGGCAAATGAAAAGTTTTGTCAATGAGAATGAAAATAAAGATAAATCATATAATAACATATACTCTTATATCATAGACTTTATTTTTAAAAAGTTTTAAATTGCTGTAAATATCTTTTGAAAATTTAATCATACGATTATGAAAAAAGGTTTCTTCCTTCTGAAGTTTGTGCTGGTTGTGATGTTTGTTGTTTCGTCGATGTCGAACTCACTTGCTGCACCCGGCGATACTACCTGGATTACCGCATATAACCAGCAGCTGCATAACTGGGCTACTGTGTTCTATAAGACTGTTTATTTTCCCGATACGTCACATCATTTTCAAAAGATTATTATGACTTATAAAATCGGATGTCCTGCAGGCGGTTGTGACCCGTGGGACAGGTTTGGAAATCTGAGCGTGAAGATTGATTCTGCTAATTATGTTGAGATTGCAAGGGTGATTACGCCTTACAATATAGTGGGCGGAGGGATGCCGGGTACGTGTACGTATTTTTATGACGTGACTGACTATATGCCGCTGCTTCACGATTCGGTGACGTTTGCTAATTACATAGAGACTTACATCAATGCTCCGAGGGGATGGCTTTCTACTATCAGGTTTGCTTTGATTGAGGGCGAGGTTCAGCCGAAACCTTATAAGGTGGTTAATCTCTGGCAGAAAAATTATCTGGTTTACGGCGATACTGCTAATCTTCCTTCTACACATTTGCAGAATAAAACTCTGACTGTTGACCCGAATGCTCTGAAGGTGAAAGCAAGAATTATTACGACAGGTCACGGACAGGGTAATACTGAAAATGCCGCTGAGTTTTCACAGAAACAGCACGGTATTATAGTGGGGAATGATACGCTCACTTACTGGCTCTGGCGCTGGGACTGTAATGTGAATCCGTGCTCTCCGCAGGGCGGAACGTGGATTTATCCGCGTGCAGGCTGGTGTCCGGGGGCAAGCGTTATTCCGTGGGATACGATTATTACTTCTTATGTTACGCCCGGGCAGAGCAAGACTTTCGGGTACTATCTTGACCCTTACACAAATTACTGCAGACCGACGAATCCGAATTGCATTTCGGGTGTGACGTGTACTGACTGCAATTATAATTACACCGGGCATACAGAGCCGTTCTACAGGATTGAAACTCAGCTGATTTATTATAAGAATAATCCGAACGTGGGCGTGATTCAGATTAATTCGTTCGTTCCGAATTTCTATGTGCTGGAACAGAATTTCCCGAATCCGTTTAATCCTGCTACGACTATCAGGTTTGCAGTGAAGGAAAAGTCTGACGTGAAGATTACAGTTTTTGATGTTTCGGGTAAGGCTGTGAATACTGTGTTCAGCAGGTCTCTTGAAGCGGGTACGTTTAAGGTGGATTTCGACGGCTCGAAACTTTCGAGCGGTGTTTATTTCTACAGGATGGAAGCGGTTTCGCCGAAGGGGTTCTTTGCGGAGACGAAGAAGATGGCGCTGATTAAGTAGAGATTGGCACACTGAGAGAGAATATTTTGCCCGCTAAAGTCACGAAAGGATCGAAATTGATATAAGAATAGATGTCCGCGAATTACTCTAATTAATCGAATTAGAAATTTTGTCCTCTGATGACGCTGATTAAAACTGATTAAGAGATTGAAACACTAAGAACACTATAGAGAGATGATTTTCCAAAATCACAAATTCACGCAAATTTATTCCGCTAAATTCACGAAAGGAACGAAAAGATTTTTGTCCTCTGATTAGCTGATTAAAACTGATTAAGAGATTGAAACACTAAGACACTAAGAACACTTAGAGAGATAATTTTGCCCACAAATTTCACAAATTGACACAAATTTATTTTTTCCCGCTAAAGTCACGAAAGGAACGAAAAGATTTTTTTGTCCTCTGCATAGGACGCTAGATTAAGAAACTGATTAAGAGATTGAAATTCGCCACGGCGAACCCCCCTCGGCTGGCACTAAGAGAGATTTTAAATCGCCGCTGTTGATTTAGGGATACTAAGAAGAGAACCAGAAGTTGTTATTTAACGCTAAGGATTTTAATCGCACCACTTCAAGATTCTCTCTCTGTCTTCATTTTCCTTATCTCCTTTAAAATATAATTCTATCAATATTATTTCTTTTTCTTCCTTCTTATAACAATATACCATTCTTAATCCTGTGTTACTGCCTTTATTTTTTATAGCGCGGCACGCTATTTTTCGCACCTTAATTATGTTTTCTTCAACTCCCAATCCGCCTATCCTTGCGCTTATAGGCGGTCTTTCATCCGGCTCTATCGCAAGAACTTTTTTCAGTGTCTCTATGTCTTCGGGTAGTGTTTTAAACCGTTTTGTGAGTTTCTTTAAGTCCTTTTTGTATTCATCAGTCTCTCTGAATTCCATCTTCTTCCTCTTTATAAACTCTTTGCGAATACGGTGCTGTCCGGTAGAACACAAGTTCATAGCCTATTTCTTCTTTTTCTCTGGTTGCTTTCCACGGTATGTCATTGTGGGAATAATCAGCTATGCCGCGTGCGTTCATATCCGATAGCTGGTCAAGTGTTTTGTCGATTACATCTTTTTCGCTCGCTTTCAGTTTTGTTAAATCGGGTTTAACTAATGGAATGTATCTTTTTTGCGGAAAACCAAAATATACTGTGTTCAGTGTTTCTATCTCTCCGTTCTTTTTCATTCTGCTTAAGATTGCGTCTATTTTATATGGGACGGGTCCGTGTTCGAGTTTTCTGTATGATGCTCCGCTAAGCTGTTCTTCGTATATTTCGTAATAATTGAAATCGATAAAGTACAGGAGTTTGTACAATACGGTTTCGCCGACGTTTGGTTTTCCTGCGCATTTTTCCAGCACATATAAAAGCATGTTCCTGAACTTATCAGAATTAAAATAAGGAACCGATATTCTTATTTCGTTTCTCATTTCTTCAAATTTATCTTTTAGATTGTAATGTGCTTTAGATTCCATTACTATGTCGTCTGGTATTCTGTTTTGTGAAATTGCAATCGTATCATAGAAATCCCTCATTTCTTTGCTTCCTTTTTTAAAGCCGAGTGTTTTTGCAATCAGGGCAGATTTTTTCTTATCCATTCTGAAAGGCAAAACTCCTCTTTCGATTTTGCTCCAGTTGCTGGCGTCGGCAGAAATTAATTCAGCGAATTTTCTTAATCCGATTCCGGAGCGTTCTCTTTTTTCTTTGATGTATTTTCCTATTTCCATTTTTATTTTAAGTGTGGTATAAATATACCACAGTTGAATATATTTGTCAATACAATAATTTTTAAGAAATTTTCGACACTAAATCTTTCCCGAGAAATTCACGAAAGGCTCTAAATTGACATAAGAATAGAGTCCTCTGAATTACGCAAATTAATTACGATTAGAGATTTTGTCACTAGTTCACTTTAAGATTTTCACGTAAAGCACAAATTGATAAAAGATTTATTTTACCGCTGATTACGCAAACTGATTAAGAGATTTTCAACTCTCCAAGGCGAGTCTTCGACACTAAGGACACTTAGAACACTAAGAAGAATTTTTTCCCGCTAAAGTAACGAAAGGAACGAAATGATTTTTGTCCTCTGATCCGTTTAAGATCATTACGGAATGACATAATTGATTAAAGAGATTTATTTTACGCTAATTATTCTGATTAAGAGATTTTCAACACTAAGGACATTTAGAACGCTAAGATAAAACTGCACTAAGAAGATTTATTCAACGCTTAAGTTTTTAAACGCAAAGAACGCAAAGAGCGCATGGTTTATTGGGGATTGGGTTTATGGAGGAGTAATAAAAAGAGGTGCTTTGCGGGCACCTCTCAGAGGGAATATGTTGAAAATAGGGAATTATTTATTTCTGTTCGGACAGTTTTGTCTCCAGCCTCTGCCGTTGTTTTGTTTTGTGTTGTCGTTTGTTGTTTTGTCTGTGCTGTTGTCTGTGCTGTTTCTCCAGCAGTTACCGCGTCCGTTGCCGTTTCCATTTCTTTGTCCGTAGCCTTTTCCGTTACAGCAGTTGCCGTTACCGTTTCTCCATCCCTTGCCGCGACCGTTGCCGTTATTGTTGTTTGCTGACCAGAGCGGGATGCCGTTCTCGTCTGCGAGTTTTATTGTGGTACCGTTTTGTGTTACTTCTATAGGATAGAGTTCGTTGACGCCGTTTACGGTTTTGACTTCACCTTTAATTGTTGCGGTTTCGCTGTTTAGTTTGTAACCGTTGTTGAGCCAGTACCAGTAAGGTCCCATATGGATTTCATAACTTGTACCATCGTCTGCTTTAAATGTTGCGATTGGATGGTTTACTTCGGAGACGTTTCCCGTGATTGTGACAGGGTCGGCTGTGGTTGTGTTTCTTTGTGCAAATGCAATGCTTACAAAAAGCATTAAGATGATTGCGATGTTAATTTTAAGTTTCATTTCTTTATTCCTTATTTTTAATTTATATTATTATTAAACTTATGTGTTTTGTAAAATGTCAAAATTATGTTTCGCTCTTGTATATATCAAATGACGTGCCAAGAATTTTATTAAAGGTTTAAGTTCTGAATTAAGTGGTGGGAGGGAAAATCTCGACAATATCGTCGAAGGATTTGACAAATATTTGTAGTTTTGGGGAGATTAAACCACTAATACAGAAAAAGTACGAAGAAGGAAATAATTTGAACCACTAAGACACTTAGAGCACGAAGAAGTTATTAATGTGGATCCCCAATATTAACATTAGTAGATGACAAGGGGTGATATGAAGAGGTTTTTCATTAATTGAGGGCAATAGTGTGGGATTAATTTTAATGTGGCACGTTAATTGTAAATAAAATAACAGGAAGATGTTAAGAATAATATTGAATATATAATATTGGAAGAAAAAGTATTGATAAACGGTTTGAAAAAAAGGGATAAGGGCTCGTTTGAGGAGCTGGTTGAACTTTATAAAGACCGGATATATAATATAACTGCAGGGATGATACAGAATGTGGAAGATGCGGAGGATTTGACGCAGGAGGTTTTTGTAGAGGTTTTTAATTCAATAGATGATTTCAGAGAAGACTCATCGCTTAATACGTGGATTTACAGGATAGCGGTAAACAAATCTTTAGAACAAATAAGAAAGAGAAGCAGGAAGAAGAGGTTTGGGTTTATGATTTCGATTTTTGCGGAGAAGGAAGAGATGCAGATTCCTGATTTTGAACATCCCGGCGTGAAACTTGAGAATAAGGAACGTGCGGCGGTGATGTTTAAGGCTATTGCGAAGCTGCCCGAGACGCAGAGGACAGCTTTTACACTGAGCAAGGTGGAGGAGTTTTCGTACAAGGAGATAAGCGAAATTATGAAGGTGAGTTTGGCTTCGGTTGAGTCGCTGCTGTTCAGGGCGAAGGGGAATTTGAAGAGGTATCTGGAGGAGTATTATAAAAATTGATAAGAGAAAAGATTTTGTCCACTGATTAAGCAGATTAAAGCAGATTTGAGTATAAGAGATTTTTTCCCGCGAAATTCACGAAAGACACTAAATTGATAAAAGAATAGAGTCCGCGAATTACGCCAATTTGACAAATTAAACGAATTAGAAATTTTGTCCACTGATTAAGCAGATTAAAGCAGATTAGGGAAATAGATTTTTGATTGAATGCCGGGAACAAAGAGTACAAAGAGGTTTTTTCCCGCGAAATTCCCGAAAGACACTAAATTGATAAAAGAATAGAGTCCGCGAATTACGCCAATTAGACTAATTAAACGAATTAGAAATTTTGTCCTCTGATTGCGCAGATTAAAGCAGATTAGGGATAAGAGACTTTTTCCCGCTAAAATCACGAAAGACCCGAAATGAAAGTTAGAGCGATAAAAGGGCTTTGATAATTGGTACTCTGATTTACGCTGATTTATTTTTAAAACACATTGAGTGGAAAGAATATTTTTTAGTGACCGCAAGTTTTTGGAAATTCTGTCATCTAATCTTTTAAGAGAGAAGGAGTTAGGAGTTAGGAGTTAGAATTTAGAAGTCAGAAGTCAGAAAGAGAAATAAGAAAAGTTAAAAAAAAGAAAATAAATAATTTTAAATAGATTATGGATAAAAATTTACAAGATGAAATTAATAAGACTATGAAGAGTATTGAGGGGCTGGAAAGACTGAAAGCCAATCCTTATACGTTTCAGCGGGTACACGCAAGGATTGAAGAGGAGGCAAACGAGAAGCTGCCGATACTGAAAGTGAATTACGTGGTTGCATTGCTGATAATAGTTTTACTGAACGTACTGACACTGGCATATTTTTACAAAGATGCGAGCAGTGTAAAGGACAATGTGAAAAGCGAAAGTATAGAGTTGATTTCGAAAGAGTATAATATAAACACAGTTTACAATATAATTTATTAATGAGATGAATCCGGGATTAAAAATAAAATCGTTATACATATTAGTCGGAATTCTACTGCTTATAAATGTGGTAACACTTGGTTTTATCTGGTACACATCTGTATATGTAAGGATGGGTCCGCCGATGAATCCTCCGGGACCTGAAGGTAAGAATTCTTTTCTGGCAGATGAACTGGGGTTTACGGGAGAACAGCTGAATAAATTCGATATACTTAAGAAGGAACACAGACAGGGTGTTCAGAATATAATGCAGCAAACAAAAGAACTTAAAGATCAGTTGTTTGATTGCATAAAAACCGGAGATGATGCGAAGGCAAAAGAAATTGCGGGAAAGCTGTCTGAAAACAATAAGGCAATGGAGTTGCTTACTTACGAGCACTTCAAAGAAGTAAGGGCAATTTGTAACGAAGACCAGAAAGTAAAGTTTGACAGAATATTAATTGAACTGGTTAGAGGTTTAGAAGCACAATCACCGCCGCCGAGAGGAGACAGGCCGCCGCCGAGAATGTGAGAGTTCAGAGGGCAGAAGACAGAGTTCAGAAGGCAGAGGGCAGAGTTCAGAGTTAAATAAGTTTTGAAAATTTAAAGAATAAATATATTATAATTATGAAAATTAACAGGAAGGTCGCTTTAAGCGAAACAGGGTTTGTATTCGACGCGGGGACAGGAGATTCTTACTCCATTAATCCGATTGGCGTGGAAATAATAGAATACATTAAACAGAATCTTACCAGAGAAGAAATCAAAAAGAAGTTAAGCGAGAAGTATGATGTGTCTGCTCCCGAACTGGAAAAATCTTTAGATGATTATATCGGGGCATTAAAAACTTTTAATATTTTAGATAATGAGTAAGGAAATTGCAGAAAAGGCAAAGAGGAATTTAACCGTTGCCACTACGGGTTTGAACAATACTGATAATCCGGGTCCGGGAATTCCTTTCATCAGGGGTGTTCTTGATTCTAATGAGTTTAACACAAAGATTATCGGTCTTGCATACGAGAATCTTGAGCCGGGAATTTATATGCACGATCTTGTTAACAAAACATACCATATTCCTTATCCTACATCGGGGTCGGATATATTACTTCAAAGGATTGAGTACATAAATAATATTGAGAAGATTGATGTGCTTGTTCCGAATTTTGATGCCGAACTTTATACGTTTATGAAAGCGTCTTCAGAACTGGAAGATATGGGAATAAAGACTTTTCTTCCTACGATAGAACAGTACGAAGAGAGGCATAAATCGAACCTTCCGGAATTCGGGAAAAAGTATAATGTTAAGGTACCGAAGAGCAAGGCGATTTTTTCTGAGAACGAGATAGAATCGACAATGAAGGATTTCAAATATCCCGTGTTTATAAAAGGAAAGTTTTATGATGCCACGATTGCTTACAATCCGGAACAGGCAAGAGCAAACGTGAAAAAGATTTCCTCTAAATGGGGCTTCCCGATTATTATTCAGGAAAATATCGCAGGAACAGAAGTTAATGTAGTAGCACTCGGTGACGGCGAGGGTACGATGGTTGGTGCTGTGGGGATGAGAAAACTTTACATTACGGATAAAGGCAAAGCGTGGGCAGGGATTACTATAGCAGATGAAAAACTGATTGAGATTACTGACAATATAATCGAGAAAACGAAATGGCGCGGCGGTATGGAACTTGAAATAATAAAGACTCCCGAGAACGAATATTATCTGATTGAAATTAATCCGAGGCTTCCTGCCTGGGTTTATTTATCGGTTGGTGCGGGACAGAATTTACCGGAGGCGCTTGTTAAACTTGCGCTGGGAGAGACCGTGAAACCGTTTGATAAATATGAGGTCGGGATTTTGTTTATAAGATATTCGTTTGATTTGATTACGGATATAAATGAGTTTGAGAAGTTGTCGCTTTATGCGGAGTTGTAGGAGAGAATTCAGAAGTCAGAAGTCAGAAGTCAGAAGAGAAAAGATTGAACCACTAAGACACTTAGAACACTAAGAAAGATTTAAGATAAAGAAAAAGATTGAAACACTAAGAGCAGAAAATAAGAAGTTAGATTGAGTTAGAAGTAAGGAAAGATATTACAAAAAAATAAAGAAAAATTAAAAAAATAAATTAAATAATAAAATTTAATAATTATAATAAAATGGGAAAAGAAAATTTTGAAAGGCCGATAATAAAGAAACTGAATATTGGTGTTGCGTCCAAGTTTGGGTTGAAAACTGAGTTTGAGCCGATGACACATCTTGACGGGGTTGCAGTGAAAGACCTTGTAAAGGAACACGGTTCACCGTTGTACGTAATTTCAGAAAAGACTATACGGAAAACTTTTGCAGAAGCAAAACGGGCTTTTGAAACAAGATACCCAAAGGTGCAGTTTGCCTGGTCGTATAAAACAAATTATTTAGACGCGGTTTGTAATGTGTTTCATCAGGAAGGTGCGTGGGCTGAGGTTGTATCAAGGTTTGAATATGACAAGGCAATCGCAAATGGTGTGCCCGGAAATAAAATAATTTTCAACGGTCCCGATAAAACAGAAGATGATTTGCATACGGCAATTGAAAATGGTTCTTACATTCACATTGACCATTTTGATGAATTGTATATGCTGATTGACATAACAGGACAGCATAAGGTTAAGCCCAAGGTTGCAATCAGAGTTAATATGGATACGGGTATATACCCTATGTGGGACAGGTTTGGGTTCAACTACGAAAACGGTGAAGCGTGGGAAGCGCTTAACAGAATTATGCTTAGCAAGAAATTTGATTTAGTTGGGATTCATTGTCACATCGGTACTTTTATGTTAACTGCAAGTACTTATTCGATTGCCGCAACAAAACTTGCTGACCTTGCGATAAATTTAAAAAGAAAATTTAATCATAATATTTCTTATTTAGACCTTGGCGGCGGGTTTGCCTCCAAAAATACTTTAAAGGGTTCTTATCTGCTTGGCATAGATACTTCACCTTCGTTTGACGATTATGCAGAAGCGATTACTTCTGCTTTGATTAATTCACAGATTGAGCCTGATAATCTGCCTGTGCTGATTCTTGAAACGGGAAGAGCGTTGATTGACGATGCGGGAAGTCTGGTTGGTTCGGTGATTGCGAATAAAAAACTTTCCGACGGAAGACGTTCAACTATACTTGATATTGGGGTTAATCTGCTGTTCACGGCATTCTGGTATGAACACAAAATAACACCTGCACAGGATTTTTCACAGCACACTGAAGTGACGAGTGTTTACGGTCCTTTGTGTATGAACATTGACCAGATAAGAGAGTCGGTTAGTTTGCCTCCTATGAAAAAGGGCGACAATGTTGTAATCAGCAGAATCGGGGCATACAATATGACGCAATGGATGCAGTTTATAACATTAAGACCAAGAGTGGTTATGATTGACACAAAAGGGGCTGTGCACATAATCAGAGACAATGAAACTAATGCATCGATTACTTCATTGGAAAAAATGCCTGAATATCTTAAACTTAATAAATAAGATTTATTGAAACCTAAAGGATTAATATCGGGCACGCTTAACAGTTATTCGATTGTTTTTTTCTCGGATAAAATTATCTTTGCGCTTATACTTTTACTCGTTTCATTCTTCGATATATTTTCGGGAATCTGCGGTTTAACTGCCGTGCTTACTACTAACTTTGCGGCAGAGTTTCTGGGATTTGACAAAAACAAAATTCAGAAAGGGTACTACGGTTTTAATTCTTTATTGCTTGGCTTAGGTCTCGGTTTGCATTTTGAAATGAGCTGGATAGTGCTTCTTCTGATTATGGTTGCGTCAGTTATGACACTGTTTGCTCTGGTAACACTGGAACGGGTTCTTGATAAATACTATGTTCCATATTTAAGTTTACCGCTTTTGATATCTTTCTGGATTATAAGTCTGGCTTCAAGAGAAATTCCCCTGCTGGCGATTAGTATGCGTGATATATATTTTGTAAATTACGTATATGGATTAGGCGGGGATAATTTACTGGATGTATATAAGTGGTGGACTTCGCTCGGCTTTGCTGAATCACTAAAAACTTATTTTCTTTCGCTTGGCGGAATATTCTTTCAGCAAAAACTCCTTTCGGGAATTGTGATTGCGATTGGATTATTATACTATTCAAGAATAGGTTTTACACTTTCTTTGATTGGTTTTTATACTGCTTATTTTTTCTACCAGTTAATGGGTGTAAACGTAACACATTTACCTTTTGCCGACATTGGTTTGAATTTTATTTTAACATCAATCGCTATCGGCGGATATTTCATAATTCCGTCAAGGTCTTCTTATATCTGGACGATTGTTATCATCCCCGTTACAATGCTAATTTCTTATGCTGTTCATCAGTTTTTAGCACCGTGGGGATTGGTTGTTTATTCGCTGCCGTTTAACATTACAGTAATAGTTTTTCTTATTGTGATTAAATCAAGAGTATATAAAACCGGTAACCTTACTGAAGCGGATATTCTGACTTCATCGCCCGAGATAAACCTGTATAACTTTGTAAACAACAATCACCGATATCGTGACAAAGTATATTTTTCAATACGCTTGCCGTTTTACGGAGAGTGGAGTGTTTCTCAGGCACACAAAGGAGAAATCACACATAAAGATAAATGGCAGTATGCGTGGGATTTTGTGATTCGTGATTCTGACCATCACACTTACAGCCGCGAAGGTGTGGCGCTTGAAGATTATCATTGCTATAACAAGGCTGTACTCGCTCCTGCGGACGGAGTTGTAGAAGAAATAATTGACGGAGTTTCCGATAATCCGATAGGTGACATAAACTTAGAGTCGAACTGGGGAAACACAATTATCATTAAACATAGTGACGGGTTTTATTCTCAACTAAGTCACTTAAAACCATATTCATTTAAAGCAGTAAAAGGCGACTGGGTTAAAGCGGGACAGATTATAGCTGCCTGCGGGAACTCGGGGCGTTCACCTGAGCCGCACTTACACTTTCAATTACAGGCAGTTCCTGTGGTTGGAGCAGAGACAGTCGATTATCCGCTTGGATATTATCTGAAACGCGAAACAAAATCTCTGTCGTTTAAATCTTATTCAAAGCCATTGCTTCACGAAATTTTAAGCAACCTCGAAGTGAATTCATTGATGAAGAATGCATTTCATTTCGTCCCGGGACAAAAAATTAAATTTGAAATTGATATAAATGGTAAGCGGACAGTTGCAGACTGGGAAGTTATAACGGATATTTACAATGTATCTTACATTTACTGCAAGCAGTCAAACTCTTATGCTTACTATGCAAACGATGACAGGGTGTTTTATTTTTACAATTTTACGGGAAGTAAAAAATCACTGCTTTATTATTTCTTCCTTGCCACTTATAAGGCACCGCTTGGTTTTTATAAAGACTTAAACATAGAAGACACTATTGCAATAAATCATGTTTACACAAAACTGGGTTTGCTGGTTCAGGATTTTATAGCGCCGTTTTATATTTTTCTTAAAGCAGACTTTAATCTGATTTACAAAGAAAAGGATGACGAGATTAATCCTTCGCTGTTAACTTTCAGTTCAAGTGTGATAAAATCATTTTTAGGGTTTAAGACCGAGAATGTTAAATTCAATATCAGTGTTTCAAAGGAAGGTATAAAAGACATAACAGTATTTTTGAAAAACAAAACGATAAAAGCAAAATGTATAAAATAGTATTAACAATATTCTTTCTATCTGTTGCCTTCACGGCAGCTGCCCAGCAGGGCAGATACAGCGAGACGGTTGATAAAAAATCATATGATCTGTTTATGAAATCAAACTGGGATGAACTAAGAGAGGTTGGAACGGCGGCAATAGAAAGCGGGATTGATTTTTACTTTTTAAGAATGCGGCTTGGCATTTCATATTATGAAGAGAAAAACTATATATCTTCAATACCACATTTTGAGAAGGCGGTTGATTACAGCCCAAAGGACTCTATATCTCAGGAATACTTATACTATGCTTATTTGTTTTCGGGACAGGAAAGTGAGGCAAATTTACTTTCAAAGAAATTCTCATCACAACTAAAGAGAAAAATAAATTATAAACAGCCTGATTTTTTTAAAGGTGCATATACAGAGGGCGGTTATTCTTTTAATGCTGATTACAAAGATACAAAGAATAACTCCTTTAAAGGAAACCAGGATTTGTCGGGTACACAGAAAGTTTTTAAAGATGAGACATATATAAATTTAAGTTTATTACATTCTATAGGTGAAAGAGTTTCCGTTTTTCACGGCTATAACAATATTGTTGTAAATTCTACACAACAATTTGAAGACGGTGTAAACGGCAAGAAAGAATATAAAAGCTCGGTTAAACAGAATGAGTATTACATAAATCTGGGGTTTTATCTGGGTAAAGGATTTAACCTCACGACTGCATTTCATTATTTAAACGTAAAAGTTGAAGAGTATCAGCCTCCGGCAAATAACGGTCAGGGATTTTCGAATACTGTATCCAATACAAACGATAATGTTTTTAACGTTTCTTTGTCAAAACGGCTTGGTCACACTGAACTGGGGCTGACAACTGTTTTTGGAAATCTGAACGGAGGTAAACAAATGCAAAATTCATTTACTTTTATATGGTATCCGTTTGGAAATATGAATCTTTACAATGTTTCAAACTTCATTTTTCATTCCGATAAGCTTGGACCGGGCAAACCTGTTACAAGAGTATTGTTTGACGAAAAACTCGGGTTTAAAATAGCAAGTAAATTATGGGCGGAAGCCATATTTACTTCGGGACCGATTTTTAATTACAGCGAAAGCAATGCTTTCATTATTTATAATAATGTAGATAAGATTAAGTACAAAGCGGGATTCAATCTTATTTCACCAGTATCGGACAACATAGAACTTTCGTTCAGGTATTTATTCTTACCGCTGGAATATGACGTTACAACAACAAATACAAGTAATGTATCAACAACAAAAACAAATAATTTATTAACTCATAAAATAATTGGAGGTATCAAATGGACATTTTAAAAAAGGTTAAAAAGGGATTACTCTTTGTTTTTATTTTAGTGGTAGTTTCACAAATTTACGCACAAAAGAGCAGTTCATATTCTAACGATGACATACAGAATGCATTTACGTTAAGTTATAAGTATGAAGCAAGCGGGCAGTACAAAGAAGCAATAGATGCAATTCAGGCAGTTTACAGCAACAGCAATTATCTGGTAAACTTACGCCTTGGCTGGCTGAACTATTTAAACCTTCAGCACAAAGATGCGATGCAGTATTATCAGACAGCAATGAAAATAATGCCTTACTCTATCGAACCGAGGCTTGGCTATGTTTACCCGGCGGCGGCGTTAGAGGACTGGACAAAAGTGGCCGATATGTACAACGAAATACTTGGTATAGATCCGAATAACACTTCAGTATTATACAAACTTGGAACGATTTATTATTACAAACCTGATTATCAAAAAGCCTACAATTGTTTTGAGAAAATTGTAAATCTTTATCCCGGTGATTATTCTTCAGACATTAATGTTTGGCTGGGCAAACTATCAATTGGGCAGAGGAAGTGATGCAGAAGTATTATTCAACAAAGTGCTGCTGTTGAGTCCTAATGATGCATCGGCTTTAGAGGGTCTGGGTCTTTTAAAGAAAAAATAATTGCGGGTTTAAAAGGGGGCTCAATATCAGGCCCCCTTTTTGTATTACTTAACGCAATTTATCACATAAATTTTTCCCAAAGAATGCTGCCTGTTTTCATATCTATACAAACTGATTTCAGCATTGAAATAAAAACAAGTTTGTCGTCTGCATAGACTACTCTTTTGGTTCTGAGGTTCGGGCTTCCTTTGGAAAACACATAATCAAAACCTCCCTTTTCAAAAACCTTGTCAGGGTCTGCAAATATATTCGGAAGTAAGGTTGTCCAGATAAATGAAACGGATTTATTTTCAACATCGAAAACAACTTTCGAAATAAGAACTTTTGCCGTATCTGAAGCAGAAGTGTTATGAATCACAAAAAAGCCTTTATCACTGCTGACTACAATATTTTCTTTTTTAGTGTTTTCGCTGTTAAGTTTTTCGTTTGTTCTTTTTATATCTTCCTGTGCCCTTTTCACTGATTCTTTCATTCTCTCTACCGTTCTTACTTTCCAGACATCTGTTTCATCTTTCTGCTCTTCGATGAGGGTGTTAAGAGAATCTATGTATCTGTTCTTCTTTTCGATTTCTTTAAACAAAGGAGCGAAATATTCGGGATATATATCTTTCAAAGGAACAACACCTGAACTCAGCAGATACTCCCCTTTCAGAAAATTCACTTCTTCAAAATCTTTGTTTCCGATACGAATGTATTTTCTTGGCTCGCCCGATAAAGTTGCGTTTAGATTTTTGCTAATGTTAATGCTTGTGCTTTGTGTGGATTTGTCATACTCAAAATGATCCAATAGAGCCTGTTTGTTTTTCTGCTTTTAAACTTACGGGGTCGAGTGAATATACATAACCGCTGTTATCAGTGACCATTGGCAGACTCTTTTCGTAATTATACCCGAAATATTTTCTTAGTTCATACCACTTTACTTTCGGAAAGTTGTTTTTAAGAAACGGATTTACATCCGTAATCTGGTTTTGCGTTACTATTATGTCAAGGGTTTTCGGGTCACGTGCGTGTAAGCCAACTTCTTCATTCATACTAAAATACCAGAGTTTACCATTTGTGTTTCCCAGGAAATAATGATAATCATCATCGCGCTCACCAAGTTCGATTCTTTTTATAAGTTCGCCTGTGTTTAAGTTATAACTCGACAAACGATACTCCGCGTAACCAGTTGTGGTTCTGATGCCTTGTTTGCTTGACTTCGAGGTTGCCTGAAAGATGCTCTCTTTCGAAACAAGAATATTTTCTCCGCCAACGTTTGCTATCACGACTTCTTCAACGTCATCCGCATCATCATCCATAACATTTTTCTTAAAGCATCCGGTCAGCATTAAGGCGGAAATAAGCAGCAATAATAATTTGTAAATGTTTTTCATAATATCCTTTCTTTGAGTTAATTTACAATATTTACATTTAATTTTCAATTTCTAATTGCGCTTTTGAATACGTCAATTTTGACGATTGTTAGGTTAATTCGTCAATTTTTGCAAACAAGAACCTGATTCTGCTCTTTAAATGGAGGTTCTTAATGGCATATAATTTGTATAAGTATTGTATATCTCAAAATTAAATTATTAAAATGACAAAATTTAAAAGAACTTTTTTAACAATTATTATCTTATTAATCCCCGTAATTATTTTTGCCGAAGACCACGAAAAAATGAAGGCAGGAAAAACATTCTGGGAATTTCTTTTATCTCTGAAATATTTACTTGTTTTAATTGTAGCCATCATAGGTGTTGCAGCAATATGGATGAATAAACTTAGCATAAAGATGCGGGTTGTATTGATGGCAATTTCATTTTTATTGTTTGGGGCTATTTCAAGTTTCTATCCTGCGTTGTTTATTACTCCGTCGCCGGTATGTGCTTCAACAAAACCATTTCTATACGGTTTAAAACCTCAGTTTCTTGCAACATTAGCAGTAATTGGTATAATGTCCTTAATAGTTGGAAAAGGATTTTGCGGAACTGCCTGTCCTGTTGGTGCTTTACAGGAATTGCTTTACAGAATACCTATTCTAAAAAATCTGAAATCTAAAAAAGTGCCTTTTAAAATCACGAACACAGTAAGAGTAATACTGTTTGTTTTATTTCTTATAGTTGCATTCACATTATCAACATCATCATACTTTTACTATAATCTATTCGATTTAATACACTGGGAATTTGAAATGCAGTGGTTTGATTTTATTCAGTTTATGATTTTTCTTGTCGTGATATTGAGCGTTAGTTTATTCTCATACAGACCGTTTTGTTATTTCATTTGTCCGATGGGTTTGTACACCTGGGTTCTTGAACATATCGCACCTTTAAAAGTAAGAGTAAACAAAGATGCGTGCAACAGTTGCGGCGTGTGTGAAAAGGTTTCGCCCTGCAATGCTGTAAAGGGTATTGTTGACGGAGATACAATAAGAGCAGACTGTCATCTTTGCGGTGACTGTATTAAATCGTGCAATCAGGGGGCACTGTATTTTGGACTTAAAAAATAAATAATTATATATTATGTTTCAATTAACTATCTCAAAAAATATTTAAAGGAGTTACACAATGAAAACTTTTATTACAATATTTTTATTACTCCTTACACCTTTAGCGGGCTTTTCCCAAAACACTAAGGGCGGTGATGATGCAAAAGGAATTTTCAAGTATGAAAATTTTCAAAAGCCGGAAGAGTGCGGTGCATCGTGTCATACTGATTTCTACGCACAGTGGAAACAAATGATGATGTCGCAATGCTACACACACGAATGGGACGAAATTGAATATTTCAAACTTGCCGTTCCACACGCAGAAAAGGAGCCAAAGGTTGCAGGCGTTAAAGAAGGCTGTAACGGATGCCACGCACCGATATCTTTTATGTCCGGAGATGTTCCTCCTCCAAAACCAAGTTTCAATTCGAGAGCGAATGAGTCTGTTTCGTGTGAAGTTTGTCACACTGTAACAGGTTTTGTCGGAGACACTCCTTACAATTTTAATTTTATTTCAAATCCCGGGAATGTGAAATATGGTAATCGCGGAAACACTACAATCACCTGCACACGAAACAAAGAAGAACCCATTCTTATCGTCAGGTGATTTTTGCGGATGCTGCCATAACGAGAAATCTCCTTTCGGTGCCTGGGTAAAGGCAACACACCTTGAATGGAAGGAGGGACCTTATTCAAGGGAAGGTGTTCAGTGTCAGAATTGTCATATGCCGAGATCACCGGGAATCAGTTCGGCTATGGGTGAATACAGACAGGATATTGCTCAGCACCTGTTCCACGGTGCACACGACCCGGGGAAAGTACGCGGAACGGTTGAATTAAGAATACATCCTGAGGTTTCAGAAATAGAACCGGGAGATCAGATTAAATTTTCTGTTTTACTTTTTAATCAGAAGACTGGACACAAATTTCCAACAGGCTCTGCTGAAGAAAGAATGTTATGGCTGCACGTTGAGGCTGTTGATGCAAAGGGAAAAGTCTATCATTTAAAAGTTGACAGAAAGGGATTTGCCGGTGAAGATTATACCATCTCTTCTAATGTTCTCGCTTATCAGGATATGGGTGTACCGCTTTCGATAGCAGGTTTTAAAGGTATTCAAAGAGACGGAGTTCCGGAAGGTGACAGAATTTTCAGAATGCCGTATCTTGATCCGATGGGAAGAATGACGATTCAGCAATGGAATACTGCATCTTTCGGGGTTGATTACAGAATCGGTCCGCGGGAAACTAAATACGAAACATTTACCTGGGTATTACCAGATGATGTTGAAATCGGAACTTTGAGAGTAAGAGCAGTTTTAAATTATCAGAAATTGCCAGCTCCCGTTGCCGAGTTTCTTGGTGTCCCAAAAGAAGAAGCAGAAATAATTGAAGTAAACTACCATCAAACAATCGTAACGGTTGTTGATGATTAAATAACATTAAATAATTTTAAAAAGAGGATAGAGAAATGAAAAAATTTATTCCTTTATTTATAATAATAATTATATTCGTTTTACTTGCAGATGCTAACGCAATACCAGCTTTTGCCAGAAAGTATAATATGTCGTGCAATGTCTGCCACGCACCATTTCCAAAACTTAAACCATACGGTGAAGATTTTGCTGCGAACGGATTTCAACTTCCGGATAAAGAGCCTGCAAGATATTTTAAAAAGACCGGTGATGATTTACTGCTGCTGATGAGAGAACTTCCTATTGCTTTGAGGTTTGAATTATACGGACAGTATGAGAACAGCAGAGATGTCAATCCTGATTTCAGAACACCATACATACTTAAATTAATGTCGGGTGGAAATATTTACAAAGATATTTCCTATTACTTTTATTTCTTTTTCAGCGAAAGAGGTGATGTAGCCGGCATAGAAGATGCGTTTGTAATGTTCAACAATGCCGTATCAAATAAAATTGACCTTGATTTATACGCGGGGCAGTTTCAGATTTCAGACCCTTTGTTCAAAAGAGAATTAAGGATGGAACTGGAAGATTACAAAATTTATGCAACCACTCCCGGACGTTCTCTTGCAAATCTAAAGTATGACAGAGGATTAATGTTTACGTACGGTGCACCTACAAAAACAGATTTAACACTTGAAGTAATTAACGGGAGCGGAATCGGAACAACGACTGTTTTTGATGTTGACAAATATAAAAATGTAATGTTCAGAGCATCGCAGGAAGTATTGCCGTTTTTAAGAATCGGCGGGTTTGGTTATTACGGAAAGGAACAGCCTGACTCGGTTTCGAACGAACTTTATATGGCTGGCGCTGACCTTACGCTTGGTAACGATAAGGTTGAACTGAACGCACAGTATGTTTACAGAAGTGATATTAATCCTGAAATGACTGCCAGTAAAACCGAACGAAAGAGTAAAAACACAGGGCGGGTTTGTAGAGCTCTTAGTATCGCCGCAAGGTGACAAGAGCAGGTTTACCGGATCTCTACTTTATAACTATGTTGATTCTGATATTAGCACTCTGAAATATGAAAGTTACACAGCGGGACTAAGTTATCTTCTTGCAAGAAACGTAAGACTTATTGGAGAATACACTTACATTAAAGACCCGAAGATTTCCAAAGTAACTGTGGGAATTGTTTCGGCGTTTTAAGAAGCCGGAAAATAAAAGATGTAAAATAAAAAAGCCCGGTTTATGCCGGGCTTTTTTTTCTAAGTTCCTCTTTGTGGATTCGAACCACAACCGTAACTTTCAGAGAGTTATGTGCTAACCGTTACACTAAAGAGGAATAATCTTAACAAAACTATCAATGATTGTAAATCTTTTCAAGCCAAATCGATTCTCAATGTTCTTTTAATTTAAAACAAAAAACCCGGTTTTAAGCCGGGCTTTTCTTTATATCAAAATTCCTGCGGCAGTTCTTTCATTTGTGTATAATTAAAAACAGGTCCGTCTTTGCAGACATAAACGTTTCCGATGTTACAACGTCCGCATTTTCCAAGTCCGCACTTCATTCTGTTTTCAAGAGTTGTAAATATATTTTCTTCTTTAAATCCAAGTTTTTCAAGAACAGGCATCGTGAACTTTATCATTACAGGTGGTCCGCAAATTACAGCAAATGTATTTTCTGCGTTCGGCGCCAACTTCTCAACTATAGTAGGAACAAAACCAACTTCACCGTCCCATCCGTCCGACTCCCCGCCCGGGTCAACGGTTACAACCGTTTTAATATCAGGACGTGCTTTCCATTCTGCAATCTCCTGTTTGTAAACTATATCGCCGACCGAGCGTGCACCATAAATAATAGTAACATCTTTATAATCATTTCTCCAGTCGAGAACATTATCTATAACGCAGCGTACAGGTGCAAGACCGATACCGCCTGCGATGAACACTACATTTTTTCCTTTGAGTTCTTCAAGCGGAAAATGATTTCCGTATGGTCCGCGGAATCCGATTGTATCACCCTGGTTCAGACGGTTTAAAGCCTGAGTAACTTTTCCGTAAACTTTGAATGAGCACTCAAGAAAATCCGTACGGGTTGGCGATGATGCTATACAGAAAGTTGATTCACCTTCGCCGAATACAGAATACTCCGCAAACTGTCCCGCTTTGAAATTGAAATTTTTCGCTACCTCGGGGTCTTTTAATTTAAGTTTAAAAGTCCGTGTGTCGGGAGTTTCGTCTATTATTTCTGCTATTTCTGCTAAGTATGGTTTATATATATTATCCATAAAATTATTTTAATCTTTACAGTTAGAAACTATTTCTTTAATGTCTATGCTTACGGCACAACCGCGCGAACATCTTCCGCAGCCCGTGCATAATATTTCACCGAATTTATCCACATAATATTTGAACTTGTGATTAACTCTTTGTCTGTAGCGTTTTCCCTGAATGTCGCGCGGGTTATGTCCTGATGCGTGCAAGTGTGAAATGGCCGAACTGACATCCGTCCCAGTTTTTCATTCTGCGTCCTTCGGTATAATTATAATCTTCATCAACTATATCAAAGCAATGGCAGACAGGACAAACGAAAGCACACTGTGCACACGACAAACATAAATCACCAACTCCATCCCATTTCGGGTTTTCAAAATTTGTTCCAAGCCATTCGTGTACCTGTTTGCTGTCAAAAGCAACTTCGGGATGTTTTACAGAATCCGTTACTGTTTTTGATTTTGCTGCATCGCCTGCTTTTAAATACTTTTCATAATCTTTTATAAACTCTCCGCCTTTTTCCGTTACAATTCTTAATGCATAATTATTCTCATCTATCGGAACGAGGAATATATCCGAACCTTTATCGGATACGGGCGATGAACCTACGGAAGTACAAAAACAGTATTCATCCGAAAACTTACACATCAGACCAATAACTATAAATTGTTTTTCTCTTACGTTATAAAACTCATCTTTGTAATCCCAGTTGAAAAGATGACGAAGAATGTTGAACGAATTTGTGTCACAGGGTTTTGCTCCGAGTATAACAGTTTTCTTTTGCTCTAATATCTATATCGAGCAGTTGTACATCGTTCTTTCCGCGTTTATAATATATTACAGGTTCTGCTTTTGGAAACACAAAAGTTTTGTAAGATGCTTTAGTTGGCTTTGCTGTTGTATCGAGAACAATTTCAGACGTATCCTTAACAACTGTGTATTCAGTCTTTCCGGGCGTTATTAAAGTATGTCCGTTGCCGATAACATCTTTACAAAGGTTCAGTAAATCCTCTTTTGAAATAATTTTTTCTTCCATAAAATTTTTGTTTTAAAAGCCGCCGCTCCTAACACGGCGGCTAATTGTTTTATATTCCCCCCGAACAAAGAGTCCGGTCTAACGTTTATTACATAAATAATTCGTCGCTGTCTTTTACGTCGAAACTGCCTACTAATGTTGGCGTTTCAAGATTGCGACCTGATACATACGAGTATGCTTCTTTTGCTTCAATTATCATTTTTCTGTTTAAAAGTGAAAGCGGTATATCCATCGGACAGGCACGCTCGCATTCACCGCAGCCAATACATCTTCCGCTTAAATGAAATGCACGCACTACATTCCACGAAAAATTTCCGCGGCTATGTGCACTCGATTCCACCCATCGCGGAATAGTTTTATCAGTGATGCATCTCTGACAATAGCATAACGGACAAGCCGCACGGCAGGCATAACACTTTATACATTTATCAAACTCTGCTTTAAAATATTCAAACCTTTCGGCAGCACTCATCTTTTCTATCGCTTCTATCTTTGCGAGAACTTCGTCACTCACCTTCGGAGTTTCTTTCTCTTCACCGAATATTATGTCTGAATAAAGCGGTTTATGGGTCTCGCAGGGAATACATTTTGTTGCAAGTGTTTCTCCGTTGAAATCCATTCCAAAATCTTTTACTACTCCTGCGCAATTAAAACTTATAATTGTAACATCTTCACGCTTCAACTGGCTTTCCTGAATCAACGCCACAATCGAATGTACGTCGCATGGCTTTGCAGTTATTGCAAGTTTCAGCACTGTACCATTTACGCGGCGAAGTTCTTTTACTCTTGCCTTCGTTAAATATACAGCAAGATTGTTAAGACAGTATTCGTTGAAAACAAGTTTAGCACAGTCTTCCGCCGTCTTTGCAATAATAGGCTTTGTACGTTTTTCCGAAATCTGCTGATAACCAATAACTGCGGCGACTTCACCTTTTTGCAGAAGTTCGGCGGCATATTTTCTAAGTTCTTCCATTATTTTGCATCCTCCTCGTTCATAATAATTTCTTTCTCATTCGTTACGGGCTCGGGAAATTTTGCAGTAAACTCATCATTCAATTCTTTGTATGCTTTAAAAGGTCCCATCGCTTTAACGTCGTTCGTAACTTTCGTTACCACATCAACAAACTTTTTTCCTTCCGAAGCCGACACCCACGAAAACTGCAAACGTCCTTCTTCAATTCCAAGGAACTTAAGCAGTTCATCAAAAAACTCCCAGCGTCTGCGTGCGTGAAAATTTCCTGCGTTGTAGTGACAGTCATTCGGATGACATCCCGAAACCAGAATTCCATCAGCACCGCGTTCGAACGCTTTTAAAATAAATACGGGGTCAATACCGCCGGAACACATCACGCGAATCAGCTTCACATTCGTCGGATATTTCAACCGCGACGTCCCCGCTAAATCCGCACCCGTGTATGTGCACCAGTTGCAAACAAATGCAACTATCTTCGGTTCCCATTTTTCTTCTGACATAATCTTATTATTAATAAATTCTAATTCTAATTTTTAAAGAGCCGCTATCTGAGCAAATATCTCTTCATTATTAAATCCTGCAAGTTCAACCGATTTTGAAGGACAGCTTGCTGTACAGGTTCCGCATCCCTGACAAAGTCCTTCGTTCACATAAGCAATTTCTTTAATACAATTCCGTTCGCGGGTTTTCACTTCCCTTACTTCAACTGCACCATACGGACAAACTTTCTTACAAAGGAAACATCCTGCGCATAGATCTGCGTTTACTTTTGCAACAACAGGTTCACGTTCAAGTTTATCCGAACCAAAAAGCACCATTGCTTTTGCCGCTGCGGCTGATGCCATTGCGACTGACTCAGGAATATCTTTCGGCGACTGACAGGCACCTGCAAGAAATACTCCGCCTGTTGTACTTTCAATAGGACGAAGTTTCGGATGAGCTTCATTAAAGAAGCCGTGCTTGTCGTAAGGAATTCCAACTGTCTGTGCAAGATTTGATGCGTCGGGCTGTGCAATCATTGCTGTTGCAAGCACAACCATATCTGCTTCAATAGTGATAGGCATTCCGGCGAGTGTATCTTCACCTTTAACAATATACTTTCCGTCTTCCTCTGTAATTTTTGAAACACGTCCGCGAATATATTTCACGCCGTCTTCTTCAATCGCACGTCGGACAAACTCGTCGTACATTTTTCCGCCTGAACGAATATCCATATAAAATACGTAAGCCTCACCGTCGTGAACCTTGTGTTTATAAAGCATTGCGTGCTTTGCAGTGTACATACAGCAAATCTTACTGCAGTATGAAAAACCTTTCGACTCATCGCGCGAACCTACACACTGAATGAATACAATTTTCTTCGGTTCTTTGCCGTCTGAAGGACGTTTGAATTCACCTTCGGTCGGTCCCGATGCAGAAGCAATTCTTTCAAACTGTAATCCGTCAACAACATCTTTATATTTTCCGTAGCCGTATTCACCGTAACCTTTATAAATAGAATCATCAGGTTTTTTATCAATGTTATAAAGTTTGTAACCCGTTGCCATTATGATTGCACCGACTTCTTCCGTAACAATTCTATCCTGCTGATCGAAATCAATCGCTTCGCGTCCGCAAACTTTTACGCAAATACCGCACTTACCATTTTTGTAGTGCATACAAATCGTTTCATCAATCACGGGAATATTCGGAACTGCCTGCGGGAAAGGCACATAAACAGCGGGACGGAAAGCAAGGTTCTCTTCGAATGAATTATATGCTTTTTTCTTTGTAGGACATTTTGTAATACACAAACCGCAGCCCGTACATTTACTTTCATCAATATGACGCGCTTTATTTCTGATAGTCACTGTAAAGTTACCGATAAAGCCTTCAACTTTTTCAACCTCGGAATAAGTCATTAACTTAATCTTCGGATGCTGATAAACTTCAACCATACGCGGAGTTAAAATACACTGTGAGCAATCGAGGGTCGGGAAAGTTTCGGACAACTGGCTCATATGTCCGCCAATGGACGGTTCTTTTTCAACGAGTACAACTTCATAACCTGCATTTGCTACATCAAGTGCTGCCTGTATGCCCGCTATACCGCCTCCGATAACGAGAGTTCTTTTTGTAACAGGAACTTCGATAGTTGTAAGAGGTTGATTGCGTTTAACTTTTTCAACAGACATACGAACAAGGTCAATTGCCTTTTCCGTTGCAGACTCAATATCATCGTGAACCCACGAACAATGTTCGCGAAGGTTTGAAATTTCAACGAGGAAAGGATTTATTCCCGCAGCAACTGCTGCCTTGCGAAAAGTTTTTTCGTGCATATGCGGAGAACAGGAACCGACAACTATAGCATCAAGTTTCTTATCAATAATTTCTTTCTTAATCATATTCTGTCCAGGGTCGGAACACATATACTTATAGTCAATTGAAACTTCTACGCCCGGAAGCCATTCACACGCTTTAGCAACACGCGGACAATCAACAGTGCGTCCGATGTTCTCACCGCAATGACAAATAAATACTCCAATTTTCATAATTTAAAACTCCGTATTATTTTATACTGCCGCTTTTTCAGCTGCAAGTTCGTTATATTTAAAATTAACTGTGTGCATATCTATACCAAGTTCTTTTTCATCCATACCTAAAGCAAGACCAAGAAGTTCGGTTAAATAAAGCACGGGAAACTCTTTGTACTCGGGATATTCGCGCTTCATAATAGTCTGGCGCATATCGAGGTTTGTATGGCACATCGGACAGGCAACAACCATAAGGTTTGCACCGTGTCTTCTGGCATCATCAATAATCTTTTTGGAAAGTTCAACAACTATATCACGTCTTACGACTGAATGTGCAGCACCGCAGCATTCAACTTTAGAATTCCAGTCAACTGTTTTAGCACCGGTAAGCTCAACAAGTTTTTCCATTGAAGTCGGCTGTTCGGCATCATCAAACTTTGTAATCTCTGCCGGACGAACCAGAAGACATCCGTAGTAACACGCTACTTTTAAATTCTTAAGTTCAAGTTTTCTGTTTTCCGAAATTTTCTCTGTTCCGATTTTCATAAAGAGTTCAATAAGGTTCATAACCTTAATATCTTTTTGAAATTTCGTTTCAAGAATAGATTCAACTTCCTTTTTTAACTCCGGATGTTTTTTCATTTCGTGTTGTGATGACACAAGTCTGTTGTAACAAGCGGCACAAGGCGCAACCATATCATCTATACCCTGCTGTTCTGCAAGCATAACATTCCGCATTGCGAGAGCATTTGCGAGTTTATGGTTTGTAACGTGGGCTGATGTCGCACCGCAGCACGACCAGTCTTTGACTTCGTCGAACGAAGTACCGAGTTTTTCTATAACTTTTCTTAAAGAGGTATCGTACTCTTTAGCCGTTCCGGTTTGTGAACAACCGGGGAAATATCCTACTTTCAAAATTGCCTCCATTGAGGGTTTAAAATTTATTTTTTAGCCGTCTTTTTAAAAATGTTTTTAACGGACTTTCTATCTTTAATATTGTGTGGTAAAATATTTAACTTTCCTTTTAAAAACATACCCGGAGACGAATCAACATCTGCCAGCAAATGCATAGTTCTCAATTTATATTCTGCAACCAATCCAACTTCATATGCACGTCCGTGACTTTCAATCTGATTTAAAAATGCTTTATGAAATTTTATGATATCCTTATTCTTTATTTCAACACCCTGTTCAATCGCTGTTTCACGCACGGCATCCATAAACTTTGCAAGGTCAAATTCCTGCGGACAGCGTGACGAACACGTCAGGCAGCCGGCACAAAGCCATGGAGTTGTTGATTTAAGCGCCTCTTCATAAAAACCGAGCTGAATTAAACGCACAACTTTATTCGGTGCAATATCCATATAATATCTAATAGGACAGCCTGCAGAACATTTTCCGCACTGATAGCAAAGACTTACGTCCTGAAAGGTTTTATCTTTAATATCATCAGCAATAGTGTGAACGTGATTATGGTTATGTGAACTCATATAGTTAGAATTTTAAAAATTGGCAAATAGATGTCCTGAAAAGTTGTTTGGTACTTTTTTTGTTTGTTCATAGCATATAATAACATTTTATAACTGCCTCTGGTTTTATATTTGGGTACATATCTGCGTTTCTGGATGAGAGTGGGAAAACGCAAACGAAACCGTAAAACAATCTATACAAAATTAGGAAAGTTAAACTAATAGTTCAATGGAATTTAAAAGTATATTTTTAAAGGAAAAATTTTAGGATAGGAGAAACTTTGTTAAATATAGCAGAAATTTTCCCGCCCCTTATTAAAATAAGGGGCAGAAAAATAAAATTCAGACTTTCGGGATTGAATCGCTTTTTGTGGTATCTATTTTCAGCACGGTGTACAACCCGCATCTGCCGAAAACCGCAGTCAGTATTGGAATTATTCCTATTAACCCAAACCAGCTATGAAAAGCATACCCAACACCTAATATTGCTACACCAATAATCACTCTTATTATTTTATCGGTTTTTCCTACGTTACAAGCAAACATTTTTTACTCCTTTTAATATTTATTGTTATTGTTCTTTAATGTATATACATATAAACAGATATAATTTGATATAAAGTTACAATAAACGAGGGTTAGAAATACTGCTTAATGAAAAAGGGCAGCAGATTATTCCGCTGCCCTTTGTAATATATTTATTTTTAATCTGTGTTTTTCTTGCTTAAAGAAGTTCTTACAAGAAATACCCCTATCAAAAATATTGCAATAATACTGCCTATAAACGACGGCTCAGAAAACATATGAAATAGTTTTATATCCGCAAAAGCAAGCCCGGCAAAGAGTAAACCTATCAATGCTTCCCCGGCTATGAGTCCTGATGACAACAGTATCCCCGTGTTACTTATTTTCTCTTTCTGTTCATCAGTATATTTTCCTTTCTCAACCCTCTTATCAACAATTCCTTTCATAAGCCCGCCAATAAAGATTGCGAACGATGTATCTATAGGCAGATACATTCCCACAGCTATTAACATAGGACTTTTCACCTGCATAAGTATTAATGCAATTCCCATAAACATTCCGATTATTATTAATATCAGTTCAGTTTTTCCTTCAACAATTCCTTTTGCCATAATTGCCATAAGAGATGCCTGCGGTGCCGGTAATTTTTCTCCGCCGAATCCTGCATTTGTTCCGAGTATATCATTTTGTACTTCGGGTGAAAGTGCCTGTATTTCAGCTAACTGAAAATTCTTCCCGAGAAATTCAGGGTTTTTACCTTTGTAAGTTATACTGGTTGTTCCTGCCGATTGCAGTTTAATAATTTCGTCTGATGTTGCCTGCTTTATATCGCCAAGATGAAGCAATGAAAGAACAAGGAACATTATTAAAGAAGAAGATACAACCCCGAATATATCACCAACCTGCATTTTCCAGGGAGTGCAACCGAGTATATGACCCGCTTTTAAGTCCTGCATCATTTCGCCTGCAACCGATACAGAAACACAGGTAAACGCCGCAACTCCAAGCACAGCCGCTATTCCTGCATTTCCAGTCATTCCAAGCGCAACCATTAAAAATGCAACAACAATTAAAACAGCAACCGTTAAACCGCTTGTTGGATTATTACTAACACCTATGATTCCTACAAGATATCCCGATACTGCAGCGAAAACAAAACCGAGAAATATCATTACTATCGTTGCTATCAAGGCAGGAAATACTGAGCCGGTAAAAAAATTGAAAATAAAAAACATTACTACTGCTACTATTCCAAGAATCGGAAGCACGGCTTTCATACTTAAATCTCTTTCAACCCTTTGTACTTCACTCGCACCTGATGCCGCCTTTTTTAAATTAGCAAACGAACGGGATATCCCTTCGAATAAACTTTTATGCATCTTGTATAAAGTATAAAATGCTCCAACAAGCATTCCGCCGATTGCAATATACCTCACGTATGCTTTCCATACTCTCGTGATTTCAACTGCCCAGTCCTGTACTCCGCCGGGATTATTATAATTTATAAAGTATGCTATTGCCGGAGCGAGCAATCCCCAGGCAAGAACTCCGCCGCTGAAGTTAATCGCTCCAAGACGCGGACCGATAATATACCCGACTCCAAAATATGCAGGAGCCATACCCGGAGAACGAAGTAATAACGAACCTTTACCGAATGAAATAACTTTTTGCCAGGTACCTGCTATGAATTTAAAATCAACGAGTGCAGTTAATAAAGCACCAACACCGATACCCGAAAGCAAAAACTTTGAACCTCCCGCTCCCTTTTGTCCCGACTTGTGAATTTCAGCCGCGGCAATAGATTCGGGAAATGGTAAATCTTTATCCTCCGTTAAAACCTTCCTAAGTAATGTTACGAACATTATGCCGAGAATACCGGCAAAGATGAGTATTACTGTTGAGATTAAATAATTTGAAAGTGAATAGAACGGATTCCATATCGATGAAATAAAAAATGCAGGTAGTACAAATATTGCTCCTGCCGCTATATTGCCGCCTATAGAACCTATTGTTCTCGCAGCATTTTCTTCGAGAATGGTTCCTTTCAGTGCTTTAATAACAGCCATTCCAAGTACGGCGGTTGTGTATGTAGCAGCAATGGTCATACCTGCTTTAAGACCGAGGTAGGCATTTGCCGCACCCATAAGCATTGCCATCAAAACACCAAGAACAACTGTGCGAACAGTGAACTCTTTCATTTCAGTATCAGATGAAACGAAGGGAATAAAAGTTTTTTCGTTACTCATTATTCTCTAAATTTAATTTGGGAAATATTATACAAAAATCGGAAATGGAAAATGAAAATGAAATGGAAAAGTAAATTAGTCAGAATCTTTTCAATATTACATTAATTTCATTAATACTATATTTGCTAATAAATTATTATCAAGTCATTGGAAATATTCACAGGTTTTGTTATCGGTTTACTCGGAAGTCTCCACTGCATAGGAATGTGCGGACCGATTGCATTAGCATTACCAACAGGTCCGTTAAAAAGTATAAAGTTCTACGCAGGCAGATTATTATATAACCTCGGCAGAGTTATAACATATTCAGTATTCGGTTTGATATTCGGACTCATCGGCAAAAATCTTGCTATAGTCGGATTGCAAAGATGGGTATCAATAATTTCGGGCGTAGTTATCATAATCATTGTTTTACTCCCGCAGGCAACGAAAACAGGAATGATAACAAAGTTACCGTTTGCAAGAATAACAAATAAATTAAAAGATGCCTTCGGTAGTTTGTTCAGAAAAGGTTCACTGAGTTCTATGCTGTTTATTGGTATTATAAACGGACTACTTCCGTGCGGATTTGTGTACGTAGGCGTTGCCGGTGCTATTGCTGTAGGTGATGTCGGTATGGGTGTTCTGTATATGGCATTGTTTGGGTTGGGCACTGTTCCAATAATGTTCATTACATCGGTTGCAGGAAATTTCATCAGTATCGGTATAAGGCAGAAAATCACTAAGATTATTCCAATACTCGCCATAATCCTCGCACTGCTGTTTATCTTAAGGGGAATGAACCTCGGCATAATGTACATCAGTCCTAAAACCGAAAAAATGATGAAGGTAATACCTGCAGAACATTTAAATCACGACTCTTTAAAAACAAAAGACTGCTGTAAATAAATATTAAAGATTAAAAATAAAATATATAAAATTGTTTTCTTTGTGACACTTCGAGCCTTAGTGCCTTTGTGTCAAAAAATTTTAAAACAAACAAAACTTAAATATGAATAACCACAAAATCTCAGGCAATATCGTTGACATAAAAAACCGTATCATATATCCAGGTACAATAGAAGTTGAGAACGGATTAATAAAATCTGTTTCCAAAACAGAAGGCGTTTTTAACAATTACATAATGCCCGGCTTCATAGATGCACATATACATATAGAAAGTTCGATGCTAATCCCGTCTGAGTTTGCACGAATTGCGGTTACACACGGCACTGTAGCAACCGTTTCCGACCCGCACGAAATAGCAAACGTGCTTAGGGATTGACGGTGTAAAGTATATGATTGAAAACGGTAATCAGGTACCTTTTAAGTTTTACTTTGGGGCTCCTTCCTGTGTACCTGCAACAGATTTTGAAACAGCGGGAGCAAAACTCGAAGCAGAAGACATTGAGTATCTTTTCAGAGAATTTGATTTAAAGTATTTAAGTGAAATGATGAACTATCCTGGAGTACTTTTCAAGGCACCAGATGTTATGGAAAAAATCAGCATTGCACAAAAGTTTGCAAAACCAATAGACGGACACGCTCCGGGATTAACCGGTGAAGACGCAAAGAAGTACGTTGAAGCAGGAATATCAACTGACCACGAATGTTTTACCATAAATGAAGCACTTGAAAAAATTTCTTACGGTATGAAAGTACTGATTCGTGACGGTTCGGCAGCAAAGAACTTTGGAGAGTTGCATCCATTGATTAAAAGCAGCAAAGATATGATAATGTTTTGCAGTGACGATAAACACCCCGATGATTTTGTGGAAGGACACATTAATGATGTTGTAAAAAGAGCAGTAGAACTCGGATACGATTTGTTCGATGTTCTGCAGATTGCCTGTTTAAACCCTATCGGTCACTACGGACTTGAAGTAGGTACATTAAATATAGGCGATAGCGCTGATTTTATCGAAGTAAACAACTTAAAAGAATTTAAAAATATATCAACTTATATAAACGGCATCAAGGTTTCTGAAAACAGTAAAACACTTATCGAATCTGTAAAATCAAAAATTGTAAATAACTTTAACATAGGATTTAAAAAGCCCGAAGACTTTGCCATTCAGCATAAAAGCGGAAAGATAAGAGTTATAGAAGCAATTGAAGGACAACTCATAACAAACGAAATTCATTGTGAAGCAAAAGTTGAAAATGGGTTTGTAGTTTCTGATGTCGAAAACGATGTTTTAAAAATCACAGTTGTTGACCGTTACAATGAAGTTACACCAGCAGTAGGTTTTATAAAAAACTTCGGATTAAAAAACGGTGCGATTGCATCCTGTGTAGGACACGATTCGCACAATATTATAGCAGTCGGCGTTGATGACATATCAATAGCGGCAGTCGTAAACGCAGTAATAGAACACAAAGGCGGCATTGCAATATTAGTTGACGGAAAAGTTGAAGTACTTCCATTACCGGTTGCAGGAATAATGTCAAACGAAGACGGATGGGTCGTCGCTAAAAAATACTCACAACTCAACACATTACCGAAAAAGATCGGCTGTCATTTGCACTCTCCTTATATGACCCTGTCATTTATGGCTTTGCTTGTAATCCCTGCACTAAAACTCGGTGACAAAGGACTATTCGACGGTACTAAATTTGAATTCGTCGATTTGTTTGTGAAGGAATAGTAAATAAAAAAGTTAAATAATAACACAGAGGTTAGCGTAAATTCGCCCGCCTAAGCGTGTCAGTGTATTTTAATGTTCTCTTCTTCTAATAAACAAAAATAAACATGACTTTAAAAAATCAGTGCAAATCCGCTTCATCAGTGATAATCAGTGTTCTATTCTTTAAAATAAAATCAGTATTAATCATAAAATATATCCTCTCTATTCATTTGCTTATTCTTTGATTCGGTTTTTTCGGAATTATTATCGCTCCTTTTTTCAGCGAACCAAGAATCTCTGCCTTGCCTTTTAAATAAAGGTATGCAGTAAAGGCGCCCGTTACTGCATCAAGTTCATCGTTGTTCATTTCAGGATGCATTCCTTTAATTCCGAGGTTCTCCAATCCAAGATACAAACCTTCAAGCGAATGCTGTTTGCGCGGTATGCCGAATATATCCTGAGTTGCACCCGGATAAATTTCAATCGAGTCAAATCCCATACGCTTGAATTTTTTCTTTAGAAATAATCCGCGCAGAGTTAACATTCTCATCGGTCCGAGTGTTACAGGAAAGAATCTTATTTTCCGTTTTGTCAGTTCTCTGTCACATTCCCTCAAATGAATACCGTTATTGTCTTCAAGCGATTTTCTTCCCGGGGGTAATGAAAGCGGGGCATCGATTCCTATAATCTGTGGATTTGCTTCTTTTACGAATGAAATTATTTCTTCGTTTTCGTGTAAAGTTGCATACCTTACAATTCTCTTATTGTGCATAAGACAAATGCCGGTATCCCTTTTAGGGCTGCCGGCAAGGTCAATTCCTACTACTTTTATCATTTGGTTTATTGTTCGTCTGCCGTTGGTCCGTAAACCTGCGGAAGTGCAACATCAAGCATTCTCAGGTAAACTGTCAGTTGTCCGCGATGATGGTAAAGATGATTATAAATCATTCCGCGTATTACCTGTATTCTGGGCATTTCAAATATTACCACCCCTTTATTTTTTGCCGTCCATACACCGGTAAGATTTGCATCGTCTGCTTTGTTCAGCGCTTCAACTCCGCTTTTTACTGAGTCATCGAGAAGTTTTAATAACTCTGCAGTTGTATTCACAACAGGCGGCTTGTATTCCATTGTTCCGAAGTCCATTTCCCCTGATTCTACGGTAGGACCTATCCACGCAGGTATTTCTGCCAGATGTATAGACAGTGCGTTGAGTGTCATAGACTTTTCGTGAGGCTTGTAATCAAAATTACCTTCCGGCACTCTCTCAAGTAATTTTCTTGTTACACCTGCTTCGTACTGAAGTTCGGCGATTAATGATTTGTTTAACATAGTTCGTCCTTTTTAAAAATTTATTAATTGGAAAGATATAATAATCATTTCAGAATAATTTTGAAAGTGTGAAAACATTTCATGTCTTATTATTATTCGGACACAAAGACACAAAGACTCTAAGTTGCACAAAGAATTCTAAGAGTTTTAATCTTTATGTCTCAGTAACTTTGCCGAAGATCAGCCGTGGTGGATGTCTGAATTTATTGTTGACAATTTGTGAAACTTATATGTACCTACATATGTTTTAAAAGTATTGACAAATTAAACGAAAACATAAAATGAACACTGATAAAATTTTTAAAAGTTACAAATTAGGAAATACTGAATTAAACAATCACATAGTTATGGCTCCAATGACAAGATGCAGAGCAATAAACAATGTTCCAAACGATTTAATGGCTGAATACTATGCACAAAGAGCAGGTGCGGGTTTAATAGTTACTGAAGGAACATCACCTTCACCAAACGGACTCGGTTATGCACGTATCCCTGGAATTTACAGCAAAGAGCAGACAGAAGGATGGAAAAAAATTACAAATGCAGTTCATAGCAAAGGCGGTAAAATATTTTTACAGATAATGCATACGGGAAGAGTAAGTCATATTGCTAATATGCCTGAAGGTTCAAAAGTTATGGCTCCATCGGCAGTAAAAGCGGCAGGACAAATGTGGACGGATACAATGCAGATGCAGGACCATACAGAGCCAACACCTTTTACAGTCGAAGAAATTAAGTCAACGATAGAAGAATATATAACTTCAGCAAAGAACGCTGTCGAAGCCGGTTTTGACGGAATAGAGCTTCACGCTGCAAACGGATATCTGCTTGAACAATTTTTATCACCGCACACAAATCAAAGAACAGATGAATACGGCGGCTCTGTAGAAAACAGATGCAGGTTTGTACTTGAGGTTGCAAAAGGCTGTGCTGATGCCATCGGAAAAGAAAAGGTTGCAATAAGGGTTTCTCCCTACGGTGCTTTTAATGATATGCCCTCTTATCCTGAGGTAGAAGAAACTTATAAGTATTTAACAGCAGAACTTAACAAAATAGGTTTGGTCTATATTCACATTGTTGACCATAGTTCTATGGGTGCCCCTGAAGTACCAAGAAAAATTAAAGAGATTATAAGAAATGAATTTAAAAATACTGTTATTTTAAGCGGTGGATATGGACTGGAAAGCGCAGAGAAAGAACTTGAAGGAGATATCGCGAACTTAGTTGCGTTTGGAAAACCGTTTATTAATAATCCCGATTTTGTGGAAAGATTAAATAACGGTTATCCGCTTAACACTGATTTGAATATGGATGCATTCTATACTGCTGATGAAAAAGGTTATACAGATTATCCCTTTTATACAAAAGATTAAAACATATGGAACATTATCATCGATAGGTGTTTATAGTATTATGTACTTATTATTCAACTAAATTTAACAAAATGAAAATCAAATTATTATCGAAAGTATTTGTGTTGTTATTGATTGCCGTATCTTTGTATTCGTGCAGTGATAATGCTGTAAATATAATTAACGACCTCGTAAGCAATAAAATAACCGCAAAAGAAAGATTAGATTCGGCTTATGCACAGGCGCAGAGAAAGTATTCATCAAGCACACAGTTAGTTATGGTGTTTGGAAAAAATGTTTTGTATGACGGAACAGATGCGGGCAAAACCGATATCTCAATCACAACCAGCGTTTCCGATCCTAACAATTTAGGAGCCTGGCTTTACATATTTAAAAAGCCGGGAACCGATACTTTAGCGGTTTATACACCAAATCCTGTTCCGGGGGCAAGGGACTGCATTGAACTGACCTCTTTATTCAGCACAAACACTATAATTAATTTAATTGCGGATACGTCTGCAAGAAATATTGTTTCCGGTTCGCTTGGATTAATTACAAGTTCAAACTTTCATATAAGCACAAATCTGCCTAACCTTGTAAACAGTGATGTTGCTTTTGGTTACAGTTATTCTTCAAACCCTATAATTAAATTTAACTCAGCT
Organism: Ignavibacteriota bacterium; assembly: GCA_963748665.1. Taxonomy (GTDB): domain Bacteria; phylum Bacteroidota; class Ignavibacteria; order Tepidaquicellales; family Tepidaquicellaceae; genus CAIKZJ01. The sequence continues at coordinate 158,893 of CAVVJW010000028.1, read as the reverse complement.
TTTTTACCGTCGTCAAGTTCGTTTAATGGAAGCGCTTTTCTTGGTCAGACAGGTACAAATAAAACGGTAAATATGTTTTTAGTACCGGGATTAGGAACACTGAACTTACCGGCATACATATCTACACTGACAGGATTTCCACAAGACCTTTGGATAGTAAATTACAAACTTGATAACGGCGGCGGTACTCAGAACTTCATAGCGGGAACTGTGGTTGAAAGCAATCAATTAATGGGAATTACCGGATTACTAACAAGTAGAGTAATTAATATTTCGAAGTATTAATTAACGAAAAAATTATTTAGGGGGGACAAAAATAACGTTTGTCCCCCTTTTTTTATTCTTCAAAAGTTTATTTTATCAACAAATATGGTATCGGAATTCTGCAATTTGAGCATCTCCTCTTAACATTTTTGAAAAAAATCCCGTCGTAATAAATGCAATAGAAATTAGTATAAAAACACCCCAAGTACACCATGACAAAACAGCAAATAACGATTTATATATATTATAATTTATATTTATAGTTTTTAATAAATAGTTTATATTTAGGCAAGTTTGTCAAAGTATAATTTCCTAATTAAATAAAAAGTTAACAATTTAATTTAATCTTTGATTTATGAAAAAATTACTTTTACTTTTTGCGTTTTTACCACTTTTCATATCATCTGATATATACAATATTAATAATTCAAACGAGAAACTACTTTCATTACAGTTAATTCAAATAGCAGGTGAAAGTCCGAAGGTATTTACTGAAGGATGGGTATTTGGTGCATCCGGTTTTCTTTTTCCGGGAAGCGAAAACCAAACTGATATTTCAGAGAAAATTCACTGGAGCGGATCCGGGAAATTTTATCCGGAATACGGTCCTGAAACATATCCCATTTTTGATAATCCCGGGATTAATACAATTACAATAGAATGCGAATACAACGGAATGGTTTTAAAAAAATCTTTTGAAGTATTTGCAGTCATGCCAGACTATTACGCATGTGTAGGTGATTTTGTATTTTGTCATGCCTGCAGTCACGGATGCACGGGCTGCCCTCATGAAGTCGTTGGAACAATCGGAAGCGGAAGTTCTACTGTAAAAGTGCGGGGTAAATCCGCAGCACGCGTCGGTGACGGAGGTATGCATATAGAAAATTGCTGTGGTTCAAATACTTTTTCAATAGAAGAAGGCGATAACGAAGTGCTTATTGACGGAAAACCTGCCGCAAAAATCGGATGCAAGACCCAGCACTGCGGAGGTATTGGAATTATTACTGGTGAAAATGTAAATAAAAGATTTATATCAGGTGAAAATAAAAAGCAGGATAAGGAAAAAAATCCTTACGGAATAAAAACTGAAAAAGATGAATCAAATCCGAATGTTTACTATCCTGCCGAAAGAATTCCTTCATTGGTAATTTCAAAGTTAATAAAACCTCCGAAAACATTCGAAGCTGATAATGTAATAAAATCTGACGGACCCGATTACAATGCTGCTTACAGGGAATTGTTCAATAATGTAAATGATGTCCTGGGTTTTCAGGGCGGTGCTTTAACTTTGATGGAAGAACTTGGCGAAATGGAGTGCGTGAAGAATATTAACGAAGCTTTCGGAAAACTCGGAGTTCTCTTCTCTGTGTTGCAGGTAATAGGCAATATATACGACGGAAAAAATACTGAAGCAGTAGGCAATACTCTCAAAGGAGCATCTTATTGGGCAATCGGAGCTTACGGATGGTCTGCTCTTAAAGTCGCCTCAGTTGGAATATTTCTTTTTGACTATACCATCAATAAATTTGCCACTGAAATGCTGGATTTCAGATTTGAGAATTATAAGAAAGCATATAATAAATACTATTCCGATGACAGTCAGGTGAAACGGGACCATAAGAAATGGTTTTCTATTGTCGAACAGATTCATTCCGATGCGATAAACAATAATCAGGATTATCAGTCCAAACTCGAAGACGAAATAGGAACCTATCTTTCGAAATTCTGGAATCCGGAAGTATCGGCTTTTTACCTGAAAGAAAGAGGGCTGAATGCCGAATTGACTGATGAAGACAAAAAAGCCATAATGGATGATTACAGGAAGAATATTATTAATCCGATTTTAAATGCCGTTAATGTAGGTCTTATGCAGCGCGAAAAGAAGAGAGTAGATGCAGATGTTGCTAAGCAGGTAGAAGAAATTTCAAAGTTATTTAACACAAAGTTTCCGTTTTATGTCAAGTTAAGCGGTCCTGCCGATAAAATCAAAAAAGTGAAAGTGAAAATAGGCGAATGGAGCGGGTTTACTGATGCAAAAGGAGAATGGAATTTTGATGCAACCCTTTATTCTTATGTAAAAAATAATAGTCCGAAGGAAGCGATTATTTACATAACCGAAAATTACGCCAAAAAAGTAAAATTTGAATTAAAAGAAAAAGGTATTACTAATATCTTTTACACAATCGAGGCGCCACCCGTCAATTGAACTGACTTACAAACTCGATAAAAACACAGAAGGCGCAAATTGCGATTTAAACGCTCTCGCAAAAATTCCGGACGTGGAATATTTCACGGAAAGCGAAGATTATCTGGTAACGACAGTGCCAAAAATTGCATGGGACTGGAAAATAAACGGAACACCTTTAAGCTATTTCGAATGCGAACACACATTTACGTCTAACAGCCAGATTACAACCTTCGATAAAGCAGGCGACTACACAATAGAAGTATCACTCATAAACCTGACACGTGATCATCCTGATTACGGCAAAGCAATTGCGTCTGCGAAAAAAACCATTAAAATCAGCAAAGAAAAAGAAAAGAAAAGTTGTAACAAATGAACCAAATCAAAAACAAAATGAAAACAACAATAGTAACGATTTAGGATTCAGAAAAGGTGATTATTTAATGTACTTTAGAGGAGGATTGGGGACAAACATAATTACAGAAAACAATATTGAATTCTATATCCCGAGTATTAATAATTCAGTTAACCTGATTGTAAACATTTCCGGTAATAGTTTCAAAATAAACTATACTAATTAAGGCACAGAGCCTACAACAACGGAATATTTATCAGGAACGGGAAATATATCTAAAAATAATAATGTAATTACTTGTGACGTAAAAGTGACTTACAGTTGCACTATTCAATATTCTGACGGCGTTAATTCAACAAATGCAACTATGCATTTTACAGGCGGGTATGATGAAACATACAAAAGTTTTGAACTTAAACTAATTGACGGAACGGTCACAAAAAATACCCCAGAGGGTGGGAAAAGAACAGGTTCCATAAAAAAATCAGCTACTTTAACAATAACCGAATAATTAATTTAAATTCAGGAAATCTTAAAATAAAATATTATGATAAAAAACCTATTAATTCTCACAATTTCAGTATTAGTACTTTTTTCCTGCGGAATATGCAGGAAATATACTTCCAACGACAACAGTAAGAAAGTAGAAACGACAACGGAGAAATCCGAATCCGTAAAGGAAGAAAACAAAAACCCAACTGAAGAAAAGAAAACAGTTACCAACACAGAAGTCGAAATGCTCACATTTGATAAATCCAGCCTGCCTTCTGATATTAAATATTCGGGCAACATTATCACGGGTAAACGGTGGACGGATAAAAACGGCGAGAACATACTGATTCTTACTAAAACAAACATTAAAAAGAAAAAATCCAAACAACCGGATTTCGACGATTACATTCAGGAATGTGAACTGTACGGATACCACTATGTCAGTTCAGGCGGTTCATTCTCGCTTTTATGGAAGATTAGCGATTTCATAAATGACTGTCCATTAGACCTTACGCTTGATTTCATCCCTAATTCACTCACGATTACAGACATTAACGAAAACGGAATTGCCGAAAGTACGTTTCTATATAAGATGGCATGCCGCGGCGATGTATCTCCATCTGAATTAAAATTAATGATGCACGAAAATGACAATAAATACGCTATACGTGGAAATATGGACATAAAGGCAGATATGATAAACGAAAAAGGCAGTTACAAAGTGGACAAGTCTTTCAATAACGCACCGGAGGGATTTCTCAATTACGCAAAAGAACAATGGAAAGAATTTAAACTCGAAACATTTAATTAAAACGGCTGTGACGCATTTGCATAACAGCCGTTGTTTATAAATATCAAATTTTATTAGTTAAAATAATATCTTATTCCTGCCGCTGCATTCCAGCTGAATTTAGTTGAGGGTGAAAGGTCCATAATTGGTACTATTTCAAGGAATAGGTCAATAGGTGTAGATGACGGCTCATAAGCAAGTCCAACCGGAACTCTTATTCCTAATTTTGAATCATTTTTCTTGTCTGAATCCTGAAATTTCACTCTTCCTCCAACGCCAATATAAACAGGAACTTCTGCACTAAGGTTAGCAAAATTAAAAAGATAATCACCGTGAAGGTGGAGTGCTCCATATTCACCAAATGACCATGCAACAGCACCGTCAATTGCTGATGTTTTAGAAATCATAAATTTACCGGATAAACCTGTTGGCTCACCGACGATAAGACCAAGTCCAAATTTGCTCTGTGCGTTTGAAACAGCCGTAAAAGCGAGAAAAACAAACAGCAATAATGTGATTTTTTTCATTCTTTATTCTTTGTTTAAATTGTTATTTATGATAACTTTGTAATAAAAATAAAAGTTTCGTGTTAAAAAATGAGAAATCTACTTTAATAATGTTAACCGTTTTGTTTCTGTGAAACCATCCGTTACAAGCCTGTAAAAATATATTCCGCTGTTTAACATAGACCCGTCGAACGTCACTTCATACGTTCCGGGCTGCAATGTTTCATTCACGAGTGTTTGCACTTCGCGACCCATTAATATCATAGACAACCAATTTTACATTGCCAAAATTTAAAATTTCAAATTTCAAATTTGAAGTGCTGTTGAACGGGTTCGGATAGTTCTGGTGTAACGAATAATTTTTCGGAACGGAAGAATTTATTTGCGTAATACTTATAATATTTCCGCTGTATTCCCAGACACCTCTTCCGTGAGTTGCAACACGAAGTTTGTTTTGTGCAGTGTTATAATCAAGATGCATAGCGATAGTGTTTGGCAAACCGTTTGCAAGTTCCGACCAGAAATTTCCATAGCCGCCTGTGATAAACACACCAACATCAGTAGCGGCAATCAGTGTACCTGTGGCGCTTCCGGGATAATAAATTAATCCATCGTTCACAGGTGTGTCGGGCAGGTTTCCCGATACATCATTCCAGTTTGCACCGCTGTTAGTTGTTTTAAAAATATGCCCTCCGCCAAAACCGCTGTATGTTATGAGTGCAACTTTTGAAGAATCGGGATGAATGTTTATGCTTGTGATTATTCGTGCGGGCAATCCGTTTGTAATATTTGTAAATGTTTTACCGCCGTCGTTTGAAAAATAAATCACGTTACTGCCTGAAGCATACATAACGTCAGGGTTTGATTTTGAAATTGCCATTTCTCTTATCGTGCCCGTAGTACCGGCGGATATGGCAGTCCACGTGTCGCCGTAGTTTGTTGATTTAAAAACCCGTTGTCTTGCAGTATAAAAAATCCCTGTTGAATCCGGATGAGCAATTATTGGTGCTATCCAGGCACCGGTTCCTGACATTCCCGTCGTGTCAAGTGCCACGTTAACCCTCCGTTCACAGACCTCCTCAAAAGATTGCTTTGATTTTCTGTGATTATATAATTGTTAAACTTTGAATCAAAACATACATCACCGCCGTCACCGCCGAATATCTGAACCGTCCAGACCTGCGAGCCCTGCGTCTGCTGAACACCATTATCCTGCGTACCGCCGAGTATATGATTTGCATTCGATGGGTCGGAAGTAAGCCGATAGAACTGTGTTAGATTCAGCGAAGCATTAATATTAATCCAGTTTGTTCCCCTGTTGGTTGAATAATAAACCCCGCCGTCATTGGCACAGATTAATTTTTCGGGGTCTGTTGGATGAAAGTCCATATTGTGATGGTCAACGTGAACGGGTCCTGCCGACGTATTAGTTATTTTTGTAAAAGTGCTTCCGTTGGTTGTTCTCCAAAGGTCAACAAGTCCGACGTACGCATAGTTTGCGTCAAAGGGATTTACGTGAATATAAAAATCATAATGACCCTGTGTTGTTCCTGTAAAATTATTCTGAAGCAATGCAAACGTAAGCCCTGCATCTGTTGACTTGTACACACTCACAACATATCCCGTCGAAGTATAAACCGAAGCATAAATAATTTCAGGCGACGACTTGCACAGCGCAAGATGGTTTCGTGTACCTAATGTAAAAGGCGTGTATTGTGTGAACGTGTTTCCGCCGTCCGTAGATATTCTGTAGCCGCTGCCCTGCCCTATAATATATGCCTTTGTACCGTCAGGCGAAAAAACTATGTCGTCGCATTTTCCTGAATTTATCATATTCCAGTTTTGCCCCGCATCCGTGCTCTTAAACAAACCCGATGTACCGAGTGCGGCAAAGAGTATGTTTGAACTTCCCGGCTTTAAAACCAACCTCGAAAAATATGACATTGCAGGCAAACCATTTCTGTAATTCGTCCAGCTCTCACCGCCGTTTGTAGATTTCAATAAACCCGCTCCATAATAAGAGTAAGTGAAATACGTTGCTTCACCCGTACCATAATAGATTACATCAGGATTAAGATTGTCTATTGCAATAGCACCCGAAGAAAGAGAAATTTCAAAGTCCGACTTTAGGAAACCAGTTCTGTCCTGCGTTAGTAGTTTTCCATACTCCTCCGCAAGCCGCACCAACATAGATAATATCAGGATTCGCCGGATGAAACTTTACCGTTGCTACACGAGAAGCAACATTCCCGTAGTAAGTATTAACGCCAGGCGTAGGACCAATGCTGAGCCAATTGTATGTTTTGTTAAAATAGCCGACGGTTTTTTGCATTTTCATCTTATCGCTTTGTGCCTTGCTGTAAGCATCGTCAGGAATAAATCCAAGCGGAAACATTCTTTGTTCATAAAACCATTTTTCACGCTGGAAAGATTTTCTTAAAGATGTTTCTTTCGGGGCATTACTGTAAATGCTTTCAAACTCCTGAGAAAAAGCAGATACACAAACCATTAAAAATATGACGGCAAAAATATTTTTCATAATATAAACACTTAAACATAAAGTAGTAAAATCAAAATAAAATTAAACGTCATATAATTAGTTTGATAATATAAAACGGCTGTGACGCATTTGCATTACAGCCGTTAATTTAAAAACACAATTATTTTATTAATCTCCTCTATATATGAATCCGGATTTCTGATTAAATGTCCACACACGGCGGATTATTTAATCATCAACATTCTTTTTGTATCTGAAAAATCACCGGTCGAAGATCCGCCGTGGTGGAAGATTATTTTATAAAAATACACACCGCTGTTAAGCATCGATGCCATCGAACTTCACTTCATACGTGCCGGGCTGCATTCTTTCATTCACAAGCGTTTGCACTTCGCGACCCATCACATCATAAACCACTAGCTTTACATTCCCCGCATTTTAAATTGAAAATTTAAAATTTGTCATTGGGTTAAACGGGTTCGGATAATTTTGAAATAATTCAAATTTTGCAGGGGTTTGATTTAATCCAGTAATGCTTACCGTGCCAACTCTTTCAACTGAAACATCATCAATAAATATTCCGTCGCCATTCTGGTCCATATGTTTAAAAGCAATAAATATTCCCTGACCTGCAAACTGATTGAGACTTGCGGCATATCTTTGATATACAGTTGTTGTCGGATATCCGTTGCCTTCCGCTATGTATAAAATACGAGTTGTGAAACTTGACATATTACTGTCTGTTGTTGATACTCTGACTGCAAGTGAATCAGGCGGATGCCCAACGAAAAAAGGTCTCAGCCAGAATACGAGTGAGTCCCCTGTCTGAATATTCCAGCGTGGCGATATAAGCCAATCCTCTCCGACACCTGTTGCTTGCCAGGCACAAACTGTTGCCTGTGCACCTGTATGCGCAAAGTACCCAACTATCCACTCCACATTTCCCGACACATTAATTCTTTGCCAGCCTGTTGGAGGAAAAGTTGTGCCTTCAAATCCTTCAAAATATGGTTGAGAAAAGGGAATAGGATAAGTCTGCGAATAAGAGTCAATAACCGAAACAAAAACAGTGCAGAACAATAAAACTGATATTATCTTTTTCATAAATTTAAACCTCCAATGTTTTAATTACTTTAATGTAATAAGAATAAATTTATTATAATACAACAAAAACGACTGAAACATTTTCTGCCTCAGCCTTTTCGTTAAAACCCTATTTATTTTATAAGCAGTCCTCCATAAAAAACGGCAGACTTCAGATTAAATAGCTACCGCTATTTAATCATCAGCATTCTTTTTGTTTCTGAAAAATCACCGGCAGATTAATTTTGTAAAAATACACTCCGCTGTTCAGCGTCGGTACCATCGAACTATCACTTCATACGTTCCCGGCTGTAATCTTTCGTTCACCAGCGTCTGTACTTCGCGACCCATCACATCATAGACAACTAATTTTACATTCCCTGAATTTATAATTGAGAATTTAACATTTGTAATTGGGTTGAACGGGTTCGGATAGTTCTGGTGTAAATAAAATTTATCGGGAATTATGTCATCAATCTTTACAATGCCGTAAACCTGTTCATAAGCAATTGAACGGTTGAACACTTCATTTACAAGCAGAGGTGCAACAAGTGTTGTGGCAGCTGCATTTGGATGGCTGTCGTGAGCATCGGTAGCATACTGTGGAAGCATATAACCGCTCGCGTTTGTAAGTTTTGAAAAGAAATCAAAGACGTAAACATTATTCGGAAATGCGCCGAATACAGGGTCGAGACCAAGTGCTAATGTATCCTTTGCCCATTTACAAAACTGTTTAGACCACATTGCCGCGCTCGGAGTTGTCTCAAGTTCAACAAGCGGGGCATTTGTCCAGATAACAAAAAAATTCTGAGGACGTGCTTTCATCACACTGATTATCTTTCGCCAGTGCCACTTATAATTATAAATGGTTTTATAATCCGGCAGTAATGTATCTGCAGGTTCACCGACTCCTTCGATTGCGGAAGACGGAAAACACGATTTCACCATAATGATTTTATTACTGTTGAAATATGATGAAATACTTTCGGGTGTGTTCAAACAGAATATTTCGTGCCAGAGGAACCACTCATTATCGTAGTTCACAGGGAACCAAAGTTCGCTCATTGTAACAGCGTTAGTGCCTGTATATCCGTGTGCGTTATTATAAATCGTCATCTGCTGCGGCACGCCTGTACTGCTTCCATTCGGACCCCAGATGCATAAGCCTGTCGAATGGTGAAAAAACATTCCGCTTCTGAATTTCACCTGAGCATCTGCCGGTGAAATGTATAAAGCAAGAACAACTAAAAGAGAACATAATAATTTCATTTTAAATACCTCCTGTAATATTAAAGTACCGGTACGTTGTTTACGTACCGGTTAAAAATTATTTAATAAGTAATAACCTCCTTGTCATTTTAAATGAACCTGATATCAAAGTATAAAAATATACGCCGCTATTTAGCATCGAGCCATCGAACGTTACTTCATACATTCCCGGGCTGTAACGATTCATTCACGAGTGTTTGCACTTCGCGTCCCATTACATCATAAACGATTAATTGTACGAGATCCCCGCCTGTCCCGCTCAAGAACATCGGGGCGCGGGGATGACACTGGTATAGAGAATTTAACATTTGTAATTGGGTTAAACGGGTTCGGATAGTTTTGCCTTAATGAATACGCTGAAGGTACCTCCGTTGAAACATTATGAACCGAAACAGGACCGCCGCCATTAAGGGTTTTTAGCAGCATGCCATTATACCCATAATAACCAGCCACATATCCTGTATCAGAGCCGCGAAATTGAATTGCAGAAAATGAACCCGCAGGAGTAATCTGTGTTCTCCAGTTTAAACCGCCGTTTGTTGTCTTTACTATTTGTGATGCCTCTCCAACTATCCATCCCGTGTTTTCATTTAACATATAAATATCGTTTAACTTTTGATTTGCAGGATGATGATTTGTCTGTTCAATAAAGTTTGTACCGCCGTTTGTAGTTTTCTGAATCAGGCTGTTATTAGATGCTGAAACACCAACTACCCAGCCCGTGTTTGAATTCACAAAATATGCTGACGTAAACTTAGGTGCAGTGGGATGAGTAAAAGTTTTTGTCCAGCTAACACCGCCATTAGTTGTTTTTATAACACAAGCCTTGTTATCCGTGCCATTACCTGCGGCATACCCTGTGTTCGCATCCACAAAACTAAATTTCTCAATACCTCTTACATTATCTGTTTTTATCTTCTGCCAGTTCCATCCGCTATCAGTTGTTTTAACTATTGCCGAATCGTTATCAGATAATCCGGAAACAAAACCGGTATTTGTGTTTATAAAATGAATTCCCTTTGTAAAAACAATATGGTAACCTGTATATTTAATACTCCAATCAAACCCGCCGTTTGTTGTTCTTAAAATTTTTGATGAGTCACTTAAATTACTTCCGCATGCAGCAAACCCTGTGTTAAAATCAAAGAATAAAAGACTGCCAACATCTAAATCTGTCCAGGTTGACTGGTCTGACCAGTTCGCACCGTAGTTTACGGTCTTCCAGATATTACCTCCTTCACCTGCAATAAATCCTATCTGCCAGTTCAGAAAGTGTACGCAGTTAAATTTGTATGAAATGTTCAGCGGGTGTTGCTGTGACCACTGCCCGTTCGAATTCAGAATTAAGAATGTAGAATTCAGAATGACGATTGCAGTAATAGAAAGTAATATCTTTTTCAAAATTTAAACCTCCATTGTTTAATTTAAATATTAAAAATTGGCTGCGACAATTCGAATTACAGCCGTTACATTGACCATATTTATTTTATCAAAATCATCTTCTTTGTCTCAGTAAAATCACCAATCGAAGATCCGCCGTGGCGGACGTTTAATTTATAAAAATACACTCCGCTGCCGAAGGTCCGCCTATGTTCTGTGGCGGATTCAATATTAAACGTCACTTCATACGACCCTGGCTGTAACGATTCGTTCACGAGTGTTTGGACTTCGCGTCCCATTACGTCGTAAACTTTAAGGGTAACAAGCAAGGATGCTTGTTTTACACTGGCAACATCAAACCTTATCTTCGTTGTTGGGTTAAACGGGTTTGGATAATTCTGACTTAATGAATACTTCGCCGGAATCTCACTGCTAATACTGTTAATACCGACTGAATAAAAAGTATCTATTATCGTAACATAACTTTGAACATTGTGAAATCCGGAAGGAAGTGCCCACAAAGGTCTTACCTTATTGTTATAAGCATCAAGCCCCATATACTCTCCAAAAGCATACCCGTTATAAATATTTAACGTGCTTATTCTTACATTCTGAAATGTGTTTCCCCCGTCAGTTGAGCGTGCAATGAATGGGTTTGACATTGAGACTGCATTGTAACGCGAATCATAAAAGAATATCCATATATATCCCGTAACATTGTCAACACTTATCCAGGGTAACCGCTGGTCGTTTCCCGCTCCGTCGTTATTCACTCTTTTCGGTGCGCTCCAGTTATTTCCCTGATTAGTAGATTTTACAAACCATATATCTTTGTCGTTTGGTCCGTTCCTTGTATCAGCAAAGCAAATATATACGTTTCCTCTGTATTGAGAATTTGAAATATCACACGCAGAAACAGGTGACCAGTTTGCAACAGTATAATTTGTTCCTGTCCAGCCGCCAACCTGATTGCAAACATAAATATCATTCTGAAGCCAGTTCACACCTGCGTTTGTTGAGCGGTTAAACATTACCGTTTCATTCAACGGCCACACGGCATATACTTCGCCATTCGGACCCGTGCACGGCGAAACACCTTCCGGAGAACTGTTGTCACATCTCGCTGTTCCTGCCACCCTTGAAATATGAATAGGTGTACTGAAAGTATTTCCTCCATCAGTTGAACGGCAAAACGCCACATAGCAACTGTCGGTCGGAATCATTGCTTGGATACTCGTCGTACAAAGACCACGTCACATAAATATTATTTCCATACTGACTGTGAGACATATCCACGCAGGCATAAGGCATATCATCCTTTTGCGGAGCCATTAAAGCAAACTCTTTTCCTCCATCCCAGTTTGCACCGCCGTTTGTTGATTTAAAGATAAGCAGCTTATCAAGGTTCGGACCCGACACACCCCAGTTAGCACAGCAGATATAATAAAAATTTCCGAGTGTATCCACTATTATTACCGGGTCAGAGCCGGGCTGAGCAAAGGAACACGTAATCGGAGCACTTCCCCAGCTCAATCCGCTGTTAGTGCTGTAGCAATAACCCATAATTCCGGTCAGAGGGTAATAGTTTGCCATTATGCCGGCAACTATCTGATTTGTATTTTTTGGATTAATCTTAACACTTTGTTCTCCAAAAAAATATTTATTAGCAGGATTAATTTTCACACTTTGATATTGTGGTAGCAGGATACTTTGTTGAAAAAGTATTAATAATATAACGAAGAAATAAAAAAGTACTTTTTTCATAACTTAAACCTCAAAGTTTAATTACGGAAATGTAATAAAAATAAATTTATTATAATACAACAAAAACGGCTGAGGTGATTTTACTGCAGCCGTTTTTAAAAAGAAATTTATTTTAATAATATTAACCGCTTTGTATCTGTAAAACCATTCGCTACAAGCCTGTAAAAATATACACCACTATTTAGCATCGAACCATCTAACGTTGTTTCATACGTACCCGGCTGTAACACTTCGTTTACAAGTGTTTGCACTTCGCGACCCATTACGTCATATACCCGCAATTTTGTCCACCCCCCTTCCCCCCGCCAGCGTGGGATATCAAAACGAATTTTTGTGATTGGATTAAACGGGTTCGGATAATTTTGCGACAAAGAAAATTCTTTGGGTATTTCAGAACTGAGTTTATTAATATCTGTAATCATGCAAGTGAAAGAAGATATTACAGACCATTGTCCTATGCCCGCCCCGTTCCTTCCGCAAACCCGCCAGTAATACGGTGTATTAATAGTTAGTACTCCGGACGGAACCTGATAATGTGATTGAGCCGTGTTAAGGTCAATCACATTGCTTGCTCCCGACGAAACCTGAATATGGTAAGTCGTTGCACCTGATGCATCCGACCAGTCCATTAATGGAGTTGTTGTATAAACCGTTCCGCTCGGTGAAATCAATGTTGGTATTGAAGGCAATGGCGGAGTCTGAAAATTATTTCCTGCAATAGCCAGATTTTTTACATTACCTAATAACGAACCGGCGCTCCCCTGTGTTCCTGTAGTGTCTATCCATTTTAGTTCGGGATTAATAGTACCCGGGGTTATAAAATACAATCTTCCGGAAACCGGGTCAAAATCGCAGCCGCTTATTCCGTTTGCATTGAATCCCAGAGGTCCGATATTCGTAATGGTTCCTGTTAACTTATTTATTCTGACAAGATTATCATTTAACTCATCTATTCCATACATCGAGCCGTTATTATTTACAGCGACTGCCGACACCAAAACCATCGGAGATAATTGTGCAACGAGAAGCAAATTACCCGGAACGGGATTAAACGTGTAAAGTTTGCTTGTTGTCCCGTTAACTAGTATGTAAAACGTCCACGTCTTCGGGTCAAAAGTCATACAGGCAAGATCTCCTGCGTAATTATGAGTACTGAGTATGATACAGGACGCGGTAATTGTATCAACTCTGAACAAATCGCATACAGTTGCCGAAGGTTTATGCAAGCCGTATAGGTATCCGCCCGGTGCACCGAAATCAACCCCTGAATAAAAGCATCCCGAAGTTGAACCGATTGTAATAAGGTTGTTAGGTGTACTTAAATTAAATTTTTTCAGAGGGTCTGTGTACGTACCGGCAAAACCGAATGTAAAAGCATTGTTTGATGTGACGTGTTTATTATCCTTAATCCCGGACTGTGCAAATATGCCTAACGGGATTGCAAGAACTACAATAAATAAAATTAATTTTTTCATAACAATTAATTTTAAGTTGTAAATCACCGGCGTTTTTCAACCGGTAATTTCAATAAAATTTTTTATTTAAAAAATATTCATCCTATACACTTCATTATCATCAACTTCTTATAAAATGGTTATCATTATTTTATTAAGATCATTTTCTTTGTTTCTGTAAAACCATCTGTTATCAGTTTATAAAAATACACACCGCTGTTAAGCATCGAGCCATCGAATGTTGTTTCATACGTCCCGGGCTGTAATCTTTCGTTCACCAGTGTTTGCACTTCGCGACCCATTACATCATAGACAACAAGTTTTACATTCCCCGAATTTACAATTGAGAATTTAACATTTGTAATTGGGTTAAACGGGTTCGGATAATTCTGTCCCAGCGAATAAGAAGAAGGTACTTCCGTACTGATGTTTTGGATTGATATTACCTCAGAAAGTAAACGACGCCAGACACCTTTACCAAATTTGAGAGCTAAAAATACATAACCGTTATTAACATGAACTGAATTAACGGCAGAGTTAGAATCTAATCCTTGGTTTTTTGGAAGCCAGTTGAGTCCGAAGTTTGTTGATAAATAAATTCCATTATCAGTCCCTGCAAAGATATTATTTCCGTTTAATGCAATATTGTATACTGCTTCATTATATGTTGTAAAAGGTATCCTCATCCAGCTATCACCACTATTTGTTGATCTGTAAATTCCCGAGTCTGAACCAACGTATACATTACTGCCATCAGCTCTTACACATTGAAAAGTTGAACCATTTAACAGTACTGTTGAATAAGTGCTGCCTGTACTGTTAAATCGAAATATTTTAAAACCCTGAACGCCAAACACGTAACCGGCTCCATAAGAAACAGATCTTATATTATCCGAGAATAAAGGGTCAGACCAGTTAGCACCGTAATTTGACGAAACATAAAATCCGTAATTATCTGTTCCGGCATATAAATAACTTCCGTTCGATGCAATTTCATTTATCCATCTTGGTGTAAGAAAAAGACCTGCATAATTCCAGTTAATACCATTATTTGTGGTCCGGTAAATTCCGTATCCCATCGATAAAGTATATAAATTATTTCCGCTGGAAGTAAAACCATAAATCCAGCTTGGTATTCCTAATTGAAGGCCTGTCCAACTGTCACCATTATTCGATGAAGTATATATATTCGTACTGTCTTCCGACTGCATACCTGTAAACAATACATTCCCGACATTCCCAAAAGACCATGAAATTGAAGGGGCGTTGAGGTGCACCCATTGTGCATTGACGTTTATTGCTACAAGCATCACTAAGATTGTAAATAATTTTTTCATTCCTCTATATTTTATGTTTTCAAATTCCCCCGCGGATTTCACTGCGGATGATTTTCTTATATTATTTTATTAATATCATTCTTTTTGTTTCTTTAAAACCATCAGTGATCAGTTTATAAAAATACACGCCACTGTTTAGTGTGGAGCCGTCGAACGATGCTTCGTAAGTGCCGGGTTGTAATCTTTCGTTCACGAGAGTTTGGACTTCACGACCCACTATGTCATACACTGTCAGTTTTACTTCTCCCGTATTTACAATTGAGAATTTAACATTTGTAATTGGATTAAACGGGTTCGGATAGTTTTGCGACAATGAATATTTTGATGGTGTTTCTGTGCTGATATTTTGGATCCCGACATTTCCTGTTGGGTTGCGTTTGTAATATATTTCTGGGTTAACACCGTCGCGAGTGTCTTCCCATACAACATGTACCACTGAGCCGTATACTGCGACAGAAGGATATTCTGAAGAAGAAGTGTTATTCGTCAAACGTGTATCTGCCCCCCATGTTATGCCTGCGTCTGTTGAGCGTTTGTAGTATATCTCCTGGTTTCCGTCTCGTTCTTCTTCCCAAACAATGTGCACAACAGAGCCCGATACTGCGACAGAAGGTAATTTTGAAAAAGAAGTGTTATTCGTCAAACGTGTATCTACTCCCCAAGTTATGCCTACGTCTGTTGAGCGTTTGTAGTATATTTCCCGGTTTCCATCACGCTGGTCATACCATACAACGTGCACATCAGAGCCTGATACTGCGATACAAGGAAATAGTGATTTAGCACTATCAAATGTCAGGCGTACTTTTGTTCCCCAGCTTACGCCTCCATCTGTTGACCGTTTGTAGTAAATTTCCATCAGGGAAGTATAATATTCGTCTAACCAAGCAACATGTACAATTTGGCCGGATACTGCAACAGATGGAGCCTCTGAATCAGTAGTGTCATTCGTCAGACGTACATTTGTTCCCCAGCTAACTCCTGCATCCGTTGAGCGTTTGTAGTATATTTCCCAGTTTCCGTCACGATTGTCATTCCAAACAACATTTACAACCGAGCCGGTTACCGCTAAAGAAGGAGCGGTTGACCAAGTAATGTCAGTCGTAAATTGTGTTTGTGCTCCCCAGCTTATGCCTGCGTCAATTGAGCGTTTGTAGTATATGTCATAGTTTCCGGCATGCTGTTCACACCAGACAACGTGGACAAACGAGCCGGAGACTGTGACAGAAGGACTCTGCATATCATCAGCATTGTTATTCGTCAAACGTGTGTCCGTACCCCAGCTTACGCCAGCATCAGTTGATCGTTTGTAGTAAATTTCAAACTTTCCGTCGCGAAAGTCAGCCCATACAATGTGTATAACATTCCCATTTGCCGCAACGGACCACGTATTACTACCAGATGTATAAGAATACGCAGGATTATTCGTCAGCCGCACATCCGGTTGCCACTGTGCAGAGCAATTTTCAATGTTCAATGTACAATGTATAATTAGAGCAAGAACTAATGTGTAAACAAATTTCTTCATAATATTAAAATTATTTTATTAAAAGCATTCTCTTTGTTTCTGTAAAATCACCGGCAATTATTTTATAAAAATATACACCGCTGGAAAGATTGCTTCCATCGAACGTTGCTTCGTAAGTCCCCGCCTGCAATCTTTCGTTCACGAGTGTTTGTACTTCGCGGCCCATTATGTCGTAGACTATCAATAGAACTGGATTCCCGCTAGAAACATGCGGGAATGACAAAGAAGGTACGGCGAAACGAATCTTCGTCGTCGGATTAAACGGGTTCGGATAGTTCTGCTTTAATAAATACGAAGCAGGTACTTCCGAAGAAATGTTTTGCACTCCGAGTAGTTCCGACATTGCACGACGCCATACGGACTGATTAGTTGTTCCAATTAAAACATCATTGCCGGATACGTATATTTTTGATATTCCTACTGGAAATTCCAGTCCGTCATTTTTAGTTGCCCAGGTATTCCCGCCATCTTTTGATACATAAAGACCGTGGCCTGATGTGCCCGCAAAAATATTTTGTCCACTGATTGCAAGACTTCTTACATCGGCAGTGTTTGGTATTCCGTTATTTGCAATTACCCAGCTATCTCCAAGGTTTGTTGATTTGTAGATTCTGCCTGTATCCGTTCCCGCAAAAAGTGTATTCCCTTCCACTGCAAGGCTATGCCAGATTTTAGTTGGAAGTCCTCCGTTTATGTTTGTAAATCCACTGATATTAAACCTGATCATAGAACCCAGAAAAATGGAATTCCATTTTTGTTCAGCAGTGAATAAATATGTTCCGTTTGAAATTATTGGAAGAGGATTGTAAGGTCCTGCAGTATACATCCTCCAGGAATAGCCATCGTTTGTTGATGAATGAACACCCCTGTTATCCATCGAAACGTATAAGTTGTTTCCAATTCCATTTATTCCATAATCTTTTCTATAATATAAACTATCTAAAGCGTGATATGTAGAAATCCATTGTAAACCATTGTTCGTTGATTTGAATATACCTCCGCCAAACGGTGCAGGAGGGTTATAAGAATATCCCCAAACAGACGCATAAAGAACACCGTTCTTATTGTATAAACCTGTCACGTCTAAGTTGTTAAGACCATTTGCATCGAAACCTAAGTTGCGCCTATCCCAGTGGTATCCATTATCAGTAGAATGAAATACTCCCTTGCTGCTTGTGCAAAACAAATCACTTCCATATTTTGCAAACATATTTATTAAAATATTATACAATCCTTTGCTTGAATTAGTCCAGTTAGTTCCATTTGATTTAAAAACCCCTCCGGCCTCTGTTCCCGAAAAAACATATCCCGCCGCTTACGCAGATTGTATTAACTTTCTGGTCAGTTATTCCTGAAGCGCTCCAGTTTACGCCGTTGTTTGAAGTATAAAATATTCCGCCTTCTGTGCCTGCATACAAATTCGTACCGCTAACGCCAAAACTAAAAACATTATTGTTAAGTAGTCCGTTGTTTATTGTTGTCCAGTTTGTGCCGTTGTTTGTTGACATATAAACTCCTGAACCTAGCAGTACCGGCAAAAAGATTATTTCCGATTGAAGTAATCGCGAATATATTCAAAGCTGAAACACCAATCGACGTCCAGTTACCTCCATTATTTGTTGACATATATACTCCGCCGTTTACTCCAACGTAGATGTTTGTACCTATCGATGTAAATCCATAAATATTTTGATTTGTCAAACCATTGTTCGCCGCGTTCCACGTATTACCATTATTTGCTGAAAGGAAGATTCCGGTTGGAGTGCCTGCGTATATATTCGTTCCGTGAGCATATAAAGTGTTTATCCTCTTATTCGTAATGCCCGAGCTGGTTTCCGTCCAGTTCGCGCCATTATTTGTTGAACGGAAAACTCCACTGTCTGTTCCTGCGAATAAATTTGTACTGATTGCCGCAAGCGAGTAAACGTTTAAATATCTCAATCCTGAACCTTCGGAAACCGAACTCCAGTTTTGTCCGTTATCCGAAGAAGAATAAAGCCCCTTATATTGAGTCCAGATTAGAGATTCGTAATTCCCTGCTCCATCCAATCCTGCAAAAATAGTCGAACCCGAAACCAGAAATGACTTTATCGCGCCTGTGTATGGCCCGTTTGACAAAGTCCACTGCCCGCTCGCGCTCATTGCCGCGAGCATTATTAAGATTGTAATTAATTTTTTCATAACTATGTTTTAAAATATTTCTCCGCCACCGATTTGGCAGGGGAGGTTTTGATTAATTTATTTTATTAATGTCATCTTCTTTGTTTCTGTAAAACCATCCGTCGTCAGTTTATAAAAATAAACTCCGCTGTTTAGTGTTGAGCCATCAAACGTTGTTTCGTACGTACCCGGCTGTAACGATTCATTCACGAGTGTTTGCACTTCGCGACCCATTACATCATACACTATCAAGTTTTACATTCCCCGTATTTACAATTGAGAATTTAACATTTGTAATTGGATTGAACGGGTTCGGATAGTTTTGCCCCAACGAATACGCGGAAGGAGTTTCTGTGCTGATGCTTTGGATGCCTATTAGATTACCCGTTGGGTTTCGTTTGTAGTATATTTCCGCAGGATACCCGTTTCGAAAGTCAACCCAAACAACATTAACAGCAGAACTTGAAACTGCAATAGAGGGGGAAAACGAAGAATTAGTAAAAGTCAATCGTGTGTCTGTTCCCCAAATTAAGCCACTATTTGTTGATCGTGTGTAATATAATTCATTATATCCACCACGATTATCATACCATACAGTATGGACAACATTGTCGAATACTGCTACTGAAGGTACCCATGAACTACTACTTGTGTGGTAACTCAGACGTGTGTCTGCTTCCCAACATAAACCCCCATCTGATGAGTGTTTGAAATATACTTCAGAGTTTAAACCATGACGATAGTCTTCCCATACAACGTGGACATCAGAACCTGATACAGCGATAGAAGGGAATGAAGAAGTAGAAGTATTATTCGTCAAACGTGAATCAGTCCCCCAGTTCATACCTCCGTCTGTTGAACGTTTGTAGTAAATTTCATCATTACCATCACGATGGTCAAACCATACAACGTGAACAATTTGACCGTTTACTGAAACGGAAGGTGACTGTGAATCACCAGTGTTATTCGTCAGACGTGTATCTGCGCTCCAGCTTGTGCCACAATCTGTTGAACGTTTGTAATATATTTCATAGTTACCATCACGGTTGTCTTGCCAAAGAACATGGACAACTGAGCCGGATACTGCTACAGAAGGTGACCTCGAAAGAACTATGTTATTAATCGACAAACAAGTATCTACCCCCCAAGTATCACCTGAATCAAATGATCGCTTATAATACAAATCCCAATTTGGATAAGTACATTCAAACCATACAACATGGACACTTGAATCTGATACTGCAATCGAAGGAGTTTGTGAAGTTGTTGTACTATTGGTCAGACGTATGTCTCTTCTCCAGTTCACACCTGAATCTAGAGAGTGTTTGTAGTAAATTTCCTTATTTCCGTCACGCTCGTCTACCCATACTACGTGGTTTATGGGACCACTTAATGCAATACACTTAGCGTTATTCCAGGTTAAAAAAGAAGGAGAAGTGTCGTAGGTCAAGCGATAATCCCGAAGCCACTGCCCACTCGCATTTATTGCTGCGAGCATTATCAAGATTGTAAATAACTTTTTCATAACATTAAAATTATTTTATTAATAACATTCTCTTTGTTTCAGTAAAACCATCCGTCGTTAATTTATAAAAATAAACTCCACTGTTAAGCATCGAACCATCAAACGTTGCTTCATAAGTGCCGGGCTGCAATCTTTCATTCACCAGTGTTTGCAACTTCCCGACCCATTACATCATAAACTTTAAGAGTAACTTACATCCCCGATTGAAACATTCGGGGATGACAAAGACGGAATGTTAAAACGAATCTTCGTCACCGGATTAAACGGATTCGGATAATTCTGACTTAATGAATACGCCGAAGGCACTTCCGTTGATATATTCTGCACTGATACCGGTCCGCCGCCATTTACTGTATAAAATATTTTTCCCTCCGAGCCGACTGCCCAGCCTGTGTTTTCGTTTATGAATTTTATACCCCACATCCAATAGGCATCGGGAGATGTCTGTACATTCCAGTTTATTCCGCCGTTCGTAGTCTTTTGAATCCGTGACTGGTCACCTGCGACCCACCCTGTATTTTCATTTATAAAATACGGCTCATAAAGTTCATTAGTATTGTGATGTGTCTGCACGGTAAACGTTGCACCGCCGTCTGTAGTTTTTCTAAGCAGGCCTGTATGCGGCGTACCCTGTGCTCCCGTAATCCAGCCCGTGTTAGCGTTTACAAACATTGCGGAAATAAGCCAGACTCCATATCCCTGGTTTGAAACCATAGCCCAGTTGTAACCGCCGTTTGTAGTTTTAAAAACTGCCTCGCCCGTTGTTATAACGCCGGTAGCCCAGCCCGTGTTTGCATTCAGAAAGAAAATATCTTCTATTCCGTACGAATTAAAAGGAGCAACGTAATACCAGTTCACACCTGCATTTGTTGTGATGTAAATCGGCGAAGTTGAAACGCCAGGAGTCAAACCGCCTAAGAAACCTGTGTTTGCATTTATGAAATGTGCTGTTCGAAAACAAATATTGTTATAAACTACATCAACCCAGTTAGCACCGCCGTTTGTGGTTTTTGAAATCACACCAATTTTTAAAGGAATGCCGTCCAGCCCTCCCACTGCAAAACCTGTGCTCTCATTCACAAACCACAATCCGTAATAATCTTTTCCCGCGGAATTTTCTCTTAAGTTTAATCCAGTTTGCACCGCCGTTTGTTGTTTTCAAAACCACCTCGCCCTCGCCCGAGGCATACAGCGTTGTTGCGCTGACAGATACGATTGAATTCAGATGATGAGTAGTTGGAGATGTCTGCTGAACCCACTGTGCGTTCGAATTCAGAATTAAGAGTGTAGAATTCAGAATGACGATTACTGCAAGAGAAACTAATATCTTTTTCATAAATTTAAACCTCCATAGTTTAATTGCTCAAATGTAATAATAATAAATATATTATAATACAACAAAACGGCTGTCGCACTTTCGCAGAACAGCCGTTTTCTTGAAACATTATTTATTTTATAAATAGTCCTCCCGATAAATCGGGACTTCACTATCGGGATTTCTGATATAGTGATTTACATCACTTTATCATCAACATTTTCTTTGTTTCTGTAAAGCCGTCGCTAATCAGTTTATAAAAATACACACCGCTGTTTAGTGCGGAACCATCGAACGTTGTTTCATACGTGCCGGGCTGCAACCTTTCATTCACGAGTGTTGCAACTTCTTTCCCTGTAATGTCGAAAATTTTCAAAGTGACTTCTGAATTCTGACTTCTGACTTCTGACTTCTTTATATCGAATCTAATTTTCGTCACCGGATTAAACGGATTCGGATAGTTTTGCTTTAATGAATATGCCGAAGGAACTTCCGTTGAAATATTCTGTACCGATACTGTTCCGCCGCCGTTTGTGGTGTTTGCTACTATTGCATTATTTCCAACCGACCAGCCAGTGTTTTGGTCTATAAATGTAATATCCGTGGTCATCCATTCATTTTGGATATACCAGTTTGTGCCGCTATTTGTTGTCTTTTGAATTCCTGCTGATGATACTATCCATCCCGTATTTTCATTTATAAAATACTGACCAAGAATATCAACAGGAGCATATTGTGGATATTGGTAAAACCACGTAACACCACCGTCTGTTGTCTTTTTTAAACAATCAGGAGGTGTACCCACCATTCTACCTGTCGCCCATCCCGTGTTTTCGTTAACAAAAGAAATTGATTCAGTATGAATATAGGGAAACGGTATTCCTGTGTATTTCCAGGTATTACCACCGTCAGTTGTTTTTATAACTACTGTCGCCGTGTATGTCATACTGTCAGCAAGCGCCCATCCTGTGTTTTCATTGAGAAAATAAATATCTTTAATCTGTCCTTTATAATTAAGCGGAACCAAAGTCCAGTTTATACCTGCATTCGTTGTTTTGTAAAGATGTGACTGCAGGTTTACACCAGTTTCGCCCCCTGCAAAACCTGTAGATGCATTCACAAAATACATTGTCAGGAAATTAGTCTCATTTATGCCAGTACTGTCCCAGTTATTTCCTCCGTTTGTTGTTCTTAAAATAATTCCCGGAGAAGAAGGTGTGTGTCTGCCTCCTACGCAAATACCCGTGCTCTCGTTTAGAAACCATATCGCTCTTAAACTTTGATAACTATCTAAACTTTCTCTGAGTATTGCCCAATTATTACCTGAGTTTGTTGATTTTAAAATTATACCTTTCACTCCTGAAATATAAACCGTCGAAGAGCCAATGGCAAAAACCGAATAATAGTGATAGTATGTGGGGGTAGATTGTCCTACCCACTGTGAATATAGCTGTGCGGATGCAATCAATATTGCTGACAAGAGAAAAATAACTTTCTTCAAAATTTAAACCTCCAAAGTTTATTTATTCAAATGTAAGAATATTAAATATATTATAATACAACAAAACGGCTGCCACGCTTTTGCACAACAGCCGTTTCTGCAAAAAATTAAAATTTATTTAATCATCAACATTCTTTTTGTTTCCGTAAAATCACCAACAGTTAGTTTATAAAAATACACGCCGCTATTTAGCGCCGAACCGTCGAACGTTGTTTCGTAAGTGCCTGGTTGCAAACTTTCATTCACAAGTGTTTCCACTTCGCGTCCGAGTGCGTCGAACACAACGAGTTTTACCATTCCGCTTTTCGGCAATGCGTAGCGAATGTTAGTCGTCGGGTTAAACGGGTTCGGATAGTTTTGTGATAATGAATACGCAGAAGGTACTTCCGATGAAATATTCTGTACTGAAACTGTTCCGCCGCCGTTGACTGTTTTTAGGATATCTCCATGATAGCCAACTACCCATCCTGTATCTGGACTTATAAAATCTATTCCCCACCAGTATCCAGAGTTAAGCTGCGCCCTCCAGTTTGTACCACCGTTCGTTGTTTTAGCTATCTGTCCCGCATCACCGATTATCCAGCCAGTATTTTCATTTACCATTTCAATGTTGTACAATTCCCAGTTCGAAGGATGCTGGTTTACCTGGTCAACCCAGTTCACGCCTGCGTTTGTAGTTTTCTGTATCAAACTTTGGTTAGAAGAACTTATTCCCACAACCCAGCCTGTGTTAAGATTTACAAAGCACATTGACATAAATGAGCCAGGGCGGGTATCTGTATATATTTTCGTCCAGCTTACTCCGCCGTTTGTTGTCTTAAACACAGAAGGTTTGCCATCCATACCATACCCTGCCATGTATCCCGTATTTGCATCAATAAAATCAATCTTATCAATTCCTACTGCTCCGCTTACAAATACCTTCTGCCAGTTTTCTCCGCCGTTTGTTGTTTTAACCAATGCCGTATCTCCCGACCATCCTCCTGCATATCCCGTATTCGAATTTATAAATTGAATTGTGTTTCTTAGCGCAATTCGTGTATTTACAAACTTGCTAACCCAGTTAGTGCCACCGTTTGTTGTTTTCAAAATTGCAGAAACACCATACTGATAGTTTCCGCAGACAGCAATGCCCGTATTCACATCGAAGAAATAAAGCCCTGTTACGTGTGTTAGCGTAGGCGTTGTCTGAATCACCCAGTTCACACCGCCGTTCGTTGTCTTCATAATCAAGCCGCTGCCTCCGGCAATAAATCCTGTAGTGCTATTGACGAAAAGAACATCTTCAAGTGTGTTTGTTGTGGGCGATGTTTGCTGAACCCACTGTGAGTATAGCTGTGCGGATGCAATCAATATTGCTGACAAGAGAAAAATAACTTTTTTCACAAATTTAAACCTCCAAAGTTTTAATTACTGCAATGTAATAAGAATGAATATATTATAATACAACAAAACGGCTGTCCCGCTTTCGCACTAACGCCAGGGCTATTATACAATAATGCGAGAACTTTTAGTTAAATCTATTTATAGTATTTTTAAAAGCATCAGCTCGATAAATATTTTTTGACGTTGTATTATTAAATTAAAAATAATAATTTACAATAGTAGTTTTTAATATTTAGGTTTAATAAAAACCATTTCCCTAAATAAAATTTTTTAAATATGGAAACAAGAAAACCTACATTAGACGAATTAACAAATTATTTCTATAACGACAGAAAACGCTTTGATGAACTGGCAAAATATTATTATGAACACGATACAAGTTTTTATAAAGAAGTAATCTCCTCTTATTATATTTCACCACCTCCATTTAAAAACCCATTGCCCAGACTTGACCCAACAAAGACAAGACCAGAAAAATCAAATAACCATGCAGTGATAGTAGTTTTAATTGTTGTGTTAATAATTTTACTTTTGGGGTTTATATTTTATTTGAAGACAAATCAAACAGAAATATCCAATGTTGAAACAACGATAGAAAAAACAGATTTTGAAACGGCAATAATAGAATTTGAGACTGGTCGTTTTGAAAGAGCAAAAACATTTTTTGAGAAAGTTAATGCAAATGATTCCAATTATAAAAAGGCACAAGAATATTTGGTAAAGTGTGATGAAAAGATTGAACAAAAGCAAAAGGATGCCGAGCGCCAGGAAAAAATAGATAAACTTAGAGACGCAGAGAAAAAGAAGTTAGATAAGAAATACAATCAGATATTCGGAGGAAGAGGCTGGTTACACGAAAAGCAATCGAAGTTAGCAAGTTTAGGGTTTCGCGAATACAAAACCGGCATTGAAAAAGCACACGACGGCTCACAACAAATAAAGACATACTATAAGAAATGGGAAAAAGAATATGATATATATGTTCACGTAGCCTTACAATATTCGTATTCATTGGAACATCATTATGTTAATGTTTGGGTGGAGTGAAACAAGAAATAGATTCTTATGTAAATAATAGATTCAAAGAGTCTTGCTTTTTGCCTCAATAAATTTAGATAGTGATAAAATTAAATCTCTATAGCAAATTAAATCCTTGGGATAGTACACATATGGTGCTTCTATTGGTTCTTTCGAATTTGTCTCTTTTTTAAATCTCTCATCTATTCTTGAAAGATTGTGAACCGCAATATGTCTTACCTGATAGTACTCGTTTAACTTTATATAACCTTCAAAGTTGTTAATTTCTATATTAGTTCTCTCTGCAAATTTGGGTAATATTCCCATCCCTTTGCATGTCATATCAGTAATTTTTTCCACAACCGATTTAAGATAAAACTCTAAAATTGCAGTCATACCCATAATGCCAAAAGAAATTTGCCAAGCCTTATATAAATCATGATTGTGTTCGTTTAGGATCTCGTTTTTTGAAGTTCGGAACACCTCCCCGAAATCCTCTATTGAGAAAGTAATACCTTGAACTTCCTTTTTGGCAAAAACAACCAAACTTTTGTTTTCATCTTTAAGAATATCTCTATATCTTTCTTGGCTCATTATTGCTTGGCAACATATAGAGTAAACTGTTTCCAACATTTTTTCTAATTCTACAATATTCATAATTTAATTGCTTCGGATTTAATGTGCTTTTCCTCTCGTTCCCAAGGTCTTCCTTGGGAACACGGTTAGACTTGCTACGTTCCCAAGCCGGAGCTTGGGAACGAGAACTTGAGAAATTATTTATTACAATCTATACTACGTTTATTTGCTTTTGTTATATTCGTGAATTAGTCGATTAATATTCTTTTCAATCTCAGGCATTTTTTCTAATCCATAGGGGGAATTCTTTTTAATAAATTGAAGCATACTTTCTTCACAATAATCGGATTCTATAGAAACCAAACTACCACTCTCGTCGAAATATAGGTCAAAAGTAATTCTTTGAACCGTAATAAACTTTTTCATAACAATACATATTTAATTAAATAAGTTTAGATTGCTTTGTTAACAATATAATTTGTGATTTTATACAACTTACTATATCTACATTCTTCTTTCAAGAACAAAGTTGCAACGGACAGTCGATACAAAACAAACAGCACAATAAATACTGCTTGACTGAGAATAAGATTTTGTTTATTTTTATTTAACAAACTTTTTTGAATTAAACTTATTTGCTGTCGTTATGAAAAAGTTATTCTTACTGTTCTTCGCTTTGCTTGTGTTTTCTTCGCAGGTTTCTGCTCAGTTCATAAATGAATCGCGAGTTGATTCAGTGGTTAATCTTGTTTCAATCACATCGCTTTCAAAATATTTACGGGAACTCACGGGCGATACGGTTGCGACCATCGGCGGCAGTCCGTATTTAATTTATTCAAGATACAGTTTGTCGCCCGCTAATCCAAAAGCCGCTCAATACCTTTACGAAAGATTTCAGAGTTTCGGATTAAACGTGCGCTATCAGGTTGGTGACACAAACTCCGTAAACGTGATTGCAAGAAAGACGGGGACGAGGTTTCCGAATCAGAAGATTGTTATAGGGGCGCATTACGATAATATTATCTGGCCTGTTAATCCCGCACCGCTTGACACTGTTCACGGCGCTGATGATGACGGCTCGGGAATCGTTGCTTTGCTTGAAATGGCACGGCTTACAGCGGGGATGAACTTTGAATATACAATAGAATTTGCCGCGTGGGATAACGAAGAAATCGGTCTGTACGGAAGCAGATTTTATGCCGACTCCGCTTACATAAACGGCGACTCTATCAAAACGTACATAAACATTGATATGATTGCCTTCAACTATTTAAACGCAAACATTTTTCACGCAGGCGGAGATTCGAGTTCGGTTTTTTACAACAACCTTTTTAATGTTTATAAAACAAGGTACATTCCAAACTACAACCTTAACTTAAAAAATGCGCTTAATTACGGAAGCGATAACAACTCCTTTCTTAATAAAAAGTTCAGAACATTTTGTTTATCGGAATATCAAATAGCAGTAAACCCAAACTACCATAAACTTACGGATAACTTTGCAAACGCAAATATGACGTACTGCAGAGACGTTATGAAACCTATCTTTGGAATGCTGATGACGCTTGCGGGTAACAAGAATGCATTCTTTGAGCATTACCCTCTTGCCTCAACAAGCGACACAACGGGCAGGAATCTCTGGGCAATAATAAAATTTCCAAACAGACTGCCCGCAGGTGTGATTGCGCCGAGGCTTTACTACAAAATAAACACACAGGCATACGCTTACACAACGGCGTATTACAGCAACCGAGACACGTTTAAGTTTACGCTACCGGGAATATCAAAAGGCTCGGGTATGAAATATTATTTTGCCGCGCAGGACTCAACGGGTAGTTTTGTCTGCACGTATCCCGTTGGAGGAAGCGGCGCAAACCCGCCGGGCAGCTCGCCGCCTGCAAGCACTTTCGCCTACTCGGTTTACAACACCCTGAACTTTTGTTCAGCAACACTGCCAAAACCGATTAACGATTTGCAATACACGGTCGATACCATTTCTGTAAGCAGTGCGGGCTACATAAATAAAATAAAGGTTAACCTTTCGCTGAACCACGCTAACGACGGCGACCTGATAATACAACTGCTTGGTCCGGGCGGAACGGTAACGCTTTCGAACAGAAACGGAAACGGCGGACAGAATTACATCAACACAACTTTCGACGACTCGGCATCATTATCGATAACGCAGGGAACGCCGCCGTTCACGGGAACGTACAGACCGCAGACTTCATTCTCAAATTATTTTGACAAACCTGTAAGCGGAAATTACATTTTAAGAATACTCGATGCCGCGGCAGGAAGCACGGGCAGTCTGACTAACTGGTGCATACAGATAGAAACAAAGAGTAACGTAGGAATACAGCAGGCAGAGGTGCCTTTAAAGTATGAGTTGTCACAAAATTATCCAAACCCGTTTAACCCTGTATCAAACATAAGATACTCGGTAGCAAAGAACGGATTTGTGAAAATTGTTATTTATGATATGCTCGGAAGAAACGTTTCACAGCTTACAAACAGATACCACACAGCAGGCAGTTACACAGCGGTGATAAACGCCGCAGAACTTTCCAGCGGAGTATATTTTTACAGAATGGAAGTCCGCCACGGCGGATCTTCGACAGGAGATTTTACTGACACAAAAAGGTTTGTGGTATTGAAATAAATATTTTTCTGACATCAAAAAAACGGCTGATGCATATTCATACATCAGCCGCTTAATAAAATCGACATTTATATTATTTTATCATTATCATCTTTTTCACTGCTTTGAAATCACCTGCAGTTAAATGGTAGAAATAAATACCGCTTGGATAGTTTGAGCCATCGAACTTTGACTCATACGTTCCGTATTGTAAACTTTTATTCACGAGAGTTTCCACTTCGCGTCCGAGAGCGTCGAACACAACAAGTTTCACCATACCGCTTTTCGGAATTGTGAAACGAATATTTGTTTCAGGATTAAACGGATTCGGATAGTTTTGTGATAATTCAAATTTATCCGTTGTAGTCTGGTTATTAGATATTCCTGTTATAGTACCCCACGCGGCAATGTTATTTGCGGGTGAATTGAAAATTCCGGTTGCAATAAGCTGACCATTCCAGATACAAATTCCATAAGCACCATAAGCATTTCCAGGCATTGTTAAACCATTCCCAAGCGCAGACCAGTTTGAGCCGTTCCATTTTGCAATACCGTTCACCGTTATTCCTCCTGCAACTGTATAAAGACCACCAACATAAAGATCGGTACCGTTAGAAACCGAAGTAAAGACATACGGATAGAATCCGCTGCCACAACCACTGCCAAGTGCAGAGAAATTTGTTCCGTTATAAAGAGCAACTGCATTTGCGGATATTCCTCCAATTGAAGTGAACAATCCGCCTACGACAAGGTTTCCGCTGTATGTTCCGAGCGAATATATTATTCCTGTAGTACCGCTGCCAACAGCGCTCCACGTTGTGCCGTTCCATTTTGCAAGATGTGGTGCTGAGACTCCGCCTGCTGTTGTGAAGAATCCGCCGGCATAAAGATCACCGTTGTATGATGTTAATGCCATGACCTGTGAATTCATACCTGTGCCCATCGTTGAAAAATTATTGCCATCATACTGAACAATATAGTTTACTGGCAGATTTTCACACTGAGTAAAATAGCCGCCAATAATTAATTTGTTATTCCATACTGCCATCGATTGCACAGTGCTATTTGTTGTACCCCCAAGGTCATTCCAGGCAGAGCCGTCCCACGAAGCAAGAAAAGGGGTGCCAAGACTATCCACATCAATAAATGACCCGCCTACAATAAGCTTATTCTGGTACACTACCATACAAACCACTTCACCGGTGACACCGTATCCTAAACCTTGCCACGAGGAGCCGTTCCATTTTAATATTCCGTACCTTCCGCCTGAATATAACTCGTTGTTATAAACGACAACGCAATCTCCAAAGTCAGGTGAGCCGCTTCCCAATGGCGACCAGGTTTGAGAAAATACCTGTGCAGTACTTAGAACGAAAAAAACAAATACCAGAATAAACTTTTTCATAATAGTTAAATTTTAAAATTTAAAAGTAACACGAACTTATACGATGATTAAAAGATAATAAATGAATACTGAGATAATATTCAAACTATAAAAATATCGATTTCGTTCCTTATGTTTGCAAATAATAACGATTTGTTTGTATCAATACATCAACCGCTTCGCTAACTAAAGACGAGTTGAAAAGGTTTTCTTTTCACCGTGGTAATAATATGTGCTTGAATATAATAACGGCTCTGCTTAAGTTTACATTAAATGAAAATATTTAACTTTAAATATTTCACTGCTTTATTTTCTTCAGACAATTACAATCAAAATTGCCAGTCAAATAATATATTTATTAAACAAAATTTAATGTACTATGAAATTTTTACATCTTTCACTTTTCAAAAGTGCTGCGGTGCTTTTGATTGTTGTGTTTTTAAGTGCCGGTGATTTAGCGGCACAAACACCACAGTTTTACAATTACAACAATGGTACTTCGTACAACTCTTTTCCTTTGAACGTAGCGCCGGGAAAAATGGTTCAGTCGCTTATTGCGGCGGGAGAGTTTACACAGCCGACTCCTGCAACGGCGGGAAACATTACGAAATTTTATTTAAGAATTTCAACGGGTTATCCGCTTGGACCTGCAACTTACACAAACTTCAAAATTCTTTTTAGTCAGGCGTCAATCACTGTTCTGCCGTACGGGTTCTTTTTATTCGGGAACCTGGGATACAGTGTATCAGAGGGCAAGCGTCACACTGACGGCGGCGGCAAGCACATGGCTGGAAATTGTGCTCGACCATTCTTATGCATACAATCCCGCACAGGGGCTGATTGTTCAGATTGAACAATGCGGTGCAACGGGAACGATAACGGGGTATGCAGTTCAGCAGACATCAACTCCCGGCGTTGGCAGAAGGTCGTACAGTTCGGGGGCGTGTCCTTACGTTTACGGAGGTTTAACTACATCAGTAATAAACTGCGGAGTTGAAGTTTCACCGATAATCGGAATTGATCCAACATCTAACGAAGCACCTGCGGGCTATTCACTTTCGCAAAATTATCCCAACCCTTTTAATCCTGTTTCAAACATAGAATATTCCGTAGCAAAAAATTCATTCGTTAAAATTTCAATTTATGATATGCTCGGAAGAAAAGTATCTGACTTAGTGAACAGGTATCAGACTGCGGGAAGTTATTCGGTAGTAATAAATGCGTCACAACTTACGAGCGGAGTATATTATTACAGAATGGAAGCGGGAGATTTTACAGACTCAAAAAGATTTGTGGTTTTGAAATAAACATCGATTGGTTAGTTAATAAATCAAAAAGGCGAAACAATGTTTCGCCTTTTTGATATTATGCATTTGCTTATTCATTTGTAAATGGATAGTCTGTTTAAAAAACGGTAATTTTGTGCAATTTAAATTTTACATTACATTGAGACACATAAACAAAATCCTTATAATTGTTTTGCTGCTGCTGTGTTCCTGTGCCCCGCCATCCGAGTATGGTAATGGCAGAATGCCGCGTATGGAAAGAAGTAAATTCTTTGCCGACCCGCTTGTATTCTATGATATCGATAGTGCCAAACCCAGACTGGACTTGAATATTGAAGTGCCTATTGAGACAATTTCATTTCAAAAAGATTACCAGAATCAAATATACGATTCAAAGATTATAATCACGGTAAACGTTAAAAACTCCTCAGGCGAGATAGTTCTAACAAAGACTTATAATGAATCCTCAACTTATAACTATAATGAGATAAAAGCAAAATCTAAAGAGTCGCAATTTTATTCGTACAACTTTTATGTCGAGCCCGGCGGCTATAAACTTTCGATAGAAATAAAAGATGTTTACCTTAACAGAGAATATGTAAAATCCTTCGATATTCCGGTGAAGGATTTCAAATCGTACTGAGGTTCCTTGCAGTGATTTAATGGTACTATCTAAAATTGAAGTTGCACGTGATGGCACAAAGGAAATCACACCACTCGTGAACAGCAACATCTTTGGTTTGAAGGAACTCAACGCTTTCTTTGAAATCTATAATAATACTGATAACGCAATTACAAAGGAATATATTATAAGACTTAAGGATAACAATGATGTGACAATAAACGAATCCATTTTTTCCTATCAGTTATCCCCAAATAAAAACCAGAAATTCGAAACTCTGTTTATGCTCAATAGATTAGAGGAATACTTTTCTGAAGATTCACAAACCGATAAGGGTTCGGTTGAGAATTTAAAAAGTCTTTTCTTTAAACTCGAAATACTTGATAAAACCACAGGTGAAACAGTGGCGAAGAAAAAGCTTTTATTCTTCCCTGATAAGCCGATGCACGGAATGATGAATCGCCGGCCGCCAATGAGATAATTCTAATAAATAACCGTTATTATTTTATATTTCAAGAACAAAGTTTTCATTTTGTCTTCCTTCCTTTAAAACATCTTCTTGAATAAGTAACGTATAAAATTTTATTTTACAATATGTATGGAAAAGTATAAATAAAACCCGGGGTATTTACAGCCCCGGGGTTTAGATTTATGGAGGATTTATTTGAGTATTGTCATCTTCTTCGTTGCTACAAAATCATTAACCGTAATTCTGTAGAAATATATTCCCGAAGATAATGATTGAGCGTTAAATCCGACTACGTAACTTCCCGCCTGATACGGGTCGCTAACGAGTGTTGTAACTTCTTTCCCGAGTATATCATAAATTCTGATTTCCACGTAACCGCTTTTTGGAATTGAGAATCGAATGTTTGTTGTCGGGTTAAACGGATTCGGATAGTTTTGTTCAAGTTTGTAATTACCCGGAACAATACCTTCGTTACTCGTAATTTTTGTAACAATAGGACAGAATGTCATAGTGTCGAAACCTGCTGTTCCCATTGGTGTTCCGTTCCAGCCGCTGACTGAATCAACGTATGTATCATCGAAATGCCATTGAGCTTTTAATCCCGCTGTATTGTTCGGAACCCATTTGTTACAAACATTTGAAAGTATTTGCGGTGCTGTACGTGCGACGCTCCAAACGCGAATTTCATCAAGCCAGCCCGAACCTGCATCACTATTGCCTCTTGCGATTCTCATTTCATTTGAAGAACTTCCCAATACGCATGCTGCCGTAACAGGAGTACCCGCAACACCGTTTAGATAAAATGTAACAGTGCTGCCGGTTGAAACAACCGCTAAATGCTGCCAGACATTTGCCACTATTGGGAACGGGCAAGTGGCAATGGTTGAACCTGCCCTGAAGAACGGAAGCATTGTTGAAAGACTGACACCTAACTGATAGTCAAACGAAGCAACACCTTTGTTTAGAATCGTTGCGGCTGTTGTTGTTCCGCCCGGTTTTACCCATGCTTCAATTGTAATGTTATTGCCAAAGCCTACCATACCCGCATTAAATGGAACCTGAACATAGGTAGTATTAACACCGGGTGTTGCAAGTTTCAGTGCTTTGTTTTGAGAAGTTGCGGGCGTAACATCAAAGCCGACATTAATTAAACCTGTACTTACGCCTGAATAAACGAAAGGACATCCGCCTACACTGTAGAATCTTCTGTTACCGGAGACAGCCAGTAAACTGAAGACTATAACCCGTCCCTTGAGTGCTGGAACATTGTTCCATTTGAATAGCAAGACTTTAAGCAGGATTAAAATTAAACGGATGGTCTAATGTAAACATCAAGCCAGGAACCACCTGCTGCAGATAAGTGTAACACTTGCACTCTGGTAAACAGTATCCCAGCCGCCTGTTAAAAATGAGCCTGCGGTAAAAAGAGAATCAGGAATTTGCTTAAACATAATTTAAAAGACGTGTAAGTCGAAGATAAAGGATACGTTGACGGCAATTAAGAACATAAAACTTTGTAATGTTATCCGGCTGTAGCAGGAGTTGGCTGCGTAAAGTTCCAGCTGGTACAAGTAACCATTGAACCATTTTGCCCGCTGCCTGATTTAACGGAAATGAATTTGCGACGTACCATTGTTGTAATTGTAGAACTGTGGTGTCTGAGCGGATAAAAAACCGCTAATAGTGAGCATTACAATAAGTAAGCCCAATCTTTTGAAACGTTGTAAAGTCTCCATAGTTAAGATATTTAATTAATAGAAAAAGAGCTTTCTTTAAAATTAAATTCATCTTATACATATTCGATTTTTACAAGTGTAAGCGATTGTAAATATATAAAACTTGTTTCACAAATGTATTCGTGTAAATATATGAAATACTTTTTAATTAATCAAACATTAAATAAATACGAATAATTTTTACACAGTGGAGCTAAATTTTTAAAATACAAAGTAACCCTATATGTCTTTATTTGAACAGAATTAAAATAATGGCCGTTTCTCATTATAAATTATCGCTTGTTTGATTTTAAAATTATTACTACATTTCACAAACAATAGATTTTAAAATTTAATTTTTTCCCTGTTATGAAAAAGTTTATATTTTTATTCACGGCAGTTTTTTTGTTTGCATCATCGCTTTTCAGCCAGTTTATTAATGACCCGAAAGTTGATTCCGTTGTTAATCTTGTTTCGATTTCTTCCCTGACAAAATATATGAGAGAACTTACGGGCGATACTCTCACTAAAATTGGCGGTGTGCCTTACAGAATATATTCCAGATACAGTTTGTCGCCTTCGAATCCAAAAGCGGCGCAATACATTTACGAACAGTTTCAAAGTTTTGGTTTAAGAGTAAAGTATCAGGTTGGTGATTCGAACACTACAAACGTTATTGCAAGAATTCCCGGAACAAGATACCCTAATCAGAAAATTGTTATAGGCGCACATTACGACAATATTCACTGGCCTGTCCTGCCTCAGCCGCTCGACACTGTGCCCGGTGCGGATGACAATGCCTCAGGAACGATTGCACTGCTTGAAATGGCTCGTCTGCTTGCGGGTCTGAGTTTCGAATACACAATTGAGTTTGCTGCGTGGGACAACGAAGAAATTGGTTTGTACGGAAGCAGAACCTATGCAGACACGGCTTATTTTAAGGGCGATTCTATCAGGCTGTACATTAATATGGATATGATTTCGTACAATCATTTAAACCAGAATAAGGTTAAGGCAGGTGCGGATTCCGCTTCGGTATTTTACAATCAGTTGTTTGAAGCATTGAAAACAAAATACATTCCTCAGTATTCAGTTGTTCAGACGTATGCAAACATAGGGGGAAGCGACTATTCGTCATTTGCGTACAGAAAATTCAGAGCGTTTAGTTTCCTTTCAAATTCAATTACACCTGAATACCATAAGAGAACAGATGACTTTGCTCACATCAGTATGCCATATATTACGGATTTCGTTAAACCTATTTTAGGAATGCTTATGGTTGTTGCGGGAAACAAGAGTGCATTCTTTGAACACATACCATTGCAGTCAACCGCGGATACTTCATACAGAAACGTATGGACAATAATGAAATTTCCCAACAAACTTCCGGTAACGGAAAAACACGGTTCGCCAAAGTTGTACTATAAAATAAATTCTTTGCCCTATGTCGGAGTAAGTGCATATTACTGTAATCAGGACACGTTTAAGTTTAGAATTCCCGGGGCACCCAAAGGCGCGGCGGTAAAATATTATTTTGCTGCACAGGATTCAGTAACTAACTTTGTTTGTACTTACCCTATAGGCGGCAGCGGAATAAATCCGCCAGGCAGTACACCGCCCGAGAAACAACTTTCTTATTCCGTTTACAATTATGCATCGTACTGTTCAAAGACATTGCCAAAGCCTATTGAAGATATGAAATTTACAAAAGACTCTATTTACATTGGCAGTTCAGAAATCGTAAACAAATTGAGTTTGAATCTGTGGCTGAGCCACCAGAATGACGGAGACCTTGTAATACAATTATTCGGACCCGGCGGAATGGTAAACCTTGCTTCGCAAAATGGAAACGGCGGACAGAATTTCACTAACACTACGTTCAATGATACGGCATCGAGATTAATTTCACAAGGAACGCCGCCTTTCACGGGGTTCTACAAACCGATTGCTCCGTTAAGTTTTTATAACAATAAGCCTGTTACGGGATACTGGGTTTTAAGAATATATGACCTTAAAGAAGGAAACACGGGTTCGTTAAACCATTGGTGTTTACAGATGGAAACGCGGGCAACTGTGGGGGTTGAGGAAAACACTGTTCCCGTAAAATACGAACTTTCGCAGAACTATCCGAATCCGTTTAACAATTCTACAAGGTTGAAATTTGAAATTGCAAAGACGGGAAACGTAAAGATTGTAGTGTACGATGTACTCGGCCGCCAGATGCAGACACTCGTGAATGAAGTGTTACAGCCCGGTACATATAACACATCGTTCGATGCTTCTGTGCTGTCAAGCGGGGTTTATTTTTACAGAATGGAAGCGGGAGATTTTACAGACGTAAAAAGATTTGTGGTACTGAAGTGATATAGAATTAAACAAATTATATTTATGAAAAAATTATTACTGTTATTGGCAGTGCTCGCATTCTTATGTAATCAGAACCTGAATGCACAGTGGATTTCAAACGGACCCGACGGAGGCATAATGCAGTGTTTGTTTGTTGACGGCACGAACATATATGCGGGTACATTGTACAATGGTATTTATAAATCGACTAACGGTGGTCTGAACTGGACAACCTGCAACAACGGATTAACAACAAGGAATGTATATTCGCTTGGTGCTTCGGGCGGGACAATTTTTGCAGGGTCGTACGGCGGCGGGTTTTTCAGGTCAACGGATAACGGCGCAAGCTGGACTGCCTCGAATGCAGGATTATCAAATATGCAGGTATGGTCGATACTTGTTAACGGTGCGAACATTTATCTTGGAACATACGGAGGTGTGTTTTTATCTACTGATAACGGTGCAAGCTGGACTGCAAAAAATTCGGGGCTTACAAATCTATCGGTACGAACTGTGGCGATAAACGGCACGACGCTTTTTGCAGGAACGTTCGGAACGAACGGCGGCGTGTACGTTTCAACTAACAACGGAGACAGCTGGGCTTTATCGAATTCTGGTTACTCGAGTGTAAATATGAACACGCTGTATGTACTGGGAACGGACGTCTTTCTCGGAACTCAGAATGCAGGCATTTACAAAACAACTAATAACGGAGTAAACTGGATAGCATCGAACACGGGAGTTTCGAATAATAATATATTTTCTTTCACGTCAAATGGAACAACTTTATACACAGGAACTTTTGCGGGGATTTTCAAGAGTACTGACGGAGGTGCAAACTGGACACAGATTTCAAACGGTTTAAGCAATACAAACGTAAGGGGTTTAAAAGTTCTGAACACGGATTTCTACGCTGCAACTTACGGAGGCGGAATTAACAAAACAACAGATGGAGGTGCAAACTGGTTTGAAACAAACAGCGGTATTAACAATAATCAGGTTTACGCGATGGCAGTAAACGGGTCTTATGTGATAGCGGGAACGGGCGGCTCGGGTGTGTTCACTTCCACTAACAGCGGCAGCACGTGGGTAGCGGCAAACACAGGGCTTACGAATAAAAGCGTAAATGCTTTGGCTGTTTTATCCGGGAATGTTTATGCGGGCACTTCAAACGGAGGAGTATTCAAATCAACGAATAATTGTGCATCGTGGACGGCAGTAAATACAGGACTGACTAATCTTTATGTAAGTGCGCTAACGGCGAACAACGGAAATCTTTATGCGGCAACGAATGCGGGGGTTTTCAAATCGTCGAATGAAGGAACTGGATGGGCGCTTGCAAACAACGGAATTACGTCAACTTCAATCTGGAGTCTGGGTGCAAACGGAAGTTATGTGTATGCGGGAACGAGCAGCGCGGGAGTGTTCCGCTCGACAGATGACGGTGCTAACTGGGTGTCTGTAAATTCAGGAATCATCAGGCGTAATGACCAGAGCAATAGGTTTTAAAGGTGCGGATGTTTATTGCGGAATCGGCGGTTCGGGAGTTTTTCGCTCGACGAATAACGGCAACAACTGGATTGAAGTAAACAGCGGAATAAATGTTTCAGCAAATGTTTCTTCTTTTATATCGTACGGCCCGGCAATATTTGTAACGACCTGGAGCGATGTGTATTATACGACTAATGACGGTGCTAACTGGAATACAGCAACTTCAAATTTATCGCAGAATGGATACGCGGCATTTTCGTCGGCAATACTCGGAACGAATATATACACTGGTTCAGGTCCGGGAGTGTGGAGAAGGCCAATATCGGAAATGATTGTTGGAATCAATTCTAATGGTAATGAAATTCCTTCTGCATTTTCACTTGGTCAGAATTATCCGAATCCGTTTAATCCAAGTACAAAGTTAAAATTTGAAATTGCTAAGACGGGAAATGTAAAAATTGTAGTGTTCGATGTACTAGGCCGGCAGATGCAGACACTCGTGAATGAAGTGTTACAGCCCGGTACATACAACACATCGTTCGATGCATCGATGTTGTCAAGCGGGGTTTATTTTTACAGAATGGAAGCGGGAGATTTTACAGACGTAAAAAGATTTGTGGTGCTGAAGTAAAAGTTGTTTTTGAGTCTGTAAAAAAAGCCCTTCTGCTTAAAAACAAAAGGGCTTTATTATAAATAATATATGCTGATTATTTAACCAGTATCATTTTTCTGACATCACTGAAATCGTTTGTTTTGAGTTTGTAGAAATAAATACCACTTGATAATTCTGATGCATTGAAATCAACTGAATAATTTCCGGCAGATTTAATTTCGTTTACTAGTGTTCTTATTTCGCGTCCAAACATATCATAAATTTTTAAAGTAACAAGCCCTTGTTTTGGTAAGGCAAACTTAATGCTCGTTGCCGGATTAAACGGATTCGGATAATTCTGAAAGAGTCTGTAATCTGAAATTATTTCTTCGTTAGAAGTAATTCCGACCGGAATTTCATATTTTAAAATAGTGCTGTGATTTCCAACAGCCCATATTCTGTTGTTACCCTGAAAATTCATATTAAAGATATCGCTTTTGATAAGTAAACCTGTCCATTCCTGAACCCACGTATCACCGCCGTTTATGGTTTTATAAATGAACCCTCTTCCGTCTGCAGTACCCGAACTTTGAGTTTGATTATAAGCACTTAACCAGCCCGTAGATTCATTCTGCATTAAAATTCTTGAAGTATAAAACTGGGATATTGAACCAGCGGCAGTCCATGTAACACCTCCATCCGTAGTTCTTTGCACTTTGCCGCTATAACACAGAGCCCATCCTGTAAAATTGTTCAAAAAATTCAAATCGGTTAAATGATTGTTGAGTGCCGGGGTTTGCTGTGTCCACGTAGAACCACCATTGGTAGTGTGTAGAATAAATCCGTTGACGCCTCCATAGCCGCCACCAGCCCAGCCCTCACTTGAATTAATGAAAAATAATGTTTCAACGTAATTGGAAACGCCGGAATTTTGTGGCGTCCAGGTTATACCGCCATTTGTTGTGTTTACAATTTTACCAGATGCCCCAAATCCCCATCCTGTATTCTGGTCTGCAAAAAATACTTTTCCAATCCAAGCACCACCGGAAGAAATTGACGACTGAATCCAGTTTACACCTGCATTTGTAGTGCGATAAATTGTAGATGAATTTCCTTCAAAAAACATCCAACCATAATTTTCATCTTTGAAATAAACCTGTGAACCACCGGGAGCATTTGGAACCGGTAACCAGTTTGTACCACCGTTTGTTGTTTTAAGTGTAAATCCATCATTGCCTACGCTTGAGCCGTAAGTTGTCCAGCCTGTATTAATGCTGCTCCAGGAAATTGATTTCAGTCTCAGTGCCTGATTTTGCAATTGCCAGTTTATACCGTTATTAGAACTTCTAAGAATTTGGGAAGCGTCTGAGGCAATCCAGATATTATTTCCTCTGTAACTGATACCGTAAGTATAATTTGAAACAGGGGGTGTAAAGTTATTCCAATTATTACCGCCGTTTGAAGAAACGAAAACTTTTTCCGTCTGTCCGCCCAATACTTTAAAAGCCACAACAGCAATGCTGTTAGAATCCTTTACATCAAGAACGTGATAATGCAATCCTGTATTGGTTTGAACCACCCAGTTATTTCCTCCGTCTGATGTGTACAGAACTGGGCCGGTGTTATTAATTGATGTTGTTGCTGCCCATCCTTTGTTTTCGGTACCAAATTTTATTGATAGGATACCAAGATTTGACCCTAAGGCTGGTATGGTTGTGCTTACCCAGTTAGTGCCGCCGTTTGTAGTTTTAAATATTTTTGGATTAAGCATATTATCTCTGCAGCCAATCAAACCTGTTTGGGCGTTGATAAAATAAACAGACTCTGTGGAATAACCGGGACCTGTAAAACTCTGGTTAATCCAGTTCTGCCCACCGTCTGTTGTTTTTAGAACAAGATAATCCGGACCATCATTATTCCAGCCTCCAACAACCCAGCCTGTTGATTCGTTAAGGAAATAAACTTTTGATAATTGCCTGCTTGTTCCGCTGTTTTGAGAAGTCCAGTTAATGCCGCCGTCTGTCGTGTAAAGAATTGTTCCGCCCGTACCTACAGTCCAGCCTTTAGACTGATTCGCAAAAAAAACTCCCTGTAATGCAGAGAAAACATTTATTTTTTCAAAAATCCAGTTCGTACCCCCATTGGATGTACGTGCAACTCCTGAGATTACCTCACCTGCGGCAGAGGTACTACCCACAGACCAGCCGTTTAATCCATCGTTCAGAAAATACATATCCAGCATAAGCACCCCTGGGTTAGTCTGAACAGTTTGCCAAATTCCCGGCTGTGTATATCCGTTCAAGGATATGAAAAAAAGCATAAATGCACAAAGTATTTTTAATTTCATAATTTAAGAATTTGATTTATAAACCATTTAAAAATATTTTATAATTATTAAATTAGCAATTACTTTCGAAATAAAAGTGCTATTTATATATCTAGGTCAGTTAATCCTTCACACACCTCACGGATAAACCCCGCTCTTTGGCGCCATCGAATCTGGCAACGTCTGTGTAGTTAAAAATCAGGAAACGGTACCAGGCAAATACGTTACTGCTTTCAGATGATGTCCAGAAACATCCGAACTTATTTATATCGTAGAATGAGCCGTCTTTATCGCGCATTCCGCCCGGTATTGCAGAGAAGCCGCTTTCGTTATTTGCTAATGAATTTTCAAGCCAGCCGCTTTTGCTCTTCAGTTTTTTTCCTGCTGTTTTTTCACCGCCGTTTTTGTTTACAAGAACATTCCACTCTTCATCGGTCGGTACGTGCCAGCCTTCAGGTGATAAACCGCGAGGGTCGTTTATGGCGAACCAGTTATATAGTTTTCCGTAAGTCTTTCCGTTTTCAGAACTGTTTTCGTAATAACACCACGCACCCGTTGTAAGTTTTGACCAGGCTTCAAAATCCTGTACCTGCGGGATTGCATCTCCGTTGCGATAGTGCTCAACTGTCAGGTTTTCGGAAGTCCATTCCTGCTTGCCAATTGTCACTGTTTTATAAACATTGCCGTCTTTATCTGTTACCTGAGAATAAATGATTTCCGGATTCATAAACAAAAAGAGGGCGGTGATAAACACTACAAACAAAATAATACTTTTCATAATAATTTTAGTTTAATCTTTTATACAGCGTACTGACAGGCCAAAATCCATTGCATAGTTAGGAGCATACACATCGGGAATACTACCGATTACGTTTCGAAACCAAATATTAGTTGAATTAAATTCGGTTGAAGTCCAGAAGAGTGCGTTTCTTCCTATGTTGATGAAGTAGCCTTCGTGATTTCTGTAGCCACCCGGAATTGCTGTGAAGCCGCTTTTGTTTGAACCGTTGCCGCCTTCATCCCAGCCGCTCGTGGTTTTCATTTTCTCGCCAGCTACTTCAGCCCCGCCAAGAAAGTCTGTGAGTTTTGTCCACTCATCGTTTGCGGGTACGTGCCAGCCATCGGGAGCGAGACCGCGAGGGTCGGAAACTGCGTACCAGTTATATAGCTTGCCGTAAATTGCGCCGTTGCCTGAATTGTTATCATAATAACACCAGGCACCTGTTGTAAGGTTATCCCATTCTTCTTTATCCTGAACCTGCGGGATTGGGTCACCGTT
The DNA here is from genome assembly GCA_963748665.1 of Ignavibacteriota bacterium. Taxonomy (GTDB): domain Bacteria; phylum Bacteroidota; class Ignavibacteria; order Tepidaquicellales; family Tepidaquicellaceae; genus CAIKZJ01. The sequence continues at coordinate 116,358 of CAVVJW010000028.1, read as the reverse complement.
GCGGTAATGTTCTACGTTCAGGTTTTCAGCCATCCAGATTTGTTTGCCGATAGTGACAGTTTTGTAAGTGTTTCCGTCTTTGTCTGTTACCTGCGAAATAGAATTGTTTAAGTTTAAAGAAAAGATAAATGCTGCGATAAAAAATGCAAATAAAATTTTACCCGATTGTTTCATAATATTTTATTAATAAGGTTATCGTAAAACTAATTACATTAAAAAGTAAATACAAGTAAAAATATTTTCCGATAAGAATTAAATCAGAACATAGCGAAGAAAAAGATTGCCATTGCTACTGAAAGACTAGAATTATTGGACCGCAAATTCGAGATGCGAATTATTGCTGTCTTACTAAAGAACAATTTGAATGCAATAGAATACTCCAGCTAACATTCGATAAATATACACATTCACAGGAAAAGAACACAATACTGTAAAATGAATGCGAGTTACATCGGGTTCTTCTCAGATAATTCAAAACCTGAGCATAATGTTCGTCACTAATATTTTTGCACTTTTAATTCTACATCATTGCGAACAAATAAATCGGGAATGTACGGCTTAAAGCAAACAATGTTTTTGTAGAATATTTCCAGGGCGGAATTCCTGAAACAGATTGATTAAACTCATAATGCAGCGCTTCTGTAACGTTCAGAAACCCATTGCCAATTTGGGCAACTCCTGTTGCACAACCAATAATTTTATAACATCTTCTTTATAAAAATCCCATCTGAACAACTAAGCTTAATTTGCGACAATTTGCGAAATTTGCGGAAAAAATCGCCTTGTAAGAAAAAAATTTATTTCTTTCCCGACTTTATCCATAAGGTATTTAGCAACTGCTTCCGCTTCCTTCATTTTCAAGCCCTGATTTGGCATTGCAGTGTATGCCGGATCTATTTTAGTTGGGTTATAAATAAATCCTGCGAGTTTTTTCAAATCACCGTTGTATTTAGGAACTGTTTCCTGATAAGGGGGACCAACAAGTTTTACGTCGAACTTATGACAGGCAACACATTTTTCATTATAAATTTTTTCACCGTCCGCGCCCGAAACCTGAACAATCATTCCTTCTTTTTCTTTTGCAATTTCTTCTGCTTTGCCGTTTAAAACAAGAAGATGTTCTTTTACTGAATTCTTAAAAGCCAGCTGGTCTTTCACTATTGCAAAAGTAAAGACGAAGAACATAAGGAAAAATATCGCACCTGCTAAATGCATATCAGAATTTTTATAAACATAATAAAGCAAATTGCAGACCAGAAGAATTGCAAGAATTGTAAATCCTGCAAAGACATAAACACCTGAAGATGAACTCGAAATTGGAATAAATAACGTACCTGCAAAAATAAATATTGGCTGAACCAATGAGCCTACAAATGCAGAAGAAACGGCGATTTTTTTCACTGTCTCTTTGTATTCATCGGATACATTTTGAATTCCGCCCTGCCATCCGAAAAAGAAGAACAGGATTGCTCCGCCGGTAATTGCAAACGAAGTTGATATAAAGAAAAGATAGTTTATCCAGATTGGTGCAGAGAGTAAAAGTTTAAGAATGTTATCGACTGAACTCCAGATTGCCGGTTTTGCTGCAATTGTGGTACTTCCGACAAACAGGAATGAAGAGATAAATAAAAGTGATATACCCCAGATTCCGTATTTCATCCCGAGATAGTTTACCTTTCTTTCGAAGACCTGTGTTTCTTCCGGAACGTCATTTCCCTTTTTCAGGGAATTAAATATTGTCTCGAATTGAAAAGCACTCTTATAATTGTATATGAATATAAAACCGATTATGTAGAGAATCAGTGAAAGGAACAGGAGGCTTACTGAAATTACTTTCACGCCGTAAAGCAACTGAGCATAGGTTAAGACGATCGTAATAAGCGGTAAAATACCGAGTGCAAATCCTGCAGCTTTTCCGACGGTCAGTTTGTCTATAATATCTTTTGCAATTTTAGTATATAATGGGTTACCTGTTTTCTTTCCTTTTTTATTAAAGAAAACCGAAAATACAGATGCACCGAGCATTATACCTGCAAACGGTAAAAACGTAAGCAGTGAAATAATCTGCATAACAGTGAGAAGCCCTACGTGCTCCATACTTGGCGGTATTACAAATTGATCTAAAATATTCATAATAAGAAAAATAATTTATCTGCTGAAAGAATTGTTATTAATGTTAAAGTATATAGATTAATTGAAACAAAAGTTTTAACGATATCTTTTCTTTCAATATTTTTGTTTCTCAAAAACGAAAAAGCAACGAAGAACATTAGCACAGATGACGCAATTATAACTAATTGAGTAACAGGATACAAACCTGCTCCGATATAAGGAATCGCAATTCCGATTAAGAGTGTTGCAATGAGCAATGCGAAAGTAATTCTTTTAATAAATACTTCACTGTACAGGTCTGTCAAAACAGGAAATCCGCCTTTTTTAAAATCACTTCCATAAAGAAGAAGCAATAACCAGAAATGCGGAATCTGCCATACAAAGAAATACAGTGCTACGATACCGATTTTAAGGTCAAGCAGGTTTCCGCCTGCCGCCAGCCATCCTGCAACAGGAGGCAAAGCACCGACAAGTGAGCCTGGAATGATTGCAAGAGCGGTTTTCTTTTTTAAAGGTGTATAGACAGCGTTGTACCAATAGAACGTTAAAAGTCCTGTGAATAACGTGCCAAAATTTGTTCTGAAGAATAATATTGATGTACCTGCTAATAGCAGTATAAGAGAAATAATTAAAACATTATTACCCGAAATTTTTCCCGAAGGAATAGGCCTGTTTCTTGTCCTCTCCATCATTAAATCTGTTTTAACTTCCTGATACTGGTTCAAAGCCGCAGAACTGCAGGCAAGGAGAAATATTCCGACAACAGAATATAAAAATCCGAAACCAAGTTTATCCGATGCGAGAAAATATCCAAGAGCGGTGGTAAAAGAAACAAGTACGGTAATGCGGAATTTTACAAGTTCAAGTAAAATCTGCATTTTTGAAGCAATAACAGAAAATACTGATTGTTCTTCAAGAACGACTGATTCGTTTTTATATTTATTAATACTGCTCAATAATTATTTCGTTTTAATTGTATCTGTTTTAATTTTTAAAGAATCTGTTTTAACCGCCGTTGAGTCCGCACCTTCTTTTGGTCTTGGCGTGTTATACCAGATTTCAAATTTATCTTTTGGTATTGAATGAATTTTTGACAACATATAAGAATGGCTTACCCCGCAATATTCTGCGCACTCTACAACGTATTCGCCATCCTCTTGAGGGTCAAACCACAAATAATTTCTTCTTCCGGGAACTGCATCTTCCTTGATTCTGAACGCAGGAATATAAAAACTATGATTAACATCTGTAGAGGTTAATTCGAGTTTTATTGGCCTCCCTGTCGGAACAAAAAGCGTGTCGCTCTTTAAACCGTTTTCATATTCATAATTCCAGACCCACATCCTGCCAATAACTTTAACGGTCATTGCATCTGCGGGAGCGTTTCTCATTTGCTTAAAACCTGCATATCCATAGAAAAACATAACCATAACGAGTATTGTTGGTATCACAGTCCACAATATTTCAAGAGATGTATTTCCGGTAATATCCGTTGCGACCGGATTTTTCTTTCTGCTGTATTTATACATAAAGTAGAACATAGCAAAAGTAATAATCGCGAGGAAGAAAATCGAAATTCCTACGATAATTAAGAATGTTGTCGTCAACACTTTGAGCTATAGTTTGTTTCATTTTAATGGAAATCTATAAGTTAAATCAAAAAATGTTAAAATAATCATAGTTAGAAATATTGCCAGACATACGAAAATAAATATCTTAAAGACTGCCGAATCGGTTTTAACGTGCATAAAATAATTTGTAACAAGCAAAGATTTAACAACTGCAATTGCCATCGCAACTACAATGGTAAGACTTGCCAGATTAAATCCTGCAAGGGCGACTGTTACTGTTGTTAAGCCAACGAGTCCTGCCCATACCAAAACATACAATCCGTATCCCGGATGTTCGTGTGAATGTGTATTTGTATTATCGCTCATAATGTTTTATTATCAATGTATTAAATAGAATAAAGGAAACAAAAATATCCAGATAATATCGACCAGATGCCAATACAATCCTGCGTTTTCGAGTTTCTGACAATTATCACCTGTTTGTTTATCCTTAATAATAAAATAAACCATAAACAGAATAAAAACCAGACCTACAACTATATGCAAAGCGTGTAACCCTGTCATAACATAATACAGTCCGTAAAAAACAACTTCTCCGTCAGAAAGGTTTGCCATCTCGGGACCTTTTGGATATATACCGTGATGAATTTTTGCGCTCCATTCAAAATATTTATTTACAAGGAATGCGCCGCCTGCAACAACCGTAAAGAGAAGCATATAAATGCTGAAAGTCTTTTGATTTCTCCTTAATGCGACAATTGCAATTACAACGGTTAAACTGCTTGTCAGAAGCAATATTGTATTAACCGCGCCGATGAGAGTGTCGAGTCTCATTGCGGCTACTCGAAAATTATCAGGGTACATAAACCTGTATGATGCATACAGAATAAACATACCTCCGAATAAAAGTAACTCTGTAAATAAAAAGAGCCACATTCCCATTTTGGAGCCTTCGTCGTCTCTGTGGACGTGTGCTACTGTTTCGTTACTCATAATTAATGACTTTTCTCCGGTTTAATTAAATTTGGTCTGTAATAAGGACCGTGTGTTACAGTTGGAATCACATCAAAATTTTCAAGAGGCGGCGGTGATGGAACTGTCCATTCCAAAGTCGTTCCACCCCAGGGATTAATTTCGGTTGTTGTTCTTTCCTTGCTAAGCAATGCTTTAAGCAGGTTGAAAATAAGGATTAAAATCCCTGTTATTAAAATCCATGAACCTACGGTAGAAATTATATGGTAAATTTTATATTCGGGTAAATAATCATAATATCTTCTTGGCATTCCAAGATAGCCCATAATAAACATCGGAAAATAAAGTGTGTTAAACCCGATGGCGAAAATTAAAGTGCCGAACTTAGCAATTTTTTCATTATACATTTTCCCGAACATTTTCGGAAACCAGTAATGCAATGCAGCAAAGAATAGGAATCCCATTCCGCCGAACATTACATAATGGAAGTGGGCAACCACAAAATAAGTGTCGGTTAGATGAATATCAGTGTTTAAAGAACCCAAAACCAAACCTGTTAATCCGCCGATAGAAAATATAAAGATAAAAGCCACGACGAACCAGAAAGGAGCGCGGGCATCTATTGAAGCTTTATAAAGTGTTGCAACCCAGTTAAAAACTTTTATGCCTGTCGGGATTGCGACAACAAATGTCAGAAATGAAAAAATTGCTCTTGAAGTATCGCTGATACCGCTTGAGAACATATGATGTCCCCAGACAAGATAACCAACGAAGGCAATTGCAAGAGAAGACATTGCAATCGGTCCGTAACCGAAAATATCTTTTCTGGAAAACGTCGGAATAATTTCAGACACAAGTCCCATAGCGGGCAGAATCATAATATATACAGCGGGATGCGAGTAAATCCAGAATAAATGCTGATAGAGCAGCGGGTCGCCGCCGAGCGCAGGGTCAAAAACACCAATACCAAAGAATCGTTCCATTATTATTAACAGAAGCGTAATACCAATTACGGGTGTTGCAAGTACCTGAATCCAGGAGGTTGAATATAGTCCCCATGCAAATAAAGGCATTTTAAACCAGCCCATACCCGGACATCTCATTCTATGAATAGTAACGATAAAATTTAAGCCTGTTAATATTGAAGAGAAACCAAGAACGAATGCTGCAAAAACTGCAAGCGAAACATTTGTCTGTGTTCTTAAACTATAAGGAACATAGAACGTCCAGCCTGTATCTATCGGTCCGCCTCCGGCGAATAATGAAAGCAATACCAGCCCTGCTCCGATGATATAGAAATACCAGGAGAGTAAATTCAGTCTTGGAAATGATACGTCTTTTGCGCCAAGCATAATCGGTAAAAAGAAATTACCAAACACTGCCGGTATTCCCGGAATTATGAACAGGAATATCATTATTACTCCGTGAAGCGTAAAGAGTGCGTTGTAAGTTTGCGGGTCGATAATAGTTCTGCCCGGTGACAGCATTTCGAGTCTCATCAAAAATCCAAACGTCACTGCGACAAGAAAGAATACCATTAACGAAACCAGATAAAGAATTGCAATCCTTTTGTGGTCAGTAGAAAGTATCCAGCCCAAAAGTCCTTTATGCTTTCCTTTATAATCTAAGTATGAAACATTCTCCATTTAATATATTTAATTTTTCTTTTTCTTAACTATTAATACAACAACAAAAACTCCTAACAACAATAACATTCCGCCGCCTGCAATTCTTGTAACATCAAGAACATATCGTTTACCATCGGCATCATACGTATAACAAAGGCTTACAACCTTTGCAATGGTAGTTCCTACTTTTCCTTCTGCCGCTTCAATCATTCCAAGTTTGAAATCCAGAGGAAGAAAATCTGTTCCGTATAAATATCTTGTTATCTTTCCTTCCCGGGACAGAAGTGTTAACACCCCCGAATGAATGTATTCACCGTCTTTTTTAATATACCTGAATCCTACTGCGTCCGTTAACTGTGCGATTGTTGAACTGTCTGCGGTTAAGAATCTCCAGTCTTCGTTGCTAAGTTGTTTATTTTTCAACTGTGCAAAATAATTTTTCTTCTTTTCGCTTCCGGTCAAATAAGTTTCTGTCGGGTCAAAACTTACCGTTATTACCTGATAATCTTTACCCGGAACCAAATCTGTAAGGTCAATCGTTTTCGTAAACCCTGTCAGCAGCGGACTGCAGATACCCGGACAACGATAATACACAAGCGTCAGAGCAAACGGCTTACCTTTTGTTAATTCAGCCAACTTAACCGGTTTTCCGTATTCATCGATAAGCGTAAGGTTCATCGGAATGGTCTGTCCGAGTTTCTCGTCTATACCGACTTCTGATTTTTTGTCATCGCCGTAAACTTTATTTAAAGCAACAACAATCAGCAATATTATTATTAAAATCTTTTTCAATTATTTTGAGAATAAATTTTTGAGATACTGAAAAACAACGCCCCATTCTTCTGAAGTAATCCCGTTCAGAGATGTATTGAAACCTTTCGCCACAGGATTTACGGACACAAATTTAACAAATGCACTTTCATTTTCATTCCACTTAATATAATAAGCAAGGGCCGTCACAGAGCTCTTTACATCAAAACTCATCTTTTTAAAAACTAATGCACCTTTTTCGTTTTTCTCGTTAATAATAGTTTTTGTGATAAAATCTATTTTTTCGTTAAGTATTTTGTTTTCTTCCAGTATTTTCTCTTCCGCCATTTTCACGGGAATCTGATTCGGCTGCTTAAAACCTTTTGACAAACTATAGGCCGCATCAACTGTTGCAATTTCTTTTTGATCAATTGCGGGATAGTTTGGAAGAAATGTTCTTATGTATAAAATTATGTCTATTCTTTCTTCGGGTTTTAAATTGTTGTACGAAGCCATTCCCCTTGCGGTAATACCTTCGTGAAGTGTTTTATACATATTCGAAAATGAAGCTCCGTTTGTCCATCCGTTTAAATCGTGAAAGTTTCTTGGCGGAGGGTTTAGTGTTTTTCCTGCAACTCCGTCGCCTTTGCCTTCTGTTCCGTGACAACTTACACAATTAGCGTCGAAAAGTGTTTTACCTTTTGCTACTTTATCAGGTGTGGACACTACTTCTTTCGCAAGGTCAACGGGGGCGCTAATGGTTCCTTTTACAATGGGTAAATCTGTTGTAACGGCGTTAGTATCTTTAATAAGAGACAAAGGAATCAGGCTGCCTTTTGAAAATGATTCGAGTTTTCCAAGATAAGAATATCCCACAACTACAATAATCAGGATAAGCAAAACATAAAACACTCCGTAAAATCCCAGAAGAACTGTTTTCTTATCTTTTACTTCAAGGTTTATATCGTCATTTTGACCAATCATATTCTATAAACTTTTAATTTCAAAATTATAAATGAAAATCCAATCCGCGTTGTAACTTCGGGTCTCCAACCGGAATAATATTGTTTCTTTTTGATTTAGCATAGAACACAAGAACTATTAATCCTATTACAAGTACAGGAAAACCTATTTCATAAAAACTAAACGTAATTGTCTTGCTGAAAGTCGGCATTACAAGCCAGTATAAATCAACAAAGTGAGCAACCAAAATCACAATTGAAACTCTCTTTAAATTTTTAGGGTCGCTTTTCGACGGCTGTGACAGCAGCATCGCATATGGTACTGCAAAACGAACAATCATCAGCAGAACCGACACAAATCCCCAGCCTCCCTGCCAGCGTGCAATAAACCAGAATGTTTCCTCGGGTATGTTCGCATACCATATCAAAAGAAACTGGCTGAAAGCAATATAGGCCCAGAAATTTGTGATTGCAAAAAGCAAGGCACCGAAAGAATAATAATTATCCTTTCCGATTTTCACCCCCATATATCCGCCCTCATTCAAGCTAACGGCTGCATAAGTTGTCGCTGCAAGTCCTGCAAGCAAAGTAGCGGAGATAAAATAAATACCGAAAATTGTAGAGAACCAATGCGGCTCAAGACTCATTATCCAGTCAACTACAAGAACGGTTAAACCAATTCCTGCAAAGAACATAAATACTGCCGAAAGATTAACATTTGTTTTTGTTAATTTCTGGTCTTTTGATTCATCCTGTTTTTTTGAATTCCTCGTAAACAATAAATAAAATATGTAGAACAATGCAAGTACTCCGACTGTTCTTCCGATAAAAAACGGAATGTTCAGATAAGGAGATTTTGCAGAAAGAATTTTGTCAGCCGAAACAACATCTGTATGTGTCCAGTGAAATATTGAGTGCATTGCAAAGAAAAGCGGTATAGCAAACAGCATAACTATCGGCAAAGAAGATGCTATAAACTCGCTTACTCTTCTGTAAGGCGTGCTCCAGACTGCACCCGAAAGGTATTCAAGCGCCACGAGCACTAATGCCCCAAGTGCTATGCTTGCGAAAAACATCAAACCGATTACGTTGTTAAACGCCTCGCGTTTCGGGTCAAGCAAATACGAAACCAATACAAGTATCAGCCCCAGGCCCGTAAGCAGGAAGCCAATCTTCTGAACCTTACCCGGTAACTCTTTCTTTTCGTAAATCATTTATATAATGTTATATTTAAAGTCTTTGTTTTTAAAAATTTACTTTCCTTCAACGTCAGAGTCCTTTGCGTTTTGTGAACGCTGTAACACTCTGATGTAATGTATGACAGACCATCTTTCGTCCTTTGTCATCTGCTTAGCGTAGCTCGGCATAACATTCTGTCCGTTAACTATCACGTGATAAACATTTCCATCCGCCCAGTTTCTGACCTTGTCGCTGTGAAGCGTTGGCGGATTTGGAAACTGCCCGTTCATTCTGCTGTCGCCTTTGCCGTAATAACCGTGGCAAGGACTGCAAAAAGTATCATATTTTTCTTTTCCTTTTAATAAAACCTGTTTACTAACAGGCAATGGATTCGAAAGATTTTTTACTGATGAATCAGGCATACCTGCAAACTCATAAGGTGTGAACCCGCGTGCAACCGTACCTTCAACAGGATTTCTCATTCCATACCCATCAGCGAACATAACGTTCTTCGACTGCGGAACGAGTTTATCCTGTTCCGCCATCCAGGTGAAAGGCTCCATAAACATAAGTTTATTAAGTGCAAAATAGGTCGCACCGGCAGTAATCAGAGCAACAAGCACAAGCATCATTAAGAACTTCGGCTCGAAAGCGTTAATTGTTTTTCTTTCGGGTTCGTATATTGTTTCTATATCTTTTCCGCCAATACCCTGCAAGAAACTTTTTGCTGTTGCTTCGTCGAACATCGGGTCGATAGAAACTATACAGACACCAAACTTATCGGAAGAAACTTTCTTCATATAAGCAGTGTCGTGCAATGTATGTGAGTTATTCGGAAATCTAAACAATCCCGCAATCAAAACGCCCACCGTTCCTACCGCTGCAGAAAGCACGGTCACTTCAAAAGTGACGGGTACGAACGCAGGCCAGGAGAAGAATGGTTTGCCGCCGATGATTAAAGGATAGTCAATCGCCGAAACCCAATAGATAAAAGCAAATGCGAATGCCGCACCCGACAGTCCGAGGAATAAAGTGAAATATCCAAGGTACGAAGTACCGATGTTCATTGCCTTCTCTATTCCGTGAACAGGATACGGAGTGTTAGTATCAAATTTTGTATAGCCTGCTTTTACAGTTTCCTGCGAAGCTCTTATTATATCATCGGGTGTATCGAATATTGCCGTTACTGAGTGAATCTTTTTGGTATCCATTAATGATGACCTCCTTTATGCGAAGGTTGAGCGCCGTCTATAACCGCTTTAACCTCAGCGATAGAAACAGCCGGCAGAGCCCTTACAAATAACAATACGTTTGTAAAAAATAATCCGAAGGAAAATATTAATATTCCTATATCATAAATCGTCGGTGTGTACATTCCCCAGCTTGACGGCAGATAGTCACGTGAAAGAGAAGTAACAATTATAACGAACCTTTCAAACCACATTCCAATATTAACAATCACGCCAAGTATAAACATCGGTATAATTGCTGTTCTTATTTTCTTAAACCAGAATAACTGCGGAAATATAACGTTACACGATACCATCGTCCAGTAAGCCCAGGCATAAGGTCCGAGTGCTCTGTTTATAAACGTGAATGTTTCAAACTGATTTCCGCTATACCAGGCTATAAAGAATTCCATTGCGTACGCATAACCAACCATCGTACCAACGAGAAGCATGACCTGATTCATTTTTTCAAGATGGTTTATTGTAATAATATGTTTCAGGTTAAATGCCTGTCTTACAAATATTAAAACGTTCTGCACCATTGCAAATCCCGAAAACACTGCACCCGCTACAAAGTAAGGCGGGAAGATTGTTGTATGCCATCCCGGAATAACGGATACTGCAAAGTCAAAAGAAACGATTGTATGAACCGAGAGAACGAGCGGTGTTGCAAAACCTGCAAGAATCATATAAGCCTTTTCATAATGCTGCCAGTGACGGGAAGAATGTCTCCAGCCAAGACTTAATATAGAGTAAATATTTTTCTTTAAAGTGTTAGTTGTTCTGTCGCGCAATGTTGCAAAGTCCGGCATTAAACCGATGTACCAGAAAATTGCCGACACGGTAAAATATGTCGAAACAGCGAATACGTCCCAGAGCAGTGGTGAAGTGAAGTTCACCCAAAGTCCGTTTGCATTCGGATAAGGGAATAAATATCCGTCCAGCCAGGCTCTTCCCGTATGTATTGCAGGAAAAATACCTGCGCACATAACGGCAAAGATTGTCATCGCTTCGGCAAAACGGGCAATCCCGGTTCTCCATCTTTGTCTCAGGAGGAAAAGGACTGCAGAGATAAGTGTTCCTGCGTGACCAATACCAACCCAGAACACAAAGTTTACAATATCAAATCCCCATCCAACGGGATTGTTATTTCCCCAGACACCAATACCTTTATAGAACGTCCATCCGAGGGCACCTGCTCCAACTAACAGCATCAAAGATGTTATTGTAATCAGTATCTTCCAAAGGTTTCCCGGTTTGGTGTCAAGCGGTTTTGATATTACATCATCTATAGATTGTGCAGAAGGTTTTCCTTCTACCGTCGGTAATTCTTGTGTGTAATCAATAATACTCACTACGCTTTTTTCTCCGGTTTTATATTTCTAAGTTTTGCAATGTATGTTACGTTCGGCCTTACGTTTATTTCTTCCAGAACGTGATAGCCGAGTTCGTGATCTCTATGTTTTACTATATCTGAATCTTTCTTCGTTAAATCTCCAAAGACGATTGCGTTTGTAGGACAGGCTTCCTGACACGCAGTCTTTACGTTGTCTCCGTTTAAATCTCTCTTCTCTTCCGTTGCGTGCTGTCTTTCGTCCATAATTCTCTGAACACAGAATGTACACTTCTCCATAACGCCGCGTGAACGGACAGTTACTTCAGGATTGTGCATTAAGCTCAGTGAATCTTTTTCATAATAAGCATCTGCAAGGTTGTCCCTGAAATTAAAGTAGTTAAACCTTCTTACTTTATAAGGACAGTTGTTGGCGCAGTACCTTGTACCGACGCACCTGTTGTAAGCCATCTGGTTCAGACCGTCAGGACTGTGGTTAGTTGCCGCAACAGGACAGACGTTTTCGCAAGGTGCATTATCGCAATGCTGGCAAAGCATCGGCTGGAATGATATCCTCGGGTCGTCTGAATGTCCCGCATAATATCTGTCAATTCTCATCCACATCATTTCCCTGTTCTTGCCGACCTGTTCCTTGCCGACGACAGGAATATTATTCTCAACGTTACAGGCAGCAACGCAATAGTTACAACCCGTACATTTATTCAAATCAATAGACATTGCCCATTTGTTCGTAGTAAACTCATACGAAGGAACAATGTTAAACAATTCTACTTTACCGATTTCTTCTTTTAAGAATTTCGGATTTTCTTTATACTCTTCGAATACACCTTCACGAATGATTTCGCGTTTCAGATGAATGTCGTTATACCTTTCATTATCAATCGGAAAATGTTCCTGTGTCGAAACAACTTCATAAGTACCTGCTGCCTTAGCAATCTTCGCATCATTATAAAGCCATTCGGAAACCGCTGCATTCTTCGAAATAAAATTTATTGTGTTAACGCCAACGCCGTTACCAATAGGTCCTGCGTTAGTTCTTCCGTAACCAAGGTCGATTGCAATAACTCCGTCTGCCATACCGGGCTGTACGAAAACCGGTGCAGACACTGTCTTTCCGCCTGCTGTGATTTCAACCATATCGTTTGCCTTCACTCCAAGCTGTTCTGCGTATGCCGGCGAAACAGAAGCATAGTTATCCCAGACAGATTTTGTAATCGGGTTTGGTAATTCCTGAAGCCATCCGTTATTCGCAAACCTTCCGTCAGTTAAATAGTTCGGACGGTTAAGCTGAAGCACTGCGGCTGCTGAGGCTTTTAAAGCAGGAGCGCTAAAACCTTCAGGTCTGAAAGTGAATGTATCATCAAACTTTTCGTTGAATGCAATCACGCCGTCGTGAATTGCACCCGTCCAGAAAGTTTTGAAATCAACTTTAGCACTTACCACCGAATAAACTGATTTCTCCCAGTTTGCCTTAATATAATTCATATAAATATTTTCGGCATAGGCTTCGGGCTTTTCTGCAAGCCAGTTAAGCATTGCAGCTTCTTTTTGTCTTGTCTTATAGATTGGTGCGATAACAGGCTGCTGAGTACTCATCACGCCCGTTCTCGGTTTGTGGTCACCCCACGATTCAAAATTATGATTTACAGGAAGTACATAATTACTAAGTTCACTCGTTTCATTATGCGCCTCTGCAAAAGTTACAACAAGTCCGACTTTCTTCAATGCATCGGCATATTTATAATCAGGTGAAAAATGATAAACAGGGTTTGTATCGAAATGAACAACTGCACCAACTCCGCCCGCATTCATTCTTCCGACGAGTGCATCAACGTCTGCCTTTGCTGTAAGCGGCATAACAGACGACGCAAAGTTTTCTTTCGAATAAACTTTTGTTGCGAGTAAATCATTTAATTTATTAACGGCAATGTGTGTTGACTCAGGGAACTTCGCCCCCGCAGTAACAAACGCTTCGCCCTTATTCGCTTTTAAATCCTCAACGAGTGATTTAACTGCTTCCTTCTTTAAATTATATTTCTTAATCAGTTCATCTATTCCCGAATTGTTTTCACCAAGCGCACTAATCAAAGCATACGCAAACTCTTCAATCGCATCTGTTCTCAGTTTAATTCTGTAATCGGAATTTGCACCCGTCAAACTAAACCCTCCTTCAACAACGTACAACTTATTAAACTCGCCGTTCTTCTTCATCACGTCGCGGCTCTCCGTATAAAGCCTCTGCGCCTCTACAAAGTTTCCGTCCTTCGCAAGAAAATCAGACTCAAGTGAAAGTATAACCTTCGCTTCATTCCATTTTATTACAGGAAGACCGTCTTTACCAAAACTTTTCTTAAACGCATTAACTTTATTTACATCACTCGTAAGTTCATAAGAATAAAATTTCGCAGTAGTATATTTCTTCGCAAAATCTTCAAACAAAAGTTTTGCAGTTGGTGAAGTCACGGTATGCGTAATAACTGCAATCTCTTTTCCTGCCGCAACAGCTTTCTTAAGTTCATCAATTATTTTTACATCTGCATCAAGCCAGTTAACCGAAGCAAAACTCCCGCTTCCTTTAAGCATCGGCTCCTTCAGTCTGATTGGGTCGTAAAGGTTCATAATATTCGCCTGACCGGTAGCACAAATTTTTCCCTTATTCACAGGATGCTCTGGATTACCGTCAATCTTTACAGGTCTTCCCTCGCGTGTCTTAATAAGAATCCCGCAGGCATTAGCGCAAGCAGTACAGGTTGAAGCATAAAAATTCGGATTACCAATCGTAACCTCTTCAGGCTTCTTGTTATAAGGAATAATCGCGCCCTTGTCTCTGTAGTCCGAACAGCCCGTCGCAGCAAGTGCTGCCGAAGATGCCATCAAAGCAAGAAAAGTTCTTCTGCTTACAGCCGATGATTTTGAAACATCTAACCCATCTGCGGCACCTTCTAAAAACTCATCTTCTTTCGCTTTCAGAAAATCGGGGTCGCTGTTTAATTCGTTAAACCCTCTCCAGTAATTTATATCTTTATCCGACAAATCCTTATCCTTTCTGCATTAAGCGTTAATTCGTTTAACAGAATCAGGATTTTCCCTAACCTGAATCTTCCCGTTTGAACTATATATATTTTCCGCCCGCTTCGATAAAAATTTTATCGGGAATTTCGCCAGCAGAAAACCACCCAATGCAATCGCACCCGTTGCATATATAAAATGTTTTCTATCTACTTTTTTCTCTTTCAGAAAATCTCTAATCTTCATTGTAATATATTAATCTTTGAAAGTCTTGTTTTAAATTTATTAACGGTGACAAGCTGAACAATTCTCCGGACCTTTTTTCAAATTCGCTTTAATCTCTTCATAGTTACTAATCTTCTTCTCCGGCTGTCTGTGGCAGTTCAGACAAGCGCCCATCGTAAATGAATTCGTCTGACCCACAACTTCCATCTGTTTCACGTCGCCGTGACAGTCAATGCAATCGATATTTTTATTAACGTGTGAACTATGATTGAAATAAACAAACTGAGGAACCTTATGAATCCTGTTCCATTCAAGAGGTTTGTTATCCTTGTAATAACTCGTTAACTTCTGAATCTCGGGTTTGTCCGTTCTGGCAAGAGTGTGGCAGTTCATACAGATGTCAACCGAAGGAACGCTCGCATTCCTGGACTTATCAACTCCTGTATGACAGTACTTACAGTCAATCTGCATTGAACCTGCGTGCAATTTATGTGAAAACTTCACCGGTTGTTCCGGCGTATAACCGATACTGTTACGCTCGGCGTATGATGCGTAATATGTAATTGCAAAAACCGCTATCACCACAAATGCAATGATAGGTAAACGCACCTTCAAATTGTAATCAAGTAGATGTTTATCCATGTAAAAATTTATACATAAAATACGTAAAAATAAATTGAATTATACTTACCTAAAATTATTTTTTGCGGGTTTAAAAAATCTAACCCGCTTCACGAAATTTTCAACAAAATCCCACTTAAAATAATTTCTAAAAACCGAAAATAAATTTGATAATATATATAATTACATTTATCGGGTATTTTCTTTTGGGTTTAATTTTAAAAAGGAAAAATGTTATTTGTATTTATCTTTATTATTATATGTCAACATTAACAATATTATCGGTAACACTCATTACACTCGCATTAGTGTTCTATTCCATCGGTATATGGTCTGAACGCTTTGCAAGGTACCTGAAAACCTGGCATGTAGTCTGTTTCTGGCTGGGACTTATGTTCGATATCTCCGGCACTTATGCAATGCATCTTATTTCAACAAGGGAGTTTAATATTTGGGACCCGCATACTTTAACGGGTCAGATTGCGCTATGGGTTATGCTTGTGCACGTAGTCTGGGCTCAATACGTAATAATAAAAGGAAGTGATAAAATGCACAGGAAGTTTCACGTTTACAGCATTCACGTATGGATGATCTGGCTAATCCCTTACTTTGGCGGAATGTACCTCGCTATGAATAAATAAAACAAAAGAACTTCCATCTCTGAAAGTTCTTCATTTATTATTATCTTGCACCAAGTGTCGTAGTGGTGAAAATCTCTTTTCCTAAAAAGCCTCTGTGCGCTCTGTGGTAAAAATCTTTTTACTAAGCTATTACGTATGTGCGACTACTTCTATCTCAACCTTCGCATCTTTCGGCAGCCTGGCCACCTCAATTGTACTGCGCGCAGGAGCCGACTCTCCAAAGAACTCAGCATAAACTTCATTCATTGCGGCAAAGTCATTCATATCTTTTAAGAAAACCGTTGTTTTTAAAACATTCGCAATTGAACTTCCGCTTTCCTCAAGCAAGGTTTTTAAATGCGTGCACACCGAGCGTGTCTGTTCTTTGATGTCGTCTGAAACGATTGTGCCGTCTGCACCGAGTGGAATCTGTCCCGACGTGAAAATTAATCCTTTGTATTCAATCGCCTCTTTTATTGCCGATTCAAACCCTCCGCTCTTAATTTTTAAACCGTTGTATTTTATCGCCTGTGAATAAGGACCGATTGGCTTCGGTGCCTTTTCCGTAAATAATTTCTGTTTCATAATGTTATAATTTTTATTTATTGTTTTTTTCGCTTAACTCTACAATCCTGTCAAGGTCTTCATCTGAAAAATAATCTATAATAATTTCTCCTGTTTGTTTTGTCTTTGCTTTTATTGTTACACGTGTTCCAAAAAACACTCTGAGTTTATTTTCCAACTCCTGTAAATACGGGTCCAGTGGTGTTTTACCCGATGACAGTGTTTTCTTCTTTTTTGGCTTCGTCGTCTCCTTCGTTAAATTTTCTACTTCCCGGACGGTTATCTTTTCTTTTAATATCCTTCTCCATAAAACCAACTGCGCAGCAGAGTCGTCAACTCTTAGTATTCCTCTTGCGTGTCCTTCTGTTATTTCACCCTTCCGCAGCGACACTTTCACTTCAACCGGAAGTTTTTGCAGTCTCAAAAAATTTGCAACAGTGCTTCTTTGTTTTGAAACTTTCGCCGCAATCTGTTCCTGCGTTAGATTACAATCATCAACAAGCATCTGGTATGAATCGGAAAGTTCCATCGCATTAAGGTCTGCACGCTGAACATTCTCTATTAAAGCAAGTTCGAGAAGATTCTCTTTGCTGTCATCAGTTGTATTGTATATATAAGCAGGAATCTTTTTTAAACCTGCAAGAACGGATGCACGCAACCGTCTTTCGCCTGAAATCAGAATGTATCCGTTGCCGTCTCTTGCTGTCATAACCGTTATCGGCTGAAGTACGCCTTTCTGTTTTATTGAGTCCGCAAGTTCTTTTAGTTCCTCTTCATTAAAATCTTCTCTTGGCTGATACGGGTTTCTTTGAATTTTTTCAACTTCAATCAGTAACTGTTCTTTAGAATTATTCTTTGAACGGTCTTCACCGGTAACATTATCGGGGTCAATGTTTTTGTTTTCAAACAAAACCGAAATACCTTTTCCTAATCCGCCTTTTGTATCCATATATTAATTAATTTTATTTCTTTCAATAAATTCCTCCGCTAAATCTGCATAATGCTTTGCTCCCAGTGACAAAGGGTCATATTCAACTATAGGTTTGCCGTAACTCGGTGCTTCGCCAATCTTTACGTTTCTTGCAATCTTTGTTTTGAAAACTTTATCCGTAAAATATTTTCTCAACTCAGCCTCAACCTGATTAGCGAGTTTGAGCCTTGAATCAAACATCGTTAAAAGATAACCTTCAATACCCAAAGACGGATTAAAGGAATTCTTTACCATCTTAATTGTGTTCAGCAAAGCCGAAAGTCCTTCAAGTGCATAGTACTCGCACTGAACGGGAATTAAAACCGAGTCTGCCGCATTCAATGAGTTAAGTGTAATTAAGCCAAGTGAAGGCGGACAGTCAATAAAAATAAACCTGAAATCAAATCCGCTATCGGGCAAAGATAATTCCTGCAGTTTTTTTCTCAAAACACCCTCACGATGATTTATCGTGACAAGTTCAAGTTCGGCAGCAACAAGATTTATGTTAGACCTTATTATGTATAAATTATCTATCTGTGTTTTCTGAACTACTTCCTTAGCCTTTGTATCGCTTACAAGAATTTCATATATGCTGTTTCCATCATCCCTGGGCTCGAGCCCTATGCCTGTTGTAGCGTTAGACTGCGGGTCTGCATCAATTAACAAAGTCTGTATTCCAAGGTTGGCAATACAAGACGACAGATTAACCGCAGTTGTTGTTTTGCCAACGCCGCCTTTCTGGTTTGATATTGAAATAATTTTCTGCAACAAATAATAATTTTAAATTTCTAAAACGTCACCGGGTTTCATTATAACACATTTTTTACCAATAGATTCAACCTTCCGCTTAAAGTCGTTCGCATCAGATTTGATAATATCAAATGTATCGTAATGTATAGGAACGACGACGGCAGGTTTTACATACTCAACTGCTTTAACCGCATCGTCAACACCCATGGTGAAGTCATCACCAATAGGCATAAACGCCGCATCGATTTTATACATATCGCCAATCAATTTCATATCGTAAAACAAACCCGTATCGCCTGCCTGATAAAAATTCTTTCCGTCAACCGTAAGAATTACTCCGTACGCATCGCCTGCATAAGTTCCATCAGGAAAAGAAGACGAATGGTGTGCGATGGTAAGTTTTGCTCTTCCAAAAGGAAAGTTATAACCACCGCCAATATTCATAGGGTGTGCTTTAACACCCTGTGCGGAACAATAATTCGCGATTTCATAAATGCCAATAACCGTAGCATCGTTACGTTTGGCAAGTTCTATTGTGTCACCGAAATTATCTCCGTGTCCGTGAGTAGGAATAATGAAGTCGCATTTAACGTCTTCAAGCGCTACATCACAGTTTGGATTACCCGTTATAAACGGGTCTATCAAAATTTTATATTTGCCGGTATCTACCTCGACAAAAGCGTGTCCATGAAATTTGATTTTCATATTAATATTTAAAACTTTAAATTGCTTAATTAGGTTAAATTAATACTAAATTCAAATTAATTCAATTTGATTAATTCTGCATAGTTTGGAAATGCTTCCTGACTATTATTTGAATAGATTTTTATAATAACATAAATATATATTTTATGATACTAAGAGATAAACTCGCGGAAATTATTCCGGGACTGAGAAAAGAAGCAAACGAAGTATTTGCTTTAGGACCAAACGAGATAATAGGAGAAGTTACCACAGAACAGGTGTTCGGAGGAATGCGTGGTATAAAGGCAATGATATGCGATACTTCTGAAGTAGGCCTTGATACAGGGCTTATAATCAGGGGTATTCCGATACTCGATTTAGTTGACAAATTACCTGAGGAAATTTTTTATTTACTTCTTACAGGTGAATTGCCAAACAAAGAAGCACTTGAAGACCTTCAGTGGGAAATCAAAAGAAGGAGCGATGTTCCGTTTTATGTTTGGAACACAATAAATGCTTTACCTATGGAAACCCATCCGATGGTAATGCTGAATTCGGCTGTGCTTGTGATGGAGAACGAATCTTTCTTCAGAAAAAGATATGAAGAAGGAATGCCGAAAGATATGTTATGGGAGCCAATGCTGTGGGATGCTTTAAATTTAATTTCCCGTCTGCCGATTATTGCGGCTTATATATACAGAAGGAAATTTAATAAGGGACCAAGAATTAATCCTGATAACAATTTAGACTGGGCAGAAAACTATGCAAGGCTGCTTGGCACTGAAGACCCAGATGGTTCTTTTGCAGACCTGATGAGACTTTATATGGTGTTACACTGCGACCACGAAGGCGGTAATGTCAGTGCGATGGCAACACAAACTATTAACTCTGCT
This sequence comes from Ignavibacteriota bacterium, assembly GCA_963748665.1. Taxonomy (GTDB): domain Bacteria; phylum Bacteroidota; class Ignavibacteria; order Tepidaquicellales; family Tepidaquicellaceae; genus CAIKZJ01. The sequence continues at coordinate 96,265 of CAVVJW010000028.1, read as the reverse complement.
CTGTCGGATATTTATTTTTCAATAAGCGGCGGACTGAACGGACTTGCGGGACCACTGCACGGACTGGCGAATCAGGAGTGCTTAAGATTTATTGTTAAATTAAGAGATGACATTGGTCATACGCCAAGTGATGCAGAAATAAAAGATTATTGTTTAAATTTGCTTAACAACAAGAAAGTAATTTCGGGATACGGACATGCGGTACTTAGAGTAACCGACCCAAGGTTTACGGCATTTGTGAATTTTGGAAACAAACATTTACCTGATGATGAAATATTCGGAATCGTAAAACAATTGTTTAATATTGTGCCGAAGATTTTAATGGAAGGCGGAAAAGCAAAAGACCCATGGCCTAACGTTGACGCTTCGAGCGGCGCTCTTCTTCACTATTACGGCTTAACTGAGTATGAATATTATACTGTGTTGTTCTCCGTTTCGAGAATACTCGGTTTGTCTGCACAATTAATTTTAAACCGTGCTTTGAACAGACCTATAATCAGACCTAAGTCTGTAACAACTGAATGGATGAAGAAAAACCTTACGGCAAAGAAAAAGGCTGCAACGGAAAAACCAAAAGAAGAAAAAGCAAAATAATTTCAGAAAATATTTCACGGGAAAAAGAGGTTGGCAAATGTCAACCTCTTTTATTATGTAGCAACCGCACATCTGAATGAAATTAAAGAAATTTATTTATTGGTAAATATTCATTATCTTATTGCATTCTTATTTTTTGCAAACCTTCTTGAAGTGTATTACAGAATAAGATAACGTTACTAAACTCAAAATATTTTATGGCTTGGATTTATTTAATTATAGCGGGGCTTTTCGAAATGGGCTGGCCACTTGGCTTTAAACTTTCACAGATAACCGAACAAAAGGTTTTATGGATTTCGGTTGCCGTTATTTCGATGGCGGCGAGCGGGTATTTTCTCTGGGTTGCACAAAAAGAAATACCTATCGGAACTGCTTATGCTGTCTGGACAGGGATAGGCGCTGTCGGTACTTTTTTATTCGGAATGATTTTCTTCAAAGACCCAACTAACCTTATGAGAATGTTTTCCGCGGGCTTGATTATCATAGGGGTAATTGGTTTAAAGTTTTTTGATTAACATTCTGCGCCCTCATACTGCGGAATAAAACAGTGTGTTTTTAAATTAAACAATAAATTATAAAGGCTCTTTACAAAGTATCTGCAAAGAGCCTTTTTTAAAATGTATAATCTATTACAGATATTGGTCGAGACCTTTTCGGCGGAGGTAATCCACTACTTCTTTTACGTTTTGTGATTCACCGCGCTTACATATAAGCAGGCCGTTATCAGTATCGATTACCATCAAATCTTCAACACCGACAAGTGCAGAAATTCTCTGGTCGTTTATAATAAGACAGTTTTTTGAATTTATGGTGACAGTTGCGCCATGCTTAACGTTACCATCTTTATCTTTTTTGTTGAAGTTATAAATTTCATCCCAGGAACCAACATCGCTCCAGTCGAAATGACTTTTGATTGTATATACTTCCTGAGATTTTTCCATAACTCCATAGTCGATAGAGATTCCTTTTATCTGCGAATAAACCTTTTCAAGAATTTTTTCGAAATTGTTTTTCATTAAACTTTTTTCGAGTGTGTGTAATGCAGTATGAAGGTCGGGTAAAGAATCCTGAATTTCCTGGAGCATGGTATCCACACGAAAGATAAACATACCGCTGTTCCAGAGAAAGTCGCCGCTTTCAATAAACGCCTTAGCCGTTTCGAGATTTGGTTTTTCGGCAAACGTTCTGACTTTAAAAATCTTTTCAGGCGGTTCGTTATGGTTCCCGTTTTTCGCGGTTACTTCGGTAAACTCATCCGGGTCGAATTGTATGTATCCATAACCCGTTTCGGGTTTGGTTGGATTGATGCCAAGTGTAACTATACCGCCATTATCATTGGTAAAAGATAAACCGCATTTAGCAACTCGTTGAAACTCTTCAACATCTTTTATTATATGGTCGGAAGGTACAACAAGTACATTAGCCTTTGTGTCGAACTGTTTGATAAACAGGCATGTCAAACCAATACACGGGGCAGTGTTTCTGCCGAAGGGTTCGCAAATAATGTTTTCTTCCGGAATTTTGGGCAGATGTTTTTTCGTAACTGCTTTGTAGGCAACATTTGTTACCACAAAAATGTTGGAAGGTGAAACAACACTCTCAAGACGTTTAAATGTTTGCTGAATCATAGAACTATGGTCATTTTCAATCTTGAGATATTGTTTTGGAAGTTTTGAAGTTCCTTTAGGCCAGAACCTTGTACCGATACCTCCAGCCATTATTACTGCGTAATTATTCATTGTCTTATTTTTTAGGGTAAAATATTTTTACCGGGTCGTTTAAAAAGGATACAAACGTATCAAAATCTTTTACCGGTTTATCAAGATAAATTAGTTTAAAACTGTATATTAAATATTTGAACACTTCCGAAACCTCTTCTTTAAACGGGTCTATGCGATAGTTTTGAACAAACTTAACAAATATGTATCCTGCTTCCGCAAGGTGAGCAACCTTGTTCATTTCAAGTATTCGTGAAATATTTACTATCTCCCGAAAGAGAGCAAACGTAACAGAAAGTTTTCGTATGGATTCAAACGGATAAGTCTTATCTTTCATACTTGCAATAATCTGAAATGTCTCTTCAAGTTCTGTAATCTTATCACGAAGAATTATGTATGCGTCGTATTCACTGCTGTCTTTAAATTCTTTTATCATGTTGCTTTCTTCCTCGCCGAAATCATATTTCTTCTTTTCAAAATTCTCCCTGTCGGCAAGTAATTTCCCGAGTTCTTCTTCAAGTAATTTTAGTTTTGAGATGATAATATCAAAACCCATCAACTCATTTCCTTTGATTAAATCTTCAACACCCTTGAGTGACTTTGAAAATATCGAAATGTTTTCTTTAGAAAGTAAAACATCTTTAAACTTTATATCAAAACAGTACATCATAGAACTGTAAATCCCTGTTATCACTTCGAAAGACATACTTTCAGAATATTTCTTTAAGCCGTCAAGTATAACAAATATTTCTTCGAGTATTGCATCCCTCATCTCAATGTCGGGATCATTCGATTCATTAATAAGAATAAGGTCGTCTAAAAGTCCGAAAAGCGTTTTATTCTTTTCGTAAAGAAATTTTTCATATTTTATAAACTCTGAATTTAATAGTTCTTCCGAGGTCTCTTTTTCAATCTCCTGTAATTTTTTGTCAAGTTCTTTATCTGTTTCAATTATTGGTTCGTCGTTTTCTTCCTGCGTTTTAACTTTTTCCGGAAGAGTGGGCAGCAAACCCTGTAAAATTTCACTTTCATCGATTTCGTTAACAACGGTTTCATCTGTACCGGAAACAACCTCGTCCGATATTATTTCCGCCGCGATAACGGGTTCGGAAGAATCCCCGGCAGTTGAAAACAAATTTGTTTTATCTTCCGCCTCGTTTGATACTACAACAGGGGTAACGTGACCAACTTCTTCTATAGGGGTGGCGGGCTCTTCATCAAGTTTTTCAAAAAAATCTGCAAGGTTTTTACTCTCCTCAAATGTGGGTTCAATTTCTTTTGACTCTTTTGTCTCCGAAGGTTCATCAATTATCGAAACCCTGTGCGTGTTATCGTTTAGATTTTCGTCAACAGAAACATTATTCCCGCCCGCCGCAACAGGTTCGACAGATTCTTTTTCTTCTGTGCTTTCTGCGGAATAAATATTTTCGTCATCAAACTCTTTTTTAGAGTTCTCGTCTTTCCCCGGCAGACTAAACACATCCTCAGAAATATCAGTAAAGAACACGCTGTTCGAGTCTTCGCCTGACTCTGAATTTTTTTCATCCTCCACTAATTTCATATAAGCATCACCCGGGTCGGTATAGTTCTCGTTTATCGATGTATCCCTGAATTCTTCTGTAACAAGTTCGTTATCTAAATCACCAACTTTAAAATTTGATTCCGCGAGGGAGTAAACAGGTATCTCGTCTGATTTGTTTTCTTCTTCAAAAATAAATTTGGTATCAATTTCTTCCGTTACGAATTCATCGGGGGTGATTTGTTCAAGGTCGTAATACGTCTGAAAATAAGATGCGAGAAAGTTTTTGTCGGTGGAATAGTTTTCCATAAAATTATCAATGTTAATGCTTCCCGCTTCAATTTTTTTAATCATAAAAATTAAATATGCAGATAACTGACGTAATTTCTTTATACCCGAAAGTATATAAACGTCTCTCAGAATATTGTCGGTAATCTTTAGCGAATGAAGAACGGTTATAACCTTAACGTATTCACGGCTGTTTGAGCAGCCGACAAATTCCGCTTCCACTTTAGAAACAACAAATTTTATGTAATCAATATTTTTCAAAATCTAAACTATTCAATTGATGGAAAATTATAAAACTTATCGTTAACCTTAAAGGTTAAATTAATTATCTATTCTTTTTGTAATTTTTAAGATAAAAGAAAAAAGATTTAATAAACTTTTTCGAGAAAATCAAGGATGAATTAATGACAAAGCAAATTAGTTATAATCAAAAATTTCAAACTTGACTTAAAGAAAATCTTTCGCTAATATTATCTACCGTAACATTAAGAGATTTTCCTGTTAATACATTGTTAATAACTTTTTTTGAAAAGTTAATTTAGGGATAACAGATTGCCTCAGAAATGCACTTATTAACAACGATTGTTAACAAGTCCGGAGAGAATCTATAACATCTATAAAAATATAACGGTTAAAGCAGACACAAGTCTGTTAAAACATAGGAAAAAATACCTTAATATTTAAAGGATTTTGAAAAGGTTTACTTAAAGTAAAGTCTTAAGTAATATTGATTTGTTAATAAATATATAAGTTCATTAGATGGGTAATACATTTACTAATTCGTACGACAAGAATAAACACGAACAAAAAGAAACGCCGGAACAGCAACTCTTAAGAGAAAATGCTAAAGAGATTTGGGTTAAATTTATCGAGTTATTATCTCAGAATTTAAGACAATCTGAAATCAGCACCTGGTTTTCTATTTTATCTCCAATAAGTTTTGAAAATAATGTTTTGACGATTCAGGTTCCAAGCAAGGATGTTTACGGAATAATTGAGAAAAGATACAACAAACAGATTTCTGCAATTATTGAAAGCGGATTACTCGGTGAAAATGGAAAATTGACTTATATCGTTTCACAGGAAAGTTTATTCGATGCTGTTGAAGAAAAACAGGTACCGGCAGAAGAAAAACAAACCATAACTAACTTTCAGTACCCTTATGGAGCGGCAAAAAATTATCAATCCGAAGAAGAAAAAGAAAAATTTGTTTCTAACCTTTATTCCAAACACACTTTTGAAAATTTTGTGAAGGGTGAAAGCAACGACCTTGCTGTCGCTGCTGCGTTTGCAATTGCCAACAATCCCGGCGGCTCTTACAATCCCTGTCTTGTTTATGGCGGGGTTGGCGTTGGAAAAACACATTTAGTTCAGGCAATAGGAAATGAAATAGCAAAAAGATTTCCCGAAAAGAGGGTTTACTATCTTACGACTCCCGAGTTTACAAGTCAGTTCACGACAAGCATAGCAAGAGAAAAGTTTGACTTCTCGGGCGACAAAGGCGGAACAAGAAAACTTGACAGTTTTTATAAATCTCTTGATGTTCTTATTCTTGATGATATACAAACGCTTTCAGGAAAACCGGGAACACAGGATTTTATGTATCAGATTTTTAATACGTTATATAACAACAAAAAACAGATTATCTTTTCGAGTGACAAGCCAATCAACCAGTTAAAAAGTATTACCGAAAGATTAATTTCAAGATTTCAGTGGGGTATAATGGTTGACATTCAGCTGCCAAGCTGGGAAATGAGGGTTGCCATTATTCAGAAGAAACTTGAAGAAGCAAACATCGAAGACGTTCCCGAAGAAGTAATCCATTATATCGCTTCTAACATTAAGGATAGTATCCGTTCAATCGAAGGGTGTATCGTAAATCTGATTGCAGAGAGCATCCTGGTTACAAAGGGTGAAATAAGCCTTGAACTTGCCGAAAAAGTTGTTCAGAAGTTTTTAGGAAATGTCAGAAAAGCAAAAAGCATCTCAATAGAAAATATTATTTATGCAACCGCAGAATATTTTAAGATTTCGGAAAATCAGATTCTATCGCGCAAAAGAACAAAAGAAATTGCATTTGCAAGACAGGTTGCGATGTATCTTGCAAAGGAACTCACAAACTATACGCTTGAATCGATTGGATTGAATTTTGGCGGCAAAGACCACGCAACAGTATTGTATGCATACAACAGCATAAAGGAAAACCTTAAGAAAAGCAGCAATGTCCAGAATATTATTTCGGATATCAGAAATGCCATTGCAAAGTTATAATCGGATTGAATTTAACGCTTAAATTTAGTATTTTTAAGATTTTAAAATAAGACATAATATGCCATTAAGACACAAATCGGCTCAAAAGAGAGCAAGACAAACATTAAAGAGAACCGATAAGAATAAAAAGACCAAGGTACTGATTAAAGGTTCTATAAAAAAGGTTCTTTCTTCAACTGAAAAAGAAGTTGCCGTAACAGAATTTAAAAAAGCGGTAAGAACTTTAGATAGAGCAGCAACAAAAGGCCTTATTCACAAAAATAAAGCCGCTAACGAAAAATCTAAATTAGCAAAACACGTCAACAAAGTCAGTAAATAATTTTATTTACTTTTGATTATAAACAAAGACGGCAGGTTTTACCTGCCGTCTTTATTATTTATATTTAAATTTCTTTCTCTACATTCCCAAAACATATTTAATAGCATCTTCGGGACTTAATTTTCCTGCGCCCCATTTAGTATTAGGTACAGACCCGGTAAACTCATCTGATTTTGCAGTGTGTCTTAATATATTTCTAACCTGTGTGTGTGTCAGCGAAGGATTTATCTGCATCATTAAAGCAACCGTACCAACAACGTGAGGTGCGGCAGAACTTGTTCCGCTGAATAAAGTATAAGAATTATTAGGCCCGCACGTAAACGTAGAGTGACCGGGAGCGCATATATCTATTCCGACTTTACCTGAAATATTATAACCAATGCCGCTGTAATAACACAATTTACCAATTCCGTCTGTGGTGCCCCAGGCATAGTTTACTGTGTAAGCACCGATTGCCATACAACTGTCTGCAGTTGAAGGAAAAGTTACAGTGCCTTCGTCAGAAATTTTATCAGAATACCATCTGGTTGTTCCTCCCCAGGATTGTGTTACGTCAACTATAAACCCGTACAAATCGATATCATCTTTAGCGTGAACCCTTACCTGCCAGTCTCCTTTTACAGTCCCCGAATCTTTTTCGGAAAATGCAAACCTCATCATAACAGTACCTTTGGAAGAAACTTCTCTTGCATAATTAATATTGTAATTTCCAACCTTTAATATTCCCGAACCTTCTTTAATTTCAGGCGAGAGTTTATTATCAGGTGTTAATACCTGAAATACTGCCTTATTGTCTTTTCCTTTCCACAGGAAAGAAACAAATGAGCCGTCATTCTTTTTTCCCTCACCTGTTGCGGGTGACGAAAACTTAAAAGTTTCAAGTTGTGCTTTCTTTAATTTCGCACGAACCAGCATATTCCCTGTCGCGAGGTTACCGCCGCCGCCGATAACGGTTATACCTGAACGTGCTATTTCATTGGTAAGCATTTCCTCTTCTGTAGAGCCGTCCATAAACTCATGCATCCATTCACCGTCTTCAAAAAGCATAATATTTACTTTTTCGTCTCTTAAAAACCTGATTAAGGCAGGAAAGTTTCTAACGAAGCGCGGAGTATAATCATAGTAAATGTTTGCCATAACAATTTCTGCATCGGGAGCGAAACCGTGTAACTTCTGTACGCCGTAATGACCGCCAAGCACTATTCCTGCAACGCTTGTTCCGTGTTTCACAGTATCGGGCTCGGTTTTTATTATGTCAATCCCGCGTCTTCTGATTGTACCGTTTTTCTCACGAACAGACCTGACCTTTGTGGTTTTCAGTCCAACAATTTTTTCGCCTATATCAAGTACACCGTTTTTATTAGCATCAATTGCAATAAAAAACTGCTCGCCGAAAGTCGGGTCGTCTTCCGTAAATCCCTCTTTCTCTCCAAAATCCCTTTTCTTGTTACCGTTTTTATCGTTATAAAGAAAGTCCATATCGGGGTTGAAGTTGTCTTTGTCTGTTTTTAATACATTGTATGTATTGTTATTCATTTCAATGTACCGCAGAACTTCGCTTATGTTTGGAATTCCGTCTGCATTATAATCAACAGCGTCAAGCCCGGGAGTAAACTTGCCGTCTTTATCAGCATCTATCCAGTTAAACTCACCGCCATCCGCGAAGAAAAAGAAAGGGCTAAAAACATCAATACCGGAATCGATATCTCCCACAACTACTCCTTTGCCCGTAACGGGATTTCCGTTTTTATCAAGAAATTGTTCTTTTAAAACGGTTGTGTACCAAATATTCTCCTGAGCAAAAAGCCCCGAGACAACAAAAACAAATAATAACGTAAATAATGATTTAATCTTCATAAATAATAATAAATGGTTTATTTTAAAAATATAACAAATAAAAATGTTAAGTTGTTTTATGTTACGATAAAATTTTATTATTGTTTGAATTAATTTCGATTTATGCAACACACCCTGCCCTGTGTAAGAAATTTTCAATTGTATAAATTACGTAATTAAAGTATAATGAATAAAATTTTTAACGATGAAACACTTTTTATACAGCATATTCTTTATCTCCATTATTAGCATTGTAATCGCAGGCTGCGATGAAGAGAAGAAAAAAGAGGGGAAAATAATAAATCAAAATCCGAATAATACTGATACGTCCTCTGTAATAATTAAATATGATGTTTCGGGTACGGGAAACGGAAAGATAACTCTTGCAAAAAAAGGCGGAAAGATAAAACTAACTCTTGAAAAAACTGTAAACGGACAGAATAACATAGAAACACGATTTATATCCGACGGGTGGATTTACTTTTATTTCACAACTGAAACTTCTGTACAGCCTGTAAAATCGAAGATTAACAAAGACCATAATTACCTGAAAAACTTTGCCGCGCTTGCCGATGCGGATGAAATAATTTCCAAGATGAGAAAAAGCGGGAATGAAATAGTTTCGGGGTTTACCTGCGATATTTATGAAAGCAATCTTGGGGCGGTTTATTCAATTTATAACGGGAAATATGTCCTTAAGTCATCATTCGACGGTATTATTATTACGGCAAACACGGTTTCGTTCAATGCACCTATAAAAAATGAAGATGTAGAAAAGCCCGCGGGTATTGAGTTTCTCGAATTAACTGTTGGGCAGCAATAAAATTAACAACGCTATCTGTATAAACAGATAGCGTAATTTATGATAAATTAATCTTTAGACCACAAGCCAATCACGTTGCCATCATTATCGTTTAACAATGCAAAGTAACCTGCGTTTTCATTAATGAGTGTTTTAGGTGTATGAGTGCCTCCGCCAAGTTCACCGGCTTTTTTCAATGTCTCTTCTATGTTCTCTACTTCGACATAGATTAAAACTGCCTGTCCTTCGTGTTCAGGTTTATCTTTTTTCATAAACCCGCCGCCGATTGAATTATCTCCCGCGAAAATATTCCAGTACTGCGATTTTGAACCTTGCGAAAGTTTGAATTCCCAGTTGAACAAACCGCCGTAAAACTCTCTCGCTTTATCAAAATCTTTAACGTGAATCTCAAACCATCCGATTGGATTTTTTCCTGCCATTTTATTTACTCCTTTGTAATTTTTATAATTTGAATTAGTTTAAATATTGTTATAAATGAAATAACAAAGAAAATTTTAACAAGTTCATTCTTTGAAAAATGGCACACTGATTTACACCGAAAAAACTGATTTTCACTGATTTTTATTTTATTTGACATCTTAATAACGTAAGAGAAGAGAAAAGATGTCCACGAATTATACGAATTACGAATTAATTAAATTAGAGAAAAAATAGAAAAAGAAAGATGTACACTATTTCTACGAAATATTCAAATTACACGAATTAGAGAAAACGGTTGTTTTTTAAGGCGGTTAATTTTAGGGTGCCTGAATACTAAATTTATGAATTAACTCTTTGGCAGTTTTTTTGTAAATTACCTTTTTGCTTATATTAAAACTAATTAAATAGAATGAAAACCATAATTGAGCCGTTTAGAATCAAGTCCGTTGAGTACGTAAAAACGACCACGATTCCGGAAAGAGAAGAAATTTTAAAGAAGGCGTTTTACAACCCGTTTTTAATTCCTGCTGAAGATGTTTTAATCGATTTGCTTACTGACAGCGGTACTTCCGCAATGAGTTCAAAACAATGGGCAGCGATGATGGACGGCGATGAATCTTATGCGGGTTCAAGGTCATATTTCAGGTTTGAGGAAGTTGCCAAAAAGATTTTCGGGTTTAAGCACACTATCCCTGTACATCAGGGCAGAGCGGCGGAAAGAATTCTTTTTACTTTTTTACTCAGTGACATAGATAAAGACGGAAGGTTTGTAAATGCAGGAAAAGGAAAATACATTCCGAGCAATAACCATTTCGATACTACCCGTGCAAACATAGAGTTTAACGGTGCCGAAGCGGTTGACCTTGTTATTGAAGAAGGAAAACATCCTGAGGTTTTACATCCGTTTAAAGGAAATATGGATACAAAAAAACTACGGGAGCTTATTGAAAAAGTCGGCGTGAAAAACATTCCTGTTTGTATGCATACGATTACGAATAATACGGGAGGCGGGCAGCCTGTTTCGATGGAAAACATACGAGAAGTAAGCAAAATATGCAAAGAATATAAAATTCCTTTCTTCCTTGATGCCTGCAGGTTTGCGGAAAATGCTTATTTTATTAAAGATAAGAGAAAAGGGTTATGAGAAAAAAGAGATACTCGAAATATGCAATGAAATGTTTTCCTATGCGGACGGATGTACGATGTCGGCGAAGAAAGATGCGTTTGCAAACATCGGCGGATTCCTTGCCATGAATAACGAAGACTGGTATCAGAACTGCAAGAATCTTCTGATAATTACAGAAGGTTATGAAACATACGGCGGACTTGCGGGACGTGATATGGCAGCAATTGCACAGGGACTTGAAGAAATTATAGACGAAAGTTATCTGCATTACAGAATACATTCATCAAAATATCTCGGTGATAAACTTGAGGCAAACGGTATTCCTTATATCAAACCTGTCGGCGGACACGCAATATATCTTGACGCAAAAGGATTTCTGCCGAATATTCCTGTTGACCAGTATCCCGGTCAGGCGCTTGCAGTAGAACTTTACAGACTTGGCGGAATACAGCGCAGTAGAAATCGGCAGTGTTATGTTTGGAAAATATGATGACAAAGGAAAACTTATACCCGCAGATATGGAACTGGTCAGGCTTGCTATCCCACGACGTGTTTACACACAAAGTCATATAGATTTTGTGGCAGAAGTATTAATAGAAATAAACAAGAATAAAGATAAAATCCGCGGAGTGAAAATAATTGAAGAGCCAAAATTCTTAAGACACTTCACGGCTAAATTTGAATTAATTTAAAATTTAAAATAATAATAGAATGGATTTTACAGGAAAAGTACACAAAGTGTTTCCTATTCAGGAATTTAAAAACAACTTTACAAAAAGAGATTTTGTGGTAGTTGATGAATCGGGTCAGTTTCCCCAGTACATAACATTTCAGTTAGTAAAAGACAGATGTTCGTTGATTGAAAAGTTTAACGAAGGTGATATGGTTAAAGTTGCTTTTAATCTCAACGGCAGAGAGTGGACAAACCCGGAAGGTAAGACGGTTTATTTTAACTCTTTGGTTGCCTGGAAGATTGATGCGGAAGGAGAGTCGTCTTCGAAGTCGTCATCTCCAAACAATTCGAACGAGCCGCCTGATGATTTGGTGGCAAATAGTGAGGATATGCCTTTTTAGGTTTCGGGCTTTTCGTAAAAATTCAACCGCTCTCCGCGGCGAGTCTTCGACAAAGAAGAACAAGGTTCGCAAAGAAAAGAAAGATAGAAAAGCTTTGTTAGATTATCGGGTTTATGTTCAACCCCTTCGGGGTTGGCGTTTTATCTAAAATAACCCCCGGCTTCGCCGGGGGTTATTCATTTTCATCCCCTCCGGGGATGTAATCCTGTTTATATACTGATACAACGGAAAATACTTTGCTAAACTTTGTGTCTTTGTGACTTTGTGTCAATGTTTTAATTATTTACAAAAGATTAGAAACTATCTATTACAACAAATGACGTTTCTTATTTCCAGATTTTTTGCTCGCCTACTTTTAACGGGATTACTTTTTCCCTAAGGTCTCTGTAAGCAGTTAACGAATCAATCAATTCATTCATAACATACAAAGGTTTGTTTTCATCTGTGAAATATCTTGCTGCTCCATAATGAACAGGAATCATATATTGTGCTTTTATGTCTTTGAAAAGTTCGAGTGCTTCGATAGAAGATGTGTGATATTTAAAACCCAGTGAATCGCAATTTCTGCAGGGACCTATCGGAATCAACGATACACCAATATTGAATTTTTCTCCTATGACTTTAAATGCTTTGTCGTGATAACCCGTATCTCCCGCATAATAGAAACACACATCTTTGTATTCAATTATAAAACCTGTCGTCCCTTCTTCTCTCCAGGTATATGTATCAATTCCGTACCTGCCGCCTGTATGGTATGCAAAGACGGGTGTTACTTTTAAACCGTCTATATAAACGGGTTTTCCTATAAAGTTTTTAAATTTTGTGTCGGTTTTGTCAACACGAATCATTGTAATATCATAATCAGGCAGATAGTTTTCAACGCCCCTGGGAAAAACAAGTTTTGTTTTCGGAAATTGGTCTGTAAGTCTTTCAAGTGAAGAATAACTCAAATGGTCAATGTGTGAATGTGAAACAAATATTACATCGAGTTGCTTAAGACTGTCAAGGTTTAATCCGAGTTCAGTCCGTCTGAGAAGTAAGCCGCTGAACCTTTTGTTAAAGAATGGGTCGAACATAATAACTTTGTCATATATCTGAACTAACGTAGTTGAATGTCCCGCCCAGAGTACGGATACTTTTACGCTGTCGTGAACAGGGTTGCCGATTTTCTTAACCTTTTTCGGTTCATCAAAAATCGAGTCTTCAATGTTTGTGATTGCTAGGCGTGTGACCCAGCAGCCCGAGAGGGATAGAGAAACGGCTAAGAATAATATGTATAAATATAATTTTGTCATTAAAAATACTTAACGTAGAATGAAACGGAAAATTTATTGTTCTCGTGGAAATTCTTTACAAACTGAAAACCCGCCATGCCGCCAAAGAAATAAATACCTGCTTCTGCCCCTGGATATCCCGTTCCACCGGTTATTGAATTATTTCTGAAAGTATACTTTGTGCCTATAGAGGCAGAAATGTTCTCGCCAAGTTCCTGTATTGGTATAACAAACCTTCCGCCCGTGCTGATTGCAAAATTATCAAATCCCGAATTTTTAAAATCCGATAATGAAACTTCGGGCTGAACGAATAATTCTGCCGAGCCCGAAAACCTGCGGACAGGATTAATCATAAAAAACTGAAATGGCGAAACAAACCTGTTGGCACGAAATGAATAATTTAACGGAATTATCTGCCATTGGAACCCGAACTGAACTCTTGCGTTGTCTTCGTTCACATCGCTTACCAATATGGGCGACGGAATTAACTGAAGCAAACTCCAGTTCAGGTATTTTGTGGTTTTACGCAATTCAAATTCCTGCTCCTGCGAATATGAATCAGAACTAAAAACCGCAAAATATACAATCGATATTAATAAAACTTTTTTAAGCATTCATTATCATATAACCCAAGGCTGTATAGTTTAAGTTCAATGAACTACGCGTTACTTAAACTGTATAAACATATCCTTGAAATTAATTGTCATTTCATTAAACTGCGAAATATAATCCTGTCCGAGATTTCCGAAGAAATAATTATCCTTTTCTTTAAGGTTTTCTGACAACAAACTAACCTTGCTTAATGTGGTCTCTGATTGCCCTGTTCTTAATTTAATATCTTTAATCCTGTAACCTTTAACCGTTTTCGTTCCGCCTGCACCGCCGACATTAATATCCACCATTTCATAATTCCCAATAATCTCTTTTGAATATTTTTCAAGATACGGTTTATAAAACATCGTTTGTCCTGCCCCCGTATCAAAAGTAAAGTTAACCGAATCATTATCTTTGTACATCAGTATAACGGGTGTAAATCCGTAAAATGACAGATTGCCCTGCGTGCTTTTTGAAGGGATTTCGGGAATATACAATTCGTTATCTTTGTTAATGCGGAATTCTTCAAAGGCTTTAATAACCGGGTTTCCGAGAATACCTTTGATTTTATAAATGCCGAAGTCAAGAGAAGCATCGGGTAAAACAAGAAATACAACATTCCTGTAAACTATTTTGTCAACGAGCAATTCATCGCAAACCGCTACCTTGGAGTCCACCTTGATATCAGAAGCGGTACCAACTTTCAAATTAGCGTCAATAAGTTTCATTCCGAGTTTTAAAGCAAGAGACTCGACTATAACTGAAAAATTCGCACCTGTATCAAAAATAAAATCAAAGTCCTGCTTTGCGATATTAACGGGTATATTCCAAAGCCCTGCAATATCTTTCTTTATCTGAATTTTCACATCACCCTTTTTGCTCACTGTCTGCGGAAGCATTGTTTCCACGGCTTTCCAGAGCCCTTCTTCGTCGCTAAGTTCTATCCTCTCGGTGCTGTCCAGATACTGATAATATTTTTCTTTAAGTATTTTTGAAGACTTCGATGCTTCTTTGTATTCAAAAAGGTTAATGTGGTTTATAACTTTTGCGGAATAGAGTTCCGCTTTAATTGAATCGTGTATATCATTACTGTTTTCTTTTAGCAGGTTGTTTATCAGTAGGTTTGATTCATTGAAATTACAAAACACTGAATTTTTTAAGGCATTGTTAATGTTAAGTTCGACTTTGTTTAATGACTTTGACGACAGAATTGCATTCTTGAACTTATAATAATCGTGATTAAGGTATAAACTATAAACAGATTTAAAATCCTGCGCAAATGAATTTGTAAACACAAAAATCATCAGCACGAATAAAAAATATAGTTTTTTCATTTGGTTTTTATTTTAATATACGTTTTTATAAAGTAAAGTTTTAACTGTCAAAATACTGTTTGCGTTTATTAACAGAAAAAGCATTAACTATTAAATTGTAAGAATCATCAATCATTTTAAAAATTTCTTTCGGGGGTATAGTGTTGTCAATTATTACGGTGTTCCAGTGAGTTTTGTTCATATGATACCCTGGTAAAACCGCTTCGTACCTCTCTCTTAATTCAATTGCTGTTTCTGGGTCACATTTAAGGTTAATTTCAGGTGGTATTTCAAAATTCATAGACATAAACATTTTATCGACAACTTTATAAACCAGAACATCATCGCCGAAAGGCTGACTTTCGGTGACGTGTTCTTTGTTTAAAACATATTCTCTGATTACATCAAAGTTCATTTGTTGTTTCTTCCGAATTTATCCATCAACTGCTTGAGTTTGTTATCAAGGTCTTGTTTGGTTTCTTTTTTCGGTTTTTTTACAATAGGTTTTGAAACTTCGCCAAGTTTCATAGATAAAGAAATTCTTTTTCTTGTTACATCAACTTCAAGAACTTTTACAGTCACTTTCTGGTGAACCTTTAATACGTCCGCCGGAGTTTTAATAAACCCGTCTGCAATTTCGCTTATGTGAACAAGTCCGTCCTGATGAACACCAATATCAACAAACGCGCCAAAGTTAGTAATGTTAGTAACGATGCCCGGCAATCTCATACCGATTGCCAGATCATTAATTTTATCAACACCTTTCATAAACTCAAATGCTTCAAACTTTTCTCTTGGGTCACGTCCCGGCTTTGCGAGTTCTGATTTAATATCTTCAAGCGTAGGAAGTCCTATCGTATCAGTTACATATTTACTAATATCAATTTTTTCCTGATTCTTGGGGATGGTCATTAATTCCTCAACAGTACAGCCAATATCTTCCGCCATCTTTTCAACAACGTGATAACTTTCGGGATGCACCGCGCTTGAATCCAGAGGATTTTTTCCGCTTCTGATTCTTAAAAAGCCTGCTGCCTGTTCATATACTTTGCCTTTTAGTCTTGGGATTTTTTTTAATTCATCGCGTGAAGAAAACGGGCCGTTATTATTCCTGAACTCAACTATCGATGCCGCCATTTTAGGTCCAACACCTGAAACGTACGTTAACAACTGTTTGCTCGCTGTGTTTACTTCAACGCCGACTTTGTTAACACAACTTGTGACTACATCATCAAGTTTTTGTCTTAACTGGGTCTGGTTTACGTCGTGCTGATACTGCCCAACGCCAATCGACTTCGGGTCTATTTTTACGAGTTCTGCAAGAGGGTCCATCAATCGTCTTCCTATTGAAACACTGCCGCGAACAGTCACATCATAATCGGGAAACTCTTCCCTTGCAACGTCTGAAGCGGAATAAATTGAAGCCCCGCTTTCATTTACCATTATAACCTGCAGGTTTTGAATCTTCTCATCGGGCGAACTTGCAATAACTCTTTTAACAAAATCTTCAGTTTCCCTTCCTGCCGTTCCGTTTCCAATTGCTATGATTTCAGAACCGAACGCTTTAAGTAATTCAAGAATTTTTCTGCCTGCCTCAGCTTCTTTTGCGTCACCTGTATGCGGATAAACCGTATCGTTATGCAGAAGTTTTCCCTGTCTGTTTAAACAAACAACCTTACATCCCGTTCTGAAACCGGGGTCGAGTGCAAGAACCGATTTCTCTCCGATAGGAGCAGACATCAGCAGTTGATATAGATTGTCGGCAAAAACCTTAATTGCTTCTGTATCCGCTTTTGCTTTCAGGGTTGCTCTGAATTCAGACTCCATCGAAAGCGACAGTAATCTTTTATAACTGTCTGTTACCGCCTTTTTAACTTCGGCAGATGCTTCGTTATCAGATTTTACAAAATTCCTTTCGAGTATTTCAATTGCTTCCGGTTCATCGGGTAAAACTTCCAGCCTTAAAAAATCTTCGTGCTCTCCTCTGAACATTGCAAGTATTCTGTGTGAAGGTGAGTCTGATGCAAGCTCTTTCCATTCATAATAATCTTTATATTTAATACCTTCTTCATCTTTTCCTTTGGCAACTTTAGAGATAATTATTGCTTTCTTTGCAAAAAGTTCTCTCATTTTTTCTCTTGATGTTTTGTCTTCTGAAACCATTTCGGCAATTATATCACGTGCGCCCGCGAGTGCTTCCTCTTCATTATTAACACCTTTTTCGGCGTCGATGTATTTCTGTGCTTCTTCTGAAAGGTTGAAAGTGCTCTGTTCAAAAACTGTATTCGCAAGCGGTTCAAGTCCCTTTTCTTTTGCAATCGTTGCACGGGTTCTTTTCTTCGGTTTAAACGGAAGATAAATATCCTCAAGTTCTGTCATTGTTTCGGCAGCGTCAATCTTTCCTTTCAGTTCTTCCGTAAGCAAATCTCTTTCTGCAAGTGATTTTAAAATTGCTTCGCGTCTTTTATCGAGGTCTTCAAGCTGAATAAGTCTGTCTCTTATCGCCGTTACTTCCACCTCGTCAAGACTTCCTGTTAATTCCTTTCTGTACCTTGAAATAAACGGCACGGTTGCATCTTCCATCAATAATTTTGCTGTATTTTCTACCTGATGCAGTTTTAAATTTAATTCCGTTGCTATTTTCGGTGCATACTTTAAATCCATTTTAATCTCCTGTAATTTATATGTTCTGATTTATAATTCTTTTAAAACTTCCTTATAGTTTTGCCAGTTAATTCTTCTCTGACCTTTAATATGAGCGTTATAACTTTTGTCAAATATTATGTGTTCCCACGTCGGTTTAGCAGAACCTGTTACTTCGGGCTTATCATCTATTAATATATTTCCCTGAACAAGCGTTTTGTCCCGTGAAAGTATAAGTCTCATAGTCCATTCAAACCCGAGATTTTTTTCCACCCATTCATATTTTTCTGCAACGCAGTTTTGGTACTGTCTCATAGGACTCGTGCAAATAAAGACCTCGTGACCTTTATCTTTAATGTAGTTTACCGCCTCGACAGCCCCATTTATTTGCGGAAGGTCTGCAACGAACCCTTTTTGAGTAAACAACTCCGTCATCTTCTCAATCAGTTCAGGCGGATATTCGTCTCTCATATAAAACTTTTGTCTTTCGCTCATAGGAATAAAAAATTCATCGGGATATTTCTCTCTCCATTTTATTAAGAACCCTCCGTCAAAATCTGCCAGGACATCGTCCATATCAACAAGTAATATCATAATCTGAAATGATTTTAATTCAAAAAATTATTGAAGTGCAATAAATTAACAATATAGAAAAGTAAAATCTATGATAAACAATTGAAATTAGAATTACCCACTTCAAACTTGCTTTGCCATACCGTGTCCTGCAATGTACCCTGTTGACCACGCAGACTGAAAATTAAAGCCGCCTGTAACGCCGTCAATATCAATTATTTCTCCTGCAAAGAAAAGGCCTCTAACTACTTTGCTTTCCATAGTTCTGAAGTCAATTTCCTTAAGAGATACTCCGCCTGCTGTAACAAATTCTTCTTTAAATGTACTTTTTCCCGTTATGTTAAATTCAGATTTTGTCAGAATGTTTTTTATTGTTTCTGCGTCTTTCTTTGAGAGTTCGTTATACCGTTTTTCAGGTTTGATTCCCGAATTTAAAATAAATGATTCCCATAATCTCATAGGAATGCCGCACAAAGGTTATTTTATTATTTGCTTTAAAGGATGATTGTAACGTACATCTTCAATATCTTTTAATACGTCAGCATCCGTCCAGCAGATTTCAAGCGTAAACTTATAATTAAGGCCGTATAATATTCGGGCTCCAAATGCTGAGAGTTTGAGAATGGCGGGTCCGCTGAATCCCCAGTGAGTAATAAGTAAGTCTCCGTTAGAATAAAGTTTTGTCCCCTTTATTTTTACACCTGCTTTCTTTACGCTTATTCCCTGCATATCTTTAAGCAGTATATCCTTGCAGTTAAACGTAAATAATGACGGAACAGGGGGAACGATTGTGTGCCCGAGTTTTTCAATCCAACGATATTTGTCGATTGTTGAAAAACCGCCGCCCGAAATAAGAAGTTTATCAAACGATAATGTGTTGCCTTTTCTGTCCTTAACAACAAATGTCTTTTCTTTAACAGAAATCTCGCTTACGTCAAATCCCGTTAAAACTTCAATCCCGTGCCTTGAAACAAGTTTGTTAAATAAATTTATTATAGTTTGAGAGTCGTTTGTTTCGGGAAATACGCGTCCATCCTGTTCGGTTTTCAGTGCAACTCCTTTTTCTTTGAACCATTGAATTGTGTCAGCATTACTGAATTTTGAAAATACAGAAATCAATTCCCTGCTGCCCCGCGGATAGTATTTAACAAATTCGTTTACGTCCGGTAACGAATTTGTAACGTTACACCTTCCGCCTCCGGAAATTCTTACTTTTGAAAGAGTGTTCTGAGATTTTTCAAGTATTACTATTTTATGAGAGCCGTCGTTTTCCGCCATAGTAATTGCAGAAAAAAATCCCGCCGCACCTCCGCCGATAATACCAATCCGCATTGTTTATTTATCTGTATCCTCTGCAGTATCTTCCGTGTCTTCTTCGGATTCCCCGTCAACTTCTTCGCTTGCTTCGACATCTTTCAACAGGTCTTTTGCGTATATCTCATCTTCGGGTAAGACCTGAATTTGAATAGGACCTGTCAGCGGATTAAAGCCCGTTCCGAAAACACCAAGCCCGACAAGGTCTTGCACGCCTTCGTTCTTGATTAAATATTTTATTTCTGCTTCGTCGAGCATCGATTTTGCAACGGCAATCAATCCTTCGTGACCGCTTTTAAAAACTGTTACAAGTCTTTCATTATCTAAGTTTTCCATAATGTTAATCCTTTCTTTGTATTGGAATTTATAAATGCTTACACAGAAATACAAGTTATTTTTTAGACTTTGGTTCAGGCGGGGACGGTGATTGGTTTTTTATGTTGAAACCGAATAAATTGTTTAATTTTTGCAGGGTTTTTTTTATCTTGCATATTATTAATAAAGTTTATATATTGTTCCGTTATAAATTTAGTTATTTGTTATATAATTGTTTTACTGCTTGGAAGGTTTCTTCTTAGGTTCTGCGGTTCACGCTTCTCGAAAGTTTGTCTCCAGAAAAAAATCATTATCTACATTTAGCGAATTTATATTTATCCGGGAAATTCCGGAAAGTAAATTATCTAAATATTTTTGAAAGGAAATACAATGGAAAAAGGTATCGTAAAATGGTTCAACTCTTCAAAGGGTTTTGGATTCATCACAGTAGAAGGCAAAAAAGATGTATTCGTACATTTTAATGCAATTCTTGGAGATGGTTATAAAGCTTTGAACGAAGGCGACAACGTCGAATTCGAAATTGAAGACGGACCAAAAGGACCTCAGGCAACAAACGTTACAAAACTTTAAATTTGTAGTTAACACTATAATTATACAGTTATAACAGGTTGTATGTAATAAGGGCTATCAGAAATGACAGCCCTTTTTATTTTTAAAAAACCGTAATTTCAGTCGTTTTTAAACATTTCATATACCCGCCAAATCGGGCAAGGGTCTTTTTATCTTGAACTTAATGAATAATAGCCCTATATTAAATAGTTATAAATTTAGTTATTTGTTATTTATTTGTTTTATTGCTTTGAAGGAATTCTTCTAAAGTTCTGATGTTCACACTTCTCAAAAGTTTGTCTCCAGATATAAACACATTATCTACATTTAGCGAATTTATGAAATACCGGAAAATTCCGGAAATAAATTAACTAAATTTTCTTGAAAGGAAACACAATGGAAAAAGGCACAGTAAAATGGTTCAACTCATCAAAAGGGTTTGGATTTCTTACAGTAGCAGGTCAGAAAGATGTATTCGTACATTTTAACGCTATTTTAGGCGATGGTTACAAAACTTTAAACGAAGGCGATACAGTCGAATTCGAAATTGAAGACGGACCAAAAGGACTTCAGGCAGCAAACGTTACAAAACTTTAAAATTTGAAGTTAACACTATAAAATATAGTAATAACAGTTTGATGTACAAAGGGCTACCGGAAACGGCAGCCCTTTTTTATTTGTCTGAATTTAAAGTGCTGTAAAATTGCCTGCTATCTTGCTTCGGGCATTCCATAAATACCCCATTCTTCTTTTGAAGGACCGTATGCGCCGGGTACTTTCAATCCTGCCTGTCTCATTAATACAGTTAATTGTCCCCTGTGATGGATTTCGTGTTTTATCAATGCCTCACAAAGAATATACCGTTTCCATTTTTCGCCGTACATGTCGAGTTCATCGTTCATCATTTCGTCTTTCCATTTAGATTCAACTTCTGACAAAAGGCTTTTTGAAACCTCGCTGTAATTGTCTGAAATTTCCTTTGCTGTTTTGGGCGGATCTGAATCTTCGTCAGGGGAAATAACCGATAAACCTGATTTGTTCATCATCTCGCCTACGGTTATAACGATGTGCCACGCTATATATCCAATATCCCTGCCTTCTTGTGTGACTTTTTGTTTCAGAGAGTCGTCTGTAAGATTCGCAAAAATCTTTTTTGTTGTCTCGCTCTCTTTCCTGATTTCTTCCAGAAACTCTGATACTTTTGAATACATAATTTTTAATTTATTTATAAGAAACATTTTCCTGTATGCAAAGGTATAAAAATTAAAACGGAGTAAAAATGAAATCAAGAGTAAAAATATTAATTTTATTGCCGGTGTTTGCAATATCTGCATTGTTATACGGATGTACTCACACGAACAACCTTGCAGGTTTTAACATTGTGTCGTCGAAAATACTTTTCAAGAAATATGTTCCTTACGATATATCAAAAGTTAATGTTGATATTAATACCGGGTACGGATACGGAAACGATACAAAGTCAACAATCGCAATAATACTCGGTGGGATTGGTTCGGGATATACTGAGGGGCAGGTTGAGCAGAAGTTCCGGAATGCAATAAACGGTGACAGTATATCGAATAACATAATGGGCGGTATTAAGGATGGGCTATTAACCTACTGCAGAATTAATCCTGTTTTGACACTTGGAGATGATCCCGGGTTTATAATGGAGACGCAACTATTAAAATTCTATGTTGAGTCAAGTTCGTACGGTATTTATGTAAAAGCCAGAACAAAAGCAATATTGACAGACAGAAACACGGCGCGAACAGTTTGGGAAAACGACGAGACGGCTTCGGTTCCGCTGTATGATGTTTACATACCCTCTTTTGGGTCGCCTGTAATTGAGACCTCGAAGAGTATTATAAATGCGATAAGGCTGATGAATATGTCGGAAGAAGAATTGCGGTTTGCAATAAATGCAGCTGCGGAAGAGGTTGGAAAAATGCAAAGCGAAACACTTAGGAAAGACATTGCCGATAGATGAGAATAAACAACCGTGTTTTGGTGATAAAGAAAACTCCTTTGCGACTATGAAGAACAGACATCCCGAAAAGAACTCGGGACAAGCTGAATTAACACAAATTTCACGAATACCGATTAGCATATATTTATATACAAGGCAAACTTATCAAATTAATTTTTTGAACATAACAAGACCTGCAACAAACCTATGATTTTATTTTCTTATAATTCGAGAAATTCGTGTTAATTCGTGTCTAAAAAATATTCTGCTCATTAAGTCTGCAACAAAACTATGATTTTATTCTCTTATAATTCGAGAAATTTGTGTTAATTCGTGTCTAAAAAATATTTCCCTCATAAAGTTTGCAACAAATCTATGATTTTATTCTCTTTTAATTCGAGAAATTCGTGTTAATTCGTGTCTAAAATTTTCTTTCCGAATCTATAAATCTGTGTGCCAATCTTTTCCTGGAATTATTACCCTAACCTTACTTGTTTCATTACTATAACTTTAAATAATAAAAATGACAAAGAGAATAATATTACTGCTGGTGATTACTGCATTCACGGTGACATCATACGCCTGTTCAAAAAGAACAGAAACACAAAACAATGTGAAATCAAATAAATCAGACCCTATAAATATTTCTGACGTAAAAGTAAAAACTATGGACGGGCAGGAAAAATCACTTTCAGATTACAAAGGAAAAGTGGTTTTAATAGTTAATGTTGCGTCGAAATGCGGATACACAAAACAGTACGAAGGGCTTCAGTTAATCTACGATAAATACAAAGACAAAGGGTTTGAAATACTTGCATTCCCTTGCAACGACTTTGGCGGACAGGAGCCGGGCACTAACGAAGAGATACAAAGCTTCTGCAAAACAAACTATAACGTATCGTTTACTTTGTTCGACAAGGTTAAAGTTTTGGGCGGCGACAAATCACCACTATACTCTAAGTTAATCGGATTTGAACCCGCTGACGATATCTCCTGGAATTTCGAAAAATTCCTGATAGATAAAAACGGAAACGTGGTTGGAAGGTACAAGAGCAAGGTGAAGCCGGACTCGGAGGAATTGACGACGGCTATAGAGAAGGTATTGTAAGAATAGACAACAATAAGTGTTTAAACGCAAAAGGCGGAATTTCTTCCGCCTTTTTTATAAACTGTTTTTTAGTCTGCCAGAGATGCAACCATTACTGCTTTGATAGTATGCATTCTGTTTTCGGCTTCATCAAAAACTACTGAGGCTTCTGATTCGAAAACGTCTTCTGTGACCTCGAGACCGTTGAGTCCGTATTTCTGGAAGATTTCTTCGCCGACTTTTGTTTCGCGATTATGGAATGCCGGCAGGCAATGCAAGAATTTTGTTTTTGGGTTTCCTGTTGCTGCCATTAATTCTTTATTGACCTGATAAGGTTTTAAGAGTTTGATTCTTTCTTCCCATTTGTCTGCTGTTTCACCCATTGAAAGCCATACATCTGTGTATATGAAGTCAACGCCTTTTACTGCTTCGGTTGGATTGTCTGTGATTGTAAGTTTTCCGCCTGACTTTTTTGCGAAGTCTTTTGCCATTTTCTGAACTTCGGCATCTGGCCATAAGTTTTTAGGTCCGCAGATTCTTACGTCCATTCCCATTATGCAGCCATCAACTGTAAGTGTGTTACCCATATTTGAGCGGGTGTCGCCGATGTAGCAGTAACTGATTTGGTTGAGGGGTTTATCCGAATGTTCCTGCATTGTGAGGAAGTCTGCGAGTGCTTGTGTCGGGTGCCATTCGTCTGTGAGTCCGTTGTAAACAGGGACGCCTGCGTATTCGGCAAGTTCTTCGACGATTGTCTGACCGTAACCGCGGTATTCGATTGCATCGTACATTCTTCCGAGAACGCGTGCTGTATCTTTCATTGATTCTTTCTGTCCGATTTGTGAGCCCGATGGTCCGAGGTATGTGACCTGTGCGCCCTGATCGAATGCGGCGACTTCAAATGCACAACGTGTACGTGTTGAAGCTTTTTCAAAAATGAGTGCAATATTTTTTCCTTTTAAGTGCTGTTGTTCTGTTTTGGCATACTTAGCTCTTTTAAGGTCGCGTGAAAGGTCGAGCAAAAAGTTAATTTCCTTCTGAGTTAAATCAGCAAGTTTTAACAGGTGTCTGTTTCTTAAGTTAAACGGCATAAAATATTTTTAAATTTTGAAATTAATTTGATTTGAGAACAAATATACTAATATTAAATCGGGGATTAAAGTCAGAAAATATTTGATATTTTAAAATTGAAATTTCAAATTGAGACAGAAGGGTTCTGAATTTAATAATAAGACTATTAATTTTTCTTTTGAGTTGCTTTCATTTCATTGTTATTTTTCCGTAGTATTCATAAATTCCGTAATTACAATAATTAGCAGTATATTTCTAATATGAGTGAAAAAGATTTTTTAACAAAGGCATATAAAAACATTCTTGTTTCGGAAGTAGAAAACGAAAAGGGTTTGAATGTCTGTCTTATTCAGATTAACAGACCCAACGCTATGAACGCTTTAAACTCGGAGTTGATGGGTGAAACGGCGGACGTACTTTTTGCTGTTGACAAAGATAACGATTTTGGGTGCAGTGTAATAACGGGAAATGAAAAGGCATTTGCTGCGGGTGCGGACATAAAAGAAATGGCGGATGCAAATTCCGTGGAAATTTATTACAAAGAAATGTTTGCTTCATGGGACAGGATTAGAAATTTTAAGAAGCCTATGATTGCGGCTGTGAGCGGGTTTGCGCTTGGCGGCGGCTGTGAGCTTGCAATGCTTTGTGATATGATTGTTGCGGCGAAGTCGGCGAAGTTTGGACAGCCCGAAGTAAACCTCGGCGTTATACCGGGGGTAGGCGGAACACAGCGGCTTGTGCGTGCGATAGGAAAAGCACGTGCAATGGAGTTAATACTTACGGGAAGAATGGTTGACGCAGAAGAAATGTATCTGGCGGGACTTTTATCAAAAGTTTCGGAAGATGACAAATATCTTGATGATGCGATTTCGATTGCAAAAACTATATGTACTAAGGCGCCCCTTGCGGTTCAACTTGCAAAAGAAAGTATTCTTCGTTCATTCGATACAACGATTGAAACGGGGATTGAATTTGAAAGAAAGAATTTTTATCTGCTTTTCGGAAGCGAAGATAAAATGGAAGGAATGAAAGCATTTATTGAGAAAAGAAAACCCGTATGGAAGGGAAAATGAGAAAGGATAATTTTTGAAAAAAAATTTAGTTGTAGTATTAATAATATTTTTTGCGGCAGCACTTTATGCACAGGATGAGGGTAAATCCCCTGTAGTGTCCAAACCTGTAATAACAACCGAATCGAAAGACGGGGATTTAAACGCAGAACAAATAATAGAGCAAAACAAATCTGCGCTTGTTTCTGTCTGGTATCACACTGATAATTATTACGGTTACTATTATTTTTCTGCTCCAAAAGACACCACACTGTTGAGCGGCAGCGGGTTTATATTTGACGAGCAGGGATTTGTAGGAACAAACTATCACGTAATAGACGGGTTTGACAGTCTGATGATAAAAACAGCCGACGGTTCATTCTACAACGCTGAATTAATATTTGTAGATGAGAAAAATGATATTGCGATACTTAGAATTATCAACAGTGAAAACAAAGTTTTTCCGGTTGTTAAAATAGGAAACTCGGACTTGCCTAAAGTCGGGCAGAGTGTTTACGCGATTGGTTCACCTCTTGGTTTTGAATATACAATTTCAGAAGGAATAATAGCGGCAATCAGAGAAAACGAAAAAGTATCATTTAGTGACCCGACAACTTATGCGCTGGTAGAAAAGAACTTTGACAAAGTACTACAGATAACTGCGGCTATATCTCCCGGAAACAGCGGCGGGGCATTATTTAATGCAAAAGGAGAAGTTATAGGGATAACAACTTATTCGTACGGATTTTACGGCAATTTAAATTTTGCTATTGCAATAAACAGTTTTGCGAAACTTCGCAACAACATAAATTTTGCAACACTGGAATTCGATGAAGAGTTTATTGCGAAGAAGAAGCAAAATTTGTTTAATACCAATTTACGGTTAGCGGAATCTTTTAAATCAAGGTTATACACAAGCTGGTTTTACACAAAACAGCGTGACACTATGAAGACTTACGATACGATGATAGTAAAACAAGATTCACTGAATAAGATAAATTTAACAAAAGCGGAACACTACTATAATATGTGTATAGAAATGCAGCCGGACACCTTTTATGCTTATCAGGGATTGATGGATTTGTATGTTTATACAGAAAAGTTTGACAAAGCAGAGCCGCTTTACGGCACGATAAAAGAAAGGTTTACGTCCGACAGTTTACTGAATACCTTTTCCTCGTCGCTAGCAATGGCATACTCGACCTCGAAAGATTACAAGAAGGCATTAATGTTTTATGAAAAGATGTATAACAAAGACACGAATGACATTTACATACTTTATCAGATAGCGGAATTATACGATAAACAAAAAGAGCAGAAGAAATCTGAGGCGGTTTATAAAAAGTTAATAAATAAAGACAAGAATTATATTCTGGGCTACGTGCAACTCGGCAGATTATGCTATGAACAAAAGGATTACAAAAATGCAAAGAAATACATTGAGGCTGCGTTTGAAAAAACTTTTCTTGAAGAGTACTCATACGGAAGTTATCTCGATTTACATTATTACAGGGGGTTGATTGCCGTTAAAGAAGGAAGGAAAATGGAAGCGATAATGGCGTACATAGATATGAAGAATACATATACATACACGAAGGAAGAGAATGAAAAAAAGTTAGCCCTTTATAAAGCAATTAAAAAATTGGAAGAATAATATTAAATTTAGGAAAATATAAATTTCACAAAAATGATTAAAAATTATGATGTAGTAATAATCGGAGCAGGAGGTGCAGGACTTCGTGCAGCAGTTGAAATCCCCAAGGAATATTCCTGCGCAGTTTTATCAAAGGTGTTTCCGCCGCGTTCGCACACAGGTACGGCGCAAGGCGGTGTTTGTGCCGCTCTTGGAAACGAAGAACCCGACAGCTGGGAAAATCACTCATTTGATACGGTAAAGGGGAGCGACTATCTCGGCGATCAGGATTCAATTGACACAATGTGTCAGGATGCAATACGTGCTATTATAGAACTCGAACATATGGGATTACCGTTTTCAAGAACTCCAGAAGGAAAAATTGCTCAGAGAAAATTTGGCGGACATACAAAACCTGCCGACCCGAGCGACCCTTACGGAAAGCGTGTTCCGGTTAATCGTGCCTGTTATTCGGCAGACAGAACAGGTCACGTAATGCTGCAAACTTTGTTTGAAAACTGCATAAAGAATCAGGTAGATTTTTATTCGGAATATTTTGTGACTGATATTATACTTGAAGATAAAGTATGCAAAGGCGTTGTTGCGTTTGATATTGCAACCGGCGAAGTTACGGTGTTCCACGCAAAAGCAGTTATGTTCGCAACGGGCGGTTACGGAAGAGTCTTCAGAATAACATCCAATGCACACGTAGGCACGGGAGACGGAACAGGGCTGATTTATAAAAACGGACTACCGCTTGAAGATATGGAATTTTTCCAGTTTCACCCAACGGGATTATGGAAACTTGGAATTCTTGTCAGTGAAGCAGCAAGAGGCGAAGGCGGAATTTTAAAGAATAAAGACGGCGAAAGATTTATGCAAAGATATGCTCCGACCGTAATGGACTTAGCGCCAAGAGATATGGTGTCGAGAGCAATCATTTCAGAAATACGCGAAGGACGCGGAATACTCGGCAGTGACGGTACACACTACGTTAATCTTGATGTGTCTCACCTTGGGAAAAAAGTTATAGACGAAAAACTTCCTGAGATAACGGGCTTTGCAAGAACGTATCTTGGTGTTGAACCAACGAAAGAACCGATTCCTATTCAGCCGACAGCACACTATGCAATGGGCGGAATTCCTACTAACGTAGAATGCGAAGTACTGGCAGATGAAAAAGGTACGGTTGTTAAAGGGCTTTATGCGGCGGGCGAATGTGCGTGTGTTTCGGTACACGGCGGAAACAGGCTCGGTACTAATTCTCTTCTTGATATAGTAGTTTTCGGAAGAAGAGGCGGAAAAGCAATTGTTGATTTTTTAAAGACAGCCGAGTTTTCAGAAATAAAAACAAAACCTGAAGAAAAAACGGTAGAACAAATTAACAAAGTTCTTTCGAACAAAGGAAGTGAAAAAGTTTATGCTTTAAGAACGGAGCTTCAGGAATGGATGATGGATAAATGCGGAATTTTCAGGAACGAGACAGACCTTAAGGCGATGATTGACAAACTGAACGAGATAAAAGAAAGGTTTAAGAATATAGAAATTCAGGACAAAGGAAAAATCTTTAATACTGACCTGATGGAAGCTATTGAACTTGAAAATCTTTTGTATAACGCTGAGGCCACTGTTTACAGTGCTCTTAAGAGAAACGAAAGCCGCGGCGCTCACACAAGAGAAGATTTTCCGAACCGTGACGACAAAAACTGGATGAACCATACCTTTATATACAAGAATGACAGCGGAGATCCAAAGATAACTCTTAAGCCCGTTACTGTAGTGAGATATCAACCGATGGAGAGAAAATATTAATGAAAAATATTTTCATAATATTTATTTCACTATTTCTATTCTCTTCGGGCTCGTATGGACAGTGGGGTGAAAACAAAGACACAACTATTGCGGGTGTAAGGTTTGTGGCAAAATTTGATACAACAAACTTTGAAACAAAACTTACAGTAACAAAAGACAAAAAGAAAATCCACGAATCAATATTTATAGATAATATTTTTGACATCTCTCTGGAGCAGTTTCAACCGAACGGGAAAAAGTACTATTTGTTTCAACTGTATTCCGGCGGAGCGCACTGTTGCTCATCACTTTTGATTACCGAAATCAAGGATGATAAACTTGTTGTTCTTGATACGGGTTTCTACGGAAATTCAGGTTACGTAGTTGAAGACATAAACAAAGACGGCGTAAAAGAAATAATGTCTGGCAACGATATGTTTGCCTATGCTTTTACAAACTACTCCGAGACCCGTTTTCCGCTGAGAGTTCAGATTTTTGAGAACGGAAAACTTTCAGACATAACCGGTAATTTCAAAGGAGATTTAATAATGGAAATCGGTTACTTTGAAGAAGACCTTAACGAACTCATCAAAGAAGGTTACGAGTGTCCCGAGAAAGACGACGAAGATACGTTTAACTCGAGTGCGGGAAGTATGAAAACAATACTTGCAGCAATTGTCGCGGATTACTATTCTTTGGGGCAGGTTCAAAGAGGATACGATTTAATTGACAAAGTTTACAGGTGTAATGACAAAGATAAATACATAAAAATTTTAAAAGAAGATTTTAAATTAAAATAATATGGACATTAAAGTAAAAATTCTTCGTTACAACCCTGAAAAGGACGACAAACCTTACTTTCAGGATTTTACGATTCCTAACGTTAGCGCAGACTGGCGTTTACTGGATGTACTCCACGAAATAAAATGGAAGTACGACGGAACATTAACTTTCAGGCGTTCCTGTGCGCACGGTATATGCGGCAGCGACGGCATTAAGGTTAACGGAAAGAACCGTCTTGCGTGCTCTTTGCTTTTAAAAGATATCAATATGAACAAGACCATTGTTATTGAGCCGCTGCCCTCATTGCCGATAATAAAAGATCTGGTTGTTGATATGAAAAGTTTCTTTGAAAAGTATGAGGTTATTAAACCTTATCTGATTTCGAAAACACCGCCGCCGCCAAACAGCGAGCGCTTGCAATCGAACGAAGACGCGGAAAAACTTTTTGAATCGGCAAAGTGTATTCTCTGCGGATGCTGTACTACTTCTTGTCCGTCAACCTGGACTAATGAAAACTACATCGGACCAGCCGCGCTTTTAAAAACGTACAGGTTTGCTTTCGATACCCGTGATGACGGTGGAGACGAGCGTCTTGATATCATTGACAACCCGGACGGAATCTGGCGCTGCCACACAATCTTTAACTGCATTGAAACGTGTCCGAAAGAAATAAACATCACCTGGCACATTTCACAACTAAAGAAAAGAATTTCAGTTAAGGAATTATAAAAGTAATTAATGTAAAAGGGGCTCAAAGCCCCTTTTGTGTTTATATTTCCTTTTAATATATATTTTGTGCTTTAATTATTGGATTTCTTAATTAGAAGGATTTCGCTAATTTTAAGCAATTATTTATTTAGTATTGCGAAAATTTTTAATTTTCTGTTTCCCTCTTTACTTTTTATTTGGTTTAATTTCCACAATTAACTCACAGGTTATCTATAGCCCAAAAATTGACTCCATAATAAACCTTGTTTCTATTCAGCAGCTTTATAAATTTAACAAAGAAATTACAGGGGATACGATCTGTTCTTATTAACGGTGTTCCAAAAAGAATCGTGACAAGATACGAGGGAACACAAGGAAATCAACTTGCCGCACAATACCTTTACGAAAAATTTGCAGCGTTTGGATTAGCAACACGGTTTCAGACATTCCGGCGGGGTTGTTCATAATGTCATAGGCTGGAAAACAGGGACTAAATATCCTAACAAATATTTTCTAATCGGCGCTCATTTTGATAACAAAATTAATAGCGACATTCAGGATACAACTTATGGTGCCGATGATAACGGCACAGGCATTTGCGTTCTTCTTGAACTCGCAAGACTTATGCAGGGGTTCAATACAGAATACAGTATAGCATTTGTTGCTTTCAATTTTGAAGAATCCTCGGGCAAAGGGAGCAGGCTTTTCGCAGACAGTGCCAGAATTCACGGTGACAGTTTAATGGGCGTTCTTAATGCAGAAATGCTTGGTTATGACGGAAATGGTGATAATAAAATTACTGTCATTTCGAACACAAATTCGGATATGCTCTTCAATCAATTCCTTAGCGCATTAACAAAATATAATATTAATTTAGTGCCAATTAAATTATTCCTTGAATTTGGTGCCGACCACATTTCCTTCTGGAATAATAATTATAAAGCGATTACAACTTCAGAGTATATCGCAGATTTGTCACCGAATATGCACTTACTTTCAGACAGATGGTTTAACCTGACCCCTGCAATGTTTGAAAAGTTAACAAAGGCAAACATTGCGGCATTATTAAGTTGGGCAACGGGCAATTATTTTGAAATTCAACACAGTCCTTTGTTGTCAGGTTTTGACACAACATCACGAATTGTCACCGCAGATATAATTATGCCGGACCCTGTTGCGGCAGATAATTATTCTCCAAAAATATATTACAGGTTTAACAATGGTCCGTATCATTCCAATAATGCTTTCGAAGTAAGCGGAATCAAATACAAGTTTTTAATTCCGGGACAAAGCCCGGGAACAAAAATTTCTTATTATATTGCCGCACAGGATTCGGCTGGAAATATAAGTGTTACGGCGCCATTCGGCGGAGGCGGCGTAAACCCGCCTGGCAGTGCACCGCCGCAAAATCTTTTTGAGTATTATGTTTTAACTTCAAACATTTATACTTCTGTAACTGTCCCAAAAAATATTCCCGACGGCGGAACGATAGAAGACACAATACATATTAGCCGGAAAGGAAAGGTTGTTGAAGTAAAAGTGGGTTTAAACATCTTGCACCAAAACAACGCCGATGTTAGTGTGGTTTTAAAAAAGGATAAGTGGGAAACAAACCTGATTCCCGAGAGTTTCTGCAACGGTTCAAATTTCATTAATACAAATTTTACAGATACTGCCGCATTAAAAATCACACAGGGCTCTGCTCCGTACACGGGACATTTCAGAGGGGTTGACCAGCTTTCAATTTTTAAAAACAACGAGTTGCAGGGAGACTGGATATTAAGTGTTAGTGATAATTCTTCTGGGGGCTCCGGAATCCTTACTGGGTGGACACTAACGGTCGTTTACGAAAACACGGTTTCTGTGCAAAATGAATTTTCGAATATTCCAAAAGAATACAAACTGTACCAAAACTATCCGAACCCGTTTAACCCACGTACGAAGATAAGGTTTGATGTTGCGAATGTAGGACAAGCATCCTTGCTTGTCACTCTTATAGTTTATGACGTAATGGGTCGGGAAATCCAAACACTCGTAAACGAAAGATTAAATCCCGGAACGTATGTAGTCTCTTTCGACGGCTCACAATTAACAAGCGGTGTATATTTTTATAGGTTAACGGCTGACGGTTTTACTGAAACAAAGAAATTATTATTAATAAAATAATTATTTTAATGAAAAGTTATAATTATTTTAGTTTGAAAAAACCCTTAATAATAATTGTGATTTTATTTTTACCTCTGTGCCTTTTCGGACAAAGCAATAGACAAAACGATTATTTTGCGTTAAGTTTTCAGGCAGGATATTTAAAGCCGCTTAATAGTTCGGATGGGAAAACAAAATACGGCGGTTTTGAATTAAGACCATCCGTTGAATATAAAATATCAAAAGCTGCAGCCATATTATTTGAGTATAATTATGGCAGAAATAAATATTCAGATTCTGACGGAAACACGGGATATATAAATGATAGTTTTCTCGGGTTGGGGTTTAGACTTTACCCTAAAACCGAAGAGAAGTTTTATTTTAAGCCTGTAATTACTTTGCCCGTTAATACGGGTGCAAATGATTATCAGCC
Organism: Ignavibacteriota bacterium; assembly: GCA_963748665.1. Taxonomy (GTDB): domain Bacteria; phylum Bacteroidota; class Ignavibacteria; order Tepidaquicellales; family Tepidaquicellaceae; genus CAIKZJ01. Next base: position 63,012 of record CAVVJW010000028.1, on the reverse strand, counting down.
TATACCGGGGTTAAACCTCGGCATTGGCAATGATTTTAGAATCAACAATAACGTTGATCTCTTTGGAGAGGCGGAGTTGTTTTTATCTGTTATGGGTGGAAATATCAGGTTTTCGTTCAGCGCAGGAATCAAATATAAAATATTTGAATGATATTGATAAAATAATAATAATTCTTGATTTTTGAATATGAAAATTTATAACAAAAGAAATAACAGAATTAGATTTTATATATGGGTAAGCGTAATGCTTACCCATATTTTAATCATTAATAATCTTTCCGCGAAGATTTATGACGTACTCGGACGTGAAATAAGTACGCTCATCAATGAAGTTAAACAGGCTGGCAACTTTACTGTTGATTTTAATGGTTCAAACTTAGCAAGTGGCATATATTTCTACCGATTAGAATCAAATGAATTCAGCGATATTAAGAAAATGATTGTTGTTAAGTAAGAATTTTATTGTTTGTTAAAATAATAATAAAAATGTGTCGGAACAATCCGGCACCCTTATATTTTACTAATGCTTAAATTGACTAAATAATTAATTGAAAAAACTCATAATAACATTCCTTATTATATTCATATCAGCATCATCTGTATTTTCACAGTCGCTTAAAAGCATTTCTAAAAATATAACTTCCGATTTTCAGATTAAAAAGATTAATGGCCTTTTACTAAATAGGATTGTTAATACTTTTCAGGCGGACTCTTTAAAACAAAAGGACACTGTTATCAATGCAACGAAAACTTTAGTTAAGAGTATTACTCAAGATAGTTATTTTACTCTCTCATCAGGACTTATGCGTTACGATGATAACAAAAATATATTTTATACATCACTCGATTTTAACATAAACACTGTATCCATTTTCTATATAGACCTGGGTTTGTATGGACTCTTTAATAAAAGTGGTGGTGGTTTTGCCATTCCTGGGACTGCTGGAATTAGTTTAGATATCGTCAGGGATAAGCTTTTCACTTCTGCCGGTGCGGGTTATTTCTTACTGGTACCATTTTATTTAGCAAATATTGTTTCACTCCGAGTGAATTATAAATTTTCAAAATCTTTTTCCGCAGGTCTGGATAACAAATTTATTTTTAATGGGAATTTGGACTACCGTAAAAATATATACTCTATCGGGCTGAATATTTCATACAATATGGATAATTAATGATAAAACATCCTTTTCAACAAGCGGTTTTTAAGTAGCAATAAGGGATGCCTTGGTGCATTGCTTAAAATTGTTGAAAAATAAGCCCCCAGATGAATCCGAGCGTGCACGTTGGGAAAAACGCTTCTGATTAAGTGACAAAAGTCACTTAATCAGAATTAAATAGCGGAAGTTATTTATCTTCCCTCGTTCCCAAGCTCCAGCTTGGGAACGAGTAGGAAAAATGGATGATGCTATGCTCTTTATCTGGCTAATGCTTAAAATAATTACCGCTACGATATCAAGTAATCTGATTTTTTGTCGCTTCAAGTACTTTTTGTTTCCGTCTTTCTTTTCTGTTTGCAATACCTGCTTTCCATTTATCGAACCTCTGATATACTACGGGGACGACTACGAGAGTTAATAACAGTGAACTTGATAAACCGCCGATGAGTACCACGCCGAGTCCGGACTTTGCCTCAGAACCTGCGGATGTGGAAACAGCAATAGGAAGCATACCGACGACCATCGCAACGGTTGTCATTATAATCGGGCGAAGCCTTGCCTGTCCGGCTTCGAGCAGTGCCTCGAACGTGCTGAGATTTTTTTCTGCCTTCATCTGGTTTGCACGGTCAACTATTAAGATTGCATTTTTTGCCACAAGACCAATGAGCATAATCATTCCAAGCATCGAATAGATTGAAATGGTTTTTGCAGTAAGTGCGAGTCCGAGAAATGCGCCGATAATTGCAACGGGAATTGAAAAAAGAACGACTAAAGGATAAACGTAAGAATCGTAGAGTGCGACCATAATCATATAAACAAAAAGTATTGCGGCGAGTATTGCATAGATTAAACTTTTAAAAGAATCTGCCATAGTTTTTTGTTCGCCCGTAAAACTATACTTTACGCCCGGAGGTAACTGAACTGTTTTCATTTTTTCTGTGATTGCCGTGCCGACCTCGCCGCTGGTTTTTCCATAGACCTGTGAAAATAAGGTGACCGAACTAATTCTGTTTTCGCGTTCAAGTTTTGTCGGACCTGTGGTTTGATAAATACTTGCGAACTGGTTTAACTGAATCGTTTGTCCGCGCGTATTCATAAAGCCCATAAGCGGAAGCGTGCTCGTGTTTGTTCTGTCGTTTTCATCGGCAAGAATTCTGATGTCGTATTCGTTTATGCCCTGACGGTATTTTGAATCGTTGTCGCCTGTTAGAGCGATGCGCAGGGTTTGTCCGACATCGTTAATGGTTAAGCCGAATAGCGCCATTTTTTCTCTGTCTATCTGAATTCGAAGTTCGGGTTTTCCTTCTTCTGAAGAAAGTCTTACGTCAGTAGTACCTTCGGTGCTTTTAACAACATCGTACATTATACGCGCGCCTTTCATAACGTCATCATAGCTTGCACCTGATATAAGCAGTTGAATTGGCGAGCGGTTTTGCGTGCCCATTAAACTAATCGGATTAACTCTGACTTTTATTCCGGGGATTTTTAAAATTTTATTTTTAATGTCCTGCGAGATTGCTTCGGTGTTTCGGCTTCGTTTGTGATTTATCAACGAGAGCAACGTTTAACTCTGAAGAGTTGTTGGAATAAACTCCAATCAAACCTTCGCTTGAAGCGCCAACGTTTGTAATAACTTTTTCAACTTCCGGATATTCTTTTAAAATCTTTTCAACTCTCTGCGTGATAAAGTTAGTGTTTTCAATGCTTGAGCCCGGGTCGGCTTCAATGGTAATAATAAATTCGCCTCTGTCAACAACGGGCATAAACTCGCTTCCGACAAAACCCATTCTGGGAAGCATTACAGAAATTATAAAAAGCGCTAAAGTGATAAGTCCGATAGTCCATCCGTGATTCAAACTCCATTTCAAAACATTTGTGTAATAATTTGTTACGCCCTGAAAAAATCTTTCAAACAGTAAGCCAAACTTTCCCATCAAAGTATTTTTAGTAAGGTGTTCAAGTTTTGTAAACCTTGATGCAAGCATCGGCGTTACGGTGAACGAGACGAACAAACTCATCAGCGTGGAAAACACAACAACGAGTGCGTACTGGCGAAGGAAGTTTCCAATCATACCCGTAATTAAAGCAAGCGGAACAAAAACCACAACGTCAACTAACGTGATGGAAAGTGCGGCAAAGCCGATTTCGTTTCTGCCGCTAAGGGCGGCATCCCTTTGCCCTTCGCCTTTTTCAAGGTGTGTGTAAATATTTTCCAGCACGACGATAGAGTCGTCAACGAGAATACCGATTACAAGGGACATTGCAAGCAGTGTCATCAGGTTTAAAGAAAAATCGAAAACGTACATCAGAAAAAATGTAGAGACAAGCGAAGCGGGAATGGCAACCATTACGATTAAAGAGTTTCGCAGACTGTGTAAGAATATAAGCATCACAACGGCAACGAGAACAACTGCAATAGCGAGGTCTTCTTTAACTGCGTTGGCGGAATCCATTGTAAATATTGAGCCGTCCTGCGCTATGTTAAATTTCAAATCTAAATCCTTGTAATCTTTTTCAAGTTTGTCGAGTTCTTTTCTGACTCCTGCGCTTACATCTACCGTGTTACCGTCTGAAGTTTTCTGAACGAGAATACCTACGGAACTAACACCGTTCAAACGGTTGAGGTTTGTGTAATCAACGCGTCCATCCTGAACTTCGGCAACGTCTGAAAGCCTTATGATACCGCCATTCTTAGAGCGCATAACAACGAGGTTGCGCATTTCTTCCGCTGATGTAAACTTGCCTTCTACGCGAATAACAAACTGGTCGTCGCTGTCTTTCATGTTACCTGTCGGAAAATCAACGTTGGAAGATTTAATTACCTGTGTAATTTGCGGAACAGAAAGATTGTATGCTTTCAGTTTTTGGTAATCCATATTAACTTTAATTTCTCTCTGGTCGCCGCCCTGAAGCGCCACCTGTCCTACGCCGCCGATGCTTGCGAGTCGTGGCTGAATTTTATCTTTCACAAACTGAAAGAATTCACGTGACTCAAGATTTCCTTTTACCGCCATTCTGAGAACAGGAATTTCGTCAAAAGCAATTTTAGAAATGACCGGCTTGCGCGATGTTTGCGGAAGTTTGTCGGAAACTTCGTTTACTTTGCGCTGAACGTCCTGCAAAGAAAAATCTACGTTTACCGTTGTTTCAAATTCTATAACAACCATTGAGCGTCCTTCGGAAGAAGAAGAACGAACGCTTGTAATTCTTTCTACTCCTGATATGGCGTCTTCAACGAGTTTGGTAACGGAGTTCTCAACTTCGTTTGGAGAGCCGCCGGGATAGATAGTGGTAACGGTAACTATCGGTGCTGTCATCTTCGGCATAAGTTCATATTTCAACTGATTAAAACCGAACACGCCAAGCACGGCAAGGAAAGAAAATATTACGACTACTAATGTAGGTCTTTTTATTGCAACTTCTGTTAATGTCATTTTAAACTCTTTAAATTATTGTGTAATAGTAACTGCAACACTGTCCCTTAAATTTACCTGTCCGTTTATAACAACCGTTTCGCCGACAGATAAACCCTCAACAACTTCAATCTTACTGCCATACTCGGCGCCAACTGTTATTTTTCTAAGCCGTGCAATATTATTTTCAACTACATAAACTTTTGCGTCTTTGATGCTGCCGGTTAATGCTGTCCTTGGAATGACAACGGCAGAAAGAGATTCGAGGGTTTTAAAAGAAACTCTTGCAAAAAGTCCTGCGCGCAAAGGATGGGTTTTGTTGTTGTTGACAGTTATTTCAACAAGGTATGCGTGTGCCTCATCTGCTTTAGCATTAATAGTAGTAATTTTTCCTTCGAAAATAATCCCGGGGTAAACGTCTGTTGTCATTTCAACGGCATCGCCTGTTTTGAGTTTGAATGCTTCAAGTTCGGGAACGTAAACCTTCACTTTTAATCTGTCTATGTTAACGATAGTAGCAACGGGGTTGCCTGTGTTAAGGTATGTACCAAGTTCGATATTCCTTGCCGTTACAACTCCTGACAATGGACAAATAATTTTTGAGTCTCTTAACTGACGTGTGGCAATTTTTAAAGCGGCTTCGGTTTGCCTGTAAGTTAACTTTGCGGCTTCGTACTGAACCTCTGTTATAGATTTGGTGTCGAGAAGCAGTTCATATCTTTCAAAATCCTTTTTTGCTTTTTCGTAGTTTGCTTCTGCGTTTTCAAGTGTGGCGCTTTTTACTTCGTCGTCAAGTTTTACAAGAAGTTTTCCTTTGCCAACCCTGCTTCCAACATCAAAGTATAATCCGATAACCCTGCCCGCTGTTTCGGCGGATACAACAACCTCGTTAAACGGTGCCGTGGTGCCTACGAGGGAAAGTGTGTCGATAACTTTTTCTTCCGTTACCGTAGTTGTAAAAACAGGTACGGTTGTTTGAATTTCAACCTTGTTTAATTTCTCTTCGCGTTTAGATTTGTTCATTAAAAGTATTCCAACGATACCTCCAATTACAACTAAAACTATTATTACTGTTATAATCTTTTTCATATTTATTCTATAAACTTATTTTAATGTATTTTCGATTGACTTTTCGAGTCTTGCAATAACGATTAAATAATCGGCAATGGTTGTAATATTATTTATCTCGGCAAGCAGCAGCGATGTTTCGGCTTCAACGACCTCTGAGTTCAGCAAAAGTCCCGATTTATATTTTTCGCTTGTAACGCGATAATTTTCTTTTGCCTGTTCAACCGTTTCTTTAGTTAATTTCATTTTTGCCGTTACCGAAAGCAAACTTTTATAATTTTGGCTTACTTCGAGGTCGATATTGTTTTCCGTAAGTTCTTTTGCAACTTTAGTTTGCTCCAGGTTTGCCTCGGCTTGTTTTGTTTGATACGAAGTTGCCTTCCAGTTCCAGATGTCATAAGTAAGGGTTAGTCCTATATCCCATGTGCCGCTAAATTTATCCTGTGAAGGAAAAATTCTTGGGTTTGGGTTTGCGTACAAATAGTTTGCCCCTAAACTCAACTGCGGATACCAGCCTGACTTTGAAAATGTAATTCCCGCCTCGCCTGATTTTATTCTGAAGTCAAGACTCTTCAGGTCGGAGCGGTTGTTTTTGGATTCTTTAATTAAATCCTCAAGTTTTGGTATTTCGGGTTGCTTTAATTCAATTATTGCTTTAGGTTCCAGTTTTGTGTTTACGGGTATTCCAAGTGTATTGTTTAAATTATACAATGCTATATCAATATTATTTGTTGCATCAAGCAATAATATTTCAAAGTTCGAAAGTTGTACCCTCACTCTTAAAACGTCGTTATTGGTGGCAAGCCCGTTGTTGTATAGGTTTTCAAGATCAGTTAATCTTGCCTTCACCTGCAGAACATTTTTTTCCAGGGTTTCTTTAAGCCTTATTGACTTAGCATAATTCCAGTAAGCAACCTTAATGTCAAGAACAAGTTGGTTTTTATCTTTAGAAAAATCTGTTTCGGCGGCAAGAGAATTAAACTCCGTTAACTCTGTATTGCTGCTTAATCGATTTCCCGTAAAAACAGGCTGAGACAGTGTTAGTTTTGTAGAATAGTTATTGAGAATCGATGGAGATATTTGCATGGCGCCAATCTTGAATGGGTCAACAGGGCTTAGCCTTGTGTAAGAACCGTTCAGCTTTAAAGCAGGCAGCTGTGCCGTTTTAACCTCGTTCAGCCTTTCCTGCGCCGATATGATTTTTAACTTTGAAATTTTCAAGGTCTTACTGTTGTCAATACCTATTTTAATACAATCCTCAAGAGAAACAATTTTTGTGTTTTGGGTATATGCAACAGAAGAAAGAAATATAAATAAGATAAGAAATTTAGTTTTCATTGTTTCTTAACTCCTTTTTTCGGTTTTTGGGATTTAGCAAACCCGGTCATACCATCGAGAAACAACGAGGAAATAGTTTCGCAATATCTTTTGCAAAATTCATCGTTTAGTTTCTCTTTAGAAATTTTCTTTATAAGGTTTCCGAACATAAACCCCGAAAAGATCAGACTTAAGAAAGCGGGTCCAATAATAATGTGTTGTTTTGGGTCGTGAATTTTAAACCCTTTTGAAAGATTGCTGCCCATAAGTTTCATATTGTTTTTTAGTAACTCTACTTTTAACTGTGTTACTTCAGGGAGTTCAAAGGGCATTTCAATAATGGCAACTTTACAAAGGTCTTCTTTTTCTTTAATAAGGTTAACCATTTCACAAATAAACATTCTTAAAGATTCTCTGGGGGTTATCTTTGAGCCGGATACACGCAAAGCAATATCGTCAACATAGGAAAAGTATTCGCTTACGATTGCTTTTAGCAGCCCGGCTTTGCCGCCATAGTAGTATGAAATCATTGATATATTTACACCTGCTTTTGCGGCCACTTCTCTAATGCCCACCCCTGCAAACCCTTTTCTTGAAAACAGATAAGCGGCAGAGTTTATTATCTTTGTGGAAGCATCTAATTTTTGTTTCATTGTTTTAATAAAATTAAACGATCGTTTGATTTAATTTATTAATTATAAAACATACATTCAAGATAATTGATTTTATTTAAGGAGTTATGGGAGTCGCTCAGTTTTTAATTTCTGGCTAATTTCTAACGGGCATTTTTATTATTTTGCAAAGTAAATGTTAAAGAATTTTTAATATTATATATGGGAAATATAGTAACGCTTAAAGACAGAAAGGTTATACAAAATAACAATATTGCAATGTGGTTTGACAGAAAGGGGTCTGATTTTTCTTTCGAGCCCGGGCAGTATGCTAAGATAACTTTGCTTGAACCGATTTATAATGATAATGAGGGGAATTCAAGGTTGTTTTCGCTGGCAAGTTCGCCGAAGAAGGACTATGTGATGTTTACGACGCGGGCGCTGGACACGGCGTTTAACAAAAATATTCTTGAGATGCCGATTGGAGCGAAAGCGGAGATTGGCAATTTTGGCGGGAATACGGTATTGCATAGTGATGCAACTGTGCCGGCGGTTTTTTTAATCGGCGGAATTGGTATTACGCCTGTGAGGTGTATGGTGGAATATATTGTTACTGAGGGGCTGCCATATCAAGCATGTTTGTTTTATTCTAATCCAACTGCTTCTTCGATGGCTTTCTTTGGTGAGTTTGAAGGGTGGGCGAAAGAATATGATGGTTTTAAGTTTGTGCCTACGATTGACGATGTAAATGATAAAGAGTGGAAGTATAACTTTGGTTATATTAATAAAGATTTAATTTTAAAACATATTGATGATGTAACGAAACCGATTTATTATTTGGTGGGGCCAACTGTTATGGTTGAGGCTATGGAGCGTTTATTGCTTGAATTAAATGTTAACTCGAAAAATATTAAACTGGAGAAATTCGGATGAAAAATCACACAACAAGATTTACGGGCAGGGCAAATGATTATGCTAAGTATCGCCCGGGATATCCCGAGCAGATAATCGGGCTTTTAGAAAATAAAATTAATTTTGATTCGTCTAAGGATATGGCCGATGTTGGCTGTGGGACGGGAATATTAAGCAGGTTGTTTTTAACTAACGGTAACCTGGTTTTTGGTGTTGAGCCAAACGAGGAAATGAGAATAATGTCAGAAAAGTTGTTAAGTAAGTTTATTAATTTTATAAGTGTTGAAGGTGCGGCAGAGGAGACAAAACTTGCAACCAATAGTGTTGATGTTGTTACGGTCGGGCAGGCGTTTCACTGGTTTGATTTGAAGAAGACAAAGAAAGAGTTTAAGAGAATTTTGAGGAAAGACGGAAATGTGGTTATTGTGTGGAATGAAAGAAATATTACTTCGCAGTTTATGAAAGAGCTGGAGGCAATTTTGAAAACGTTAAATCAGGAGCACGAAGAGGCAGAGAAAGATTTGGTTGACAAGAAATTGTTAAATACTTTTTATGGTGTGGAGAAGATAGGTGCAAGTACTTTTCCAAATTTTCAGTTGCTTGATTTAGCCGGTTTAAAGGGTAGGATACAGTCTATCTCTTATGTGCCGGATACGGGACCTGCAAACAGGCGGGTAATGAACGCCATTAAGAGTGTGTTTGAAAGGTATAATAATGGCGGGACGGTGAAGGTTGAATATAACACAAGGGTTTTTTGGGGAAAGTTGAAATAGGGTTATATTAATTATTTTAAATTAAAATTTAGTTATGAAAAAGTTGTTGGTTTTTGTTTTTGCATTTCTGTTTTTTAATTCTGTAAACGCTCAGACGGATTTAAGCGGGGACTGGAGAGGGGCGATAGCCATTGCGGGCGTGGAGCTTGAGATTATTACACATTTTAAGTCGGAGGGTGGAGTGTATTCGGGAACGATTGATATTCCGGAGCAAAGCGCTTTTGGTTTAAAACTTTCTAATTTTGTTTATAGTGCACCGGCTTTTTCTTTTGATTTGGAAATTCCAAATCAAACAGCAAAATTTAAAGGGAGTGTTTCGGGTGATTCTATAAAAGGTGATTTTACACAGGCGGGTTTGGCGGGAAAGTTTTTTCTTGCGAAGGGTTTGAAGAAGGAGGAAGTGGAAGAAAAGATTTATAAGGATGAAGAGGTGACGTTTAAGAATGGTGATATTAGTTTTGCGGGGACGCTTTCGATTCCGCGGAAGACGGGGCGGCACCCTGCGGTGGTGATGATTACGGGTAGTGGTCCGCAGAACAGGGATGAGAATGTTGCGGGGTTTAAAATTTTTAAAGTGATTGCGGATTATCTGGCTAAGAATGGAATTGCGGTGCTTAGGTATGATGACAGGGGTGTTGGAGGAAGTACGGGGAAACCGGTGAATGAGTCAACTTCGGAGGATTTTTCTACTGATGTGATGGCGGCGATGGATTTTTTAAAGGGGCGAAGTGACATTAATGGGAGTCAGATTGGATTGATTGGTCACAGTGAGGGCGGGTTGGTTGCGCCGATGGTTGCGGCGAAGAGAGATGATATTGCTTTCATTGTTTGTGTTGCGGGTACGGGGGTGAACGGGTTGGAGATAATTATGGAGCAGACAAGGTTGATTATGCTGGCAAATGGAGAAAAGAAGGAAGAGGTGGAGAAGGATGTTGCCGATGGTAAGATCGTGGCAAATATGATTTTAAATGGGGCGAGTGATGATGAGATTAAGAGTGCAGTCCGGAAGATGAAACTTGAGGAGTATGAGAAGATGGATTCGGTGGAGAAGAGTGTGATTGACGATAAGGATAAGTGGGTGGAGGATGATGTTAATACTATTTTAGCGGCTTTTAATACAACGTGGATGAAGTTCTTTTTGAAGTTTGAGCCTGTGACGGTGCTTGAAAAGACGAAGTGTCCGGCGCTTATGCTTTTTGGCGGGCTTGATTTGCAGGTGCCTGTGGGACAGAACGAGGGTCCTGTGAGGGAGGCGCTGACGAAGGCAGGGAATACTGATTTTGAGATTAAGATTTTTGAGAAGGCTAATCATTTGTTTCAGGAGGCGGGGAATGGGAGTCCGAATGAGTATGGGAAGCTGAAGAAGGAGTTTGTGGGGGGTTTTCTGGAGTATATTTTGGGCTGGGTTAGTAAGAGGGTGACGGTTGTGAGATAGGGTGTTTATTTTCTTAAAGAAATAATATTATTAAATGAAGAAATTATTATTAGGTTTGGTTATTTTTCTTTTAGTAATAAACATTGATGTTTTTGCGCAGGTAAAGGTTTCGGGTGTGGTGGTGGATGATAAGAGCGGCACTGCTCTGGGCGATGTGATGGTTAGGGTTTTGAGTCTGAAGGATTCTTCGGTTGTAAAAGGTGCAATGACTGATGCGGGAGGTGGGTTTGTGGTTTCGGGTGTGGCGACTGGGAAGTATTTTCTTGAGGTGAGTTATTTAGGGTTTGCTACTTTTAAAAAGATGGTTGATGTGAAAGGCGATTTGGCGGTGGATACGGTGAGGTTGAGGGCGGATGGTTATGCGACGGATGAGATTAGGGTTGAGGAGGAGACGCCTGATATGACGTTTGATGATGAGAAGAAAGTTTTTGATGTGGATAAGATGCAGACGGTGAAGGGCGGAACGGCGCTTGATGTTTTGAGGAAGGTGCCGATGGTGGATGTTGACCAGAGTGATGTGGTGAGTTTGCGCGGGAGTTCGAAGGTTGTGATTTTGATTGATGATAAGCCGATGAAGTTTTCTTCGTTGCGGCAGGTGCCTGCGGATGCGGTGAAGAGGGTGGAGGTGATTACGAATCCTTCGGCGAAGTATGAGGCGGAGGGTGTGACGGGGATTATAAATATTGTGATGAGGGAGAAGGTTGCGGGGGCGGTTGGTTATAATGGTTATTTGTATTCGGGTGTGAGGGCTGATTTGAAGGGTGGTTACGGGAGTTTGGGTTTGAATTTGAATACGGGTAAGTGGAGTTATTTTGTAAATGGCGGAGGCGGTGTTTTTAATTTTGAGAGTGTTTCTAATGCAAAGACTTTTTATGATTTTCCTGTTTCGAGTTTTGAATCTAACTCGGATGGAAGCGGGAAGAGTAAGTATGGGTTTGTTTCTTTAGGTGCGGAGTATCAGATTTTAAAAGAGCATTCGGTTGGAGTGGATTTGAATTTTAATAAGAATTTTTATGACCATATAAACTCAGGGCAGAGCGAGACGTTTGATGGGTTTGGAAATTTGAATTCGAGGTATTCGAATGGTTATGATGGCGGGGGAGAGTTTTTGAACGGCGGGGCGAGTTTGTATTACAGCGGTAAGTTTGACAAGGTTGGCAAGGAGTTGAATGTGGATACTTATTTTGGCAAGGAGGATTCGCAGAATGATGCCGAGCAGTTTCAACAGTATTATGACAGTCTTGGGGCGCCGCTTGTGAACCCAAATAAACAAAGGAGTGCGACGAATAACAATAACTGGAATTTGAAGTTGCAGGCAGATTATACGAATCCTTTTAATGAGTTGACGAAGTTTGAAACGGGCTATAAGGGATCGTTTAAAAAGAACGATAATGATTATGCTTATGATACGCTTGATTATATGGCAAATGGTTATGTGAGGAGTTTGGGGGCTTCGAACAGGTTTAAACTGAACGAGGCAATTAACGCAATGTACGGGACGTTTTCACATAAGGTGAAAAATTTTAAGTTTAAGGTTGGGTTAAGGGTTGAGCATACGCATACGAAGGGAGAATTGTTTACGAATAGTTTTGAGTTTACAAAAGACTATTTTGATTTGTTTCCTTCGCTGAGTGTTTCGCAGAAAGTTGGGTTTGGCGAGTGAGTTTCAATTGAGTTATAGCAGAAGGATAACGAGGCCGAACATTTGGCGGTTGAATCCTTTTGTAAATAAATATAATGCGAGGTTTGTAACTTTTGGTAATCCTGCGTTGATGCCGGAGTTTACGAATTCAGCCGAGTTGAGTTATAACTTCTTTAGCAGTTTTCTTTCGGCAACGACTTCTTTGTTTTACAGAAAATCTACAGACGTGATAACAAATTTAAGTTTTCTTCTTGATTCAATAACTACTGCGACAACGTACAGAAATGGTGCTGGCGCTACGGCGTACGGCTCTGATGTGGTTTTGCGGAGCGGTGCGTTGAAGTGGTTGAATTTAAATGCGACGTTCAGTTTTTATCAGACAACGTTTGAGGGCGATGTTTTGACCGAGTACAAGGGGGAAGAGGGTTTTGCCTGGAGGGCAAATATACGCGCAACAGTTACGGCAGGAAAATTATTTAATCTGGAGGCTTATTACAACTACAACGGTAAACGCTATACGGCAACGGGTTTTAGCGAGCCTGTTCAGAATTTTGATGTTTCAATAAGCAAGGATTTTATAAATAAAAAGATGAATATAAGCGTTCGTGTTGATGATATTTTTAAAACGAGAAAATGGGCATCGGAAAACAACGGTCTTGGTTTTAAAAGTAGTAATAGCAGTACTTATGATTCGCGGGTTGTTTATCTAAACCTGTCTTATAATTTTGGTAATACGGATAAGTATTATCAGAAATCTAAAAAAACAAAGCAGAACGAAAACGAGAATCAGGACGCAAAAGAAAGTACGCGGTAATGGTTTTGTAAGTTGGTTTTACATAAAGTATTTTTGTAATAAATGAAAACGTCATATTTAAAAAATGGAAAAGTATTTTGAGAAATACAGATTAAACACGATAGGAAATAACCAGGAGTACGTCAGCCCATATGGCAAGATGCGTTTGGTTTATGCGGACTGGGTTGCAAGCGGGAGACTTTACAGACCGATAGAAGAAAATATTTCAAAGAAGATCGGCCCTTTCGTTGCGAATACTCACACAGAGGCAAGCGAGACGGGAACACTGATGACTAAGGCATATCATCTGGCACAAAAGAAAATAAAGCAGCATTGTAACGCGGGAGAAAACGATGTAATTATTAATGCGGGATTTGGTATGACGACTGTAGTGAATAAGTTTCAGAGAATACTTGGTTTGAAATGTATAAATAAAACGGGCGATGAGAGGCCGGTGGTTTTTATAACACATATGGAGCACCACTCTAATCAAACATCGTGGTATGAAACATATTCCGACGTTGTGGTAATAGAGCCGGGCGATGATTTACTTTGTGACTTAAATCATCTTGAAGAAGAATTAAAAAAATATAAGAACAGAAAGAAGAAGTACGGTTCGTTTAGTGCCTGTTCAAACGTAACCGGAATCCAGACCCCCTATCACGAAATGGCGAAGCTGATGCATAAATACGGGGGTTATTGTTTTGTTGATTTTGCTGCTTCTGCGCCATACGTTAATATAGATATGCATCCGAAAGACGAAGAAGCAAGGCTCGATGCTATTTTCTTTTCGCCGCATAAATTTTTAGGCGGGCCGGGTACGTCAGGTGTAATGATATTTAACAAAGAGCTTTATAATAATAATGACAACAACAGTCCGGACCAGCCGGGTGGCGGAACTGTTGAATGGACGAATCCGTGGGGAGAATATAAATACATTGATGATATAGAAATAAGAGAGGATGGCGGGACACCGGGGTTTATACAGGCAATAAGAACAGCGTTGTGCATTGAGTTAAAAAATGAAATCGGCGTTGATAATATTTTAAAAAGAGAAGAGCAGTTATTAAAAATTGCGTTCAAAGAATTAAGGAAAATACCGAATCTGAATATTCTCGCAGATAATGTTGAGCACAGACTTGGAATAGTTTCGTTTTACATAGAAAATATACACTATAATTTAATTGTCCGGATTTTGAGCGACAGATATGGCGTACAGGTGCGGGGTGGCTGTGCATGTGCGGGGACTTACGGCCATTATCTTTTAAACGTTGATTATAACCATTCTAAAAAAATCACAGATTTAATAAATAGCGGAGACCTTTCTCTGAAGCCCGGATGGGTAAGGCTTTCGCTGCACCCTACGATGACAGACGAAGACTTGTATATGGTTTGTAACGCTTTAAAAGAAATTCAGAAAAATCACAGTGTGTGGAAAGAAGATTATTTATACAATAACAATACGAATGAGTTTTATTATAAATCAGAAAACAAAAACGCGGAAGATGTTAGTAAGTGGTTTAACTTATAAACGGCATTATAAGAAAATGCTTTTTATTTTTTAAACGCTCTAAGTTCTTTTGCGGTCTCTTTTGATGCCTCGGTAATTTTTTCACTGCTTAGTAATCGGGCAACTTCGTTTATAGTTTCTTCTTCTGTTAAACTTTTTATTTCGGCAATTGTTTCAGCCTTGTTATCATTTTTACTTATATAAAAATGTTTATCGCTCATTGCCGCTATCTGAGGCAGGTGCGTTATTGAAATTATCTGGTGTGATTTTGATAACTCTGATAAAAGATTTCCAACCTTGCCGGCAATTCTTCCGCTAATCCCTGCGTCTATTTCGTCGAAAACTAAAATTGGAATATTATCTTTTCCGGAAAGGGCTGCCTTTAGAGATAACATTATTCTTGAAATTTCGCCTCCCGATGCAGTTTTCCTTAATGGAGAAAAGTCTCCGCCTTTATTAGCCTTTATTAAAAATTCAACTTCGTCGATTCCGGTCGATGTAATTTTGATAGTCTTTCCGTCCTTTTCAAAACTAAAATTATTAATTTCGTCTGCTGGGTGATTTTCAAACTTAACTTTAAACTCGGCCGAGTCAAGTCCAACCTCTTTAAAATAAAAGTTTACTTTTTTCTCAAGTGCCTTGCTTGATTTAATTCTCTCGCCAGACAAAACCTCTGCAAGTTTTATTAAACCTGCTTTACTCGTTTTGATTTCGCTGCTAATTTTTTCTATTTCATAATCAAAAGATTCTGAAAGGTTAAACTCTTCAGTTAGTGTTTTTGCCTTTTCTATTATTTCGTTAAGATTAAGATTATATTTCTTTTTTAAAAAAGTTAGTGCGCCTAGTCTTGTTCTGATGGCCTCGATTTTATCAGGGTCAAAATTTACAGACATTAAATAGTCTCTGATTTCCTCTGTAATATTTTTTAAGGATAAACTACATTCCTCACACGACGAAACAAGCCTCTCTAATCCTGCATCATATTTTGCGGCTTTTTTAATTTCTTTTATACTAAGAGAAAGGTTAGAAATAATATTAGGCTCGTTTTCATATAAAAGGTTTATGCTATTGTTAAGTGAAACTGTAATATCCTCATAATTTTCCATTTTAACAAGTTCGTTAGAGAGCTCTTCGTCTTCTTTTTCAATAGGGTTTACGTTGTTTATTTCTTTTAGTTGAAATTCAAGAAAACTTTTTTTCTCGGCCAGTTCATCTTTTTTCCTTATTAAAGCAGAATATTTATTACACAACTCTTTATAATTGCCAAACTTTATAATATAATTTGATTTATTATTTGTGTTTAAAAAATTATCTAAAAAAAGACAGTGTGTTTCTTTCTTTAAAAGTGACTGATGCTCGTTTTGAGAGTGAATATCAATTATCAGGTCACCAAAATCTTTTAAATCGGAAATATTTACAGGTATATCATTAATAAAACTTCTGCTGACACCCTTCTTGTTTAATTCTCTCCTAATTATTACATATTCGCTGTTTTCGCCTTCTGAAAATAATTCTTTTTCATTCAAAAATTTATAAACTTCGTTATTATCTTTAAATTCAAAATGTCCTTCGACAACAAGTTTTGAATTCTCGTTTCGAATGATAGAGTAGTCTGCTCTGTAACCAAGAATAAGGCCCATAGCGTCAAGCATTATCGACTTGCCGGCTCCTGTTTCACCTGTTAAAATATTGAGCCCCTCAGAGAAAGATAGTTCTGCTTCCTTAATGATTAAATAGTTCTTAATAAATAATTTATTCAGCACTTATATTATATTTAAATTATATAGAATATTAAGTAATAGTAATAGCGTTGTTAATAGTGTTAAAAAATATAGAAATAATGTGAAAATTAAAAGCAACTAAACAATACCGTGTTTATAAAATGTTAATAAGTAAATAATTTTAAAAGGGTTGTTAGAGAGTAGAAAAATTTTCTTTATAGAAAGTCTTTATAATTTGTTTATATTGATGGGTTATTAAACACTTAATAAAAAGTTGTTAACATTAAAAAAGTATTATTAATTATATTGATATTAAAATAAATTATAAGAAACTTTAGGTAAATTCGAAAAACTGAAAACCATAAATAATAATATACGGTCAAAATTAGATAACCTGCCCGGAAAACCAGGCGTTTATCAATTTAAAGACACCACCGGCAAGGTTATATATGTTGGAAAGGCAAAGGTTTTAAAAAACCGCGTAAAACAATATTTTAACACAAGGCCGCAAGGTATAAAAACCGAAGCAATGGTTTCTAAAATTTCCGATATCGAAATTATAACAACCGACTCCGAGGTAGAGGCGCTCATTCTTGAATTTAACCTGATTAAAGAATTAAAACCAAGATACAATGTTAGTTTAAAGGATGATAAAAGTTACCCCTATATTGTAGTCACTAAAGAGAGATTTCCGCGTGTATTCCCAACGAGGAATAAAAGAACAGACGGCTCAAAATATTTTGGACCATATACAGACGTAAAAACTATGAGGTTTGCTCTTAAATCGATAAGGGATATTTTCACAATCCGTTCTTGCAACTTAAATCTTAGCGAGGAAAATATTAATTCCGGCAAGTTTAAAGTGTGTCTTGACTATCATATAAACAAGTGTGAAGGCCCTTGTGTCGGATACGTTTCAGAGAAAGAGTATGGCGAAATGATTAACATGGTTACAAGGTTGTTAAATGGAAAAATTACAACACTTGAAAAAGAACTGGGCGAAAGGATGGACAGGTATTCAAAATTAATGATGTTTGAACAAGCGGCTAAACTAAGGGATAAGATAGATGCACTAAAAGTTTATAGCTCAAAACAAAAAATGGTTGACGACGAGATTGTTGACCGGGATGTTTTTGCGGTGGAACAGGAAGATAACGATGCCTGTGGAATGGTTTTAAAAATAAGGGACGGGAGGGTTATAGGAAAAACACATTTTTATTTTACAAACGTTCTTGAAAAGCCACAGGAAGAAATAATAGAAAATTTAGTTACTAATTATTATAGCAAGGCAGAGTTTATTCCCGGAGAAATCTTTTTTCCATTAGAAATAGAAAATACAGACGCAATAAAAGAGTGGTTGTCGGGCAAAAGAAAAGAAAACGTTGAAATAACTATTCCTAAAATCGGAGAAAAGGTAAAACTTGTCAGAATGGTTGCCGCAAACGCCAAGCTTATGCTTGATGAATTAAAATTAGCAAAGATGAAAAGGGAGTTCGTTGCGCCTTCATTAGAGGCTTTAAAAAGAGATTTAAGATTAAACAAAATTCCAAGAAGAATAGAATGTTTTGACATTTCACATACTCAGGGAACCGATACAGTTGCCTCAATGGTTGTTTTTGAGGAAGCAAAGCCAAAAAAATCAGATTACAGAAAATATAAAATAAACAGCGTTTCAAACGAAACGGGCGAGCCGGATGATTTTTTGTCTATGAGAGAAGTAATACATCGAAGGTATAGAGGGCTCGTAGATAATAACAGCGTCGCCCCTGATTTAATAGTTGTTGACGGAGGAAAGGGACAACTCTCATCTGCCGTTAAAGTATTAAAGGATATGGGTTTAAAAATTGCAAACGAAGAGGGTATATCAAAACCAGAGCTTAGAGACGCTTTAAATGTTATAGGGTTGGCGAAACGACTGGAAGAGGTGTATGTACCAAACGACCCCGACGCACATACGATACCAAAAACATCAAGCGGGCTTAAATTGCTTCAGCGAATCAGAGATGAAGCACATAGATTCGCGGTAGAGTTTCACAGAAGTTTGAGGAACAAAAGAACGCTTACCTCTGAACTAAACGAAATCAGAGGTATTGGAGAACTAACCACGAAAAAACTTTTAACAAAGTACGGCTCTTTTGAAAGTGTAAGAGCGGCGCTAACAAAAGATGAAAAAGAGTTTGAGCTTGATATGGGAAAAAAAATTACAGGCATTTTAGTAAAATATTTTTATGAGGAAGAAACTTAAACCAAAATAATAATGGCGAAAAAGAAAACACCAAAAACTTTTGTTTTAGATACAAACGTAATACTTCACGACGGTACGTGTATCAACCAATTTAAAGAAAATGACATTGTTATACCGCTTGCGGTTATTGAAGAAATAGACCATTTTAAAAGGGGTAGCCAGGTAATAAACCTTAACGCAAGAGAGTTTGCAAGAACATTAGACAATCTGACCGGCAAGGCGTTGTTTAATGGCGGAGTTTCCCTGGGAAAAGGCAAGGGAAAAGTAAGGATTGCCATAACAAAAGGATTAAACGAAGAAATAAAAGAAATATTCAGAGAGGATACGCCAGACCACAGAATTTTGAGCACTGCGGTTGAACTTAAAAATAAAGCAAAAGATGACAAATCCGTAATACTTGTTACGAAGGATGTTAACCTGAGAATGAAAGCAAAAGCAATCGGGGTTTTGTCCGAAGATTATACAACCGATCATATCGGCAGCATTGAAGAATTATACAGCGGAAAAGGAGTTCTCGAAGATTTTGATGACGAGCTTCTTAATAAAATTTATCAACTGCCATTTCAAATTCCTTCAACACAGGTTATAAAGCAGGATAAGAAGGAGGTTTACCCGAATAAGTTTTATGTAATCAGAAATAAAAGCAGATCAGTGCTTGGGCACCTAACTCCTACAAAAGAATTTGTAGAAAGAATTGACAAAAACCCTGCTTATGGTATAATGCCAAGAAACGCAGAGCAAACTTTTGCTATGAACGCTTTAATAAACAAGGGCATCCCTCTTGTTACGATTACAGGCAAAGCAGGAACGGGAAAAACATTGCTGGCGTTGGCCTCCGCTCTTAGCGTTAAAAAAGACTACAGACAAATTTACATAGCCCGGCCTATTATTCCTTTAAGCAACAAAGATATTGGATATTTACCCGGAGATGTTGAGAGTAAACTGGCGCCTTATATGCAGCCGCTTTGGGATAACCTGAAAGTTATTCAGGACCAGTATCCAGACACAGACAAACACCATCAGGCGATTACCACAATGTTAAAAGAGGAAAAGATTCTGGTTGAACCGTTAAGTTACATCAGAGGCAGAAGTTTGCAAAGAATATTTTTTATAGTTGACGAAGCACAGAATTTAACACCACACGAAGTTAAAACAATAATAACAAGAGTCGGCGAAGGAACGAAACTTGTGTTTACCGGCGACATATATCAAATTGACCACCCGTATTTAGATTCAATGTCAAACGGGTTGTCTTATTTAATAGAACACTTTAAAGGACAAAAACTTTACGCCCACGTGAATTTAGAAAAAGGCGAGAGGTCTGAATTAGCAGAACTCGCCAGTAATTTATTGTAAAGAATAATTATGACCATTTAAAATGAAAATAGGATACTTACAGTTTAAACCGGAGTTAGGAAAGCCCAAGCAGAATACCGATAAAGTTGAGAGCTTTATTTGCGAAGAAAAGTTTGACCTGCTTGTTATCCCGGAGCTTGCGAATTCCGGATATTTGTTTCAAGAAAAAGACGAATTAAAAAAGGTTTCCGAAAACCCGGAGAACGGAAAATTTTGTGCGATGTTGAAAAAAATAAGCAAAACAAAGAACGCACATATTGTAGCAGGGTTTTGTGAAGAGGCGGCTCAGGACGGCGAAAAAATTTATTACAATTCGTCAATACTTGTTTTTCCTGACGGCGAATACAGAATTTACAGAAAAACCCATTTATTTTGTGATGAAAAGAAAATTTTCAACCCCGGAAATACCGGGTTCTGGGTTTACGATATATACAACAAAAAATTCGGAGTGGTTAAGATAGGGATGATGATTTGTTTTGACTGGATCTTTCCCGAGCCTGCGCGTACACTGGCTTTGCGTGGGGCTGACATTATCTGTCACCCCTCAAACCTTGTTATGCCATATTGCCAGAATGCAATGTTCACCAGATCTTTAGAAAACCACGTATATACAATAACCGCAAACCGCATAGGCAAAGATGTTAACGGAGAAAACAGCCTTGAGTTCACGGGTGAAAGCGTTGTGTTAAGTCCCAAAGGGGAATATTTAGCGAGGGGCTCAAAAGATAAAGAAGAAATTAAATTTGTTAATATAAATCCGGAACTTTCAAAAAATAAATTTATAAACGGAAAGAACGATTTATTTGCCGACAGAAGAGAGCATTTCTATAAAAATTAATTGCTTAAAACGTAAACAATAATGTTTACTCCCATTTGAAAAGAGGCTTCTCGTTTTTCTATAGGGTCTTCGTGTTCGCGAGGATCTGCCCATCCGTCCGATATGTTCGTCTCATAAGTATAGTACAAACAGAGTCTTCCATTAGCCCAATAGCCAAAACCCTGAGGAGGCTTTGAGTCGTGTTCATGAATTTTCGGAAGCCCGCCCGGAAAAATAAAATGAGAAGTATAAATTTTGTGATTAAAAGGAAGTTCTTTTAGCTCGTCGTTTGGAAACACTTTTTTAATTTCCCTTCTGAAAGATTCGTCCATACCATAGTCGTCATCGGCATAAATAAATCCGCCGTTTTCAAGATATTTTTTTAATCTTTTTATTTCGTTGTCTGACAGACTAATATTACCATGACCCGTTAAGAGTATGAAAGGATAGTTAAACATATCGTCAGAAGAAACATCGACCGTATAGAATTTTGGTTCGTCAACATCTATTGTAGTATTCTTTTTGAGGTAGTTCATCATATTTACTTCTGCCGAAGGGTCGTTGTACCAATCACCCCCCCCTGAATATTTTAACCTGGCTATTCTAAATTTTGTCGTTTGAGACTGCAAAAGAGATTGCCCTGTAAAAACGAATAAAGAAACAAAATAAAATATTATTAGAAATTTACGGACAAACATTATTTAACCCTCGGCAAATCAAGATTTGTGTCTGTACGTTCAATATCGCGCCACATAGCCTGACAGGGAAAATTATTCTCATAAAGCGATTTTGACATCATAACAGAGTCAATTTTTTTGTTTTTTAAATCCGTTAACATTTTCAGGTGTGAATAATTTCCAATCCCACCTGCGGATGTGATTTTTAGATTCCTGGTGTTTTCTGATATTTCTAACAACCTTTCAACAAACGGGCCAGTGCAATTTCCCACACGGGTTACATCCTGATAGATAATTCTTTTTATGCCTATATTATCCATCATTTTTGCAAAGTCTAATGGCGTAACATTTGCAAAGTTAATCCATCCGTTAGTGACAACGTTGTTAAGTTTTTCGTCAATTCCTATAACTAACTTTGAAGGTGAGTAAACATCTATTATTTTTTTTATTAATTCGGGGTCGGTAATTGCTGCCGTTCCTATTACGATTCTGTAAACTCCAAGTTCTTCAATAATTTTTTTTGCTGTTTCAAAATCACGAATGCCCCCGCCAAGCTGAACGGGGACATCAACGCTTTTACAAATTTCTTTTATAATAGGATAATTTTGCATTTTACCCTCTAAGGCTCCATCGCGGTCAGTTATGTGAATACACTTGAAGTTCTCTTTTCTAAACAGCCTTGCAACCGTTACCGGATTATCCGAATAAAAATTTGTTGATTCGTGGTGTCCGCGAATCAACCTTGTACACCTTCCGTTGTGAATATCTATTACAGGAATAACAAGCATATCAATTATTGTTTAATAATTGCAAGCTTACCTTTGCCAACATTTTTCCCGTCTTTGTCAAACCCTACAATGAGATAAATTCCCGAAGCAACATATTTTCCCTTTGAATCTTTTCCATCCCACGAGGCAATTCTACCGCCAGGAGAGTTAAACTCGGCAATTACGTCACCACTCAAAGATAAAATTTTTACAATGGAGTTTTCTATAAGCCCGTCGATTTTTAAGCCGACCCTGGGCGGAACAATATATGGGTTTGGAGAGCAAATGATTTTATCAAATTCTGCAAGAGGTAAAATCGCATCTGTTTGAACAGAGGATAATCCGCTTAGTGTTCCGAAATAAGCCCTTCCGTCTTTATTGTTAACGGCAATCGAGTTTATTTGATTACTTAAAATCGGGCTATTTGTAGTATTAAATGTTTCTATCAGCGTAGAGCCATCCGACGAAAGATGAAAAACACCATTATTTTCAGTTCCAATCCATTTTTGGTTTAAAACGTCAGTAGTTATACATTTGCAATTTTCTGTGAAAGGTACTTTCAGGTTACCTGAAATAATGCCAAGTTTTTGAGGGGGTGGTTTTTGATTCGGATTTTGTATTGCCGCCAATGGATTACTAATTATAAAAACACCGTTGTTTGTTGAAATCCACACCTCATTATTTTTATCAATAATGACACCGGTAATATTATCAACGCCAAATTCATTTGTATAATAAACCCCGAAAACATCGTCAGAATAATTTGTCGTTGTGTTATTTTCGTTAAAGAAATACAGCCCGCTTGGGTTCGCACTTGAAACAACCCATTTAGTATTGTAATTATCAATAGCGACCTGCCCCAGATTTGCATTTAATATTATACTTGGATTTGGAAAAGGATAAAATACAGTATCGTTATAATTCATATAAATCCCTGTAGAATTATTTGTTCCAAAAAAGGAAATCCAAAAATTTCCAACATTATCAAACGCCCCGCCAAAAGGTACACAGAAATACCGGATCTACACTACCCGGCAATATAGAGTTTAGAGGATTAAAATTTCTAATTGAATTGCCCTTTATGATAGTTGGCCCACCCCCAAAACCTAAAGCCCAAACAATTCCGTCACCTGCAACAATTCTTCTAAACCAGTTGCTGCTGCCTATTAAGGGTTGCGTTGTTGTATTATAGTCTTCCCACGTTATTACCGTCAAACTCTATAAAAACCCGCATCACCGTTGCCTCCCGCTGCCCAAAGTACTCCATCTGCACCTATTGAAATATTGTCAAAAGAAATTCTATATGGACAATCCGGATAAATAAAATCAAACGCACCGTTGCCGTTTTGCATCATTAAACCGTTTTCAAAAACCCCCGCTAAAGGTTTTCCCGAATAAGCATCTTCCCCAAGAGAGAGGTATGAGCCCGGGGTAGCATATTGAGTGGCTGTTGCTAAATTGTTAGCCGGGGAAAAATATATGGTGTTAGTTGCTATATAATAAAGAAACTCACCCTGTTTCTTTATGTCTTTTATATTTTTATTTATTGTAACAGGGTTAGGGTTAATAAACCAGTTAGCATTATCATAATACCCGAAACCCGTTTCAGAACCAAAAACTATTTTGTCGATTAACACCTCGGAAGACTTTACGTTTGCATTAAACGGGTCAGTATTGTAATTAGACCAGGATGCCGGATTATTAAGATTATTACTGTTAACCAATGCAAAGGCTATACCCGCCGCAGTTCCCGCAAATAATTTACCACTATACACCGAGATAGTTAAAACCTTTGATTTGGCAGGATAGTTGCCAAGCGTGTAATAAGGAGCGTCTAGAAAATTAAAATTCGAAATAGATATTTTTTGAATTCCATAACCTGTTGCGACGAACATATTTCCACCATGCTGAACAAAATCGTTTATTGATTTATTATTTTCATTTGAGTTTTTAATATCATAAATGTACCTGAAACTATTTGCATTATAATCCAGAATAGCAATAGAGCCGTCAGAGGCTCCAATCCATAATCTGTCCAAAGTATCAACGTATATCGACGTGAGGTTATTGCTCAGCAGGCCGTCAATATTAGTAAATTTCTTTAAAACGGTTTTTTGACTGAGGTCAACAACAAACAATCCGCCAGTGGTTGCACAATATCCTATTGGTGATTTTTTATCCACAGAAATAGAAACAACATTTTTAAGGTCTGTGTAGTTAATCCATTTGTTTGCAAGTTCCGGGGTATTATCGGCTAAAATTATTTTAGAAAAAGCAAAAAACAATAAAAGCCAGATTACTTTCTTTCTTAAATCCATCATCAAACTATTTTGTTTATTAAAAGTTGTAAAAAATCCGGCTGTCTGAAATATTTTAAAATTAATAATTTATTCAAATATGAAATTTTTTTACAAGAAAATCAATTGAAAAGTTAATTCTGATAAAAACAAAAATTAACTTAATGTTCCCGCTAATACCACGAAAGCAAATAGCTTGCCCGTATGAGCGCCGTCTTTGTCCGTCGTCTAAAAACGAGCACCGATTTTTGAATATCACATCTTTTTTTAATTAGTTATATTATAAGTTAATAAAAACACAACAATATGCAAGATAGTAACGGAAAAGGAAAAAGCGAACAGGGCAACAGACCATATAACAGAGAGGGTAGAAACCAGGGACAGAAAAAACCATACAGAAAAAGATACCATAATAATAACAGGGTTAAGGGTTACAAAAAGAACAACGGGCTAAGGGAGAGCGTTGACACGACAGAAAACAAAGTGTTAAATTTAAATAACCAATCAGTATCTGTTGTTGTGCCGCTTTTAAACGAAGAAGAGTCTTTAAAAGAGCTTTCACAATTACTTGAAGGGGTACTAGGTACTTTAAACTGTAATTACGAAGTTATTTTTATTGATGATGGCAGTACAGATAAATCATTTGAAAAGATAAAAGAAATAAATCTGTCAAACAAAAGGTTTAAATGCATTAAGTTCAGAAAAAACTATGGCAAGTCATCAGCCCTTGCTGCTGGCTTTAAAGCGGCAAAAGGAAGTTTTGTAATTACCATGGACGCAGACCTGCAAGACGATCCGAGAGAGATACCGGATTTAATAATGGTTCTGCAGTCAGGCTATGACCTTGTTTCGGGATGGAAAAAGGTTAGATACGACCCATTTATTAAAAGAAACACATCAAAGATTTTTAATTATGTTACTTCAAAGGTGTCGGGAGTCAGATTACACGATTTTAATTGCGGTCTTAAAGCGTACAGGAAAGACGTAGTAAAATCTTTAAAGGTTTATGGCGAGATGCACAGATATTTACCCGCACTTGCACACTTGTCGGGGTTTAAGGTTACAGAAAAAATTGTAAAACATCACCCGAGAAAATTCGGAAAAACCAAGTTTGGTGCAAGCAGGTTTATAAACGGATTTCTCGATGTTCTGACGGTTATGTTTACCAATAAATACATTAAGAAACCCCTACACCTTTTTGGAATGCTTGGGTTACTCTCAACAACGGCCGGATTTGTGATAACCCTTTATTTAACTTTACTGAAATTTTTAGAAGGGGCATCTATAAGTAACAGACCCTTATTCCTTGTAGGTATTTTGTTTATAATTATTGGTGTGCAGTTTATATCGCTGGGTTTAATAGCAGAAATGATAACAAAGTCAAATGCGCACGAGGACGATTTTTTGATAGAAAAAATTATACAGTAATGGCATTAAATTCAATAAGCAATAAGGCTAAAATAGGATTAAATGTTACTGTTGGAGATTTCACGGTTATAAAAGACGATGTTGAGATTGGCAATAACGTACAGATTGGCTCGAATGTAATTATCGATAATGGTGCAAGAATATCTGATAACGTAAAACTGCATCACGGGGCCGTGATTTCTACAATCCCGCAGGATTTGAAATATCAGGGGGAGGTTACAACGCTTGAGATGGGGGAAAACACGGTTGTTCGTGAGTATGCAACGCTAAACAAAGGAACGGCAGTAAGCGGAAAAACTACGGTTGGCAGAGATTGCTTAATAATGGCTTATGGGCACGTTGCACATGATTGTGTAGTCGGGAACAACGTAATAATTGCAAACAGCGGTAATCTTGGAGGTCACGTAGAGATTGGCGATTGGGCAATCGTCGGAGGTTTAGTTGCGGTACATCAGTTTGTAAAAATCGGCACACATGCAATATTAGCAGGATTTACAAAAGCAGTTAAAGATGTTCCTCCATATATTTTAGCAGGCGGAAACCCGATGAGATACGAAGGAATAAACATAATAGGTCTTAAAAGAAGAGGTTTCACAAACGAGCAAATAAACACACTTAAAGAGTTTTATAAAGTACTTTATAAAAGCGGGCTAAATATTTCTGATGCAGTAAAAAAGATAAAAGGGGAAATGATCGTTACCCCGGAAACCGAAATTATATTAAATTTTATTTCAAAAAGTACGCGTGGAATATTAACCGATAATGAAAAACAGTGAGTAAAAACCTTGAAATAAAAGTCAGGATAAAAAACATAAGAGAGGCACAAAAACGTTCGAAGAGTTTTTGCAAAGGAAAAGAAACATTTCATTTTATTGAGAGGCAAGAAGATATATATTACAAGACTGATAAGGGCAGACTAAAATTAAGAATAATTAACGGCAAAACAGGAAACCTAATTCATTATTTCAGAAATGACAAAACCCGCAAGCGCGTTTCAAATTATACAATCTCCGAAACAAGCACACCAAAACCTTTATACACAATTTTGAACTCTTTATACGACCAACTGATCACCGTGAAGAAAACGCGCGAAATATTTATAACAGGGAATATACGAATTCATATTGACAAAGTAACAGGGCTTGGGAAATTTCTTGAATTTGAAATTATTTTCAACTCAATGACAAGGGCACAAAGTATTATGAGAGCACTGATAAAACATTTTGAACTTGACGAAGAACAATTTATTAAAGTATCCTACTCGGATTTATTATTAAACAAAAAGTAAAGCAATGCCAATAAAAAAACTAATCTCAAAAGACGTACAACATATTACCACCAAGGTTTTGCAACTTATGAAGGAACACGACGAAAAAATAACAATGCTAACAGGATATGATTATTTAACGGCAAGGTTTCTTGATGCGGCAAAGATAGAAATTATTCTTGTCGGCGACTCGTTAGGCAACGTAATACAGGGCAACGAAACAACCCTTCCGGTTACACTTGAAGAAATGATATACCACACCTCCATCGTTCGCAAGGGCGTTGAAAGAGCGATGGTAGTTGCCGATATGACCTTTATGAGTTATCAGGTCGGAGAGGATGATGCTATCCGTAATTGCGGCAAGGTGATGAAATTAACAGGTTGTGATGCTATAAAAATGGAAGGCGGGAAATACATCGCAAGTTCAGTGAAGAGGCTTGTTGACATTGGAATTCCCGTTATGGGTCATCTGGGATTAACCCCGCAGTCTATAAATAAATTCGGAAGTTACAAAACTCGCGGTATAGATAAACTCGAAGCAGATCAAATTTATAAAGACGCACTGATTCTTGAAAAGGCGGGTTGTTTTGCAATTGTGCTAGAAAAAATTCCTGCAAAATTAGGGAAAAGAATTTCAGAGGCATTAAAGATACCTACAATCGGAATTGGTGCAGGACCTTACTGCAACGGACAAGTATTCGTAACGCCGGATATGCTTGGAATGATAGAAGAGTTTAAGCCAAGATTTGTCAGGAAATATATGAACCTTGCACAGGATATGAAAGATGCATTTAGAAGATACAGCAGCGACGTAAAAGAAAACAAATTTCCTACAATAGACGAAAGTTATTAAACAAAAGCATGGAAATTTTAAAATACCCTTTGTTGCAGATTGGCGACCAGACGATTACACTTATTTCTGTAATTGTTTTTGTTGTGGTTTTGTTGATAGTAATTGTTTTTTCCAGATTAAT
This sequence comes from Ignavibacteriota bacterium, assembly GCA_963748665.1. GTDB lineage: Bacteria > Bacteroidota > Ignavibacteria > Tepidaquicellales > Tepidaquicellaceae > CAIKZJ01. Next base: position 34,829 of record CAVVJW010000028.1, on the reverse strand, counting down.
CCGACGAATATTGCTGAAGACGGGTTTTTCCAAGAAACGAAGTAAACGAAGGTGTTGCCCGTTCAATAACGAGAATAATAAATTATTTAATCTTAGCAATAGGTTTTTTAATAGCCCTAAACTCTGCTGGTATTAACGTATCGCTTTTGTTTGCAGGTGGTGCGGCGATTATGGTTGGAATAGGGTTTGGACTTCAAAACATAGCCAATAATTTTATTAGCGGTATTATAATATTGTTTGAAAGGCCGATAAAAGAAGGCGACTTTATTGAAATCGGCGGGAAAATGGGTACCGTAATTTCTATTTCGGCAAGAAGCACGAATGTAAAAACAAATTCCGGCATTATGATTATTGTGCCCAACTCATTTTTTATAGAGAAAGAGGTTATTAACCGCAGTTACGTTGACAAAACTGAAATAGAGATTCCGATAATGATATCGCACAACGAAGATTTTGAAAAAGTTAAAGAAATACTGCTCAGACTTGGAAACGAGAACGAATACTCGCTTAAGGAATTTCCACCATCAGTAAGTTTTTCCGAGATTACGGAAGTCGGCATACTTACAAAATTATGGGTGTGGATTAAAGACCAGAATCTACACGCAGTGATACGCTCACAAATAAACTACAGAATATTACAGGAATTCAAAAAAGAAGGAATTAAATTTCCCGTACCAAAGAGAGAAGTTATTAGTAAAGAAAATTAAATTTCTTTATCCACGCATATATATTAATATTGCCGATATGTCGGAGGGGCGGACGCCGGCAATCCTTCCCGCCTGTCCCACGGACACGGGTTTAATTTTCTTGAGTTTATCGAGTGCTTCCGATGAAATAGATTTTATTCTATCATAATTAAAGTTAGTTGGTATTCTTACGTTTTCCGTTCTGTTAAATTGCTCTACTTGTTCGGCCTGTCTTTTTATATAGCCCTCATATTTTATATCGATTTCAATCTGGTTAAGAACCTCATCGTTTTGTATTATTTCCTGAATAAAATTATCTTCTTTAAAAGCGTCGAGCGAGAAAAGTTCTTTTATGTTTACCTCGTTACGCCTTAAGAGGTTAGCAAGAAATTCGTTTTGCTCAATAGGGCTTGAATTATTTGCCAACAGCAATGGGTTGACATCTTTCGGTTTAATCGTATGACCATATAAATATTTAATGCCCTCGTCTATACTTATTTTTATATGGCTTAATAATTTCAGGTATTTATCGTCAACTAAGCCAAGTTGGTTTCCTTTTTCAAGCAGCCTTAACTCTGCATTGTCCTGCCTGAGAGTTAACCGATATTCTGCAGACGAGGTAAACATTCTGTATGGTTCTTCAGGAACCTTGATTATAAGGTCATCAATTAATACTCCTATGTATGCTTCGCTGCGTTTAAGTATAAACGGTTCTTTTTTCAGTATTTTGTTTGCGGAGTTAATTCCTGCGATAAGCCCCTGAGCGGCAGCCTCTTCGTATCCTGAGGTGCCATTAATCTGACCTGCGTTATATAAACCCGACACAATTTTAGTCTCGAGCGTTAAATATATCTGATAAGTTGGAAAGAAATCGTATTCAACAGCATATCCCTGTTTAACGAGAACAACATTTTCAAGCCCAGGAATGGTCCTCGCAGCTTTTTGCTGGACATCATAAGGAAGGCTGGTAGAAAAACCGTTCATATAAATTGTATTTCCATTTAGTGTTTCCGGTTCAAGAAATATTTGATGCCGTGGTTTATCAGAAAATCGGGATATTTTATCTTCGATTGATGGACAGTATCTTGGACCAACCCCTTTAATTCTGCCCGTGAACATCGGCGAATCTTCAAAGCCCGTACGTAGCAGATCGTGGGTTTTTTCGTTAGTATGTGTTAAATGACAATCTATTTGTGGCTGATTTGGAAAGTTAAGTTTATCCCAACGGCTTTTAAATGAAAAAGGTGACGGATTTTTGTCGCCAGGCTGAATCTCAGTTTTAGAAAAATCAATAGTATTCAAATCAAGCCTTGGAGGTGTCCCTGTTTTTAGTCTTCCTGTTTCAAACCCAAGGTTAATTAAACATTCTGAAAGCCCGGTAGCGGATTTTTCATCTATTCTACCGCCTTCAACCTTTGTGTTTCCTGTATGCATAACAGCATTAAGGAAAGTACCGGAAGTAATAATTACAGATTTACATTCAATTTCGTAACCGAGTTCAGTTTTAATTCCTTTTACAGTATATTTATATCCTTCCGTGCCATTGTATTCATCAACCACGATATCTTTAACCATATCCTGCAGAACGAAAATATTTTCTATAGAGGCTATATAGTTTGCAGCAGCTTTTGAGTATAAATCTTTATCAGACTGACATCTTGGTGACCAGACGGCAGGTCCTTTTGATTTATTCAGCATTTTAAACTGAATACCTGTTTCATCGGCGAGCAAACCCATTGCGCCGCCAAGTGCATCAATTTCGCGCACAAGATGTCCTTTTGCTGTACCGCCAATAGCAGGGTTACAGCTCATTCTGCCGATGGCATTGAGGTCCATGGTAATAAGCGCAACCTTCATCCCCATTCTTGCGGACGCAGATGCGGCCTCAATACCAGCGTGTCCGGCACCAATAACAACAATATCGTAATATTTTTGTGCTTTGCTTATCAAATTTGTTTAGGTTTGCTTTGATATAACCATTTATATTTAAATAATGTTTCACGTGAAACCTCTCCGCATCACATTCGGGTGATATAATTTGAGCCATTTTGTGGCTCAAAAGGCTCACAAGCTTTGTAAAATCTAATTTTGAACCCCCTCTGGAATAATCCCACTGGTTAATGTTTCACGTGAAACAATTACAATTAGAAATTCAATCGGCATCAATAAATCCAATTAGTACGATCAAGGCTGCGATATTGGACCGCTTCGCTGATATGAGGGGCCTGAATATCAGACTCTCCGCACATATCTGCAATAGTTCTTGCAACTTTAAGGATTTTGTCATATGCACGGGCTGACAACCCGAGTTTTGTGGTTGCCATTTTAAGAATTTCTTCGCTTTGCGCGTTCAAATTACAAAATTGTTTGATTTCCTTAGAACCCATACTTGCATTTGAATACATTCCCTTGGAATTTTTGAATCTGTGCAGCTGAATATCTCTGTGCTTTCAGAACGCGTTCTCTGATAACGGAAGATTTTTCGGATTCCCCTCTTCCGGATAGTTCATTAATGTTAACGGGGTTGACGTTTACGTGAATGTCAATTCTGTCGAGTATCGGTCCTGATATCTTTGAAAGAAATCTTTGGATATCATACCCGGAGTACATCTTCATTTCTTTTTGTGAGCCCGCAGGAGTTGGGTTCATTGCCGCAACGAACATAAAGTTGCTTGGATACTGAACTGTTAATTTTGCCCTTGAAATAGTAACGACCTTATCCTCCAGCGGCTGTCTTAAAACTTCAAGAACATTTTTCTTAAACTCTGTTAATTCGTCAAGGAAAAGAACGCCGTTATGTGCGAAGGAAATTTCTCCAGGTTTGGCGTCTGCCCCTCCGCCAACGATAGAGACATCACTTGCAGTATGATGCGGTGACCTGAAAGGTCTTGTGGTGATAACCGACTTCCCTACCGGAAGAATTCCTGCGATTGAATGAATTTTTGTTGTTTCCAGAGATTCTTCACGTGTTAAAGGCGGTAAAATTGTCGGGAGTCTTTTGGCAATCATAGTTTTGCCCGAACCCGGCAGTCCAATCATTATGATATTGTGACCGCCTGCTGCCGAAACCTCCATTGCCCTTTTTACCTCTTCCTGTCCTTTTACATCAGAAAAATCTAATAGAAAATCATATGACTCGTTAAAAATTTTTTGTTCATCAACTTTATGAGGCAAAACAGCTAAATCCCCGTTCAGAAAATTTGCAACTTCTTCGAGAGTTTCAAACGGATAGACGTTAACTCCCCCAACAATAGCAGCTTCGTCTCCATTTACTTTCGGAACAATAATACCATCAAAATTATGCTTTGCGGCCTCTATCGTGATTGGCAAAACCCCTGAAACGTTTCTAAGCTTTCCGTCCAAAGAAAGTTCACCAAGAATAATGAAATTTTTAACTTTGTAAGGTTCTATCTGCCCGGTTTCTGTTAGTAATGCAATTGCAATAGGTAAATCTAAACCCGAGCCTTCTTTTTTAATATCAGCAGGCGAAAGATTAATTGTAATTTTCTTTTCTGACGGAAAAACAAATCCTGAGTTTTTAATCGCGGCAGAAACCCGGTCTCTGGATTCTTTCACCGTGTTATCCGGAAGCCCGACAACGGTAAAGACACCCTTATTCATATTTTCCAGGTGTGTTTCTACTCGAATTTTATAGGCATCAACGCCAATAGTTGCAGAGGTAAATATTTCGGTTATCATACTGTTTTAACAATAATTTATCGCTAAAATATAATCAATTTTTCTTTTTAAAAACAAGTGTAATAGGAACGCCTGCGAACCCAAAATGCTCTCTAACTTTCTTTTCCAGATAGCGTTTATAATTTTCGGCAATCAAATCCGGTTCGTTGGTAAAAAATCCAAAAATCGGATGAGCAGCTTTCAGTTGGGTAATATAATTTATTTTTATTTCTTTTCCCCGCGCTGCCTGAGGCGGCATTCTTTTGATTTCATCTAACAAAACATCGTTCAGGGCAGAGGTTTTAATCTGTTTATTTCTTTCGTCGTAAACAGACTTAGCTTCTTCAATAACCTTATGAATTCTTTGTTTAGTAAGAGCAGAAACAAAAATAAACTTCAGAAAATGAAAACTTTTTAGATGTTCAGTAATTTTTGTTTTAAAAATTTCAGACGTTTTAGAATCTTTTTCAATCAAATCCCATTTATTAATGGCAATGAGCAGACCCTTTTTATATTTCATAACATCTTCTATGATTCTTATATCCTGCTTATTGAGTTTAAAAGAGGAATGTTTTAAATCGGAAACATCACCCATTCCCTCCATAATATCGATAGCGTCAATAACGAGAATAGCAACATCACATTTTTCAATAGATTTGTAGGTTCTAACGGTAGAAAAAAACTCTATGGATTCTTTTCTTGTTGATTTAGTTTTTTTGCGAAGCCCGGCAGTATCAATAAGTACAAGGTTTTCGCCGTGGTACTTAATAACGGAATCTATGGAATCCCTTGTTGTTCCCGGAATATTTGTAACAATATTTCTTTCTTCTTTTAAAAGGGCGTTTACGATAGAAGACTTACCGGCATTGGGTTTGCCAATAATAGCAAACTTAATTCTATCATCAACCTTTTCTTCGACATCTGAAAAATCTTTTATTAAATCGTCAAGAAGTTCTGCTACGAGTTTCCCTGAAAGAGCAGATATGGCATAGGGCTCTCCGAGTCCAAGAGAAAAAAATTCGTTCTTATAAATTTCGCGTTTATTTGTATCAATTTTATTAACAACGAGAAAGATTTCTTTTCCTTCTGAATGTTTACGCAGGTTATTTCCAATCTCCTGATCAATGGGATGAATCCCCTTTTCGCCGTCAACAACAAAAATCACTTTGTCGGCCTCTTCAATAGCGATACGTACTTGTTCGCGAATATGTTTGTTAAACTGATCATCTTCGCCCGGCACAAAGCCGCCCGTATCGATAAGAAAAAATTTCTTTCCTGTCCATTCAGCCTCGCCGTAATTTCTATCGCGAGTTACTCCACTTTCGGGGTGCACGATGGCGATGCGTTTTCCGATAATGCGATTAAACAATGTTGATTTGCCAACATTCGGTCTTCCTACAATTGCTACAACTTTTTCCATAAGTCAAAATAACTTTTTTGGTGATTAGTTATTAGGCAAAAGGGATTTGGGGTCTGGCTTTTGCCACAACAGATATAATAAGTTATATCAAGAAGAAAACCCATAATTCGCAACTAATACAGAATAAGCTTCTAAAATATACAAAAATATTTATTTAATATTTGGTACTCAAAATATATGTTTGTTTAATCAAGTAATTCATTTAAATTTACAATATATGTTTTCCGTGTTTTCGAAATAATTCAAATAAACTTTATTAATTTAAAGGCTATGAAAACAAAACATTTTATTTACCTTTTATTTTTTTTATCAACACCCATAAGTTATATTTATCCGCAAATCTTTTGGGAAGAGCGCCCCATAATAGTTTCATTGCCACTTACCTGTGTCTCAAATTACAACGCACAAAATGCATACATCTGCGGAGACAGCGGTACGGTATTAAGAACTACAAATTATGGATACAACTGGGCGAAAGTCGGAATTAACGGTATTCCTGCAAACGTTATGCTGGGTACTATTTATGCACTAAACCAAACTACAATTATTACAGCGAGGAACATCAGGGAGTCAATGCTGTTGCGTATCTTTCAACAAATTCCGGAAACAACTGGTCGTTGGTTTTCACACAGGCAAACACGGTTATAAACGGACTGTATCTAAGCAGTTCGGTAGAAGGTCTCATAATTGCAAATCCTGTTGGGGGCCGATGGTCTATCTGGAAGACAACAAACTCGGGCACTAACTGGGATTCGACGGGGCGTTATTTGCCGCAGTCCGGCGTTGAAACAGGATTTAAAAATTCTTTCCATGTGGTTGGTTCAAAAATCTGGTTCGGTACGAACAACTCAAGAATTTATTACTCATCAAACAGCGGTGCATCGTGGAACGTATTACAAACAAATCCATTAACTAACTCAGCCTCTATCTGGTGGGATGCGTCGCCTTCTGCGATAGGATATGCGGCGGGAACATCGCTTATAAAAACCACTAACAGCGGAACAAACTTTGTAACAGATACAATTACAATAGGAAGCGGAAATTTTAATTGTTTTACTGCAAGTTTACAATTATACAACAGTTTGTGGTACATCAGAAGCAGCAGTAGTATATACTTCAAATGGAACAATCCATACTGGGGATGGACTATAAACTACACAGCACCGTCAGGAATATACACACATATCGGTCCATCGCGAATTCAAGATGATAACAGGTCCCGGCTGGATGTATGCAGTTCGCAACAACGGCGGAATTTCCCGGGGCAATGCAATCGTTGAAGGTGTTAGAATAATAACAAATCAAATTCCTGATGCTTATAAACTTTACCAGAATTATCCAAACCCGTTTAACTCAACAACGAAGTTTAAATTCGACACACGCATACTTGCCGAAAACAGTTGCGGGAGAAATTCGCGGTGGAAATATAAAATTAGTTGTGTATAATTCGCTGGGGCAGGAAGTAGAGACAATTATTGACAAAGTACTGCAGCCCGCTGTTTACGAAGTTACATGGGACGGGAGCAGATTTGCGTCGGGTGTTTACATTTACAGATTTCTTGTGACAAACCCTAACGGATTGGACGTAGTGTATGATGTTGTAAAAAAGATGGTAATGCTCAAATAACAATCCGGACAGATAATATTTTATTTTAAAACAGAGCCCGTTATATAGTCGGGCTCTGAATATTTTTTTATTAACTCTTTGCAGGAATTTTTGAAATAATCCATTCGAGGAAAGAACTCTGATTACGAGTTTGAATCCAGAGAGTGCCGGTTCCATTGAATTCAGCAACAAGACCTTCGCCGCTAAACAGAGTAGATTTCAGACCGCCAACTTTTTTAATGTCATAAGACAGACCGTCTGTAAACGCAACGATGTGACCTGTATCGACTATGAACCGATCGTTCTCGAGTTTTTTTTCAAAAATAGCACCGAAAGAATTCACGAACAAATCGCCCGTACCGTTTGCTTTCAGCATAATGAGACCCGGACCGCCGAAGAATCCTTTAGCGCCTCCCCAGCTGGTATCGAGATTAACGGTAGTTGCCGAGCAAACAAAACATCCTGACTGAATGTACATATTCTCGCCGTTAAGGTTAAAGTGTTTAATATCGCCCGGGAAGGGAGCGGTAAAGCCGATTTCGCCCGCGCCCTGTTTAGCAACAAATTTATTTGTAAAAAAAGACTCTCCGCCCAGAACAGATTTTTTCAGAGCGCCGAAAAGTCCGCCTTTAGCGGAAGTTTCAATTTCGACATTCCAACTTTTAAAAACCATTGCGCCTGCCTCGGCTTGTATTTCCTCATTTTCCATAAGGTTAATATGGACGAGCGCCTCAGAAGGCTGGAATAATATTTTGTGCTGCATAATTTCCTTTCTATGATTTAAAATTTTACGTTATAGTAATTTAACAAAAATAATGTTCCAAAGAAATTTTAATATTTGTGGATAGGGCCAAAGAAAAATGTCTAAAAGATATAATAAAATATAATTATTCTTTTTCGATTTTCTTTTCTGCTTTTTCGTATTCTTCGAGGTCTATGTCATCATCGTCGTCTTCGAATTCCCACTCGTACTTTTCGGGAAGCGGGTCTGTTTTGCGGAATACGACAGAGGCAATGATGCCGATGATTGCGCCAGAGAGATGGGCTTCAAATGAGATTTTAGGGTCGGTTGGAAGTATGCCCCAGACGAGCCCCCCATAGAGGAATGTCACAAGAAGCGAGAGTCCGATTGATTTTGTATCGCGGCGGAAGAGTCCGACAAAGAACATAAATGCTACCAAGCCGTAGATTATTCCGCTTGCGCCGATATGGTATGCTTCGCGACCGAATATCCAGACGAGTACGTTTGAAAATACGTATATAGTAAAAAAAACTTTAAATGAAGAGTTTGTGTAAGCGTAGAATAAAAATATCATCAGGACTAAAAGTGTTATGCTGTTTGAAGCAAGATGCGAGAAGTCAGAGTGTATAAGCGGCGCAGTGATAATTCCGATAAGTCCGCTTAAGTTTTCGCGGAAATACACCAAGCGTGCTGAAGTCAATGTTTGTAAAGGTTTCAAAGATTTTAACAAGCCATAAAAAGACTACGAACGATAAGGATATAAAAAGGCTTATACGGAATTTAGGTTTTTCCTTTTCCGTTCATTGTTTCTTCAGTGTTTATTTCGTCAAATTCTCCTGCAAAATATATAATTCTTTTAATCTTTATTTTGTTGTGATAAAATAGCAATTTCATATTATTTTACAAATGAATAAGAGTTTTGAAAGAATACGGAAAGCGATTGAATCGGCGGACAGGTTTGTAATAACAACACATCTTCTGCCCGATGGAGACGCTATTGGAAGTGAGTTTGCCCTGTATTACTATCTTGTGAAAAAGGGCAAGAGTGTTACTATTATTAATCACAATGAATCACCCGCACCATCTTGAGTTTCTGGATGAGGGCAATGTGATTAAAAGATTTCGTGATGATGTGTCCGGTAACACTAAAATTCTCAATGATGCGGATATAATATTTGTTGTGGATACAAACGAATACTCACGGATTAAGAGTATGGCTGATGCTGTGAAAAACTCACCTGCTAAAAAAATGTGCATTGACCATCATCAGGGTATTGCCGAAGAAAATTATGTAGATTTTATTTCAGATACAGAATCACCCGCGACATCACAAATACTTTATGATTTTATATGTGACGATAATCCTGATTTTATCGACAAGAAAATTGCCGATAATTTATATGCGGGAATAATGACGGATACCGGTTCTTTCAGGTATCCACGCACGACGGAAAAAACATTTTTAATTTGCGCGGATTTAATTAAGAGGGGAACCGACCCTGTTATGATGTACGATAATATTTACAACAATATACCAACCGACAAAGTAAAGATGTTATCGAGATTTATTGACAGTCTTACGTTTCATTACGGCGGCTCGCTTTGCATAGGGATGATAACCCAAAGAGATTTTGCAGATTATCATTCGGACGTAAAGGACGTTGAGGGTTTTTCGGGATTTCTAATGACTATGAAGAATGTGAAGACCGGTTTCTTAATAGTTGAACTTCCGGACAGTTGTAAAATATCTTTTCGTTCAAAAGGCAACATTAAGATGAACGAGTTCGCAAGAATTTTTAACGGAGGCGGACATACGAATGCGGCGGGTGCAACGGTAGAAAACACAGAGCCTGACGTACTGAAGGAAAGGCTTTTAGCAGAATACGAAATATTCGTATCAAAACATGACAAGAAAAGATAAATACTTTTTATCAGCATTACTAATAATATATTCTATAATAAGGATTGCCGTTTTATTAAAACCGTTTTCAGAAATAAACGGGTTTGCGATTCCTGACGATGCCTATTTATCGCTGGACATAGCACGTAATTTTGCGAACGGAAAGTGGTTCTTTTACGGAGACGGCACAACGAGCGGATTTCAGCCTTTGTATGTTTTTCTTATGGCTCCTGTTTTTATGATTTTCAAGAACGATTTAATCACCCCGGTTTATGTATCCATAATATTGCTAAACGTATTCGGTCTCGGGACAATATATTTTCTTTATAAAACTATAAGAATTATATTCGAAGATGAATTACTCGCCATTTCTTTCAGTTTTACTTTTTATACTGCTTCCCGTAACGGTTGTAAATACGGGCAACGGTCTTGAGACGTCTATTGCATTTTTCTTTTTTGTAGTGGTTTTTTATTATCTTTACAAATTTGAGCGGACTGAGGCGAATAATATTTCTGTTAAGCAAATATTTTTATTTGGTGTTTTAGTTGGTTTCTCGCTTCTTGCGAGGATTGACAATGTGATGATAATAGCGGGAATATTTGTATGGTTATATATGAAAGGTAAAGTTTCAAATTATATTAAACCGGTTTTATATTTGGCGGCGGGTACAGCGATTGTATATTTTCCATATATGGTTTTATCGTATTCGTTTACGGGAGACATATTTCCTGTAAGCGGAAAAGCGGTACACCAGATAGGAAAAGATATGGTGAATAGTTATTCTGTTGGCAGTTCAAATTTTTTTGAACTGATAAATCTCTCTCTTAAGAATATATATACTAATTATTCAATCGTAATATTGTTTGCAATAGCAGGCACGTTTATATCGAGGTTAAAAACACTTGCCTGTCCGTGGTTTAAGGGTGGATTGAAGCAGCATTTACCATTACTGGTAACCTCGTTGCTGATATTCTCCGCATATACATTTTATCTAAACGCTTACTGGTTTTACTCGAGGTATTTTTTTAGTTTAAGTTTGTTGTTTATTGTTGTGACGGCATTTGTAAGCAACCAACTTATACAAAGTTTTTCATCGTTGAATGGTAAGCGAGTCGTGTTTGCCGTGGTTTTAGTTTTGTTTGTAATCGCAAATATTATCAGGCCGGGTACAAAGGATTTTTTCTTCTCAGAGTATAAAAAGAAAGGGTATGACGAAATTGGTAAATGGGTTAACGAAGAATTTTCAAAGGGAACGGTTATCGGGTGCAATCAAACCGGGGCGATAGGATATTTTGCAAAGGATAAGAAGATAATTAATCTGGACGGCGTTGTGAACAAGGAAGCTTATGATGCGATAAAGGAAAAGCGATTGATAGAATATATAAGGAGCAAGAGGATAGAATATTTTGTTGACTGGAAGATTAATTACGAGTTTGTTTTAAGGAATTCAGAGGGGTATAAAGAGGGGGATCTGGAGATGGTAAAGGTGGTGGACGGAGTAAAGTCGTGGGATTATGATTGGGTGGTGTATAAGGTTAGGCGGTGAAAATTTGCACCCGGATAAAATTTATTGAATAGAACACGGATAAGAACGGATGGAATTTATTTCCCGCTAAAGATATGAAAAGAACTTTTGTCCACTGTTCCGTTTAAAATCATAACGGAATGACAAAAGTTGATAAAGAGATTTATTCTTTTAGATTTTCGCTGATTAAAAAATTCCCGCGAAATTAACGAAATAAACGAAAAGGGATTTGCACAACAAATAAGGTACTGGTTTCATGTTTTCACTGATTTTGTATAGAATATTTTGTCGTTTTAAATATTTTGGACATTTATTATTAGATTTTTTCTGATTTCTTTAAGAATTATCTTTATTGTTAAGAGAATAACATATGTTCGAGCAAATAACAGAAAAAAGGTATCGTGACGCGGTTTCAATTGTGGATGGATTGAGAAATCTTTCTACAGAGAATATTATATTGAGTAAGTTACCTGATTTCACAAAATCTTTTATTGTGAATGACGGCGCAAAATATAATTCTAAAGAAGAGTTATTGAAAGTAATAGAAAAAGCTGTCAGGTTAAATTTAAATTATTGTTTAAGGCCCAAGTGGACTTTACTAAATTATCTATTTTCAAACTTTGATTCAAAATCAGCTCAGGACATTTGCAAGAAGTCAGATATTTTTACATATTATACTTTTTACACGGAGTCGATTAAGGAGTTATGCAATGATGAGGCATATCTGTCTTTGTCGCGTTCTGCTGTAGAAGAACTTATCAACCATATTAATTCGGACATACACGAAAAACTTACTACGAACCCATCGAGTTTAAAAATAAAAAACTTTTTCCTTCAAGTTTTTAAACTAAAGTACGGTGACGGGGTCGAAATAAGTCTTGATATGACAATCTCACTATCGTTAATAAAACTCTTTTTAGAAGATAAAGGGTTTAATGATATACTGGAATTATTTAATGAAGCGGGATATATAAAAGATGATGACGAACCAGATTTGAAAACCATTATTAAAATTATTACCGGCAAAATTAAAGAAGTTAATCTGCCGAGGACAGAGGTGATTGCTGAGCAGGACAAGGAAGCGGAAGATTCTGCAGATATGCAGAAAGAGACAGAAATTAAGTCGATAATAACAGATAACAAGCTTAACACACCCGAAAGAGAAAGAACGATAATTAACTCTGAAGCCACAACGGAAAAAACATCTTCTAGGGCGGGGTATGAGAATACGTTTGAGGATACATCGACCAAGGAAGAACATATTGACACAGAAAAAATATCAAACGAATTTATAGAACGGGAAGAATTAGGTGAAAAGCATTTAAGGTTTCATTTTAAGGATGAGGAAATAAAAGCAATATCGAAAAAAGTTTTTAAAGGAAATAAATACGAACTGCTTGACGCTCTTATCGAAATTGAAAAGTTAAAGAACTGGCGCGAGGCTACAGAATATCTAAAAACAATTTTTATTAACAACAAGGTTAACATAGGTGATAAAAGTGCAATAATGTTTGTTGATGTGTTAAACGATTATTTTGAAAAGAGGTAGCAATTATGTTTATAGATTACACAAAGATTTTTATAAAATCGGGTGACGGAGGAAACGGCTGTATAAGTTTCAGAAGAGAAAAGTATGTACCAAAGGGCGGACCGAACGGTGGTGACGGCGGTAATGGAGGGAGCGTGATATTTAAAGCATCTTCACAGCTATCCACACTGCACGATTTCACGTATCAACGTCATCACAAAGCAGGAAGGGGTGTTCACGGTCTTGGCGGCGATAAGAACGGGAAAAACGGGAAAGACGAACTTATTCTTGTGCCCTGCGGAAGCGTAATAAAGAATTTTGAAACCGGAGAGATAGTGGAAGAGTTGCTTTATGACGGTCAGGAAAAAGTTATTCTAAAAGGCGGACGAGGCGGCAAAGGAAACACACACTATAAAACATCCACAAACAGAACTCCGCGGTATGCAGAAAAAGGAAAGCCCGGCGATGAAATGACAATCATTATAGAATTAAAACTTATTGCTGATATTGGGTTAGTTGGTTTTCCGAACGCAGGTAAGTCAACCTTAATTTCAAAAATTTCATCTGCCAAGCCAAAGATAGCGGACTATCCTTTTACAACTTTAAAGCCAAACCTTGGAATTGTTAAGATACATGAATACGATTCATTTGTCGTAGCAGATATACCCGGAATAATAGAGGGGGCGTCATCGGGCAAAGGGCTTGGGATACAGTTTTTAAAACATATAGAGCGAACGAGAATTTTACTTTTTCTGATAGACGCGACACAACTGTCACCGGACGGAAAGAAGTTATTAAAAGATTATAAAATACTTTTAAAAGAACTTGAAAACTACGAAGCAAATTTTCTCGACAAGCCGAGAATTGTATGTTTCACAAAAATTGATGCAATAAGCAACGAACTTAAAAAGAAACTGAAAGGTGTAAGAACGGCGGGAATAGATAAGATGCAAATCTCATCCATAACGGGCGAAAATCTTCAGGAACTGAAAGACTTACTCTGGAAAAAATTAAAACAACTGGACAAATGAAGAAACCGTTAATATTAATATCGAATGATGATGGCATTGAAGCTGACGGAATAAAAGCATTAACGAAGGAAATAAGAAAATTTGCCGAAGTGTTTGTTGCGGCACCGCACACACAGCAAAGCGCAGTGGGTCATTCGATAACAATGGCAAGTCCGATAAGAGCAAGGAAAACGCTTATGTTTAAAGACTTTTACGGATATGCTGTAGAGGGAACGCCTGCGGATTCAGTAAAGATAGCGGTTCACACGCTTTTAGAAAACAGAAAGATAGATCTTCTAATATCAGGAATTAATCAGGGAGCAAACACAGCGATTAATATTATATATTCAGGCACGGTATCAGCGGCGACAGAAGGTACAATACTCGGCATACCATCGATAGCGATGTCGTTAACGAGTTACACTTATCCTGATTTTTCGATTGCTGCAAAGTTTGCATCAAAACTTGCGAAGATAGTTTTAAAAAGGGGACTCCCGCAGGGAACGTTGTTAAACGTAAATGTGCCTGCAATTAAAAAAGTAAAGGGGGCGTTGCTGACGAAGCAGGGGCGCTCAACCTGGGACGACACTTATGAGATACGCATTGATCCTGCGAACAGACAGTATTACTGGTTAACGGGAAGCATGTTCAAACTTGACAAGACAAAGGATTTTGATGTAAAGGCAGTTGACGAAGGATACATATCGGTTACTCCAATACATTATGATTTAACCGATTATAAGTTTTATGAAGAAATGAAGAGCTGGAAGATGTGATTTGGTTTTAGGAAATAGAACACGGATTTACACAGATGAAACGGATTACCACGGATAGAAATTTTTCCCGCGAAATTAACTAAAGAAACTAAAAGAAATTTTCACAACAAAACAATGAATGTTTCATGATTTTCACGGATAAACTTATAGAATAGAACACAGATTTATACGGATAGAATTTATTTCCCGCGAAAATAACCAAAAGAACGAAAGGATGTCAGCACACCGATATTAGTTGGTTGATTTTAAATTTTTGCTGATGTGATTCAGGAATTAGTCAGTGATTTTTTTCAGCATACCTTTGAAGATGAATCCGTGAAACGGTAGAACACAGTACCAGTAAGCCCTGCCGAGAAGTCCGAGCGGACGAAAAGTGGCAGTTTGAACAACAAATTCATTTTCTATTTTAAACTCAAGCCAGGCTTCACCGGGGAGTTTCATTTCTGCATAGAGAAGGAGTCGTTTTTCTTCGCGGTTTGCAAGAAGCACTTTCCAGAAATCAAGCGTCTCGCCGGTATTAATATTTTGAGAATCTTTTCTTCCCCGGCGCAGTCCAACACCTCCAAAAAGTTTGTCAATAAACCCTCTTACTCCCCAGAGCCAGTCTGCATAATACCAGCCGTTATCACCGCCGATGGAAAAAATTTTTTCAAGTGAACGATTCTCGTCCCGCACTTTTCTCCTTCTTTTGTCTATAAAGCAGCCATTAACAGGTACATTAACGTAATGAGAAACACCTTTTTCAAGAATGTTTGAAGTGAGAGAATCTTTCCAGCTGGAAACAACTTCGTGATGTTCAATTTTATCGAAAGCAAATCTTATAGAAGATTCATAGTCAAGCAGATTTAAGTTCAGTAATTTCTGAAGGTCATTATCTTTGCAAACAACTTCAACCTTCATACTGTTTACAAGATTAACAGCAAGCGGGTAAGAGATAGAGGTAACGAAGTAAAGCCAGTAGGAAGACAAACGCGGAGTCATAACCGGGACTACCAAGATTCTTCTTTTAAGTTTTCTTACTTTCGCAAAAATCAGAAGCATTTCTTTGTAAGTCAGAATATCTTTTCCGCCGATATCAAAACTTCTGTTAAACGTTTCTTTGTTGTACAAAACCCCGCAAAGGTATTCAATCACATTACGGATTGCAATGGGCTGTGAGCGGGTATTAAGCCATTTTGGTGTAATCATAACGGGCAATTTTTCAACGAGGTCGCGCATAATTTCGAACGATGCACTTCCGGAGCCAATAATAATTCCGGCGCGAAGAGTAGTTAAAGCGTAGGAACCGGATTTAAGAATATTCTCAACATTTTTTCTTGAACTAAGATGTCTTGAAAGTTTTTCTTCATTAACAATTCCGCTGAGGTAAACAACCTGTTTTACTTTCGTTTTGTGTAATGCAATTTTAAAATTTTCTGCTGACTCTGCCTCGAGTGTTTCAAAATTACCGGAAGATACTGACATAGAGTGTATAAGATAATACGCAACATCGATATCGTCAGGAATAGCATTAAGGCTGTCAGAATTAAGAAAATTTATTTCAACAACTTTAATATTATTTATATGCTGAGGATATTTATTAACATTGAACCTCATCTTATCTCTCACGCAACAATAGACCGTGTGTCCATCGTTCAGCAAAGCGGGAAGCAGTCTTTGCCCTATATATCCGGTAGCGCCTGTTAAAAGAATATTCATATTATAATTAACATAAATTGTCAATAAATATTTCACCTTTGAGGTACAACTTTGCTTCGCCTCCGATAGAAACCCTGCTGCCTTTATAAGTGCAGTCGAGAACGCCGCCGCGTTTAGAAATCTGTTTTGCTGTCATGTGATCTTTACCAAGTTGTTTTGCCCAGTACGGAATAAGCGATGTATGAGCAGAGCCTGTAACCGGGTCTTCGTCAACACCGCATTGAGGGGCAAAGAAGCGAGAGACAAAATCATATTGATTACTTTTTGCAGTTACGATAAGTCCGCGGGCGTCCAGTTTATTTATTTCCGCAATATTTACGTTAAGGTTTATTAATTCCTCTTCGGAATTAATAACAGCAAGAAAATCTGTTTTGCCTTTATAAAGTTCTTTAGGTAAAACACCAATGCCGCGTTTTACTTGCTGGTAATCATTTGATTCGGAAAATTCATCTGCGGGAAAATCGAGAAACAGTTTGTTTCCAACTCTTTCAACATTTAATTCACCGCTGAAACGGGATTTATATGTAATAGTATTTGCCGGAACATTATAAAAATTAAAGAGGACGTATGATGCGGCAAGAGTTGCGTGTCCGCAAAGTTCGACTTCCACGGTTGGTGTAAACCACCTTATTTCGTAGTTATTTTCTTTGCCGACTGCAAAAGCAGTTTCAGCGAGGTTGTTTTCCATAGCAATGTTTTGCATAATGGAATCGTCGAGCCATTTATCTAAAATACAAACGGCTGCCGGGTTACCGCTGAAAAGTTTTTCGGCGAAGGCGTCTATTTGAAATATTTTTTGTTGTGACATTGTAATGAAATTAGTTTGTTAAAATTATATGAAACGATGAAGATATTCAAGTTAAGATGGAATCATTGTGGAGATTAAAAAATATTTTGCACGCTGAAAAAAATGATTGTATTATGATTTTCACTGATATATTTTGTCCACTAGATTTCTCAGGTTTTACTGATTAAAACAGATTTACACTGATTAGAAAAATTTCCCGCGATATTAACGAAAGGAAATTTTCACAACAAAGAAATGATTGTTTTATGATTTTAACTGATGTAAATATTAGAAAACATAACACAGATTTGTACGGACGAAATAAATAAACTGATTTGGAATTATATAGTATTATTATAGTGTTTCGGTTATTTTCGGAAAAAAATAATTATGATAGAGAAAATAAAAAGTTTTATAGCGACATTAGATTCAGATTTTCAGATGACAGACAATTTACAGTTCGGGGGTTTTTATGCAGACCTGTATGCATTCAGGAAAGGGCGCAACTTTGTTTTTGCTCAGAGAGATTATTTCTTTTTTCACGACATTGAGAAGAGAGGTATAAACGCAGATATTGCAGAGAGATTGCACAGTGCGGCAAGGGAATACGTAAACAGCGATTATAAAATTCCCAAAGCAATGCGCCTTACCGTTCCTAATATCACATCCGTTTTCTTTTCCGCCACCGGTGTTGACAGCGGCTTGATTCAGTTAGCGTCGAAATGGACGAGAAGTGCCATCGGAGGAGAGATACATCAGGTTATAGCAGTTGATTTTAAATCAAGAACATTCTATTCACAGGGTACGCATACTGTTAGGGCTTCGGTGCAGGGGGTTGAAGTAAGTATGGAGTTTAAGAAAATCGACCCGCAGAACAGAGCTCAGTATTTAGTAAAGAGTCTTTTGGAAAAGACAGTGTAAAACAAAACCAAATAGGAACAATTAGCAGAGGGGTTGTGTTATTAAGTAAGTAAATTTAAAATCTAAAATAGGCCATTGAAAAAACTTATTCTAATTATATTCATTTTAACAACCCTTGGGTTTGCAAAAAACTCATTCGCGCAAAAAGATACGTGCCTTGTGGGAATGTACATACTTTCTTTAACGGATTTTAAAATAGACGACCAGAGTTTCAAAGCGGATTTCTGGCTATGGTTTGTTTATGACAACGACAGCTTAAAGTTACAGGATGCCATAGAAATCACTAACGCAAAGACAGTTGAGTTCAGTAATTTTGCGACTGAAAAACGCGGCGGTAGAAACTGGGCGCAGGTGAAATGCAAAGCGGTGATAAACGAAAACTGGGATGTTACAAATTTTCCTTTTGACAAACAAACCCTGCAAATAGCACTGGAGCATAGTTTGTCAGATGCAACGACTCTCGTTTTCAAAGCAGACAAAGAGAATTCAAAATTAGATTCCACTTTCAATTTTGACGAATGGAGAATTGATTCGCTTCACCTTGTCAGCGAGAACAAGACATACAACACTACGTTCGGCGACCCGATACTAAAAGGTTCGAGTGTTTATCCCGGAGTCACGTTTCATATTCACATTACACGCACACAGTCAGCCGGAATACTTGTAAAAATGTTAACGGGTGTATATGTTGCTTTTTCGATAGCACTGCTCGGGTTTTTAATAAAGCCATCACTTGCAGACAGGCTTGGACTGTGTGTTGGCGGGATATTCGCGGCAGTAGGTAACAAATACATTATTGAGTCCATCGTTCCTTCTTCAACCGCTAACACTTTGCTGGACAACATTCACAACCTGACTTTTGTTTCGATATTAATAATGATAGCCGTAACGGTAATATCTTTAAAATGGACGGACACAGAAAACGAATTATTAAGGAACAGAGCGAAGAAACTGGACGTGATTAGTTTTGGAGCGCTGTTGTTAATCTTTATCGTTACAAATTTTATATTAATTGTAAGGGCTTAATTCAAAAACATTTTAAAAACAATATTTTTAATAGTATGAAAAAACTATCGGTAGAAATTAAATGGGCTGTGCTGTTTGTGGTGATGACGTTTGTGTGGATGCTGATGGAAAGATTGGCCGGGTTACATTCTTCACACATTGACAAACATCCAGTCTATACAAACTTTATTGCAATACCTGCGATTGCGGTTTATGTGTTTGCGTTGATTGAAAAGAGAACTAAGTTTTACGGCGGGGAGATGACATACTTGCAGGGTTTTAAAGCAGGCATCTGGATTACGCTGTTTGTAACCGTGCTTTCGCCTCTTACCCAAGTAATTGTTTCTAAGGTTATCACTCCCGATTATTTTACGAATGCGATAAACTATGCGGTAACAGTGGAGAAGGTTTCGCAGGGGGAAGCGGAAAAATATTTTTCACTTGGAAATTATGTAGTGCAGGGTTTGATAGGTGCGCCTGTGATGGGATTGATAACGAGTGCAGTGGTGGCGGTGTTTACGAGGGGGAAAAAGAAAATTACAGAACATTGATTTTCACGGATGAAACGGCTTCACACAGATTTTACCGCAAAGAAAAACAAGGGCGCAAAGAAAAGATTAAACAATTACAAATTTATTTTTACAAAATATGTATTAAATTATCGGTTGTTACTTTTGGGATATGATTGATTAATTTGTAATAAAATTAATTATGTTAACAGATACAAAAATAAAAAACGGTGTTCCTCCCTCAAACAGCAAGGGTGAAAATATAATTGAAACCTGCTGTATAGAAACTCCTCTTGGCACTATGATTGCAGGCGGTGTTTCAGAAGGTATTTGTCTGCTTGAGTTTTCAAACAGGCGAATGCTGAAAACCGAACTAAAGCAACTTGAAAAATATTTTAATGCCGCCATCATTCAGGGCGAAAACAAACATTTCAATCTACTCCGAAAAGAACTAAAAGAATATTTTGAAAAGAAATTAAAAAAATTCTCTGTTCCGCTTTGTGCTCCGGGCACGAAATTTCAAAAAGCAGTCTGGAAAGAATTGCAAAATATTCCTTACGGCAAAACGCGCTCGTACAAAGAGCAGTCCGAGGCACTCGGTAATCCCGGTGCCATACGTGCTGTTGCAACTGCAAACGGTGCAAACAGAATTTCAATCATCATCCCCTGCCACCGCGTAATCGGCTCCGACGGAAGTCTGACTGGCTACGGCGGCGGACTCTGGCGCAAGAAGTGGCTGCTTGAACACGAAGGCAATTTGCCAAAACTTTTCGAATAATACTTTTAGTACTCAATCATAATTCGGTATTTTGGCACCGTTTTTATTTTTTAACCATTTCTATCATATGGTTAATAACCGTAGTGTGCTGGTGCTGAGGGCTGAACATAACTATCTCCGCGTCTTCATTGACCTTTACATTGTGTCCTGCGGGCCAGTAAAAAAGTTCTTCTGCGTTGACGGTCTCCTCGAGTCCATTCGCATCTGTGGTTGTAAGTTGTCCGCTCATAACGTATCCCCAGTGTGGGCACTGACACAGGTTTCCTTCAAGACCTATAAACAGGGGGGTGGTATCAACTCCTTTGGAAAGACTGAAGTACTCTCCGCTAATCTTCCCTAAACCTGTAGCATCGCCGAAATCAGTTTTCTGACGAATAATGGCTCCGGGAATTTCCATTTTGACTTCAATGTCGTTTTTTGCAATTTTCATTTTTTTCTCCTTGTTGTTTTGGATGAATGATTTCATATTGAAACGCTATTGCCTCCATCCTTTAGACAATACGCCGGTAAGTCTCTTTTTTATATCAACACTCTATTTTGAGAATAGTTCAACCATATTAAAAGACGGAAAAGAGGATACGGTTATGCTACTTCCAAAATATCTAAGGTTTTGAGCACTCGTAAATCGATGGGTCACAATCGTAAGTCGATAAATCAAGTTAATGATGTCGGCGAACCGTGTTCATCAATGTGTGAAGCGCGTTTGTAAATCAGTAAATTACGTTCGTTAATAGTGAAATAATTTTCAAAAAAGACCTGTTTTTGGATTAAAATATAATTTATGACTTATTTCAGAAAAATGTATTTCATTTTGTTTCTTAAATGTAATTCTTAAATTCGGATAAAAGAAAATATTAACCATTATATTGTTAGCGATAATTTATTATTAACTTAAACAAACATAATATGGAAACAAACATTTTAAACCCAAGGGCGTTTCTCCGTGTTATCAGAATTATTTATTTTGCTATTTTATCCGGGTTGTTAATCTTTTTTCTTGCCGTACTTTTTATATCGAGTGAAACGCTCTCATTTAAGGTTGATGCAGAAGACCCATTAACCTTTGCAGTGTTAATAACGGTTATCATTATACCTGCGGGTACAATTCTTTCAAACAAATTTTATAAAAAATATAAACCAAACAGTACGCTGAAGGAAAAACTGCCGTTTTACAATATGGGAATAATAATCGGATTAGCGTGTTGCGAAGGAGCCGGAATGTTATCGGTTGTCTGTCTTTTGATAACTTCCAAATCTGTACTTTGCAATTTTCACAGCAATTGCATTGTCGGCTATGATGCTGTATTTTCCTACCCCTGAAAAAATAGGAGAGGCATTAGACTTAACTCCGCCAGAAATAGCATTGTTTACAAAGTAAAGTGTCGACTCTTTGCGGCTCATTTCGTTGTTGTTTTGAGATTAAAAACAGTATGTTTGTGAGCTTAAAGCTTCAAAAAAAAATGGATAACAAGGAAGGAATTTTTTGATGGCATCAAAAGGTAAAGTCTTAAACTTTTTGTTAATAGTGACGTCGCTTTTGGGATACTTAGAGTGGAGCGGCGACAGTCATATTTTTCTGTTTCAGGGAGAATGGGAAATTATTATTAAGTTGTTTCGCAACCCGCTTTCTGTGCTTCATCCATTTATAGCACTGCCTATGATAGGGCAGATAATTTTAGCAGTTACACTTTTTCAAAAGAACCCAAACAAAATATTGACATACATAAGCATAGGCAGCTTAGGAGTTTTGTTAGTGTTTATGTTTTTGATAGGTTTGATAAGTTTAAACTATAAAATATTTATCTCAACAATTCCTTTTATTGTCGTTGCCGTGTTAACGGTTTTACATTTCAGAAAAGCGAAAGCCGAATAATCGGAAACAAGAAAACTCGCAGCTCTTTTTAATATCTTGTTATCTTTGAAATAGATAATTTACAGAAACGAACACAGAATCAGAATATATTAAATTATAATTTTATTATGAAGGTTAAAAAATTTTTACTCGCAGTTTTTCTACTGATGTTTGCTTATCAGGGAAATTTTTGTTTCGCACAGGAAAAGGAAGAAAACGAATCGGGCGAAAGTATTCTCGAAAGAGAAGAGTTTATTCTAACACGCCGTGCAGGCGGGCCGGGTATGAAGATTGCCTACGATGCATATTCTAAAGCAGTAGAGCAAAAATCTAATATTCCTGAGGACAGAAATATTCCAAACAGCAAAACCCGTGCAACTAACTGGGTGAGCATTAATCCGATTGGTTTATTCTACCAGAGAACTAATGCAAACTATATTTCGGGCAGGACTAACTCAATTGCATTTCATCCAACAAACCCGAATATTTTCTATATCGCAGCGGCACAGGGCGGTGTCTGGAAAACCACTGACGGCGGTGTGAACTGGACAGCGCTAACGGACAACCTGCCGACTCTCGCCTGCGGTGATGTAGTTGTTGACCAGATTAACCCGAACATTTTATATCTTGGAACGGGTGAACTTAATTATTCAGGTGACAGTCAGTACGGAAACGGAATTTATAAATCAACGGATGCAGGTGCAACGTGGTTTCAGGTTGCAACGGTTTCGCAGGTAGGCAACAGATGCTCATATATGGCAATAGACCCGTTCAATTCAAACATAGTTTATATGGGCGGCAACAGCGGAATTTTTAAATCAACGAACGCAGGTATTAACTGGACAAATATAAACGGCGGTACGAATATAAACTGTATAATTATTAATCCGTAAACTCACAGATAATATATATTACTAACGGCGGTACAAATGCAGGACAAATTTTGAAATCAACGGATGGCGGTACAACCTGGACAACGCTTGCGGGCGGTCTTCCTGCAAGTATGGGAAGAATTCAACTTGCAATGGCGAAGAATAACGTGAATGTTTTGTACGCGAGTATTGCTGCATCATCTGGCGGAGCGTTGCTTGGTTTATACAGAACCACTGACGCAGGAACAACGTGGACTCTGCAGGCATCAACGCCGAATTATTTAAGTTCACAGGGCTGGTACGATAACGCAGTAACAGTAAAACCAACTGATGCAAATCATGTTATTGTTGGTGGTCTCGATTGCTATGCATCAACAACGGGGGGAACCTCGCTCGTTCAGAAAGCGGCGTGGGCTTCTTCAACTCCGGGAAATTTCTGCCATGCAGATATTCACAGACTTGAATATAACGGAAGTGTCCTTTATTGCTGTTCTGACGGCGGTGTTTATAAATCGACTAACGACGGAAATAACTGGACAGACTTAAACCAGAAACTTTCTACTCTTCAGTATCAAAGCGCAGATTACGACCCGACCAATCTGCTTTCATTTCAGGGCGGTACACAGGATAATAATAAAATGACTTCAACAGACGGCGGAAGCAACTGGATACAGCGCACAACGGGCGACGGCGGTTACACGATAGTTGACCCAGTTAACACAAATTATATTTACGGGCAGTATGTAAACGGTTCGATTCAGCGTTCAAACAATTCCGGTGTAAGTTTTTCAAGCATAACTCCGAGCGGTTCAACAGGCGGACTTTTCTACAACCCTTATGAAATGGCTCCCGGCGACCATAACACAATAGTATTCGGACGTGCGGATATATGGAAAACAACGAATGCTCAAACTGCTTCATCGTCAAGCGGATGGACACAGATTGCAACCACAGGCATCGTTGGCGGAAGTGTTTCTGCAATAGGCATCAGCGCAACAAACATTAATAAAATTTATATAGGAACTTCAAACGGAAGAATTCTTGTAACAACTGATAACGGTGCAAACTGGTCTGTTCAGACGGGCTATCCATACGTAAGTGATTTCATAGTAGATAACACAAACGACAATATATGCTATGCCACACTCGGCGGCACGGGCACGACACACGTTCTGAAAACAACTAACAGCGGACTTAACTGGACGAGCATCACGGGCAATCTACCGAACATCGCAGCAAACTCTATAGTTATGCGCACACTGTCTCCGAGAATGTTATTCGTCGGAACAGACTTCGGAGTCTTTCAGTCAACTAACGAAGGTGTAAACTGGATTTCATTCAGCAGCGGGCTTCCTATGGTTGAAGTGTATGATATGAAGTACAAACAAACCATCGGAATGATTCTCGTCGCAACGCACGGCAGAGGATGCTGGACGTTTGATCTGAATACTGTTCTGGGGATTGACCCGTTTGGCGAAATACCCGCGCAGTATAAACTCTCGCAGAATTATCCGAACCCGTTTAACCCTGTCACAAACATTGAGTTTGATATACCAAAGTACAACAACGTAAGGCTTGAAATATTTGATATGAGCGGAAAGAAGGTAGAAGAACTTGTTAACCAGAATCTCAACGCAGGACATTATCAGGTACAGTGGGATGCGTCAAAGTATTCCAGCGGTGCTTATATATCGAAACTTACGACAGCGGATTATTCTGCAACGTCAAAAATGATGCTGATGAAATAAAGTTAAAGGTTTTTAAAATCAATGAGGTTGTCTAAAGAGCAACCTCTTTTGGTATATCGTATTTTTTGCAACTCACTTACCGAGTCACATTTTATTGAATTACATAATTATAAAAATATTGTTATAATATTAAATAAACTTTCAGGATAAAATATTATGGATAAAATATCAATGTCGGTTATAATAACCTTTGAAGTTCGTCTCGTGCTATTTCACAATCCCGTAAGATCTAAGAGAAGTCCTCTTCCGATGTTCTCACCGCGATGAACTGGAATAACGGTACATCTGCCATCGGGATGTTGAATAAAATGATGGCTTCCCTTGGTGCGGACAACTTCAAACCCTACCTTGTTCAGGGTCCGTATAAGTTGACCACCGGTGATGGACGTGAAAGTACTCATATGGAAACGGCTACGCGTTGGACGCCCACAAACTCGTTCGATACCGGCTCTTCCACTTCTAGAAAGTTCAATCGACTCTTTCTATTCGTTTTATTAAAACATCCAAAGATTTCGCCTGTGTGTGACACCCTCGAAGAGTGGGGACTGATGCAACAAAATATCCATCTTCGTCTTTTTCTATTACGACATTAAACTCGCGAACCATTTTGAATCCTCCTCTTCATGAGTAACCCATAAAATCGGGATCATGCCACCTTCAATCCGTCCGGATCAACCTGCACATCCAAAAGACGCGCCTCCGGTTTTTCGGCCAGAATTATCTCCCAGGTATTTCGAAGCAGGTCAATGGCACCGATTTCCCCGATGGCCCAGATGCAGCCGCCGCCCCCGGCACCGGTAAACCGGCCGCCGCAGCCAAGTTTCACTGCCGCTTCAACAAGTTCTACGCCCATCTCGTCCAGAACATCCGGGGTCATCTGCCGGCGGATGGCGGTTTCCAGATTCATGGACTCGGCAGCCTCCGGGTAATTTCGCCGGATCAGGGCTCGTGAAAACCCGTGGGTGTGCTCTGCGATGGATACCCATTCTTTCCGGGTGGCCCCTTCAATAAACTGATCCACCCAGATGCGGTTGATCTGCCGGGATTCGTGCGGAATGCCGCAATAGGCCACCAGTATGTGACGGGAAAAATCATCGTGAAGAGATTTGGGGACCAGAACTTTTCTTTTAAATCCGCCGGCATTCATGGGCGTTTCCCCAGTGCCAGGCATTGACCCCGCCGAAGGCCGCGGCCAGTTGATCCTGAAACCCGCAGGGGACTGCGGCCACGCTTTCTTCGATGGCATGGGCCAGCAGCACCATCTGCTTGCGGGTCATGGCCTTTTGACCGGCATTTTCAAGGAGCCTGGACAGGGCTGCAACCAGCGCAACAGCCGCTGCCGAAGATCCGCCCAGAGCGCTTCTGGGCGGAGACGCCGAGTCGATATCGATATGGATGCCGGAAACGCCGAAATACGCGGCAATGGCAAACATCAGGCCCAGGGGATGGTTATACGGCGCTGCATCTTCCGGAAACGAGACGCTTTCAAAGCCCGAAGAGCTTACCCTTACCTGGCCCGCGGCGCCGGGCAGAAGCCGGACCCGGGTCCTTAAACTGATCGCGGCATTGACCGTGCAGGGATCAAGGCGCCTTAAGGGCAGATGAAACGTCTTGATATCGAGCGTCCCTCCCATATCGATCCGGCAGGGAGCGGATGCCTCAATCGGCGAAGATTCCAGAATTTTACGATGGTTTTCCGGCATGGTTTACCCTGTTTTCTGTTCATTTCGGAACTGCCGCAGCACGGAAAGGCTTTTGGGCTCTTTTCCAAGATGATAGGGAAGAAATGATTCAAGAAAGCCGAGGCTTTCCTGAATGGACTGAACTGAAAACCGGGCTCTGGCGATCTTGTTCCAGTTTCCGCATCCCATCCACTGGAGCTGTTTGATCGCGCCCGGGGACAGATAGGCCATCGGAGAAGCCGCGCCGCTGCAGGAAGGGCAGACCACGGCGCCCTTGGCAAAATCGATTCCGATCCGCCGCCCGTTCAAGCCTTCCATTCCGGTCCGGCAGCGGCAGCAGGTGGTGAAATCGGGAGAAAAACCCGAAATGATCATCAGCGTCATTTGAAACACGATACTCAGCATCTCGTCCGGCAGATCGCTGCGATCCAGCCTGTCCAGTACCTGGAAAAGCAGCTCGAATGCCCGTGGCTGCGCAACATCGGGCTCCATCCAGTTGTTGATGATCTCCGCAAAATAACTGGCATAGGCTGTTTTTATAAAATGAGACCGGATCTGACAAAACGGATGCTTTACGGTTGCCTCCTGAAGTACGGGAAGGCGGCCTTTCCCGATTGCGCAGACCATCTCGGATGCTGAAAAAAGATCCAGGGCGCCGCAAAAACGCTTCCGGCTTTTTCGGGCCGATTTGGCAATCAGGGAGATTTTGCCGCGGGTTGGGGAAAAAACCGTCAAAATCAGATCGTCATCACCAAAATCAACCCGTCTCAGCAAAATGGCAGGTGTGGTAAAGCAGTTCGTCATGGTTTCCAAAAAGAGGACAGCGGGCGCCTAAAGTATGATTTTAACGTGGGACCGGGATCGCAGTTCTTCCAGCCACTTGTAAAATTTCTGATCCACGATTTCCTTGTAGAGTATGTTCTCGATATCGGCAGAGGCGGATTCAAGTGATTTGCCGGCGGTTTTCGTCTTGTCCAGAAGGTGGAAAATCTGAGGGCCGTAATCGGTTTCAACGATTTCGGAATATTGCCCCGGCTGCATGTCTTTCACTGACTCGCGGATTTTTGAATCCAGGGATGAAAGGGAAAAAGTCCCCAGTTCCCCTCCCTGAACTTTGGCCGTGCTGTCGGAAAAAGCCTGAATCACTTCATCAATGGATTTGCCCGCTTTCAGCGCCTGAAGAATGTCCGCCATTTTCCGGTGCGCCTGCATGCGGTTGGAGGCATCGTAGGTTTCCGGATATCGGATCATGACATTGGCCAGGTGATATTTTTCCTCGAACTGGTACAGCTCGGGATGTGCATCGTAATAGGCCTTGACGTCTTCCCTGGTAATGACAATCTTGGATTTGATTTCCCGGTTGATCAGACTGGATCTTAAAATATGCTCTTTTGTCCGTTTGCGGTATTCCTCAAGCGTGGTCCCCTCTTTGGAAAGGGCCTGCCGAAAGGCTTCATCCGTAAGGGAATTGGCTTTCTTGATTCGCTCGATGGCATTGTCCACTTCCTTTTCAGATGCCGTGATTTTATACCGTTCGATTTCCTGATCGGTTAATTTCTGATCGATCATCTGGTTCAGAACATCCTCCCGGACCTTGAAAACCATCTGGCGGTGCTTCTCCGGCGGGTATCCCATGGCGTTGATTTTCTGAAGATAGGGTTTCAGCTGGATATTGAGCTCATCCAGGGCGATCAGGTCGTTGTTGACCACAGCCACAATCCGGTCGATCAGTTCAGCCCCGAAGGCTGAACTTGCGGGACATCCGGCAGCCAGTATCCCCCAGAGGGCAATTGCCGCCAGAAGAAGAATTTGCTGCTTCATAAATGGGATAATGATGTTTTGGATCATGATATATATTACTGCTCCTTAAAAGTCAAAATTGGAATGGCAAAGTAAACTTTCATGACATATTTCATGTCGCCCCCGATCATGAAATTGCTCTTTGCCGTCATTCCGGGCTCTTTGCCGTCATTCCGGCGAACGCCGGAATCCAGAGCGAATAACCGAATTATTTCCTGCCTGCTTTCCAGCGTTTGGCCTAATAGTTTCTGGATTCCGGCGTTCGCCGGAATGACGGTTGATTTGTATTTTCATGGTAAAAAGCGCAACGCAGCAGATGGACTTTTTACGAAGCCATTAGTTGTTAACACGTTGAACAATTTCTTTCAAGATGTTTTTGGTCTGCGCCAGAAGGCCCGTGATGACGCCTGGCCAGATGAAGTTTAAACCTGGTCCGGGGTGAATTCAAATCGTCCTTTTTCAGACACCATATCCACAAGGCCAAAGGGGTGTTTCTGGTGGGTTTCCGAAAATCATGAAGCTGCCGGCCGTATAAATCCAGCCGCTTGACCCCGGCCTTGATGGACAGCACTTTCAGCATGATTTTCAAAAGCAGGTTGGCGGCCTCCTCCGGCAGGGCGCCGAAACGATCGGTCAGCTCTTTTTTAAAATCCGAAATCTCCTTTAGTCTGGTCATTTTTGCCAGTCGCCGGTAGGCCATCAGCCGCTGGTCAATATCGGGAATATAGGTTTCCGGGATAAAGGCGGAAATGGGCAATGTGAATATCCGGCTCCAGCGTTTCCAGACACCGGCTCGCCCTTAAGCTCGGACATGGCGTTTTCCATCAGCTGGAGAAACATGTCATATCCCACGGCGGCAATATGGCCGGACTGGGAGGCGCCCAGAATCGTGCCGCCGCCCCTGATTTTCAGATCGTTCATGGCGATCTGAAAACCGGATCCCAGATCGCTGTGTTCCATGAGGACTTTCAGCCGCTTTTGGGCATCCGGGGTCAGAGCGCTGTCCCGGGAATAAACAGATAGGCATAGGCCTGCTCGTCGGATCGGCCCACCCGGCCCCGCAACTGGTAAATCTGGGACAGACCGAACCGGTCGGCCCGGTTGACCAGAATCGTGTTGGCGGAGGGGATATCCAGACCGGATTCGATGATGGTGGTGCAGACCAGCATGTCGATTTCCTGGTTCGATGAACCTGAAGCATGACCTTTTCCAGCTCGTCCTCGGTCATGCGGCCGTGGGCCACATCCAGCCGAACTTCCGGGACCAGTTTTTTCAAGATGATTGGCCATGGCCAATGGTGTGAATATTGTTGTGGACGAAAAAGATCTGGCCCTTTCGATCCAGTTCCTTTCGAATGGCTTCGGTGACGATGATAGTCGTCAAATTCAGAGATATAGGTGATAATGGGCTGGCGATGTTCCGGCGGGGTGGAGATGATGCTGATGTCTCTGACGCCCATCATGGACATGTGAAGGGTCCGGGGAATGGGGGTGGCCGTCAGGGCCAGCACATCCACGTTGTGTCTGAGTTTTTTTAGTTTTTCCTTATGCTTGACCCCGAACCGCTGTTCCTCATCCAAAATCACAAGCCCGAGATCCTTAAAGACAACGTCCTTCTGAAGCAGCCGGTGGGTGCCGATGACGATGTCGATCTTGCCCGCTTTCAGATCCGTTCAATGATGTCTTTTTGCTCCTTGGCGGAGCGAAACCGGCTCAGGCAGGCAACAAGGAACGGATAGCGCTCGAAGCGTTCTGAAAAGGTCTTGAAATGCTGTTCCGCCAGAACCGTGGTGGGAACGAGTACCGCCACCTGCTTGCCGCTGTTGACCGCCAGAAAGGCGGCCCGAAGGGCGACTTCGGTTTTTCCGTATCCCACATCCCCGCAAACCAGCCGATCCATGGGCTGGCGCTGCCATGTCCGCAAGCACATCATCGATGGCCTTCATCTGATCCGTGGTTTCCTCATAGGAAAAGCGGCTTCAAAATCCTGAAATAGATCGATCGATGCCGCGTAAAGGCAATGCCCTGGGCCACTTTCCGGGCGGCATAGAGCTTTAAAAGCTCTCCGGCGATTTTTTCCGTGGACTGCTTGACCTTTGCCCGGACCCGGTCCCAGGACTTTCCGCCCATTTTGTCCAGAACCGGGGCAGCCCCGTCAACGCCCATGTATTTCTGAATCATGTTCATCCGGTCCACGGGAAGATAGAGTTTGTCCTCATCCCGGTAGGTGATGAGCAGAAAATCATTGGTCGGTCCGTCCACAGTCAGTTTCATCAGCCCTTCGTACTGGCCGATGCCGTGATCCTGTGCACCACCAGATCGCCCCGTTTCAGCTCCCCGAAAATGAAGTTGTTCGGTGTGGATCTTTGGAAGCAGGCAGGCGTTTGCGATGGTATTTCCGGCCGAAGATCTCATCTTCGGAAATAACGGCAAGGGCCTCATCCGGCCACACAAAACCGGATGAAACGTGCCCGAGGCAGGCATAGACCCGGCCCGTGCCCGTGGAGAGATCCGGAATGCCGCCGGTGAGTTTGAGCATGATGCCGTAGGGCTGCAGCAGGGCCGAGAGCCGCTCGGCCTGAGACCCGGTGCTGCAGACAATCAGGGTCGTGTACCCCATCGCTTTTTTTTCATTGATCCACACCGCCAGCGGCAGCAGCAATGTGCTCCGCGTCCCGCTGGGCCGCAAGCTTTTCCTGAATATCCGTATTGTTTTCAACTGAAAACGCCACGGCGGAAAACGGCCGGCCGGCGTTGGTCCGGCATGGCCAGCGAAACTTGCTTTAAAATCAGCGGGTGGCGCTCCAGAATCGCAGGATAGAGCGAATCCCAGGTTTCATGCAGGGCTTCGGGCGCCACGCAGAGTGACTCGTTTTTCCGGGACGTCATGTATTGGCGGACGGTTTTGTCGTGAAATGCCAGCGCGGATTTTTCCAGCTCCGCCGGCTCCACCATCACAACAAGGCGTCTTGCGGAGCATAGTCCAGAAGATTGTCCATCGCGGGGTAAAAGAGGGGGGTCAAAAATTCAATCCCCGGAAAAACGCCTTCTTTTTTGATGCGCTCTACCAGATCCCTGATGGTTGTGACCGGCAGCTCCAGAACCGATGCCTGCTCCCGGATCCGGTTGATGACCGGCTCTATGGATTCCATTTTGATAATGGCTTCCCGGGCCGGAATGATGATGGCCTCGGCGATGTTTTTGATCGTGCGCTGGCTGGATGCGGAAAAAAACCGGATGGATTCGACGCAGTCGCCGAAAAGCTCGATCCGAAGGGGATCTGCGTACAGCGGGGAAAACACATCCAGAATCCCCCCCCGGATGCAGTAATCTCCGGGCTCTTCCACGATCATCGTCCGCACATAGCCGCCGGAAACCATTTTCTCCACCAGCCGATCCAGGCTGATCTCTTCATTTTCCATCAACAGTTCCGAAAAATTGCAGAGCTCCTGCCTGGGAATGAGTTTTTGAAGCAGGCCTTCAACGGGCGCGATCACGATGGGAGGGGACGCGGCGTAAATAAGCTGGTACAGCGCGCAGATCCGTTTGGTCGAGGCCTCGCTGTGGCTGGACAGCGATTTGTAAGCCCCGGCGCTGGATGCCGGAAAATAGCTGATGGGCAGCGATGTCTTGCCCGCAAAAAAAGCCATATCCTCCATCAGTTGCTGGGCTTCATTGGCCGATGGCGTTACGATAATCATCGGAAGGGGACGGCTCTGGTACAGGGCCGTACACAAATAAGCCTGCTGCGAGGCGGAAATTCCGGAGCATTCAATACGCTGATTTCGATAAGGAATTGCATCGATCAGGGAGCGGAGCAAATTTTTTTCTTGATTTTGAAACATAAACAAAGTATCCAATCGCAATCAACAACCGGCCGGCGTAGCTCAGTTGGTAGAGCAGCTGATTCGTAATCAGCAGGTCCGCGGTTCGAATCCGCGCGCCGGCTCCAAAAAAAACAGCAAGTTATATCAAGTTCAACAGCGGTTCACCATCCGATGAACCGTTTCATAAATCCCGCCTGCCTGCCTGAAACCCATCGCCTGAAATTATCAAGATTCATGATTGCGGTCAACACCATTCACACCTCCTGCACCATGCCAGAGAAAGAGATGCTTGATGTCCGCCAGTTTCAATACGTAAATATACAGCATATCTTTAAACACGCCAAAAATTATGCTTGACGCAGGTACATTTCCATACTAAGGAATCACCTCTAACAAAACCACCCGGTTCAAGGATTCCCGCAAAAAGTCAGTCCATGCATATGTGCTGCCCCGAAGGGAATCAATAAAAAGCCGAACCGCCTTTACGTGCCTGAAATCGTTTTTATTATCTGAAATATCATATTGTTATATCATTTTTGGATATGTAATCCAATCTGCGGAGCTTTCTCTTGCTGATGTATGCCGGCGTCAGATAATCCAGGTGGGGTAGGCACATCAAGTCTATGCTGACTCCTTCATTTAAGACGAGTGACGAGTGACGAGTGACAAGTGACGAGTGACAAGTGACGAGTGACAAGTGACGAGTGACAAGTGACAAGTGACGAGTGACAAGTGACGAGTGACAAGTGACGAGTGACAAGTGACGAGTGACAAGTGACAAGTGACAAGTGACGAGTGACAAGCCACCCGTTACCCGTCACCGTTGTTACCCGTCACTCGTCACTCGTCACTCGTCACTCGTCACCGTTGTTATCCGTCACCGTTGTGACCCGTCACTTTTCTGCTTGACGGATCGGAATTGAATGTTTAAACTACGTCTAAACATCAAACAGTCGTCGCGAGGAGATTACTATGACCGAAGCCGTGTTGGATATCAAGCAGTGGGGAAACAGCCTGGGTGTTCGCCTGCCTGCGGCGGTGGCTCGCGCAGCGCATTTACATGTCGATCAGCGTGTGCGCATTTCAGTGGAAGACAGGGCCATCGTGATCCGGCCTGTAGAGGATGCTGAACTGACCCTGGATCAACGCCTGGCGAGGTTTGATCCGGCCCGGCATGGTGGCGAGGCAATGCAGGGTCAGGCTGTTGGGGCTGAGCGGTGGTAACGACACGCAAAAACACCACTGGCGGCCACCCGTGGGTGCCGGATCGGCAGGATGTCATCTGGATCGATTGCAATCCCCAGGCAGGACAGGAAATGCGCGATGTTCACCCGTTTCTGGTGCTTTCTCCGCGCAACTTCAACAACACGACATCCCTGGTCATCGGCTTGCCCATGACCACAGCGGAATATAATGCCGACAACCCCTTTGCCGTTGCTATCGGGCAGGCCAAAGGTCGGAGTAAGGCGGGGAAAACCAGTTACGTACTCTGCCACCAGCCAAAATCATTCGACTGGCGTGTGCGTGGTGCAACGCCGCATCCGCTCAAGAGGTTGCCGGATGTGCTCTTCGCCGATGTATGCCGGCGCCTGAATCAGATAATCCAGGTGGGGTAGGCCCATCAAGTCTATGCTGACCTCCTCCTCATTTAAGCAACGAGTGACGAGTGACAAGTGACAAGTGACAAGTGACGAGTGACGGGTGACGAGTGACAAGTTGATCTCAAAGATGGGCATAGTGCAAGGGGGTTGAAGTTGAAAATTTACCTTGACATGTGTGTTTACAATCGGCCGTTTGATGACCAGAGTGATTTGAGAGTTAAACTGGAAACGGTTGCATGTCAGATTATTTTTGACAGGTTACAGAAAGGTGAATTGGATCTCGTCTGGTCGTTTATGCTTGAATTTGAAAACGAGCTGAATCCCTTCATAGAAAGAAAGCATGAGATTGTTCTTCTTTCTCGGTTGGCAGGACACATTGTGGAACCGCATCGAGATATTCTGACCAAGGCTTGAGGATGTCGAGAAGAGCGGTATAAAGGGGAACGATGCAGTTCATCTTGCTTGTGGCCTATTCAGTAATTGTCAATATTTTGTGACGTGTGATGACAGGGTAATCCGACGATCAGCATCCCAGGATTTGGGTATGGTCGTATGTAGTCCTCTCGAATTCATACGAAAGGAGGCAACAAAATGATTGCTGAAAATATATCTGACACTGATTTAAGAAAGAGAGCGTTAGTACTTTTGAACGAAAACCTGGGCGCTGCGAATACGATTCGTTTTCTGAGTATGTACAATACAGGAAGACAGGATTACATGCAAATAAGAAAGGATCTTTTCAAAGACATGAGCGCAAGGCAGGTCTTTGAGGATGCGGCTGATTTTTGGGAACGGAGTGAAAGCTGAAAACTTAACGATCAAAGGAAAAAGAACAACGTGACCAGCAATACGTATGCTTCGAAGCAGAACATAAAAAT
>CAVVJW010000027.1:0-68553 GCA_963748665.1 Ignavibacteriota bacterium | reverse complement strand
AAATATCTTAATATAAACCATATAAGTTAAAAGAAGGATTGAATCTTAGAATAAGGTGCTTTCTGAATTTGCTTAACATTAAAGTTTATACATTCGATTTCATCTTTCCCGCTTCATTTATATTTGCTCTTAACTCGTACTCGTATTCAGGAAACAATCTAATTGCTGTTTCCCAATCGTCTATCGATTCATCATATTTCTTTAAGGCAAAATAACATATACCCCTGTAATAATAAAACTCACTGAAATTACTTTCCGAGATACAATCTGTAAGTTTTATAATTGCCTCTTTAAAATTATTTGCATCATACAAAAGCATCGCCTCCTCATATTTCAAATTCAAATCTTCTTCCAGATTATTGGCAGGGGTTTTAAAATGTTCTCCACCTGATAATTTTGATAATCTCAACGGATACTCATCCTTATCCGTCAAACTTATTTTTTCTGAATAATAAATGTATAAGAAATCCTATTACAAATATTGCTATACCGATTAACAATCTGTCTATATCTGTCATAAAATAATTATAATTTGCTAAAGTTAGATAATAATCGCATATATTTGCAAGTGATATCAAAATACAATAATATTAAACTTAATAATTATGACTCAGGTTTTTCCATAAAATATTATTATTTTAACTCAAGTTTAACGAATTTCCTTAAATAAATGCTTTTTTCTGTATTATTACGTTTAATTTCATCTCAGAATTTCGTATTTTAACATAAATAGTAACAATTTGAATATATGTGTCTTTGCTTCGGGAGGCGGTTCGAATTTTCGGGCTTTATTAGAAGCAAAAAAGGAGAATTATCTCAAATCGGAATTTAAATTATTGATTACCAACAATTCTAATTGCGGTGCCGTTTACATTGCTAAAGAATTTGGTATCGATAGTTTTCATATTAGCAAAAAAGTTTTTCCTTCTTTAAACGATACTGAATATGAAAAACTTTTTTTGGATATTCTTAATGAATATAAAATTGATTTGATTTTGCTCGCGGGTTATATGAAGATGATTGATGTGGAAGTTATAAATAAATTCAGAAATAAAATTATCAATATTCATCCGGCTTTGCTTCCTGCATTCGGCGGTAAGGGTATGTACGGTATGAACGTTCACAAGGCTGTTATCGAATCGGGTGTTAAAGAATCGGGAATTACCATACATATTGTCGATGAACATTATGATAATGGCAGAGTACTTTTGCAAAAGAGTATTGCAATTGATGAACAAGATAATGAATTTACTTTACAGAAAAAAGTTTTAGTACTTGAACACAAATATTATAAAGAAGTTATAAAAGAAATCGAGGAAGGAAAAATAGTTTTATAATGAAAAAGACTGCTCTTATTAGCGTTTATTATAAAGATGGTTTGCTTGGTTTTGCGAAAGAACTCATTGACAGA
Organism: Ignavibacteriota bacterium; assembly: GCA_963748665.1. Taxonomy (GTDB): domain Bacteria; phylum Bacteroidota; class Ignavibacteria; order Tepidaquicellales; family Tepidaquicellaceae; genus CAIKZJ01. Next base: position 67,142 of record CAVVJW010000027.1, on the reverse strand, counting down.
AACTTTGAGATTATTTCAACAGGCGGAACAAGCAGGTTTTTAAAAGAAAATAATATTCCCGTTACGACGGTTGAATCTATTACTGATTTTCCTGAAGTACTGGATGGAAGGGTTAAAACGCTTCATCCTGCCGTGTTTTCAGGCATCCTTGCTCAAAAGGACAATGCAAAACATATTGAACAGATTAATGAACATAATCTGAAATTAATCGATCTGGTTGTTGTTACACTTTATCCGTTTAAAGAAACAATTTCCAAACCTGACGTTAAACTTGAAGATGCAATTGAACAGATTGATATTGGCGGAGTAAGTTTAATCAGAGCCGCTGCTAAAAATTATTCATCAGTAAGCGTTCTGGTTTCGACAAATCAGTACGATGAATATTTAAATGAATTTGACAAAGGTAACGGAAATTTATCCAACGAGTTTTCGCTGAAACTTGCAAGCGATGCTTTTGTTTTGATATCACAGTATGATGCAGACATTAAAAACTATTTCAGAGATTTAGTAAAAAGTGATACGGGACTTCGTTATGGCGAAAACCCGCATCAGAAAGCAACGTTTGAAAAAACAAATTTTGATGATATGTTCGAAATCCTTCACGGTAAAGAACTCTCATACAATAATTTACTCGATGTTGATGCTGCTCATTCTTTAATCAATGAGTTCAAAGATAACGGACCGACATCTGCGATAGTTAAGCACGGAAACCCTTGCGGTGTAGCAACTGGAACGACATTAAAGGAGTCTTACCTTAAAGCATTCGAGTCAGATACTGTATCACCATTTGGAGGAATTGTAATTTTTAATAAAACTCTTGATTTAGAAACCGCTCTGGAAGTTGATAAAATATTTACTGAAATAATCCTCGCACCTGAATTCGGTGATGGTGTTCTGGATTTATTAATGAAGAAGAAGAACAGAAGGTTATTAACTTTTAATTTCTTTACGGAAGATAAAGAATCAAGAAGTATTGCAGGCGGTATTTTACATCAGCAAAGAGATAATGTAGTATTTGTCAAAGATGAATTAAAATGTGTTACTAAAATGCAGCCAAAGGATAATCAGATTGCTGATATGGAATTTGCTTATAAGATTGTAAAGCATACTAAATCAAACGCCGTTGTTTTTGTAAAGGGTCTTCAGATATACGGTGTAGGCGGCGGTCAGCCTTCAAGAATAGATTCTACAAAGATTGCTGTTACAAAAGCAAAACAATTCAATCTTGATTTGAAAGGAACTGTTGTTGCTTCGGATGCATTTTTTCCATTTGCAGACGGATTACTTGAAACAGCAAATGCGGGTGCAGTTTGTGTGATTCAGCCCGGAGGTTCGGTAAGAGATGATGAAGTGATTAAAGCAGCAGACGATAATGGATTATGTATGGTTTTTACAGGTTACAGACATTTCAGACATTAATTAAGTTATTATTTGATGTTTAATTTTGTTATATTTAATGTTAATTAAAAAATATTTTATAAATAATTAAAAAATAGTAAAGGTTTTATAATATGCCATTTTTAGGAATGTTTTCGAATGATATAGCAATTGATCTTGGTACTGCTAATACATTGATATATATGAAGGGCAAAGGAATTGTTCTGAATGAACCATCAATAGTTACTTTTGATGTTTCCACCAGAAAAATTGTTGCTATCGGAGAAGAAGCAAAGAAGATGATGGGAAGAGTGCATAAAGAACTTAACACAATCAGACCAATGAGAGACGGTGTAATTGCTGATTTCGAAATTGCAGAGGGTATGCTTAAGGAATTTATTAAACAGATTACTTCGGGATTTATGCCCGCGAAGAGAATTGTTATTTGTGTACCGAGCGGAATAACAGAAGTAGAGAAACGTGCAGTAAGAGATACAGCAGAAAAAGCAGGTGCAAAAGAAGTTTTTCTGATTTCAGAACCTATGGCAGCTGCAATTGGTATAGGGCTTGACGTAACCGCACCATTTGGTAATATGATTGTTGATATAGGCGGCGGGACTACTGAAATAGCTGTTATTGCACTTTCAGGAATTACAAACGGAGTTTCGATAAGAGTTGCGGGTGATGAACTTACGGAAGCTATAATCAGATTTTTCAGAGCAAACCAGAATATGTTAATCGGTGAAACTACAGCAGAAAATATTAAATGTCAGGTCGGCTCAGTTATGCCGCTTGAAGAAGAAATCATTATTGAAGTTAAAGGACGTGACCTTGTAGCGGGTGTTCCGAAACTAACTGAAGTTAGTTCTATTGAAATCCGTGAAGCATTGAACGCTCCTGTACAGCAGATGGTTGAAGCAGTTAAAGTTGCACTGGAAAAAACGGCACCTGAACTTTCATCGGATATACTTGACAGAGGTATTTTCTTAACAGGCGGCGGTGCTTTACTTCAGGGACTTGACGAAAGAATAAGAGTGGAAACAGGTGTACCTGTTCACGTTGCAGAAGAGCCGCTTACGGCTGTTGCAAGAGGAACCGGAAAAGTTTTAGAAGATTTAAACAAGTATAAAAAAGTTTTAATAAGCAGATAGACTTCGAATAAATATTAATTGAAGAAATTAGGACAACTAATATTAAGCCTTAAAGAGTATCTGATACTCTCAGTTTTTATTATATTTTCTTTAGCGTTTCTTTTTTCAAATGACAATACACAAATCAGATTTCTCCGTGCTGTAGCAGTTAGTATGTTTGGAACGGTTCAAAGCGGAATATCGTCTATTCCAAATGTATTTGAACTTCAGCAGGAGAATAAGGTATTAAGAGAAAATAATATCAGATTATCGAATGAAGTTTCAAACCTGAAAGAATCAAAACTTGAAAACATAAGACTATCCCGATTACTGTCTTTCAAAGAGGCTTCCGGTTTAGGAATAGTTAGTGCAAGACTTGTAAACAAATCAGTACTGCAAACAAGAAATACTATCACTTTAAACGTCGGGGAAAATGACAGTGTTTTTGTTAATATGCCTGTAATTACTGACGAAGGTCTTGTTGGAAGGATTGTCTCAACGAGTAAAAATTATTCTATTGCACAAATACTTACGAACAAAGATTTACGTATTACTGTAAAAATTCAGAGGAGCAGAGTGGATGGAATACTGACTTTTGACGGTATATCTGTATTAAATGTTACAAATGTTCCGAAGAATGCAGATGTATTAACAGGTGATGTTATAATAACTTCTGAGTACAGTAACATATTTCCGTCGGGAATACCGGTTGGTACAATAACGGAGGCAGGAAATCTTGACAACCTATTTAAGAAAATTGAAATTGCTCCGCTTGTAAATTTTTCTACACTTGAAAATGTTTTTGTTCTGAAATATTTCCCGAACAAGGAAAGATATATGCTTGAGAAAACTTATATGCCGAATAAAAAATGACCTTCGACTATAAAGCCATATTAAAATACATAGGAATTCTTTTTGTGCTAATATTAGTACAGAAGACTTTTATATATTACATCACTCTTTCAGAATATAATATTGCACCGGATTTAGTAATTATTGCATTAGCGTACATTGGAGCAAAAGAAGGAAAGATAGTGGGAATGATATTTGGTTTTCTGACAGGAATACTGGTTGATATTTTAAGCGGTTCATTCTTCGGGCTTTCGGCACTTTCTTACACAATTGCCGTATTCGTTGCAGGTTTTTTCCAGACAGAAAGTGAAAGATTTATTTACAAACAGTATTTTATGATTACTGTCTTCGCCGCATCTATTGTCGCAAATCTTATTTATTTCGGATTGTATTTTCAGGGAACGACCTTGAATTTTACGATTGTACTTTTAAGTTATGTCCTTACTTCTTCAACTTATACAACATTGATAAGTTTTACTTACATAATTATTCCCAGAAAAAAGAGTATTGACAGGAGTTTCTTAAGTGACTCGTGATTCAAAACTTTATATTGCTCTCATCGTTTTATTTATTTCTTCGGTTTCATTAGTTGGAAGGTTAGTACAACTGCAGATTGTAGAGCAGAAGGAATATGGAAGAGAATCAGATAAAAACTCAATAAAGAAAATTACGGAAACACCTGCAAGGGGACTAATATACGATAGAACAGGAAAAGTAATAGTAGATAACAGACCATCTTACACATTAACTATCACTCCGTTTCAATTTGATAAGAACTTAATCGATGAAGTTGCAAAGTTAGTCGATATTGAACCTGATTATATAAAAGAGGAACTTGCTAAAGCAAAAGGAACTAACAGGTTCAATCCCGTTAAAATAGCAAGAGACCTGGATTTTAAGACTATTTCTTTTATTGAAGAAAATCGGGATAGATTAAGAGGTGTAAGTTATCAGGTAGAATCACTCCGCTCTTATCCGAATAAATTCAACGGTTCGCACATATTTGGTTATAACAGTGAGATATCCGAAAAGTCTTTAACTGCATCAACGGAAAATTATTACAGACAGGGCGATTTAGTCGGAACAGCAGGACTTGAAAAGTTTTATGAGAAACAATTGCGGGGAGAAAAAGGAAGCAAGTTAATATCAGTGGATGTAAACGGTAAGGAAGTTGGTTCGTATAACGATGGATACAGTGATATAAAATCTGTTAACGGTGCCGATTTATATTCTACAATCGATTCGGATTTACAGGAATATGCGGAAAAACTTTTCAGTAAAAGGCGTGGTGCGATAATAGCTCTTGACCCCAGAACAGGTGAGATACTTTGCTTAGTTTCAAAACCCGATTACGACCTTAATGTCTTTTCAGGAGCACCCGACACAAAAGAAATAAGTAAATTATTTAACGATCCTGATAAACCCTTGTTCAACAGGGTTACACAAACAAAATATCCTCCCGGTTCTACCTGGAAAATGATGATGGCACTTGCGGCATTAGGATCAGGAAAAATAACAACGACATCGACAATAAATTGTCCCGGTTCTTATACTTTTGGAAATCGTTCTTTTGCAGACCACGGCAGCTATGGAAATATTAGTGTTGCCAGGGCACTTGAAGTATCTTCTAACGTTTTCTTCTATAAACTCGGTGTAATGCTTGGAATAAAAGATTACCATGATTATTCTGAAATGTTAGGATTTGGAAACAGAACGGGTATTGATTTACCGAATGAAACAAGAGGGCTCTTACCTTCAGAGGATTATTTGAACAAAGTTTACGGTAAAAACAAATGGTCACAGGGTTTACTCGTCAGTCTGGGAATAGGTCAGGGAGAACTTGGTGTATCACCAGTTCAAATGGTCGGATACACGGCTGCAATATGTATGGATGGGCAATATATTACACCTCATATAGTAAGAAAAATTTATAACTCATCAACTAATCAGGAGTTACCCGTTGAAGTTAAAAAAAGACAAATAGATTTATCGCAGAAATATTTTGATGTTGTGAAAAAAGGTATGTATCTTGTTGTAAATGGCACAGGTACAGCAAAGAATATCAAAAATTCAGATTACGTACTCGCAGGAAAAACAGGAACTGCACAAAATACAAAGGGAGCAAACCATTCATGGTTTGTAGGTTTTGCACCTTACGGCGATCCGAAAATTGCTATATGTGTTTTAGGTGAAAATGCAGGCTGGGGAAATCAGGTCGCAGCGCCTATTGCTGCTGCAATAATGGTGAGATTTTTAAGCGGTAATACGGTTGATGTATTCAATGAAAATGTTACTACGGAGGTTTACGATTAATGGATAAAAAGTTTTTAAGCAGGTTTGACTTAACACTTTTCTTAGCCGTAATTGCTTTGATTACTATCGGTATTTTTGCAATCTTCAGCGCAACACAGAGCAACCCTACAACAGCAGACTATTATTTAAAACAAATGACGTTTGCTATTATCGGGTTGGTAATGGTTGTGCTTGTATCTTATGTCCCTCCACGGTACATATCAAGTCTGACTTATTATGCATACGGACTTGCACTTGTTTTACTTGTTCTTGTGTTAATATTCGGAAAAACGATTAATGGAAATAAAAGCTGGTTTTATTTAGGCGGATTTGGGATTCAACCTTCGGAATTTGCAAAGGTTGCTACAGTACTGGCGATTGCTAATTTCTTTTATAAAGGCGATGAAGATAATCCCAAGATAAAACCATTTGATATTTTCAAAGCACTTATGTTTGTTCTTGTACCTGCTGTATTAATTAAACTCGAAAACGACACAGGTACAACACTCGTAATAATATCATTTATAATTCCGATGTTTTTCTGGGCAGGTGTATCACCGTTTTTATTGTATGGTGTTGTTACTCCGATTTTTGCTGCAATTCTTGCATTTATAGACTTCAACTATTTCCTTGCTTATTGTGCTGTAATTTTAATATCTCTATTCTTCTTTAAACGGCACTGGGTGACCTCCTTATTGGTTATTGGAGTAAATATTATTTCAGGACTTTCTGTTAGTTATATGTTCTCAAAATTAATGCCGTATCAACAGAACAGAATAAAAGCAGTCTTTGACCCGACTTCAGACCCCCTTGGGAGCGGTTACAACGTGATTCAATCAAAAGTTGCTATTGGTTCAGGCGGATTTTACGGAAAAGGTTTTATGCAGGGTTCGCAGACACAATTGCGTTTCATACCAGAACAATGGACTGACTTTATATTCTGTATGATTGGCGAGGAATTCGGTTTAATTGGAAGTACTGTAGTTATTATTTTGTTTCTTATTGTGATTTTCAGAATATTAAGTAACGCATATTACTCGCGTAACAGGTTTCTAAGTTTAGCATGTGTAGGTTTTGGTTCGCTATTTTTCTTTCATATGTTTATTAATGTGGGAATGACAATCGGTATTGCTCCTGTTATCGGAATACCATTACCGCTCGTGAGTAACGGAGTTTCATCATTGCTTTCATTCTTATTAATGGTAGGTATTGCAATGAATACATACAGACATAAAGATATATTTCTATGAAATACAAACATAAATTATCGGAATCCATAAAAGTATCTAACTCGAACCTTGTAATTGGTTTAGATACGGATTTGAAAAAAATACCGGCAACTTTTCTAAGGTTCAGAAATCCTATACTTGAATTCAACTTAAAAATAATTGAATCAACTTATGATTATTGTGCAGGATATAAATTAAACCTCGCATTCTATGAAGCAGAAGGAATAAAGGGTATAGAAGCACTTGAAGAAACCGCAAAAGCAATTCCAAGAAACCGTATTAAAATATGTGATGCAAAGCGCGGTGACATCGGCAATACTGCTGAACTTTACGCACGTGCTTACTTCGACAATATGAAGTTTGATTCAATAACTGTTTCACCATATATGGGATATGATTCAGTATCTCCTTTTCTTGAGAGGAAAGATAAGTTTGTGTATTTACTGGTACGAACTTCAAATCCGGGTGCTGACGATTTTCAGATTTTGAAATCTGGAAATAAAAAACTTTATGAAATTATTGCTGAGAAAAAGTCTTACCTGGTCAAAAGACCAGATAGGATTTGTACTCGGTGCAAATCATCTTAAGGAAATCAAAAAATATTCCTCTGAATCAGAAACGATTCCTTTATTGATACCGGGTATAGGTGCGCAGGGTAACGACCTTGAGAATTTAATAAAGAATATTTATAACAAACAATTCCTGATAAATGCCAGCCGTTCAATCATATTTGCGGGTGATGTGAATGAAACACAAACTACTTATTTCCCAAAAGTAATTATGCAGGCAAAATCTCTAAACGATAATATTAACCGCTTAAAGAGAATACGCAAGGCGTAATCTTTATTATTCAATTGAATTTAATTTTTATTATTATTACAATACAATAAGTTAAAGTGTAGTTGTATTTTTTAATTCGGGAGTGAATAATGAAAATTATAAAATTAATTCTTATAGTCTGTTCTTTCTTTCTAACTGTGAATTATGAGTTGTCATACGCTCAAACCGGTTATTGGGATAAGATACAGTTTGTAACATCGGGCAATATTGATAGAAATCCTTCTTATGATACTAAACGTCCTATGCATTTTGGTACCACACAGTTTTCTTTTCTTGTTTTTGAAAAATGGTCAACTTCAAATTCTGCGAAAATTTCTATTCTCAATTCTGAAAATTATATTTTAACAAAAAGAATAATATTAATAAAATGATGGAAAACAAAACAGATGAGTTTTATCTGAATCTCATTAAACTGGGAAAGAAAATTGAGGCTGTAAAGGTTTATAGTGTTGAAAATAAATGCGGTCTCAAAGAGGCAAAAGATTATTTAGATAAACTTGAGGGAAATAACAAAGCAGATATTATTGAAAATATAAATGATAGTGAATTAATTCAACTTCTTAAGGGTGGTAAAAAGATTAAGGCAATAAAATTATACAGGGACAGTACAAATCGTTCTTTGAAAGAAGCGAAAAACTACGTTGAAAGTTTAGAAAGAACGGAGAATATTGCACCACAAAAACACAGTAAAACAAAATTCGAAGGCTGTTTTATTGCAACGGTTTGTTATGGAGATTATAATACTCCTGAAGTCGTTCGGTTTAGAAAATTCAGAGATGATGTTTTATTAAAGAATGAAGCAGGGAAATACTTTGTGAGATACTATTATAAATTATCTCCAGCATTATCTGATTTAATTGGCAAATCTGAAATATTGAAATCAATAATAAAGAAATATTTTTTAAATGTTATATTAAAAATAATAAAATAATATTATGAAAACTAAATTGAAGTTATTAGTTATTGTGTTATTGTTCTTTAGTTCCGTAGCACCGCTATTAATGTCACAGACATGCGATGAAAAAGATGTGTTTGAAATAGACAGAATTAAGCAGGAAGTTGAAACAATGCTTGTGACTGCAACAACTGCAGAGACAACATTAAATTCGGGTGAAAAACTACTGGCATTTTACAAAGACGGCAGACTGATTAAGATATCTGTGGATAACAGCAATAACGACGGACCATACTTTTCAGCAGAACTCTTCTTTAGAGACGGATTTATTAAACACATTTCAGAGGAATATTCGAAGTCGGGAAAGTTTTATAAAGACTGTTATTATTTTGTCGATGATAAATTAATTTGTTATACAGGCGAAAATTTCGTTGATTATAAAAGCGCTGAAAAATATGCAAAGGCTGAGAAAAAATGGCTGAAGAAGATTGAAAAGTATTTAGAAGCGATACAATAATAATTAATAAATTTTATATTAATGAAAAATATACTTACAGAGGATGGGTTGAATAGTATCCTCACGAGACTTGAAAATCTCTCGGAGAACTCTGTTCCTGAATGGGGGACTATGAATGCTGCTCAAATGATTTCGCATTGTACAGTGAGCCTTAAACTTGCATTTAATGAAATCGAACCTGAATACAATGAGAAGTATCTTGCAATTGGGAAGATGGTGAAGGCAAAACTTTTTGATACAGACGTTTTCACAAAGAATGTTCCAACTACGAATGAATTTCTTAATACAGACAGGGAAGATTTTGAGATGAATAAAACGATATTCATTGAATATTTAAAACATTTTAATGGAACAAATATAAACTATGCAGGAACAGGCAGTCATCCTTATTTTGGGAAACTGGATATGAATGAATGGGGGCAGCTTATTTATAAACATACGAACCATCATTTTGTTCAGTTTAAAATATAACATATAAATGAAAAAGCCGATTTAATAAATCGGCTTTTTAAAATGATTTTTTAAAATATTATTTTCTTGTGTAAGTGATTTCCATATTTTTAATATCTTTTCCGTCAACAACGGTGAACATTTCCATTCCCATTGTATTATCATCAATAAATTTCAGCGTTTCTTTGTAGTCAACATCTTTACCTGCCATAGGGTCGTACATTTTTCCTGTGAAGACAATTGTTTTTGATGATTCATCCCATTTTCCTTCGCCGTACATAATCCCTGTGCCCATATTATCAATCCAGGTAGTAAGCCATAGTTTTTTGCCGTTGTCGAAAGAAGTCAGGCTGATGCCGTTAAAAGGCATACCCATGATGTTGCCGCTCACTTTCATTTGTGAGTATCTACCGTCGAGAAGCATTTCACAAAATGCAGTTCCTTTAGTAATCTGAGGTTCTCCCGCAGGGTCCATCCACATCTTGCTTGTGTAAACCCAATCCCCGTTTAGTTTTGCAAGTTTCTGATGCTCCGCACCGGGAGTCATATATGCCATCCATTTTTGCATTTCGTCGTTTTGTGCAAAAGTAAATGTTGAGCATAACATTGCAAGAAGAATAAATAATGTAAGTTTTTTCATAAGCTATAATTTAATTTAACATTATCTAAAACAAAGTTTCTTTAATTTAAAGTTCATTCTATAAACTTTCTCCAAGACTTTCTATTGCAACAGTTTTTGTGTCTTCAGGGTCGTACCTTACAATACAATTTACTCCGACTTGATAATACGCAGTTTGTAATCTGGAAATAATTAAAATACATTCTGAAATGAAAGGAGCGCCTGTTTGCGGTTTTACTTCTATTTTCAATCCAATCTGGGGTTGTTTGTTTATTGTTACACTCGTATCCCACATTTCAATAATTTTACCATCAGCCCTGCGTCCGGTTTTTAAAAGTTTCTCTCTTTTTCTTCCTCTGAAATAGGGGATTCCAAATGCTAACCCGAAAACTATTATAAAGATTGATGTTAGAATACTTCCAATTAAAGGTGCTGCGGCAATAGCAACAACTGCTCCGACAACAAATCCCATTAGTCCGATGATTGCACCGATGTTATTTATAATTCCTGCTGTTTTTGGTTTCATATAAATAAAGTTTAAAAATTATAAACAAATAAACCCTGTCCGCCTGTAGAAATCCATAACTCGTTGTCTTTGTTTTCTCTTATGTCAAGTTTTCTAACGGAAGGTATAACACCAAATCCCTTTAAATATACATGTTCAAATGAAGCGCCGCCATCTTTTGATAAATAAATTTTGTTGTATGTATCACCGTTTTTTCTTCCGAATATTGCTAAAAGATTTCCTCTGCAGTCAACAGTTGAAACAGATTCAAACATATCCATCTTCGTAGAAACTTTCGCCTCTGTCGTTCGATTTAAATAATCCATAGTTTTCTATTCCAGCCCAGAGAATTCCTGTACCTGCAGGGTCTATATCAATTGCACCTCTGTTCCTGTAATCAATTGCAGGATTTTCTACTACGTGATTTTTGAATGCAAAAGTTTTACCGTAGTCGTTACTTATAAATAATCCGCCGGCCTGAACACCGTTATCATTTCCTCCTTCAAGATATAAGATATACTCTTGCTTTATCTATCGGATCAACATCTATATAATCTATCGGGCTGAATAATCCTCCAAGTATAGAGTTCCTGTATATTTCATCGGAACTTCCTTCAAACACAGATTTCTCAAAACTTGCTCCGCCGTTTGGGCTGTAATATACTCCGTACCAGTAAGCAGATGTATTGTTAACATCATAAACTTTTCTCTTGTATTGTCCGCCTCCTATCATAACTATTAAATGGTCATTAACACCGTCAGTAGTTATTTCACCGTCTGAAATAATTGCATCATATCCCGGACCGAATTTCGGATAAGCGAGCAAACCTTCGGGGCTCATAATCTGATATGTGTTTGGTTCGCCTCTGTTTTCTGATTTTGCAATTACGGGATAGTATGTGAAAACACTTCCGCCTAATAAAAATATTCTATCAGGATTTAATTGAGAAATTAAAACTCTGCAAACATTCGGCAAATATGAATCACCGTTGTTTTCAGGCGGGGGAGGGTCGAGAGTATATTTACGCGAATAGTCTATTACTTTTGGAAAAGTTGCGTCGTTTGTTTTTGCCATTCCCCAGTCAGAAATCGGGATGTAAATATCACCATTAGAAGAAAATGCTACGTCATAAACAACTGTCATATCTATCCCACTACCATTGTATCTCCAGGATTTTCCGTTATTAGTTGTTATGAATGGTCCCGCACCGCCGCTAAGATACCACGTGTTTAAATCAGCAGGGTTTTGAAATCCTATAATATTTGATGTGTAAATTTTATCCTGAGTGTAAAGTGTATGTTTTGGATTGTATTCTTTTTCAAGAATGTATTCTTGTCTGTCAGTCCAGGTTTCGCCGTCGTCAGTAGTATATCTTGATGCATTTCCCATTCTGATTGCCCAGAAACTGTCTTCTTTGTAATTTATAAACTGAAGTCCGATTAATTCTTCGCCGTATCCCTGATACAAACCGTATTTTGAGGAAAGGTCAGTAATGACAGTGGCATCATTTTCAATCCTGAATAATTTGCCTGTAGTTACGAATGCCATCAGACCTCCGTTTCTGTCCACTTTGAAAAGCATTTGGTAAACTCCGTTTATCTCTGAAGGAAAAAGTTGTTCCGACCAGGATAAACCGTTATCTTTTGTTCTCCATAAACCTTTATCAGTTCCAATCCATACTTCATCGGGAAAAGATGGATGTACTTGAATGGAAACTACATTTCCTGTAATTCCGCTGTTAGAGTTTATTAAATTCCACGAACCAATATCACCGTTTGAATTGCTCATATAGATGTAAGGTTTTCCTGTTGAAGGGTCGGCAAGGGTTCCTGCGAACATTCTACCCTGAACAGATGGATGCCACCTTAATGCAGGACCGCCGAGTTTCACTCTGAAAACATTCCCGCCAAAGTTCACTTCAGGATTTCCTGTCTCGGGACCCAGCACTTGATTCCACGTTGCTCCATCGTCGTTACTTTTCCAGACACCGCGTCCTTTGTCGTCGGGCAGGTAATCCATACCGCAGGCAACAACAAGTTCATTCGCATTAAACGGATTCAAATCAATGGATTGAACCATCAGTGCCGCAGGAGTTGTGGCATACTCGCCGATAAACTGCCAGTCACCGTTACCAACTTTTTTATAAACGCCGCCAACATCAGTTCTTGCATAAACTTTCGAGCCGTCTTTGGATGGTACCTGTGCAAGCACAAATCCGCCTGCTTCAAAATCTACTTGTCGAACGGTTTGTGCCTTTGTTATGTTTAAAAGCAAAGAGCAAATTATAAATGCAAAGATAGATATTTTCATATAGTTGTAAATTAATATAAATGATAATAATACAACTAAATTATTGAAGTAAAAGTTTACAGACAAAAGAATTTATTTATAGGATATTTGGTTTGATGTTAAAACGGGTTGATGATTTATCTTAATTAATTTGTAAAAATAATATATTTTGTAAAAAACCAAAAATAAAATTTAATTATATGTCAGTTAGATTTATTACAAAAGTGCTTTTTATAGTGTTGTTTGGCGCGAGTTTATCCTATGCACAACTGCAAATAGGTCCTAAAGAGAAAAAGGAGAAGGCAGAGGAGAAGAAGGATAGTGTAGAGAAGAAAGAAGAAGTAATTAAGGATTACGGAATCTCAAAAGAGAAATCTCCTGCTGTATGGATACAGAGTGCTACTAATATAATAAATGATTTGCTGATTAAATCAGTTGAAAAATTAGATACAACGAAGTGGAATGATGAAATGGATAATTTCTCGAAAGAATCTAATGTAATAATGCGTGATATATTGTGGATGAAGGACAGGGATTTAAGTATAAAGGAGGTAAAAGAGATTAAGTCGAGGCTGTTGACTTTGAAAACGAAACTGGATGTAACGACAGAGGATATAAGGAGTATTTCGAATAAGATAATTGAGAGATATACACTTGCTTCGAAGATAAATGAGGAATCGTTTAATAAAGTGATAGGTAATGATACGGCATTAAAGAGTGTTTTCAAGGAAGAGTCTAAATCATTAATTGAGGCAGCGGAGCAGTTAAAAAGTATGAATCTTGAACAGATGAAGAGTTTAACTGTAAGGGAGAATAAGAAGAATGAAACGGCAGTGATGATTGCATTCTTGCTTGAGGTAATAAATCAAAGTAAAACAAACTGGCAGAAGAAAGCGTTGTCGCAGGATGAGCCTGAGTTCTGGAATATGTTCGGGAAGGTATATCCAGGTTCGGGAGAAGTAAGCCAAAAGTCGTTTGATTTTGTCTATAATTCATTTACTTATTACTTCTGGTATTCGTGGAAAAAGGAAATGACGGTAAAACTGATTGTATCGGTATTGTTAGTAATATTGTTGTTCTATGTTTTTAATTTTAAGTTGAAGCAGAGGCTGGATAATTATGGAAAGACAAATCTTGAATACGTAAAGGATTATCCGTGGTTAATAACGTTTGCATTTTTAATGATAATGCTGCCAATAATATTAGTTTATCCTCCGGTGATTGTAACACAATTGATATTGCTTGTTTTGATGATACTTGTAACTTTAATAGTTTACAGGAAATTTATAGCGAAAGGACTGATTGTACCGTTTTTGATGATGTTTGGTTTTTATCTTTTGATAAAGGTTGAAGATTTTGCATTGAATATAACATTATTACAAAGGGTTTTGTATTTTCTGGCAATAGTACCTGCAATTTATCTGACAAAGGTGTTATGGAAAAAATGTAAGTAGTAAGGAGAATGATTATTTGTTTGTAAGAGTGTTGCTGGTATTTCTGATAATACATTTTGCAGGGGGATTTGTTCTTAATATATTGGGCTGGGTGACGATGAGCAAGATAGTGGTATCAGCGGGTTTGCGCGGATATTATTTAGCATTGCTGTTAGGGGTTGGGGTTTACGTAATTATGGATTATATATTAATAATGTCGAGTTATTTTGACAAAATTAATAAAGCGTTTGAGGTGAACCTGAACCGAATAAGAACAAAAATTCTGGTTATACTTGCATTTTTTGCGATAGCCTACTGGCTGTATATGTATTTAGATTATTTATACGTAGATTCGTATGTGTTTGCATTTTTAAGTGATGTGGTAATGCAGGAAAGAACTATAGGAAGCGCAACGTTCAGTCTTGGGTTCGGTTTTAATATTTGTTGGTATTTTAATATTTTCATTTTACGTCTCAGGAATGATAAAGCAAATAATAGAAGTGAACGATTTTACGAGTCAGGATATTCAGCGCAGTAATGTGGGCGGGTTTTTGTTAATAATGAGGCTTGTGGTGATAGCGATAGGGTTTTTATTTGCACTGATGGCATCGGGAATTCCGCTTGATACTATTGCGATACTGTTAAGTGCTCTGAGTGTTGGAATAGGGTTTGGTTTGCAGAATATAATAAGCAATCTTGTTTCAGGTGTGATAATAGCGGTAGAGAGACCGTTTAAGGTGGGGGACATAGTGAATTTCGGCGGGGTTGACGGGATGGTTAAGAATATCGGGGTGAGGTCTTCGATAGTAACATCGGAAGACGGTTCGGAACTGATTATACCGAACGGAGATTTGATTTCGAGAAATCTGATAAACTGGACATCGAATAATAAATTCAGGAAAGAGAATCTTATACTTGAAGCGGAAAACATTACGAATGATGTGGAGTTTCTGAGGCACATAAATGAGGCGATAGAGAATTCGGAAGTGAAAGAAAATGTGGTTGGACTTCAGGCGAATGTTTTATCGTTGGGTAAAGAGACACAGAAATGGGTGATAAGTTTCTGGATAACAGAAATAATGAAGCATAGTCAGATAAAGAGTGCGGTGATAAAGAGTGTTGACGAAAGACTCCGTAAAGAAGGAGTAAAGGTAATAAGTTTTAGTTAGAAAATTAAAAGCCCGTGCTTTAAGAGAGGACGGGCTTTATTGTTTATAAATTATTTTAGTTGTTTTATTCTGAATGATACAATCAATAAGAGTATTCCGTTCAGAAGAGCGAAAATTCCGAACAGGGAAGTGATTGTTAAGGCGCTCTCAAGGAGGTTTGAAGCAATAAGAATACCGAAGAGAACAGAAACTGCACCGTTAAAAATCATAAACCATTCGTTAGATATTACTTTGCGCAGAGAGATTGCATAGATGATGTTAAACAGTCCTGAAAGAATAGCCCATGCGGCGATGAAGAACATAATACTACCGACTGCGAAAGCAGGGTTGAAAATGACGACAGCACCCGTAATTATAAAAATAAGACCTTCAAACACTCTGAGCCATTTGTTTTCGGTTTCGCCGAGGAATGCGAGAGTCATAATTACAAAGCCGGAGAGAACGAGAAAGAAAGCAAAGAATGTGAGCAGAGAAAAGATTACGATTAAGGGAGCAAATAAGGCTGAGAGACCGAAGAGAATTGCGAGAGAACCTCTTAAAGCGACCAGCCACCAGTTTTTTTGAATCAGATTGATCATAATGTTTTAGTTTAAGGGTTTAAAAACAATAAACAGATTTGTTTTAACTTAATAAACGAATTTGAATAATAAAAGTATAATTTGTATGCCGATGGGACAGGAAAAAAAAAGCCCTTCCGTAAGAGCGAAAGGGCTTTTGAAATATTTTTGAATAAAAGATTTTACTGATTGAAATAATATCTTGCGCCAGCGGCTGCGTTCCAGTCGAATTCGGATTTAGGTATAATGTTAAGAATCGGAACGGATTCGAAGAACATATCAAAAGGTTTATTAGGCAGTTGATAGACAATACCGATAGGAAATCTAATACCGAGTTTAGAATCTTCCTCACTGCCGCTGCTCATTTTGATTCTACCGCCGATACCGACGTAGATAGGGAAGTTGGGTCCAACTTTAATAATATTATGCAAATAGTCGCCGTGAAGATGAACAGCGCCGTATTTGTTGAAAGACCAACCGACAGCGGCATCGAAAGAATTGGTTTCATCGATTTTCATTTTGGCGGAGATACCTGTAGGTTCACCGACGATGATACCGAGACCGTATTTGCCCTGCGCACTTGCAACGGAAGCAAAAGCCAGAACGATAAATAACATTAGAGTGATAGTTTTCATAATAGTATATTTAATTTTAAAAGAATAATTCATAGAGTATTAGTTTAAAGACGACTTTTTAAGTTCGACAAATTTATTAATAAGATTTTTAGCATCTTCGACTGACAGACCGCTGATTAAGTCCTGAATATTGAGTTCAGAAGAACGCACGAGTTTTTTAAGAGCGGAGTTTTCGGGGAGGGGATTGGCGGCGGACTCTTCGAAAGTGAAGAGGTCGTTTGGCGTGCAATTGAAAATGCGACAGAGTTTATCGATGTCGGAAATGTATATTTGCTTAACATCTTTTTTGACGAGGTGCTGAGATTTACTTTTAGAGAAGCCGCGAGATTGCAGGAAAGGGGCTTTTGTTTTTGCGCCTTTAAGTTTTAAAAGCGGATGAACGTCAAATTTTAACATAATTATAAATTTTAGTTGTTCAAAAATAGGAAAAATAAAGGAAAATGTCAATAGATATGCTTCGAGGATGAAAGATTGTGCTTAATGAATGAAAGAAATGATATTAAATGATGAAAAAATAAAATTAGACGATGAAAGGAAGTATTTAGATGATGAATGGAAATATTTAGAGGATGAAAGAAAATATTTAGAGAATGAAAGGATGTGATTAAATGATGAAAGGATATGTTTAAATGATGAATAAACCTGCTTAAATGATGAATGAAAATGATTTAAAGATGAATGAATATAGTGGTAGAGGTGGAGTAAAAATGCTTTTTGTTGTGAATTAAACAGGGGTTATTCGCTACGCGAAATTTGTTTTGTGGGATGATTGAGATACTGAGATTTATTGTTCCGCTCACTGTAATCGCTCCCAATCTGTCATTCCATCCGCCGCGGCGGATGGAATCCAGAGTAGAATTTTAAAAAGTGAAAAACTCAAATAATTATTAACAGTTAAGTAATAAATTTAACCGCGCCGAGGTCTCGGGGTAAACGCCGTTCGCAAGGGGCGCAAAGAAACACGAAGTTCAGAGTTAATAGTTTTGGGATTTGAACTTCTATTTTAATTTAAATTGATTAGTTTTGTATAAGATTTTAAAAATTATAATTTTTGGTATGAAAAAATTTTCCCTAATTTCCGGTATGAAATTTTTCCTTTTACTGGCTGTAATGTTTTTGGTTTCGCTGAATTCGTTTGCGGCTTATCTGACTTTTGAGCCTGTTACTATTACACAACCGAATGGTGTTTCGCTGAATGTTTTTGCGAGCGGTGATGAGTTTTATAACTGGCTTCACGATAAGGATGGTTATACTATTATTCAGGATGTGAGGACGGGTTATTATTGTTTTGCGGTTTCTGAGGGTACGGGGCTTAAGGCTTCGAGGTTTGTGGTTGGTGAGGCGAGTCCTTTGCTGGCGGGGATGAAGCCGTGGCTGACGATTCCTGAGAGTGAGATTCTGAAGAAGCGTCTGGATTTTTATGATAGGTCGCCGAAGGATATGGGCGATGCACCTAAGACGGGTGTGATAAATAATCTTGTGGTTTATATTACGGTTTGCGGGTGAGAGTGAGTTTACGGATTCGCTGGCATATTATAACAGGTTGTTTAATAACAGTGTGACGAATGCGAATTCGATGAGGAATTATTTTAAAGAGGTTTCTTATAATACGCTGAATATCGGGACGACATTTTATCCAACGACTCCGAATGTGTTTGTTGCTTCTTATCAGGATACGGCAGTGAGGGGATATTTTAAGCCGTATAATGAGACTACGAATCCGATTGGTTATACGAGTGGGAATAAGACAGAGAGGGAGCATTCGCTTTTGAACCGTGCGTGTCAGTTTGTGGCAACGATGGTGCCTGATACTTTGAATCTGGATGGCGACCATGACGGGCGGATAGATAATGTATGTTTTATAGTTTACGGGAGTTCGACAGCGTGGGCGGATTTGCTGTGGCCTCATATGTGGTCGCTTTATTCGCAGACGGTGATGATAAGGGGTAAGAGGGTTTACACGTACAATTTTCAGTTACAGAATAGTTTGAAATCGAGCGGTGTGGGTGTGCTTTGTCACGAGATGTTTCATTCGCTTGGGTCGCCTGATTTGTATCATTATACGAGTAATGGTATAAGTCCGATGAGCAGGTGGGATGTGATGGATGCGAATCAGAATCCGCCGCAGCATATGTGTGCACATATGAAGATGAAGTACGGGACGTGGATTTCGAGCATACCGACTATAACTGCGCCCGGGACTTACACGATGAAGTATTTGCTTTCGCCAACGAACAATGCTTATAAGATACCGACTACGTATTCGGCGATAGAGTATTTTGTTGTAGAGTTCAGGAGGAAACTTTCGACTTTTGAAAATTCGGTGCCGGGTGACGGGATGCTTGTGATAAGGATTAATTCGAGCAGGAATGGAAATGCGAATGGTCCGCCTGATGAGGTTTATGCGTACAGACCGAACGGGACGCTGACGGCGAATGGTAGTCCGACATTGGCGCATTTCTGTCAGGAGGTAGGCAGGACGGCGATAAACAGCGGTACTAATCCATCGCCATTTTTAATGGATGGAACTCAGGGCGGGTTGAATATTTATAATATAGGTTCGTATCAGGATTCGATAATTTCGTTTACGCTTGGAACGCTGACGAGTGCGTCTGGAAATGCAGTGCCTGTGAGTACGAGTTTATCGCAGAACTATCCGAATCCATTTAATCCTTCGACTGAAATAAAGTATAATGTAGCGAAGTCTGGATTTGTTTCGCTGAAAGTCTTTGATATACTTGGCAGGGAAGTTTCGGTTTTGGTGAATGAAATGCAGACGGCAGGGGAATATAAAGTACGATATGATGCGAGTCAGCGTTGACCTCGGGGATATATTTTTATAAGATAACGACGAAAGAGTTTAGCGATATAAAGCGGATGATGCTAATAAAATAAAGTCTTAAAATAAAGGGCTGAGGAAATCAGCCCTTTTTTATTTCCTGTAATCTTCAAACCTCACATAGTCTTTTAAAGTAATGATAATATAATTGTTGTCTTTTATAAAATATGTTAGTGCGTTCGTTATATCAAAAACTCCGGGTTTAAAATAAACGGGGCGAAGATTGAGAGATGTAACGAATGAACTTATCTTTATGGGAAAATAAAATTTCATAGTATCGGATGCTCCGCATTTTTCACGAATGGCTGTGAATAAAAAAACATCTTCAAATACATAATCCTGTTGTGAATAAAGAAACTGAAATGTGTATGCTTTTTGCGTTTGCTCTGTGATTCGTTTTACGACAAAATCGTTAGTGTTGTCTAAGCTGAAATCATTCCAATTGAATTTTGATGTGTCATTAGCGAACCTGTCGGATGGGGGAGTTTTATCTTTTAAAGTAAATTTATCTACAGTGAGGTAATAAATGCTTGAGCAAGTATCTCCGTGATACATCTCTTCGCTGAAGCGCATATTAATCTCAAAGCCGGGAGATTGAGCGTAAACGAATGAATACGCGGAAAGAAATATTAAAGTTAAAAATATATTTTTCATTATTTAGAATTTATTAATTATTATTGACAATTTAAATTAAAGTTTGAAAAATTTCAATGTGATTTCATCAGCAAGAGCATAACCTTTTTGCGTAAGTTTGAAGTGTGTATCTGATAGTGATGCTAATTTTAGATTTAATAATTGTTCGATAATATCAGGATAAACAGCAGTAAACACTTCTCCGAAAATGGATTGATACTTTTTGAGGTCAACTCCTTTGCTTCTGAAAACAGAAATAAAATAATCATTCTTTAATTGTGGAAGTGTTAAATCAGATTTTTCAATGATTGGTAATTCGTTTGAATTTAGTTTTGATATATATCCGTTAACACTTTTTACATTAATAAATCTTTGATTGTTTACGAATGAATGAGACGAGGGACCAAGTCCGAGGTAATCTTCGAAATTCCAGTATCTCAGATTATGCATTGATTCGAAGCCTGACTTTGAATAGTTGGAAACTTCATACTGGCTGAAACCTCTGTCAATAAGCCTGTTCGAGAGGTATTCATAAAATACATCTGAGTTCTTTTCTGCAAACTCCAGTTGATTGTTCTTTTCATATTGCTTATAAATCAAAGTACCCTTTTCGATAATTAAAGTGTAAGCTGAAACGTGATTTACGTTTAATTCGGATATCTTCGAGAGGTTAAATTCTAAATCATCGATTGTTTGATTCTGAAAAGCATATATAATGTCAACACTAACATTGTTGAGAATTTCATTTGCAATATGCACGGATTCTATAGCCTGCAGGGAATTGTGCATACGTGATAAAAATTTTAATTCGGAATCGATGAAAGATTGAACGCCCAAACTGATTCTGTTTACACCAGATTCTGCAAGACTTTTGAATTTTAATTTATCTTTAATAATATCTTCAGGGTTACATTCAATTGTAATTTCTGCTTTTTCTGACAGATTAAAACCATTTCTCAGACTTTGGAAAATCATTTCGAAGTCTGAAAGACTTAAGATACTGGGAGTTCCGCCTCCGAAGAAAATGGAGTCAACAATTCTATCTTTAAATTCAATTGAACTGAGTTCGATTTCTTTTTGAAGAGCAACTACAAAAGAATTTATAAGTTTTAAATTGGTTGTTAAATAAAAATCGCAATAATTGCATCTTCTATGGCAAAAAGGAATATGTATGTAGAGCCCAATGTTCAAAATATGATATAAATAATTAAATTTACTTTTTGCATTAAAATGAATAAATTATGATTAAAATAAAATATCATAATGAAAAACATATTACGATTATTCTTTTTAATAGTATTATTGTTGCCGGCAATTAATATCTTTGCTCAGAACGAAGAGAGCGAAGATGACAGTCTATCTACCGAATCAGATTCATTAAATGTAAATGATACATCAGCAGTAAAAGATACTTTGGCAGTACAGGATTCATTGAGGAGTGCCTTTTTGAATTCGCCCGAGAGATTAAAAGTAATTGAGTTAATAAACACTGTAAATGAAAACAGTTTGAAGGTTGACCTGATTCATTCTGAGAGTGTTGTTAAAATTAAAGCATCATCGATTGACCAGACCGGTTCAATTGAAGTGAAGGCAAAGAAAACAGATGATTTATGGTTTAGAATATGGGGGAGTTTTGCCTTTGTAAGTAAAGATGCTTTTATTGCACATTTTAACCGAAAGAATTTTATTTATTTTGATAATTTGAACGACAAAGTGATCGAAGGACCGACTAATGAAACCAATATTGGTTATATATTGAGAATTAAATGTTCATTTGACGATATGTTAAACGTGATGTCGGGAACAGGAAGAATAGTTTATACAAATACGGATACGCTTGAAATGAAAACCGAAAATAACGTTACAATTATCAGCATTAAAAAGAAAGGTAAAGAAGTCAGATACTGGATTGATGCAGGAAAAAGTTACGTTGAAAAGTATTCATATTATAATTCAAAGAAGAGAGAATATTTGCGAATAGTGTATGGAAATATTATTCCAGTTAGCGGAGGCTACTTTGCAAAGAAAGTAGATATCATCAAACCTAGTTCAAATGAATATATAAAAATTGTAAATGAATCGTATTCAACTAACAATCCGGCTTTAAATTTCAAAGTTAGTTTCCCATCCGATGTAAGAAGGGTAAAGTGGAATAAGTGATTCATAAAATGGAAGAGTGATTTTCATTGAGTTAGAAGTTTAAATTAGATAATTTTGTACTACCTTATTAAAATAAAATTTAAATTATTCGGAGGAATAAATGGCAAAGTACAAAATTGCTTATCTACCCGGAGATGGAGTAGGTGTTGAAGTTTTAGAGGCTTCAAAAATAGTTTTAGATAAAGTTGGATTTGACGCAGAATATATTCACGGAGACATTGGCTGGGAATTCTGGTGCAAAGAAGGGGATGCATTTCCTGAAAGAACTGTTGAACTATTAAAGAATGTTGATGCAGCATTATTCGGTGCCATCACATCAAAGCCGGTAAAAGCCGCACAGGCAGAGTTAATTCCTGAATTACAAAGTAAAGGATTGATTTATCGCTCACCAATAGTAAGGATGAGACAGATGTTTGACCTTTACACTTGTTTAAGACCTTGCAAAGGTTATGATGGCAATCCTTTAAATTTCAAAGATGATATAGACCTTGTAGTATTCAGGGAAAATACAGAAGGAATGTATTCAGGAGTCGAGTTTAATCCTGTACCGGAAGAACTTTCAGCATTACTCACAAAAATATCAAAACCGTTTGCACCATTCAAAGATTTAGCACCGGACCAGTTTGCGATATCCTGTAAAATTAACACAAAGAAGGGTTCGGAGAGAATAATCAGAGCAGCGTTTGAGTTTGCAAGAAAATTCAACAGGAAAAAAGTTACGGTTGTACATAAATCGAATGTAGTAAGAGCAACAGACGGTTTATTCCTTGAAATGGCAAAAGAAGTTAAAAAGGATTTCCCTGAAATCGCAATGGACGATGCAAACATAGATGCTATAACGATGTGGCTGTTAAAGAATCCGCATAATTATGATGTGCTTGTTGCGCCAAATTTATTTGGAGATATTATTTCTGACTTATGTGCACAAATGGTAGGCGGACTGGGGTTTGGGTGTTCAGGAAATATCGGTGAGAAACTTGCAGTATTCGAACCAACTCATGGCTCTGCACCAAAATACGTTGGTATGTACAAGGTTAATCCTATTGCAACAATTCTATCCGCAAAGATGATGCTTGACTGGTTAGGTGAAAAAGAATTAGGTGATAAGATTGAAAAAGCAACTGCAGAAGTGATTAAAGAAGGTAAAGTTAAAACTTATGATATGGGCGGTTCAAACACGACTATTGAAATGGCAAATGCAATCGCAGAAAAGATTAAATAATTATATTCAACAATTCTAAAAATAAATTTAACCTCTCGTTTTGCGGGAGGTTTTTTAATAAAATAATTTATGGAAAAAATTCATATTCACGAAGTAGGGATGAGAGACGGTTTACAAGTTGAACAGAAAATTGTTCCTACAGAAATTAAGATTAAATGGATAAAGGAACTACTTAAAACCGGTGTTGACATTATTCAGGTAGGTTCTTTCGTTCATCCTGTAAAAGTGCCAACTATGGCGGATACCGATGAACTCTTTAAATACTTTTCAAATCCTGAAAATAAAAATTCGAATACAGTGCTATCTGGTCTGGTGTTAAATGAAAAAGGGCTTGAAAGGGGAATGGGAGTTGGCGTTGAAATGTTTTGTATGGGTGTTTCGGCAAGTGAAACACACAGTAAGAAAAATACAGGTATGACAACTGATGAAGCACTGCAAAGAATAATTCCAATGGCTAAGAATGCAATGTCAGCAGGAAAAGATGTGCAGGTATCAGTGCAGTCTGCTTTTGGCTGCGGTTTTGAAGGTATAATTCCTGAAAGAAAGAGTAATAGGGATTGCAGAGAAGTATTTAGAAAACGGAATATTAAATATAAGTCTTGCAGATACTGCAGGTCACGCAAACCCTATGCAGGTTGAGGATATAATTTCTTCGATTTATAAAATTAATCCTGATGCTAATCTTTCTTGTCATTTCCACGATACATACGGAATGGGTATTGCAAACTGTTATATAGCATACAAAAACGGAGTAAAGTATTTTGAATCTGCATTTGCAGGTCTTGGCGGATGTCCTTTACAGCAAAGGCTAGCGGAAATGTATGTACAGAAGATTTTGTAAATATGTTTAACAAATTTGGGATAAGGGATGATGTGGATTTGAGAAAAATAGTAGATATTGCGAAGGAAGCGGAAACTTTTTTTGGCAGAGAGCTGCCGGGAAAGGTTATATTTAAGAGATCAGGAGTTAGAATTATAGCACTAGTTAATATTTTGGCTTACTTATAAAATCAAGTATAGTGAAATAGAAATATGTGAAGATAAATGCACTGTAGTTTTGAAGATCTTATTGAATTATGAGTCAAACAGCATGCATTCTAATATGTTGCTGGCGATGATTCTATAGCAACTATTACAAAATTATTTCCTAAAAGTGAGATATTTGGAATTAACATTACTAGATTAGAAGAATTATCAGTTTCTGTTGCTGCAGACATAGTTGAAGGCTTACAAAGAAGTCTAAACCAGATAAATTAAGATTCGTTAAATGCATAAGGGTCATGAAGAACAATATTTTTTAATTAATGATTAGATCCGACTACTTGAGTTCTGGCATGCTGAAAGATTCAGACAATTCGTAGAATCTTTCTAAATTTAATAACTAAATTAATAATAGAAAAAGATGAAAGAAAAATCATTAAAAGGGGTAAGGGTATTAGACCTTACAAACGTTTTAGCAGGACCGTTTGCAACTTTGCATCTTGCTTGTGCGGTGCTGAAGTTATTAAAGTTGAAACCCCGGGTTCGGGAGATTTAGCAAGGAAATTAGGGAATGTTCCTGAATATAATAAAAAAAATATGGGGACAAGTTTTCTTGCACAGAATTCAAACAAGAAATCTTTGACGCTGAATCTGAAAGATGAAAAGGCAAAAGAGATCTTTAAGAAGTTAGTAAAAAATGCAGATGTTGTGGTTGAAAATTTCAGACCTGGCGTGATGAAAAGATTAGGATTGTCGTATGAAGTATTAAGTGAATTAAATCCCGGAATTGTTTATTGTGCGATTTCAGGGTTTGGACAAACAGGTCCTGATGCTTTTAAACCTGCATACGATCAGATAATTCAAGGCCTAAGCGGTGTTATGGCAATTAATGGAGATGAAACTTTAAATCCTTTAAGGACTGGATTCCCGGTTTGTGATACAGTCGGCGGTTTGAATGCAGCTTTTGCAATTATGGTTGCGTTGTTTTATAAAGAAAGAACAGGTAAAGGACAGTTTATTGATGTAGCAATGCTTGATTCCATTATGCCTTTTAACGGATGGGTTGCAGCAAATCTTTTAATTGGAGGCAAACAACCGGTGCTTATGGGCAATGATAATTTTACTGCAGCACCATCTGGTACATTTGTTACGAAAGACGGATATCTTAACATTGCAGCAAATAAACAGGAACAATGGGAAGATTTATGTGATGTACTTGGAGTACCCGAACTGAAAGAAGACCCAAGGTTTAAAGAACGAGATACAAGAAAAGGTAACAGAAAAGAACTAACCCCTTTACTTGAGGCAAAACTAAAGGAAAAGGAAACAACTTTTTGGGCAGAAGCATTGAATGCAAAGGGAATTCCTTCGGGTGAAATATTAAGCTTAGATGATGCATTGAATCAGCCGCAGGTTAAACACAGAAATGCAATTTCCGAAATAGATACACCAGATGTAGGAAAGATTAAAGTGTTCAATTTAACGGCTAAGTTTGATAAAACTAACGGAGACGTTGATACACCTCCTCCAACACTTTCTCAGCATACTGATGAAATACTTAAAGAGCTCGGATATTCAGAAGAAGAAATAAATGGGTTCAAAGTGAACAAAGTTGTCTAAATATTACTTTATTTCAAAAAAGTCCTGTTATAAGTTATAACAGGACTTTTTATTCTAAAATTGGTTTTTGATTAATTTGAAGGAATTTAAAATATATTCATTTAGGTCTTGAATTAATAAATTATTTCTGTTAGTTTTACCAAGTTGTTCTTTAAAATAGTTAAACTAAAAAGGGAGTTAAAAATGCTCAAAAACGGAAATGTACTGTTTTTATCATTAATTCTAATAGGATTTGCGATGATAACAGGTTGTTCCGGTGTAAGAGAATTATCCGATAATGACTCGGAATTATCTTCAAAGATTAAGGGTGCCAATGTTTACAAAAATTCAAATGAATTAGTAGCCACCAGTACCTTAGTTAAGAAATCTACAATCTCGAAGAGTAGTCTCGAATCTTTATCAAGTTCTCTTATCGGTTATGTCCCTTCATCAAACAACAAATCAGAAATGATAAGTGATGAAGTAATGTTCAAAGTTATCGAATATTTAAACACACCATATTTATGGGGTGGAACTTCGAAAAGAGGTATTGATTGTTCAGCGTTCGTTCAAACAGTAATGTATCAATCAATTGGTGTTATGTTACCAAGAACATCATACGAGCAGTCAAACGTAGGTGAAGATATTACTAAAGGTGAATTGAAATTTGGTGATTTGCTCTTTTTTGATACAATGAATAAAGGCAGAACTACTCATGTTGGCATCTACTTAAGTGATGGATATTTTGTCCATTCAGGCTCTAAAACCGGAGTAGCAGTTGCATCATTGGATTCTGATTTTTATTCAAGAGTATTCTTAAAAGCTAAAAGAGTAATCTCGGAATAAATTAACGAAGTTCAAAATTTTAAAGTCTCAAATCTGAAATTAGGTTTGAGACTTTTTTTATTTAGCATGATTAAATTTATATTTAAAAATCTTATTAATTCAATATTGATAATATTTGGAGTATTATCAGTTTCATTTGTATTAACTTTTCTGTTACCCGGTGATCCTGCAAAGATGATACTCGGTCAAAGAGCAGATGAAGAAAGTATTAAATCTGTTAAATCTGAATTAGGATTAGACAGACCATTTTACGAACAGTATTTTAATTTTATCGTAAGAGTATTTCAAGGTGATTTAGGTAAATCTTATTTAACAGATAGAGATGTATCCAAAACCATTGCTGAAAAAATTCCTGCCACTGCTTTGCTCTCATTTTTTGCTATATTAATTTCTTCTACAATAGGAGTTTTGATTGGAGTTGTTTCTTCGATTAAACCATATTCATTAAAAGACTATTTTTTTATTTTGATATCTTTGTTAGGTATTTCAATACCACAGTTTGTACTGGCTTTGATACTAATATTTATCTTTGGTGCTCAATACAAGTTATTGCCGATATCAGGCTATATCGATAACGGTTGGTATTATATTATTTTACCTGCGTTAACACTTGCGATGAGACCTCTTGCAATAACTGCAAGAATCACACGAACATCTATGTTAGATGAATTAAATAAAGATTATATAAGGACTGCACGGGCGAAAGGATTAACTGAAAATAAAGTTATTGTAAAACATGCTTTAAGGAATGCACTTAATCCCGTGATCACCACATTAAGTTCATCATTGGCAGCAACTCTTGGCGGAGTCTTCTTCATTGAGTATATTTTTAACTGGCCGGGGATTGGTTCTTTAGCTATGGATTCAATTTTAAAATTAGATTTCCCGATGATTCAGGGTACGATATTATTCAGTGCAATCATATTTGTTATTATTAATTTCTTAGTAGATATTTTATATGCATTAATAGACCCAAAAGTAAAGCTTGGATGAAAACAGAATCAAAAATAAATAATCTTTGGTATTATTCGTTCAAACGATTTAAACGACATAAATTGGCTTATGTATCGTTTTTATTCGTTTTACTTTTGATATTAATTGCAATATTTGCCGATTTAATATCTCCGCACAAACCAAATGAACAGACTTTAGAATTTGCTTCAAAACCGGCATTCTATAAATGTGAAGTTATTAAAAAAAAGGATACCGATAAAATAATTCCTATTAAGAAAGTATTGAACATTTCTGAAAAAGAAATACAATTTATAGACTTTCTTGAAAATGAGAGAGTAGAATTAAAAAATAATTTATCTCTATCAGGAAAAGATATTGTCTGGAATGAATATTTTATTTTAGGAACAGATAAATTTGGAAGGGATATTCTCAGCAGGTTAATCTATGGGACAAGAATAAGTCTATCTGTTGGACTCATATCACAGACAATTGCGTTAATTATTGGAATATTTTTAGGTTCGATAAGCGGATATTACAGAGGTTTACCGGATAAAGTTATAATGTGGCTGATAAATGTAGTTTGGTCATTCCCCTCAATACTACTCGTTATTTCTATTTCAGTTGTATTGGGAAAAGGTTTCTGGCAGGCATTTGTTGCAATAGGTTTAACAAGCTGGGTTGAGATTGCAAGAATAGTCAGAGGACAATTCTTATCATTAAAAGAAACAGAATATGTTGAATCTGCTAAATCATTGGGATATGGAAAGGGAAGGATAATATTCAGACATATTCTTCCAAATTCACTATCGCCTGTAATTGTTACATCTACTGTAGGTCTGGCAAATGCTATAATATTCGAAGCAAGTTTAAGTTTTTTAGGATTAGGAGTACAGCCGCCAACAGCAAGCTGGGGGCAAATGATTTTTGACGGATATAAATACCTGATCACGGGGACAAACTTTGGAATAGTTTTATATCCTGCAATAGCAATCATGTTAACAGTTTTTGCAGTGAACTTAATCGGTGACGGTTTAAGAGATTCTTTAGACCCTAAATTAAAGAAATGAAAAAATGGAAACAAAACAATTAGAAAATTTCAAACTTATTTACTTCCTGAAAAACATTGATTCATTAGGAGATGTAAGGGTTAGGCGAATTGCAGAAAAACACTCTTCTTTGGACAGTTTAATGAATATGGATTTGCTGAACCTGCAAAGTATAGATGGAATTTCCGAAAAAATATGCTATGAAATCGAAAGGAGTCTGAATAACATATCAGGTTTTAGTGAAGCTTTTGAAGTGCAAATTGAATTAATGCAAAAGAAAGGTGTAAAAGTTACAACTTTGTTAGATGATGATTATCCGTTTAATTTAAAGAACATATATGATGCTCCTTCACTTCTTTATTATTTTGGTGAATTAAAGGAAAGTGACAGATATTCCATAGGAATTGTTGGAACAAGAACACCGAGTGATTATGGTAGGAAAGTTTGTGTTGACATTACAAAAGAGTTATGCAAAAAAGGAATACCGGTAATCAGCGGATTAGCGATTGGAATTGATTCAATTGCTCATAAAGCGAGTTTAGACAGCGATGGACTGACCTATGCGGTTTTGGGCAGTGGAGTTGATAACCTATATCCTCCTGATAACAGAAATATTTATGAAAAGATTAAAGAAAATGGTGCTGTGATTTCTGAGTTTGATATATGTTCAAAAGCCGTGAAAGAGAATTTCCCAAGACGAAACAGAGTTGTTAGTGGTATTTCCTTAGGTACTCTTATTGTTGAATCCGGCGCAAAAGGGGGTTCCTTAATAACTGCCGAGTTTGCATTAGACCAGAACAGAGAACTGTATGCTATTCCTGGGAATATAAATTCAAGAAATTCTGAAGGCTGTAACAATTTAATAAAGAAAGGATATGCAAAACTAGTTACAAATGTAGATGATATACTATCCGAATTAAATTTTAAATTATCCGACATAATTAAAAACGAAAATGCAGTTAAAATCGAGAAAGATAGACCAGAGTTGAATGTATTTGAAAATAAAATATTCAGTGTATTAAACGATACAGAACCAATCAACATTGATAAGGTATGTGAATTAACGGGATTAAATATCTCGGATTGTTTGGTCAATTTATTAACTATGGAATTTAAAGGAATTGTATTACAATTACCCGGGAAATATTTTTTAAAGGCATAAAAACAAAATTATTTTTGCACATCTTATTTCTCCGAAAGTCATTTTTTGTAAGTATAATAAATTATAAATTAATTATAATTGTTGTTAAATAATGAAAATAGACGAAAGAATATATAACATTAAATTTTATTGTGATTTGAATAAGTGCAAAGGTGCCTGTTGTACTGTTAAAGGTACCTTAGGAGCTCCATTAAAAAAAGAAGAAATTGTATTAATTGAGAAAAATAAAAATTCTGCAATGAAATATCTGACATCTGTTAATAAAAAAATTATTCAGAATGAAGGATCATATATTGTGTATGACGGGAAATACTGGATGAACAATGTTGAAGAAAATGATTGTGTCTATTCTTACTACGAAAACAATATTGCAAAGTGCAGTTTTCAGAGTGCCTTCAATAACGGAGAAATTGAATTCAAGAAACCAATATCTTGCGAACTTTTCCCCATCAGGGTAGGAGGTGATAATTGTGACGAATTAAGGTATGAAAAATCGTATTTTTGTGAAGATGCCCTTGATTTGGGAAAGGAAAAGAATGTAACTATATATGAATTTGTTAAAGATGCAATCGTTAGAGAATATGGAGAAAATTTTTTTGTTAAAAATAAACCGGATGAAAATAATTAATTATTATGTTTAAGCAAACTCAATCTCAAAAACAGTTACAGAGGTTAATGCCGCAGATAATTCAGAAACAAAATTTGCTGGCGATATCGACTATAGCTTTGGAACAATTGGTAAAACAGGAAATGGAGTTAAACCCATTCCTTGAAGAAGTCGATGATATAATTGAAGATCATGAAAATGAAGATTCGGAGATAGAAACTGATGATGAAAAAGATGAGAAATCAGAAACGGCTCCTGAAATTTCGAAAAAAGAAGACGAAGAATTTGACACAGATGATTATGTAAATTCGGAATACGATGGATACAAGACCGAGGAAAATAATGACGTTGGCGAGAAAATAAATTACGAAAACATGTGGTCGTCAAAAGTGACGTTGAAAGAGAATTTGCAAACTCAACTTCACTTGACTGATTTAACAGAAAAGGAAATGTTTATTGGTGAGGAAATTATATGGTCATTGGACGATGAAGGCTATTTCAGAGACAACCCTGATGAAATTGTAGCAGATTTAGAAAAACAAAAAATTGGAACACATTTTTCAGAAGAGATTTTTACAACAGAAGAATTATTATCAGTATTAAAAGTAATTCAAACATTTGAACCAATTGGAATAGCATCAAGAAATTTACAGGAATGTCTCATAACTCAATTAAAAGAGACTGATATAAAGGAAGAGTATAGAACGATTTGTGAAAATATTCTATTACACCATTTTGATGAATTCAGGTTGAAAAATTATGAAAAACTAATAAAAGAATATAATATTACGATTGATGAAGTTAATAATGTGTTCGCTTGTATTTCACATCTGAACCCAAAGCCGGGGTATGTTTATGAGACAAGTGATAGCATTTATATTTATCCGGATGTAACCGTAACCTTTCGAAGAAAATGAGTATAAGGTCGAGTTAAACGATAAATCAATTCCTTCTCTGAGATTAAATGATATGTACAGTCATATTATGAAGAATGTTGATAAAGAGGCCAAAGAGTTTATAAAAAATAATATTGAACGGGCTAAATGGTTTCTTGAATCATTAAGATCAAGAAAAGAGACATTATTGAAAGTTGTATATGCGATTTTACACAGACAAAAAGAATTTTTTGATATGATGGGGAAAAATTTACAACCAATGCTTGAAAAGGATATAGCGGATGATATTATGATGGATATTTCAACTGTAAGCAGAACCGTTCGCGGAAAATATGTACAAACAGATTTTGGAATATTCGAACTTAAACATTTCTTTAGTTACCATATAACAAATGATTCAGGAGAGGATATCTCGACCAAGGAAGTTAAGTTAAAGATAGCTGAAATAATAAGCGAGGAAAATCCTGTTAAACCTTATACTGATGATGATTTAGTAGAACAAATTCAGAAATATGGTTATAAAATTGCAAGAAGAACAATAGCTAAGTACAGAGAATCTTTAAGGATTCCGGTTGCGAGACTTAGAAGAAAAATCATTAATTAAAAATATCAATGAGTAAAAAAAATATCAGATCGACTACAGTTGTTGGCCTAATCAGAAACGGTGTGGCAGTTATTGGAAGTGATGGGCAGGTAACTATGGGCAATACAGTTTTAAAACATACAGCAAAAAAAGTAAGAAAAATTTTTAATAATACAGTTTTGGTAGGTTTTGCAGGGGCAACATCGGATGCATTTACTTTGTTTGAACGATTCGAAAGTAAGTTAGAGCAATACAAAGGAAATTTATTACGTGCTGCAACAGAATTGGCAAAAGAATGGCGTTCCGATAAATACTTAAGAAAATTAGAAGCATTATTAGCCGTTGTAGATAAAGAAAGAACCTTGATAATTTCGGGAACCGGAGATGTAATAGAACCGGATGATGGAATCGTGGCAATTGGTTCGGGTGGCCAATATGCATACGTAGCCGCAAGATTAATGATGAAATACACAAAATTATCTGCAAAGGAAATTGTTGAAGAAGCATTAAATCAGGCTGCAGATATTTGTATTTATACAAACAATAAAATTACAATAGAAGTATTAGATAAATAATAATTTAATTAAAATGAATCACGATTTGAAAAACAAAGACAATACTGAAAAATCAACACAACATAAATTAGGACAAACTTTGTCAATAAATCAATTAACACCATCACAGATAGTAGATGAACTTAATAAATATATTATTGGTCAGGAGAATGCAAAAAAATCTGTAGCAATAGCTCTTAGAAACAGATGGAGGAGACAGCAGGTTGTTGACGAAATGAGAGATGAGATTATGCCCAATAACATAATAATGATAGGTCCGACAGGAGTAGGAAAAACTGAAATTGCCAGAAGAATATCAAAACTTGCTAATGCACCTTTTATTAAAGTTGAGGCTTCAAAATTTACTGAAGTAGGATATGTTGGCAGGGATGTTGAATCTATGATTAGAGAATTAACTGACTTATCAGTTAATATAGTTAAAACAGATAAAAAAAATGAGGTTCAGGAAAAAGCAGAAGAGAATGCACTTGAAAGAATACTTGAAATAATTTTACCTCATGTCAAAAAGAAATCCGAGAATAATGAACTTGCGTCAGGTGCTGAACAAAATCCTGCTTTTCAGAATGATGTTCAGTCTGAAGAGGAACAAAATTCAAAAACACGGGAAAAATTCAGAAAACAATTAAAAGATGGCAAACTTGATGAAAGGATAATTGAATTAGATTTATCAGGCGATAGTATGCCAATGATGCAGGTCTTAGGGCCTATTGGATTGGAAGAAATGGGTTTGAATTTACAGGATTTGTTCGGAAATATGATGCCTAAAAAATCCAGAAAAAGAAAACTAAGTATTGCTGAAGCAAGAAAAATACTAACTCAGGAAGAAGCTCAAAAGCTTATTGATATGGATACTGTAATAAAAGAAGCGATTGATAAAGTTCAAAATTCAGGTATAGTTTTTATTGATGAAATTGATAAAATAGCCGGTAACAATAAACACACTTCTGGTGCAGACGTTTCCCGGGAGGGTGTTCAAAGAGATTTATTGCCTATTGTCGAAGGTTCAACTGTAATCACAAAATACGGACCGGTTAAAACAGACCATATTTTATTTATTGCATCAGGAGCTTTTCATATCTCAAAACCAAGTGATTTAATACCTGAATTACAGGGAAGATTTCCGATCAGAGTGGAACTCAACAGTTTAAACGAAGAAGACTTTTATAAAATTCTGACTCAACCTGAAAATGCTCTTATAAAACAGTATTCTGCAATGATGGAAACCGAAAAAGTAAAACTGACTTTTAAAAATGAATCCATAATACAGATTGCAAAAATTGCAGCCGAAGTCAACGAACAAGTTGAAAATATTGGTGCAAGAAGATTACATACAATTTTAACTATTCTGCTTGAAGATATATTATTTAACGTACCGGATAAAAATAAAAAGAAAAATATAGACATCGATGAGGAACTTGTTAATGAGAAACTGAGTAAAATAGTTAAGAATAGAGATTTAAGCAGATATATTCTATAAATTAATTTTATGTTAATATGAAAAATATTTTATTCGTTTTATTTATTTTATTGATTTCAGCAACGGGTAATGCTCAACTGAAAGGTCCTCCGAAATCAGGTGCCTATGCAGGTATTGGGTATGCTTTTGTGCTTTACACAAACTCAGAGGTTGCAAATATATACCCTGCATTTGAATTCAGAACGAATTCATTGAATTCAGAAATTAATCCTTATATAGGATATAAATTTTCAGACGCGGCGTCTTTGGAGTTTTCTCCTTCGATTATATACTCAAAATCAGGTGGAACAAATGGTTTTTATTATAAAGCAACAAACAGTCCAACTTATTTCTATCAACCTTCTCCAGCTTTTTTATTCGCACTACCACATAAATGCTAAATTGAAATTATTTCCATTTTCGAAAGGAACTTCTTTATTCACAAAAGGATTATTTCTTGGAATTGCAGGAGGTCCTATGTTTATAAGAGAAGAATATGATAATTATATTTATTCTGATGAGTACAATTTAAACATTATTAATATTAGAAACGTTAATAATACATTCTGGACAGTCAACACTCAATTTTCAATAGGGTATGCGTCGAACCAGCAGTTTAGTTATGGAGTAGAATTGGGTTATAGATTTGTACCGCTCCCGGTTAAAAGGGATTATCCATTGATTACATCAATAGCAAGTGATATGAATGCAGTCATATTGAATATAAAAATTGGTTTTGGTTTTTAATATTATTGAAAATATTTAAAATTAAAGTAGTAATTTTTGTTTAAGTCTTTCCAAAAAACAAAATACTAATTAATTCAAATTAATAAATATTAACTTTTCTATGTTTAATATTATTCCAATTATATCAATCCTCGTTTGAAAAGAAATAAACTGTTTCTAAAGCATCAATACATATCAACAAAATATTAAATAAAAGGTACTATTTTATCCGAAGAAAATTTTCATAAAAACCGACAGATAGTAAGGTTTATAACTTGAAAATTGGGTTTAAATCGTTTAATTTTTACGGTTTGTTAAATTTTAATTATAAAAATGGATTTCAAATTGATTAACCGAATAACCGGGGCATTTGTATTTTTATTTTCCTTAGTTGTGTATGTTATTACTGTACAACCGACACTATCTTTTTGGGATTGTGGCGAGTTCTTAGCTTGTGCTTTCACTTTATCAACTCCACATCCACCGGGAGCGCCATTACATATTCTGGTTGGAAAAATATTCACTATGTTACCATTAGCATCTGACGTTGGGTTGAGAATGAATTATCTTTCAGTTTTATCAAGTGCTTTTAGTGTATTGTTCTTATATCTGGTAAGCGTAAAAGTAATAAGGAACTGGAGAGGAAATCCTAATAGTTTATACGAAATTTTAATAATTGCAATCCCTTCTGCAATAGGTGCATTGTCTCTGGCTTTTGCTGATAGTTTCTGGTTTAATGCTATGGAGGCTGAAGTTTACGGATTTGGTACTTTCTTAATGGCTTTATGCGTTTATGTTATGATGATTTGGTGGGAAAGAGCAGATGAATCAGGCAGTGATAAATATATACTTTTCTTTGCATATGTTATTGGATTATCTCTTGGAATTCACTTACTCGTTGTTCAAACTGTTTTCCTGATGGGATTGGCCTTTTATTTTAAGAGATTTGAATATAGTCTTAAAAGTTTTCTTGTTGCATCAGGAGTATCAATGCTCGCATTTTTCATAGTATATCCTTTGTTAGTTAAAAAGATGCCTGCATTAATACAAACATCTCCTTTTGTCGGATTTATTATAATTGTTTTAGGATTAATCGTTGGAATAGTTTATTCAGTACAGAAACAATCAAAGGCTTTAAACCTGGTTTTTACTTCTTTATTTTTAATAGTTTTAGGATATACAACCTACATCTCAGTATTACAAAGATCTTCTGTTGATAATTTACCTCTTGATGAGAATAATCCTGATAATATGGAACGACTTTTATCTTATTTAAATCGTGAACAATATGGAGATCAACCGCTGATATTACCCAGAAGATATTCACAGGAACCACAGCATTGGAAAACCTGGCAGAATTATACGGGAGATATGGATTTTATGTGGAAGTATCAAATAAACGAAATGTTTAACAGATATCTTTTCTGGCAATATATAGGCAGGGCAGGCTATGAACAAGGTGATGGTGTAGATTTTAAAAAATTATTTGCTATACCATTTTTACTCGGATTAATTGGTGTATTCCATCATTTCCGGCGAGACTGGAAACTTGCTATGGTATTTCTTGCCATGTTTGTTCTGATGGGAGTTGTTACTGCTCTCTACCAGAATCAACAAGATCCACAACCGAGAGAACGTGATTATTTTTATATAGGTGCATTCTTTGTGTTTTCTTTGTGGATTTCATTCGGTGTAGTTGCTATTATCGAACTTATAGGTGAAATGAGGAAAAAAGAAGCAGGTTTGGGCATTGCAGCTGTTGTTATGGGATTAGCTTTTGTTTTTGTTCCATTAAATATGCTAAAAGTGGCTTATCCATTCCAAACAAGACAGGGTAACTTTTTCCCTTATGATTATGCCTATAATATTTTACAAAGTTGTGATAAAGATGCTATCTTAGTTACAAATGGAGATAACGATACATTTCCGTTATGGTGTTTACAGGCTGCGTACGGTGTAAGACAGGATATTAGAATAATTAATTTATCTCTTGCTCAGACAGATTGGTATAATTTACAATTGAAGAATGAAAAACCATATGGTTCTTTAACTGTCCCTATGACATTTTCTGATGTACAATTGTCAAATCCGGATTTTGTACGTCCAAGAGAATGGGATGAAAAGAAAATTCAAATGCTGGATGTACCTCCTGAGGCATATCCCGATACGATGAAAGTTAAACCGGAGAGAATTGTATTCACTGTTCCTGCGACTATCAGACAGAAATCAGGTAAGGGCACAATAACCGGTCTTAAATTTAACGATGTTCTTATGCTTGATGTTATTAAAGCAAATAAGTGGAAAAGACCTATTTATTTTTCTGCTACAGTTTCACCGGAAAATTTTGTCGGTTTGGGAGATTATTTATTACTCGAAGGTATGGCTCACAGATTACTTCCTTATAAGGTTGGAAATGGAATGGAAGTCCCTGTTAACAAGGAAATAACCAGTAAATGTTTATTCGAACCTCCTTCAACCCCGAGTAAAACTCCGCAATACGGGTTTTTATTTAGAAGTTTAAACAATAAAGATTTATTCTTTGAACAGACTCAGCAAAGAATGATTGAAATGTACAGAACAGTTTTTGTTTGGTTAGCGAATACGTATGCTATGGATTCAACAAAATTAGTAGAAACAAAAAATGTTCTTAATAGAATGGAAGAAGTAATACCTCCTACAAGTTTTAGAATGGATTACAGACAAAGCTATCAGGTAGCAATGCTATATAATATGATTGGTGATAAACAAAAATTTGAGGAATATTCAAAAATAGCTGAAAATGGTGCTATGCTTGACAAGAAGAGCACCAATCCTAACACATCGAGCTATTATAATCCTTACAGGATTTTATTGGATATTTATGAAGCAAGGGGAGACTACCAGAAAGCATTAAATTTATTAAATGAATTAGACCAGAAGAGACCCATCGGTTTTACAGAAAAAAGAAAGTTTGAAACTGAAAATGTCTGGCGGTGATATTAAGAAGGATTTACAATTAGAGAAAAAGGATGATGATAAGGTTCGAAAAGAGCCCTGATTACATATGAGAAATAATAAGAAAATCGGGATTCTTATTGTTGCTTATAATGCAGCAACTACTTTAAATAAAGTATTAGACAGAATACCGAAGAATGTTTATGATGAAATAGATGAAATTGCTGTATTCGACGATGCCAGTAAGGACAACACTTATATGGTATCTGTCGGATACAAAGAGTTAAAACAACTTGATAAACTGCACTTATACTTAAACGATGTAAATTTAGGTTATGGTGGAAATCAAAAAAAAGGTTTTAATTATTTTTCCGAAAAAGGTTTTGATGTAGTGGTACTACTTCATGGAGACGGGCAATATGCACCTGAAATTTTACAGGATATGTATGCTCCAATAACCGACGAAAAGGCTGATGTTGTGTTAGGGTCCCGAATGATGACAAAGTATGGGGGTGCTTTAAAAGGTGGTATGCCTTTTTACAAGTACATCGGAAATCGGATCCTCTCAACATTTCAAAACCGTAAGTTAAGAATGAACCTAACGGAATTCCATTCCGGTTACAGAGCATATTCAATTACAGGTCTTAGAAGAATTAATCTTGAAAATACAACAGATGATTTTCATTTTGATACACAGATTATTATTAAGGCTAATCATCATAATTTGAAAATTATTGAGATTCCAATTCCGACTTATTACGGGGACGAGATTTGTTATGTTAACGGTATGAAATATGCCCGTAATATTTTTAGCACTACAAACGATTACATAAAGACTATAAAAGGGAAACTAAAGTCTGATGTTTATTCCGAATTCTATACTCAGTATCCTTTGAAATTATATCCGTATTCAAGTCATAAAATGGTTATTGATATCCTTAATAAGAAAAGTAATCAAAGGATTATTGATATCGGTTGCGGTGATGGGTTGTTCGCAAAACACATATCGGATAATAATTATAAGGTCGGAGTTGATTTTATTCCCGAATCAGAAAATACTAAAAAGAATTTTAATAAATTCTTTCAATACGATTTAAACAAAGGATTTCCTGCTGCTTTGAAAGAGGAAGGTAAGTTTGATTATATTTTATTTCTGGATATACTTGAACATCTGCTTGACTACGAAAAAATTCTTAATGATTCGAAAAATATTTTAAACAAAGATGGTAAAATTATTGTATCATTACCAAACTTTGCAAACATATATGTTCGGCTAAATTTACTTTTTGGAAGATTGCCATTAGCCGATAAGGGAATTTTAGACAGAACTCATCTGCACTTGTTTACTCATAGAATTATAAAAAAATTATTGAAAAAATATAAATTCACCGTTGTTGGACAGAAATCTACTCCTATACCAATAATAGAAGTATTACCGGGAATTTTTAAGAAGAACATCGGATATGTTTTGAATTTTATTTTATATGCTTTAGCAGTGATGTTAAAGAGATTATTCGGGTATCAATTTATTTTTATTTGTAAAAAAGAGGAATAGAAAGTGGCAAAACAACAAAAAAAGATTACTATTAAAAAAGAAGAATCTGCTGTAAAAAGTATTTTTGATAATGATTATATTCTGCTGGGAATTCTTGCAATCTTCTGGCTTATATTTTTTAGACAATTATTATCAGGCAGCGCGTACCTCTTTGATGATTTTATTGAACAATACTATCCCGCTAAACTGATGTCTTCAGTAATGATCAGCAAAGGAATATTCCCGTTTTGGAATCCTTTCATTTTCAGCGGTATGCCATTTTTTGCTGACTTGCAGATAGCAGTCTTATACCCGTTTAATTTCGTTCTGACTTTGTTCGTTAAAAACGATAAATTGTCTGCTTTGGCTATTCAGAACACTATTATTCTTCACTATTTATTAACTTCAATATTTACATTCTATCTTGCAAAGCATTTTAAGTTATCAGGATTGTTTTCTTTATTGTTTGCTCTTCTCTTTACGTATTCAAGTTATATGATGATACATATGATGCATCAACCTTTAGTTGAAGCAGCAACCTGGTTCCCTTTATTTTTCTTATTGTGGCTTAAATTTATTGATACTAAAAAGTACTACTATCCACTTCTTGGCGGTTTAATAATGGCTTTGTGCATACTTGCAGGTTATCCGCAGGTTCCGTTCTTTAATTTTTTCTTTGTAGCAATATATTCTCTTTTTATTTCATACGGACTTTTCAAAGAAAAGAAAACTAAAGATATTATTAATTTGAGTTTCGGGTTTATTCTAATTTTAGTAATTACGTTTGGACTTACCGCTTTTCAATTGTTACCTTCTATGGAGTTTATCGGGTTGTCTAATCGTGCAACTTTTGATTACAATTTTGCAAAGCAAGGTTCGATGCATATTTACGATTATATAACAATAATTATTCCAAAATTTTTTGGTGTATGGAGCGGAAACGATAAAATTGGTGATATTCAGTATTGGTCAAAACATCAGGAAGGCCCCTGGATGTTTTCTGTTTCTAATGTGTTTATTTCATCCTTAATATTTGATACTAATATATCCTTCCTATAAATACTTTTTTAAAGAAAAGAAATATTTAAATATTGCATATTTTTCAATTTTCATCATAGCTTTTGCATTTCTGTTTTCTTTAGGCGGAAATTTTTTCTTTCATAAACTGATGTTTGATATCGTTCCTTTTTTTAACAGATTTAGAAATCCCGCACATATCG
Organism: Ignavibacteriota bacterium; assembly: GCA_963748665.1. Lineage (GTDB taxonomy): Bacteria > Bacteroidota > Ignavibacteria > Tepidaquicellales > Tepidaquicellaceae > CAIKZJ01. The sequence continues at coordinate 26,379 of CAVVJW010000027.1, read as the reverse complement.
TTTATATTATGATGATGGCATTTATTATGGTGACAATGATTGGCACGAATGGGATTATAAGCGAAGGAAAAATTAAAGAATATTTTTCTAATAAGTATATTATTACAGTAATCAGTATTATAATATTATTGTTTCTAATAGTCTATTCTGGTATGCTTTTGCCTGTATATGTAGCTCAGGTACCGCAGGTATCTTCATTTGTAAAATCTCAGGGATTAATATTCCTGATATTCATTTTAATGTTCGTTCTATCATTCTATCTTTTTTCCAATAATAAAATTAAATTTAATACTTTTGGAGTTTTACTATCAATTATTTTATTGTTTGAAATTTACTTTATATGGTTTGACCAGAATAATGGAACAAAAAATCCCGAACAAGTATTCACACAGAGATCTCAACTTGCTGAAAAATTCAAACAGGAGATGAAAGATGAAATTTTCAGGGTTAATTCCAGGGATGGTGGTTATATGTTATTTCAAAGAAATCAGGGGTTTGTTGATAATATAGAATTTCTTGAAGGATATGGTGCCCTTCTTTTAAAGAATTTTATTCCCCCAAATGGTTCAGACCCGAAGAGTTCTCAGACTCATGACTTAATGAATGTGAAGTATAAAATATTTACGGATTCAACAGGCAAAGGCAAAACTCTTGGATTAAATTCAAATTATTTGCCTCGTGTTATGATGTTCTATGATGCTGTCAAATTTGATAGCTCAGAAGAGGTTAAGAACTATATGATGACAAATAATTTTAATTATCGCAGAACTTTGGTTATTGAGGAAAAGGAAAATATCAATTTACCAAAATTAAACCCATTGGATTCAGTTCCTGCTAATACAGTAAAGATATTAGAGCATACATTGAATACAATGAAAGTTGAAGTAAATACACCTGAAGATGGGATTTTGTATTTTAGTGAAGTCTATTATCCTGCGTTTAAATCATATTTAGATGGTCAGCCTGTAAAAATACTTAAAGCAGACTATTGCATGAGATCAGTTATAGTTCCAAAAGGAAAACATATTGTTGAAATGAAATATGAATCAGATAGTTTTAATACAGGTCTAATTTTTACTTTGAGCACTTTAGGGTTATTTTTTATTTCTTTACCTATTTCATTTATAATTTCTCGTAAAAAGAAATCAAAAAAAGAGAATGAAGATTCTGATTAATGCATTGTCGGGTATAGGTGATGCTTTAATGTTCTCTCCCGCACTGAAATTGATAAACAAGAAACTGCCCAACTATCAAATTGATATGCTGGTTATGTTTAATTCTGTTAAAGATTTGTTCCGATCTTCGCCTTATATTAAAAACATTTATCATATCGATTTTCTTAATCAATCAAAATATCAATCGCTGAAAGAATTATGGGAAATAAGAAATAACGATTATTTTATATCGTTGAATGTCTATCCCTCGAACAGAATTGAATACAATATCGTTAACTATTTATTAGGGGCTAATAAAAGATTAGGACATAATTATATTCACTCATCCGTTTTCAGACTTGGTTTTCTAAACAATATAACCGTTGATGAAGAACAAAATATTCACAATGTGGTTCAGAACATAAATTTACTTCGAAAGTTATTTGATGTACAAGATGATGAAATAGGAGGATTAGAAATTAATGTAAATGAAGATGACGATAATTCTGCTGTTTTATGGCTAAAGAAGAATTTGGTAAATATGGCGAATCCGATAATAGGTTTTCATCCGGGTTCTTCTACAATCAAAAATCACATAAATAAAAGATGGGATAAAAATAAATATGCAGATTTAGGGAACAGGCTTATTGATGATAAGAATGCTACAATTTTACTCTTTGGTTCAGAAATGGATTTAAATAAAGAGATTAATGAAAAAATGATGAATAGGGGAATATTGTCTTCCACTTCAAATTATATGGATTCAATGTCACGGTTGAAGCAGTGTGATTTATTCGTTACAAATGATACTACTTTTTTGCATTCCGCATCTGCCTTCAAAATTCCTGTTGTGGCAATATTTGGTTATACTAATTATAAAGAACTATACCCCTGGCAAACCGAACACATTATTATTCGTAAAGAACTGGACTGCAGTCCATGTTTTTATAATTCTCCGAAACCCGCAAGTTGTAAGTGGAAGGGGAGTGATGAGTTTAAATGCATAAGAACAATAGATGTTAATGAGGTTTACTCGGCATGTGAAAAACTATTATCTAATTCCAAAAATCCCAGGTAATAGTAAGTCTCGAAATCGATCTTAATAATCCGCCACGATCATCATACGGATATAATGCCGAGTTATAAATAAGATTATTGAATAAATTTGCAAGAGTTATGCTTAGATTTGCTTTTCCTATTCTTGCTCCTACATAATAATCCACATAAAAATAATCAAATGCCGAATAATTATTCACATAATTAACATTATTTGCAAATTGGTTAAAGCCCGTGTTTGGTTTTTCTGAAATATATTTCACATTGAAGCCTGTTTTTAGATTAAGTTTTTTCTTGAACAATATATCTTTATATGAGATATCAGACGAAATATAAACAGGTGGAACCGCCGATAAGGAATTATTCTCTTTATCAAATAAATTCATATTCAACAAAACAGAAATATGTTTTGAATCATACCCTAAAGAGAAGTTAGAATTTAAGGCAGACAAATTACTGAATGTATTACTATGAAATATTAAATATGAAAAAGATAAATCGTTAAAACCTAATTTAAAACCGGTCTCAAAATATTGATTCCTTGATGCGTCGTAATTATTTTCTATTCGGTTAAAATATTCATCATAGAGAAGAGATTCATAATTAAAACCAAATGTTGTATTACTTAATCCGCCTAACAGAGTTAAATTTATATTTTCATTAAATGATAAGAGATATTTGAATTCTGTCCCATACATAAAGTGATACGAGTTATTAAACCGTTGTGATTTGATTGCCCCCGATAAAACAAATTTATCATACACAAGATCTAATCTTGAATATAAATCAAGAGCATTAAAATCATAATACCTGGTTCCAAGAACGGAATCTATTTTATACAAAGAGGTTTTATCATAATTGTATAAATTATAGTAACCTTTTAAACCTGCCAGCAGTTTTATTTGTGAATATCTGAATGGGCTCAGAAAAACGGTTTGGTTTAAATCAAATCCATACTGAATTGAATGGAAATCTTTACTAACGAAAATTCCATTAGGAGTTAAACGATTCTCTTCATCACGGTACACCCTGAGCGAATTATATGTAAAGAGACTCAAATTAGTGAGTGAAAGTGTATCTTTAAAAAATTTTCCCGTAAATTTTAAATCACTGTATGAATTGTAAATCTTTTCATACGAATCAGGATTATTTACAGTTGCTAAATTAGGATCAATGATTGTGTCCTTTGATGAGTTAAAAACCAAACCTTCATTTAAACCCCGTTGTGTTTTATTTGCTGAATAAAAAAACTTTAAATTAATCTTATCAGAAGGGAAGTAGTTAAATTTAAACCGGCTCCTCCAAATTGCAAAATCTGAATTTAAGTAATGTCCTTCACTTCCGTAAGCATTTATACCAATTAAAAAATTAAATTTTCGTGATACAGGGAAGTTCATAAAAACATCCGCAAATAAAGCGCCGTCTCTGTCTTGTGTGTATCTGAATTGTGTAAGAAGATTTGGCTGAAAATTATCTTTATCAATTATATTTATTATTTTACTGTATGAATTCATTCCATAAATAAATGACATAGGTGCTGAAACTTCTTCAATCTTATCAATTTCGTTAACAGAAAAACTCTCAACATCAAAGCCACCATAAAAAAGGTCATTAGATTCTATGCCATTGCGAAATACACCAATATTTGATAGTCCGTTGTAATTAATTGCCGATTTTCCTCCGTTTCCCAAAAACAATGAGTAAAATCCTGTTACTTCGTTTAATATCTCTTGAAGATTCCTTTTATCGTTCCAGATAAAAAAATCTGAGCTTATTGTATCTGACAGGTTCGACAGGATATCATATTTATGTATTTTATTATGATTGAAATGTAACTTGATAGTATCTTTAAGAATTGGTTTCGATTTAATTGAATCTCCGGTCTGAGAGAATATAAAAGTGCTTTGTATTATAAACAAAAACACAATAACATACAAATCGAATATAATTCATAAAATTGGAATTAAATAATCTCTTTTTGTATTTATATCCAGATCATCCAGATTTTTTTTATGCTTAATAATCTTTGAATCAACCAAGAAAACAACCTCTTCTGCAATATTTGTAGCATGGTCAGCAAGCCTTTCTAAATGTCTTAAAAGAGTAATGCAATGGGCGCATGGTCTTACGATTGTTGAATCTATCTCCATTCTGTCAATGAGTTTATTAAAGATTTCTTTTTCAAGATTATCAATTATATCATCAGATTTAATAACGCTAAAAGCAAGATCGTGATCGTTATTGATAAAAGAATCAATAGTTTTAGTGACCATAATTTTGACTTTATCAGCCATTACATCCAAACCAAATTCCTTAAGAATTGATACATTATCTTTCAAAGGTTCTGCTCTTTCAGCAAGATTTACAGATATATCTCCAATACGTTCAAGATCGTTATTAATCTTTAGGGCAGAGAGAATAATTCTTAAATCGTTAGCTACAGGTTGGGTAAGTGCAAATATCTTTTGACATAATTTATCGATTTTCACATCATATTTGTCAACTTTTGAGTCTCTCTCAATGACAATTTTTGCATACTCGAAATTACTTTCGAAAAGTGCTTTTATTGCAAAATCTAGTTGCTCCTCAACTAAACTTCCCATTTTGATAACCTTAGTTCTCAGTTGGTCTATTTCTTCTTCTAAATAATGATACATAATTTAATTGTGATTAAAGTTTAACCAAATTTCCCGGTAATGTAGTTTTGCGTTCTTTCATCTCCCGGGCTTGTAAATATTTTTCGGGTTGCATCGTATTCAATTAATTCACCGTTTAAGAAAAATCCGGTTACATCACTTACTCTGGCTGCCTGTTGCATATTATGTGTTACTATAACTATTGTAATGCTTTTTTTCAGTGTAAAAATTAGTTCTTCAATTTTGGCTGTAGAAATCGGGTCAAGTGCTGATGCAGGTTCGTCCATAAGTATCACATCTGGATTGACAGCCAGAGTTCTCGCAATACAAACCCTTTGCTGTTGACCGCCTGATAATCCAGTAGCAATGTCATTAAGTCTGTCTTTCACTTCGTCCCAGATAGCAGCACGTTTTAAACTTGTTTCAACTATATCATCTAACCACGCTTTTTTCGAAATACCATTTATTCTGGCACCATAGGCAACATTCTCATAAATACTCTTGGGAAATGGATTAGATTTCTGAAATACCATTCCAACTTTTCTTCTCAAAGATACAACATCGGTTTTCTTATCATAAATATTTTCATCATCAATCTTTATCTCACCTGTTATTTTTGTTCCATAAATTAAATCGTTCATTCGGTTCAATGTTCGAAGAAATGTTGATTTACCGCACCCTGAAGGACCTATTAATGCTGTGATTTTGTTGGAATCGATATTTATATTTATTGCTTTTAAAGCCTGATTCTTACCGTAGAATAAATCCAGATTACTTGTACTTATTTTAATGTTTTTCAATTTCATATTTTGTTACGGTAATATATAATTATTTATCAAATATCGCTTTATTAAATTGTTAAGAAATCATAAAATTATTTTCCCGTCAACCATTTTTATAATCCTATCACATTTTGAAGCGAATTCTTCATTATGTGTTACAATTACAAATGTTTGTCTGAATTTATCCCTTAATTTGAAAATTAATTCAATTATCGAGTCGGCATTTTCTGTGTCAAGATTTCCGGTTGGTTCGTCTGCTAATATTAATTTTGGGGAATTTACTAATGCTCTCGCAATAGCTACACGTTGTGCTTCGCCGCCGGATAGTTCTGATGGTTTGTGATTTATTCTGTCAGATAATCCTACCTCTTCAAGTAATTCTTTTGCCTTTGTTTCATCGTAATTACCTGCTATTCTTGAAGCAATAGTTACGTTCTCCAGAGCAGTGAATTCAGGCAATAGATGATGAAACTGAAAAATGAAACCAATATCATTTGCTCTGAAATTAGCAATCTGCTTGTCGTTTAAACTGTAAATATCGTTATCCTCAAAAAGCATCTTCCCTTCATCAGGATTATCAAGAGTTCCAAGTATATGCAATAAAGTACTCTTTCCTGCTCCCGATTTTCCTACTATTGCAGCAATCTCACTTTTAAATATATTTAAATCAATTCCCTTTAAAACTTGAAGTTTATTAGATTTTGTAATCTGATAACCTTTCTTAATCCCGTTTAATTGTATTAATGTATTGTCCATATTATCATCTACTCCCATCTTATAGATTCAACAGGTTTTTGTTTAGCAGCTCTTATTGATGGGTATAAAGATGCAAGAAAACACAATAAAAGTGCTGCTAATGGTATATAGACAAAATCCATTATCCTTAAATCCATCGGTAATGCTTCTAATTTATAAACTGAAGTATCTAATTTATATATTTTAAAATAAATTTGTAATAAAGAAACTCCTAAGCCTAAAAGTGAACCGGTTACCATTCCAACAAGTCCTACAACAATTCCTTCAAACATAAAAATTCTTGTAATCATTTTATCACTGGCACCCATTGCTTTTAATATCCCTATATCCCTTTTCTTTTCTATTACAGTCATTGTAAGCGAACCTAATATGTTAAAAGATGCAACTGCTATAATCAAACTAAGAATTATGAAGGCAACCCATCTTTCAACTTTTAATATTGAATAAAAATCCTTATGCAAATCGTACCACGTCATTACATTGTATTTCGAAGTATCTATTTGCTGTATAAGTTTCTGCTTTAAAAAATCTGACTCATTGATATCTTTACCACGTAATTCGATTCCGCTTATTGTATTGTTAAGTTTGAAAAGTTCCTGAGCATTTGAAAGTGATACGTATGCATACTTCGAATCATATTCTCGGTTATCCGAATCGTAAATACCCGTTACTATAAACTGTTTAGTAATAGGTTCAACAAACTGAGTTAATGAATATTCCAGTCCGACAGGGCTTAATATTGTAATCGTGTCATCTAAAAAAACCTTAAGATTGTTTGCAAGTGAAAATCCAATTATAATACTGCCATAGCTTCCCTTGTCTTTGAGGTCAAATTTACCATAATTTGTAAAGTTCTTAACTCCCGATACTTTATCAATATTATTTTCATCAACACCTTTAATAAAAAGGACTTTATTCACATCGTTCGTTGCAAGCATTCCTTTGTTTAAAGTGAAAGGAGCAGCAGATGGTATATCGTTGGAATATATTGTTTGAAGCAATGCTTCGTAATTCTCTATTTTAGATGTACCTTTTGCTTCAATTCTTATATGAGGGTCAAATCCAATTAAAATTGAAGTTACCTTCTTACTGAAACCATTAAATACAGATAAAACTATAATCATTGCTGCAACACCTATTGCAACCCCGATTATTGATATTGTGGAAATAACAGTAATAAAACTGACTTTACGTTTTGAAAATAGATATCTCTTTGCTATGAATAATTCTGTTCTCATCTACTCGTCAAATACTATTACAGATTCACGGTACTGTCTCACTTTGTTTGTGTCTATTTTTGTAAGTAAATATTTTTGCAAATCAATTCTCTTCTCTTCTATGTTCTTATCATCTTTTAATTTTGAAATCTCATATCTGACATGCAAAACTCTGTTGTCTAAGATATGCCTTGTGATACCCGCGGGTAATTTTGCTTTACTATTTGCAATTTTTACAATTTGTTCTTTATCAAATTTAAAGAACTCTACCAGAACACCTTTTTTTCTTGAGTACTTGCAAAGGTCTCCGTATGTTATTTCTTCTTCAGATCTGTCGAATTTGTGTACATTAAAATAAAACCTTGAAAAATCATTTAACCTTGAAATTGCATCATTGAATTTATTTGGTAATGTAATCAATAACGATTTTCCTTTACTTATATCTGAAGTCAATATACTGTTAATATTATCCCTTAATACTTCTTTACCTTCCTTGTACCTGATTTCTTTATATTTGAAACTATTTTTGTCACAAAAATTCCTTATATCATTTATTCCTATATCGTATATTAAATGATTCCAGTTTCTTAATTTTATTTTCTTATCCTTATAATCTGTAATCTGTGCAATGATAATTTTACAACCAATTTCCTGTAACGTACTTAACCTGTTAGCACCATCAATTAGTATTAATTCATTATCATAATGTCCTACAATTACAGGATTTAATAAATGCTTACTATTCGAGATTCTGTCAAAAATATTTCTAAGTCTGTTTGCTTCTGTCGTCTCGTGTAATTTGATTTCTTTAATTTTCAGAATATCAATATTAAAGAATTTATTAGTGTAATTTATCATAATTCGCTAATATGACATAAATATTATATATTCAGTATCTTATCATCAATACCAAACAAATATGCTATTAATGCAGTTCGTACCCACATTCCGTTTCTTTCCTGTCTCCAGTATTTTGCTCTCGGGTCGTTATCAACTTCAATATCAATTTCCTTTCTTCTTGGAAGTGGATGCATTATTATTGCAGTCTTCTTCATTAACTTTAAGTGTTTCTTTGTTAAATGGAATTTCGAATAATCAATATCCTTTGATTCTCCGCTTACGTCATATTCATCCTGAATTCTTGTCATATATACTGCATCTGCTTCTTTAAGTGCTTTCTCAAGGTCAGTAGTTTCTTTGTAAGGCATCTTATTTTTCTTCAGGAAGCCTTTAATGTCGTCACCAATCTTCAAATATTCGGGGGATACAAAAATTAACTTTACGTTCTTATAATGTTGAAGTAATATTGTCAGCGAACGAACTGTTCTTCCTCTTTTTAAATCACCAACCATCACGATTGTCTTTCCGTTTATTCCGCCTTTATCGAGGAATGACTGATGTATTGTGTAAAGTCAAGCAATGCCTGTGTTGGGTGCTGGTCTTTACCTGAACCGCCATTTACTATGCTGATAGGTCTTTTTGTCTTGTTAAGCATCCATGCGGCTTTTTCTGCCATACCTTCTTCAAAGTGACGCATTATAATCATGTCTGCATACGAACTGAAAGTCCTGATTGTATCTTCAGGAGTTTCACCTTTTAACTCTGACGATGTCGAAGTTGAACGTATTTCACTAACCTGCATTCCAAGTATATAGCAGGCACTTTGGAAGGAAACGAAAGTTCTTGTTGATGGTTGTACGAAATAAAGCATCGCTCTTTTGTGAGAAAGAAATGTTCTTAAATAATCGAGTCCCTCTTTCGATTTTGCAATCTTTCTTATTTTATTAGCAACCTCAAAAAGTTCTTGTCAGTAGTTCAGGTGTGAACTGCTGAGCAAAAAGACAATCAAACATTCTTCCGTTCTTTTCAAAGTAAGGAGTCTTTGTTGTCAAGTTTTGTCTTGTAAAAGTCATTCCCAGGAAAGACTTTTTAATCCTTCCATTTTCTTTAATTCTGCATTTTGTCATAATGTGTTTTAATTTTAATTTTATAATCTATTATTGATGTATTAATGTACCGGCTCTTTCTTCAAGTGCTTCGGTCAGTTTTTCAATATGAGTAATAATTGCTTTATTTCCTGTGTTCTGCACAAACTCAATAACAGCCTGCACTTTTGGTCCCATGCTTCCTGCTGTAAAATGCCCCTGCTCAAAATAAGTTGTGGCTTCATCAAGGTTTAAATCTCTGAGTTTAATCTCGTTTGGTTTCCTGAAGTTTATGTAACACTGTTCAACGTTTGTCAGGATTACAAGCAAATCTGCCTTTAAATCTATTGCAAGTTGTGCAGACGCTAAGTCCTTATCTATTACTGCTTCAACTCCGGCATATTTCTCCTTTTTCGTTGTGATATACAGGAATGCCGCCCCCTCCAACAGAGATGACAATATATCCTTTATTTGTTAAATCGCGGATAATACTTGTCTGCAAAACTGATTTTGGTTTTGGTGATGCAACAACTCTTCTATAACCTTTTCCTGCAGGGTCTTCTTTGAAAGTCCATTTTTTAGTTTTTAATATTTCTTTTGTATGTTCTATGGTATAATAAGGCCCTACCGGTTTAGAAAGTTTTTCGAATGCGGGGTCATTTTCATCTACCAAAACTTCTGTAAGTAAAGCAAGAGTTTGTTTTTTTACATCATGTTTTTCAAAAGCATTTTGCAGTGCTTTTTGAAGAACGTAGCCTATTTCACCCTGAGTTTCTGCAACACAAACATCTAATGGCATAGGAGGAACCTTGCCGGAACCTTCTTCCTGTTGAATTAATAAATTACCAACTTGAGGTCCGTTACCATGCGTTAAAATTACATCATATTCTGGAGATTGAAATAGGGGAACCAATTGTTCAGCAGTCATTTCTGCTGCCGCTTCTCTTTCTTCTATAGTTCCTTTTGATTTTGAATCTAATAATGCATTGCCACCGAGTGCAATAACTAGCAATTTCTTTCTTATCTGACATATTGTATATAATCTTTGAAAAGATTTAATAAAACAATAAAATTATCAATAATAAAATTGATACTCAATTCAATAAAGTATCTAAAATGAAACTACTAAAAGTAGAACATATTATTAGGGGTTAATGTTTGATTTTTCCTTTTATCATAAAGTTATATCATAAAAAAATATTATAAATTTTATTTATAAATAACTCGATACATACAAAAAAATATTTTGATGAAACTATTTTCTTTGTAAATTGATTTGTTTTCGGGTATGTAGTCTCCATCAGCAGGATTCCATCCGTAGTATTTATATATTTCAGTCTTATTCAAATATTTATTTTCCATAATTTAAAATATTGCCACAAATTGTATGCCATATTAAAATATGTATTTATTTGACGAAAACGGTCTTTTCAAAATGATAATTACTCAATAATGAGACTATTATTCTCAAAATGAGACAGACTTTGTACGATAATATATTCGTTTATTGAATTTGTATTTACTTTGGAAAATTATTATATATTATTGTTATTAGGAACAAAATTAATTTAATATTGTTATAACTATATAACAAAGATTTTAATTATTATGAAAAATATTAAGTACATTAAGTTTATTCCGTCACTAGCAATCGGATTAATTTTAATTCTAATTAGCATTTCGACTATGTATAGTTGCGGGGCTAATTTATTTTCCGAGTCGGATGATGTAAAGATTGGTGAAGATTTAGATAAGGAAATAAGAAATAGTCCGAAAGAATTTCCGTTATTAACAAACAAACCTGAAATTACTGACTATGTAACAAACCTTGGCAAATACATTCTTAATTCATCACCAAAAATACAATATAAGAATGTTTTCCCGTATAAGTTTCAGGTTATAAACGATACTATTGTAAATGCTTTTTGTACTCCGGGCGGATTTATTTATGTTTACACAGGTTTAATGAAGTTTGTTGATAATGAGGCTACACTCGCAGGTGTAATGGCACATGAAATTGCACACGCAGAAAGACGACATATGACGCAAAGACTTACTTCATACTATGGTGTAAGTATGCTGTTAAGTTTAGTTCTTGGCAATAATCCGAATGCTGCTGTTGAAATTGCAGCAAATTTATTTGTCGGATTAGGTTTTCTGGCAAATAGCCGTTCTGATGAAGAAGAAGCCGATAATTATTCCATTAAATATTTAATGACTTCAAAATACTATCCTGGCGGAATACAATATTTCTTCGATAAAATACTTACTGATCAGAAGAAAAAGGGAACTGTAGGGGGTGGTCTGGATAGATTACTTGCTACTCATCCATTACCTCAGGACAGAGTTCAAAATGTTAAAGAGCAAATGAAAATTCATAAAATTGTTAACGATTCAACGAAGGGAATTTATCGTGATGAATACCAGATTTTTAAATCAAAATTAAATTAAACAAATGAAGAATATATTTTTTATTATTTTAATCTTTTTATTTGCAACAAATTTATTTTCTCAGAATAAGATTGATAACAGCAATTATAAATTTCATATTGAGTTTAACAAAAACTGGAAAGCAGGAAATGTTGTTGAAACTAATAAGAAAGACGTAATTACTTACAGTTTCAATAAGAATAAAATTGCCGCTACAATCATTGCATTTAAATTTGTATCTCAGAGAAACCTTGATGATTTTATTTATACACTTGAAAAAGACTTTAATCTGAACATACCCGAAAGAACGAGTGATTATAGCAGTTTAAAAGGCGATGTCTTTGAAGGCAAATCAGCAGAATACAAAGATAAAGAAACAATTGAAAAGATATATTATTACACTACAACAACAGATAGTTCGGGAGAATATTTCTGCTATATGATAAGGTTTATAGGGGATTTTAAACTTACCCAGAATGATTTTAATAATGAAGTTTCAATTATTATAGGCGATTTTAAAATTAAAATCTGAAATTTTGTTTTTTGCGAAAAATCGGATTATATTTAAAAGGTTTATTTAAAATAAGGATTATTTCTTAATTCAAATCCGACAGACGTTTTATCCATATGCCCGGGATAAAGATTGTAATCGTTATCACAAATTGGAAAAAGTTTTTTCAGAATTGAATCAATAAGGGTTTTAAAATCACCTCCGGGTAAGTCAGTTCTTCCTATAGATGATTTAAATACTAAATCTCCGCAGAATACATTTTTTTCTGTATGATCAATTATACAAATACCTCCGGGCGAATGTCCCGGTGTATGAATACAACATAGATTATTATTACCAATTTTCAACTCTAATCCTTCATTAATGAAATTATTTATTTCAGGTAATGACTGAATGTTCAATCCATAGTATTCGCCTTGAATAACAGCATTATTGTATAAGAACAAATCATCTTTGTGTATAAAGGTGTTTGCTTTAAAATTTTCATTTGCAAACCCGTTTCCTAATACATGGTCAACATGCCCGTGTGTGCATAGAATGTATTTGATATTTATTTTGTTGTTATTTATGAATTCAATAAAATCATCTTGTTCATATTTTGTGTAAAACCCTGGATCGATAAGAACTCCTTCCAGATTATTTTCACAATAATATAAATAACTGTTCATTTGAAATGGATTTACGGTAAATGTTTTAATTTTCATTTATTAAATTGATTTTACTAAAGTTATTAAATAATTTATAATGTTATAGCTAAAATTGACAGATCTGGACAAAATTAAAATAATAGGAACAAATAGAAAAGCTAATTTTCAGTACGAGATATTAAATCGTTATGAAGCAGGAATTGTTTTGCTCGGAACAGAAGTTAAATCATTAAGAGAATCAAAAGTTAACCTGTCGGAAGCTTATGGCAGGTTCTCAAATAATGAATTATGGTTGGTTGGTTGTCATATTACTGAATATAAGTATGGCAATCTGAATAATCATGACCCGATTAGAAAGAGAAAACTTTTGATGAATAAGAAAGAAATAAGAAAGATTAAATCGAAACTTGAAGAACAGGGATTGACATTAATTACAACAAAAATTTATTTTAAGAACTCACGAATAAAAGTCGAATTGGCTCTTGCCAGAGGCAAGAAACTATTCGATAAAAGAGAATCAGTAAAAAAGCGCGAATCTGAAAGAAAATTAAAAAACTATTAATATGTTTGCATTATTAAATGAACAAATGGATATCCTCAAAAAAGGAACGGTTGAAATAATTCCCGAGGATGAACTTGTGAAGAAGATTGAGAAGTCTATTAAGACGAATAAACCTTTAAACGTTAAACTGGGATGCGATCCATCTGTTCCTGATTTACACATTGGACATTCTGTTGTTCTTAATAAACTAAGAGAATTCCAGGATTTAGGTCATACTGCAATTCTTATAGTCGGTGATTTTACTGGTATGATAGGCGATCCCAGCGGAAAGAAGAAGACCCGCCCGCAGCTTACATTTGAAGAAACAAGAGAAAATGGTAAATCATACTTTGAGCAGGCATCAAGAATACTTAACAAGGAAAAAACAAAAATAGTATATAATTCTGAGTGGCTAAGTAAAATTAATTTACACGATTTAATCGGATTACTTGGTAAGTTTACAGTTCAACGGATTCTCGAAAGAGATGATTTCACTAATAGAATGCGTGATCAGATTGAAGTTTCGATGCACGAGTTACTCTATCCGATAATGCAGGGATATGATTCCTATGCTATTGACGCAGACGTTGAACTTGGTGGAACAGACCAAAAATTTAATAATCTTGTCGGCCGTGATATGCAAAAGCGTTATGGAAAAGAACCGCAAATAGTTATGCTTATGCCATTACTTGAAGGTACTGATGGTTCTGAAAAAATGAGTAAATCTTTAAATAATTATATTGGTATTGCCGAAGACCCAAAAGACATTTTTGGTAAAACAATGAGTATCCCCGACGTACTAATATTTAAATACTTTACTCTTGCAACAAGATTAACTCCAAAAGAACTTCATGATATTAAATATGAACTTGAAGACCCGAATACTAATCCTCGAAATATGAAAAGAAGATTAGGGTTCGAATTGGTTAAATTATACTACAATGAAGAAATTGCTAATCAGTCCATTGAAGAGTTTGATAAAATTTTTATTAAAAAAGAAGTTCCTGAAGATATACCTGAAATTGATTTATGTGAGAAAGATGTTAAATTAATAAATCTGATTGTTAACAATAAACTTGCAGAGTCGAATGCTGCTGCACGAAGACTGATTGAGCAGGGTGGTGTCACAATAAATGGTGATAAAATTACTGATTTTAATTTTATTATTAATTATTCGGAAGATTTTGTTCTAAAAGTGGGAAAAAGAAAATTTTTAAAAGTAAAAATTAGTTAATTCATTTTAATAAAAATATTTCATAAGTTTGTACAAAGTTAATTAAAACCGTGAGGAGGGTGTTATGTTTCAACCAACAAAAATATTTTTTACAAAGGGAGTCGGAAGACATAAAGATTATTTACAGTCTTTTGAACTTGCTTTACGTCATGCTGGAATCGAAAAATTAAATCTTGTGATGGTTTCAAGTATTTATCCACCGGGCTGTAAACGCATTACGCGTGAACAGGGAATGGATTTACTTTTACCTGGGAATATTACTTATTGCGTAATGGCAAGAAATTTTACAAATGAACCGAACAGGCTTATAGCTACCTCGATAGGGGTTGCTTTGCCTTCAGACGATAGTCATTATGGTTATATATCAGAACACCATCCTTTCGGTGAGACAGAAAAACTATCAGGTGAATATGCAGAGGATCTTGCTGCAACAATGCTGGCAACAACCCTCGGAGTAGAGTTTGATTCCGAAACTGCATGGAATGAGCGTGAGCAGGTTTATAAACAAAGTGGCAAAATTTTTAAATCTTTCAATATAACGCAATCTGCAGAAGGAGATAAGAACGGTCTATGGACAACAGTTATTTCCAGTGCAGTATTTTTACCTTAATATAAAGTCTGGTTTATCTTTAATAAAAAAAGTCTCCTGTTTATTAAACGGGAGACTTTTATATTTTAAATAACAAATTTTATCCTGCCCAGGGAATTCCTTCTACTTTGTCCTGAAAATCTTTTAACATTATCCAGCCTTCGGTTCCGTCTTTACTCTTTATTAAATACCAATGACAACCTTCCCTCCAGCCATCTTCTTCTTTACAATCCTTTCTGATGTCTGCTTTTATCAGGAATATTTCTGTATTAGGTTTTATTTCATATAATCCCTTTGAATTAATCATTTTTCCTGAATGCAGATAAATCATTTCTTTGGTCATTATTTTATGCTCACTTAATAAATCAGAAATATTATATTCATCTTTGTATTTTTCAATTAATCTGTTGTTCTCTAAATGATATTCATAATCAGCACTCCAGAACCCCAGCCAGTTATTTACCTTTATTACACCTTTAATGTTTACTTCAGGTTTTTCTAAAGACCAGAAAGAACCTATGCTGTCAATCTTTTTGTCGTATGAGAAAAGAACCGATTCATATCCGTAATAATCTATGTTGCTTATAAGTAAATAATTTTTGTTGCTAATCTTAATTACTGATGCCTGTATTTCTGTTGCAGATACAGGGCTGTAAATAAATTTAGAATTGCTGATCTGAAGCGTGATTGTTCCTTCTCCTTCATTAGCAATTATTTTTATACTTTCTCTCGTATCATCTCCGTTTAAATCATACGTAAATGTGGTATCGTTTTTTTCAAGAGCAAAGATTGACCCTGATATTAAGAATATTGTTACTAAGAATGATAATAATTTCATTTTTAATGTGATTATTTTTAACTTATAATTTATTATTTTATACTATATAATGCATTATTAATCTGAATAATTCCAATAATATTGAATAAAATATATGTCTTGCTAGGTCCTACTGCATCAGGTAAAACTGATATAAGCATAGATTTGGCGGAAAAACTTAATGCTGAAATTATTTCGGCTGATTCCCGTCAGGTCTATAAGCATATTCAGATTGCGACTTGTGCCCCTGAAAAGGATGTTCTTAATAAAGTGAAACACTATTTCATAAATGAACTTGAACTGGATGAAGATTTTAATGCAGGTCTGTTTGCTAAAAAATCTAATATAATTATCAGGGATATTTTTAGTAGAAACAAAAATGTGCTTGTTGTTGGAGGTAGTGGTTTGTACATTAAATCTTTAGTCGATGGATTTTATGATGAAGATATAAATGTCCTGGAGATTAGAAATCAATTAAACGCTCGTCTTGAATCTGAAGGAAGAGATGTCTTATATAACGAATTATTGGAGATTGACCCGGCTACCGCACTTAAAATGGATTCTGGTAAGTTTAGAAGAGTTATTCGGGCTCTTGAAGTGTATTATGCTACAGGAAACAAGATGTCAGAACTTCAAAACTTGACTGTAAAACCTGATTTTGAAGCCGTACAGGTTGGTTTATTCGTTAATAGACCTTTATTATATGAGAAAATAAATTTAAGAGTCGATATGATGATTTCAAATGGATTGTTGGAGGAGGTTGAATCCCTTAAAAAGAGGGGATTATCTTATAAAACACATAATTCACTTAACACAGTTGGCATAAAAGAAGTCTTTAGATATTTTGAAGGTGAAATAGACAAAGAGACAATGATTATTCAAATTAAGCAAAATACGAGACGTTACGCTAAACGCCAAATGACTTGGTTTAATGCTGACAAGAGAATAAAATGGGTTAATATAAATAATGAATTTCCTGAAAACGAAATATATAATTATTACATTAAGTAAATGCTATTAACTACCAATGAATTAAAGAAGTTACTTGATTTATATTATGTTAAATATAATAAATCATTTAGCTCAGCTAGACCCGGTTTGGAATCTGAAAAGCGTAAAATCTGATTTGGATAAAGAAGTCCTTGCATTTATCATTTCTTGTTATTGCTATGGTAATATTGTTCAAATTAACAAATTCATAGATAAAGTTTTATTTTTTACTACATTTGATATTTCAGATTACATTTTATCTTTAAAAAGCAGTAAGATTAAGGAAAATTATGAATTTTCATACCGATTTAATTCAAATAAAGATTTTTTCGACCTGATTAATGCAATCTCAGTAATATTAAATGATTATGGAAGTTTGAAATCACTTTTTTTAAAATATTATGATGAAAGTGATGAAAATGTAATCAAGGCACTGGATGGATTTACAACCGAAATTAGATCTATTGCTAATGGTAGTAAATCATTCGAATATTTGGTACCTCTTTTAAACAGAAAATCTGCTTGCAAAAGACTTTTTCTTTTTTTAAGATGGATGGTCAGGAAAGATAATATTGATTTGGGGCTTTGGAATAAAGAAATTCATACCTCGAAACTCATTATACCGGTTGATACTCACGTTTATAAAATATCACGTAAATATGGTTTAGTTAAACGAAAATCATTAGATTTAAAATTTGCGGTTGAGTTAACCAAAAAACTTAAAGAATTTGACCCAAATGACCCGGTAAAATATGATTTTGCCTTATGTCATATAGGTGTTGATAAATTATAATTCTAAAACAGAGATACTAAACTTTTTAAGTCAACATTTCCTCCCGAAATAATTACTCCTACCCGTCGATTAACAAATAATTCCTTTTTCTTAATTATTAAAGCAAGTGCTACTGCCGAACTTGGTTCGATTACAATTTTCATTCTCTCATATATTAACCTTAAAGCAGAAATTATTTCTTCTTCAGTAACTGTAAAAATATCTTTTACATTATCAATAATTATTTTAAGTGTAATGTCTCCAAGTGTCGTAAGCAATCCATCTGCAATAGTTTTTATGTAAGGGGCAGATTCAACTTTTCCCGTTTTAAATGAAAGTACTGCATCTGCGGCACCTTCGGGCTCACCTGCATAAACTTCTGTTTTATTCCCAAAATACTTAGCGGATAGGGAAGTTCCTGAAAGTAATCCACCGCCGCCTACAGGTGCAATTATAATATCTAAATCAGGTACATCTTCAATCAGTTCTTTTGCACAGGTTGCTTGTCCGGCGATTATCCTCACATCATTAAACGGATGAATGAATTCTGAACCCGTTCTGTCAATAACCACTTTCATCGTATCTTCTCTCGCTTTAAGATTTGGTTCACAGAATGTTATTTCTGCGTCGTATCCTTTTACGGCATTAATTTTCACTAAAGGCGAATTACTTGGCATAACTATGTAAGCTTTGGTACCTAAAAGTTTTGCTGCCAGTGCTAAAGCCTGTGCATGATTGCCGGATGAATGTGTTGCTAATCCTTTTTGCAATTTCTCTGAAGGTATTTGTAGCGCTGCATTCATAGCACCCCTTATCTTAAATGCTCCAATTTTTTGAAAGTTCTCACACTTAAAAAATAGATTACAGCCTGTTAAATTATTAATTGATTTTGACCTCAAGACTGGTGTACGGTGTATAAAAGGTTTTATCCTCTCATAAGTCTTTATTATTTCATCTTTTGTTATAATCATACAATACAAATTTATATTTAATATTCAATAAAAACAAAACATAAATTTTAAAAATTATAATTATTTTGAATCTTTTTGAATCCTGAAAGGTTTCTTAATATGTAAATATTTATGGTTTTCATTTCAAGACGAATTATAATTCAATTTAAATTGACAACATAATTTATTATTTTATATTTCTTAAAAATTATACACAAAATTGATAGAATTAGAATCATTAACTATACCGGCAGTATTAAACAGAACAATAAGTCTTTATCCTGATAATTATTCACTTGGATTCGTAGATAAGCCTGCTTTGAAATATTCAGAATTGAGAGAATATATATATTCAATCTCTGAATTTCTAAAACTTAACGGCGTTGAAAAAGGAGATAAAGTTGCTATACTCAGCGAGAGTATGCCCAATTGGGGAATCTCATTTTTTGCGATTAATTCTTTCGGAGCAATTCCTGTCCCGATTATGACTGAATTTCAACCTGAAGAAATAGCATATATACTGGAAGATTCCGGCTCAAAAGGTATTTTCGTATCAGAAAAATGTAAATCAAAACTTTTTTTATTTGATGAATCTAAATTTGTGTTTAAAGTAATAATTGATAAATTTACGTTTAACGGTAACATAAAAATTAATATCGTCAGTACAAATAAGGATTATACCTTTGGAGATAATGTATATGAAAATGATATAGCATCATTGATTTATACATCAGGAACTACAGGTCATTCCAAAGGTGTTTTACTTTCGCATAAAAATTTTGTTTCGGATGCTGTATCAACAGTTAAATTATCAGGAGTTAATTCCAATGACATATTGCTTTCGATTCTTCCATTGTCTCACACTATGGAGTGTAATGTCGGTATGATAACACCTGTTATCGTCGGAGCACAGATTTATTATCTGGATAAACCACCTACTGCATCAGTCCTGTTGCCCGCTTTGGAAAAGGTTAAACCAACTGTGATGGTATCAATACCTTTAGTAATAGAAAAAATATTCAAGCAAAAAATAAAACCTGAATTTGAAAACAGTTCAATAATTAGATTTCTTTATTCAAAGTCATTAACAAGAAAATTACTAAACAGGATTGCGGGTAAAAAACTTTTAAAAACTTTTGGAAACAGGCTAAGAATGTTTTGCATTGGTGGTGCGGCATTATCGGTTGAAGTTGAAGATTTTCTCATTGAAGCAGGTTTTCCTTACACTTTGGGTTATGGAATGACTGAAGCCTCTCCGCTAATTTCCGGAAACCCGCCTGTATCAAGAAGATACAGGTCTTCAGGACAGCCGATTGAAGGTGTCGAAGTTAAAATTGATAAACCCGATTCAAATACTAAAATGGGCGAAATATTAGTAAAAGGACCAAACGTTTTTCATGGATACTACAGGAATATCGAAAAGACAAAAGAAATGTTAACGGATGACGGATGGTTAAGGACAGGGGATCTTGGAATAATTGATAATGACGGATATTTATACATAAAGGACAGAATAAAAAATGTAATAATAGGCTCCAACGGAAAAAATATTTATCCGGAAGAAATCGAATCAAAGATTAATGATTTACAGTATGTTGCAGAGTCACTCGTTTTCCAGAAAGACGATAGACTTGTTGCAAAAGTCCATCTAAACTATCCCGAACTTGAAGAAATATATAATGACATTACACAAAAGAAAGAACATTTTAGCGAGTGTATAAATGAAATTCTTGATGAAATTCTCATTAAAATAAATGGCAAATTACCTGCTTATTCTAAAATAGTCAGGATTGTTGAACAAAATGAACCTTTTGTCAGAACTCCTACCCTTAAAATTAAACGATTCCTTTACGAATAATCCGGAAAATAAATAAGTCATAATTTTAATTTTCTTAAAAATAATTATGAATTTTAAATGTTTAGTACACGACAAAAATATTTTCAAAATGATTATTTGTGTTGCAACTATAATTTTTCCTGGAATTATCATATTGGATTACCCCGAAGGGGTAAAATATGAATAACCCAGGGTAAAAATCACATGTTCTTAATGTGATTTTTACCCTGGGATGATAAGGATAACCATAAACAACCCCGGAGGGGTTGAACATTTTGAGAATATTATTCTATTATGTATATCAAAGTTAAATAGTATTTTGTCGTGTACTTAATTTCTAATGTCGTTCCTCTTTTCCCTTACACCTGTTTATTTTATCATTTTTATGTATTTTTGTGTATGTCCAAAACAAGATACATATTACACGTTGATATGGATGCCTTCTTTGCTTCTTGTGAAGAAGCAGTGAATCCTGATTTAAAAGGAAAACCATTAATTGTTGGAGGAACTAAAACCGATACAAGAGGTATTGTATCCTGTCCAAATTATCTGGCGAGAAAAAAAGGCATTCATACTGCAATGCCGATTGCTCGTGCTATACAATTAGCACCCGAAGGAAATTTTATCCGCGGAACCCGCGGAATTTATTCTGATTATTCAAAAAGAGTCAGAGAGATATTTTATAATTACACACCGCTGATAGAACCAATGAGCATCGACGAGGCTTACCTCGATGTTACTGATACTTTGCGTCCTTTTAAAGGTGATGTATTATGAACTTGCTTTTTCTTTGAAAGAGGAAATTAAGAATACGTTGAAAATAACTTGTTCAGTTGGAATATCTTCAAATAAAGTCTGTTCCAAAATAGCTTCAAAAGAGAACAAACCTGATGGAATAACTTATATCTTAAAAGAAGAAGAGCAGGATTTCCTGCACAGTCTTCCTGTACAGAGAATTCCGGGTGTGGGCAAAGTAACCTTGAAGAGTCTCAACAGGTATGGTATATTTTTAATAGGAGATATACTTAAATTCGATAAATTATTTTATGAGAAAGAAATAGGAATGCATTCAGGTTATTTATTGAATGTTGCAAATGCAATCGATAACAGAGAAATAATTACTTACGAAGATTACGATCAAAAATCTCTTTCAAAAGAAACGACTCTGGATTTTAATACTGATGATAAAATTTATCTCGAAAAAGAATTATACCTGGTTCTCGAGAGATCATGTGCAAGAATGCGAAAGAAAAATTATGTTTCAAATAGTTTAACAGTTAAAGTTAAGTATTCTGATTTTACTGTAAATCAAAAATCTCACATAGTTAATAGGTATTCTAACGTTGAAATGGATTTTTATGAGGATGTTTTAAAACTATTCGATAAACTGTACAAAAAAGGGAAACCGATCAGGTTGGTTGGAGTTAAATTCGCTGATTTGAGAGATGATGACGGCAGTATGCAGGAGGATATGTTTGTTAAGGAAGATAAATATAAATCATTAGTCGATAAGATTGATAAAATAAGAAAAAAGTATAATTATAATGCCGTTAAATTTGGAAAGACTTTCGATATTTGATGAGAATACTTAATAAATACTTAGTACACGACAAAAATATGTTGAGCAAAAATCTATAAAGTTCTCAATTGATATTAAGTTGGAATAACCCCGAAGGGGTTAAATTTGAATAACCTCGGGTTAAAATCACATGTTTTTTATGTGATTTTAACCCGGGGTAAATAAATGAATACGAAAACAACCCCTGAAAGGGGTTGAACAATCTGATAAATTGTTGTTTGATATGTTTTTTGAAAAAATAAATTTTTCTAGTGTAATAGTTAAAAAATAACCGGATTAATTTAATTCTGATTAATTCTGTTATAGATTTCGGTTATTTCTTCAAGCGCAGTTTCCAGATTATCGCTGTTCACAACTGATAATGGCTCTTTGCCTTTATCTTTATACTTGATATCATAATAGTCGGCTAACATTATAGTAATAAATTTATTTGCTTCGCCTGAATTTAATGCCTCGATGCATGAATCATAATGAGCATTGCTTATTTCACGTCTGAAAAATCTTTCTTTCTCCGTAAAAATTCTTAGCATTTCGTTATAACCATTTTCATCAGGAAAATAGTCTTCGCTTAATCTGTTTACTCTGTTTTCAAAACTTGATACGATTTTGATAGAGTATGCTTTATTGATTGCCCTGTAAAGATTATGCGGAATATGAAAATCACCAACCTTCTTACTTTCACTTTCTATAATATACGTGCTTTCACTCTCATAAACGTTATTGTTGTACACGTAGTTATCGAATATGTTGTTTTCAAAGGCACTTTGATTTTTTACAGGATTAAATCCTCTTATTTTGTAAGGAACGAAACCAAACAGAGAAGAGAAATGCCTGGCGGATTTTTCAAGATTTAATACCGGTAATGTATTTCCTAAAGAAACAATTAATTCTGTCTTTCCGCATCCTGTCAATCCATTTAGTTCCAATAGTTGATTAGGAAAATCAGGAGAAGAAAAGAAACTATTTACCATATTTCGGTAAGATTTTATACCGTCTGAAAGCGTGTAAGGATTATATCCAAGGTCAAAAATCATTTTTGAAAGATACTTGCTTCTTCCTCCGCCCCGCCAGCAATAAACTATTATAGTATTATTCTTTGCTTTATTTTTTATAAGAAACTCTTTTAATTTCGTAATTTTTTCCATCGCGTATTCTCCTGCTAATTTTATTGCTGCAAGGTCAGAATAATTTTTATACACAGTTCCTACATAATGCCTTTCGTGGTTATGGAGAATAGGGAAGTTAATAGCAGTCGGGATATGTGTTTCTTCAAATTCCTTTTCGGAACGTGTATCTATTAAAAGATATCCGTCACTGTGTAACATTGACAATACATCTTCTATTTCAATAAAGTTAAATGAATACGGGGCAAATAATTTATTTAAAGGTGAGATATCACTTATCTCATATTGTCTCACGTAATCAAAAACTTCTTTATCTGAATTAAAGTCAGGCATATTTAATACTTAAATAAAATTGTTCCGGGTTTTATAAATTCATTTGGTGAAGTAACAAATCCTACAATATTTGCAATCTCGTCTCCGCTATCTTTAATTGAATTCAAAAGCTTAATTGCTTTTGATTCATTTACGGATATAAGTAATCCTCCTGATGTTTGCGGATCGTATATCAAATGTTCATAATCTGTGTTAATTTCACCTTCATTTATCAAAAAATCATTTGTGTAGATTCTGTTTGATTTGTCGCCTCTTGTTAATAAATTTTCTCTTATTGCCCAAATTGCTCCGTCAAGTATACGGTAAATCACTTATGTTGAAATTCAGTACAACTTTTGATGATTGAGCCATTTGCATTGAGTGACCTGCAAGTCCAAATCCGGTAACATCTGTACATGCATTTACATCATATTCTACCATTAATTCAGAAGCCGATAAGTTTAGTCTGCACATCGATTTTATCAGCCCGCTTATATATTTTTCTTCGGGTTTAGCATACTTGACAGAGTTATTCAATACTCCTGTACCCAGTCCTTTTGTTAAAATTAAAACATCTCCCTCTTTAGCCGTATCATTGCCTTTTATATTTTTTGGGTGTGCAATACCTGTAACGGCTAATCCATACAGTATGTTTGAAATATCAACTGAATGCCCGCCTATTATCGAACATTTTGCCTCTCTTGCCTTTTCTGCACCTCCTGCAAGTATTTCTTTCAATATTGACAGATTTTCTTTCTGAGGAAATGCAACAATGTTTAATGCATTAATTGGTTTTCCTCCCATTGCATATACATCGCTAAGAGAATTTGTTGCAGCAATTAACCCGTAAGTAAACGGGTCATCAACAACAGGTGTAAAAAAGTCGGTCGTTTGAATGAGTGCAAGTTCCTCGGATATTTTATATACACCGGCATCGTCATGACCTGAAAAACCAACCATTACATTTTTATCCTGATACCAGTTTATATCTTTTAAGGCATCGTTTAAAATATATGGAAATATTTTTGCAGCACATCCTGCTGAAGAAACCATCTGAGTCAAACGTACATTAGATTTTTCATCCATATATTACAAAATTGGTAATTTGAAAATAAATTTACTTCCTTCTCCCGGCTTACTTTTTAAAATAATCTGACCTCCATTTTGTTCCGCAAGTTCTTTGCATAGTATCAGACCAAGCCCCGTTCCTTCTTCATTTGAAGTTCCGACTGTGGAAAAATGCGAGTCAATCCTGAAAAGTTTTTTTTGATTCTCTTCTGAAATACCAATACCGGAATCTGTTACTATGATTTCATGAAAACTGTAAGATGCAAAATAAGATACTGTTACTTTCCCGAATTGATTTGTAAACTTAATAGCATTACCAATTAGATTTTGCATTATTGAGTTAAGCATATTCTGGTCAACTTTGATTACGGTATTGATTGGAACATCATTCGTTAAAGTAATACGCTTTTCTATTGCAACAGAGGTATATAAATTTACTATTCTGAATATTTGCTCGTGTAAATCTAATCGTATAGGTTGAAATTCCATTCTGCCTGTTTGTATTCTGGACCATTGCAGTAGATTTTCAATTAAATTGAATACATTCTTTGCAGAACTATAAACATAAGAAATATATTCTCTTGTTTCTTCTTTTGATAAATCTTCAAATTCATCCGAAAGAACTTTTGAAAATCCAAGTAATCCATTGAAAGGGCTCCGCAAATCGTGAGCAATTATTGAGAAGAATTTATCTTTTGAATCATTAAGTTCGCGAAGTTCATCCGTAACCCTCTTTTGCTGTTCATCCATCTTATGCCTTTCGGAAATATCTCTTGCAGTGGCTATTACTGCATCCTGTCCGAGATAATTGGTCTTATTAAGTATTACTTCTTTTGGAAAAATATCACCGTTTTTTCTTTTTCCCCACCAGTTGAAAATTATAGTTTCTCCCTGAAAGGCTTTTTTGATGTCAACTATTGTTTTACCTATATCGTTTTTACCGGGTGCAGAAAGAAACTCCGGAGTTCGGCCTTTGAAATCTTCTTTCTTATAACCGTACATCTTTAAAGCGCCGTTATTTACATCAAGAAATTTTCCGTCCTTATCAAGTATATATATCGCTTCTGTAACTGCATCTAAAAGTACTTTGTATCCGACCTCAATATTCTCTCGCTTTTTCCTTTCAGTTATATCGCGTGCAGAACCAAGAATATGTGTGATTTTATCGGAATTCATCGATACCGGAGTTAATTTTACTTCTACGTACAAAGTTTCCGCAGGTATGTCTTCCCATTTTTCCTCTGTTACAACGGTTTTACCTGTTTTAATAATTGTTTCGTATATTTTTTTAACTCTTTTAAAAACGTCTGGAGAAAGAACTTCTTCGAATGTTTTTCCGATAATATCTTTTTCTTTTAATTTTGTAACTACAGAATACGATTTATTTATTGCTTCAAATCTGTATTTGTCTTTTCCTTCAATTTTTACAAGAAAAATCAGGTCTGTTACATT
>CAVVJW010000026.1:0-42229 GCA_963748665.1 Ignavibacteriota bacterium | reverse complement strand
AAAGAAGATAATGAACGCTTTTTTAAATCATCAATATCGGGATAAACTTTGTATTTTCCCGGAGGAATATTGTCGAATAAAAATTCGCCGTCTGAGAATGTCCATCGCTCATATTTCTGTTTACCGTCCAATGATTCAACTATAACTTTTAGCATTGAGACACCTTTATTAACAGATTCCGTTTGTAATAAAATATTTCCGCTTATTATACCTGAAATGAAAACCGGTACATTCAATAATTTAAACCTGTTTGGGTCAGTAGTAATTTCAAAAGTTTTATACTTTGGTCTGTATAATGGATTATCGAACGAGACTGGTATTATTTCAAGAAAGTATTTATTGTACGGGTCCAAATCCACATACCAGCTGTCTTTATCATCTTCAGACTTAACGAGTTTGCCCGCATTAAGAACAGTATTAAATCCTGATTTCAGAATTTTTTCGTTATCATCCAGAATATCATTATTATTAGCATCAAGAAAAGGTACAAGCGAAAGCCCGCCACGGGAAACCATATTCTGATTATCAGTTATGAATTTCCTTTTAAACTGATCAAACCCAACCGAACCGTTTATGGAATGATACATATCCCATCCGCGTTGTCTTGCGGAATAATCAGTTGTATATCTTCCGAAGGAAAAGTCATACCTGAACGTTATACCACCGTAATAACTGTTGTTTTCAAAATCTCTGAATCCTGACAATGTCAGCCAGCCTGCCTTGAATATACTTTTATCAACATAGATACCTGCACTCATCACTTTTCCGGGTGAATGATTTATATTGGTTTCCTGTCTTAATAATAAATCATTGAGTGGTCTGTAAGATATACTTGCTGAAGAATAAGAGCCTGCAACTTCGTAACTGCCTGTTGATTTTGACCACGCAAGATTGGAGATTAAACTTCCCTGGAACCTGTTATAGTTAAAGAATGCTCCTGAGTTAAATAATAATAAACTAAAAGTACTCGAACGTATGTCTCTTGCCCCGAACCTGAAACTTGCAGAAGATTTTTTGAATCTTAAGGGTATGTAAGCATTAATGTTTTTTTCGTCTGTGTATTCTGCCTGATTAAAATAATCATTTTTATTGTAATTAATGTACGACGCAGTAGCGAATATCTGAGACGGAAGAAGCATACTTAAACTTACTACATTTCTTACATTATGAATATAGTTTGAACTGACAATAACGTTTTCAATTATTCTAAGCGAAAAATTAGCATAAGGATTTACTTTGTTTATTCCTGAATAATCTAAATAAGTGACTCCTGAACCAACGGTTAAAAAATCAGTAAGCCCCCAGGTAACGGACGATTCCGAGAATGGATTGTGGTCTCCCAGTTTAAGCGTACCGCCGCTGATGTTGTATTCCAGTATTCCCTTTGGCAGTAAATTAAATGGCACCTGAACTACTCTTTCATCAAACCGGATTTCACCCGATGGACCGTAATATTTCAGGGTTATATAATTTGAGCCGTATAAAAGCGGGACATTAAATTCAAAATATCCGTTTTCGTTGGACTTCGTGTATGAAATTAATTGATTGTTAATGTAAAGTTCAACTTCCCAGTTTGGGTAAGTCTGGTCAAATATTTTATATTTTCCTATTGTTCGTCTTGATACAGGCGGTGAGTTTGTAATTCGAAATCCGCGTGTATTGGTCAGCAAACCTGACGCCAATGTTATATTTCCTACAATACCCTGTTTAAACCATTTCTTATCATCCACATACCTCCACATAAAATCAGAATTTTTATCATCGAACAACTTATCGCTGTTTCCGTTTACAAAAGCATTAAATTCCCCTCCGAAAATTTCAGAACCTAATGATAAGTTGTATGAACCGTAATCATACTTCGGAGAAATATGGTTATAAAATAAAGCCCAATCCATAACGCCTAATCCCAGAGATTTTCTAATTCTCGGAATTACAAATTCGGCTTTCTTAATATTTTCAAAATCATCCTCTCTGTTAGTTCTTAGAAAACTCCTTTCAGATTCAAGTATCACAGGCAGTTTTACTTTTGATGACAAAAATGCTTTCAACTGTTTATAATCAAAATCTATCTTTATTTCGAATATTTTATCGTAAAACTCGGAGTTTATATAAATATCTGTTTCTGTAACATAAAAATCTTTTCTGGATAGTTGAATCTTTTTATCACCGATAGTTGCGGATTTTTCTCTTAAATTAATACTGTATTTATTTTTTTCATCTATAAAAAATCCGGTGACCGAAGAATTATCTTTTGATAAATTATAGTCAACGCGGATTCTCGAAAACAGTTCGCCTGCGGGAACATAGAGTATATTCTCGTGTATGAAACACGATAAATCAAAGTTTCCTATTCTTTCAGCATTAATCTGAACAGGCAACTCTTCAGCAGAAGGGTTCGAACTTGTAAGAAGTGAGTCTAAAGGTCCGGATATTGCTGTTTCAAAAACAGAAATGAGCAAAAAAAAAGCAGGATGACCGTTTTACGGGATACCATCAGTTTACTGTTACGGTTATTTTTTTCTCGGCGGTGTTTCCTTTCAGAATCTTCCCTCCTGTTTCTTCCCTGTCTGTATTAATTTGAACACTTACACTATACAATCCTTTCGGTAAGGCTCCTGTTTCAATAATCATTTTTTTATTGAGTGTGTAGTAAACGGAAATCTCCTGTTTAACGGTTTTTATAAGTTTTCCTTTTTCATCTGAAATTTTCACCGAAATATTTCCAATGTATGCGGCATTACCTTCTCTTTTCAATTGCGAAAAAATTATAAATTTGTTCTCTTCGTATGTACAATTCAGATTTTCAAAATTAACAGCAGTGGATACTTTACCTTTCCTGTAATTCAAAGCAATTACAGTTCTGAATTCTACTTTGAGTCCTGCATTTATCTGCTGCTGGTTCAAAGTGTCTGTATAACTAATTTCTTTTGAAATAATTACAGGTCTCCCCCAGTATTCTCCGTCTTTTAAATCTTTTGGTTTTGCTGATATCCTGACAGTTTGCTCATCAAGAGGTTTTACAATAAATTTCCTGGGGTAGAAACTTACCCATTTCACCGCTGAAGGGTCATCTTCTTTTAAACTGTCCGGAAAAAAGATAAAAGTATTGCCGGATGAATCGGACATTGGATAACCATACTTCATATCAATACTCACCTCCCAGGGTGAAGTACTTGAATTATTTCTTACAATTATATATCCGTTCTTATCTGCATCGTTCAGATGAACAGTTATTGGGGCAACTGTTACCTGTGAAAACAAGGCACTGTTTATCGTTAGAAATAAAACCAGAACGGCAAAAAAATATTTCTTCATAGGCTTTAATTGGATAATATTGTTAATATAATTATCATAGAATCGGTATAATCCCCTGTATATTGAACATTTGTTGGTGTAATTGTTCCTCCAAGTTTTATGTAATACTCTTTCGTCTTATCGTCAAAATTAAGAGTAATACCTGCATACGGGCTAAACGGGATACCGGGTTGATTATCATTTGCATTATTACTGTAAGTGGCAGTATAGACAACAGGCATATTAAACGAACCACGTGATAAATTCTGAGAGAGATTGAATGAAACGGAAACTGTCATTCTGGTACCGTTACCTGTAATCGTAAATTTACCGGACTGCGGGCTGACTTCAGTAACGGTTTTTTTAACGCCTGGAATTATTTGCTGGAAATTTAAATCACGCAGATACGTAATTTGCAAATTTTCTGTTTGAGAAAAACTGTATGAGGCAAAAAGTAAAAATATTAATGTTGTTATTCTCTTCATCCTGATTCAACGTAACTTAAAAATAATAAAAATTGTGAGGATATTCAATCTTATATGCAATTACTCAAAGTAATATTATTCAAAAAAATAACATCCTATTTTATACTCAACTTTCGGAAACGATATAAACAAATACAAAGAGGTTGTTTCTCAACAACCTCTTTGTTTCTATATTAAACTTTAATTTCCTGTGTAATAAAATATTACAGTTATCGAGCCTTCATACGTTCCGGGAATCTGATCATGAAACGGTTTAACTGTTCCGCCTAACAGAACATCCATTGTACCATCAACACCAAAACTTGCATTTACCGGGTTCAATGGGTTAAAATCGACAACTGAATTTCCTGGTATTTTGTATCCTCCGTCTGACTCTGAAAAAGAAACAGCTAATGAGTTTTCTCCGCTTACCAGTTCTTCAGGCGTCATTATAGAAATTGTTATTTCTTTTTCTGACGAACCCATAATTGAAAACTTTCCGGCAGAATTTGAATTCTTATCGATTGTTTTGTTTACTCCCGGAAGAATATCATTACCAAAATCAAGATCACGTGAATATGAAATCGAAAGAGGTGATAAAACCGTTCCTTTTGCTAATACTGTAACAGTTAATGGTTTCGGTACAATACCTTCATTCTGAGCATACAAATTCGCATTCAAAACAATACCAAGAACTATTAAAAGTGTAACTAAAATAAATTTTTTCATTTTAACCCTCATTATTTAATTTTTACTAATAATAAGTGTTGCAATAACCCTGCCAAAAATAAAACGAAAATAACTCAATAAAACGCATAAAATTAAATAAATATTACTTTTTATGATAGTATTCATACTATCTTTATATACCTCTTACTTCAGACAAATTGTCAATATAATTTTTTTGAAATTTGCAAATTCATCTGTCTTTTTATCCTGAAATATTATTTTTTTTACGATTCTAATATACAAAGGAGAGCCGCTATTTTATACGACTCTCCTTTTAAAACAAATTACCGCCCTCAAGTATCCCTGAGTAATATGTTAATTGACTACCTTGTCCTTTTTCCGGCCGAATGCTGAGGATGTGACTTATCATCGTGGCATTCTACACAAACGGGAGATTTGCTGTAGTCTTCGTTTTGGTGACACGATTTACATTCTATTTCAACGTGACTTTCCGATAGTGCTAACCCGGTTACTTTATGATCAAAACTTCCCTTCTTGAAATTCTTGTGACAGGAGTTGCAATTTCTGTCAAGTCTCTTGTAAGGCATACTCGTACCGTGACACCTTGCACATTCAAGTTTGCTGTGATATGATGTCAATGCCCATCCTGTTGACTTGGCATGGTTAAACTGTGTCATTTCTTTGTCGTTATGACACTTCTGACACGGGTTTCCTGCATGACAACCCGAACACGGCCTATGGTGATCTTCAAAAGATTTTGTTAATTTAACAGGGTTGTTGTAATCAATTGCTTCTTTTTTATTATGACACTTAATGCAATTGTCCTTACTATGGCATTTATTGCAGGATATTTTAAACACTTTAAAATGTTCGTCATGGAAGAAAGTTACGAGTTTTCCTTTTTCGTAATTTGTTTCCCATACCATTTTAGTCGGTTCCGGTAATAGAGGGTGAGATTTATCTTTGATTGATTTTATCTTTTGTTCGCGGCGGTTTTGTATATCATCACCTTTCTGTAAATGACATTGAGTATTACATCCGTTTTCTCCGCTCCATTGTTTGTGGCAATCAGTACACATTCTGTGAAACGCTGCCTTTAAATTAGGAACAGAAACGTCTTCTCTCGAATGGTTTTTATCGTGACATTTACTGCAATTTAAAACAGGTCCTGATGTGTTGTAATGATGACAACCGGAACAACCCGAAGAAATTTCAGACATTTGAGCGTGAATTTTATGAGAGAATACTACACCTTCATATTTATCCGACATTTCATTAATTAAAACAACATCCGGTCCTTCCTTTGAGGAACGTTCAGCATACTAACATATTTTCACGGGGACATTCGCGTAACAAAGGGTCCAGCGAAGTTGGATATTCTCCTATATGACAAGTCTTGCATTTTAGCGACCTGAAATCATCCGCCAGATTCCCCGAAGATTTCATATCCTGTTTCATCTCAGGTAAACGACCTGAAGTATTATCAGGCTTTTGCATTTTTGTCTGTAACCTTGGTGTTGTTGCTATGAGACAGCACAAGAAGACAAAAGGTATCAATATATAAATTAATTTTTTCATTATAGACTCCGGTTTAATAAATGATTATATTTTTTTAATTACTTCACTTCTTTTCTGGCTTATAACGGGAAATATCATTACAACTGCCCTGTAGATAAGCACCAGCAGAGCGATACAACCTAATGTCACCGATATTTCACCAAAAGAAGGAAAGTACCTTACATTATTATAAAACGGATTATATGCAATAACGAAATTATTTATTCTGTTTAACAACACACCTGATATCACAAGCGATGATGCAATAAAAAGCCATAAAGGTGAAGTATTCATTTTCCTCGATAGAAACATTCCAAACGGTATAATCAGAAGCGCCATTTCAGCAATGAAAAACCATGCTGATGAATCAAAAATTAATATGTATTTAAATGTTTCTCTGATGAATATATCTCCGATTTTAAAAGCCAGATATACACCGATTATGGGAGCAATCATATTACCAAGATTTGAAAGTACGTGCATTTCGGGTTCCATCTTGAAACTTCTTGATGCTATCAGTGATTCAAATATAATCATCGGGAATCCTACTGCGATTGCCGATAACAAAAACAATAGCGGTAATATTGGTGTTTGCCAGAGTGGATGCATTTTTTGACCTGCTATTACCATCAGAGTTCCAAGCGAAGATTGGTGTAATGTTGAAAGAACTACACCCGCAATGATAAATATAAACATCGTTTTGTTTAATCTGCTGTCAAGATATTTTAGCGTTTTGTCAACAGGTTTATTCAAAAATTCAAACATTTGCGGAAGGTTAACTCTGTTCATAAATCTTTCGGTAACTATAGGTAGAAACTCTATGTACAACACTGTTAAATAAATCATTACACATATACCCACTTCAAACAACGCAGAATTACCATTCCACATTATCAGCGGATGCCAGATATAATAGAATCGTCCAATATCTACAACTACTCCGAATGCTACAAAAGTATAACCAAGCATTGCGGTAAGTAATGCAGGACGAACGATGGCGTGATATTCTTCACGGTGAATTACGTGTCCTAACGCTGCGGATGTAAATCCGCCGGCGGCTAAAGCAACACCTGCTGCTACATCTACGCCAATCCATAATCCCCAGGGAGTATTATTATCTAAATTTGTAACTGCGCCAATACCGCTGATAAACCTGATAGCCAGAAATGCAAGACCGTTTAATGCTATGATAATAAGTACAATTACGCCGGGTGTAAAGTAACGTTGTTTAATAGGTGCAGGAATCATACTTTACCTCCTTTCTTATCATCTTCAATTATATTATCCGGTTTTTTCTTTTCATTTTTACGTCTCTTCGTAACCCACATCATCAGACCGAGTAAAGCATAAAGAGTAACGGGAGGAACGAAGTATGCAAATATTCCGTGCTGAATGGATTCAGATATACCGGGTGCAGGACTTCCTCCAAGAGTTGGCATTTTTAGTTTGTCAAAATTCTTGCTTGCAATGTACATCCAGGTAGTTCCGCCAACTTCGTGTTCACCATAAATGTGATTTACGTAAACATCAGATTTTCTTTTAATTCTGCTTTTGGCAATTCTTAAAACCTCTTCGCGTTTTCCCAAAATCATTACTTCGTTCGGACAAACATTAACGCAGGCAGGTAAAAGATTTTCTTTGCGTCTGCTTTCACATAAGTCACACTTTCTGATTTGAGGGTCGATTGATACATCATAATCATAAGTAGGAATCTGGAAAGGACAGGCAACCATACAATACCTGCATCCAATACATTTATCGCCGTCCCAAACCACACCGCCATCTTTTGTTTTTGAAAATGCCCCGACGATACAAGCAGAAACGCAGGCAGGTCGCTCACAATGCATACATTGAACTTTAAAATGGACTGGGAGCAGAGGGTTCTTTTCGTTTTCAAACTGATTGACAACTGTTAATGCATTTTTGTTTGGTCTTCTGTAGTCTTTGAAAACAGAATCGTCGGCATAAGATTCGAGAGGATTTACCGGCATTTTATGTGCTTCATTACAAGCATATTCGCAGAGTCTGCATCCGACACATACAGCAGTATCAACGAGAACTCCGAGCCTGTCGTCAGACAGGGCTTGTTCGGACCCTCTGGCAGACGCGACACCAAGAGTACCGATAGCAGCACCGAATGCTGCTGTCTTAAAAAAATCACGCCTATTAAGGTCTTTCATATAACCTATAATTAAATTAATAATAAAATATTGATTCATAAAACCGCTTAATACTACAGCGGTTGATTTTCAGTTCGTTAAACTACTGAACATAAAATCAGTATTAATTTAAAACACATTCCTCTTAAACAAGATAGATTATCCAAATGAAAAGACTAACAGGGATATTTCATCTGAATTTCTTCAATACAATATAGTATTTACTAATAAAATATTTTAGTCAATAATGAATTAAAAATATATTAGCTCAAATTAAAAGCATTGCAAAATGCTAATAATTTGTATTATTCACTTTCAATTAAATCTAATTTATACCTGTTTCTGTTTTTATCATTTAACTCTGAATTATAGTTTTCCTGATTTCCCGGATTATAACCTTGAAAAAACAAAGGGTTTTTGCTATATTATTTGATTATAAGTTTAAATTAACGCAGTGATATGAAAAAGGGAATACATCCTAAATATTATAAATGCAATGTGATTTGCAATTGTGGTGAAAATAGAGGGGTTTTATTTACAACTCGTTCTACAGTACCTGAAATAAAGGTTGAAATTTGTTCAATGTGTCATCCTTTCTTTACAGGAACACAAAAGATTGTTGATACAGCAGGACGTGTTGAGAAGTTCTATAAGAAATTCGGTAAAAAAACGACTGACGCATAGTTATAGTATTAGCTTTTTACAAGCCGGCTCCTATATTTTCTAAAAAAATAAGCCGGCTTTTTTATTTATTAAATTAAATTCTTGAAGCTATGAAATATGTAATTTTTGAAGATTCGAAATTCGAAAATCTGTATCCGCTTAACCTGCTTAGAGCTTCATTCGATGTTAAAGCAGGAGTTTTTTCAATGAAAGAAAGAATTGAGCGTTACCTTCCCGTTGGCACTTCAGTTATGCTTTATGTAAGAGACGAAATTTTTGACCTGACAAAAGTAAACAATACTAACCCTATTAACGAAATCCCGGATGAGGATACAATTTTCTTAAATGGCAGGGTTGTTTATTCACAGAAGATTTTAGACTGGGTTACAAAGAATATGTCTATGAATAGTGTTATTAATTTTGAAGATACAATTGTTGCAGCAAAAATTTCAATTGACGAGATTAATATTCGCAAAAGCAAATTAAGTTTTTGTATGAATAACGATTTCTTTTCTGATTTAAAAATTATTAATAATACTAACTATGAGTTTCAGAATATTTTCGAGATTATTAATTATCCATGGGATATTCTCAGGTCTTTAGATGTTAATCTTGGTTTTGATTTAAGTTTTTTACTCGATAGTGTAAAAGGGCAGGAAAAAAATCCTGAAGTCTCGCAAGACAATGATAATAATTATGTAAGCCCGTCGGCAAAAGTTTATCCGGGAGTTATACTCGATACAGTAAGCGGAGAAATCTTCATAGATGACAATGCTGTAGTTGAACCATTATCTTACCTTAAGGGACCTTTATACATTGGCAGGAATGCTCTTGTGAAATCAGGGTCAAGAATTTACGGACCCTGTTCAATCGGGCATTCGTCAAAAGTCTCCGGAGAGATTTCAAACTCTGTTTTTCATAGTTGTGTAAATAAACAACACGACGGTTTCATAGGTCATACTTACGCCTGTCCGTTTGTTAACTTCGGTGCTGATACTGTTACGAGCAATCTAAAGAATAACTATTCAAAAGTTCGTGTTAACCAGTTCGGGAAATCCATCGATACGGGAATGCAGTTTTTAGGAACTATTGCCGGCGACCATTCAAAGTTTGGTATTAACACTATGCTGAACACAGGAACGATTTGCGGTATATACTCTAATGTTGCAGGAGGCGGGTTTCCTGATAAATTAATCGAATCGTTCGAATGGAATATACTGGGTAAAAGCAAGGAGAAATATGATTTTGACAAAGCAATTGAAACAGGAAAGTTAGTTATGAAAAGACGCGGGTTTGATATGACTGAGGCTTATATCAATTTAGTGAAATTGATTTACACTAAATAATAGTTTTTTAAAAACCCCTTGCATTTACATTAAATCAAGGGGTTTATATTTTATACCTTTTCGATTTCTTTTTTCCCGAGTAAACCGGTGGGTTTAAAAAGAAGTATTATAATCAGAATAGCAAATGCAATTGCGTCTCTGTATGTTGATGAAAGATATCCCGATACAAAGGTTTCCACAAGTCCAAGTATATAACCTCCCAATGCCGCACCCATAATGTTACCAATACCGCCCAAAACAGCCGCCACAAATGCTTTCAGACCGTATATAATTCCGATAAGCGGATCAACCTTTGGATAATTTAGTCCGAATAATATTCCCGCTGCTGCCGCAAGAGAAGAGCCAAGTATAAACGTAAAACTTATAACCCTGTTTATATTTATTCCCATTAAACTTGCTACATTATGATTAAATGAAACTGCACGCATTGCCGTACCCATTTTAGTATTCATTACAATTATTCTTAGAATAATCATAAGTACTACTGAAACTATAATTACTACGACAGAATTAGAGAAAACAAATGCACCTGCAACACTGAACAATGATTTGTTTTCAAGTAATGTCGGAAATGATTTCGGGTCTGCACCAAAAACTAATTGTCCGCCGTATTCCAGAAAGAGAGAAACACCGATTGCTGTTATGAGTATAGTAAGTTTAGGCGAATTTCTTAATGGTTTATAAGCAAGTTTTTCCAGAGTAAATCCAAGTATTGAACATACTGCCATTGAACCAATCAATATTAGTATTGCCATCCATACAGAAGCACCTCCCGTGAACGTGGCAAAACTAAAAAGCATCGCAAGATAATAACCTGAAAAAGAACCAATCATAAATACATCACCGTGTGCAAAGTTAATAAACCTGAGAATACCATAAATCATAGTATAACCTAATGCTATCAACGCATAAATACTGCCGAGCGAAAGTCCGTTAATAAATTGCTGAATGAATTCCGTCATGGTGCAATTGTTTCTTTATACTTAAACTTACCATCTTTAATTTCAAGAACTACAGCAGGTTTAATTGCATTTCTCTGATCATTGATAGTAATATTACCGGTAACGCCTTTAAAGTCTTTTGTTTTTGAAAGTTCAACTCTTATTTTATCACCTTCGGTTGAACCTGCACGCTTAATTGCGTCAGCCATTAACATAATTGCATCATAACCAAGAAATGAATAAGCATCAGGTTCGGATTTATATTTATCCCTGTATTTTTTAATGAAATTCTGTATTAAAGGATTTGGGTCTTCCGTAGAAATATGTGTTGAGAAGAAACAACCTTCAAGTGCATCTTTTGCTTTTCCTTCAGTAAGTTTTTCGGATTCCCAGCCGTCGCCTCCAAAAAGAGGAACGGTAAGACCAATTTCCCGTGATTGAATTGCAATCAGCCCAACATCCGTATAATACCCGGGGATAAAAATGGCTTCAGGGTTTTTATACTTTATTGCGGTTAATTGAGCCTTGAAATCTTTATCGCCTGATGAATATTTTTGCTCTTCAACAATCTCTCCGCCCATTTCGACAAATGTCTTTCTGAAATTTTCTGCAAGTCCTGTTGAGTATGCATTCCTTTGGTCAATTAATAAAGCAACTTTTTTTACCTTCATTGAATTCAGGGCAAACTTACTCATAACAGTTGCCTGAAAAGGGTCTATAAAACAAACTCTGAATATGTAATCACCTATAGCAGTAACTTCAGGGTTTGTAGATGCCTGTGAAATCATCGGTATTTTATTTTGCTGACAAATTGGTGCAGCGGCTTTACTTCTTGATGATGCCACTTCCCCTATTATACCAATTACTTTATCCCTGTTAATAAGTTTCTGAACAACTGTCTGTGTTTCGTTTGGCTTTCCCTGATTGTCTTCGGTAACCAGTTGAATCTGCTTACCAAGGATTCCACCGGAACTGTTAATTTCTTCTACGGCAAGTTTAATGCCGTTATCTGAACTTATTCCGAATGTAGCCTCACTTCCTGTGAGTGAAGCAAACTGACCTATCTTAATCACATTATCCTGATTTTTATTACAAGAAGTAATAGAGACAGAAACAGCAATTACAATAATTAAACTAATAAAAGTTGTTACTTTACTTTTCATATAGTTTGCAATATTTATTTTGAAATTGCATTAAAATAATTTAATTAGGCGTAAAAAACAATTTTAATAAATTAACAGAAAACCCGGTACAATTTATTTTTTAATTGAATTATTTTCTGGACAGGTTAATGAATAATTCCCTTCCTGCTCTTGGTTTGATTGAATTGTAAGAAGTTTCATAGACATTAATATTAAAATTCTCGATCAAAATATTCTGAATACTCTTCTCTTGTGCCCCCAAACGGCGGTCCTTCTTTTTCAAAATGATGGTTGAATAGAACCCCTACCAGTTTTCCGTTTTCTTTTAGAAGAGAATACATTTTTTCAAAATATTTTTTCCTGTCCTCAGGGTTTATTGCACAAAAGAAAGTCTGCTCAATTATTAAATCGTAGGTACCGGTATGTTCAAAAAAATCTTTGTTCAAAAGGTATTCCTCCGGAAAGTCGGGAAATCGATTATGAAAACTTTTAATTGCAAGAGCAGAAATATCAAGGACTGTCACTGAGGCAAATCCTTTTAAATGCAGGTATTCTGCCTCGTATGCATTTCCTGCACCCGGTATTAATATATTTATGTTTTTATCGTTTAACTGGTCTATATACTCTTTTAAAGGAGTAGATACAGATCCTACATCCCAGCCTGTTATTTTCAGCAAGGTACTGCAAATCCCAGAACTTTTTCGTTTCTAACAATCCGAATTCTTTTTTCTTTATAACCATATATTACAAATTTATTGCTTTTATTTAAAAAAACCTTTTATTATATTACTATCGAATAATTTTTTTGTAAACGATAGGAGAACTAAAATAGTTTAACAAATAAAATTATTATCCGGTTTTAAGGTTAACAAAATACTTTGAATATTTTAACATAGAATATAATTTTTATTTTTTCATAAACTTAATATTGATATCATGGCTGAGAATTATTATTACGAAAACAGAGAAGAGATCAGGAAAAAAGTGCGTGAGAAATACCGCAAAGATAAAGAATACAGGGAAAAGCTGAAAAAGTACTACAGAGAAAAATACCACAATGACCCTGAGTACAAAAAGATGACTTTGGAAAACGCCCGCAACAGGTATTATAATGATCCGGAATACCGTGAGCGCACTATCCAGAGAGCAAAAGAAAGAGCCCTGCGGCTGAAGAAAGAAAAGGAAAAAGCCAAGAGAGCTGCTGCTAAAAAGAAGAAAAAATAATTCTTACAAATTTTGCTCTTTACATTAGGAGTTTTCATTTAAATTTCTGCAGAAGAACTTTAACCTGCAATTAAAAAGTAATCTTAACAGTTATAAATATTAAAAACATTAATTGGGAAAGATTTTTAGTATTAGCAAGATTGATTTTGATTGTCAGTTAAGGCAGGATGAGACAAAAAAGTTTGCGGGGTTTTTGTTTGGAGAGGTGTATCCAAATATAGATAAATTATCAGAAGTTTTTGATAATTCGGGTATAGAAAAACGAAATTTTTGTGTGCCTTTAGATTATTTTCAAAGAGATAAGTCTTTTGAGGAAAAGAATAACCTTTTTAA
This sequence comes from Ignavibacteriota bacterium, assembly GCA_963748665.1. Lineage (GTDB taxonomy): Bacteria > Bacteroidota > Ignavibacteria > Tepidaquicellales > Tepidaquicellaceae > CAIKZJ01. The sequence continues at coordinate 28,416 of CAVVJW010000026.1, read as the reverse complement.
AGAAACAGCACTTAAATATTCGCTGGACTCAATCAGAAACAATTTATCAGTTGCAGGTATAAGTTTTTCAAGTATAACAGATATTATTTTTATTAATACTACAGGACTCAGTACACCTTCCTTAGATGCTTCAATAATTAATTCTCTTAAATTAAATCCATACATTAACCGCTATCCTGTATGGGGTTTGGGATGTGCAGGCGGGGTTAGCGGCATAGCAAAGGCAAATACTATCACTAATGCAAATCCTGACGCTGTAATCCTCTTAATTGCGGTTGAATTATGTTCATTAACTTTCAGAAGAAACGATTTTTCAAAAAGTAACTTTGTGGCAACAAGCCTGTTTTCTGACGGCATTGCTTCCCTGGTCATTTTAGGAAGTAATTCGGCAAAGAATTACAAATCTTCTTTCGATGTTGAAATCATAGATTCTCAAAGCAGATTGTATTATGACTCCGAAGATGTTATGGGATGGGAGTTTCTTGATGACGGATTCAAAGTGGTTTTCTCTAAAGATATTCCTGCTATTATTAAAAATAACGTAAAAGGAGATATCGAATCCTTTTTATCAAAAAACAATTTAAAAATAACTGATATAAAGAACTTCATAGCTCATCCGGGCGGGGCAAAGATAATTCAGGCATATACAGACGCATTGGATTTAAACCCTGAAATGTTAACTCATTCAAAAAGCGTTTTGCGTGATTATGGAAATATGTCGAGCGTTTCCGTATTGTATGTACTTGAGAGATTTCTTTCTGAAAGTTTTGAAGATGGTTACGGGCTTATGGTATCACTGGGACCGGGATTTTCTTCCGAGTTGGTTCTTCTGAAAATGAAAAACAAATGACAATGTGGTTTTATTTCTTCATTGGTCTTATAATAATTTCAAGAATAATCGAGTTAATTATTTCAAAAAGAAATGAAAAATGGCTGAGAAATAATGGGGCGATAGAGTACGGACGTGAACATTACAAGTACTTCATACTATTACATACTTTCTTTTTTGTGTCATTGCTAACAGAATATAACCTGATTCAGAACCCGGGCGTAAATTTTTATGCATTGTTAATATTTTTTGTTGCTCAGTTTTTCCGCTTATCCGTTTTAATCTCATTGGGTAAGTACTGGAATACAAGAATACTTGTTATTCCTGATGTCAGATTGGTAAGAACAGGATTGTATAAATATTTTAAACATCCGAATTATGGTATAGTAATCATTGAAATAATCGTAATACCATTGTCCTTTTCACTTTATTATACTTTAATTCTATTCTCGTTATTAAATCTGATTTTACTTTCTGTTAGAATTAAAGCAGAAAACAGTGCTTTGAAGTATTAATTTATTTTAGTGTGTTAATTTTTACAAAATCTTTAAAAGCAATCAACATTCCCTTAATGTGTTTTTTTGAACCTTCATCAACAAGGTCTCCATTCTCGCTAAATTTGCCCTCGTAGGCAGAAGGAATTAATACTTCGGGCTTATTCAAAACTCTTACGTCAAGATAAATCATTACCTGTCTGAAATGAAGTTGCGCTCTCATTGTTCCTGACATTCCATAACTTGCTCCCATCATTGCCAGTGGTTTTCCTGAAAGCGGCATTGGCATCATTCTTGAAAGCCAGTCGAAAACATTTTTCAATGCTGCAGTGTATGAATAGTTGTATTCGGGAACAGCCAGAAGAATCCCGTCTGACTCACCAACCTTTTTTGTAAGTTCTAAAACTGATTCGGGTTTTTCATTTCCGTCTATATCCTGATTGTACAAAGGAATATCTTTTATATCATAATATTCTATTTCCATATCCGCGGGCTTTAATTCTATTGCTGCCCGAATTAACCCTGTATTAAAAGAGTTTTTTCTCAAACTTCCTGAAATTGCTAATATTTTCATTTTATTATTTAGTGTTTATTTCATCGGAATTTCAATAGCCAGTAAGTAACTATCAGATTCCGCTTTAATTAATATGTTATCTGTGTTTTCAATACCAATCCCATCACGCTTCTCAAATTGCTGTCCATCAATGTTGATTTTGCCGTCAATTAAAAACAAATATACACCGTTATTTTTAATATTTAAATCGTATGTTAATTCTTTTCCTTCGTCAATTTTTGCAAGAGAAAAATAAGCGTCCTGATTTATCCACATAGTTTCTTGATTTGATTTATCAGGAGAAACGACAGTTTGAAATTTGTTTTTTTTGCCTTCATCGTTGAAAACTCTTTGGTCATATCTTGGCTCAATGTCTCTCTCTTTAGGGAATACCCATATCTGCAAAAGGTTTACCGCTTCAGAATCAGAATGATTGTATTCAGAATGCCGCAATCCGCTGCCTGCTGACATAATCTGAATCTCCCCCGGTTTTATAACCTCTATGTGACCCATCGAATCTTTATGTTCGAGTGCTCCTGTAATTGGAATAGTAACTATTTCCATATTATCGTGGGGGTGAGTTCCAAAACCCATACCGGGCTCAACTATATCATCATTTAAAACTCTTAACATACCAAAATGGATTCTTTTTTCATCGTGATATGAAGCAAAACTGAATGTGTGTCTTGCTTTCAACCAGCCATGGTCAACATAACCTCTTGTGTCGGATTTATGTATGTGTGTTATCATTTTATTTTCTTTAACAAATTTATTATTTCTTTTTGTGTGCTTAATGATTTATCGTTAAAATACCACATCTGAACATTCTTTTTAAGTTCTTCAATATCAAAGTTATCTTGCTTTTTAAATTCATAAACTAAATTCTGCAACTCCTTTGGTCTTGGTCCCCAAACAAATAGTTCGATGTAATTATTATCGAGTACAATAAGCATTGGAATTGAACGTGCACCGTTAGTTAAATATTCATTCATAACATCAGCGTTATCATCGCGCAAAATTATGTGCAGATTAACATTTTCCGCATAATCAGCCATCTTAGCGATAACAGGTACTGTATTGGCAGCATCTCCGCACCATGCCTCGGATATTAAGACCCAATGCTGTTTTGCTTTAACCAACCCTTTCAACTCTTCTTCGATTGCTGCCGTTTTATCATTTCTGTTCATTCTTTGAATGTTCAACTTTGTGTATTCGACCATTTCCTGTTCCTGGTTTTCACCTGTCGTCTTACCCTCTGAAAGAAGTTTATCAATCAGTGCTCTGTATGAACTGTAACTTAACGATTCATTTAAAGATTCTTCTGTAAATTTGTATGCCATTATTTTAATTAATTAATTATTAAAGGGGAAACCCAAAATCAGATTTCCCCTAATTGTTTGGGAGAACAAATGATTTACTTTGCTATAATCGTTAAGTTAAGGTTAAACTTGTCATTTATCATCTTATCGCCAAGGTTATCAAAAAACTTTCCTGAACCGTATTTGATGTTCCAGTCAGTTCTGTCTATATCAAAATCTGCTTTAACCGTTATAACTCCGTTATCAATTTTAATCTCTGCGGGAAATGTAATACTCTTTGTAACATCCTTCATTGTCAGGTTTCCTGTTACAGTTGAATTTACATTTGGTTTTGTAGCATCTTTCAGCTCTTCAACCTTTGTAATTTCAATCTTTGAAGTCGGATATTTTTCTACATCAAAGAAATCTGCAGAAGATAAATGTCCAACAAGTTTCTTATTAAACTCTTCTTCCTTTAAGTCCTCATTTACTATAGTTTTCATATCAATCTCAATTTTTCCGCCTGTTACTCTTCCATTGTCAACCATTACTTCACCCTTGGAAACTTTAATCGAACCGTTATGCTGTCCTGTAACTTTTTTACCGAGCCAGTTAACTTTACTGTCAGTTACACTAACGGTTAAAGATTTTCCGCTCTTTTCACCTGCGTTTTGTTTTTCACCGACTTTAACTTCTTTTTCTGATTTACCGCAGCCGCTAACAATCATTGCCGTTGCTGCGAATAATACCAGTACCAATGTTAATAGATTTTTCTTCATTTTGTTTGTATTTATTTTAATTAATAGTTTTATTTAATATCTTTGATAGTAACATCCCTGAGTTTATCGAGAAGCACGTTTAGTTTTTCTGCTTCAGAAACAGAAATCGATTTCATTCTGTTTTCCCATTTATGTATTTCTCTGTCAATTGTTTTTAAAAGATTAAGACCGCTGTCAGTAATCAGAACATCAACTGCCCTTTTATCCTGTTTGCACGTCTTGCGAATCACAAGTTTCTTTAATACTAACTTATCTATTATTCTGGATGCATTGGAAGATTTATCGAGCATCCTGTCAATAATATCATTTACAGTTATCGGGTTTGGAAACTGCCCTCTAAGTATTCTCAAAACATTGAATTGAGGAAGTGTAAGGTTAAACGGCTTCAAATAATTCGCCTCTAACAAACTCAACCAATTTCCCGTGTATAGAATATTTACCATTAATTTATGGTAAGGACTCTTAAATTCTTTCTGCTTTATTTCGTCTTCTAATTTCATCTTGTATGTTTACTTTATATGTATATACATATATTATCCCAATAAAGTTTCATTAATAAAAATAATTTTCTTTTAATCCTTTGTCGCAGATTCTTGAGACGTCCTCTGCGGTAAAACCTTTTCCTTTCAGTGAAATCTTTTCTTTTATTTGTCGAAGACTCGCCTTGGTGAGTAGATATATATACGCACCGAATAATGATGTTTAAGGTTTGATAAATTATTTATACCTTGCATTAATATTATAAGCCGATATGAAAAAAGTTTTATTATCTGTACTTTTATTATTTATATTTTCGTCGTTTACCGTTCAGGAAAGCAACGAATTAAATTTAACTAAATTCGTAAATCCCTTCGTCGGAACAGGCGGACACGGGCATACTTTCCCGGGGGCAACTGTGCCATTTGGAATGGTACAGTTAAGTCCTGACACAAGACTTGAAGGGTGGGACGGTTGTTCGGGATACCATTATTCCGACAGCATAATTTACGGATTTTCACATACACATCTGAGCGGTACGGGTGTTCCCGATTATTGCGACATACTGTTTATGCCATTTTCCGAAAATAAATTTGTTGACCTTGATAAAAACCGTATTGGCAATTACACATCTATGTTTTCTCATTCAGAAGAAATTGCTGAACCCGGATACTACAGTGTAATTCTGAAAAGATATAACGTAAAAGCAGAATTAACCACGAGCACAAGAACAGGGCTGCACAAATATTCATTTCCAAAAGAAAAAAATCAAAATATACTTATAGATTTAAAACATCGTGATGAAGTTATTGAATCGCACATAAGTATTGTGAACAAGAATGAAGTCTCGGGTTTCAGACGTTCAAAATCGTGGGCACAAGACCAGAGAGTTTATTTCTATGCAGTTTTTTCTGAGGAGTTTAAAACAGCCGATATTTATTCCGATGACAATCGACTTCCCGAAAAAACATACGCAGAAGGAAAAAACATTAAGACGATACTGGGATTCAACGAAACAGAAAAACCCGTTTTGGTAAAAGTAGGTATTTCTGCTATCAGTGAAGAAAATGCAAAGATGAACCTTGAGGCCGAGATTAACCACTGGGACTTTGATAAGGTAAGGCTAAATGCGAATGAATTATGGAATAAATATTTAAATAAGATTCAGGTAAAATCATCCGATATCACGAAACTAAAAATATTTTATACAGCACTTTATCACACTGCAATTTGTCCTAATACCTTTAACGACGTTGATGGCTCATATCTTGGACAGGGATTTACAAACACACAAATCCAATCATAATTATTATACTGTCTTTTCTCTATGGGATACGTACAGAGCGTTACATCCTTTACTAAACATAATCGAAAGAAATCGGTCGCTTGATTTCATAAAGACATTCATTCTGCAGTATGAACAAGGGGGCAGGCTTCCTGTCTGGGAACTATGGGCAAATGAGACAGATTGTATGATTGGCTATCACTCGGTTCCCGTTATTACAGATGCTTTTAACAGCGGCATAAATGATTTTGAGAGAAGAAAAGCCTTAGACGCTATGGTTAGCAGTGCTAATCTGAATATTTATGGATTAGACTCTTATAAAAAATACGGATACATACCATCCGACAAAGAGCACGAATCGGTTTCCAAAACACTTGAATATGCTTATGATGACTGGTGTATTTCAGATTATGCGGCAACTGTAGGAAGCGATACATACAAGAATGATTTTTATACAAGGTCTCAGTTTTACAAAAATGTTTTTGACAGTAAAACAGGATTTATGAGACCAAGGTTTAATAACGGCTGGAAAGACCCTTTTAATCCAACAGATGTTGACAACAATTATACCGAAGCGAATTCCTGGCAGTATTCTTTTTATGTTCCTCAAAACATACCGCAATTAAATGAATATTTAAACGGAAATCTTGAAAAGAAACTGGACGAACTTTTCAGTGCTGATACAAAAACAACAGGACGTGAACAGGCCGATATTACAGGACTTATAGGACAGTATGCACACGGTAATGAGCCATCTCACCATATTGCATATCTATATAATTATACTGAGAGTCCGCATAAAACGCAGCAGATAGTAAGAAAGATAATGTCGGAGTTTTATAAAGACAGTCCTGACGGGCTAATTGGCAATGAAGACTGCGGACAGATGTCAGCGTGGTATGTATTCAGCGCAATGGGGTTTTACCCTGTAACCCCAGGTTCAGGAAAATTTATGATAGGCAGTCCTATATTCGATGAAGTAAAAATAAACCTTGAAAACGGAAAAACTTTTACAGTAACTGCAAACAATCAATCTGACGAAAACATATACGTTACAAAATTATAAATCGGAAGATAAAAAGCCCTTTATTAACTGGAGTGACATATTAAATGGCGGTGAAATTACTTTTATAATGGGTAATGCACCTTCAAAGTCTTTTGGCGAAAATGGTGTAAGAAAATATTTATACCCCGACAAACCTCTACTGAATTACAATGAATTATTACCATCACCATTTGCAAACGTAAGTCAGATAACATTTAAAGACTCACTTGAAATATCACTTGAGGTTAATTTTCAGCAGGCAGATATTTACTATAATCTTACCGGCGAAAACACTCCCGATAAATACGTAAAATATTCGGGTCCGTTTAAGATATACGAAAACACAAAACTGCTTACTTATGCACATTCTATATCCAGCAATGAATACAGTTATTTCACGGAGTCAGAATATTATAAAATACCAAACAACATAAAAGTTGAATTACAGTCTCAGCCAAATTTACAATATACTGCCGGCGGACCGGAAGCACTAATAGACGGGATAAGAGGAAAAACAAACTGGAGACTCGGAAGATGGCAGGGATATCAGGGACAGGATTTCTCTGCGGTTATAGATTTAAGCAAGGAAAAGGAAATAAGAAATATATCGGTTGGTTTTTTGCAGGACGCAAGAAGCTGGATATGGATGCCAAAATATATTGAGATTTATATATCTAATGATAATATTACGTTCGAAAAAATTGGAACAGTTGATAACAGGATTATAGATACGGATTTAGAGGTAACGATAAACGAACTTGCATTAGCACCTGAAAAAACTGTTAAAGCAAGGTATGTTAAGGTTAAAGCAATTAATTACGGGAAAATCCCGGGTTGGCATCCGGGAGCAGGGGGAGATGCTTTTATTTTTGTGGATGAAATAAAAATTGAATAAAAGGCTATTTAATTTATAACTAAACGAAAGGATAGTAAAATGAAAAAATACATTGCCGAATTAATCGGAACAATGGTGTTGGTTCTTATCGGATGCGGTTCAGCCGTAATTTCAGGCGGACAGGTTGGATTTCTTGGGATTTCTTTCGCATTCGGATTTGCAGTACTTGCAATGGCTTATGGCATAGGCGGAATATCAGGCTGCCATATTAATCCTGCAGTTACTGTAGGGGCTTTGGTTGCAGGACGTATAAGCGGTAAAGATGCAGGTATGTATATTATTTTCCAGATAATCGGTGCTATCATCGGTGCCGGAATATTGTATTTTATTGCAACAGGATTACAGGGATATAATATTGCAGCAAACGGACTCGGACAGAACGGATTCGCAGAGCACTCTCCGATGAAGTATTCATTAATCGCAGGGTTTACAGCAGAGGTTGTTCTTACGTTTATATTTCTGATTGTTATACTTGGTTCTACTTCAAGTAAAGCACCTGTAGGATTTGCGGGAATACCTATCGGTATTGCACTCGTTATTATTCACATTGTAGGTATTCCAATAACAGGTACATCTGTTAATCCTGCAAGAAGCATTGGACCTGCATTATTCGTTGGTGGTGATGCAATAACACAATTATGGGTATTCATAGTTGCTCCTTTAATTGGTGCAGTAATTGCCGGTTTAGTATGGAAGTATGTACTTGAGGAAAAAGTTAGCTGATTAGAAAAACTAATTAATTAATTATAATAAAATGAAAACAACAATTCAATTTATAGCATTACTAATATTATTAGTAACAGTTAAGTCTTCGTTTGCTCAGGATGAATTCGAAATGAAGGATGGCGATGTAACTTACGTAATGAAAAAATATTATATGTGTCTTTTAAAGACAGGACCTAACCGGACACAGGATTCAACAACCTCTGCCGAGATACAGAAAGGGCATATGGAAAACATATCGAAGTTATCAAAGGAAGGAAAACTTATGATAGCGGGACCATTCGGCGGTAAGGGTGAATTGAGAGGAATATTCATACTTAGCGTTAAATCGAAAGAGGAAGCAGAATTGCTATGCGCAGAAGACCCTGCAGTAAAATCGGGGCGATTAACTGTTGAAGTGCTTGAATGGTGGTCTGCAAAAGGTTCTACTCTGAAGTAAGTGACTTATTTAAAACAAAAAAGCGGACTGTAAGTCCGCTTTTTGTTATATAAAGATATACTTTATTTCTTATTTCATTGACACCTTTACGAATTCTGTAAATGCTTCAATGTTATTGTATGCTAAATCAGCAAGTGTTTTTCTGTTAACATCAATATTCTTAACCTTTAATGCACCCATTAATTGTGAATAAGAGACACCGCTTATCCTTGCTGCGGCATTGATACGAACTATCCAGAGATTTCTGTAAACTCTCTTTTTTAATTTTCTGTCTCTGTAAGAGTGTGTTAGACCTTTTTCGACGGCATTTTTAGCAACTGTGTACAGTTTACTTCTTGCGCCTACATAGCCCTTGGCTTGTTTAAGAATGTTTTTCTTACGTTTGTGAGCTGCTACTTTGTTTTTGGCTCTTGGCATTTTAATAATTCCTTTCTTTAAATTTAAAAATTGAGGCATTCTGCAAATCAGAATTTTGAAACCTCTTCTTGTTTAAATTATTTCCGCGTTTGTACTTAATCTTATCTTTTCAAATCAACAGGAAATAACATATATTTCAAAGAACTTTAACGTCTTTCTTTAAGACAAATCCCTTTGGGATTATTCGGCAAGGATTAATCTTTTCATTCTTCCTTCGTCACCATTCGATACCAATGTTGCTGTTCCTAATTGTCTTTTCCTTTTAGGAGATTTCTTGGTTAAAATATGACTTCTGCCTGCTTTCTCTCTTTTGAGTTTCCCCGTACCGGTTACCTTGAATCTCTTGGCTGAAGCACGGTTTGATTTCATCTTTGGCATTTTATCAGTTTGTTTATTTATAAATTAATTTCTGTTTGTATATTCTTTTCTATATCAGTATTATCTTTTATTCCTAAAACTTCGTCTGTTTTTACTTTTTCCTCCGGTTGAACTATATTTTCAATACCTGTATCAGTTTTAACCGTATTCATTTCACCAACTGTTTTATTCTTTTCCTTTTCCATCTTTGCTAATTTCGATTTGTAAGTCGCAATTTTATTCTTGTCGGGTACTAAATACGTTATAAGCATTTTTCCTTCAAGTTTCGGCTTTGCTTCAATCTTTCCTATATCAACTAATTTTTCCAGCACTTCCTTCATTAACTTCTGCCCTATTTCAGGGTGGGTTATCATTCTTCCTTTATAAAGAATGGAAGCCTTTACTTTATGTCCGTCTAAAAGAAACTGTCTTAAATGTTTGGTTTTAAATTCTATATCATGATCATCAGTATTTGCATTGAACCTGATTTCTTTAACCGTCATTACAACCTGGTTCTTTTTCTGCAATTTATCTTTTTTCTGCCTCTCGTAATTATATTTACCATAATCAATCACTTTACACACCGGCGGTTTAGAGTTAGCCGCAATTTCAACCAAATCCAGACTTCTTGAACTTGCAAGCCTTAAGGCTTCGTGCAAAGGCATAACGCCCAGCGGCTGACTGTCTTCATCAACTACTCTTACCTGATATGCGGTAATTTCCTGATTTACTCTTTCTTTAAATTTCTTGTCTTTAATTAAAGTAACCTTTCTTAAATTTATAAATCGTATTTTTGTCTTTTTTCAACAACATTCAATTTAACCTTTTGAATGAACTCTTTCAATTCAAAAGCACCTTTATCTCCGTCACCGTGAATTCTTAAGGAAACGTTGTTTTTCTCTGCTTCTTTACCGCCTAATACCAGCATATAAGGAATTTTCCTGTTTTCTGCTTCGCGGATTTTATAATTTACCTTTTCGCTTCTGTCATCAAGATATACTCTGAACCCTTCGCTGAAAAGTGTATCGTAAACATTCCTTGCATAATCTTTCTGTGCATCGGTTAACGGTAACACTGCAATCTGAACAGGAGCAATCCACGCAGGGAAGTTACCCGCATAATGCTCGGTTAAAATTCCTACGAACCTTTCAAAACTTCCGTATATTGCTCTGTGTATCATTATAGGTCTGTGTTTTTGTCCGTCTGAACCCTCGTATGTTAAGTCGAACCTTTCCGGCAGATTAAAATCGAGTTGTACTGTCGCCAACTGCCAGGTTCTGTTTAATGCATCTTTTATGTGTACGTCAATCTTCGGACCGTAAAACGCACCGTCTTTTTCATTAATCTTAAAATCAAGATTGTTTGCTTTTAACGCACTTGATAGTGATTCTTCTGCTTTATTCCATACTTCAATATCGCCCATTGCTTCATCGGGTCTTGTTGAAAGATAATACATCGGAGTGAATCCGAATGTAGAATAAGTTTCTGTCATTAACTGAAGAACCTTAGTTATCTCATCGAGTATCTGGTCATAAGTACAGAAGATATGCGCATCATCCATAGTAAATTGTCTTACTCTGAACATACCGCCTAATGCACCGCGTATTTCATTCCTGTGCATTCTGCCGAGTTCGCTTAAACGAATCGGTAAATCCCTGAAACTTCTGAGTTTTGATGAATATACTATCGTTGCCTCAGGACAGTTCATAGGTTTTAAATACATCGGCTCATCGTCTGTTATAATCTTAAACATATTTTCAGCATAATGTGTTGTATGTCCTGAAGTGTTAAACAGCGGCTCTCTAACAATCATAGGTGTACTGATTTCGTCGTATCTGTATTTATCGTGCAACTGTCGTGAAAACAATTCAATTTCCCTGTATATAATCATACCGTTCGGCAGCCAGAAAGGTGCACCCGGACTGACCTCGTGAAAGAAGAACAAGTCGAGTTCTTTACCAAGTTTTCTGTGGTCGCGTTTTTTTGCTTCTTCAAGATTTTTTAAATGCTGGTCGAGTTCCTTTTGCGATGGAAAAGTAACACCGTAAATTCTCTGAAGCATTTTATTCTTTTCATCGCCTCTCCAGTAAGAGCCCGAAATAGATAAAAGTTTTACTGCTTTTATCTTCCCTGTATTAGGTAAATGCGGACCTCTGCAAAGGTCTGTAAAATCACCCTGATGATACAGCGAAACCAACTCTTCATCCTTCGCAATCGTTTCAAGAATTTCCACTTTATATTCATCTTTTCTCTTTGTCTTAAAATATTCTATAGCATCGGCTCTTTTCATCACTTCTCTGACGGGAAGCAAATCACGTTTAGCAATATCAAGAATTCTGTCTTCTATTTTCTTTAAATCCGCTTCGGTAAACTTATGCTCACAATCAATATCATAATAAAAACCGCCGTCAATGGCAGGACCCACTCCAAACTTCGAACCGGGATACAACTCTTCAATTGCCTGAGCCATAACGTGAGAAGAGGTATGCCAGTAACATTCTTTGCCTTCTTCAGAATCAAACTTAAAGAAAACAATCTTAGCGTCATCGTTAATAGGCGCCGCAAGGTCTTTCTGCACACCGTTAACGCCCGCGTATAAAACCTGCTGTGCAAACCGCTCGCTGATGCCTTTTGCAACATCGTAAGCAGTTACGCCTTTAGCAAACTCTTTAACAGAGCCATCCGGAAAAGTAATCTTTATGTTATCCAATTTATGTAAATTTTTTGCTCACTCTGTAAACCCTGAAATAAAAAATCACGAAATGTTTTATAGGAGAGACTTCACAGAATAAACTATGTAAAAACAATAGTGGGCGGTAATGGATTCGAACCAATGGCCTCCACGATGTCAACGTGGCGCTCTAACCAACTGAGCTAACCGCCCTACAATCTATAATTTAAGTAATATCTTCGTTTTTTTCAACGGAAAAGGAAATCCGATTATGATAAAAACAAACAAATAAGTCTTTCCTGCATAATATGAAATATTTAGCTATAAAGGATATGTAACGCAATCCGCCGCGGCGGATTGCGAAATAATCACAACGCTCATTCCGGAAGATTGAGGTACTATTTTGAAAGAATATGTTTTTCAACAGAGTTATTCTTCCTTTATTCTTCTTCTTGATATTCAAAGTAAATTAATATATTTTATAGAGAATGAAACACATAGTATTAATAATATTATTTTTTACCGTAACTGCTGTTTATGCTCAGAAGGTTATGATATTTGGCGGTGAGAATTACGATGTATATCTGGGATGCATTACCTGCACACAGTTTCACGATGAATCCGTATGGAATGAAAACGGAGCATACGGAACAAAGTATAATAACCTTTCAATATGGAGTGAGTTCAGTGAATTCGGAAACGAGTTCAGTTATTTAAGCCCGTGGAATGACTACGCAACTAAACCGCCAAAACTCTTCGATGAAAACGGAGTGTTTTATGGCTATTTCACACGTAACATATTCTACAAAGACAAAACAGAAGATGAATTCTTTGTTTATGTCGTAAACAATTATCGCTGGATAAGCGAACACTTTCAGGAATTCGTAAATGGGTTATATTTTTAGAAATATTTAAACATCTTTTATCATAAATTAATGAATTTCTAATATCATACTTAATGTATATTTTGTACAATCCTAATAAATTATAAACCTAATAATAATCATGGAATATTTTAAAAATTTAATTAATGGCGAGTGGAAAGATTCGAAGAGCGGTAAGTTTACTGAAAATAGAAATCCTGCTAACTGGAACGATGACTTAATAGGTTATTTCCCTGCATCAACTACAGATGATGTAGAAGAAGCAATCAAAGCGGCTAAAGAGGCTTTAAAAAAATGGAGACTTGTACCTGCTCCAAAAAGAGGCGATGTGCTGAAAGTTGTTGGAGATATTATGCTTGAAAGAAAAGATGAGATTTCGCACGAGATGACAAGAGAGATGGGTAAAGTTTTTGCAGAGACAAAAGGCGATACTCAGGAAGGCATTGATACTGCTTACTATGCGGCATCGGAGGGCAGAAGACTTTTTGGGCTTGAACGCTCCGAGTGAACTTCCGAATAAAATGAATTTAAGTTTCAGAGTTCCTATAGGCGTTGCAGGTATCATTACTCCGTGGAATTTTCCTATGGCAATTCCTACCTGGAAAATATTTCCGGCATTGGTATGCGGTAATACTGTTGTGTTTAAACCAGCGGAACTTACTCCGAAGACTGCGAATACATTCGTGAAGATTGTTGAAGAAGCAATGCACATAGTACTTGGCAAGGATTACATTCCGGGTGTTATTAACATTGTTCACGGCAGCGGAAGAGTAGTTGGCGAAACTATCATTAACAGCAAAGATATTGACCTTATTTCGTTCACCGGTTCAACAGCAATAGGAAAGAGAATCAACGAAGTCGGCGGCAGAGATTTAAAAAGAATTTCGCTGGAACTCGGCGGAAAGAATGCACAGATTGTGATGGATGACGCAAACCTTGACCTTGCACTCGATGCAGTGCTCTGGGGTGCTTTCGGAACTACGGGACAAAGATGTACAGCAACTTCAAGATTGATTTTACACAAAGACATTCACGACAAGTTTCTTGAAATGCTGATTAAGAGAGTGAACAAATTAAAACTCGGATACGGAAACGATAAAGGCGTGGATGTTGGTCCATGCGTTTGTGAATCACAAAGAGAAACTGTGAACGATTACGTTCAGATTGGTTTGAAAGAAGATAAGGCAACGCTTATTGCAGGCGGTGATTATGCAAAAGACGGCGACCTTGCTAAGGGCTGGTTCTACAAGCCGACAATATTCAAGGATGTAACACCTGATATGAGAATTGCGAAAGAAGAAATTTTCGGTCCTGTGCTTGCGGTTCTGAAATGCTCATCGCTTGAAGAAGGAATAGAAATACTTAACGGAACTGAATACGGACTTTCGTCAAGCATTTTCACAAACAACGTTAACGACGCATTTACAGCAGTAAGGGATATTCAGGCTGGAATAACATACATCAACGGGGCAACAATAGGTGCTGAAGCACATATGCCGTTCGGTGGTGTAAAAGCAACGGGCAACGGACACAGAGAAGGCGGCTGGACGGTTTATGATTTCTACACAGAGTGGAAAGCCGTTTACATAGATTACTCGGGCAAGTTACAAAGAGCACAGATAGACAATTATTAATATTAAAGTGTGCGGCGGATTTAAACTCCGCCGCATTTTTTATTAAATGATATATTACGCTAATGAGAAAATTATTTATTGTTTTACTGTTTTTATCGGTCGCATCAGTATCTTTTTCACAACATATAGATACACTGTACAAAAAGGGTAGTGATGCGATAAAAAACGGTGAATACGAAACCGCGCTAAGTTACTTCAATGTAATAATCAGTAAAAGCCCAAAGGAATCTAATGCATACAACTCAATTGGGTTTATTTATTTAATGCAGAAGAATTATGAAAGGTCTATAGAGAACTTTTCAAAGGCGATTGAAATAGAACCGAACTACAGCAGAGCATTAGCCAACCGGGGTGCGGCATATCTGATGTTAAATGATGTAGAGAATTCATACAAAGACTTGAGTCAGGCACTGACAATAAGTCCTAACGATATAGTCGCATTGAATTCACTCGGTACTCTCTATGGTCATTTAGGTAAGATTAATGAAGCGATAGAAATATTTAATAAAGCAGAGAATATCGACCCGATGCACGTTGATACTTACTGGAACCGCGGTGCACTTATGATGAATCTTGACAAGTATGAGGAAGCACTTGTAGATGCCAACAAGGCTATTACAGCAAACTCATCTATTGCTAAAAGTTATTATTTCAGAGGGACGATTTATAAATATCTGAAGAAATATGATCTGGCAATGGAAGATTATAATAATGCAATTCATCTCGATTCTTCAGACGGCGAAGCATACATAAGAAGAGGGATATTATATCTTGCGATAGAAAAATACAAGAAAGCCGTAGAAGAAATTGAATACGGTTTAAAACTAAAACCCGAACTTCAGAACGATGCTTCGGTTATGAATTACCTGAAACAAGCAAAGGATAAACTTAAATAATATATAATTATGAAGAGAATATTAATTTTATTATTTTCATTTTCACTTATTACAGGATGCGGTCAGAAGAAGGAAGAAGTAAAAGTAAATAAAACCGATGAGCCAAAGAAAGAAAATTTAACCGGGCAAAAGGAAACACCTAAAGAGGAACCGAAAGAAGAAGAAACGCAGGAAGATAATAACACAAGCAGCGGAAAGAAAAACACTTCGCAAACTGTTAACTTAAAAAGTTCTGAGACGGCTTCAAAGATAGGCTCTAGTGCTGTCGTAACAGGATACGTGGCTGATGTTACAATAAGAGAGAAAGTTGCATATTTGAATTTCGATGGTAAATACCCGAAGAACACTTTTACGGCAGTAGTTTTTGCGGATAAGTTTGATTATTTTGGTGATTTAATGATTTACAAGAATAAGACTGTGGAAGTAAAAGGAAAAATAGGACAATACAGCGGCAAGCCGCAGATAATTTTAAACAATAAAAGTCAGATAAAGGTATTAAATTGATGGTAACAAAAAGCGGATACGTTTCGATAATAGGAAGACCCAATGCGGGAAAGTCAACTTTGATGAATGCTTTTCTTGATTTCAAACTGTCCGCAGTCAGTAAAAAAGTTCAGACAACAAGAAATAAGATTCAGGGTGTTTTAACAGGTAAGGATTATCAGATTATATTCGTTGACACCCCCGGAGTTCTTGAGCCGAAGTATGAAATGCAGAGATATATGAAGAAAGAGATAAGGTCATCTTTCAAAGAAACCGACCTTGTGCTTTATCTTATTGATGGTATGAATATAGTAATGAATGATTTAAAGAAAATCGAAGAAGATTTTATAAGAGAATTTTCTTCTTTCAAAAGAATCGTAGTATTAAACAAATGTGATATTCTTAAACCGGAACAGATAACGGATAAGATTGCTACATTACAGCAGGAGTTTAAGTTTGATGAGATTATTCCTATATCTGCGGCAAGCAAATTAAATCTTGATTTATTAAAACTAAAATTAATTGAGCATTTACCCGAAGGTGATTTCTTTTACGATAACGATACACTGACAGACAGACCCGAAAAGTTTTTTGTATCTGAAATAATCAGAGAGAAAATACTTGAACTTTATGAAGAGGAAATTCCATACAGCGTACACGTTGAAGTAAGAGAGTTTAAAGTAAGGGAAGAGAACCAGAAAGATTTTATCAATGCCGATATAATCTTAGAGCGTGAAACACAAAAGATGATAATACTTGGTAAACGCGGAGATATGATAAAGAAACTCGGCGAACTTGCACGTAAAGATATTGAAGTCTTCCTCGGCAAGGAAGTATTCCTTAAACTATTCGTAAAAGTCCGTAAAGACTGGCGTAAAGACCACAGGTTCCTGAGAGATATATTTTAAAACGGGTTTATCCTGTACGTTCTCATTTCTGATGTAAGTATTGCCTTATAACCAAGGTCGTTTGCAAACAATCTTGGACGGACAAAGTCGTCAACAGACATATATGTAAGATATTTGCTTACTACCCAGGAATATTCATTTCCATCTATAATTCCGCCTGAGAGAGATTTTGGGTTTTTTAAATTTCTGTCCCTCGTTACGACATAGAAATCTCCGACAGGAGCGAAACTATGAAACTGTACAACATACACTCCTGTTCCTGAACCCCAGTCCCACGAGAATATAGTGTTGTTGGAAACTCCCCAGTATTTGTCCTGCGGAGCGTCAAGTTTTGGTGCGGTTTCAGTAGGAATATTATAAGTAGAACCCGGATATGAGTAAGTATAATTTACAAAACTTCCGCTGTTCTTCAACCCGCCTCTGCCTTCGACTTTTAATCTGTATCCGTAAGGCAGATTTTGAGGAACAATAATTTTTGACGATACTATGTCTCCTTCGGTTAAGTTTAAAGTTAATTCTGCATTTCTGTGCTGCGAAAGAAAATCTGCAAAGACTGAAAATCCTTTGTAATCATAAGCAAAAGCAGGCGGGTATATTATCACGTTAGATGTACCGGGGGTTCTGCCGAAAGATGTAGAATCGAATACTACAGTCTGAGGATATCCTTCTTTATTAATTGTAACTGAGTATTCAAGATATTTTTCATACGATGTCGGAGTTTTCTCCAGATACACTACCCTGCCGTTTAATCGTGTTTTGTAGGCAGGGAAATTAATGTTTAGAACTTTTGTTCTTTCCCCTGCTGAAGCAAATACATCTTCACAACTGTAAATATCTTCACTCAGGAATTTTATTATTGCACTCCTGCCGCTTGGAATGTTCGGGAATTCGATTTTTATAAACTCAGTATTAATATTTCTGGAAGCGCTTAATCCGAAAAACATAAGTTCAGGAGTTGAGGTAGTAAGGTCTTTATAGATTACACCAATATTACCGGATAAATCATACAGTATTAAGTCATAAGGTGAATTATCAGTAGATATCCTGAATGTCCCGTCTCTGCCTGTTTTTGACATAGAGCCTCCTGATACAGTAATTGAGATATTCGGAACAGGAAAATATCTTTCATCCAGAACTTTGCCGGCAATTTCAAATGAGAACGCTTTGACGCTGGAAATAATTAATATAATTAGTATAATATTTTTCATAATATTTTATTTTTAATCTTCTGATAATCTTTTTATTTCATCACGGAGTTCTGCCGCTCTTTCAAATTCTAAATCTTTTGCTGAATTTATCATTTCCTTTCGTAATTGGTCTATCAACTCTTTTCTTTGCTCTTTATTAATCTTCTTAAACAGTGGATCTGTCAGTATCGATAAAGAGGTTTTCTCATTTCCTTTACCTTTTCTTTTTGAATCATATTTTCCTTTTGAATCGGCTACGATAGTAGATGACATTATCTCTTCGTACGTCTTATATATAGTCTTTGGCTCGATATTATGTTCCTTGTTATACTCATCCTGTATCTTTCTTCTGCGGGCTGTTTCATCAATAACCTTTCTCATTGATTCAGTTACTTTATCAGCATACATAATAACAAGACCATTAACATTTCTTGCTGTTCGTCCCGCCGTTTGAAGCAGGGATTTTTCGGAACGCAGGAATCCTTCTTTATCCGCATCCAGTATAGCAACGAGCGAAACTTCAGGCAGGTCTAAACCCTCCCGAAGCAGGTTCACACCCACAAGCACATCAAATTCTCCAAGACGAAGTCCTCTGAGAATTTCAACCCTGTCAAGTGAATCAACTTCAGAATGCATATACTTTACCTTGATTCCAATGCCCTCTAAATAATCTGTAAGGTCTTCGCTCATTCTTTTTGTTAATGTAGTAACGAGAGTCCTTTCGCTTTTTGAAGTTCTTAACCGGATTTCATTTATTAAATCATCGATTTGATTTTTAACGGGTCTTACCTGTATTTCAGGGTCGAGTAAACCTGTCGGTCTTATTACCTGCTCAACGATTGAACCCCCGCTTTTTGTAAGTTCGTAATCTGCAGGAGTAGCGCTGACAAAAATAACCTGATTAATAGCAGATTCCCATTCTTCAAAAGTCATAGGACGATTGTCCAGTGCAGATGGTAAACGAAAACCATGTTCAACAAGAGTTTTCTTTCTCATTCTGTCGCCATTATACATACCGCGAATCTGTGGTACTGATACGTGAGATTCATCAACAATTAACAGGAAATCGTTGGGAAAATAATCGAACAAGCACGATGGTCTTGTCCCCGGTTCTCTTCTGTCAAGGTGTCTTGAGTAATTTTCAATTCCCGAGCAATAACCAACTTCTTTAATCATTTCTATGTCATAGTTTGTTCTTTGCTCAATTCTCTGTGCTTCTATTAGTTTATCTTCTTTCTGGAAGTACTGTACCTGTTCCCACATTTCTTTTCTTATATCTTCAATAGCATCGTTAATCTTTTCCGGAGTAGTGACAAAATATTTTGCGGGATAAATTGAGACGCTGTCGTCAACTCCGATTGCTCTGCCTGTTAATCTTTCTATATAACTTATTCTTTCGATTTCATTATCAAACATTTCAATCCTGATACCTTTTTCATCTTCATAGGCAGGTACAATTTCTATCGTGTCCCCTCTTACTCTGAAGTTACCGCGTTTAAAGTCAGAATCATTCCTGACATAATGGATATTAACTAATGTAGTAAGCAAATCTTTTCTCGATATCTTTTGTCCTTTGCGAAGTACTAAAACCTGTTCGGCATAATCTTCGGGAGCACCTATACCATATATACAACTAACAGAAGAAACAATAATTATATCATTCCTGCCTTCGAGCAGTGAGGCAGTTGCTCTTAATCTTAATCTGTCAATCTCCTCATTGATCGATAAATCTTTTGCAATGTATGTATCGGTAGAGGGGATGTATGCTTCAGGCTGATAGTAATCATAATATGAAATGAAAAACTCGACTCTGTTTTCAGGGAAGAAATTTTTAAACTCACCGAACAACTGTGCCGCAAGAGTTTTATTGTGAGACATTACCAGAACAGGTTTACCTATATTCTGAATTACATTTGAGATTGAGAATGTTTTGCCTGAACCTGTTACGCCAAGAAACACCTGACTCTTTTCTTGATTTTTGACAGCTCTTGTTAACTCTTCAATTGCTTTTGGCTGATCACCAGTAGGCTTATAATTTGATTTAAGATTAAAATTCATTTAGAAAGATAATCTTTTGCAAGATTATTTTCAGGGTCTAAACTAATCACTTTTTCAAGATCGGTTTTTGCATTATCTGTTTCACCCAAATTGTAATATGAGATACCTCTTTTTAAATAATAATCGGCTTTGTCATTTGTAAAAGAAATACACTTTGTAAACATTTCTACACTTTCTTGAAAAGCAGAATTTACAAAATATATCTGCCCGATATCATTTGAAAATTTTTCTCTGTTAATAATCCCCATATAAGAATTCATAATATATGGAAGAGATTCTGTATATAATCCTTTGTTTATGTATAGTTTGCCAGTAAGTAAATTAAGAAACCAGAGATCTTTTCTGGTCTTATACTTCTTAAATAAGTTTCTTATTGATGGATTTATTGTTGCAGTATCAGATGAACTTAACTTGATGTTAATAACATCTCTCATCATATCATAAGAAACGGAATGATTCATACTTTCGATTTTTTTCTCAAAGTCTTTTGGAAGACGAAATATTTTTCTGATTTTACTGTCGCCAAGATTATATGCCTCAATGTATTCTTTAAAGAAAAACAAAGGTCCGTACATCAAAGAGTTCCTGATTGAATTTCTTCCGAGGTAAACATCAAGACTGTATGCAATTTGTGCTCCCATAGAATGGAAGTACATTTCTTTAGAGCCGATTCTAAACAAACTATCTATAATGTCATAAGATTTTCTGTCGATTATTGCTTTATATGTTCTTTTAAAAAGACTAAAATCCTTTTCAAGCAGCGAAGAAGGACGGTTTGCCTGAAGTATGGGAGCCAGATAGTTTGAGATTCCATTGTCATAAACTTCTTCTATTAATTTAATGAGTATTGTATCCTCGTTAGAATACAGATAATCTATCGTATTAAGCTGGGTGGCATTTTTTACGTCAAAGAACAACTCACGAGTTAAATATTTTGTGAATAATTCATAATTATTCCCGAATCGATTTAAATCAAGTTGAATTTCATTATCTTTTCCTCTCCAACCAATAATTCTGCTGCCGTAGAGTAAATCAATATTATTGGTAATTATTATATTAGAAGGAAAAAACTGAGAAAGAAGATATGCGCAATTCTCAATAATATTCTGTTCTTCTTTTTTAATGACATTAAGAGTTGCGGAATAATCATCTATATTATTTCTTACATTACCAAAACTCATAAATGCGAGTGGGTTACAAATAATATATATGTTTATAAGAGGTTCATTACTGGAAACTTCTCTTATACAGTTTATAAACTCATCCTTCGAAATACCATCTTTGTAAAAATTACTGATGATATTATTAATAATATCGGATTCGTATAGTGATTTATAATCAGTCTCCGTTAGCGGACTTCTAAATGTTGACAACAGAAATTCTGCGTTGGAATAATTAAAACTTAATTTCATATCTGAAGAAATCTGTTCGGCAGGTTTTATTAAATAATTTCTATCAGTAAATAATTTATTTTCCTCGTTAAATGAATTCCTAAGTTCTGTAAGAATGACAGCGGCTCTGATAATACCGCCAAAATTTTCTTCATAACTTATATTGCCTATGTAAGGTGAAAACTGTTTTTTAAAATATTCGCGATTAACAGAGACATCTCTTTCAATAATTGAAGTTAAAAGATTTAAATGGTTTAAGTTATCAAGTTTTGATAATTCCCGGAATAGTAACCTGCCTGTATTAATGTCGTACTCATCTCGAAGGAACTTCAATTGTTCAAGTACTCCATATAATGAGCATTGTTCGTCAATCATCAAATCGACCCATTCCCATTTTTCGTCAAAATTAAAATTATATCTGTTTTGCGAAAATCCGGAATAAGCAGATATTAATACGATCAATAAACCGTAAATAATACTATTTACAAATGCTTTACTCATATAAAGTTACTGAATCTCAGTTACAAGATTAATTTCTTTCAGAACATTGTTTATTTTTACTAACTCTTCATTCTGACCTGACTTTACAACAGCCTTACCTTTAGTATGTGCAATTACTGCAATCTGTTCACACTGTATTATATCAAATCCTGTGGCTTTTTTCAATTGCAAAATTACTTGCTCCCAAATATGATTTGAGTTATAAAGTATAAGCTTCTTTATTGTTGGTGATTCAATATCGGTTATAGATAAATGCTGTTCAAGAGTACCCATTTGTTAAATTATTTTCTTGAGAAAGTAACAAAGTATTTCACAAATCTCATCCTGTTTGTTTCTATATGGCTCCCAGTTTGCTCCTTTAAAGCCATTCATTGCAATATAAAAAATGATTAATTCATTATCACGTGAAATTGCATACCCTGTCAGAGTACTTACTCCGTTTATTGAGCCTGTTTTAGCGTGAACATTTTGTTCTGCTTCGGTTCCTATCATTCTTTTCTTTAGTGTCCCATCTATACCTGAGACAGGAAGTGATTTGTAAAATACATCAAATACCTGTTCGTTATCGAATAAAAATTTTAGCAGTTGTATATAAACATTTGAAGTGGCAAAATTGAACCTTGTCAAACCTGAACCTTCCAAAAACTCATACTCATTCCTTGAGATTCCAATGTTCGTGAATAAGTCAACTACAGCATCTGTTCCCTTTTTTAATGTGCCCGGAGGTTTATTATGTACTGCACCAACAACTTTAAATATTGTTATTGCATAATGATTATCACTTGGTTTATTCATATTGGCAAGTACCTCTGCTATTGAATGAGTTACCCTTGCGATTTCCTTTGGCGCCTCAGGGGTAGTACCGGAAATTATAATCCCGCCAAGTTTTACATTATTTCCCTGAAATTCGCTTTGCAGTGTATTTGCTATTTCAACGGATGGGTTTATCCTGCTTGCATTTCTATTTATACAGAGTGCGTTTACGTATGGCCAGTATTGCAGCTTGGTATCGCCTGAATAATAATCCGCTAAACCAAAATACTGATCATCAAGATATGAATCGTCATATACAATGTTACCTGTAATTTCAGTAATGTTTTTGGATAAAAATTTCTTAATTTAAAGTAAACAAATCACCTGCGTCAAACTCAGGAATCTCCGTATCCTTTTATGTACAAATTGCCGTTTATAACTCCATCGTTTAAATTACTGTCATCCGTATATAGTAAGGTTTTAAATTCATAACCGGTACCCAGATACTGTAATGCAATCGCAGAAGTTACCACTTTGGAAATTGAGGCGGGTATCATCTTCTTTTCCGGCTGGTATTCATACAACAAGTCATATTTAGTCGCGCTTGCTACCTGAATTGAAACATCACAGTTAATCGTTTTAACTACATCATCTATTTTCGTTTTTAATTCTGATATTTTCTCCTTACCCTGCGGAAAAGCAGAGGTAAGAAAAATGAATGACAGCACTAATGCCATCATAATCGATTTCTTATTTACTTGATATGAAGTCATCTATTAATTTATTCGCTTTTTTTAATATTTTTTTAGATTTTGAAAAGGTTAACCTTTCAACACCTTTTTCAAAAGTTAACCATTTATAATTTATTATTTCGTAATTATCAATCTTTACAATATCAACATATGATTCCGCAATAAAATAATCAACATTTTTAGTAATTTTATTTTTTCCGTTATTATAGGAATAAAAATCTCTTAACAGTATCTTGCTTTTAATAAGTTTTATCTTCTTAATACCTGTTTCTTCCTTTAATTCTCTTACGGCAGTTTCAATGTATTTCTCTCCTTTTTCAACATGCCCCTTTGGAAAGCCCCAATGTCCCTGATGTTGTTTTAACAGCAGATACTTGATTTTCCTTGGAAACCTGAAAAAAAGAATAATCCCGATTGAATGATGTTTTTTAACTACCATTAGTATCCTTTTCTTTATTTTCGTTTTTAACCTTTACCCAAATATCATCCATTTGGTCTAATGTCATATTATCTAATTCAAGATTGCTATTTTTTGCATACTCTTCGATTTTCTGAAACCTGTATATAAATTTTTCAATTGTTCTCCTGAGAGCATCCTCAGGATTTATTTTCAGGAATCTCGAATAATTAACCAAAGAAAACAACACATCCCCAAACTCATCTTCAATTTTGTCGGATGATACTTTATTTTCAATGTTATATTTTAATTCTGATATTTCCTCGAGAATTTTTTCATAAACAGGTTTTAAGTCTTTCCAGTCAAAACCAACTTTTGCCGCCTTCTCCTGAACCCTGTAAGCTCTGAAAAGAGCGGGTAATTCTTTTGGAATGCCGTCGAGTATAGAAATTCGCCCTTCGTGTTTTTTTAATTTTTCCCAGTTTGACTTTACGTCTTCACTGTTTGTTAATACAGTATCACCAAAAACATGCGGATGTCTGTAAATAAGTTTTGCAGTCTCTTCTTCTAAAACCTGTACCAGATCAAAGTCATTGGTTTCTTCACCCATAATTCCGTGAAAAACAACCTGAAGCATAGGTCTCCGAGCTCTTTCCTGAGTTCTGTCATATCATTATTATCGATTGCCTCAAGGACTTCATAAGACTCCTCCAGCAAACAGCGTCTTAAACTGCTATGAGGTCTGCTCTATATCCCATGGGCACTCGCTTCTCAGCCTTCTGACAATGTTTACAAACTCAATGAATTTATCAGCAAGCAATTTATCTTTATCATTCAAAAGAAATACTTTTACATTTTCAAAAACATATCATATTACTAATTTATAGAAAGTTATTCAACTTATAAACATAATCAGAATGAGAACATTTGTTTCATTAAATTTAGGTGAAAAACAAGAAAAATTGTTTCAGAATACCTTGACAAATTTAAGAGTTTGCTCGATGACAGGGATATTAAAAAAATAAAGTGGGAACCTGAAGACAAAGTTTCACATAACTTTATTCTTTATTGGTGATATTAATGAGAGTATGAAAGATAATTTAATTAATGACTTGAACGAATATCAGTAATCTGGAAATCGGTGAAATTAATTTTACGCTTAAAAATATTAATGCCTTTCCTGATTTGAAAAATCCAAGAGTGTTGTTTGTTGATTGCATTAATAAAGATACAAAGTTATCCGTTTTATAACAAAAATGTGATTGACATTATGACAAAAAACGGTCTCAAGCAGGATAAAAGATTAAAACCGCATATAACTATCGGGTAAGTTAGAAAAAATGAAAACGTTCATTTCGATAATGTTAGTGTTGTTTGTAATAATGAAAAATTTGTTATCAGGGATTTGTTCTTAATGAATAGTTTTGCTTAGCAGTGAGGGCTCAAAATTCGGAGTAATACACAGAATCAGGCTTTGAGAATAAAAAGACAGATGCATAAAGGAGGATACACATCTGTCAATAAGGAGGAGAACGGATAAAAATGAAAAACAACAATACAAAATTAGTAAGTATTACTTTATTCTTCTATACCAAAATTTTTCACTCTATATAATATATTTGAATTTATTATTTTGTGTAATGAAAAAGTTATTGTGGATAATAATATTAATACTGATTTGTTCGGAATTAAAAGCCGATACAACAAAGGTTTTGTTTGTCGGAAACAGTTATACATACGTGAATGATTTGCCTCTGATGTTTAAAAACTTAAGCGCTTCTCTGGGAAAAAACGTTTATACGGATATGAGTGCTCCGGGAGGGTATTCCTTCGGACAGCATTTATCAAATACGGAAACTTTGAATAAAATTTCACGAGGAGGCTGGAACTATGTTGTACTTAGAACAAAGTCAGATGCCTGTCATAGAGTATTACAGGTATTCCTCTACATACCCTTCCGCACGGAAACTTGATTCAATAATAAAATCTTATAATTGTAATACTATGTTCTTTATGACCTGGGGGAAGAAGGTACGGTGGAATTCAATGCATTAATACTTATTGCAGTCCTGACTTTATGAATTTTTCACATATGCAGGATTCATTGTCATCATCGTACAATATGATTGCAAATGAATTAAATGATGCCGTGTGTCCCGTTGGCAATGGATTCAGGTTGTCTGTTCTAACAGATTCATCGGTCGTTTTGGTGGGATGCTGACTATAGTCATCCGTCTCTTGAAGGCAGTTACCTTGCTGCGTGTTTGTTTTACAGAAAGGTATTTAATTCATCTCCCGTTGGTTCTCTATACACGGCAGGATTACCGGTTTCAACTGCGTTATATCTTCAGACAATCGCAAGCAATACAACTCTTAATATTGTAAATACTAATTCAGAAAAAGTATTTGATTTTAATCTTGAACAAAATTATCCGAATCCATTTAATTCATCAACAATGTTCAGGTTTAAAGTCAGTACTCCGGCAAATATTAATTTATCTGTTTATAATGTTCAGGGTGAGTTAATTGAGAAAATTTTTGAGGGTAAACTGCATAATGGTGTGCACAAGATTTTGTGGACACCTGAAACTAACCTGTCATCAGGTGTTTATTATCTGAGGATGGAATCCAATGCAACGAAAGAAACCAAAAAAGTAATACTGCTAAAATAACAACCTGCATATAAGTAATGATTGCTCGAGGGCATTGCGCAACGCCGGCATCGCCTATGCCGATCTCGGCGCTATCGCCGTCTCCGTCGGTCCGGGATCGTTCACCGGTGTTCGCGTCGGGGTGTCGACGGCGCGCGGACTGGCGCTGGCGCGGATCCCGACGATCGGCGTCACCACGCTGGAGGCGCTGGCGCAGGAGGCACGGGCAGAAATTTCCGGACCGTGCCGTGCTGGTGGCGCTGGAAAACGGCGGGAGGAAATCCACGCCGCGCTCTACGATGAGGCCGGCGATCCTGCGCTATGGCCCGGCGGTGGCGACACTCGGCGGAAATGACCGGGATGGCTTCCACGAACAAAAGCCGGTTCTGGCCGGCGCGTTGGCCGAAAAAATTGCCGTGGCGACAGGCGGGCCTTTCGATTTCGGCCCGCTGGAAGCCACTGCCGATATTGCCGTCTATGCGCGGCTGGCCGCCGGGAAGGGAGCGGGCGAGAAAACCGGATCCGCTTTATCTGCGCGCCGCCGACGCCAAGCCGCAGGCCGGCTTCGTGCTGCCGAGAGTTTCATAGATGCGCATTCCCGTTCCTCGTCGCCGGGCCGAAGGGAGTGTTGCGCTGGAGCCGCTGACGGCGGCGGACAGCGATGCGCTGTCGGTGCTGCATCGCGAGGATTTCGTCCGCCCCTGGACGGACAGCGAATTTTCGTCCCTGCTCGAAACAGGATACCGTTTTTGGCTACGGCGTGCGTGAAGTCGGCCACGGCGCCAAGGCGCCGGTCGGCTTCGTGCTGGCGAGGCTGGCGGCGGGCGAGGGCGAGATCCTGACCGTCGCGGTTGCCCGCTCGCACCGCCGGCAAGGGCTCGGCTGGCGGTTGATGGACGCGGTTCTGCGCGAACTGCACGCCGCGCGCGCTGAAGCGCTGTTTCTTGAGGCGGACGAAAACAACGCACCGGCGATCGCGTTGTACCGGCGGCTCGGTTTTCGCGAGGTCGGCAGGCGCTCCAACTACTATCGGTTCTTGAGCGAGCACGGCCCCAGCGGCGCGCTCGGTCATGCGCCGCGACCTGCGGTGAGCGAAAGCGCGCGATGATCGTCAAAAATCAGGATATTGGACCTTGCCCCTCGCGTCCTCATTTTCCCTCAGCACCGCTGATCCTTGCGCCCTTGCAGGTCGTCGCACATGAAGACCGGGCTGTGGCGCGAAACGGTCATCCTGAAAGCTATGGCGATCGCGCCCCTTGCTCAAGGGGCGCTCGGCATCCGCGTCCATTTGACGGGGAACGCTGTCGGGACAAGCGGCCGCTGCTGGTCGCCGCCAACCACATTTCCTGGACCGACATCCTGGTGCTGGGCTCGCTGGTCGATGTACAATTCATCGCCAAGTCCGAGCTTGAAGGCTGGCCGCCTTTTGGGATGGCTCGTCGAAGTTGCAGCGCACCGTGTTCATCGAGCGCGACCGCCGCCGCAAGTCGGGTGGACCAGGCGCCGAGATTGCCACGCGGCTGGGCAAGGGCGACGCGATCGTTCTGTTCGCGGAAGGGTCGACCGGCGACGGCAACATTCTTTTGCCGTTCAAGAGCACGCTGTTCGGGGCCGCCTCGATGGCGATCAGCGAGGGCGCGGCGCATGAAGTGTTCCATC
>CAVVJW010000025.1:0-19556 GCA_963748665.1 Ignavibacteriota bacterium | reverse complement strand
GACGATGTTTCGCTGAATATTGAAAAGGGTAAAACTCTCGGACTGGTGGGGGAGTCGGGGTGCGGGAAGTCAACTATCGGCAGATGTTTGCTGAGGTTGATTGATTCCGATAGCGGAAATATTTTTTACAACGGCAAAGAAATTCTTTCACTGAAAGAAAAAGATTTTGTTCCTTTCAGAAAGAAGATGCAGATTGTTTTTCAGGACCCGTATTCTACTTTGAATCCGAGAATGACCGTGGGCAGCATTCTGAACGAAGTTGTGAGGTTTCATAAAATCAGAAAAGGTAAAGATGTTTCAAAGTATGTGGCTGATTTGCTTGAGAAAGTCGGACTGAATAAAAATGCGGTGAATAAATATCCTCACGAGTTTTCAGGCGGGCAAAGACAGAGGATTGCAATCGCAAGGGCTTTGGCTGTTGAGCCGGAGTTTATCGTGTGCGATGAACCTGTTTCGGCGCTCGATGTTTCAATACAATCTCAGATACTGAATTTACTGAAGGATTTGCAAAAAGAATTTGGCTTAACGTATCTTTTTATTTCGCATAATTTATCTGTGGTAAAACATATTTCAGATAACATTGCAGTGATGTATCTTGGGCGTATAGTTGAATTTGCAAAAACAGATGAACTGTTCAAAAATTCTTTTCATCCATACACAAAAGCACTTATAGAGGCGGTTCCCGATGTGGGGAAAAAGAAAATAAACATTGTACTGAAAGGGGATTTGCCTTCTTCAACGAATAAACCCGAAGGATGTTACTTTCACACGAGGTGTAAAGATGTGATGGATGTATGCAGGAAAGAATATCCCGCGGAATTTGAGGAAAACGGGCATTTTGTTAACTGTCATTTGAAACTAAAGTAGCAATAACATCGTTTTAGTATTTATAGATAAAATTTGATACTTAATGAACAAAATTAATTGGTTTTTATGTGTTATACTTTTGAACATAGTATTTACACAAGCAATATTTTCGCAAACAGATACAAATAAACATACTTTAAAAGGAACTGTAACAAACGCAAAGGATAAAAAACTATCCGATGTAACGGTTTCTATTTTAAATAAAAAATCGCAGGAGATATTCAGAGCGAAGTCAAATAATTCCGGCGAATATTCCATCACGGCTCCGAAAGGAATTTATAAACTAACTGCTAACCTTGAGGGGTTTATTTTATTTGAGCAGGATGATATTAATCTTTCTGAAAAGGACGTTGAAGGTATTAATATAACTACTGACGGAAAAACTTTTCACGACAGATGAAATCGATGTCTATGGGCAGAAGCAAAGTCAGAATGATTTAAGAACAAGTTGGTTTAATCTTTCGCCGACTAACATTAAAATATTACCGGGTGGTCTTGAAGATGTGATGAGGTCGTTGAAATCACTTGCCCGGGGTTACGGCGCCGAACGACTTTACCTCGCAATTGATTGTCAGAGGTTCAGGTCCTGACCAGAATTTGATAATTATGGATGAAGTTGAAATATTTAATCCGTACAGACTTTACGGATTGGTTTCAATGTTTAATCCTGAAACTCTGAGCGATATAAATCTGATAACAGGCGGTTTTCCGGCAAAGTATGGTGACAGGCTTTCTGCTGTGCTTGACGTTACGAATAAAGAGGGATATATAGACAGGAATTTCAGTTTAATCGCAAATGTTAATATTGCAAACGCAAACATTGTAATGCAGGGAAAAAATCCTTTAAATATCCCGGGTTCGTGGATTGTATCAGCTCGAAGAACGTACTATGATTTAGTCTTAGCACCTTTTGCAAGAAGAGCGGGACTGATTACAGAGGATTCCTCTTTCCCTTCATTTGAAGATATACAGTTTAAAATTGCACTGGGACCTTACAAGAAAAGTAAATTCGTTATCAACGGAATATTTTCAAAGGACGGTGTTGATATAGTCCCTGGTGCAGACAGAACCAGTCCGGATTCAGTTAATGTTAACGACGTTACATCAAACAACGTACTTGCTGTGGGCTGGCATTACAATCCTAATCCTAATTTTATTTCGAAAACAACATTCTCCTGGTACAGAAACAGCGGTGATAATCAGTTCGACGGAGATATAATTGACCCGCTTTTAGATAAAGAAAATTTAACTCCCGAACAAAGAGACAGTCTTGAGATTAATAGGTGCGTTACTTGGTTTTAACTTTAAATCAAAATATGCATTTAGAAAAATTGCTCTTGGAAATCGTTCTGTATTAATTTCTGGAAATAATAAATATGAGTTTGGCGGCGGAGTTGATATGATAAGAAATGATTTAACTTATACTTTGGATTTGGATGAACAGTTTAGAGCCTTTCTGAATTCATTGCCGAACACAAGAGCATTGCTGCAGGATTTTAATATCGAAGGAAAGGATAATTTCAGGGGAAGTGTATATGGAATGGCACGGTTTGAAATCGGACAAAGATTTTTCTACCAGCCGTCTTTAAGAGTTGATTATTATTCCTTGCTTAAAAAGGTTTACTTCTCCCCAAGATTTAATATCGGATATGCTTTCAATCCGCTGACAACTTTACGAAGTTCAGTTGGTGTTTATTATCAGTCTCCCGGGTATGAAAAGTTAATTGACAACCAGACTTTTTACGATTTAGAAAATCCTCAGGTTACTGATTTGAAGGCTGAAAGGTCATTGCACTTTGTAGTCGGTCTGGATAGATGGCTGAACAGTTCATGGCTGCTAAAGGTCGAAGGATATTATAAAAGATTCGATAATTTGATAGTTTCTCAAAGATTAACTGCGTATAAATATAAATACACTCTTTTAGACCCGAATAATACAAACCCGAATTATATGAAAAATCCTGCAAACTGGGTACGCTCACAGGATAGATTACCGGTTGATTCTGTCACTGCTGTTCCTGTAAATGGCGGCTCAGGCAATTCTTACGGTTTAGAAATAAGTCTTGAAAGAAGATATACTGGTCCCACAACCAAATTGTATGGCTGGATAAACTATTCGTTATCAAAAGCAACAAGGGAAAGGTATGATATCGAATCCCCGTTTAGATTTGACCAAACCCATAATATCAATATAGTATTAAACTATAGGGTAAATAGTTGGTTTGAAATCGGTGCAAAATGGAACTATGCAAGCAATTTCCCGTTTACGGAGCCTGTTGGAGTTACTCCTCGTGTTGTTAATGATTCTCTTGTCGTTAATCCTTTAACGAATCAGGTTATCTTCAATCTTGATTACGGCAGTGATGATAATAGGTTTGCTTCAAGAAAACCTGCTTACCACAGGCTCGATGTGAGGTTTTCTGCTTATACGAAATTCTGGAAAGGTGAATGGATATTCTATCTGGACATAATAAACATTTACAATAGAAAAAACGTGCTAACTTATAACTATTCAATCACTTCCAACCTTGCAGTTAAACAAAAAACTACTGGTATGTTTCCTATACTTCCAACAATAGGAGTTAATGCACGGTTTTAAATTTATTCTCTTAGTGTAAATATCCCGCTGCTTGCGGAGTTCGTCTCAAAACTAACCCCTTTTGTCATTCCCGAATGTGCGTTCTTTCCCGCGGGGGCGGGAATCCATTACATTATTGACGTTTTTTGCTTTTAGGACAAAGTTTAAGTTTTTAGACAAACTCTTGCGGCGTTGTAGTTTATTTAGATATTATATTTTTAGTTGGGAAATGCAATAATAAACCTAAATGATAGTATAGCGACTTATTATAAAGTATTCACACTACGTAAAATTTCTTTAGGCAGAAAAATAACCCCTTTTTTGCTCTAAAAAAGCACTATTATTTTGGCACAGAAATTGTAAATATTATAACAAGTTTAAATAATATACGAAAGGGTAAAATTATGCGTTCGAATGAAAATACGGACCATCCAGGCAAGTTGACATCATTTTATGATGTATTTCACAAGATAGAGGATGAATTAAACAATCTTTATGAGAAAAGTATGGTTTGCTTTTCTAATAATTCCAAAAATCAGGAATTGAAACTCCAAAAAATTACTGAAGGAAAATTTAATCCTAAAATTAACAAAAAGAGTTTAATGTGAATGATTTTATACAATTAAACTAAGACAAAGCAAAAAGGCGGTTATTAACCGCCTTTTTGCTTTTTATTTTAAAAATTACTTTATTTAATCGAAATAATATCGTTATAAATCACAAATAGCATTAATGCAATCAGTACAATAAATCCTACATTCTGAAGCACAATTTGTACTTTATATGAAACGGGTTTTCTGAAAATTGCTTCCCATAATAAAATCATAAAATGTCCTCCGTCAAGTGCAGGGAAGGGAAGTATGTTAATCACTGCTAATGACATCGATAATAATGCAACAAACCCAATAAATGACGCAAATCCGCTTTCAGCAGATTGTGCAGATGCCTGAGCAATTTTTATCGGATCCGCCAATTGCTTTTTTGAAAGGAATATCCCCAATTATAACTTTTCCTATTGATTTAAAGAATACCTCAACACCAAAATAGTACATATCATTAAATGCATGCGGTATTGCAGTTATTACATTATATCTTAATTCCTTAACAGACCCTTCATATTTGGAAGATATATCTATGCCTATAGTCGAATCAGCGCTTACAAGTACCTTAGAATTCATCTCAGCCCCGTTGCGTATCCATTTCAAATTAACTTCTTTATTGGCATTTAACTTTATATTGTCAACCAATTCCTGTGTGTTGCCAATAGTTTCACCTGATATAGAGATTATAATATCACCTTTCGCTAAACCTATTTTATCTGCAGGTTTTCCTGATAATTGTACCATTAATAACGGGAACCATTTTATCAGGATATAAACCGAATGATCTGTCGCTCAAGATACCTACTTTTTCCTTAGGAATTTTGACGGTTACAGTTTGAGAATTACGTAATAACTCAATTGCAATAGATTCTCCAAGATTATCTATATAAAGTGCACTTTGCACGTCATCCCAGTATTGAATTGGCTGGTTGTTAATTCTGAGAATTTTATCACCTTTATTAATGCCAAATTCAGCCGCTGTCGAACCCTTTGCAACGTATCCGATTGTAGTTGTATCTAATAAACTCTTACCTTTGAATATTGATAATGAATAGAATATTAAAAAAGCCAGAAATATATTCATTATTACACCGGCTGTTATAACAATCATTCTCTTCCAGACAGGTTTTGCTCTGTATTCCCATGGTTTTGGTTCTGAATTCAGAAATCCCTTGTCCATACTTTCATCTATCATACCCGGAATTTTCACATAGCCGCCTATTGGGAATGCACAGATTCTGTAATCTGTATTATCTCCAAGTTCAACATCATCGCTAAGCTTTCCGAATGTAAAACCCGTGATTTTATTAAAACCAAATAAACGATATCCCATACCAAAGGCGAAAACCTCTGCACGCATACCCGTCATTCTGGCAGCAAAAAAATGTCCGAATTCGTGTATGACAACTAAAACACCAATTACGATTAAAAAATAAAATATTGTGCTTACTATTTCCATATTTATTTAATGTTTACTATAACTTTACGTTAATAACAATAAAAAGTTAATTAAAATTTACTTATATTCCTCTGACAATTTGATTCTTGTTTCTTTATCAATAATAATTATATCCTCTAATGTAAAATCACTTACAAAGGAATGCTTTGATAAAGATTTTTCAATTAAATCGGGAATTTCTGTAAAGGAAATTCTTCCTTTCAGAAAAAAATCTACAGCCATTTCATTTGCAGCGTTTAAAACTGTTGAATACGTTCCTTCTGAATTTATTACATCGTATGCCAGTTTTAAACACTTAAATGTTATTACATCAGGTTTCTCAAAATCCAGCCTGTTTGCAATTGAAAAATCCAGAGAAGGGAAGTTGTTTTTCACTCTCTCAGGATAAGTCAAAGCAAGTTGAATCGGAACTTTCATATCAGGCAGCCCGAGTTGAGACTTAATTGAAGTATCATTAAACTCAACCATTGAATGAATAATTGATTGCGGATGAATAATCACATCAAGTAATGAAGGGTCAACTTTAAACAACCATTTTGCCTCTATTAACTCAAGTCCTTTATTCATTAATGTAGCCGAATCAATAGTTATTTTACTACCCATATTCCAGTTCGGGTGTTTCAGAGCCTGTTCAACAGTCACTTTTTTTAACTGTTCATAACTATAACCCCTGAATGGTCCGCCTGAAGCAGTAAGAATTATCTTTTTTACGTTATCGATATTTTCTCCCATCAGGCATTGAAATATTGCCGAATGTTCACTGTCAATAGGTATTAATTCCGAATTATATTTTTTACACAGATTATTTATTAGTTCACCCGCAACAACCATTGTTTCCTTGTTCGCTAATGCAATTCTTTTTCCTGCCTTAATTGCTTCAACTGTAGGAATTGTTCCTGCAAACCCAACAAAAGAATTTAAAAGTATATCATAATTATCTCGTGAAACAAGTTCTTTTAATAAATCGATACCATTCAGGATTTCTGTATCTTTAAATAATCCGTTATTCTCTGGCATTTTTATACGCATTTTCATCATTAATATAAATTGATTTCGGTTTGAATTCTATCGCACTGTTCCTGTAAAAGGGATATATTGCTGTTAGTGCTTAAGAAAACAACTTCAAACTCAATATTATTACGACGTAGATTTCTTATTACCTCAAGGGAATTTTTACCTATTGAACCGGTTGACCCAAGGATTCCTATCCTATACTTCATTTTTAACTTTAACCTTCAAAATACTAAATAATTTATCAAATTACTAATAATAAAAAAACCCTCTTTCAGAGGGTTTTTAACTTATTTATATTTAAAACTTAAAGATTTTTCTTAATTGCAGTCATAAACGTTTCTTTATCTCTCATTCCAACCATCGTATCAACAATCTTTCCGTTTTTATCTACTATAAGTGTTGTAGGAACACCTTCAATTTTTGAACCCATTGCTTTTTCAAATGCTGCAACAACTTCATCATTTCCGTCTAATATTGGATACGAAACAGGAATTGTTTGCAAAACTGATTCAATTGATGGATTACCTTTGAAAAATACGTTTACACCATACATTTTAAAATCTTTGTCTTTCAACTCTTTGTTGATTTCAGATAAATCAGGCATTTCTTTCTTGCAGGGTGCACACCATGTTGCCCAGAAATTTATAAGTAATACTTTACCTTTAAAATCTGCTAATGATACTTTCTTGCCGTTTTCTTCCCAGGTTACATTTGGAAGTACTTTGTCACCTTTAGATTCTTCTACTCCCGAAATTTTATAAATCTGGAATGCAGATGTATTTTGTGTTTGTTGGGTTTCGGTTTTCTTTTGTTCAACCTTAGGTGCTTCTTCCTTTTTTCCGCAGGAAGAAACTAAAAATAATATTGCAAATGCAATAAAAAGATTTAAGATTTTCATTTCTGTTTATATTTATTTGTAATTAGTTAAAACTGTTGACATTTCTTTTGCTTCTAATCTTGAAACACTCGAACAAATTACTTCATTTTTAAACCAAATAACAGTACAATCGTTTGCGTTTTTTTCACATTCTATCCAGTTCAATCCGCCTATTAATTCCTGCTTGTGATTTTTATGAAGTAAAAAATGGTCTGTGTTTAAAAGGTCATTACGGCTTATTTGCATGGTATATATTACCTTATCTTTAGATTTATGTATGAAATGCACAACCTTGCTGTCATTCATATCATTCACGATACCGCCTATTAAGATTGCATCTTTAACCTCAGGGATAAATACATTAAATCCTGCTTCATTTGTCAGTAATTTTTGTAATTCGCCGGCATTCGAGGTCTTGTGACTTAAACTTACTTCGTTATTCATTACTTTCTCATATACATTGTGAGATTGTAACACAAAATCTTTCGAGTTGATATTGATTGAATTAAAAATATAATATCCGAATATAATCACAAATATTGCTGCAATAGGGTAGAGTAATTTATAATATTTTGAGTAGGATGTTCTGTTGCTCCCGGTAGAAACATATCGTTTTTGTGTCTCTTTATCTATTAAATCATTAATTTTCGCAAGAATCTCATTGCCTGGTCTGTTTTTCTTGATTCGTTTTCGGAAGTTTGTCGTAAAATTATTTTCAAAGTCGAAGAGTATTTTGAAATCGGAATTCTTTTCAATTTGTTTTAATACATAATCTCTTTCCTCGATATCACATTCATTATCAATAAAAGAAGTTATTAAAGTAAAATCAGTATTTTGTTCCCCGTTTTGTTCTGTCATTATTTATTATAAAGAAAAATCACACCACGGCGTTTTCAACGTCGTAACCCTTTTGTTTCGCATAAGAGAATAATTTTTGTGCAAGTAATTTTCTTGCTCTGTGTAAACGGCTTCTCACAGTTCCAATCGGACATTGAACAAAGTCTGCAATCTCTTCATAACTCAAACCTTCCAGGTCGCAAAGTATTATTACAGTCTTAAAATCATCCTGTAAGGAGTTAAGTGCTCGGGTTACTTCGTCGTCAAGAAGGTTATTAAAAACCTTTTCCTGAAGGTCTGCAGTATCAAGTCTGTCTGACTTAATAGTTTCAAAAAAATTCTCAATTTCATCGTAATCAACTTGTCCGGGTGTTTTTTGTGTCTTACGGTAATTGTTAATAAACAAATTTTTCATAATACGGAACAGCCATGCTTTACAATTAGTTCCTTTTTCGAATTTATGAAAAAATCGGTATGCTCTTAGGTAAGTTTCCTGTAATAAATCATTCGCATCATCCTGACTACCGGTCATTTTAAAAGCATAGTTATACAATATACCGATATGTGGTAATGCATCTTTTTTAAATTCCTCTTTAAGCTTTTCTACTTCCTCTTCATTTAGATATCCTTCAATACCTACTTCCTCTTCTTCCTGATTTTCATTCTCTTCATCATAATCAGTAAGTATTTCTTCTTTAGGCGGTAGCTTGCTTATTTTTTTAGTAGTTTTATTTTCTTTCTTTCTCGCCATATAAAATGATGTATTTCAAACTACTTATTTATTTAAACATAATCAAGTTATTTTATGAATAATAAAAGTTCCCGATTTTAATTGAATTGATTTTTTTGTTTATTTTATGCTAAATAAAAAAGTTCCCGGAATATATGATATTTATCGAAATGAAAAAGGGCGAGTAACGGGGTTCGAACCCGCGACATTCAGAGCCACAATCTGACGCTCTGCCAACTGAGCTATACCCGCCATATTCTTTAAAATATTCTATTTATGATTTAAATTCAATGCTATTCAAAAACCATTCTAATATTTTGTTGAATTCGAGTGCATTTTCCATATTACAAAGATGGCCACAATTTTTTATTTTATAAGTAAGATGTTAGAGTGTCTTTTGACA
Source organism: Ignavibacteriota bacterium (assembly GCA_963748665.1). Taxonomy (GTDB): domain Bacteria; phylum Bacteroidota; class Ignavibacteria; order Tepidaquicellales; family Tepidaquicellaceae; genus CAIKZJ01. Next base: position 10,189 of record CAVVJW010000025.1, on the reverse strand, counting down.
TATTCTGTTTCATAATGTCATACAACTTATCCATTTCGGTAAACGAATTTATCAAATCCTCAATACCCGATATTAGTAATACCGGTAAATTAATGTTCTTTATCTGATTTGTTGTGTTTGTTCGTGTTGATAAAGCTAATAGGTTTCCGCAAATTCCTTCGTCACTGTTTTTACTTATAATCTGTCTTACAATTTCGTCAATGTTATTCATATTTGAATTGGTTAAATATGGCATTAACTTTTTCAGATATGCTTCACGACCACCGGACTTAATTTTTATTACCGCAGAAGACCGCTTTAATATAACTTCATCATCATCTTTATCTGCTTTTGTATTTACGAGTGTAACCGAATTTAGTCTCTCGGAATCTTTTAATACAGCCCTTAACAGTATATAACCGCCCATTGATAATCCAACTGCGTGTACTTTCTGGATTTTCAGATTGTTCAGAATATGAAAAAAATCATTTACCATTTTTTCCATCGAGTAAACATTATCATCAGTACCGCTTTCTCCAAGCCCTCTTATGTCATAAGTTATGACCCTGTGCTTTTTCTTGAAATATTCTACCTGTTTGTTCCACATTTCACTCGATAAAGGAAAACTGTGTAAAAATATTAATGGTGTACCATCTCCACCGTAATCATTAACGCTAACTCCAAGTACTTTAACTTTATTCATTATATTTCAACAGAAATTTATTTAGTATAGAATTAAATTCTAATGGCCTTTCCAGATTACTTAAATGACCGCTTCCTTGAATAATGTGTAATTCACAATTAGGAAATTCTTTGCTTATAAGTTCTGCTTCGTTTACAGGTGTCAGTTTATCTGATTCTCCGACTATTACAAGTACAGGAATTTTGCAATTTTTAAACGCTCCTGTATTATCTGTTTTTGTCGCTAATACAAGAATAGCACCTGCTATTCCCTCATCTGTGCTATCTGCAATCATTTCTTGAATATTGTTTACTAATGAGGAATCTTTAAAACTTTCTTCTGAAATAAGATTTGGTATAAATCCATCAACAAATTCTTTCCTCTTTCCTTTCAATATTTTTTCTATTGCAGCAGCCCTCGAAATCAGTCCTTCGTTAGAATCCCTGCCTAATTTTGTATCTGCAAGAGTTACCGTTTTAAAAATTTCTTCACGCTTTAATAATGCACGCTGAATTATATATCCACCCATCGATAGTCCTACCGCATTTATTTTCTCAATTTTGAGTGTATCAATTATATTAATCAAATCATCTGCATAATGTTCCATCATATTTTGATTATTCTCGGATGCACTTTTACCCAATCCTCTTGTGTCGTATGTAATGACTCTGTAATTCTCGGAAAATTCCTCGACCTGCTTATTCCACATTTTTGAATTTAGTGGAAATGCATGAACAAATATTAATGGAGTTTTTCCATTTTCAGAGTCGTAAACTGCTATACCATTTATTTTATTCTCTTTCATCTATAAACTTTTATGGGTTCCGTCGCAAAATGCGCCGTTACTGGAGTTCTTACAGGCACACCAGGCTACTTTCTTATCTTCCGTTATCTCTACGGGTAGGGGAGAGAATGAAGAGCCTTTATGAGAACCATCGCAATATGGTTGATTACCCGATTGACCGCACGCGCACCAATAGTATGTTCCTGCTTTCTCTTCTTTAACTAAAGGAGACTTCTGATATATTTTCGCATCTGACATTTTAGTAAACCTTTCTTTTTATTTTATTGAATTGAATCAAATAAAAATTTATTAAAATTATTAGTGATTCTTACATTATTGATTATTAAATCCTGGAGTCCATCAGTTAATGCGATTTCAGGCTTATATGTTTTAAACACATAAAATTGTTTCATTTTTAAAAACCCGCTGATTTCATTATCTATTGTTTCAGACCTGAATTCTTTTGGAATATTAATAAGTCTTTCTCCATTTATTTCACCAAAAGTATTTCTTAATAATTTATCATTTACGATTTCAAGAAATAAATCTCTTTCCCGGTATATTCTGTTTCTTATTTTCTTAATAACATTATTATCAGTACTGTACTGACCTGAGGCAAACAAAAATTCATCCGGGCTCAAATGAAAATAAAATTGTGGTATTTCAGGTGTCTTTATCCTCTCATAAGTAAACGCTGCAGAATAATTGAATTTGTATGGTGTCTTATCATTCTTAAACCTTATATCTCTGTTTATCCTGAAAATAGATTTATAAGAGATAACAATCCTTGAATCAATTTTTCTTAATTCATTGTGTGATTGTATCTAATAATGCACGCATAGGGATTTTTAAGAAATTCTCATAAGTTTCCCTGTTTTTATCAAACCATTCTTTATTGTTGTATTTCTTATTCTTAAGTTTAGACAGAAATGTAATCGATTCCTTACTAAAACCTAAAAAAGGTTCGGAAATAAAATTATCCAGCATATGTTTACTTTGATATACATCAAAATTTATATTTCCTTATATAAGTTCCTGCATTTTCAACAATATTTTGTAAACTTTATTTCTTAATTGACTCTTAAAACAAAAAAGGGTTGTTCAAAGACAACCCATTTAAATTTTAATCCAAATCTTTTTTCATACAGGTAGTTTACCCGTAACTTTATTTATCCATTTATGAACTCTGTGTACAAGGTTAATATTTTTTGCAAACATCATTATGCATTCTCCTGTAATGACTTCTATGTTGTTATTGGTGCATAAATGTATCGAATTGTCTGATTCACATCTTTGCTGTATCCATACGCTTTTTATTCCAAATTCAATCAACTCTTCAAGGACTTTGTCCGTATTTTCGGGACTTAATATAATTATTGCCGATTCAGGTTTATCATCAATTTCTTTTATATTAACAACACAATCTATCCCATTAATCTGTTTAAGTACTGGATGAACAGGTATTACATTGTATCCGTTAACCTGTAAGTGTTTAAAAACTGAATTCCCGAATTTATTTCTGTCTGCTGAAACTCCGTAAAACAGAAATCTCTTACTGTTTAAAAATTTTTCTATTGTTTGTTTGGATGCTTTCATAAATAAAATTATCTGTAATAAAACATTGTAACCATTAATGTTGCTATTGAAACAAGGGTTGTTGTAATTCCTAAAATTATGTATAAATTGTCTCTGAAATAATACTTTGGTGAATTTGGAATAAGTATAAGGTCACCGGGCATTAAAACTGGATTTATTTTTCCGGGTTTTGTAATTTGCTTTTCCCATAGAAATTCATTGTAATCAATATTAATAACTTTATCTTCTTTTATTCCAAGACTGTCGTTTTTCATTCTAACAATTCTGATATCCTCCAAATTTGATTCATTTATAGGACCACCGCAAAGTGTTATCAATTCAACTAAAGTTGTACCTTGTGGAACAAGATATTTACCGGGAACCCTGATTGAACCCCATACGAATACGTTTAAATTTATTTTATCCTTGTCACCGTAATTATAATAATTCATTCCAATCTTCAATTCATCGGGTATCCCTAATTTTTCATTCTTGTCCTGTGCTGAAATTTGCAGGGTAATTAAAAAAATCAATATTATTATTAGTATTTTTCTCATTATTATTTCTTAATTGTTATGTTAATACAATTTATTAAAAATATTTCAGTCATTCAACATTTAAACTCACATTCTTTCAGGAGCGGAAATCCCAATTATTGAGAATCCATTCTTTAATACTTGTTTAGTTATTTGACAAATCTTTAATCTTGAGTAACTTGTCGCTAAATCCTCAGGATTTACAATCCTGTTATTATGATAAAATTTGTGAAACAGTTCTGCAACAGAGTTTAGATAATATATTATCTTATGAGGCTCAAGACTAAAATAAGAATTTATTATTTCTTCAGGAAATTTTGCTAAACATTTTATAAGTTCTAAAGCTTCAGGCTCACTGTGACTATAATTTTCAACTAAGTATTTATCGTTAAATCCATCGATATTTTCTTTTGCATTCCTGAATATTCCGCAGATTCTTGCGTGTGCATATTGTAAATAATAAACAGGATTCTTATCCGATTTGTCTTTTGCAAGTTCTATGTCAAAATCAAGATGAGTGTTCGCTGACCTCATCACAAAGAAAAGTTGTGTGGCGTCAATTCCTACATCCTCTATCAGGTCGTCTAAATAATAAACATTATCGCTTCTTTTACTCATCTTTACTGATTCAGTACCCATCTTAAACGTAACCATCTGATGTATAATCACTTTTATATTTTCTGTACTCAACCCTGATAATTCTATACCATAAAGTACCTCTTTGTATGTATCTCCGTGGTCTGAGCCAAAAATATCTATTATTAAATCAAATCCTCTTTTAATTTTATTTATGTGATAAGCCATATCAGGAAGTCTGTAAGTTGGCTCTCCGGTTGCCTTCACAATAACCTTATCTTTCTGGAATTTATCCTTATCCATTATCAGCCAGGTAGCGCCTTCTTCAACCTTGCTTGCACCCTTCTCTGCAAACGTATCTAAAAGATTCTTTATATCTCCATTGTTGTATAAATCATTTTCACTGAAGAAGACATCATGGTTTATATTAAATTTTGAAAGAGTGTTTTTAATTTTATCAAAATTAATTTTCTCTCCGAATGATTTGAAAAAAGATAAATCGGTAGAGTCCTTCAGTGTATCTGATTTTTCTTTATATATCAAATCCGCAATTTCTTTTATGTAATCGCCGGCATATCCGTCCTCCGGAAATGGAAACGACGAATCAAACAACTGCATATATCTTGCATAGATTGATTTTGCAAGATTGTTCATCTGATTTCCGGCATCATTATAATAATATTCGCGCGTAACTTTATATCCCGTCCATTCCAGTAAATTAGCAATTGCTTTTCCAAGACAAACCTGTCTGCCATGCCCGGCATGCAGAGGTCCGGTCGGATTTGCACTTACCCATTCAAGATTTGCAGTCTTTCCGTCATTAATATTTAATTTGCCGTATTGGTCATTCCTGTTTATTATACTTGTAATAATTTCATTATAAAAATTTTCTGATACAAAGAAATTAATAAAACCTGCACCTGCAATTTCAACTTTTGAAAAAACGGATTCCTTCTGAAGATAGGGAAGTAACTCATTTGCTATTTCTCTTGGATTTTTCTTCAGTTCTTTTGCCAGAACCATTGCTGTATTTGCAGAGAAATCTCCGAAACTCTTATTCTTTGGATAATCTATACTGAACTGAAGTATAGGATAACCTAACTCTAATATTGTCTTTTCTACTATACTTTTAATTATTTCTTTCACTTAATATTTTATTTGTATTTAATGTATTAATTTAATTTCTATTAAATTTCAAATTTACAATTTCAAATTACTTTAGCCATCCCTCTTTTTTGTACCATTCGTATGTATCCCGGAAACCTTCTTCAAGCGAATACTTTTGCTGAAACCCAAGTTTCTCTTTTGCTTTTTTATTCGAGGCAAACCAGCCTGCCCTGGTTATGTCATAACACTTTTCAATATTAAGCGTCGGTGCAGCTTTTGAAAATTTATAAATAAATTCCATTATACCCCCGACTGTGAAAACTACAAAATGTGGTACTCTTAACTTTATCGCTTTTTTATTCATTACTTTTCCCGCTGCTCTTCCCACATCGTCCCAGTTATATTCCTCGTCGGATGTTATAAAGAAAATTTCACCGCTTTTTGTTTCTTTTATGGCAGCAAGATAAATTCCCTGAACAAGGTCTTTTACGTGTATCAGACTTAAATACTTATCATTAAAACCTATTATACTGTTTAATCCGCCTTGAAAGGTCTTAAAATAAATAAATATTTCTGTATCCCTGGGTCCGTATATTGCCGGTGGTCTTATAATTACTACAGGAATTTTATCCCTGAATTTTAAAACTTCTTTTTCTGCTTCTCTTTTTGTTCTTCCGTATGTTGTAATTGGCTTGGGAATGTATTCTTCCGTAATTGGCTCTGAATCAGGATTTGGACCGCAAACTGCAAGTGAACTGATATGTACAAACTTTTTTAAGTTAGGATTTACTTTTGCAGTAATCTCTATCAAATTTTTTGTCGCTAAATTGTTTCCTCTCTCGAAACCTGATTTATTCTTGGCTTTAACTAAACCTGCAACATGAAAAACGTAGTCAACTTCCTTAACTGCCTTTTCTAATACTTCATTTGAATATAAATCTCCGTCAATGAATGTAACTTTTTTCCCTTCAAGCCACTTCACTGAAGATGTTTTTCTTCTTAAACAGGAAACTTCAAACCCATTTTCAAGTAATAAATCAACTAAATGGCTACCTACAAATCCTGTAGCACCTGTAACGAATGCTTTCATTATTTAATTTGAATTTTAATTTTATCATAGAAGTTATCAATATTAATATGTATTTTCTATGTTAAAAATTTTCTGCAAATAATTAATTATTAAACATATAGATAAATGAACGATTTATTCACAAAATGCTATACATTTACGAGAGCAGATGAGGTAAAAGCTGCAGGGTTTTATCCTTATTTCAGGCCGATTGAACAAAATGAAGGACCGGTTGTAAAAATGGAAGGACGTGAAGTTATTATGGCAGGTTCAAATAACTATCATGGCTTGACAACTCATCCTAAAGTAGTTGAAGCAGCTCAAAAAGCGCTTATAAAATATGGAACAGGTTGTTCAGGTTCCCGATATCTTACCGGAACTTTGGATTTACACATAGAATTAGAAAATAGATTGGCAAAATATTTAAATAAAGAAGCCTGTTTGTTATACTCTACAGGTTATCAAACTGCGCAGGGTATTATTCCGACATTAGTAAATAAAGGTGAGTATATTATTTCCGATAAAGATAATCACGCAAGTATTGTTTCAGGTACTCTTATGGCAAAAGGAATTCTTGCAGATTTAGTAAGGTACAAACATGGAGACTTGAATGACCTCGAAAGAGTTTTAAAAGCAATACCTATAGAAGCAGGTAAACTGATTGCTACTGATGGTGTGTTTTCTACATCGGGTACGGTTGTTGAGTTACCGGAAATAGTTGCTTTATGCAAAAAGTACAATGCAAGATTAATGGTCGATGATGCTCATTCTTTAGGAGTAATTGGTGTCGGCGGCAGAGGAACAGCATCTTATTTCGGACTTGATAATGAAGTCGATATGATAATGGGAACGTTCTCAAAATCTCTTGCATCTCTTGGCGGATTTGTAGTAGGCGAAGAAAGAGTTATTAATTTCTTAAAACATCATTCTTCTGCATTAATATTTTCAGCATCTCCAACACCTTCTTCTGTTGCTGCAGCAATTGCAGCCCTCGAAATTCTGACTGATGAACCTGAAAGAGTTGAGAAACTACAGGCAAATGCAAATAAAATGAGAGAAGGACTCAAAGGACTTGGTTTCCACGTTTTGGAGGGCATTACGCCTATTGTTCCTGTTATTCTTGGTAATGATTTACTTACATTCCAGTTCTGGAGAAAACTTTATGACGCCGGTGTATTCGTGAATGCATTCGTTCCTCCTGGTGTGCCTCAGAATCTTTCGATGCTAAGAACTTCTTATATGGCAACTCACGAAGAAAAACATTTGAACAGAGTTCTTGAAGTATTTTCTGATATCGGTAAAGAAATGGGAGTTATAAAATAATGAATAAATTATTATTCTTAATAATAATTTTATTCGTTTTTGTTTACGGTTGTGGAAAAGATAAAACTGTACAGCAGAATAATGAACAGATTAAACAAATGGAGATGGCAGAGAACGATACAGCATCTTTAACTCCTGCAGAATCTTTTGCGTCTGCACTTTGTCAGAGTATCTTAAACGATGATATGGAAGTTGAACTTGAATCATATCTCATTGAAGTTGTTTACCCTAAATTATCATCCTCGACGAAAGTTACAATCGATAAAATATCTTCATCATTATATCTAATAAAATATGTTGATGGTAACAGTGATAAATATTTATTGCTTCAAAAGTATTACAATCCTCAAAGTGATGAAATAATGTTCGATATGACAGAAACTTCCGTAACAACTGCAAAACAATTTCTGAAATAGTATGAATAAAGTTATAGCAGTTATCGGTATGTGCGGCTCGGGTAAAAGCGAAGCCGTAAAGTTTTTTGAATCAAATGGTTATAGAAAAGTTTATTTCGGTGAGGTAGTTATAAATGAACTTAAAACACGCGGACTTGAGATAAACGAGAAGAATGAAAGATTTGTGCGTGAAGATTTAAGAAAACAATTTGGTATGGGTGTCGCTGCGATTAAAGAGCATAGACAAGATAAAAGACTTTCTTAATATTTCAAATGTTGTAGTTGAGAGTTTGTATTCCTGGGAAGAGTATAAAATTCTTAATAAAGAATTCGGCGATAGTTTTAAATTACTGAATATATTTACTACAAAGTCTATCAGATATGCCAGACTTAAAGAGAGGCCCTTCCGTCCTTTGACGAACGAAGAGGCATGTTCCAGAGATTACAGTGAAATCGAAAAATTAGATAAAGGCGGACCCATTGCCTTTGCTGACTTTACAGTATTCAATGATTCATCTCTGGATGATTTAAACAATTCACTTAAAGCATTTTTATGAAACGCGAAGATTACATAAGCTGGGATGAATATTTTATGGGCATTGCAATGCTTTCTGCAAAGAGAAGCAAAGACCCGAGTACTCAGGTCGGCGCTTGTATAGTCGATAAGGATAGTAAAATTGTGGGTATTGGTTACAACGGATTTCCTATTGGTTGCTCAGATGACAATTTACCCTGGTCAAGGGATGCAGAGAATTCCAACGAAACAAAATATCCTTATGTTGTTCACGCTGAAGCCAATGCAATTTTAAACTCAACAAAAGATTTGCACGGTGCCAGAATATACGTTGATTTGTTTCCCTGTAATGAATGTGCAAAATTAATCATTCAGTCAGGAATTAAAGAAGTTGTGTTTCTTTCCGATAAATACAAAGATACTGATTCAGTAAAAGCATCAAGAAAGATGTTTAATCTTTCTGGTGTCAAAGAAAGACAATTGATTGTTAAAAACAAAAAGATTACATTAGATTTTAATATTATATAGTTCTTTATTATAGATTTTTCGGTTGTGAAGTTTCATTAAAAGGGAATCCGGTGAGATACCGGAACTGTCCACGCAACTGTTTTGAAGAAGACCATTTTGCTTAACCACTGTTCTGTTTATAAAGGATGGGAAGGTGAATGGAAATTGCTTTTAGTCAGGAGACCTGCCGTATAAATCTTAATTTCAAATTCTGCGATGGAAAGAATCTTGGATATACATTTAACTCTTTGAGTTATTTTATAACTACTTCCTTACACATCGCAAAATTTTCAAACGAGTTAAATGAAAATTATAGTTTTTTACATATTATTCCTTTTTACTGCACAGAGTTTGTTCTCACAAACCGACTCGGATACTGTTATTTTTTCAACTCCGCCAATTAACGTCCATTCAGGAAGATTGTCAACATTAATCGAAGATTCACCTTCATCTGTACAGTTTCTTGATAAAGATTATATCACAAAGTCTAACGGAAATCAACTCGCTGAAATTCTTAAATCAGTGAATAATGTTTATGTTAAATCTTACGGCGGAAACTCTTCTTTGAAAACTATTTCAATAAACGGATTGAATGCTGAACATACTTTGATATTGCTTAATGGTGTCAGATTAAATTCATTCCAGAATGCTCAGTTCGATTTATCTTTACTCTCAAAAGAGAATATTGAAAGTATAGAAGTCCTGACATCAGGCAGCAGTGCATCTTATGGCAGTGATGCTGTTAGCGGTGTCGTAAACATTAAAACATTTTCCGGCAGAAACGATTTTAATCTTAAATCTTTCAACACAAATTTTAAAGCAGAAATTGGTTCTTACAACTATAAAAAGTATGACCTGAATTTGTCAGGTAATATGAAAAATTCATCATTGAAACTTTCATACAACAGAGAAATGTCTGATGATGACTTTGAGTATTATTATTCTAATGGTTTTGATAAAGAATTAAAACAAAGAACTAATAATTCTTATACTAAAGATAACCTTTATCTTGATTATGCATATTTGACCGATAACAAGAAGATTTCATTCATAAGTTATTACAATGTTGCTGACAGAAATTTACCCGGATTGGAAACAGGCTCTGCGCCGTCTTCGGCAAAACAAAATGATAAAAACTGGAA
>CAVVJW010000024.1:17500-88927 GCA_963748665.1 Ignavibacteriota bacterium | reverse complement strand
CTTTTAAGTGTTTTAAATGTGAACACTATCTTTTCCCCCCATTTTGGAAATTCTTTCCATTACGGCAATTTCACTGTATGGCTCTGCTTCTCCTTCCTTCGAGGTTATTGCACCCTCAGGACACTGCCCTATACAGGCACCAAGTCCGTCACAAAACAGTTCGCTGACAAGTCTCGCTTTTCCGTCTATCATCTGTAACGCACCCTCATGGCATCCGTTTACACACTCTTCACATCCGTTACATTTTTCTTCGTCTATTGTTATTATTGTTCTTTTCATATAATAATATTTTATATTTTATAATCAGACAAATATATCTGCTTTAGAATTAATTTTCAAGTCCAAAATATTATCTTAAAAGTAAACTTAGTACACGACAAATTGCGACTGATATTCATCATTATTTTTCTGCAATTTCAATAATATTATTATTTGTTATTTCAGTATTTTATTTGTTCACAGGTCATTTATTTCCGAAAATTACACCTATATGCTTATATTTGTATGGTAAATTATTTAATTAGGAATGGACTCAGAAAACGATGCTGTAAAGAAAATATCGGATAATATAATACCTGTATATAAGAATGAACTATGTTCCGATTACAGATATTTATTAATCTATGGTGGTGCGGGTTCAGGAAAAAGTTATTTTGCCGCTCAAAAAATTATGTACAGAATGCTGACTGAAAACAATCACAAAATTCTTTTAATCAGAAAAGTTGCAAAGACAATAAGAAATTCCCAGTTTGCTCTTCTGAAATCATTAATCTATTCATTACAAATTGGAAAAAGATTTTAAAATCCGCGAAACAGACCTTGTTATTACTTCTTTGAATAGTAATAACGTTATCCTTAGCGTTGGAGTTGATGACAGAGAAAAACTTAAATCTATTCATGGAATTACTGCTATTTGGATTGAAGAAGCAACCGAAATTGATAAACGGGATTTTTTACAGATTGATTTAAGATTAAGAAATGAAACAAATAATTATAAACAGATTATTATGACTTTCAATCCCGTTAAAACCACGCACTGGCTCTATAATAAGCAGCTTCCTGATTCAAAAGTACTCGTAACATCTTATAAAGACAATCCTCATCTGGATGAATCATACCTCAAAATGCTTGAAAATATGAAGTATGAAGATCAGGAGTATTTCGATATTTATGCTCTGGGTAACTGGGCTTGCCCTGAAGCAATAATCTACAAGCCCTTTGAAATTATTAAATACCTTCCCGTCTGAATTCGACGAAATTATCTATGGTCTGGATTTTGGCTATATCAACCCAACTGCATTAGTAAAAGTCGGAATAAAAGACAGTCAGTATTATCTCGAAGAAAAAATTTATGAGACAAAACTCACTAACAACATTCTTATCAGCAAATTAAAAAATATCGTTGTACCTCGAAAAGAAATAATTTATTGTGACCAGGCAGACCCTGGCAAAATGAAGGAAATTGAGAATAATGGATTTATCGTAAGACCTGCTAAAAAGAACGTGCTTAATGGTATAGATTTTATAAGGTCAGTAAATATTTTCAGTAAACCTGATAATCTCAATATCAACAGGGAAATTCTTGAATATAAATTTAAAACAGATAGAAACGGTTACATTTTAGAAGAACCTGAAAAGTTTAACGACCATTGTATGGATGCTATTAGATATGCTATTTACACTCACGCACAGGGAAGAAGAATCATCAGGGCAAGAAGAATTTAGATAAATAAAAAATCCCCAACTCTAAAGTTGAGGATTCTTGTTGTTTTACTTTATTGCTTTTTCTCTCAAATCATATATTGAATAAAACCTGTTAATGTTCATTTAAGTTCCATTTTCCAGTTCATCCTTTATAATTTTCGTACACGACAAAAATATGTTAAGAAACAATCTTTTTTATAATTTTAGTACACGACAAAAATATGTTAAGCAACAATCTATAATGTTCTCAATTACTTCTAAGTTGATATAACCCCGAAGGGGTTAAATTTGAATAACCCCGGGTAAAAATCACATGTTTTTTATTAAGTTGGAATAACCCCGGTAAGGGTCACATGTTTTTATTAAGTTTGAATAACCCCGGGTAAAAATCACATGTTTTTTATTAAGTTGGAATAACCCCGAAGGGGTTAAATTTGAATAACCCCGGGTTAAAATCACATGTTTTTATTAAGTTGGAATAACCCCGAAGGGGTTAAATGTGAATAACCCCGGGTAAAAATCACATGTTTTTTATTAAGTTGGAATAACCCCGAAGGGGTTAAATTTGAATAACCCCGGGTTAAAATCACATGTTCTTTATGTGATTTTTACCCGGGGTCAATAAACAAATATGAAACAACCCCGAAAGGGGTTGAACAATCTGATAATTTTTTTAAATATAAATTATTGTAATGTACTAAGATTTCAAATATCCTGCAAAAGGCATTTCATAACAATACCGTAATATTTAATTTTAGATTAGCATTATTTTAAGTATATTCTTTCTTTTAAAACAATAACAATAATCATTATGTCATTAATTAAAGAGTTCAGAGAGTTTATTATGAAAGGCAATGTGCTCGATCTGGCAATTGCAGTCATAATAGGCGGGGCATTCGGGAAAATTGTTACTTCCCTCGTAAGCGACATTATTATGCCTCCTATTGGTTTAATACTTGGCAAAGTTGATTTCAAACAACTTAAACTCGTTATTCAGAGTGGTAAAGAGGCCGTATTGAACGGTACTCAGGTGGTTACACCCGCGGTTGCTGAGGTTTCATTGAATTACGGCGCTTTCCTTCAGAACATCATAGATTTTGTGCTGATTGGTTTTTGTATTTTTATGGTATTAAAAGCATATCAGAAAGTTGTTAAGAAAAAACAGGAAGAACCTGTTCCTGCTCCGGGCCCGACAAACGAAGAATTACTTTTATCTGAAATCAGAGATATATTAAAAGATAAAAAATAGAATATGAAGAAAATAATACTACTAGTAACTTTTCTTTTACCTTTAATTATCTTCGGATGCGGGAAGAAAGAAAATACTGCTGAACAAAAACAAAAAAACGATTCAGTCGTTCAGAATAGCGATACAAAACAAACCGGTGATAAAACTGCATCAGACTCGGTGGATAAAAACAATCTAACAACAGACGGACTAAAAGATATAAAATACGATGTAAAGGAATACGAAACAGAACTTAAATTCGACGGCTCAATTGTTTCCGGTGTTCAGTGGAAAGATAAATCAGGGTTAAATGTTCTTATCATCACTGAAACAAAACCCGTTATAAATAAGACAAATGAATATGATGAATCAGTATCTAAAAGGCTGTTTGGTTATGCTTTTGTCAGAAATGATGAAAATAAATTTCAACAGGTCTGGATGACTCAGGATTTGATTGAAAAATGCCAGGTTGATTTGACTCTTGAGTTTATACCGAAATCTCTTACTGTAACTGACTTAAACAAAAATGGTATTGCCGAAAACATTTTTATGTATAAGATGTCCTGTAAAGGAGATGTTAGTCCGAACGATTTGAAACTAATTATGCATGAAGGCAAAGAGAAGTATGCGATAAGAGGCGAAACACTTTTGAAATTCCCAACAGGTGAAAAGTATGGGGGTAAAACTAATGTCGATAAGTCATTCGATAACGCACCAAAGGAGTTTCTTGATTATGCTAAGAAAGAATGGAAAAAATTCCAGGAAGAGAAACTGAATTAATCAGTAACATAATAAGTATAAGTTAATATTAAATAAGGGGAGTATTTTTTTACTCCCCTTATTTTCACAGTCTTACCAGATTTCCACCCTGACTTTGTCTGAACGGTATAATCTGTCACCTTCTTTTATCTTAAATGCATCATAAAACTCTTTTATGTTTGAATATGGTCCGTTTACCCTTAAAAATGCCGGGGAATGTACATCCGTCATAATTCTTCGTGCAAGAGTTTCCGGTCTGTAATAAACTGCCCAGGAATATGCATAACCAAGAAAATATCTTTGTAAAGCATTAAAACCGTCTATTTCTTTGTTTGATTTACCTTCCTCTGAATTCAGCATTGCTTCCAATCCGATAACAAGCCCTCCTAAATCAGCAATGTTTTCACCAAGTGTTGCTTTTCCGTTTACCTTCATAGAATCAAGTACCACATATCCGTTAAACTGGTCAATCATCAATTGAGATTTTGATACAAACTTGGTTGAATCATCTACCGTCCACCAGCCTTTCAGATTACCTTTTTCATCATACAATCTTCCCTGATCATCAAAACCGTGTGTCATCTCATGACCGATTGTGCTTGCTCCTATAAAACCATATAAAAAAGCGTCATCAACTTCGCTCATTTTTTTGCCGGGAATTGTTAGTATTGCTGCAGGTATTACAATTTCATTGTTCGATGGATTATAATACGCATTGTATGTCTGAGGTGTCATATGCCATTCCGTCCTGTCAACAGGTTTTCCGTATCTCGATACCATATCCCTGAACTGCCAGTTTCTTGCATTTTGTACATTATCAAAATAAGATTCTTTTGTTATTTCAAGTGTTGAATAATCTTTCCAAACGTCCGGATAACCTATCTTCTTAACCATCGTACCAAGTTTCTTTATTGCCATTAACTTTGTGCTTTCGCTCATCCAGTCAAGTTTCTTTATTCTTGACTCAAATGCATTTACCATATTACTTACTAAATTCACAATTCTTACTTTATCTTCAGGAGGAAAATATATATTTACATATTCCTCACCAAGAATTTCACCGAGTAAATCGTTTGTGTTATCAAGTACGCTTTTCCATCTCGGCCTTTGTTCAGTGGTACCCGACATTACCTTACCATAAAAATCAAAGTTTAATCTCTCTACGTCAGATGAAAGAAGATTGGCAGTGGAATTTACTACATTCCATTTTAAATATAGTTTCCAGTCCTCTATGGAATATTTATTTAGAACAGATTCCAATTCTTTGAAAAACTCAGGTTGGCCGACTATTATTTCATTTATGTTATTAAGACCAAAGTCAGATATCATCTTAGACCAGTTGACCGAGGGTGCTAATTTGCTTAATTCCTTTAATGTCATTTTATTATAATTGGCATAATCATCTCTCAGGTCTTCAAGTTTACGTGATGATTTGGCGAGGTCGTATTCAATTTTATAAACTACATCAGCCGACTTATCAGGTCTGGAATCATTTATTATACTGAATGTCTTTTGTAAATGTTTTTTATATTCTGAACGGATGTTCTTATTACGCTCATCATTGTTAAAATAATAATCCCTTTCAGGTAAACCTATTCCACCCTGCGAAAAATACACTGAATATTTTTCACTGTTCATTAAATCCTGCCCTACATAGAATGAAAATAAAGGAGATATAAAATATTTCTGTAATTCAGTTGTTACATTTATTATATCATCAACATTTTTAATCCCGTCAATTTTATCGAAATACTTTTTTAATGGGGCTAATTTCTTAGAATTAATCAGGTTTGTATCAAGTCCGCTTCTGTAAAAATCTCCTATTTTCTGTTTGTTGGTACCGTTTATAAGACCTTCAGTATTCATAGCACTCTCGCATATTCTTTGCAGATAAACATAAACACTGTCCTCAACTAGGTTAAATATTCCGTAAGTATGTTCTTCGGGGGGTATCGGATGTGCTTTAATAAAATTCCCGTTTGCAAACATAAAGAAATCTTCGCCGGGCTTCACACTGTAATCGATGTTCTCTTTAAGGAAATAATCCTGTGAATTAACAAACGAAGTACATAAAAACAGAAAAACAACAATAAATTTTTTCATTATATTATATTTTTATTTCAATTAATATTTACGCAATATTACTACTGAATGTTTAGTTCTTCTTGTTCTTTTTTAATTCAGAGTATGTTATTGGAGGCAGTTCTGTCCCGTTATTCTTCGAATGCTGGTATTCCCACATTTTTAAATATGCAGTGAGTTTATGTATAGCAGAAAAAGCAGCAAGTATAAATCCCTGAATACCGTCTTTGTAACCTTTTGCAAAAAAATACATCTTAATAAATTCTGCGAATGGATTAAGAATAAAATTCCTTTTCTTTATTATCAAGTCAGGATTACTCTGAAACTTAGTCTTTACGTCAAGAGAACTGTATATGTTCATTCTTCCTATATAATCATATATGTTATCGTAAGTGAAATGGTTTATATAGCTGTTTATGAATTCTAATTTGAAATCTGACTTTATCGACCAGTGCGCATCGTGATTATGCAGAAATGTTATGTTATTTTTATCTATTAACCTGTACTGATAATCATTGCCCCATCCGCCGTGCTTTATCCATCTGTTAATAAAGTATGTCCTTCTTTGAATTTTATATCCTCCTTTATTGAAGTTATCTGTCCCGAGTATCTTCATTATATCTGTTTTTAGTTCTTCCGTAACTTCTTCATCGGAATCTAATATCAGGACATAATCATTCTCAGCAAGAGAGACACCATACTCAAGCTGTCTTGATGAACCTTCATAAACCTTATAATGTATCTTTGATGTGTAATTGGAAACAATATTGATGGTGCCGTCGCTGCTGAAAGAATCCACAACAATTATTTCATCACACCAGACAACACTCTTTAATGCTTTTTCAATGTTTTTTTCACTGTTAAAAGTAGTTACTAATACTGATATTTTTCTGCTCATTCACAAATATATCTCATACAGTTTTTATTAACTATGAATAAAAACCGGTAAAATGTTTAACTATTTCCACAAAAAAATTGTTTTAATTTAAAATACTATAACAATGAAAAAATTATACATAATACTTTCAGTTTTAATAACTTTGTCATTCCTCTCAGGATGTACTAAAGAATCTGTAAATGATAAAGGAGTCGGTCCCGTTAAAGATCTCAAACTCGGGGAAATTGACAAAAATCTGGTTAGCGAAGGCAAAGTTTTATTTCAGAAAAAATGTTCAACTTGCCACAGATTAGATGATAAACTAATAGGTTCACCTTTAAGAGGTATTACTAAGAAAAGAACCCCTGAATGGATAATGAATATGATATTAAATCCTGACGGTATGATTAGTGAGAATAAAACAGCAAAAGAACTCTTCGAGGATATGAAAGTAAGAATGTCTCCGCAAAATATGAACGAAGATGAAGCGAGAAAAATTCTCGAGTACCTTAGAACCGAGAATTAATTTATTTCAACAAAACTATTCTTCTTGTTGATTTATATTCACCTGTTTCAAGTTTAATGTAATAAACACCTGATGTCAGGTTATCTGCCGTTATTGTTTGTGTATATTTTCCTGCTTTTGTGTTTGCATCAATAATCTTCATTACATATTTTGCCCGTTACATCATACAAAATCATTTTGATATGTATTTCTTTCGGTATATCATACCTTATTTTTGTTGATGAGTTAAACGGATTAGGATAATTAGGATATAGCATAAAAGAATCCGGCATTATACTGTTCTGCTCCGGTATTTTTACGGAACTTAAAACTATTAAAATATTATGATTGCCCGTTGAAAGATCAATTTGCTTTATGAATAATTCCTGTAGAATCTGCAGTGTATTCATTTATATTTATCCCGTCAACGAACAAAGTATAAGAAGAATTTCTTTTTAAATCAAAACAAAATAAGTTTACGGTTCTGTTTCCCGGAATACTGTTTGCAGCAAGACTTGTTGTTCCTGTATCTCCTTTATCGTTAAACAAAAATAATTTATTTAAGTAATCACATCCAAGAGTTGTTTCATTCTTAATTTTAACCGCTGTCTGTTCCTGTGGTATTCCGACATCGTTAACAGACAATGTATGAAGCATATTAACTGTATCAGAGAATATTGAGTTTGAAGACAATTTTGGTATCACTTCAATTCTCCATTTACCCGCTGTAGCATATACAGAATCAGGATTTCCGCCTGGAGGATAATTGGTCCCGTTAACCCAGTATTCATAACCTGTTCCGCCTATTCTTTTCGTCGATGTTGAATCCGGATATACTGTATTAATATTGATGTACGCAGAAGAATTGACTGCGGTATAATTCTTACCATTAAAAGTTTCAATATGACCGGGAACCTGCGTGTTTATGATTTGCCCGCTTATCTGTGGTTGATTTTTAAAATGTGCATTCCATCTTACTTCTTTTACTGCACCTGACATAATTGTATTGCGAAGTATTACATTATCGAGTACTACAAAATTATTTGGGCTTTATGTAAACAACTTTACGCAAATATCTTTTAACTTTTTGCGGATTAAAAGATAACGAGGCATCTGTGTTTGAATAAACATAATTGGTGTCTTCCGAATATACGTTCCACCTTCCTCTTTGATATGCAGGTTGAAATATGTTTGTATAATTCATCATTGCGTCTGACCATATTTGTCCGCCATCATTTGAAACTAAATTACCGCTGACATAAAACTGCTCTGTCGAATCATAAACCGTTACCGTATTATGAGCAATTGTTCTTGAATAGTAGTTATAATAATGCGAGGAGCCATAAGAATCATAATAACCTGCGTCAATCAGCAATGGTTTTTTATAGTATATCGAAAATGTATTGTTATCCCTGTGTTCGTGTGCTGCCTTTTTGCTATGAGAATTGAAGAGCCAATACTGTACCGAATTTGAATCCCAGCTGCTTCTGCTAACTAACAACCCTACCCTGTCGGATAGCCAGTTCAAAGGGAGATTGGGTTTCGTTACAACTGGTGCAGTAAAATCTTTATAGCAAAGAATATTGAAATATGTGTATGTACTCGTAAGCATTTGAGGAGAAGAATATATTTGTGATAACCACCTGCTCCTCTGGTCTGAATAAACAGCCGCATGACGATATGGTACATTACTTCCAACAATTAATGCGTCTCCATCTCCCTGATGAATACACACATTGTCAGGTCGGAGCATATAGTAATATTGATTAATACTATTTTGTATCCACGACATGTCTTGATAATAATTTTTATTCGTTCCGTTTAAAAAATTATCGAATAAAGTAAATTGATCTGGTAATCCCCAAAAACTGTATGCTGCCCCCCAGTTCCAACCGCCTGTCGTAGAACGATAATATCCGTAAACGGGAAAGAATCCTGTTTCCCATTTATCACAAAGTGTCTGATACCACATTGTAAGAGTATCCTGCTGCTGGGTTGTTAATCCTGATGAACCATTAATTGAAATAATATTCTGGAGCGTTAATACGCAATTCCACGCATTATGACTCGACACGTAACTGTTTCCCCCGGAAGTATTAATAAAAGATAACATATACTTACGATTTAATTTATACATAGTTCTGGCCAGCTGATCTCGTGAAGTTGTATCTATGTCATTGTAACACCAGTCATATAAAGCACTGCCAAGCATTCCGAAATATCTTAACATAGATTCAAGATTATCGCCTGTATAACCGCTGTAACTCATCGTATCCACCGCAGAATTAAACCGCCTTATTACATACCTTGTCCTTTTTAATTGCAGCGGGTCATGATTTAATTTATATATAAACGCTGTGAATAAACCTGTATAGAGTACATCATCCCTATACCCTGCCTCGCCCGCATTAAAATATCTGAAGTTATAATTCCAGGCAGTTGAGTCGCTTCCGACGAGATAAAAATCGGGGACGTTATACCACCAACCGTAATAATTGCTTAGAAACTGATTATAGAAAGTACTTACAGGTAATTGAGTCTTATGTGAATCGAGATAGTTAAACCGTTCCTGTGATATGTATAAACGAGGATGAGTAGTATTAATTATCGGATAAGAATATACATTGGAAACAAAATATATCAAAAAAGGTAACTAGTAATAATTTTTTCAAAATAATAAATGATTTTAACAAATCTAATTAATTATTTTGTTATTTACAATTAGCAATGATGTCTTCAAATTACAAAAATAAAATCGGCAATAAACCTAAATAAATATCTTGCAAATAAATTTTAACAAATTTAAATTGCCAGTAACCTCAGAGATAAAAAATGTTAGAAATGGCTATTTAATAATTTTATTAATATTTATTAACAGAATGTTGACATTAAATACAAATATTTGCTTTTCAGATAATTTACAATACTTTTGTTTTTCTTTATTAAACTATTTCATTAATTAAATCAGAAAGAGGATGAAAAAAATTTTTCTACTTGTTTTACTCGTCACTATCTTATCTTTCAGCGCAAATGCACAGTCGCTGAAATTAACAGGTACGGTAAAAAACGCTGAGACCAAAGAAGCAATTTCCAATGCTACAATTGAATTAGTTCCGGGTATGTTCAGAACTAAATCAGATGCTAACGGGTCTTTTGAAATTAAGGGTTTGTCACCCAATAAATATACCATAATGGCATATTACGTAGGCTTTGATAGATACTCTGCAATGTTCGATATGAACGCAGATATGTCTTATGATGTACTTTTACAGGGGGGTGCACTTACAACAGAGGTTATAGAAATAAACCGTGCTGTTGACCGTGAAACTCCGGTCGCATTTACAGATGTGGATGCAAAGACTTTAGAAAGAAGAATGCAGGGACAGGATGCTCCGCTTCTTCTGAGAAACGTTCCGGGTTTCTATTCTTTCTCGACTGACGGTGTTGGTAACGGAGAAGGTAAACTTTTAATAAGAGGTTTTAGTCAAAACTATGTGCAGGTTTTGATAAATGGTATTCCGACCAACGACCCTGAATCTAATTCAGTCTATTGGTCAAACTGGGGTTCCGTTTCTTCAAACGCAGGTTCTATTCAGATTCAAAGAGGCGCAGGCTCTTCACTCTACGGTTCTGGTTCTTTCGGCGGTTCATTTAATATTTTAACCGAAAATCCTGCACTCACAGATACATCGGTCTTAAAGGGAAATGTAGGTTCGCCTACTAATTCAATGTATGGGATTAATATGTCTGCGGATTAATTTCGGGTAAATTTGCAGGAGCCTTAAACATTGAAAGAAAAATTGGTGAAGGTTCAAGAACAAGCGGAAGATATGAAGGATTAAACTATTATCTTTCTGCTGCATTCTTACCGGCTGCTAATCAGACTTTTAAACTTGGTACTACACGGTGCACCGCAGGTCACACGGATATTCTTTCAGCAATGATATTGCTTACTTCAAGAAATTCGGATATAATGCAAACTCGGCTCCTTTTGTTTCAAGAGACGTTGCTGAATCAATGGGATACGAAATATAACGCCCAGCCTGAAGCGACTTCAAAGTACAGAAGCATAACTGATGGATGGAGTGAACTTGGTGATGATAACTTTGTTAATTTATCACACAATATGTTCCACAAACCGCAGGTTGAGTTACACTGGAACTATAATTTAAAAGATAATTCAATATTAAGAGCAACTGCTTTCTGGTCAGCAGGACGCGGAGGCGGCTCAAGTATTAACTCTGCCGGTACAATGTGGAGATGGATAAATGGATTAGGTATGAATGGCTCAAGAATTGATACTTTAACTACAAACCTTTACAACACAAAAGGTTATTTAAGTAACTTTAATGTTTTTGATACAGTCTATTCTAAAGAATGCATACCAAAGAAATAGTTATTCTATTCACAATCAAACAGGTATTCTTGCTTCTTATGAAAAGAAGTTTAATAAAGATTTAACTGTAACAGGCGGTGCGGAATTCAGATACTGGAAAGCAGATCATCCGGGTTACTTTACTAATTTATTCGGAAAAACGAGCACTACACAATCTTATGCTTTAAGAGATACTTCCGGAAATGTTACCGGTGCTACTTTCAGAAGAAATGTATATCAGGGTGATATTGACGGACCTAATTATGATGTTGGTGTAGATGTTTTTGGATGGGAATTCAGATGGTGACCCGACTTATAGTTCACAGTACAGAAACTACCTCGGCGAAACACCACAAATGACTCTCTTTGCGCAGGGTAACTATACTATTAAGAAATTTAACTTTATGGGTTCACTGCAATACGTTTGGTATAGTTATAAGATTAAAGAAAATATGCCAAGTGAAAATGCAATCGGTCAAAAGTTAACAATTGCGAAGCACAACAACTTGGTTTGACTACAGAAGGTGCTGTGGGAAATAAGTTCTATATGAAAGATAATTCGGCTAATACTCGCTGGTATGCTTTTGATTTAGTTGATGAAAATCGTTCAAGAGGTTTCTGGCAACCAAAACTTGGATTTAACTATAATGCTACTGCAAACATAAACATTTTTGGTAATTTTTCGCACGTTGAAAGATTTGTTGACCTTGGTGTTTATTACAATCAGGGAAGAATAAACACTGATGCTCAGGACGAAAAATCAAATCAGTTTGAACTTGGTTTCGGCTGGAACTCAGAAGATTTTGATCGCAAAAATTAAACGGGTACTATATGCTTTGGGATAACAAGGCAGCAAGCATTCAGGACCAGTCACAAGCAGGACAACCGGGATATGACAGAAACGGCTTTAGAACTGAACTCGTTGGTTCTTCACGTCATATGGGCGCTGAACTTGAACTTGGTGCAAGTTTTGACAAAGTTGTTCCTGTAAAAGGCTTTGGAGTAAGAGGTTCATTTACTTTGATGGAAAACACCTGGCAATCAATTCTTGATGCCGTGAAAACTGACCCTATAACAGGGAAAAGAAGAGCCTTTAACACAGGTGCTTTGGATATGAACGGCAACATTGATACTTTATTCTTTGACGAACTTGAAGGTACTTACGTTGCCTCAGGACCACAACTTATGACATCTTTAAGTTTAACTTATGACCAAAAAGGTTTCTTCGGTTCATTCGATATGAGTTTCTTTGCTAAAGATATTCTTTTAGACGGTGGTTCATATACTGCGGTTAAAGGTTCATGGATTGGGTATGACAATAAAAACAGAGAGCTTTTCCAATCTGAATACAGCGATGAATTACCTTCAAGATTTGTATTCGATCTTAACGCAGGTTCATACTTTTGAAATTGGAAAGAAAATGCCTGTAAAGAGCACAATTACTTTCCAGGTTCTTAACTTGTTCGATACGGATTATCTTGCAGCTGCAGATAGATTCGGTGTGTTCCCTGGAATAAAGAGAACATACAGAGCAAATCTTTCTATCGGTTTGTAAAATAGATAAAATTTCTGATATGAGGGTGTTTGGTGAAAGCCAAACACCCTTTTTTTGATATGTACCACAAGCATCCTGCTTATTTCTCGATTTGTACCACAAACATCCTGCTTATTTCTGATTTGTACCACAAACATCCTGCTTATTTCTGATTGTACCACAAGCATGCTGTTGTACCACAATGTTGTAGTATAAACTCTGCTTATTTCTGATTTGTACCACAAGCATCCTGCTTATTTCTGATTTGTACCACAAGCATCCTGCTTGTGGAAAACCCGCGAAGCGGGTTTAATATGAATAACCACGGGTAAATATTGCATGATCTTTATGCAATATTTACCCGTGGAAGATTACACAAATTGTCACAACCCGTGAAACGGGTTGAACATCTTTAGTTTCCAGTCACAAGCTATTCACTTTTAACCCTCCTTGCAGGGTCAACATTATCTAACTCAATCATTAATCGTAACCTTTAAAATATTTCTTTAAGAATGTCGCACTTTCATTAATCATAATCTGTTTCATATATTAATCTTAATATTATTATGAAAATAACAGTAGTAGGTGCTGGAAATGTCGGGGCAACCTGTGCAAACGAAATTGCAGTAAAAGAACTCGCAGAAGAACTCGTTCTCGTTGATTTAAACGAAAACGTAACAAAAGGAAAAGCGCTGGACCTATGGCAGACATCGCCGATTTTAAGTTTCGATACAAGAATAACTTCCGCTCATGATGAATACGAAAAAACAAAAGATTCAGAGGTCGTAGTTATCACTGCTGGTTTACCAAGAAAACCCGGAATGAGCCGTGATGACCTTATTCATACAAATGCATTAATAGTTAAAGACGTTACCGAGAATATTGTCAGGTATTCTCCGAATGCTGTGCTGATAATTGTCTCAAACCCGCTGGACGTTATGACGTACGTTGCATTTCTTGCAGCAAATGGATTGGCGTCTAAAAGAATTTTTGGAATGGCAGGAATACTCGATACTGCAAGGTATAAATCTTTTATATCAGAAGCTTTAAACATTTCACCGAAAAGTATTCACGCAATTTTAATGGGCGGACACGGAGATTCGATGGTGCCGCTGCCAAGATACACAACAGTTTCGGGAATACCGATAACTGAAATGCTGGATGAAATTACTCTAAATCAGATTATTGAGCGGACTAAAAAAGGCGGAGGTGAACTCGTGAATTTAATGGGAACATCTGCCTGGTATGCCCCTGGTGCTGCCGCTGCTCAGATGGTTGAGGCCGTAGTAAAAAATCAAAGACGTATTTATCCTGTGTGTGCGGCTCTGAACGGCGAATACGGCTTGAAAGATTTACACCTTGGAGTTCCCGTAGTACTTGGCAAAAACGGAATTGAAAAAGTAATTGAACTGAAACTTAATGAAGAAGAAATGAAACTTCTGAAAAAATCAGCGAATGAAGTTGTTGAAGTTATGAAAGTGCTCGATGATATGAATATCTTTGAAAAGAAATATGCATATTTACATTCAACCGGTTAAAGTATAAATACCGAAAGAGTCTTCATTTTATGAAGACTCTTTCTTAATAAAATAAAAACTTTTATGCATTCTTCTTAAACGTAACACTCATACCGGGTGATATACCAAGTGACATATTCACCGCATCCAGGACATAATCTCCGAGTTTTATTGCTTTGTAAAAATCACCTGCTTTGAACAAAAGTTTAAGAATCATTTTTATCATCTTCTTATCTGCGGCTTGTTCCAGAATCGAATTTCTATCTTCATCAGATATTTCTTTTATATAATGAAAAGACAAAGAAATTGATGGTGATAATCCCAATGCTACTCCAATACCTTTAAACTCATAACCGGAAGATACTATCAATGCCATTGATTCGTGTACACTATCAAGAACTTCCTTCACTTTGTTCGAAGATGCATCTTTGAAATCATCTATAATTTCGTCCCTCTCATCCCCTATTGCCATATCCTTAAAACTTACAACCTTTTCTGTAACCGTTGAGACCGCATCCAAAGCGGCTCCTTTTGCTTTATCTAAAATACTTTCTGCCATATTTATTTTGTTTTATACAAAAATATTATTTCATATCAAATTAATCAAGTTGAATTTTTTAAATTCAATCTGAACCTGTAATAATTGTTTTAAATGTATAATAATTTCAATCTTTACTTTTACTTTAATTTATTTTAAATTACTCTATTAAGTATTAAATATATAATTTTTTAATTCCTTTTGGATTTGTATGAATAAGAGTTCAGATAAATTTTCTAAAATTGATACTGATAATTTTAATAGAATATCAAGACCTCTTATAATATCTACAATAATAATCGTTTTAATTATAGTAATACTTGGTATTTTAAATTACTTTCATACACAGGCAAACCTTTCTAAGAATGCATTTCTGAATTTAGAAAATATCTCAAACTCTAAAGTGTCAGGCGTTAATTATTGGAGAAAAGATAAAATTGATGACGCTAAGTTGTTAATGAATGATGTATCTCATAGAGAATTACTGATTAATTTCGAAAAGGGAATTTCATCTGAACAACAAGTGCTGGACTGGATGAAATCATTATTAATTCATGAGGACATAATAGAGTTTATTCTTTTTGATACATTGAAAACTCCTCTTATATATACAAAAGATAAAGAGTATATAGTTGAAAAAGAAAGAGTTGAAGCATTTAATGCATGCATAAAGACTAAAAATGTTGTAATGTCCGACTTTTTTGTTGAGAATAGAGGAGCAGGAGTTCGTATAGCCTTATTCGTGCCTGTATTCAAATCTTCCCGGAACAAGAATGAAATCAGTAAATTATTAATGTTAGATATTGACCCGAAAATAAGTTTATACAATTTTATAAGTGCATGGCCTGTTCCATCAATGTCTTCTGAAGTATTGTTGATTAGAGATAATGGTAATGATGTTGTCTATCTTACTAACGTCAAAGGTACAGATAAAACTGCCCTTAATTTCAGAATATCAAAAAGCGATTCATCAATTATATCTGTAAAAGCAGCAAATGGCTTAAGAGGTAATTATCGCGGTTTAGATTACACAAAAAAAGATGTTCATTCATTTATAAATGATGTTCCTGGTACAAATTGGATATTAATTACTAAAACTAATTCTGATGAAATTAGACAAAGCACAATATTGACGAGTGTTTATGTATATTTAATTACATTTGTACTGGTGATGCTTGCTCTGTTTATAGTCCAAATTTATAACAAACGAAACAAGGAGTATTTTTTCAAGGGACTGTACAGGAATGAATTACAAAAGAATATTCATCTTCAGAGGTTTAACATACTTCTCAATAGTGCAAATGATTGTATAAAATTGTATGACGAAAATGGTAATATAGTTGATGCAAATAGAAAAGCATTGGATACGTACGGTTATACACTTGAAGAAATTAAAAAACTGAATGTTATCGATATCCGTGCCGCAAAATCAAAATCAAACATTAAAGAAATCATAAAAGCACTTAAAAGTGGTGAGGGAATGACGTTTGAAACTTTGCATCAAACTAAATCGGGTAAAATATTCCCTGTTGAAGTTAGTGCTTCAAGAATAGATTTTGACGGGAAGACATATTTGCAGGGTATTTCCAGAGATATAAGTTCCCGTAAAGAATTTGAGAATAAACTGATTGAATCAGAAGAAAAGTTCAAATCTGTTTTTACTTATGCTAATGATGTTATGTTAATATTGGATGGGATGAACATTGTTGAGGCTAATCATAATGCCGAAATTCTTTTCGGATATACAAGAGAACAGCTTATTAATATGACTCCTGAGGACATCTCTCCGGAATTTCAGGAAGGCGGTAAATCCTCTAAAATAAAATCAAAAAATTATGTTGATAAAGCATTAAACGGTGAACCACAATTCTTTGAATGGATACATAAAACTTCTTCAGGTACTGAATTCCCCACTGAAGTTAGTTTGAATTCCATAACAATTAATAACAAAATTTTTATTTTCGTTGTACTGCGTGATATTACTTTCAGAAAGATTATTGATTTAACATTAAAAGACAAAGAAAAGAGTCTTGAACTCGCACTTAATGGCGCAGAACTTGGATACTATGATATGAATCTTACTACCGGTGTGGTTACTACAAACCAAAATTGTTATCGTATGCTCGGCTATGAAGAGGAAGACGTTACGCAAAGTAGGTCCTGGTGGAAAAATTTAATACATATAGATGATATTGAAAAATCAAATCAAATCTGGGAAGAGCATCTGTCAGGAAAAAGTGATATGTATCAGATGGAAGTAAGAATGCGTAATAAAGATGGAAGTTATAAGTGGATATTGGATAAAAGTAAAATATTTGAAGTCAGTCCTGATGGTTCGGCTGTTCGTATAGTTGGTACGCATATGGATATTTCCAAAAGAAAATCCTATGAGGATGCTATTCTAAAAGCAAAAAAAGCGGCTGAAGATTCAAATAACTTGAAATCGAATTTCTTAATGAATATGAGTCATGAGTTGAGAACACCTCTTACTGGTATTCTTGGATTTTCGGAATTACTTCTAAATGAACTTGAAAACGATGACCACAAAGAAATGGTGGATTTAATCCTTAAAGGCGGTAATAGACTTACTGCAACTCTGAACTCTATTCTTGACCTCTCAAGACTTGAGTCAAATCAGTTAGACATTGTTAGAGATAAAATGAATATAGTTGGAATTGCCGAAGAGGTTGTTGCGAACCTGAAAATTGCTGCAGAAAATAAAAACCTTAATCTTTCTTTTGAATCTAAGTATCAAATCGTTAATTGTCTGATTGACGAAAAGATGCTCACAGATATTTGTTATAATCTTATACAGAATGCTATTACATACACAGATAAAGGAGAAATCAGAGTAAAAATTGACACTGTAACTAAAAATGGTAAAGACTATGCGTCAATATCTGTTAAGGATACAGGTATCGGAATCGCACAAAAATTCCATAAACAGATATTTGAACCTTTCAGACAGGCAAGCGAAGGACTAAGCAGAAAATTCGAAGGAACAGGACTCGGTCTTACACTTACAAAAAAGTATGTCGATATGCTGGATGGAAACATTAAACTTATTAGTGAAGAAGGCTGCGGGTCTGAATTTATTGTAACACTGCCTTTGATGCAGGCAGTATTAAAACCTGTTTTTAATAATCAGAATATTGTGAATATTAAAAAAAACAATAAACTTACTTCTCTTTTTGTTGAAGATGAAATTGAAAGTTATGAGTTGGTCAGAATGCTCTTAAGACCTTATATGGAAGTTGATAATATTACCTCAGGTAAAGTTGCAATGGAACAGGTTCAGAATAAACAATATAATATGATTTTTATGGATATAGGATTGTCTGATACTAATGGTATGGATGTGATAAGATTTATAAGAAAACTTGACAACTATAAATACATTCCTGTAATTGCAGTCACCGCTTTTGCGATGGAAGGCGATAAAGAAAGAATTCTGGAAAGCGGATGTAATGAATACATCTCAAAACCTTTTACTAAAGAAGATTTAATCTCAGCGGTAGGAAAATACATAAATATCAAAAATAATAATTGATTATGAACACTAATGAAAATCCATTTCCCGGGAAAAAATACAAAATACTTCTAATTGAAGATGATGATTTATGTGCTTATACTATAATAAGAATTCTGAAAAAGAATTTCGAAATTGTTCACAAATTCAAAGGTTCCGAAGGTATTGCAGAAGCAAAAAATCAAAACTATGATTTAGTTCTGATGGATATCGGTTTGAAGGAGATGAGTGGTCTGGATGTAATAAAAATAATCAGAGAAATACCTCATTATAAAAACATTCAGATTATTGCAGTTACTGCCTTCGCTATGCTTGGCGACAGGGAAATATTTCTTGAAAATGGTTTCTCAGATTACATCTCAAAACCATTTTCAATTACAGATTTAACAAATGTTGTTCAAAAGGCTTTAAACATTAATAACTTCGTATGATATATGTATATTTGAATTTTAATTATATTATTGACAAAGTGATCCGTTCTTATAAATTAACAGATAATTATAACAAGCCCTGTGTGTCCTTCCAACCCTGAATTTTTTATATTCTGTTAATAAAATGTTTGCCTTCTCGGGGCTGATTCCTGCAGCAATTTCACTTAAAAGATTTTCCGCCTTATATTTATAAAGACTTTCTTTTGATACCCTCGTAGAAAAATTTTTCTTTACTTTTAAATTATCACTTTCATTATTCAGTAAATTTTTATCCTTATGCTCAAACAACTTATCGCTTTTTGAACGATTCTTAAACGCATTACCAACTACATTGTGAACAAAATACCCCCTTTTATGTCCGTTCTTCGAAAGATATACTTTCAGGTATTCAGAATTAGGCTCCAAAAATAATGTCTTCTGAGTTAACTTCCCTAAATTGTTTCTTGTGTAAATCCTGCCAGTTCTCGAAACTAAATAATTATCAAAACCTTTTATAGTCTTAAGCAATAAATTTCCTTTTTTGGATTTTATGTAAAACGAATTACTTTTTATACTATTGTCCGTGTTTTTCATAAATAATATATTTGTATTATTATAATAATCTAATATAATACTATTAGACTATATTTTATTATCACTGAGTGATAATATTTTATCTGACGTTATCTTCTTATAACTGATTTAATACAGGACTGAGATCAAATATTCTTTAATTTCTATTAGTTCTCAATTCTTCGTTCCCAGGTTTACTTATTCCATAAATTCACTATACAAGATATAATATTACAATTCCTTTGTTTCTTTAATACAGCAATTTCGCTTATTTGTATTCTGAAAGCAAAATATAAACACTTTCACTACAAACATAGTCTATGCACTGCTACAATTAATTCAATTATCTTAATGTAAAGCGAATTTTTATTTCTTTTTGCGTTTTTCACTTTGGCACACTACTTGATATATAAGAAGCAAATTATTATTTCTTAAACTAAATCTAAGGGAGATTTATTAAATGGGTACAGAAGCCAAAAAAAACTTACTAAATCCTTATACAATAGTACTGGGTATCGTACTTCTCGTATTTGTGAATTTAGCGCTTTTCAGCTAATATTGTAGTACAAATGTTGTATGCTCAAAGGGAATTCCGTTTTAACCTCTTATTCTTACGGTGATTCCCTTTTTGCCTTTCTGAGAAATCTATAATTAATAATATGGGTTTGTCCCGGTTTGTCAAAGTTTATTCACTGATATTAATCGTTTAGTATGGTTATAATCCATTCCATTTTTCCATTTAACTCATATAACTAAGATATATATACTTATTTGCGGATGCACTTGAGAATGTTAATTTATTACAAAATTTTTCATAAAATTTGATAAGTAGTTCAAGTACTTGACGCATAGTCTGCTTACTACATAACTTTTGCAATACCCCTCAATTATAACTGAAAATCACAGTAATTTCTGGCACGAATCTTGTATATATAAATACATAAAACAAAATTAAAAAATGAAAAATTTGAATATACGCTTTTTAGGATTAACAGTAATAATGTTCCTTATCACGGTGAATTTAGGATTCGCCCAGTGGGTTCCGTCTGGTACATCCAACCTTGCAAATCTTGGCTCTTTTCCAAGCACTTGTGTTGTTAATGACAACATAGTCTTTATGGTTGGCGGGAATACTACTGTCGGTTCGATTATTTATCGTTCTACAAACGGTGGGCAAAACTTTACTGCTTTACCAAAAAATGGTCTTAATCCTTCAACAACAAACAGATTTCTTTCCTGCGTTTGGGGAAAGAATAAGGATACTATATTTGTAGGAGAAGGTTCACCAAGCGGTAATGGTTTAGCACAAAATGTGAAATTTTACAGAACAACAAATGGCGGTACAAACTGGGTCGAATTGGGAACAAGTGGAAGCTAAAACTAGTGGATTCTTTAATGGTATAGTATTTTCAAAAGTAAATCCGCAATTCGGAATTGCACATTGTGACCCAAGTGGACTCACTACAGGAAATTTCCAGTTATGGAAAACAACAAATGGCGGATTTAACTGGACAAAATCTACAATGGCTGCTCCAAATTCTTATGGAGCACAAAACTCAGTGTTTGTTGTTGATGCAAATTTCTTCGGTTTCGGTCTTAGTGAATCTAATGCCCGTGTAGCAGTTACAACAAACGGTGGAACAAACTGGACTTACTCCACTTTACCGGGTGCAACCAGTGAACAGGGATTTGTCGGAACTGTTTCATTCCACGAAGATAAATTGCACGGATATGCAGGTGCAAGTTCAACTCAGGATTCTATATGGAAAACTTCAAACGGCGGTTTAAATTGGGTTAAGTTCGGTATCACTGGAGTCCCTAACAATGTAACTGGGCAGGCGAATGTTAAATATGTTTATGGTACAACATCTGCGTTCTATGTTGTCTCAAACACATCCGTAACCTATACTACTAAGATAAAAGAACACGGTGACATAATGGTTTCTTTAGGTTCATCTTCATCGATGCTTAATATAATGCATATGGACGCTTATTATATGCTGAAGTTTTAGATGCACCGGGCGACGCAACCCTGTTTGCCGTTTCTAACAATGGTAACATATTTAAAATGCAGGAATCACCGCTACCGGTAACTCTGGCTTCTTTCACATATTCTGTTTCAGGTAGAAATGTGAATTTGAAGTGGATGACTTCAATGGAACAAAATAATTCAGGTTTTGAAGTCTATAGAATTAATGATGGTGCTGATAAAAGTGTTAATTCAAACTGGACAAACATTGGTTTTATAAAAGGTAAGGGTACAATTAACGGAAACACTGAATATAATTTCACTGATAAAAATTTAACTACAGGGAAATATAATTATAGAATTAAACAAATCGATTATAACGGTAACTTTGAATACTTCGACCTTAATGGAGTAGCAAATATCGGTGCACCGTCTAAGGTTTCTCTTGGACAGAATTATCCGAATCCGTTTAATCCTGTTACAAATATCGGATACGATATTCCGCAAGACGCAAAAGTCACATTGAAAGTCTATGACATTGCAGGCAGAGAAGTAGCAACGCTAATTAACGAAACACAAACAGCAGGCTACCATGTCGTAAAGTTTAATGCATCAACTTTCTCCAGCGGTATGTACTTCTACAAAATTAAAGTAACTGCTGCAAACGGAAATGTTTCGGAATATTCGAGAACAATGAGTGTCGTGAAGTAAAATCATTCCTCCTTTCTCCCAAGGGGACTATCGTCAGATTGTCCCCTTTTTTTATTATCAATTGCCCATCCTAAATTCTAAATTCTAACTCCTAACTCCTAAATTCTAGCTCCTAACTCCTAACTCCTGAATTCTGACTTCTGACTTCTAGCTTCTGACTTCTAGATTCTAAATTCTAACTCCTAAATTCTAAACTCTAATCCCCTCTCACTTCTCCCTGCTCAGATACCTTCACAAACTGTACGTGCCCCAGTTCCCATTTCAATACCGTTAATCCCTCTTCAACAAACATTCTTCTTAGCATCAGATAATCGCCATCATAACTGAACTTACCGTTTATGTAAAACGCAACATCCGCCGCTAATCCGTAATGATGCATACCGTTTTTCTTTATTTTGGATTTACCGTCTAAAAAATATTTCAATTGCAATGAATTACTCCTGTATGTTTCGACTATGTAAACTTCCTCCCCTGGATTCTCATCGCTGTATTTCTTCGAACATTTTATCAGCTTCTCGATGAATTCAGGATAAAGCAATTCAAGTTCGTTTACCGGTTTTGTGGATTTGTAAAACTTTGATTTCATTATTACTTCTTCGTAATGCGATTTAATTTTTTCTATGTCCATTTTTAAAAAGGTTTATATTTTAATGATATACCTAATTTAAGTTTTTCTTCTTTTGTTCCATATTTTATGCCCGCTGTAAAAAATATCTTTTCTCTGTAAGATAATCCGCTTTCTATTCCTAATGTGTATTCAGGGTAAGTACTTCTGTCCGATAATGGATAGTTTGATGAGATTGAGACTAAAGGTTTTTCGAAATAATAATTTTTTGTCTTCAATGTCAGGTTTCTGTTAACCGGACTTAGAACGAAATCTCTGCTTATATTCCTGAATACATACTCTTTCAGCACACTGTCCTTTATGTTCACTGCCTTTACGTTCATCTCATCACCGCTTTTCTCAATCCTTACGGGTAAATCAAAAGAGTTGATACGGTTTATAAAAACCGTATCAACTCTTTGTAAATATATTTTTTCAGGTTCTGACTTTCTGTAAACAATCTTATCCGTATAATTTATACACTGTGTCACGTTTCAATTCTCTTTCATACCTTTCAACTACATTCGTATCGGGTATAAACATTACTACATCGCTTTTCTTATTCTTTGCAAAATAAAAACAGCAATGACTAATAAAGCCAGAATTACACCCGTAACTATTTTTGTCCGAGTTGTCATTTCTTTTCCTTTTCTGCGAATTTTTGTGTTACTTTGCCGCCAAATCCAAAGCCCAGTATAACTCCGCACAGGTATATCAACTCTCTTATGCAGTTTATATCATAGTTAAACGCACTTAAAGTGAGAATACCAAGTGCAATCACTAAACCTGTTACTACCGCAATGAAACTAAGCAGTCTCATCATTGATTGCTCTGTGTTTGCTTTTAAATAATTTCCCATTTTATATTCATTAAATTTTAATTGTATAATATTTTGAAAGTATGCTGTCATAATCTTCATCCCTGAAAATAAACGAGTATTTTGTTTCATTACCCTCTGATTTGATTAGCTTATCAAACCTCTCAAGTCCGAGTCTCTTAGTAAAATTCTCATTACCCGATGATTGAAAACTTTTCAGGTATGATTCCGCTGTCATCATAAGTGCTACCCATTTCAAATCAAGAGGAAGTTCATTCACAGGGTCAGGAGCAGATTCTACGTATCCCGCATAGTATTTTATCTTCACGTTTGAACTTCCGTATGGCAGTTGAATTCCGTTTAGCAGTATTACCTTCCCCGATGCCTGGTCTAAATACACATTGTCTTCTATCGGCTCTCCGCCAAATAAATCATTGTCAAAGTTTCCTGAATCCGTTCTGTATTTTATGTATTCTACTTTTTCCACGGGATAGTTCTTCAGCCAGATTACATTATCACCTTCTCCGTCAATTACTTCATATATTCTTGCATAACTCACATTCCTCTTGCAAAGATTGTTAATCTTTGCAGTTGTCATATCGATTAATTTTCTTAAAAAATCATCCTGACTGTTGTCAGTAATGTTTAAGAAATATTTTACATCATCTATCGTTACCATTATATTGTTTCTATTAATTTTTGAAAATACTTTTAGTTTAAAACGGTTCTCACTGACGGGTCATAATATCCATATTTATTTTTGTTAATATTTATCCGTCAGTGAAAATCCGATTATAATGTGTCCTTTTCTATCATTCGTTTGCCGTCTTCAGCACCGATAATGCCACAGGATACGTAAACTTCAAATCAAACGATGCGTTGAAGTTCAAACCGACCAGACCTGCCTGCCATAGATTCACATTCTGAGCTCCCATCTGAACTGTTGCTTCCTTACTGAAGTCAATCGATAAGTTGTTCCTTAATCCTATTGCCATATAACTCAAATCACCAAACGCAATAAATGCTCTGTCAGGTTGAGTTTCTGTAGATGAATAACAGGCATCCGTAAGTTCAACAGGGAAACCTTCAAGCGTTAACTCTTTTCTTTCCTGCGGATTTACGACATATTCAGATGTTCCCTGATACTTCAAAGATTTTATCAGACCGTAAACCGTTCTGTTCATATACCACTTTGCCTTTGGTAATGTGTGCGATGGCACTGATCCAACCACATCAATTATATCATCATAACTTAAATCATTAAAATCAGGTCCTGAAAGTTCTTTGATAGTTGCACCTGAACCCGGTGTAAGTATTCCGCCAATCTGTCCGTCATAACCTCTGAAAGCCGCCGTGTCGATTGTGTATGCAAGTATCTGCGAAGCGAGGTTTGTTACAAAGCCCATTAAATCAAAAACTTCATCTTCAAGAAGTTGTTTACTGAACAGAACTATAAACCCGCCGTCTTTTCTTCTGAGAATTACCTGAGCAAATGAAGGATTCGATACAGGTTTAACTGTTCCTTCAGTAACGAATGACCAGGTCGGAATATTATCAAGTTTTGGAATTACAAGTTCACGCCTCGACATATTATACACTGTCGCATTCCTCATCGCTACTCCGCCCTGCTTTACGAGTGAAAATATTTTGTCATACCATTCCTGCGGCACAAGATACCCGCCAAGACCTCCGTCTGTTTCATTAAGAAAATCCTTGTATTCAGCCGGCAATAGTTCCGGCTTGCCATAGACAATCGAACGCAGTAAATTTCTTCCGTCCTGAATTATTTTGCTCTCTCTGTTCGCTCCCTCTCTGTATCCTTCTGATGGTATTTGAGTTGAGACTAAATTAGTTAATGAACCGATTTCTTTTTTCACAATTTCAATCACTGTATTTCTTGAGATTGTGTCTGCTTTAGTATCATCTGAAGCAGCCGTGTTTTTTAATTGATTTTCTTCCATTTTTTCTTTCCTTTCGTTTAAATGGTTTGTATTGTTAAAGTTTTGAAAATTTTCTGTAACTAAGTTTTTTAAAATCAGATTTACGCTGTCAGGGTTTGCAGGTATAGGTACAGAGGAGTATTCCAGCAATTCCCATTTTTCTATGTAGTTCACTTCAACCCCGTTAATCGTTGTTAATCTTGGTTTACTCTTCGGTAAAAAACCTACCGACCAGGCATTTAAAAATCCTTCGCGGTTTAATCTGTATATTTCCCTTCCTGCATTCGTGTTCGCAAACTGTGTCTTCGCCTTAATACCGAATTCATCCGCAATTAATGATATGTTCTTGCCTATTACCATACTCCTTGAGTCGTGACAAAAAAGTACCACGGGATTCTTCCTGAAATTTTTCGTTTCCATTCCAAGCGGATTTATTACATCTCCGTATCTGTCAGGTGTCGATGTTGATATGTAATGCTCAATTATCATTTCCTCATCATTAAATGACTTAATGCTGTTATTAAATGTTTTGTACTTCATTTTCAAATAATTTTATTTTTTCTAAATATTTTTTTAAGATGTACTTTGTCTGACTTCTGAATTCTGACCTCTAGATTCTGACTTCTAGATTCTGACTTCTAGATTCTGACTTCTAGATTCTGACTTCTAGATTCTGACTTCCAGATTCTGACTTCTCGATTCTGACTTCTAGATTCTGACTTCTAGATTCTGACTTCTGATTCTGACTTCTAGATTCTGACTCCTAATTCTGACTTCTAATTCTGACTTCTAGATTCTGACTTCTGGCTCTTAGATTCTTTCTCCTAAATTCTATATTCTATCTACTAGCTTCTGACTTCTAGCTTCTGACTTCTGAATTCTGACTTCTGAATTCTGACTTCTGCTCTCCGAACCAAACCCCTCTATTTCCCTTATCTCATCCTTCGTCGCTATCCCGTACTTCGAATACATCTCTATCGTCTTCAATTGTAATTCCCTGTCAATTTCAAATTCATATTCCATAGCTAACTCCAGGTTTTCATCCTTATAATTATCCCTTAAAAAAATATTTAACTTCGATTCAATACATATTTTGGTAAATGGCTTTATCACATAGTCGTTGAATATTTTCATCGATTCACGTGAATTTGCCCTGTTAACTTCTTCTGTTATTCCGAGAATAATTTTTGGTACACGAAAAATCGCAAGAATTTCATCACGAATCATTTTTCTTGATGGTAGTATTTCCACATCTCTTGGATTTGCCTGATATGGTTTTGCCGTTATACCTCCCTCAAGTATCAATGCCTTGCCTGCATTCTGTGCCCCGGAATAGTCGTCTTCAAACATATTCTTTAGTTTGTAATACTGTTCGTCTGTTAAGGCTCCTTCGGATTCCAGTATTACTCCAAGTGATGAATTGTTCAAATAAAAATTCTTCTGATACAGATTCTGCATAAAATCTATGTCCAGAGAAAAATTGAAACCTGAAATAATTGATTTACCCGTGAAACTGTTATCAGGGTCAGGTATAAGAAAGTGTATTATGTCCTGTCTGGAAAACTTTACTTCTGATTTGCCGTTAAAGTATAAATATTTATCAACTTCAGATTTTTCAGGATTCAACAATACTTTCACGGATTTTGAAGGAAGATGATAAAGACCTAAAGGCTCACCAAGTGCGTTTCTGTGTACGTAAATGTAAGAATTGCCGTAAAGGTCTAAAGATGCTGATATTTTATGAAGCAGTTCTTTAAATGACTGGTTACGTTTGTTTGGTTTCTGAAGTAAATCAAGAAACTTATGATTTCTCAATTCAATTTTTTCCTGATTACCTTTTGTGTGATCAAAAAGTACAATCTTTGCTTTTGAAACATTCTCTGCCCTCGCATTTATACACGCATATGCATAAGATTTATATTTATCGTTAGACTGAACCAATCCTAAGCCAAGTAAAGAATTTGTTTTCCCTGGGGATATACCGGAATCCGCACTTTTTAACTCACGATTTCTTCTGAAGATACTTTTAATAAGGTTTTTCATAATTTCAAATTTTTTAATTCTTAAAATTAACTACCTTACAAAATTAAGTATATGTACCCTATTTTCGGTTAATAATGACTTGCAAAATTTTAAACAATTGTTATTTCATTTGGTTATTGAGGATGTGGTTACAGCTTTTTTCTCCCAAAATTATTTTTCTTTGTAATAATGTAAGAAATATGTCTGAAATTATCTGGTTTTGTGGTTTATTTGAAATGATAAATCTGGAATAAAAAAATAAACTAAAAATTATCACTTGATGATAATCTTCAATTTTGAGTGTAATATTGCTTACCGTGTAACTTTTAGATTCTAACTTCTAGATTCTAGCTTCTAGATTCTAGCTTCTAACTCCTAAATTCTAACTCCTAAATTCTAACTTCTAAATTCTAGCTTCTAGATTCTAGCTTCTAACTCCTAAATTCTAACTCCTAAATTCTAACTCCTAATTATCCCCCTTTCCGAATTATTCACAAAATCCACTATCACTTTCACTTCTCCCTTTATCTCCATCTCATCATAAAGTTTCTTCAGCGAATCCCTGAAATTTAACTTTGCATCATAAAGTATTCTGTATGCTTCTTTATGTCATTTATTGCATCAGCAGTAAATCCATTACGCTTCAGACCTATATAATTAATGCCTATAAACCTCTGTGGTGTTCTGCCTATTAGCGAATAAGGAGGTATGTCTTTGGTTACTTTTGTGTTGGATTCTATCATCACATATTCACCAATCTTCACAAACTGATGAACACCAACAAGCCCTCCAATAGTCGTGTTTGAGCCTACAGTAACGTGCCCTCCAAGTCCTACACCATTCGTAAGCACAACATTATCCCCTATTCTGTTATCGTGTGCCACGTGTACGTAATTCATTATGTAACAGTTCTTCCCGACTACCGTTCTGTGACTGTATTTTGTTGCTCTGCTTATGGTAGAAAACTCTTTGATGTATGTTCCTTCTCCAATTTCAACAGTCGATACTTCATCAGCAAACCCTATCGAATGCGGATGCGAGGCTATACTGCCTCCGTGAAATATTTTCACGTTATCCGCAATTCTTGAACCGTTACCTATGTAAGCACAGGGACCTATGTAAACATTATTGCCGATAATTACATCATCATCAACAACAACAAATTCTTTGATTTCAACATTGCTGCCAACTTTTGCTTTACTGCTAATTATATTCATTTAAGATTGCATTAAGTTGTATAAAATTACTTAATCTGAAACTTAAAGTAAGTGAATAAATTATAGTATGAGGATTATTTTTTAATCTGAATATTTATATTTTTATAATTCACCGATGTTCCGTTTAAAAGATAAATATAAAATTTAAATTTGTTTATGTTAGATGCACCGGGATATATAGATGACTGATGAAGATAGTAATGCCATTCGTTCTCGGTTAAATTGATTGAGAAAAGGTCATAGGAAAAATATGGAATAACATACTGCATTTTAAGCGTATTCTGCGAGTTACCCTTAAACTGATAATAAAATGTAATTCTTACAGTGTCATTGGAATTTAAATTTTCTGAAAGATTGAATTCTTTTGCTTTGTATCCGGCAATTCCATCAGCACAATGTATTGAATCAACATAATCCTGTTTGTAAACCGAAGTCCATCCGTAATCGGCATTTTGTGGTTCAACCGGACTACCCTCGTCAGAGCATCCATTAAGAATTATCACAAACAGCAATATAACTAATATTAAATATTTCATTTTAACTCCTTTTTAAAAAATATACTATATATGTTATTTGTTTACAATATATTTATTTTCGAACATCTGAAATCATCATTTATTCGCAGCGAAAGTACTATATGATAAATCTACAAGATTTGGATTTGAACTATACTTGCAATATTAAATTTCACAATAATGTATGTAATAATATTGAGTAAAGGTGAAGTAAAAAATGTATTTAAAATATTATCCTAAAACACATTCATATAACTTTGGGAATAAAAAAGAGGCACGGTAAAAACAAATACCGCACCCCTTTCCATCATGAGAACTTGTTTATTGCTATTTGAGCATTACCATCTTAATTATATGTTTGTAATCTCCTGCTTCTATCTTTGCAAAGTAAACTCCGCTTGAGTATTTTGCACCGCTCCACGTCGCTTCGTATCTTCCTGCTTGTAGGTTCTCGCTTACCAATGTGCTTATTTCTTTTCCTGTGATATCATATACAGTTAGTTTAACGAATGAATTCTTCGCAATATCATACTTTATTGATGTCGTTGGATTAAACGGGTTCGGATAGTTTTCGTATAACTTGAATTCCTTCGGTACTTCCGATAAGTTGTTTCCCGCTTCGGTTATTAATGGATTTGTTATAGTGAATGTTGTCGGATATACCAATGCTACTGTCGAGTCATTTACAGTCGTTAATGCTGTTGTAAACGGCGGGTTTACCCTGAACTTTATTGAGTCTGTTACAAATGGTGTACTTACTACCGTAAATCTTACTTTTCCAAGTGTGTATGTTCCCGGATTGAATCTGTAAAATCCGCTCGTGTTGAATGTAAGTATGTTAAAACTCATTATCGTCGGTGATGCCGCTAATGTTTTTATTGCCTGATATCCGTTTGCATTACTTATGTTTGGGTTTGCATTCTGTACAGGATTATCTGGCAGGATTGTCAGTGATGTTGACGGGTTTGGACTTATGTTCAGTCTTATCGTTGCAGCACCTACTGCCCAGTATTGTCCCGCAGGGACTGTTGCTATTAAATTGTATGACAGAATCCCTCCGGATATTGTTCTGCCTCCCAATGAAAATATTACTTTTTGTGCCGGTGATACATTCACCATAACTATTAAGAGTAATAAAGTTGCTAATATCTTTTTCATAAATTTTATTTTATTTAATTAATTAATTTTTATTGTTTAAAATTTGTCCACTCCTTTTAAAAAGGAGTGGACTGTATTCACTTATTTAGTTATTTGTTTTATTATCAATTTTTATCTTAGTCGCTTTTTCAAGCAACATTTTTTTGTTTTTTAATACTTCAGGTGATAATGGTTCTACTCCCGGAATTATTTTTATCAGTCCAAAGTTATTCGCAATTATTGATACGTCTGCCGCATTCACGTCTTCATCTCCGTTAAAGTCACTTCTTAAATATCCGAGCATTCCGAATTCTACCACAAATATTCCTATATCTCCCGCATCTATCGAGCCGTCTCTGTTTGCATCTCCGCCTATCAATACCCAGACACTTCCGACCTGTTTCATATTGTCGCCGTATGCCTTTGTTGCTGCTGTTGTGAAGTCATAACTTAATGGTGTTCCGCCTACGAACGATTGAGGCAGTTTACTCCACGTTTCAAGATGGTTCCTGTGGTTGACTACGATGTAATAACTTCCTGTCGTCACTCTGTTGAAGTTCATACTTGCTGTCCCTGTTGCACTCAATACTACTTTCGCTGTATCGACGTATGCATAAGGTGTTGTTGAACTTGCAAGATAGACCATTACTGTGTCGGTTACCTGTGTTGTTCCACCCCAGAATCCTTCAAGATATACTTTCAGGTTGAGTTGTAAATTTAAAGCTAAAGTAGTGTAATTCCAAGGTGAACAATATTGTCCCGTACCTGTTGTATTTGTAGCATTAACTCTCCAGTAATATTTTGTTACCTGAGCAAGTTTACCTGCAGGAACATTAACTTGTGATACTGTTACGCCTGTTGTATCCCAGATTGGTGTTGCAAATGTTGTTGAATCGGCACCTGTTGTAATCTGGATTCTGTAACTTGTTGCAGTCATTACATCATTCCAGTCAAGCAGAGGTGTCATTGATACACCTGTTGCTCCGTTAACAGGTAACAATAATGTTGGTGCTAACGGCAGCGGCATTGTAGTACCTTCATCACCTCCGATATCAGGCGGATTATACCTAACTCCACCATCTATATCGTCTGTAACTGTTGCTATATATTGTCCCGCATCTTTTACAGGTGATGTTAATACAGAGTCTATATGTAAATTCGCATCTGATACAAACACAGGGTCTCCTGAAATACTGTTCAGGTCTTTTCCTGTTGCAGTTTGCCATTCAGCAAGAGTCAATCGTACTGCTCCAAGATAGCCGAGTGTTCCTGCCGAATCTGTGGCATAGTAATCATTATAGTTTATATCTGTATATGCAGTATTAGTTCCTGCATGATAAATTGCGTAACTCTTATCAGTAATAGTGTTTAGATTATTATAGGAGTTTTTAAATATATTATCTCTTAAGTTAAGTACCGTTACACCGCTTCCGCTGTAAAAAGCCGTACTTACTGTAGCAGATGTGTATCCGACAAATGAACCATATAAATTTACTGAATTAAAATAAACATTAACGTTGCTGATTGTAGCATCTATAGCTATACCAACACTCCAGTAAGTAACTGAAGCATCGTTAGTTGCTACAATATCCCAGACAAAATTATTTATTATGTCTATATTTGCAGGAGAAACAGATGTTGCAACGTTTATTCCTCGTGCACCGTAACCTCCGGTATTTGTATTAAGTAAGTTGCTTACTTTATTTTTCTTTATGCTTACAGCCGAAGTTGTACTGAAAACATAAATACCGTAAGGTGGTGCTGAATAAGCGGTTTTTAAACCTGAAATTGTATTTCCTGTAATATTAATATTTGCATTAGCATAGGCCGATGAAACGGCTATTCCTCTTGGAGCACCGTATCCATATATGTTTGTTATGTTGTTGCCTGAAATTGTGCTGTTTACGGTTCCTGTTGCAAACCATATTCCCGTTATATTGCTGAGCATCTACACCATTTGAATCGTTTCCTATGTTATTATTTGATACTGTAGCACCATCTACTCCCTGTACATATACTTTACAAAGTCGAATAGGTGCGGCAGTAGTGTTGAAATCATTTCCTGTGATTAATAATCCGTTTCCGTTTCCTGCTAATATTGTTGCAATTGAATAAACTCCCATGTATGCCGTTTTGAAACTGTTATTCTGTACAGTTATATTGCTAAAGTATCCTGCAGTACCCGATGCATTTCCATCGGATATAACCATTGCCGTACTTGAATTAACTCCGTTTATAATTGTACAGTTTTTAACGGACACGTTTGTTATTGGTGTCGTTCCTGTTGACCCTACCAGCACAACCTGAGGTGTGGTGGCACTCGTATTTTGAATTGTTAAATCGCGTGTTGTTCCATTCGTTAAATTTGAACCGTCAATCGAAACATAATTATTTCTAATCTGTAAATATCGGACCTGCAGGTGAATCTCCTGAAATTGTCGAAGTCACTCCCGTATTAGGCTTTATGGTTACTGTATTAGTTGCCGTTGGCAGTATTGATGTTGTTAATGTTTATCGTTAACGGTAATGTTTCACGTGGAATACGTTGCATCATTTAAAAGGAATCTCGTTGGACCGATTACACTACGCGCATTTAAATCTGCTATCGCTGCTGTTAATGATGCATAAATTCCGTTAACTCCATTCGGATAAGAGTAATTCGGATTTTCATTTTTCTTAATGTATAATTCACCTAAGTAATCTTTTCCATTTTCTTTTGGAACCCAGACTATCTCTTCAACTTCCCTGATTTCTTTTCTTCCATTAGGATTAATAGAAGTAGATGTTTCTGGTTCACCCATTTTATCGCCTTTTTTTATCTGTTTATTAGCAACGGGTTCTTCAATAAATACTTCTCTCTTTACTTTATTTACAACTTTTTCAAAAGTAATATTTTTTCCTGAAACTTTATTAAATAAAGTTAATCCGACAGTGTAATCTCCTGACAAACCTGATGTAATTGTGTATGTTGTCGGACTGGTCGGAGGAGTAGT
This sequence comes from Ignavibacteriota bacterium, assembly GCA_963748665.1. Lineage (GTDB taxonomy): Bacteria > Bacteroidota > Ignavibacteria > Tepidaquicellales > Tepidaquicellaceae > CAIKZJ01. The sequence goes on along the minus strand of CAVVJW010000024.1, from coordinate 55,371 downwards.
TACTGCAGGTGGATTGTAAGTAAAACCGCTTGCTCCTGTTGCAGGAGAGCAACTTACATTCGGAGGAGTTTTCAAGTCCTGTGCACAGATATAATAAGATACTATATCTCCGCCGGTTACACCTGTACCAAATGTGAATGAATACTGATTTCCGCCTAATGATGTTGCTGTTGCAGCAGAATATGTTCCTGTATTAATTTTCCAGTATAATACCGGTAAACCCGCTCCCGTTGTCGGAACTCCACTGGCATCTGATATAGAAGCAGTTAATGTTCTTGAAGTTGTAAGCGGTGTATTCGGTAAAGCCGTATATGATATAAATGGTCCTGTCGCATCAAGTGGAATACCACCGAATTCATCTGCCCCTATATCAGGTGCAGTTGGCGGATATGTTGGATTTATCGGATAACCTGTATTTGGATACCTTGCATGTCCGTCAAAATCATCTGTAATCGCTATAGGTGTTGATACAGGCGTTCCGTTTGTTTCTAATTGTGTTGCAATTGCTGCATTAATATGCAAATTATAAGGTCTGGTACTTACATTTACGAATGGAGGATTTTCTGTAACAGAATTTCCATCCATTGGTGTTATAAATAATTTATAATCGAGTAATGTTCTCATATAATTCGTGCCGTCAAAATAAATTATATGATTTGTATCCGGTGTACCAGCATAAAAATTATTGTTGTTCGACAACGCAGAATAAGTCGTTAGTGTTGCAGAACTTCTGTAGTAAGCAGATGTATAACCTCCGGTTGCTCCGGGTGTTGATACATTTACTACATTATTGTTTCTTAAGTCAAGTGTCGGTGTCGTTAAAGCATAAATTCCCGTAGTTCCGAATGTAGTTCCGGTACTTATTGAATTAATGTAAATTGTATTATAATATAGATTATTAGTTGTTCCACCGCCCATATATATACCAGATATAGCTAATGTACTTGTCGATGAATCAGCCCTTAAATCCGAAATGTAATTATTATATACATTATTGTTGTTCCGCTAACAAGATATAAACCGTATATAATACCTGTTGAAACTCTTAAATCATATATACTATTTTTGTAGAAGTTTATTGTTGTGCCCGAACCTTGAATAAATCCATAAGCATTACCTGTTGAAGAAGCACTTAAACTATAAACGGTGTTATTATATATGTTTTTGGTAATGGACGCAGAATTGACATACTGTCCGTATAGACTCGACGTTGAAGCACTCGTACTAATATTATTAACAGTATTGTTATAATAGTTTGTTGTTCCGGTTGATGCCGAACTCGCAACATAAATTCCGTAGAAAATTCCGGCGCTTCCCGGCGGTCTGTAAATATTTCTCACAGTATTATTATAATAATTTGCTGTTGTAGCATATATTTGATACGCGTATATTCCATAAGAGGTACCGGTGCTTGGTAAAGTATCGTTTTCAATCAAATTATTGTAAACATTTGCCGTTGCCTGTGAATAATAAATATACATACCGTAAGTAGTTCCGGCACCGATAACAGATTGTTTACGATTATTTCCGCTTATATAGTTATTCGTTATATACTCAACACTTCCTGCAACTGGGGTTGTTGTGTACGGATATATATACATCCCGTATATTGTTCCCGTAGCAGTAGTCGTTCCCGAACCCCATTTATTGTTGATGAATTTATTTGAATCTACATATAGATTCATACTTGTAGTATAATAGATATAAAATCCGTACAATGAACCGGATGTTAATGCAGTCCCGTGCATACCCTGTACAGTATTCCGTTTTACTATCACAGTATTATCTGTTCCTGTAACACCTGCATTGTTGAGTGCGATACCGTAAGTAGATGATGTTGTAGTTGAAGTCGTATCAGAAACAGTATTGTTATACACAAGTACACTGGCATTAGTCGCCGTTGAAATCATAATACCGTATTGAGTCGTTGTTGTTCCCGTTCCTCCTGCAATATCATTATTACAGATAGCAAGACTGTCCTGATAAATTGTATAAATACCATAAGTCGTTGACGCTCCGCCTCCGAAACTTCTGATTATATTTCCTACCTCATAGCCAACCTGGTTATAGTGGTCATATAAATCAAAAGGTGTTGCTGCTGAATATCCCGCAATATTGATACCAATGTAGCAATTTTGGATTGTATTGCCGTTAAACATATTTTGAGAGTTTGTGCCTGAAAATGCAGTAACTGTTAATGCTGTTGTTGATGCCGTAGTATGATTCGCTACGTAAATACCTTTTGAATTTGTATTCGTTTTATTCAGAGAAATAACACAATTCTTTATTGAATTATTTTGCGAACCATTAGTACCGTCCACTTTGAGTATAGCGTAACCCCACTCCATTTGAGTTGTGGTTGTCGTATTACCCGCACTTTCAATTAAATCGATTCCGTTAAAGGTTACATAATCTGCACCGGAAAGTATAATCATTCCGTCCAGAGTGGTACTGACTCCAACCCCTGCTGTTATAAGGGGGTTTGCTCCAACACCTGATTTCTGGAATACAATCGGATTTGCAGACGTACCCGTTGCTGTTATAATAAGGTTTGCAGGCTGTTTCTGTAAAACCTGCGGCAACATTAAACGTTACACCGCCTGAGCCTACACCTTGTGTGTTTAAATCTGTAATTGCAGCCGAAATGGTTGCATAATTACCGGGAATAGTCTTTACCCCTGTTAATTGTGCAAATGAGTTCTGCACAAATATACCGGTTAGAATAACCAGTATGAAAAAGAACATAAAATTTCTTTTCATGAGTTTATCACTTTTAAATTATAAAAAATATTTAAAATTTAAGAATTTATTTAATCGTTTTTGCCGTGTGTAAATTTTTACCATAAATATAATTTGAAATTTTTGAGGGAATTGAATTTAGATTTTAAATTAGAATATACATATAGGAAAACAAACAATTTTTGTTTGTTTGTACAGAATAAATAATCTATAAGATTTGAAGCAGTTAAACCCAAATTTTAATAATTAAAAATTTTTCTAAAAGCCCCTTAGAAAGTATGTTTATTAAATGAACTCAAACTTACATGAATCTTTATTTTGGAGAAAAACATACGAACATTATTTTGTTACTCCCTATAGGAGTTTATAATATGGGAATATTCGTTTTTTAAGTCAAGGGATTTCATAAAACATAAATCAATTCGAAATCGTTCCACTCAAAATATAATTTTTTTTCACATCCTTAAGATTCCTTCCTGTAGATTAATATTTGCTTTTTGATTATTCAATAATAATACTACTGAAAATAAGTGAAGAAATAAAAGGTTATAAATACGTATAAAACATTTCGTATAGATTTCAACTATTAACATAAAACAAAAGAGGCACAGTAAAAACAAATACCGCACCCCTTTCCATCATGAGAACTTGTTTATTGCTATTTGAGCATTACCATCTTAATTATATGTTTGTAATCTCCTGCTTCTATCTTTGCAAAATAAACTCCGCTTGAGTATTTTGCACCGCTCCACGTCGCTTCGTATCTTCCTGCTTGTAGGTTCTCGCTTACCAATGTGCTTATTTCTTTTCCTGTGATATCATATACAGTTAGTTTAACGAATGAATTCTTCGCAATATCATACTTTATTGATGTCGTTGGATTAAACGGGTTCGGATAGTTTTCGTATAACTTGAATTCCTTCGGTACTTCCGATAAGTTGTTTCCCGCTTCGGTTATTAATGGATTTGTTATAGTGAATGTTGTCGGATATACCAATGCTACTGTCGAGTCATTTACAGTCGTTAATGCTGTTGTAAACGGCGGGTTTACCCTGAACTTTATTGAGTCTGTTACAAATGGTGTACTTACCACCGTAAATCTTACTTTTCCAAGTGTGTATGTTCCCGGATTGAATCTGTAAAATCCGCTCGTGTTGAATGTAAGTATGTTAAAACTCATTATCGTCGGTGATGCCGCTAATGTTTTTATTGCCTGATATCCGTTTGCATTACTTATGTTAGGATTTGCATTCTGTACAGGATTATCTGGCAGGATTGTCAGTGATGTTGACGGGTTTGGACTTATGTTCAGTCTTATCGTTGCAGCACCTACTGCCCAGTATTGTCCCGCCGGGACTGTTGCTATTAAATTGTATGACAGAATCCCTCCGGATATTGTTCTGCCTCCCAAAGAAAATATTACTTTTTGTGCAGGTGATACATTCACCATAACTATTAAGAGTAATAATGTTGCTAGTATCTTTTTCATAAATCTTTATTTTATTTAATTAATTAAATTTGTTTTTAATTTTGTTTTTAATTAAGTCCACTCCCTTTTATCGGGAGTGGACTAATTTTATTTATTCTTAATTATTATTCTTGCGATTTTTCTCAGTACTGTTCTTAACTGCTTTGTCTATTTGCATCTTTTTGTTCCTTAAAACTTCCGGTGATAATGGTTCTACACCCGGAGTTATTTTTATCAGTCCAAAGTTATTCGCAATTATTGATACGTCTGCCGCATTCACGTCTTCATCTCCGTTAAAGTCACTGCTTAAATATCCAAGCATTCCGAATTCTACCACAAATATTCCTATATCTCCAGCATCTATCGAGCCGTCTCTGTTTGCATCTCCGCCTATCAATACCCACACACTTCCAACCTGTTTCATATTGTCGCCGTATGCCTGTGTTGCTGCTGTGGTGAAGTCATAACTTAACGGTGTTCCGCCTACGAATGATTGAGGCAGTTTACTCCACGTCTCAAGATGGTTCCTGTGGTTGACTACGATGTAATAACTTCCTGTTGTTACTCTGTTGAAGTTCATACTTGCTGTTCCTGTTGCACTCAATACTACTTTTGCTGTATCGACGTATGCATAAGGTGTTGTTGAACTCGCCAGATATACCATTACTGTGTCTGTTACCTGTGTCGTTCCACCCCAGAATCCTTCAAGATATACTTTCAGGTTGAGTGATAATGTTGGTACTAATGTGCTGAAACTCCAGATTGATGAGAATGCACCCCATCCTGTCTGGTTCTTTGCTTTTACTCTCCAGTAATATGTTGTTCCTGTGGCTAAGCCTGAGAGTATCTTTGTTGTATCTGTTAGAGATGAGTCTCTTGCAAGTACCGTCGCTAATGTCGGGTCTGTTCCGTATTCAAACCAGTATTTGCTGATTGTTAACGGATCATCGGTTTCTTTATCTGATTTCCCTTTTTGCTGATTATCAACTAAAGTCTCTATTGCTTTGAACCACTTGAATGTTACTGTTGTCGGCTGACCTGTTGCTCCGTTTGTTGGTAACGCGAGTATCGTTCCGTTTGGTGCGTTCGGGGCTGTTGTGAATGCAAAAACGGTTGAATATGCACTTGTGCCATTTGCGTTTGTTGCATTTACTCTCCAGTAATATTGTGTGTTTGTTGTTAACTTGCCTGACGGGACTACGATTGTAGAAACTGTTAATCCTGCTGTATCGTATACCGTAGTTCCGAATGTATTGCTTGTCGATATCTGTACCCTGTAACTTGTTGCATATGTAACATCGTTCCAGTCAAGTGTCGGTGTTACCGATAAATCAACAGAGTTGTTTGCCGGTAATAACAATGTCGGAGCTGATGGTATCGGAAGTGCTGTTGTGAAATTCCAGATTGCACTGAATCCTCCCCATCCTATCTGGTTCTTTGCTTTTACTCTCCAGTAGTATTGTGTAATTGGATTTAATCCTGATACCACCTTTGTTGTATCTGTAAGAGATGAGTCTCTTGCTATTACTGTCGCCAATGTCGGGTCTGTTCCGTATTCAAACCAGTATTTACTGATTGCTTTTGGATCATCACTTTCATTTTTCGATTCTTTATTATCTTTCTTCAACGTTGCGTTCAATGTTTCAATTGCTTTATACCACTGGAACGTTATTGTTTGTGGTTGACCCGTTGCTCCGTTTACCGGTATTGCAAGTACTGGTACATTTGGTGCAACTGCTGCTGCTGTGAATTTAAATACAGTTGAGAAAGATCCATTTATGGATGTGTATCTTGGATTTACTCTCCACGAGTAAGTAATCGGTAATGCCGTTGTGAACAAATATGTAGAATCTGTTACGTTTGTTTCAACAACTATATTATTAAATAAATCGTCTGTTGCTATTTGTATTCTGTATCCTGTTGCAAACAGTGCTTTACTCCATACCATATTTACAGGTCTTACGACATCAACTGCATTATTTGATGGTATTAGCAGCGTAACGTCTGTATTCTTGCTTAATGTGAATTCGTGGGAACCTATATTTACCGGTCCGCTCACGTTTCTCGGATATCCGTTATAGTCTGTCGTTATTCCTGCAATACCGATACCGTGTTTGTAAACGTATGCAGAACCGTATTGGGTTGTGTCTATGTTCAGATCTCCTGTTGATACATTTCTGAACAATGTGGTTCCCGGAATGTTTGCAGATATTTCGCTCGAACTGTTTAAATCGCCGCCTGTTATAGTTTGCCATTGAGCAAACGATTGAGAATTATTCACTCCCCATTCTCCGATTGTATTCGCATTAGAACCAATAAATACATTGTAATCGGATGCTGAAGAATTCCATCCTGATAAAGGTGCAGCCGCTTCATTACCTATAACGAAATGATATCCTAAACCGCCGGTTCTTGCGTTAACAAAAAGGTTATTTTTGAATGAAACTGCCCCGGTATTTGTTCTTACAAATGCCCAGGAACTGAAAGAACCTGATGGTTGATTACCACCAACATAGAATGTATTAAAATAATAATTACTCGGTCCTGGACTTGTGCTTGATGCGTAGACACCTGCTATAGAACAGTTTGCTGTCGATAGTGGTCCGTCTATTACTTGTCCTTTCTTTAAGTCATTACTTTGATCAGAGTTCTTATCATTTATACCATAGAGTTCTGCAACAATAGGTTTCTCTATATTAATCTGGTCAGTTGCTAATCCTTCTTTATCTTTTAATCCAATTGGCGATGTTTGCTTCACTTCAGGAGACATCTACCTTGTTACTTGTATTCCTTACTTCATTCAATAATTCTAATAGTTTTAGCATCTAATGGATCGCCGTTTGTCAAACTAACATTATTATTACTCAATGTATATGGACCGGAACTCTGAACGTTAAAACCGAGCAGTAAAGGTGCCGGAGCAAGAACGCCCGTTCCGAGATGCTTAAAATCAAATATTTTATTTCTTGAAACTGTTCCGCCTGTAGTTCCACCCGCAAGAATACCACCGACTAACTGTGCTCCTGCGCCTGTACCTAAGGCATATAATGAATATATATTATTTTGTGTATATGTATTTATTCCTGCACCTGTGCTGAATATACCACCAATTAGAAATGACGCTGATGGAACATTACAATTATTTGTCAGGTTTCTGACAGTATTCCCTGCGAAATTATAGTTACCTGCTCCTGAGTTAGAGACACCATAAACAGATGCTGTGTAAAGTGTACTCGTACTGAAATCAGTAATATTCGCAATTGTATTATTTGTTACGTTATTTGTCGTACCGGCACCGTTTGCAAGAAGAATCCCTCTGAAACCTGAACCCGTTACGGTTTTCGTCTGCTGAATACTGTTCGGTGTGGTTAAACTTCCAATCAGGTTATTATTTATTGAATAAGTAAAACCGGCATTTGTGTTCGAATAAGTTATACCGTAGAAATTTTCAGCCGTTCCTGTTGAAGAACCGTTGAATGTTATACTTCCCATTGTATTACTGTTAACACTTCCGAAACCATTATGCTGAATTATCGCAATTATATAACTTCCTGTTGTTACATTCGTCGTCAGCATTATGTTATCGTTACCTGTCGGAGCACCGATAATATTATTGTTAACGTTTATCCAACCTGTTTGTGCGTATATGGCTTTAAAGAATGTAGATACACCCGATGCAGGCGAAGTCGATAAATTAATATTTTTAATCGTATTGCCTGTAATGTTTGTAGGTGTAAGAACACTTACAAATGCCTGAATTCCGTAAACGGTGTACAGTCCGGCACCTGTGTATGACATTGGAATACCTCCGCACAATGGTGCAGTACCTCCAATGTAATTGTTGGTTATCTGATTATTGTTGTTGTTAGTACTTGTATTGTTATAAATCGAAGCTGAAAGGTTGCTCCCAATGTAACAGTTCTCGTTGCAGTCTGGTAGAAACTGTTTCCTGTAATTGTCCAGTCAGTACTACCGGCATTTAAATACACACCGCCTGTTGTAGAAGCTGCATCAAGAAAATAATTATATACATTGTTTCCTGTAATTATATTATTACTGTTATATTGAGGAATTGTTGTTGTTGTTCCATTACAATAAATTCCGTATGCCGGATACCCGGTCGCATCGCTTCTATCCCTTATATCGCAGGAAGCAATAACGTTACTGTCATTACCCTGTAATCCTGTCGTTGTAGTGAACAGAATAGTTCCGGCTTGTGTTGTTCCGGTAGAAGCATTATTACTCTCGAAAGTACAATTTTTTAATGAGTCTAAGCGTGCTTCATTGATGAAAACAAGTGTCGGATACAATCCGTTAGTATTCCTGAAAGTCAGATATTTAGAGCCAAATCCGTTGTCACCATCAATAGTAACCCTTTTTGCACCATTTAATCTTATCATTCCCTGAGCAACTGCACCTGATATCGTTTTGACCGATGCTGATGCCGGAACTATTCTTACTTTATAACCGCCAATACCTGTTTCATTTAAGGCATTCAAACTGTTTACACCGTCTTCTGTCATATCTGACGTAATACTAATTGTTATATCTCCTGTGACAGTTCCTGCATTGATTGCTGCAAAAATACCTGCCGCTCCTGTTAATGATGTATAAGTCTGAGCAGTACCTACATTATAAATTCCTGAGAAGGTATTTGAACCTATCAGGTAACTTCCCGTCAATGTAATAGGTGCATTCCCTGCTAATACATGCAACCGTTGATGGAGCAGTTAAGTAAATGTTGCAGTATTCCAGCTAACATTTGGTGTTCCTGACAAGGTCCTGTGCTATCACAAAATACTGAACAGTCTGACCTCCAACGACACCCGTACCGCCATTGAGAAGTGCATAGTTAATTGTGAAATCAAACGGTGATGTTGTTCCGTTTGCTTCTACCCATTTCCATCCGTCTGTTCCGCTTGTGTTATCATTAATTACGTTTCCATCTATTGATCTCTTATAATAACATCTTGGTTTTGTTCCTAAAGTTGTATTAATCCCGCTCGGGTCAGTGATAATTACATTATTGAAAGCCCTGTTAGATGTCCCGCCAATACCTAATGGTGTATAACTAATGTTTGGTCCTGCACTTCCGGAATTTAATCCACCGAATTCGTGCGCTCCCATATCCGGAGCAACAGGTGTGAACCCGCCTACTGGGTAACCTGAATTTGGATACCTTGCGGTCGTATAATAATCGTTTGTAATGTTGACCGGAGCTGCTACAACCTGTCCGCCGCTTTCGAGTATAGTTGCAATACCCGTTTGAACTCTCAGGTCATAAGGTGCAGTTGTACTGTTTACAAATGGCGGGTTTTCTGAACCTGAAGCATTATCCTTCGGATTAACTCTTGTTTTATATGCCGCTAATGTCTGGTCAGAGTTTGCTCCGTCAAAGAAAATTAAATTAGTTGTCGATGGTGTACCTGCATAGAAACAGTTGTTGTTTGAATTAGCAGAATATGATGTTAATAGATTCGATGACCTTCTGTATGCAACTGCTTGTCCGCTCGTTCCGGGAGTGGAATTATTAACGACAACATTATTTCTTAAATCTACTATTGGAGTAGTAGAAGCATAAATTCCCGCAGTACTGAATGTAGTTACAGATGTACTGACAGCCTTTAAGAATATTGTGTTGTAATAAGCGTTTACGTATGTACTGCCGCCTATGTACAAACCTGATATTGCAGGTGTTGTACTCGTACTGGCAGGTGTATTTAAATCAGAAATGAAATTATTATAAACATTTGTTGTTACACCGCCTCCTAAATAGAGTCCGTAAACAACAGCCGCTGTGCTTGTGGTTGAAGTCAGTCCTGCAATCGTGTTTCTGTTTATATTCACTGTAGCACCATTGACACTGTACATTCCATATACAGCGCCTCCTGCACTTGTTAAATTAAATACTGAATCCTGAGAATATGTTACGATTGAAGTTGCTGATGGATTATTATATATACCATAGATTATTGAAGCACCACCGTTGGTAAAATTACCCACCTTGTTATTATTAATGTTTACATAATTTGGTGGAGAACCTATCTGATAAATTCCGTAATACACAGTCGCAGCAGCACTAGAGAATCCTGTTATGGTATTATTATTAAGATTTATCGTTCCCAGCCCTGAACCTCCTTTATAAATACCATAGATTGTACCTGTTCCTGTTGCAGTTGTTTTTGTTAGATTCGTTATGATATTGTTGTTAATATTTTCAGTTGAACCCGCAACAGGAGATGCAGAGTAATAAATACCATAAAAGGTACCTGTGCCCGTTCCCGTATTGTTGCTTACAGTATTGCTACTACAATCAAAAGTTGGTGCTAAGGATGTTGTATAAATAAAATACATACTTTGCGAACTTGTTGTCGGGAAACTGTTATCACTTAAAGTATTATTACTAATGTTACAGGTAAAAGTACCCGTTGTATTGTAAATACCGTAGGAAGTACCTGTCGCAGTTGTTCCGCCGAGAACATTGTTTTTAATACTATTCCCTGATATCGTTAAAGCATTTGTTGCCCCTGCATTGTAAATTCGATATCCCGAATAAGTGGTAGTTCCTAAAAGTGTATTTCCGGAATCAAGATTGTTTGTAATATTAATATTATTAATAGCAGCACTCACACTATAGATACCATAATTTATACCAGTTGATACACCGGCAGTTCCATAAGTATTACCTATAATTCTGTTGGCTGTTACATTTAAGGTGCTTGTAATTGCATTACAATAAATTGCGTACATTGCACCTGAGGTCGCTGTCAGGTATGTTGAATTAAAAATAGTATTATTCGATACATTTATAGTATTTGTCGTTCCTGAACTACCATTACCAAAGTTAATACCATAAATAGAACTTGTGGTTGCTCCGCTGACAATCGTTACATTATTATTTGAAATTGTCAGGTTAGAATTGTTCATCGTAGAACAGAAAATTCCGTATAAAGTTGCTGTAGAATTTGTTCCGCCTGAACTGTTTAAATTGTTGTTAGTGATACTAAGACCATTCTGATATATATTATAAATTGCATAAGCAGTATTTGCACCGCCGCCGTAATTTGTTATAGTATTCTGATTAATCGTATTATTCTGGTCGTAGAAACTGTAAGGAATTGTTCCATCGGCATACCCTGCCATATATATCCCTACATATGAATTAGTAATTGTATTATTAAAGAAAGTATTATTAGATGCCGCACCAGCAACTGTTGTTACAACAAATGTTCCTGTAGCAATCGGCGAATGGTTTGCCGAATAAATTCCAACGGTCGGCAGGTTTGTTTTATTAAGTGTTATTACACAATTCTTAATCGTATTATTCTGGCATCCGTCTGTACCATTTGGTTTAACAAAAGCATATCCCCATTCCGTTTGTGTTGTAGTTGTAATGTTCGCCGGATTTTCCATTAAATCGATTCCGTCAAAAGTAATATAATCTACACCATTAAATTTAATTATACCGTCAACAGTTGTTGATGTTCCAACACCTGCATATATTACAGGATTTGGAAGCAGATTGTTTGCTCCAGACCTCTGAAATATAATCGGGTTTGCCGCTGTTCCTGTCGTATTAATCGTAAGGTTAACTGCCGTATCAATAAATCCTGAAGATACATTAAAAGTAACCGGTCCGCTAATTCCTTTGTTATTCAGGTCTGCTATAGCAGTTGTGAAGTTTGGATAACTGCCCGGGATTGTATATACCCCTGACAATTTTGATGTTCCGATTAGTCTGTTTCCTGCTGGTGCAGTTACAGTCGGCGTTTTTGGTGTTCCTATTATTATAGACGTACATTCTGCATCAATAAAATTACCTCCTGCTGCTGTTGACAGGGACATCATAAGTCAGCCAGAAATAGTTTGTTCCCGGTAATAATGCCTTTGAACCTGTAACCGTAAAAGCACCGTTTGGTGATACAAATGGAGTACCATACAATGTAGTTGTTCCAAAAGTACTGGTTAATCCCGTGTACCAGAGTTTTGCATTTGTTATGTCAGTAGCAGGATTAGTGCTTCCGTTTGTATTAAATGTGAAACTTGTTGCATTTAATGGTGATTGTGAACCGTTAACCACTACCTGAACACCAATAACTTCAGTGTTTAGTGACGGTGTGGAAAATGCTGAAATATTATTTTGTGTAACAGTGCTTGACGTATAAACCATTGGAGAACCGGCTGTTACATTTATTGTATAATCTTCTGTTTCGCCATAACTGAGAACCGCACATGATTGTGCAGAAGTTGGCGCCGTAGATAAACCATTTCTAATCCTCATTCTGTGATTACCTAAAGAAGCTCCGGAAGGTACAGTGATAAACGTTGACGTTGTTACCGGAGCACCAGATGTTATTAACGGAAAAGAAGTATATTCAGACGGATCAAATAAATTATTATTATCCCAGTCAATCCATAACGCAAATCCCTGAGGATTGGAACTGGCAAATGTTGATGCTGAAATTGCATATGTAACTCCCTGCTCTAATGATGCAGATTGACCAACGAACCAGCTGTATGCGTATGGGAAATTTGCATCTGGGTCATAAGTACTGGTATTATTAATTGAGCCGATAGTTACGTTTGTTATATATATTCCAACTCCAAGCGAATTGTTTGAATAAGTACCGCGGCAGTAATTATCTATTTGTCTTCTGCCGACAGGATTAGTAATCAGTAGGTGTTTGAGTACCCATTGTACCTGAACCAACTATCGATACTGATTGTGCATCTACAGAATCGCCTATTACTGCTCCTGCTGTTGCATCGTAAGTCAACCAGAAATAATTCGTACCAGCCGTTAATGCCTGTGTACCGTTTACTGTGAATGCACCGCTCGGGCTTGTAACCGTCCCGAATAATGTTGCTGTTGAGAAATGTACTTGTTGTTCCTGTATAATATACCTTTGCATTTAAAAAGTCTGCAGGATTTGTAGAACCCGTAGTGTTAAAGTTCAAACTCGTCATATTGATTGGAGACAATGTCCCTGTCATAACAACCTGTACTTGCATAATAGGGTTATTAGCAGAACTTTGTGTAATGTTTAATCCAGGTGTAACCTGTGTTGTCGTGCTTGAAGTATAAACCATTGGAGAGGCTGGCGGCGGTGCCCACTGGAATGTAAGATTTGCTGCCGGAACAACTGTGGTGCTGACATGTACATGCATCAGAGTTTAATGTACCTGCTGTCGTTGCAGCCCAGTTGGTTGTAGTAAGCCTGTTGTTAAAATCTGTTGTCGCCGCTCCGCCTAATCCTACCTGAACGGTATCGTGAAGTTGCTGAAGATGTATTTGAACCATATATTATCTGAATGTTATCCGTTGTTTCATAAAGCTTAATCTGCCAATTCAAAGTACTTCCATCTACAACACCACCGTTATAAAATGCCCAGGTTGACCACTGAACAGTTAATACCCTGTTAGGTGCTGTTCCGGAAGTCTGGTATTCTATTCTTCCTGTTGCCTGACCAAGAAGATCCTGACCCATTGCAGATATAACATTTCTTGTCGTTCCAGAACTTAATTGGTGTGTATGAACTAAGCAGGTGCAGTGCTTCCCATACTTATCCAACCGTTTGCATTTAAACCAAAAGTAGTATATGCTACTCCGTCAAAGTTAAAAGTAAAACCTACAGGCAGTGCCGAATAAACGTTATCATCAACTCCTACTGTTGTTAATGCTACAGTTCCTGACACCCCCTGTAATTGTTGTATAAGTTCCAGCCGGTTGTGACCAGGTGTAAGGACTTATTAAACTTGGTGACTGTAAATTCAAAGGGGTCTGTGACTGAACTTTGTTCAGACCCGTAGAATTTTCAGCAAACGGAAAATTGAAACCATAAGTCAGCATCGTGACTATGGCCGCAAATCCAATAAGTAAAAAAGTAAATTTTTTCATACTTTATTATGCTATGTTTTTAAAAAATATATTTTTTCAATATAAAACTTTTCCGAACAATATTTATTGTTTCCGGATTATCTTTTTATTTTTGGTAGTTTTGTAAATTTACCTTAAATCATTCTGAATTTAAATCTCCGATTCTGTATCTTTCAACGATTTTTTTCCATATGTTGTAATGAATTTTAATTTTAAGTTATTACAACTTACTTTGAATACAAAATTAAAATAAATTTTACGAATTTCTTTATAACTGTCATATTTTCTGTATGGTTACGACTTTTGTTAATACTTCAAAAAATAAATTTAACTTTATTAAAGTAAGAAATAATTTGTAGTTTGTAAATGTATAACTAATATTAAAACCTGTTAAAACTATCCGTAGAAAACCGTATTTTGAATATATAAAAAAACATAATATTATGTAAGATAACTTTTGTAATTAAAACAATCCTGATGAGAATATCTTTGTAAGCACAAATATTGGGAATGGTAAATTTAACATTTAGGTTTATTTATTTGTAAAGCAAAACAGCCCTGCAAGTTTAAACTTACAAGACTGTTTTTATGAAGAGAGATACAATGAACTATTTCACTAACATCATTTTCCTGGTATCTGACATACCCATTAACTTCAATTTTATAGAAATATATTCCGCTTGAGAGATTCGATGCATTATACTTTACGCTGTATGTACCCGGACTTTTGTAATCGTTTACGTATTTGTAGATTTCCTTTCCAAGCATATTAAATACTTTCAGGGTTACGAGACCTGCTTTCGGTAAAGAAAAATCTATATTCGTTACAGGGTTGAATGGATTAGGATAATTTTGCGATAATTTATAGTCACTTACAGTTTCTGTATTATTGTTTGTATTAGTTAATACATCGAGTGTGTTAAACCGAAATGATCTGTAACTCCATTGTCCTGTCGGTAAAGATAAAGTGTATAATAAATTTTTATTACTGCTGACTTCAGATAATGTTGTAGTGTTTGAACCCCATCCGATTATCGTGTTACCGTTTGGCAGTCTTTGTACATTACCCATAGCAAATGAGAATTTATCAGGTGTATTTCTGTATTCCCATACTTTTTCTACCTTGCCGTCAGACTCCAATAACTTATATTCTACTGCTCTTGAATATTGAGGAGTATGAAAATTTCCATTATCGAATAAAAATAAATTTCCATTCGGTAAAATTCTTGCGGAATGCTGATGTGAAAATTTTGCTGTATCATTAACGAAACTAAACTGGTTGTTTTTTCCTCCAAGCCGCCATATCATCTCACCCGTCTCTGTGTCTATTTTAGTGATTTCATCGAGATGTCTGGAAGATATTATTATGTTACCGTCTTTATCTACTTCTATTGAATTCCCGTGTACGTAATCAATTTGATAAGCAGTTAAATTTTCGTGTGTTGCATCGGTTATTAACATATGGTCCCAGCTTCTCCACTGAAAAGTAACATCCTTTTCTGAATTTATTTTCTGAATAATAAGACCTGTAACTAACGCATTCGGATTTCCATTCGGTACTATCTGGCTCATATCAACAACCTGCAGATCATAACTAAGCAGCCAGGCACTATTATCCGGCTCAAGAACACATTCGTGAAAATCTGTAACGTATCCGTTTCCACAATAGAAACTGTCAACCATATTCATTCGCTGAATCGAGTGCCTTGTATTGGTAATAATCTTCATCCCAGTATATATAATAATTATTCTGTCTTTTAAAATCTAATCCTCTGAATCTTAATCTTTTATACAGACTTTGGAAGACCGTTATCATTCATAATCATAAGGTAAGATACAACAGTAGATGATAAATTGTCAAAGTTTACCAGGAATAAATTTCCGGGAGAAGTTGTACCGTATTGATGTACTACTATACTTGGAAGCGTATCAATTATTCTATTACTGTAAGTTATCTGATTTTCTATAGGTTTTAAACTCGCTGTCTCTGTATTAACTCTTTGAGTAAGATAATTTTTGGCATCTCCGTACGCAATATCCCTTATGTGAAAAGTAATTTTTTCAGAATGATTGTATCCGGTTACCGTTACTTTTTCTCCAAGATTAAAAGGCACATCGGGCTTAAACGATATTTTTGTCGGATTATTATCAAGAATTTTTAGTTTCC
This sequence comes from Ignavibacteriota bacterium, assembly GCA_963748665.1. Lineage (GTDB taxonomy): Bacteria > Bacteroidota > Ignavibacteria > Tepidaquicellales > Tepidaquicellaceae > CAIKZJ01. Next base: position 39,119 of record CAVVJW010000024.1, on the reverse strand, counting down.
CTTCGTGATATCCGCTTACAGACCCGAACACCTTTAAACGAATATTTTCAGGATTGCTGTAATGATTATCAAACCCGATAATAATAGTCGTATTTTCCATATTTAATATGGACTTATTTTCAGGTGATGAATACATCAACTTTTGAGAATACAGTTCATTTATAAAAAATGAAGTAATAACTAAAAAAATAAAAATAGTTTTCTTTAACATCGACAATATAATAATTATAAAAAATTTTACAATGGTAATTATTTATTTTATACCTGTATGCAATATATGATTTTTATAGTATAATAAATATTTACCGAACGTTGACTTTAAACGATTTTTTGATGTTTTTGTAATGAATATTTGCATATTAAAAATTAACACCGAGTTAAAATTGGTCTCTTGATTAAATCCCTTAAACACGTTATTTTTCTATAGATTAAGACAAATAAGTTCCTTAATTTAAAAAATAATGTAAGAAATATTTTATTAATTGTACTAAAATGTCCGAATTAAATAAAAAAGGGAAAACGGAAATACTTCTTGAATCATTTAAAAAGAATGAACTTAAGGAGTTTAATAAGTTCATTAATTATTCGCTAAGCGGTAAAACAAAACCGGTTCTTGAATTATGGAATACCTTATACAACAATCAAGCAAATACAATAGATTTTGGGATACGAAAAATAAATTTTCCAGAAATGCTCTGTCGGATTTTAACAAGCAAATAGAAAAATATTTAATCTTATAAAGGAGTAGAGAATGAAGATTTCAACCCGTCTGTTTATCTTACCAGAGAACTAAGGAAAAGAAATATTGAAAAATATTTTGAACAAATTTTGCTTGAGATTGAAAACGTAAAGCAGGAAAGATTGGGAAAAGGATTCCCAAACACACTTGATTTGTTAAAACTTAATTTTGAAGAATATTTTCTTTATGCAGGAAGACACGATAGACCTAACCTCTACAAAAATGCTAAAGAAAGAATGAGACTCACAGAATACATAACCATTCACAGCAAATTAACAGAATATTTCAATGCTGTTTATTTCAGCAGCGAGAAGAAGTTTACAGATAGCGGCTTGATAAGAATAAACGATGTAATTGAATGTTTAGAGACGAACAAATCGTATTATTTTAAGAATTATCCTAATATCTGGACTTTATACCTTATTTATTGTGCTATTGAAGATTCAGGTAATTATCAGCGGCTTCAAATTTTAATAAAATATATTAGAAATAATGAAAATAAATTTATTCAGGAGTTTCTTCAGTTCAGTTATGATGCTTTATTAAGGATAATTTTCACAAAAGTAAATGAAGGAAACAGTAAAGCATTCGAAGATTTCTACCGCATTGTGTTGAGCATTGAAAGCAGAGGCATCCTGGATAGGATACAACACATACAACCCAGACTTTTTGTGGGAATTGTAACTGGTATGTGTGAATTCAAATAACCTTAAACTTGCTGAAAAGATAATCGGCAAATATAATAATAAATTATCTTTGCTGTTAAGGAATCAAGTTTTGAAAATTGCAAATTCTGTAGTTGAATTAGCAAATGGAAACTACTCTGAAGTAAAAAGATTACTAATAAATGAAAAACCTAAGGATTCAATGCTGTACGTATTCTGTAAATCAACTTTGTTAAAGGCTTATTACGAAAGCAATGACTTCAAGCACATATATCCTCTATCGGATTCTATGAAACACCTCCTTAAAAGAAGAGCACGATTCTGCAGAACTTTATAATAAGTGTATCTAAGTTTTTAAGTTATACAGCCAAACTCGCAAAAGTTAAGAAAAAGAAACGGCGAAGGACTGGACTTTGTTGAATATGATATTATGAACGAAAATTATTTCTTCCAGAAGAAATGGGTTGTTAAACAAATAAAAATTCTAAAGCATAATAAGAGTATTATTAACAATTAATTCTTTATAAGATTATCTGACAAAAAAAGCCCGGCACTTTTCAGCACCGGGCTTTATTTTCCTGCTTTCACAGGTTATAATTCAAGTCTTATTTAATTAACATCATTTTCTTTACTGCACTGAAATCATTTACACTTACTTTGTAGAAATATACTCCACTGGATAAGTTTGATGCGTTGAAATCAACTGAATAAGTACCAACGTTCTTTACTTCATTGACTAATGTTGCAACTTCTTTACCTGTGATGTCATAGATTTTTAATGATACTAATCCTGATTTTGGTAATGCAAAGTTAATCTTTGTTGTTGGGTTGAACGGATTTGGATAGTTCTGTGATATTGAATAGTTCACAGGTGTTTCTGTAGAAATTGGATTGATACCTGTTACGGTTCCATATCTTGATATACCGCCATTGCTTCTTACACCCCAGATTGTTGCACCGCTTCTTGAAAGTGCTAAGTGATAGAAGTTACCTGCCGGTGCTGTGTATTGTGCTGCCCAGCTTGTTCCGTTGTTTGAAGAGAAGTTCACGGCTGTTGTTTGTCTTGTGAACCACCATGAAGTGCTTGCACCAACGATACCTGAAACGTTACCGGTTCCGATTGTTGTTAATGCTGTCCAGGTTGTTCCGCCGTTTGTTGTTACGTTGATGTTTGCTCCGCCGCATAATCCTACGTTGTCATCGTTAAACCAGATTGCATATTGGTTTATTGCAGGTGTTGTCTGGTTTGACCAGGTTGCACCTGAATTTGATGAATAAGGTAAATTTACTGCGTTTGAACCGAACCAGATTTTTGTTCCGCGTTGAACATTCCATTGTTCCAGCCTGCTGCGCCCGCTGATGGTACGTACAATCCTGTTGAATCCCACGTTGTTCCTGCATTTGTGGTTTTCCATAATGACCATCTTGCACCTACAGGGTCTCCGTAGAAGAATCCTGTTGTTGCGTTTAAGAAATGGAAATCCGTCACCGAAACCGCCTGTTTCTGCAAATACCTGTGTCCAGTTTGTTCCACCATTTGTTGTTTTGTAAATAAATGTTCCTGTTGATGGTGATGTTGTTAATACTGCATTGTTAGCATCAAAACCATAGATACAATACACATCCTGTACAGGAAGGTTTCCTGCTGCATTTGTCCAGGTTGAACCGCTATTAACAGTTTTAATAACTTTTCCTGCTGCACCGCCAATCCATGCTACGTTATTATCAATTGCTGATACAGAATATAATGCAGTTGTGATACCCGATGTTTGCTCTGTCCAGGTTCCTGTTGGTACCGGTGGAGCAAGAGTTGCTAATAAACGACCGGTCACTGCAACGTTCTGATAATTGCAAAGTAATAATAACTTGACTACCTTTTTGACTATTTCCATACCACCTGCTGATACCTATTGAAGCACCCGGTAAAGTAAATATGTAAGAGTTAAGCAATGCACCGGTTGGGCATTATATTTATAAAGACCGTTTGTTGTTGTCGATGTTTGGTCCCAAGCCCATACAAATGCCTGACCCGGAGTTGATGATGAATCGAATGACAAACCATATTTACCCGATTAATGTAGAAGTAATAGTTTGTTTTAAAACACCCATTAGTATCATAGAAAGATAATATTTCCACTGAATGCTGTTGTCCAGAATCCTTTTCTATTCGGATCCCAGGCAACACCTCTTGTGCCACTAGCTAACTGTAAAAGTTTTAACTGTTGCTAATGTAACAGGGTCAAGTCTGTAAAATACTTGTACGCGGAATTTCCGCCATAAACCCAATAACCATCTGTTGATAAATCTCTGCAGGAACCAACATAAGGTGTTGTGCTTAATAAAGTTCCGGGACCGCCGCCTGGACCATTATCACTGTATATAAAACAATTTGTACTATTCCATGCGTTGAGATAGTATTTTCCGTTTACCCACAATGCACCAACTGTTCCTGCATTCTGTGGAGCGATTGCAGAATAATTATAATTGAAAACTGTCGGATATGGAAATCCTCCGGGTGCAGTTGTATCACGTCTGACTACTTCCGGATTCAGACTTCACCGATGGTGATATATCAGCATTTGGATCGCCTGTTAATTGGATAAAACCAAATGTAAAAATAGCAGCCACCAACATGATTGCTGTAATTGTAATGCTCTTTTTTAGCATAATTCATTCTCCTGTATTTAGTTAATAAATGTTTTCTTAAAGGATAAATTAATTCAATTATACATAAATGTCAATAATATAATTTAAACAGAAAATAAGTATTATATTTTCAAGAATATTTATCAAAAAAATATTCAATCAGGGAATAATTAATTTATATTCGATACGTGAAAATCAGTTCTGCCGCAGGTCAATCGTTTTTGGCAGTCGTACATCCTTGTTCAATTATTATTCATTTGTTATCTAAAAAAATAATTATTTCTTTTTTTTGCTAAAAAACACGAAGATTCAAATTTGCAATTTTAAATTTTAAATTTTAAATAAATTCAGTGGTCATCTAAATAAATCTATTCTTTGAGCCAATAGACAAAAAGATAAAAAGTTTTATCTATAATTTTCTATATCCGTTATAATCCGTTTTATACGTGCATATCCGTGTTCTATTTATATATCATTAGCCATCGGAGTAAATCATTCTTTGTAACAATAGAATAGAAGATTCAAAATTACAATTTCAAGTTTCAAGTTTTAAATAATAAAAAAGCCCGGTACTTTTCAGCACCGGGCTTTATATTCCTGCTTTCACAGGTTATAATTTAAGTCTTATTTGATTAAAGACATTTTCTTTACTTCGCTGAATCCATTTACTGAAATCTTGTAGAAATACATTCCACTCGATAAGTTCGATGCATTGAAATCAACTGAATATGTTCCAACGTTCTTTACTTCATTGACTAATGTTGCAACTTCTTTACCTGTGATATCATAAATCTTCAATGTTACAAGACCTGATTTTGGTAATGCAAAGTTAATCTTTGTTGATGGGTTGAACGGATTTGGATAGTTCTGTGATACTGAATAATCCACAGGTGTTTCGTTCGAGATTGGTGTTACACCTGAAATTGGTGTTCCATATCTTGAAATACCGCCGTTACTTCTTACTGCCCAGATTGTTGCACCGCTTCTTGAAAGTGTCATATGATAGAAAATTCCTGCAGGTGCTGTGTAATCTGTTGTCCAGGTGGTTCCGTCGTTTGTTGATTTGCTGATACCTGTTCCCTGCTGTGATAACCACCATGGTGTTCTGTGCACCAACAATACCTGAAACGATAGATGTCGGATATGGACTTGTTAATGCTGTCCAGGTTGTTCCGCTGTTGGTTGTTTTAAATAATCCTGCTGATGCTGATGAACCGCCTGCTAAACCGAGTGTTGAACTGTTAAACCATGTTGCTGTTATGTTTGCTAATGTAAGAGTTTGATCTGTCCATGTTACACCCATATTTGATGAATATTTCATTTTGCTTTCGCCAACCGGTGACCACCAGACTTGCTGTCCTAAGAAGCATGCTGCGTTGTTGTATGTACCGTTTGTGTTTGTTGTTGGTAATGGAGTACCCCATGTTGACCAGTTATCGCCGCCATTTGTGCTCTGTACTAAATGCCAGTTTCCGCCTACTGCATCACCGATGCAATATGCATTCGTTGCTGATGTCATATGTAAATGATCATCAAATCCACCTGCTGTAGTTAATACTGTTGTCCAGTTAACACCACCGTTTGTTGTTTTGTAAATAAATGCACTTGTTGATGAACCTGTTACTATACAAGTGTTTGCATCCCATCCAAAAATATTGTACATTGCAACTGCTGCCGGAAGGTTACCGCTTACGTTTGTCCAGTTAACACCTTTGTTCGTTGTTCTTAAAACTTTTCCTGCTGCACCGGAAACCCAAGCAATGTCATCGTTAACTGCAGATACTGAATACAGCACTGTTGCTAAACCTGATACTTGCTCTGTCCAGGTTCCTGTCGGTACCGGTGGAGGTGTTGCTGTTCTTTCGATTGTTAATGCGTCAATACCGATAAAATCAGAGTTTGCACCTGATGGACCGCCATTAGCGACACAATATCTGATTGCAAATCTGCCGTTGGCACTTGCTGTCGGAGCTCTGAAGCCTCTTCTTTCCCAGCCTGTAGTAATATTTGTACGGAATCTTCCGAGTTCAGTCCATGATCCTTCAGGAATTGAATCGTTCGCAGAATACATTACTCTGATTGAATCAGGAAATGTACTTGCTGCTACTGACCTTGACCAGAAATAAAGTGTATCGCCTGCTAATGTACCGCCTGCTATTCTTGGTAAAACAAGCCAACTATCGATATTATTTGTACCGGTTACTGCATTATAATTAGCCGCTACATAACCCGTTGATGGACCGTTATATGCTACAAATGGTGTTGAACCCTGAAACCATGTTGCTGTTAAACCTTGTGGTCCTGTACCTCTGTAGTATGGTTTGTAACCTCTTGCTTTAAGAGCCGTTGTGTCATTATTACCATCAAAATCATCTGTAAATACAGGTGTTCCGTAAGATGTATAAACCTGATTGTTAATGACAGATTTATTGTCTGTTGATGTAGTCTTGCTACCATGAGGGTCTTCCATTATGAAACCTAATGTAATCCCTGTTGCAACTATCAACGTAATTGCAATTGATAAGAATTTTTTCATTTTTCTTTTCTTTTAGTTAATAATAGTTAATTAAATTTATAGTAGAAATTATCATATATATTTCGAAAAAGCAATTGAATAAACAATATTTATGCAAAAAAATTTTGCAACAAATATATAAATGTTAAGGTTCCACTCAAATTTCAATTTTTAAATTTTAAATTTTAAATAAAAAATCAGTGGTAATCAGAATCAATCATCCTTTATGCCAATAGACAAGAAGATAGAGAGTTTTCTCTTAAATAATTTTCTATATCCGTGATAATCCGTTAAATCCGTGTATATCCGTGTTCTATTTATAAATAAGTGATCATCTTAATATATCATTCTATACAGTGTGCCAATATACAAGAAGATTCAAATTTTAAATTTTAAATAATAAAAAAGCCCGGCACTTTTCAGCACCGGGCTTCTGGATTCCTGCTTTCGCAGGAATGACAATTTTTGTTTTATTTAATTAAAGTCATCTTCTTTATTGATGTGAAATCACCAACTGATAACTTGTAGAAATAAACTCCACTCGATAAGTTCGCACCGTTGAAATCTATTGTGTAGTTTCCAACATTCTTTACTTCATTTACAAGTGTTGCTACTTCTTTACCAAGAATATCATAAACCTTTAATGTTACAAGTCCTGATTTTGGTAATGCATAGTTAATCTTTGTTGTCGGGTTAAATGGATTTGGATAGTTCTGTGATAAACTGAATGAAATCTGCAGGTGTTTCGGTATAATTATTCGAATTACCTGTAAGGATTGCACCACAACCTACAACATCAAAATTTGCAAATGCTGCTGTTCCGTAACCACCAGGCTGGAATATTCTTGCTGTATCGTTTATACATTTCATTGTTACTGCTGACATCATGTTTGATGACGGGTTTGGAGCATTAAGAATCTGATTGAACCAGGTATTCGATGTTGCGTTGTAAACGAATATCTTGTTATTCTTTACTGCTGTTCCGTTTGTGTCTCCGCCCACTAAGAATGAGAAGTTACCATACGATGTTCCTGCCGGACGGCTAAGCGCTACCGGTGCATCTTGTCCCGGTGCCCAGGTTAATGATGTTGCGTTTGCTCCGATTGTTCCTACGTATGTTGTCTTAAGATATGCAGTGTTGAATCCGCACGTCATTATAATTTTATTACCAACAATACTTAATGCAAATGTTCTTCTTCCCTGTCCTGCAGGTAATGAATTTGTAAGTGTACCCCAGGTATCTGAAGCAGGTCTGTAATAATGTACATTTAAATTAGTTGCTGCACCTGTATAAGGTCCGCCAACTACAAATATTACACTGTCACCCCATACTACTGAACCGTGTGCAGATAATGCAGCCGGCATCGGTGCTTTTGCTGTCCAGGTTCCGTTTGCAGGATTGTATTCCTGTACGTTGTTTGTTCCTGTTGTTACTCCCGCTGTACCACCTCCGATAAGATATAATTTACCGTTTACTGCATTCATTGATGCTCCCGCTACACCTGTTAAACAAGGTGTACCTGTTGACCAGGTTCCGCCGAATTTATATCTGTAAATTGTAGTTGCACCTACGCCCGCTGATGTTGGTGCCTGTACATACATTGTATCACCTAACCATGCTGCTGCATGGAAATATGTTGCTAATGGTAATGATGGATATGTGTTTGCAGGACACCAGTTACCTGCGATTTTTGAACAAGTTGTTGGTGCTGTTGCAAATGGAACTATCGATAAGCATGAAGGCTGACCTGCATAAGTTCCGATAACTGTAGTTGCACTACCCGTTGTTGTATCGCAGACTCTGAGAATATTTCCCGGACCTGCTGATGCTAAATATAACATACCGTCACTTAAGTCAAATGCCGCATCCTGACCGAAGTTTGCGTCAAAACCTAATGCGCCGACTAATGTTGCAACACCTGTTGTTTTGTTCCATTTGTACAGATTATTACCTACGATATCGTGAGTAAATAATGTACCGTTCGGTGCTGTTACCAGTGAAATACCACCTAAACAAACTGCTGATGCTGAACCAATTGGTGTACAAACACCGGTTGTTAAATTAATTGTAAAAATCTGTGATACTGTAAGACTTGATGATAATCCATACATTGTGTTTGTTGTATGGTCCCATGTCATACCGGTGAAATTTGTTTGTGGTAAACCGGTGCAAGATGTAACGAGTGTTGCTGCACCTGATGTTGTGTCAAGCGTCCAGATTTGAAATGGTGCTGCCTGATTACAAACATAGATTGTACCATTTGTATGTCTTGCTGTTGCACCAATCCATCCTGCCGTTGTGAACGGTGAACCTATGGGTGTAACAGTTACGTTGCCCATGAATTGTTTATTCATTTGGTGACTTGACGTACCTGAAATGTGTACAAAACCACGACTGTTTACGTTTAATAACGAAACAGGATTTTGATTATTGTTCGATTGAACATCAACTACTGGTGCAGGACCAACAGATGTCGGTGCATCCTGTGCGAAAAGATTCAATCCATAACTTAATACTGCAATTACTGCAAAGAGAATGATTCCCTTTTTCATTTGTATCTCCTTTTTTTAGTTTAACAAATATATATTTAATTAATATAAAAATTATTATTTAAACAAACAACAACAAATTAAAATTCATTATATTTGTTAGAAAAAACATAATAGCATTTGGTTTTCTCTGACAAAATAAATAATGATTTATTTAAACATTCGATATATTTCTTTGACTTTTAATTGTTTTATTTATTGAATAGATTTGATAAAAAATTAATAACCATATGAACAGGAATAAACTTGATAATTATCTTATTATGCTCGACCAATGGATGAAGTACTTTGGGTTTGAAGAAGTCGTACTTGAAGATAATATGGGTCTGGAAAGAATTTATTCGCGTTATAAAACCGATATTGCAAAATTTGGAAAATCTTCTACTTATTCTTTTGTTCAGTTTGTTGAACAGGGCGTTGACGGTAACTGGATGAAACAATTCAGTTCTAACTTATTCGAATTTGCTTATTCCCACAGAAAAGGAATTCCAATTGGTCTCGGCGGCTCTCTGATTGTTTACCCATTATTAATAACGAATTCTGTTTCATTCGACCTTGCCGGCTTCCTGAAATCATACACTCCAAAACATTATTCTGCCTTTGAGTTTCCTGTTGTAATGGATTTTGTAACCGATTCCCTGTATTATCTTGAATCAACTCCGCTCTGGGGCTCACTTTATTATTCGGGATTTCGTAAAGAAGTACATCAGTTATATTCTCCAAAAGTCTGGGAGCAAATATCAGGCAAAAAATAATTACCTTACTCCTGTCTGAATTTTTTCCTTGCTACTCTTATTAAAATATGCCATATTGATATATGGAAAAGAAACTAACAAAAAAACAGCAGAAGATTTTAGAGTTTATTCTGAAATTTACAGAGGATAATTCGTATCCTCCTACTTTGAAGGAAATTGCCGATAAGTTTAAAATTACAGTTGGTACTATTCAGGACCATATAACTGCCCTTCAAAGGAAACAGTACCTTATGAAAAAACCTGATACTGCACGAGGCTTTAAAGTTGTTAAAACATCTTCAGGTGAAAAGGTTACTCCTAAAAATGAAATGAACTATATTCCGCTTTATGGAAGTGTAGCCGCAGGTGAACCGATTTTTGCCTCTGATAATATTCAGGGTTATGTTGCGGTTGAAAAAAGTGCCAAAGGTCATAACATTCATTTCGCACTTAAAGTAAAAGGTGATAGTATGATTGATGCCGGTATCTACGACGGTGATATTGTTATCGTAAAAAAACAGGATACTGCCGAAAATGGCGAAATTGTAATTGCTCTGCTTGAAGATGAAGCAACAGTTAAGACTTTACGTAATAGTAAAATAAAAGCGTATCTTGAAGCGGCTAATCCGAAGTATAAAGCAATTATGAACAGACCGTTTTCTATTATCGGTAAGGTAATTGAATTACGCAGACAGTATCAGGCTCTGTAATTTATATTAATTTAATATAACCGGTTTTATTGTTAATGTGAAAATTTATTAACATAAATTTGTGTCTGCTAATGTATTTATTATTATAGAAATAAATTAAACAAAAAAACCGAAGGAGTTTAATGTGAATAACCCCCGGCAAAGCCTGGGGAAATAGACCAACAATATAAAAAACCCCGAAGGGGTTTAATGTAATACTCTTGGCAAAGTCGGGGTTTAGCCAACAATATAAAAAACCCCGAAGGGCAATGTGAGAACCTTTGATTATCCAAAAGATACAATTATTCTCAAAAGACTCTCTTAAATATATAATCTACATTCTTTTGTGACTTTCTGTAATCAAATACTTCCTGCAAATCTTTTTCATTTAAAAACTTCATCGCTTCTTTACTCTCTTCAACTAATTTCCGAAATTCTGTTTTCGTCTCCCAGCATCTCATCGCAATTGCCTGTACAATCTTATATGCATCTTCCCTCTTCATTTTCTTCTCTATAAGTTTCAGCAATAAAGTCTGTGAAAATATTAATCCCTTAGTCAACTCAAGGTTGCGCTTGATATTCTTTTCATAAACCGTAACATTTTCAACCAGAGAAATAAATTTGTTCAGCATATAGTCAAGTAATATTGTCGAATCAGGCATTATGATTCTCTCAACTGACGAATGTGAAATATCCCTTTCATGCCATAATGGAATGTTTTCCATAGCGGCCATTGAATTCCCCCTTATAACCCTTGCTAATCCCGATAATTGCTCGGAAGTAATAGGATTCTTTTTGTGCGGCATTGCAGAAGAACCTTTCTGTCCTTTTGTAAAACTTTCTTCCAGTTCAAGAACCTCTGTCTTTTGTAAATGCCTGACTTCGGTGGCATACTTATCTATACAGGATGCTACTATAGCAAGCGTTGACATAAACTGTGCGTGTCTGTCTCTTTGCAATATCTGAGTGGAAATTTTTGCAGGTTTTAATCCAAGTTTTTTGCATACATAATCTTCAACCTTTGGTGAAATGTGCTCATAAGTTCCGACTGCTCCTGATATTTGTCCGACTGATATTATTTCAATCGCATCCTTAATTCTTTTTATATTCCTGTTATTTTCATCGTACCACAATGCGAACTTCAGACCTAATGTTATCGGCTCTGCATGAATCCCGTGTGTCCTGCCTATCATCGTCAAATTTTTATACTTTTTTGCTTTCTTCTTTAAGGCATCACTCAATTTTATTAAATCTTTCAGGATAATCTCACCCGCCTGTTTCAACTGTACTGACAATGCAGTATCAAGAACATCTGAACTCGTCATTCCGACGTGTATAAATCTTGAATCAATCCCTACATACTCGGCAACATTCGTTAAAAAGGCTATCACGTCATGCTTTACAGTCTCTTCAATCTTTAAAACCCGCTTAGTATTATACTTCGCTTTCTTTTTTATTACATTCAGTGATTTCAGAGGAACAAGCCCTAACTTGTTCTGCGCTTCACATGCAAGTATTTCTACATCGAGCCAAATCCGGAATTTATTCTCGTCTGACCAAATTTTTGCTACTTCTTCCCTTGAATATCTTTCAATCATAATATTGTAAATTAAAATTTTAAATTGCTCTTATAATATAATATTTATATATTATAATATGAACAAATATATTATTATTCAATTTGTTATTAAAGGTCATTATTTATAATTTTTAATTGCATTTCCGGAAAACTAAAAATTGTAATTTCTCCGTATAAGTTTTCAATTGCAATTTATTCCTTAATTTGCTATTTTTGTAGTTACATTGGAGTCGTAGTTGTTTTGGTTAAAACCACTGCTTCTTTTAACGGAGTCGTAGTTCAGTTTGGTTAGAACGCCTGACTGTCACTCAGGAGGTCGCGAGTTCGAGTCTCGTCGATTCCGCAAAAATGCCGGTTATTATTAACTGGCATTTTGCATTTATGGCATATTTTACCTATATATTAAAAAGCAAAATAAAAGACCGATATTATATTGGAAGTTGTTCCGATCTAATTAAAAGATTAGACAATCATAATCTTGGTCATAGCCGATCTACTAAGGGATACATACCATGGGAAATAGTTTATTATGAAGAATACGAAACCAAATCTGATGCTCTAAAAAGAGAGTATGCATTAAAACGGATAAAAAATAAAGAAACATTATATAGAATTATTAACAAAGAAATATAGTTCAAGAGATCGTCCCGAGTACTCGGGAAGTCTCGTCGATTCCGCAAAAATACCCTGCCCAAAAGGTAGCTGGTATTTTGCATTTATGGCATATTATACATATATATTAAAAAGCAAAATAAAAGACCGATATTATATTGGAAGTTGTTCCGATCCAATTAAAAGATTAGAGAATCATAATCTTGGTCATAGCCGATCTACTAAGGGATACATACCATGGGAAATAGTTTATTATGAAGAATACGAAACCAAATCTGATGCTCTAAAAAGAGAGTATGCATTAAAAAGACTGAAGAATAAAGAAACAATTATATGAGTTAATTATTAAAAATAAATATAACTCAGGAGGTCGTCCCGATGCTCGGGAAGTCTCAGTTTATCCCGATTTATCGGGAATTCCGCAAAAATGCCGGTTATTATTAACTGGCATTTTGCATTTATGGCATATTATACATATATATTAAAAAGCAAAATAAAAGACCGATATTATATTGGAAGTTGTTCCGATCTATTTAAAAGATTAGATAATCATAATCTTGGTCATAGCCGATCTACTAAGGGATAATAAGAAAACCGTAACATATATATCATTCAAACGTATTAATTTATATATAATTATTATGTTTTTACAAATTAAATATATAATATTATGAAAACTTTATTCCATTTTTTTACTGTCATTATGATATTAGCATATAGTGTTTCACAGGGTTTTACACAGACATTTGAGGTCGGAAAAACCTATCACGGATTTAAACTCAACGAAAAAAAGTTCGTCAAAGAGGTAAACAGTGAATGCTATCTGTTTGAACATGTTACAAGCGGAGCCAAATTGATTAAAATCGCCAATTCCGACGCGAACAAAACTTTTAATATTGCATTTAAAACCACTCCTGAGTCGGATGACGGCTCGCCGCATATTATGGAACACTGTGTGTTAAACGGCTCAAAGAGTTTTCCTGTTAAAAGCCCGTTTGACGTTCTGGTGAAAGGTTCACTGAATACGTTTATTAATGCAATGACGGGCAACGACAGAACGATGTATCCTGTTGCAAGCATGAACAACAAGGACTATTTCAATCTGATGAATATTTATCTTGATGCTGTATTTAATCCTTTATTGTACGATGATAAGAAAATCCTTGCACAGGAAGGCTGGCATTATGAATTAAAGGATAAAGACTCTCCTCTGGTGTACAGAGGAATTGTATATAATGAAATGAAAGGTGCTTTTTCAAGCCCGGCAAGAGAACTTGATTATCAGACAATGAAGTATCTTTTTCCTGAAACATTTTACAGATATTCTTCCGGAGGATATCCTGCCTCAATTCCCGAACTCACTCAGGAAAAGTTTATGGCGTTTCATAAAAAATATTATCACCCTTCAAACAGCAAAATAGTATTGTACGGTGATGCAGACTTAAACGAGGAACTAAGATTCATTAATGAAAATTACTTAAAAAATTATACTACGCGGGGAGAAGAAATTTTTTATCCGGTACAGCCATCATTTGACGCCATTAAGGAGGTAACTGGTTCGTATTCCGTTACCGAAGGCAGCAATACGGATAACCAGACATACCTCTCTTTGAATTTTGTAACAGGACTGGGAAAAGACCAGAAACTTGTGTATGCGCTGAATATACTTTCCGAGGTTCTGGTAAATCAGGAAACCGCCCCGATAAGGAAAGCAATTGAATCTGCCGGAATAGGCAAGGACATATCAGCGGATTTTTCAAATCTTAATCAGAATGTATTTTCATTTGTATCACAAAATGCGAACTCAAAAGACAAAGAAAATTTCAGGAAAATCATTTTCGATAAGTTAAAGGAAGTCTCGGAAACTGGCCTTGATAAGGAATCTGTTGAAGGTGCATTTAACAGAATTGAGTTCCGTACAAAAGAATTGAATAGTGCTCAGCTGGGTCTATTATATGGTTATAGAGCTATTTCGGGATGGAATTACGGCGATAATCCGTTTCTTACACTTGAATATGAAAATGTATTCAGGGAACTGAGGAACGATATCTCGAATGGCTATCTCGAAAAAGTGATTAAAGAATATTTTCTGAACAACAATCACTGTCTGTTTCTTATTCTTAATCCCGAACCAGGACTGGAAAAACAAAAAACAGCAGAGATAGAAAAGAAACTTAAAGAATATAAAGACAAACTTTCAGGAACTGATGTTGATGCTCTTGTAAAAGAAACGGATGAACTTATTAAATATCAGAAACAGGAAGATTCTCCCGAAGCGCTTGCTTCAATTCCTCTTCTTGATTTAAAAGACATAAATTCAAAAGCAAAATTCTATGAAATTAAGAAGGATAAACCTGCTGATGTTCCCGTGTTAAAATATAATCTTTTCACTAACAATGTCATATATTTAAGGCAGATATACGATATGAGAGTTCTTCCGCAGGAACTGATTCCGTATGCAGCCCTGCTGTCTGAATTGCTTGGTAATATGAGCACCAAGAAATACAATTACGGGGAACTGGAGAAAAATCTGAATTTACATACAGGCGGATTCAGTATGAATATGTACACTTTCTTCGAAAACAATGACGATTCCAGAATGATACCGAAGTTTGTCATCAATTCGAAATCGATGAATACTAAAACGGATAAGATGATTGAACTTGCGGGTGAAATTGTCAACAATACAACGTTAGACGACAAAGACAGAATGAAGTCATTGTTCGTAAGATATCAGTCCAACCTTGAAGCCAGAATTAAAAGCGAAGGATATGAATTTGCAAATACCCGAATGAAATCATATTTCAGCAATGAAGGAATGTTTACAGAATTAATGGCGGGTATAGAATATTATTGGTTCGTAACAGATCTGGTAAAGAATTTTGACGCAAATGCCGATAATATAATTGCCAACCTTAAGAAAACAATGTCTTTGCTATTCAATAAAGGTAATCTCGAATTATTCGTTTTGTGCTCTGATACCGATTATAAAAATTTCTACGGGAAACTGAACAACCTGAATATTGCGGGTGAAAAGAATAATGAATATCAAAAATGGAATTTCAAACTGGAAAAGAAAAATGAAGGCTTTCTGACTGCTTCAAAAGTGCAGTATGTTTTGCAGGGTTACAATTTTAAAAAACTTGGATTTGAGTGGAACGGAAAAATGCGCGTATTAAATCAGATTCTGATGAGAGATTATCTGTACAATACAATAAGAATAATCGGAGGTGCTTACGGAGGCAGGTTATCGATAAATGCGAACGGTGATGTGATATTCGGCTCATACCGCGATCCAAATCTCAAAAAGACATTTGAAAATTATTCGGGCACGGTTGAGTATCTCAGGAATTTTAATCCCGATGACACTGAAATGAGGCGTTATATAATCGGTTCTATCGCAAGGCTGGATATACCGTTGAGTCCGTTTCAGGAAGGCAATACAGCGTTGAGGTATTATTATTCAAAAACAAAACCTGAAGAAGTGCAAGAAGAAAGAGATGATGTATTGTCAGTATCGCAGCAGGATATTGTAGGGTATATATCTATGATTGATGCAATTCTGAAACAAAATATTTACTGTGTTTACGGAAATGAAAATACAGTCAGCGAGAGTAAAGACTTATTCAATAATGTCACGAAAATCGTGAAATAACAATGTATTATTAAATGTAGTTATCGCTATTATTAATCATATAGCGTATTTAAGGTGTCATTTTTTGACACTTCAATAATACGCTATATAGATTGAAAATAAAAAGTAAATATATTTTGATTGTTCAAAATAATTTTTGAGGACTTTGATAATCATATTGACACATTAAGTTGTATTTGTAATTATGTTATTTTAACGATACAATAACCGGATAATTTAGTTAATCCAAAAACCGTTTTGCAGACATATATTCATTATTCTTCATTCCAAAAAACATACCTGATAATTACAGATAATATTTGCTTTAAAATAAGTATTATTAGTGAATTTAATTTTTAGACAAATATTATGATTTTAGTTACGGGTGGTGCTGGATATATCGGTTCTCATACAGTTAAAAAACTTATTGATAGCGGAAAAAAAATTCTGATTCTGGATAATCTTTCAAGAGGTTTTAAAGAGGCCATTCATCCCAATGCTATTTATGAATTTGCAGATTTACTCGATTATAATTCTTTAGAAAATGTTATAAATAAATATGATATTGATGCCGTTATACATTTTGCGGCTTTCGCATACGTAGGTGAATCGGTCGAAAATCCAATGCTTTATTATAACAATAATGTTGTGGGAAGTTTCAATCTGATAAAAGCAATTAGCAGAAAAGGTATTAAGAAATTCGTTTTCTCTTCTACCTGCTCTGTTTACGGTAATCCTGTTCAAATTCCGATATCAGAATCAGAATCAACTAAACCGATCAATCCTTATGCAAAAACAAAGTTAATGATTGAGAACATACTTGAAGATTTTTATTCTGCGTATGATTTAAGGTATGTTGCATTGCGATATTTCAATGCTGCGGGTTGTTCTGAAGACGGTGACATTGGTGAAAGTCATAATCCCGAAACTCACCTTATTCCGCTTGTACTTTACAGCATAACAGACCCGATAAAACAGTTGAAGGTTTTTGGAGATGATTACGATACTCAGGATGGAACGTGTATCAGAGATTATATCCACGTCAATGACCTTGCCGATGCACATATACGCGCAGTTGAATATTTAAATAACAACAATCTGCCAACAGTTATAAATCTCGGAACGGGTGACGGTAACAGCGTTAAAGATATTATAAATACTTCAGAAAGGATTACAAATAAAAAGGTTAATTTTGTTATGAACCCGAGAAGAGCAGGCGACCCTGCAATTTTAGTCGCGGATAATAAAAAAGCTAAAGATTTGCTTGGCTGGATTCCTGAATACGATATTAATAAAATAATTGAAACTGCCTGGAAATGGCACTTAAATAAAAAATACTGACTCTTATGCCCCGTTAGGCTAATGGATAAACCTTCAGATTCCGGTTCTGAGTTTGGAAGTTCGAATCTTCCACGGGGCACAAAGTAAATACTGCATTTCATGTTTTGCATCTTAAAATTGTCCCTTTTAAGTAATTATTTTAATTGACCTAACAGTATTATATTTATGGTTGTAATACTCTATATTAAATTTAAGAAATATAATTTACAATGGATTTAAAAAATGATTTAAGACTGGCAGTATTAATAGATGCTGATAACGTTCCTTATTCGAACGTAAAGGAAATGCTCGAAGAGATTGCTAAGTACGGTGCACCTACTTTTAAAAGGATTTATGCCGATTGGACTAAGCCGACTGTTTCAGGCTGGAAGACCGTTTTACTTGAAAATGCTATTACACCTATTCAACAATATAGTTATACACAGGGGAAAAACGCTACTGATTCTGCAATGATTATAGATGCTATGGATATATTATATTCAGGCAAAGTTGACGGTTTTTGTATCGTTTCGAGTGACAGCGATTTCACAAGACTCGCAATCAGACTTCGTGAAGCAGGAATGAAGGTTTTTGGCTTCGGAGAGAAAAAAACTCCAAGACCGTTTATTTCTTCCTGTGATAAATTCATCTATCTTGAAATACTTTCTAAGAATAATGAGGAAGATGAAGAAAAACACGATAACATTACAAACGAGAAGAAAGTATTTAAGAAGAAAACCCGTTCCTCGTTTACGAAACCAATGTTAAAAGCAGATAGAGAACTTGTTAAGATGATAAACGATAGTATCGAAGATATTGCAGACGAAAATGGATGGGCTTTTCTTGGAGACCTCGGAAATTTCCTCCTGAAAAAACAACCAAATTTCGATCCAAGGAATTATGGGTACGTAAAACTTGTTCCACTTATAAGGAGTTTTGGTCGATTTGAAATAGATGAAAGAGAAGTTGGTAAGGGAAAGATAAAGCATGTTTATGTCAGGACAAAATAATTTTATATAAAATTAACTAAGGAATTTGGTTTTGAAATATTTTAATTCACATACGTTTCATATACCCGTAATGGGGCTTGGTTTTACTATTGACACCCCGATAAAGGTGGCACATCTGGGGATATCATCAGTAATTTCGCTTGTTGATGATATTCTGATTGAAAAAATTCGTAAGCATTACTGCGAACTGCATGGTTTTTCTTATACTGAAATCACCGATAAAATGGATGATTTCCGAGCGAAAAGAATTACTGAATATCTTAACCTTGTTGATGTTATAGTTCGCGATAATTTCGAAAAAATGAAAATTTCAGGATATAGCGAAGGAAGTGAACTGAAAAAGTATTTTGATTTGCTGCCCGAGTATTCTGTATTAAAACAGGACTTCAATAATCTGATGGATGGTGATGCAAGCAAAGAAGATATGCAAATATGGCTGCAAAAGAATTTAGTGTTAGGTAGTATAGATGTGAATATAATGACAAAACTTGACAGAACAACTTATCTGAAAAAAGAACCATTGCCCGTGGAATACAATGATGGTCATTCTGCATTACGCGGTTATGCAAACAGTGTACTGCACTCTTCGATAGTTTTATCAGCAGGAATAAATCCAAGACTTTATAGTTACTTTGAAAACTTTATCGATTTTTTCCCGGACAAAAATAACCTACTGAAGAAAAAGATTATTTTAAAAATAAGTGATTACAGGTCAGCTCTCATTCAGGGGAAAATTTTTGCTAAAAAAGGTTTATGGGTAAGTGAGTACAGACTTGAATCGGGTTTGAATTGCGGAGGACATGCATTCGCAACGGATGGTTTCCTTATGGGACCAATATTAGAGGAACTTAAGAATAACAAAGAATCACTTATCGAACTGACTCACGGATTATTAGTTCAGGCATTAAAAGATAAAAATTTACCTTTTCCTGAATCACCAATGGAAGTAAAGATAACTGCACAGGGCGGAGTCGGAACAACAGAAGAGCACGAATTCCTGTTAAACCAGTTTGATCTGGATTCTGTTGGCTGGGGAACACCGTTTTTGCTCGTACCTGAAGTAACAAATGTAGATGAACATACCCGTGAATTATTAAGAAAAGCGGAGGAAAAAGATTTATACTTAAGTACAATCTCTCCATTAGGGATTCCTTTTAACAGCCTTAGAGGAAATACAAAAGATATTGAAAAAGATTCATTAATTGCAAAAGGAAGACCCGGAAGCTCTTGCCCTGAACAATATTGTAAGTTTAATAAAGAGTTTACAACAGAGACAATTTGTACAGCCTCCAGACAATATCAGAATTTAAAGATAAAAGAACTTGATGCAAAAGGATTAGATGCCTTTAACCGTAAAATATTTTTTGATAAAATCGTTGAGAAAGCATGCCTTTGCGTTGGTCTGAGTACTTCGGCGTTGCTGTTTAATGGTATAGATACCAAAAAGAACGGGACAGGAGTATCTGTATGTCCGGGACCTAATATGGCATACTTTTCAGAAATAGTATCTTTAAAGAAAATGATTGACCATATATACGGCAGGATTAACATTATGATGAGAAAAGACAGACCAAACTTATTCATAAAGGAACTTGGACTTTATATTGATTATTTTAGAAATCTTACAGACTCGTTTTCAATTCATTCAACAGACATTCAGAAGAAACAACTTATTAACTTCAGAAACAATATAAACGAAGGAATTAGTTATTACAAAGACCTTTTTGAAAATCTTAAAACAAACTTTCAGGATATGAAAGAAAATATTTTGAAAGAACTCGAATTGTTTGAGATAGAATTTAATAACATAGAATTAGAACATATATTTTGTAAGGCTGTTTAATTATATAAAAATATTTTTGAAAATGAATATAAATAAAACTGACTTTTACTGGTCAAAGGATCGTGAACCTCATTTAAAGAGAAGAAAAGAAATCTTAAATAAATATCCTGAAGTAAGGACTTTAATCGGTCCCGACCTGAAACTTGCTTTTTCTACATTCTTTCTGGTTGTCTTTCAACTAACATCCGCTTTCTTCGCTTATAAATTATTGGAACTGCCTTATGGGTTTATATACTTTATTCTTGCTGTTTATTTTATCGGAGCGACATTCACACATTCTTTATTTCTGGCAATTCACGAAATCACTCATAATCTGGCTTTTAAAGGACAAACTCCAAATAACTGGCTGGCTTTGTTTGCAAACCTGCCTATCGTTTTTCCTTATGCAATGTCATTTAAGGTTTACCATACAATGCATCACAGACATCAGGGTGTTGATGGAATTGATGTTGATGTTCCAACATACAGAGAAGCGAAAATATTCAGAGGTCCTGTTGGGAAAACTATCTGGGCTTTCATACAAATATTATTTTATGCTTTCAGACCTATGTTTGTTCATCCAAAGAAATTAAATAAATGGCAGATAATTAACATAGTATTTCAGTTAAGTTTAATTTCGGTTTTCTTTTATTTTGCAGGCTGGTATGCGTTGATTTATCTTGTTCTGGCAGATTTTATTGCAGGTAGTCTGCATCCTATGTCAGGTCATTTTATTGCAGAACATTATGTCTTCAAAGAAGGTCAGGAAACATATTCATATTACGGTCCGCTGAATCTTTTAGCATTTAATGTGGGATATCACAATGAACATCACGATTTTCCCAGTATTCCGGGAAGCCGCCTTCCTGCATTAAAGAAGATGGCTCCGGATTTTTATAATAATTTAGAAGTTCACAAATCCTGGGTTATGGTGTTAGTTAAGTTCATAACTAACCCGCAAATAGGACTTTATTCAAGAATTAAAAGAACTTAAAATCTTTTTGATTTCTTCGGTTTACCCGAAAAGATTTTATTAGTTGAACGGTTTCTTTTACCTTTATCTTTGCTTCCGCTGAACCTGTCACCGTCAACAAAGAAACCTGA
>CAVVJW010000024.1:0-10000 GCA_963748665.1 Ignavibacteriota bacterium | reverse complement strand
TTTAAAAAGTCAAGACATTAATTAAAAATTTTGCAATAAAATGTAACTTGTTAGATAGATTAAATTATCAACAAATATAATGAGATTGATTTGTAATGTCAACCCATTATTTTCAATATCCTATTAATTTAATAATGTTAATATAATATACTAATTATTTATTGAAACTTTCAAGTCAGTTTTAATTTTTTTGAGTTTCTGATTATTTCTCAAAGTTTATTTGGTCAATAAAACTTGTTTAATTATGTTTTGTACAATTTCATCGCAATCCTGTTAAACCGCGATGCGACTGTAGTATGAGCTGTTTAGTTTTAAGATTTTTATTTTTGAGCTGACTATATTTGCCTGTTCAGTAAGGCCGCATTCGGATTTATTTATCTCACGTAATTATCAGACAAATGTTGTTATGGTGTGTTCAAACGTTTATGAAAATATAATATGAATCGCATATTAATACTTATTTTAAAATCGCTATTTTAATCCGTAATCTTTATTCTCGATTTCGGTTTTTAATTTTCTTTTCATTAAATCAGACATAGCTTTATGCGCAGAAACATTTTTAAAAAGTATGTCATATACTTTGTGAGTAATTGGTAAATCAATTTTAAATTGTTTTGATAATTCAAATGCTGATTTGGTTGTTGCGACTCCTTCTGCTACCATTTTCATTTCTTTAAGGATTGTGTTCAATTTTTCTCCTTTACCGATGCGCTCTCCAACATATCTGTTTCTGGAATGTTTAGATGAACAGGTTACTATTAAATCCCCTATTCCGGATAAACCAAAAAATGTTTCCTTTTTCGCACCTAATAAAGAACCTAAACGCATAATTTCACGCATACCCCTTGTCATTAATGCCGCTTTTGTGTTATCACCGAAGCCTGCTCCATCTGATATACCTGCTGCAATGGCAATAACATTCTTTAAAGCACCCGCAAGTTCAGTACCAATAAGGTCGTTGTTTGCATATACCCTGAAATAATCGTTAGAAAATATATTCGATATGTATTTTGCTAACTTAATGTCGTTTGAGGCACTGGCTACGGTTGTAGGAATCTTTCTTGAGACTTCTTCAGCGTGTGAAGGTCCGGAAATACAGGCTAATTTATTTTTTCGCGTTTTAAAAATATCTGATAATATATCGGTTACAAGATAATATGTGTCAATCTCAATTCCTTTTGAAGCACTTATAATAATCTTTTCTCTTAAGTCATACCCGGCAAAATCCCTGAAACTGTTCCTTATGTATTGTGTAGGTACAACAAACAGCAAGATTTCACTATTGGAGAAAGCCTCTTCAGTATTACTCGTTATTGATATGTCACGTGGAATCTTTACTTTCGGTAGATAATAGAAATTTTCTCTGTATTCTTTCAGAGTGGCGGCATATTCCTTGTTAAATTCCCACAAAGTGGTCTTGTGACCATTTTTCGATAATAAAATGGCGAGTGTTGTCCCCCACCCGCCAGCTCCTAAAACTGATATATTCAATTGTTATATTATTTTTTTCCTAAAGGTGCTTTAATATAGAAAAATCTTATTTTCCATAGTTTCTCAAACCTGCTTTCATTACCATACAACAACCTTTTAATGTTTGAACGATGATTATAAATTAAAAAAATAGAGACTGCAATACTGAAGAATATTAATGTTTTATAACCATAGATTTCTACTTTAAATATATTTTCTCTTACAAACATTGTCATAGGAAAAACAAAGGAGGCTATTACAGATCCTAATGATACGTATCCTGAAGATAACAAAATAAGTATAAAGAATCCGGCACTTACAGATGCTTCAACAGGTGATAATGAAACGAGCATACCCAAGGCGGGGGCGGGCGCACCGTGTCCGGCGATGTCAAAGCCGGCTATGATCCGCAGCCGGAAGGGTCGCGCTTTGTTGGTTCGCTGATGAAATATTTCCAGCGGTTCGAGCGCAAGGGCAGCCCGACGGCCATGGGGTTTCACCAAGGTGTGGTGCCCAACCACCCGGCGTCACACGGCTGCATCCGCCTGCCCGCCAGCATGGCATCCTGGTGGTTCTTCGCCAACGTGCAAAAAGGCACTCCCGTCCAAATCAACGGCACCAAATACGGCGTCAAACCCGGCACCCGCCAGGCCGGCGGCGGACGGCGTGCTCCGAAAAAGTTTATTCCCGCCCAAAAGCCGGAAACCGCGCCCGCCGATCCGGTCACCACCGGCTCCGATGCCGAAGGGACCGCCGACATGCCCGCCCCCGCCGCGCCCACGGAATCGCCAGCCCCCGCGACCACCGGCGACGGACGACGACGGCCCCAGCCCCCACCGAGCCAGCACCCGAACCCGCGGCGCCCGCACCTGTACCCGCCCCCAGCGAGCCCGCTGCTGACCCGATCAGCCCACTGGAACCTGCGCCCGGAAACTAAGCTCTCCCGAAACGGAGAGCGGCACGGCCACCCGTGGCCTGAAATCCCCAGCGTCCCTGGGAGTAGGCGCCACCGGGCAATTGGCTCGGGAAGCCGTTTCGGCGTACACACTACGACCGAAGCCTGGCTGCGCACCGCCTTCCGCATCCGCCTTCCATTCATCCCCCGGCGCCGTTAAAAGACGGTACACCAACACAATGCCTTTTGTGGGTGTACCGGCATCAAGGTGGGACGAGACCTCCTGGGCTCGTCGGCAGTGCGCACGTTCCGATGGCGGCGCGGTTTCCTCGTCTCGGAGGCTCCGCGCTGGGGAAGCGAGACGCGGCTCGCCGATCTCCCTGCCATTCACCCGCTCGAAAATACTCAATCGGCGGTCACCCGATAGTAGCGAACGCTTTCGGTGGGGGGCACCGCGGCCTCGGTGAAGGCTTGCTGGTGGTGCCGCCGCTCGGGTGGTTTGGCGCCAGCAGCGACCAGGCGCCGGGCCCGGCAGGCGCGAGCGTGGTCGAGGTGTAGACGTCATACGTTTTTCCCGGCTGCGATGGCCAGGTCAGGGTGGACGTGCGCGTGGTCGGATCGAACACGTAGGAGGTGATGCGGAAATCAACGCCGGCCACGGGCAGCTGCGCCACTGTGAGCCCGGGATGAGCGAACAAGCCGGCGGCCTGTTCGGGCAATCCCGACGCTGTAGACCTGAAGATCGTCGATCAGTCCGAGGTACCCCTGACCCGCGCCGGTGGAGGTGCCGATGTAGAGGCCTTCCGCGGTGGTGGTCAGCGAATAGTCGGTCTGGCCTGGAGCCTCGGCATTTTCGGCCACCGGAATGCCATTGATGAACAGCGTGGTATGGCCGCCGGTGGTATTGCCGAACCCATCGGAATCCACATGCGAAACCACGATGTGGCTCACCCCCTCGATCCCCTGGCACCGCCCCGTCTTCTGACTCGACCGATGTCACGCTGTTGACTTGAAAAATCACGCGACCGGCCTCAGTGAGATACAGCGAGTGCAGGGTGCCGGTAGTGGTAAAAATCGACGACCGCTGAAGGAGCCGCCGCGTGCCGGCCTTGGCTTCGGGGCGCACCCAGAGAGGGCATACGACACCGTGGGCAGATGGACGACGTTCCCGACGGCGAAATTGCCGCTGGTGCTGGTCTCGGCCGGGGTCAGACGGACCGACGTGCCCGCCCCACCGGGGAGGAGCGACGATTGACCGAACTCGAAAGGCGCCTCGCGGACCTGAGCCTGGCCGGGGAGGCGTTGCCGGAGGCATCAGCCAGGCTGGTGCCGCTCAGGTCATCCATTTTATAGTGCGCCAGCAGCGGCGGACCGTACGAGAAGCGGGCGCGGACCGGGAAGCTGAGCGTCGGCGAACCCGTATCGGTGGTGGCCACTTCAAGCAGCGCGGTGCGCAGCCCGCGCGCGCCTGTCGGCGCAAAGGTAGCGGTGAGCACGGCCGAGGCACCGGACTCAATCGTCACCGGCAGGGCCGGAGAGACGGAAAAGTCAGCAGCATTGGTTCCAGAGATGGTGACCGAGGTGAGGTTGACCGAGGCGGGATTTTGATTTGTCAGCGTGATTTCGCCGGTGCTGGAGCCGCCTTCGGTGATGACGGTACCGATGGCTGTGGTCAGGCTGCCTTCGATGGTGAGGATTTCCCGGCGTGCCTGCAGTGGCAGCGAGAGCACGGGAGCCGCCGGATCGCTGGTGGCAAGAAGGAGGCGGGCCACCTTCAAGCCGTTGGGCGCCTCCGGGTTGAACGTGACGCTCAGCGATTCGGCGCCTCCCGGGCCCCACCGCCACCGGCAGCGGCGTGTCGAATACAAACTGCGCGGCCTCCGCCCCATCGATGGTCGCACTGGTGATGGTGACATCCCCCGCGCCACCATTGGCCACATCGAAGGTGGCGACGGGTGTTTCGCCCGGAGAGATGGCCCCCGCAAATGGCGTGCCCGGCACCACCGTCACCGCCGGAGTGCCGGTCAGCGACTCGACCACAAAATTGTCGAAGAGCCCGAAGATCCAGTTCTGGCTGAATGCGGTGCTGCCGGTAAACGGATCCTCATCCCGATCCTTGCCACCCCGCTCGAGGCGTCCGGATCCAGCGGGCCCGGATCCTCGTCGAAAAACACCACACCATTCATCCGCACCACCGCGCGCGTACCGATCACATCCACCTCGACCGCCGTCCATTGGTTGTTCGGCGTCCGTGGAAGCGGGGATCCCTGCGCAAAGGCCACGTTGAACAGGCTGGCATCCACCACGTTTTCCCGGCGCACCGGATCCGTGGCATTGAAATAAATCGAGGCGTCGCCCGAGCCCGCGGCCGTGCCAGCCCCTCCCTCATTGCTCAGCCACCCCCAGATGCCACGGCCATTGGCCCGGTTGGAACGCGAAAGAGTGACCGAATCAAGCCCGTTCAGCCCCCAGATTCCGAATTCCGTCGTGCCGGTCGAGGTCGGAGTCGCCGTCGGGTCCATGCTCAGCCACATGTCAAATTTCAGACGATGGTCGCCGGTGAACACGACCGGAGCGCCATTGGCGGCGGCGGCGGCAATGAGGTTCACCGCGCGCGGTGTGCCCCCGTACAACGCGCTCAGCACCACCCCGCGCGTCGCTGCGCTACCGGGCAGCCGGTTGGGCGCCTCCGGAATGCGGATGGTGACTGGTCCGCTGGTGCCCGGCATGTTGCGGACGTAGTTCGCGTAATCGACGTACACCACGGCCGCATTGGCATCCTTCCTCACCACCACCTTGGCAGTGGCTTCGGCATCAAAGGGCTCGGAAAAAAGCTCGGCGGCGCCGGCCCAGGGCAGGGCCGCCACCATGAGGACCGGAATAATCTGCGGTTTCATAAACCACTTCCCTAGCAGAGGCTGTTCCCACGGCGAACCAATAATTTCCCGGGATTCGTCCCCGTGACAGGCCCGCGAATTCCACTAGAGTGATCAGCATGAGACCTTCCAGCCTGGCGCTTCTCGTGGCGTTGTCGCTCCTGTCCCTGCGCGTTAATGCCGCGCCGGCGGCACCCGCCGACGAGGCCACCTTGCGCGAGCTCGTCACTTCGTATGAACAGGCGGTCCGCAGCGGCGATGTCTCCAAATCCGGCATTCGCAAGAGCCTGGCCAGCGGGTTCAGCGCCGTGCTCCCGAGCGGCGAGCTCATCGCGAGTTATGGAGAGCTGAGCCGGGCCGAGAATGCGCTCCGCACCATGGTCGGCCGCGGGGCACGCTACGAATCCGCAGACGTGACCGTTGACCCGGGCATGGAAATCAGCGGCGACCTCGCCACGCTCACCGGCCGCACCGCCAGCAAGGCCACGGCCCAGGCGGGTCGCAGCCTCGACTTTACCACCCACTGGTCGGCCGTGGCGAGGAAAGAAGACGGGACATGGCGGCTGGTGCGCCATCAGGCCGTCATGGACCCGGCCACCAATCCATGGCATGCGGCCGAGCCGACCGGCCCCGGCTGGGCGGCCGTGGTCATCAGCGGCCTGCTCGGCGCGCTGGCTGGCGCCATGATCGGGTTTGCCGCCGCCCGCGTGTTGGCCGGCCGCACCAACGGCCCGGTGGCGCGGACAACGGCATCCAACGCTCCCGCCCCGAAAGCCCGCGCCTGGGACAAATCCGCCGTCGATCCCGTCCCCCCAGCGATCCCCCACCCTCCTCGCCCGCGCAAGGACGCTCATGGCATGCGGCGGCAGTTCCCGAATCCTCCCCGCTACCGCCAGCCGATCCGGACGTCGATCCGCCCGCGCCGGATCTCGACAAACCACGCCCACTCCGGCCCCGCGAAGCGGGAAAAAGCGCGCTTGGGAAAACTGAGTGCTGAACCTGGCTTGCCACAGGACACACCGCTTGCACAGGCGGGCATTTCTCGGACGTGGCCGTCTTCACCGCCTGCGCGCCCGGAGGTCGCGCCCCACCCGAGGCATCCCGATCGCTTAGGTGGGACGGGCCTTCCGAGCCCGTCGGCGGTGGGCGCTCACTGCCATGAGCCCCGTCCACGACTTTTGGTGTGGTCTCGAACCACAAGGCGCACCGCTTGCACAGGCGGGCATTTCTCAGACGTGACCGATCTCACCGCCTGCGCGCCCGGAGGTCGCGCCCCACCCGAGGCATACGCCGATCGCTTCATGGTGGGACGGGCCTTCCAGGCACGTCGGCGGTGGGCGCGTCACTGCCATCAGCCCGTCCACGTCTTCTGGTGTGGTCGCGAACGCGCAGGCACACCGCTTGAGCAGGCGGGCATTTCCTCAGACGCGACCGATCCTCACCGCCTGCGCGCCCGGAGGTCGCGCCCCACCTTTCCGCACACGCCGCTGGCTGAATCCTGTCGCCAACGGCGTACGCGGCGTCATTTCCCCGCGACCGCCAGCACCTCGCCGAGGAAAGGGGCCGTGCGACTCTCTACGCTCCGGGCCACGGTTTCCGGCGTGCCCTCAGCCACCAGCGCACCACCGGCGTCGCCCGCTTCGGGCCCGATGTCGAGCATCCAATCCGCCTCGGCCGCCACATCGAGGTTGTGTTCGATGACCACCACGGTGTGCCCGTCGTCGACGAGCCGATGCAGCACGTGGATGAGCCGCCGCACGTCCTGCGGGTGCAGCCCGATCGTCGGTTCCTCGATCAGATACAAACTGCCGCGCGGCACCTGGTTCTGACGCAGCCGCATCCGTTCGCTGCGGCCCAGCCCCTTGGTCAACTCGGTGACGAGCTTGATCCGCTGCGCCTCGCCGCCGCTGAGCGTCGGGCTGGGCTGGCCGAGTTGCAGGTACCCGACACCGGTTTCGACGAGCAGCCGCAGGGTGCGGGCGATCGACGGCACGGCGGAAAAAAACTCGGCGGCTTCGTCGATCGTCTGGCGCATGACTTGGCCGATGGTGGTGCCGTTGTATTCGACCTCCAGGGTGGCGGCGTTGTAGCGCAGGCCGTGGCATTCCTCGCACGGCAGCCAGCTCGTCGGAAGAAATGCCATTTCCAGCTTTTGCTGGCCGTTGCCCTTGCAGGCTTCGCAGCGGCCGCCTTCGGTATTGAAGGAAAACCGGCTGGCGGTAAACCCGCGCAACCGCGACTCCGGCAGGCTGGCAAAGAGCTTTCGAATCTCGTCGAAAATCCCGATGTATGTCGCCGGGGTCGAGCGGCTCGTCTTGCCGATCGGTGACTGGTCGACCTCATACACGGCATCGAGGTTTTCCGCGCCAGTCATCCCGCTCCACGTCGGGCGCAGCTTCGACTTTTTCCCGGACAGCGCGGCGCTCACGGCCGGCTGGAGCACGCCTCGCATGAATGACGATTTGCCGCTGCCGGAAACGCCAGTGATGACAGTGAGCCGTTGCAGCGGGACGGCGAGGGCGAGGTCGCGAAGATTGTTCGCATGGCAGCCGGTGAGCGTCAGCCATTTCGTGCCGCCAGACGCCACGAGGGCGGACGGATCATCCACACAGGCACCGGCACCGCGGACTTCTTGGCGGATTTTTTCGGCGCTTTTTTGGCCGATTTTGCCTTCACCCGTGCAGGGCTCGCCAGTGCCGCCGTCACTTCTCGTCGCGCTCCTCGCAGCGGATGGCGCATCGGTTCTTTGAGCGCCTGACCGGTCGGCGAGCCAGGGTGAGCACAGACCTCGGCGAGTGTGCCCTCGGCCACCAGTTCCCCGCCGAACATGCCGGCGCCCGGCCCAAGGTCGTAAATCCGGTCGGCGCGCCGCATGGTGTCCTCATCGTGCTCGACCACGATCACGCTGTTCCCCTTGTCGCGCAGGGCGATTAGGGTGTCGAGCAGACGCACGTTGTCGCGCGGGTGCAGCCCGATCGTCGGCTCATCCAGAATGTAGAGGACGCCACGCAGGTTGCTGCCGAGCTGCGCCGCCAGCCGAATCCGCTGGCTCTCGCCGCCGCTGAGCGTGCGCGCCGCCCGGCTGAGCTGGAGGTACCCAGACCGACTTTTTCCATGAACCGCATCCGCTGGGCGATTTCGACCACGATGTCCCGAGCGATGATTTCCTCGCGGCCGGCGAACGACAGCCGCGCCACCGCCTCGGCCAGTTCGCTGACCGACAGCTGAACCAGTTCCTCAAGCCGCACCCCGAGCACTCGGACCGCCCGCGCAATGGTATTGAGCCGCGACCCGTCACACGTCGGACACACCACGCGTGGCCGCTCCTCGTCGTCTTCGGACGACCGCATTTCGTCGCGCAGTTCGGCTTCCAGCATCGATTCATCCGGGTGCCCCGGCACCAACTCCGCGCGTTCGGGCACCGTCCCAAACCCCCGGCAGTCGCCGCACCATCCATGCGGACTGTTGAACGAAAACAACCGTGGATCGAGCGGCTCAAACGACGTGCCCCATCCCGGGCAGCTCATCTCGCTGCTAAAAACGCGGAAATGACGGGTGTGGTCCAGCACCCTCAGCGCTCCCTTGCCGGCGTGGAGCGCGCGTTCAACCACCACCTCCAGTTTTCGCAGCGGGTGCGCGCCGCGCGCCAGCGAGGCGACCACGACGTCGATCGTATGCTCGCGGAAGCGGGCGAGTTTTTTGAAGGAGGCGGTGGGCACCAACTGCCCGTCCACCATCAGCTCGGAAAACCCCTGGCGCGTGGCCCACTCCGCGACCTCGGTGTGAAAACCTTTCCTCCCTTTGATCACCGTGGCCAGCACCTTGACCGCGCCCTTTTTCGCCATGGCCGCAATGGATTCGGTGATTTCAGCGACCGTTTTGGAGGTCACCGGCACATCGCACTTCGGACAATGCTGGGTGCCCACCTTGGCGTAAAGCAACCGCAGGAAATGATAGACCTCGGTGACCGTGGCGACCGTCGATTTTCCACCGCCGCGGGTGAGGCGCTGTTCGATCGCCACCGTCGGCGGCAGGCCGGTGATGAGATCGATGTCCGGCCGCTCCAACTGCTCCGCAAACTGCCGGGCATACGGTGACATCGAGTCGAGGAACCGTCGTTGGCCCTCGGCAAAAAGAATGTCGAAGGCGAGCGTGCTTTTTCCTGATCCGCTCAGTCCGGTGATGACTACAAATTGGTCGCGCGGGATTTCCAACGAGAGGTTTTTGAGGTTGTGCTCGCGCGCGCCATGGCGATGGAACGGCCGGTTTCCACGGCCCGACGAGGCTCATGACGCGGCGCCGGCGCCTGCTCGCGCATCCGGACTGCGTGCGCCCCGCCGATCCATCGGGCGCTAGCACGCCCAGCAAATAACGACCGGTATGGCTCTCCGGCACCCGCGCCACTGCTTCCGGCGGGCCTTCCGCCACCAGGCCGCCGCCCCCCGCTCCCGCCTCCGGCCCAAGATCGATAACCCAGTCGGTGTTCTTGATCACATCGAGGTTGTGCTCGATGACGATCAGGCTGTGGCCGGCCTCCACCAACCGGTGAAAAACAGTCAGCAATTGCGCGATGTCGTCAAAGTGCAGACCGGTCGTCGGTTCGTCGAAGATGAGGAGTGAACCCAGCGCAGGCGCTTTGGGTTTGCGTCCGTCCGCGGGCGTCTTCTCTTTCAATACTCTGCCGCCGGTTCCGCCGTGTTCCGCCAAGTGCGCCACGAGCTTGAGCCGCTGGCTTTCGCCGCCCGACAACGTGTTCAAC
>CAVVJW010000023.1:0-275312 GCA_963748665.1 Ignavibacteriota bacterium | reverse complement strand
TCATGGAAATGGAAATTCTTTTATGATTTATTTTACAACCGCAAATTTACTCATATTGCTTTCAACTTCCAGACCGGAAGAATTTTTGCCTTCTACTTTGTAGATGTAAATGCCCGATGGAACTTCATTTCCTTTTGAATCTCTTAAGTTCCATTCCACTCCTCCGTTACCGTCGGTTTCTGTCAGTTCGATCACGGGTGTTCCCGAAAGTGTGAACACATATACTTTGGCAGTCTTTGTAAGGTTTGCGAATGTAATTACCCCTCTGCTCGATTTGCTTTTGCTGTATGGATTTGGATACACTGCAATGGATGATAAATCCTCTTTAACGAAGTTTAAACTGAACACGCTTCCGCTTCCCGTGACGATTTTCACTCCGCTTTCGGAATACACGTTGTTTATCCTGATGAAATATGTTCTGCCGCTCGAGCCGATATTACCGCTTCCGTTTATGTTCAGAAACAAGACTTTCTTATTTGAGTTATCGCGTACTGCTGATATTACTTTCAGGTTGAAAGGTTCGATTGTATAGTTTGAAAGGTTGTAAGAAGTTACGCTATCAACATTTGTGTTGAACTCTACCTTAACTGATTTGAAGTGACTAACTTTAATGTTGTAACGTAAAACGATGCGGAGTCGGCAATGCTTACAAGAAATTGAAGTGTGCTTGTATCAACGGGTGATGCGTAAAAATCTGTTAAGTTTTTTATCCCGATGGTGCCGCTTCCCGGCGGAAGATTTTCTTTAAAACTTAATGAGAGTTCGTAACTGCTTTTTATTCCTACGCTCGATGGATTTATTCCGTTGTTTATTACGAATGATTTTAAGTCAGGAATTTGCAGACTTACTTTCTCCGAAAACTTTAGCGTTAAAAGTCCCTTGTCGTACAAAGCGGTTTGCAGTTTAGATTTATTGTGAACAAAAACTTTCACGCTTGAGGAAAGCAAACTTTCTTTTATTGTTTTTGTTGTGTCAACTGCCGAGACTTTGTAGTAGTAATCTCTTCTGTTGTTTATCTGCGTGTCGCTGTAGTTTGCGGCTGATGTTGAATCTATAAGTGTGTATGCAGTCGTGTCGCTGCTGCTTCTGTAAATTTTATAATACTGTGAGCCCGTGACGATTTGAAACGAAAGACTGACTAAATTAGAATCTATGCTAACGCCTTTAAGCCCCGCAGGCGTTGAAGGTCCTGCGAAGGAGATGTTTCTTTCAAGGAAAATTAGTGAGTCGTTGTTGTTGATGCCAAGTTCTTTTATTCCGTTGTTATCAAAATCATACACAATGGAATTGTAGGAGTTGATTTCCTCTTTGAAGTACATCGGTTCAAATTTTGATGCGGCTGAGTTGTATTTTAAAATGTATAACTGCTTTCCTGCGTTTAC
Organism: Ignavibacteriota bacterium; assembly: GCA_963748665.1. GTDB lineage: Bacteria > Bacteroidota > Ignavibacteria > Tepidaquicellales > Tepidaquicellaceae > CAIKZJ01. The sequence continues at coordinate 273,930 of CAVVJW010000023.1, read as the reverse complement.
TATCAGTTCGTCTTTGCTGTCGCTGTCAACGTTTCCGGTTTTGGAAGAAATTTCCGCCTGAGCGTCTTTGTTGTAAAACTCAACTGATGTATATTCTTCAAATGTGTTGTTGGCGGTACACTTTATAAAAAGTGCAGAAAATAATTTCACGGGAATTGCGTAGTCTGTGCTGAAACCGATTACAATCTCTTTTTTACCGTCACCATCAAAATCACCTGCGTTAATATTGTCACCTTTTATAACGAGAGGATATTCTTCGTGGAAGACGGAAACGAAGTTATTTCCTGATGTGTGCTCGTAGATGTTAACAGAAGTGTTCTGATTATTGCCTGCATCAATAAAAGAGTTTGTGAAAACAATTTCAGTTTTGCCGTCGTTGTCGAAATCATTAACTATCACATTTTGTGAGTTGGAATAGTTGTTCGCATTTGCTGGCAGATAATTTAATGCGGCAAAGTTAGTAACTCCGCCCTGAAACTTCAGTATTCGCAGTGCCTGAGAGCCGTAACCTAAAATCTCTTCAACGCCGTCGCCGTCAACATCGGCAAATTTTGAAGACCAGAACTCATCGCTGTTGTCGCTCATCCAGATTCTGCTTGAAGGAATCTGATAACTTCCCGGTGATTCAAAAATACTTCCTGTTCTTTGCTGAGATGTAAGCAATTCCCATTTAGTACTTCTGTTTATAATATCCCTTACAACATTGTTTCCTATCCATCCCGAATTTATTTTATCAAATTTATTATTATTAAAACTGTATAACTCAGCAGTTAAGCCGAGACTGACGTTGTTCGTAAACAAATTCTTTCCGCCGTTGTTGTAAACATCAACAACTTTATCAAACACCTGACTTTTTGGAAGGTTGTATGTTTTCTTTATAAACGAGTATTTGTCAATTTGATTTTTAGTTTTAAAATAAAAAGATGTATCGTTTTTAATCGTGGATTTCCCGTTCATTGAAATTGCTTCGAAGTAATATTCGTAGTCAGTGTTTGGCTGAAGCGTGAAATGATTGAGCAATGCAAAGTGGTCTGCAGTAAAATATCCAATATTACCGTCATCTGCAAAAATGCTTTTATAATTCTCATTCACATTCTTTCGCTTGTAATGCAATAAACCCTTAGTAGGTTCTTTTGTGGTAAAAGTAATGAACTCAGAGTATCCATCGTTGTATAAAATTTCACCGTTTGAATAATTAGTGAAAACAGGCGAAGACTTATTCTTGTGTATCACTGAACTATGCTCAACAATTCTACCGTTGTTTAAACTCACGAGCAATTTTAATGTGTAAGTAGTGTCAGCAAAAGAGTTTGTGTTCCATTTAAAAACAGTGTCTTTGATAACCTGCGAAGAGGACGAAAATATATTTATATAATTGTTGGGCATTATACCTATACCGTATTTCAATGAGTAAGAAGTAAAGAATGCAGATGCCGCCGTTATACTTACAGCTACAGTATCGTTTATAAAACTGTAATTCAATTGCGGCGAGATAAAATCTGACTGATGTCGGGTTGTTATAATTCTGAAATGAATTGTAAGCGTTTGCCATTCCTGCTGAGTAATAATCATTCCAGTTACTTTGTTCTGTGAAGTAGTTTGTCGAGGAGACAAGTATCCCTCTGATTTCTTCGTTTGTGAGATTCGGATTCTTTGCTTTTAGTATTGAAGCAATTCCAGCAACAATTGGCGCCGAAAAAGATGTACCGTTTGCGAGCATATAGTTATTGCCGTATTCCTGACTTCCTTGCCCGACTCTGGATGTAGTCAGAATATTTACGCCCGGTGCAAACAGGTCAACCGTTACTCCGTAAGCAGAGAAAGTTGCTTTCCTGTCGAGTTCGTCGGATGCCGCAACGGAAATTACTTCTTCGAACGAAGACGGATAATGCAAAACGCTCGAATTGTCGTTGCCAGCCGAACAAACAATTGTAACATTTTTTGAATAAGCATACTTCACAACGTCACGAAGCAATTCGCTGTAAATGTAATCACCAAAACTAAAATTAAAAACTTTTACACCCTGCATAACTCCGTACAGAATTGCAGTAGCAATCTGGTCTTCATAGCCAATGCCCTGAGAGTTGAAACACTTAATTACTAAAGACTTTGTACCTGCTGTTACAGATGAAATACCGATACCGTTATTGAATCCTGCGGAAATTATTCCTGCAACGCAGGTACCGTGAGAAAATATATTGTCATCCGCAGGGTTATTATTATTATCAACAAAATTCCATCCTCGCCAGTTATCAATAAACCCATCGTTATCATCATCAATACCGTTGGTTTCTTTTCCGTTTCCAAACTCGCCCGTATTAATAAAATAACTTTGCTGTAAATCAGGATGCAGAAAGTCCATACCCGAATCAATAATACCAACAAGTGCGTCACCGCCTTGCTGTGAATCCCATACTTGCGGGACATTAATTTTATTCAAATAGTATTGGTTTGCAAAATAAGTGTCGTTCGGAGTAAAGGACTCGAGTTTAAGCGGGGAAACTTCTTTAACATATTCAACAAATTCATTTTGTTTTATTTCTGAAATCAAATCTGAAATCTTATCAGTGTTAACTTTCAATATAAAAATTCTTTCGATACCGTTAGCATCATTACTCTTAAGATTTAATTTGCTGATGAACTTATTAAACAATTGTTCAGAACTATTGACATTAAATTTTTCTATTGATTTCGAGATAGGATTTTGTGAACTTCTGATATTATTCTGAGTAAAAGCATTAAGAACTATATTTGGAGTAATTTGTTTAAATTTGAGTACTATTCTTTTGGGCTGTGAAAATACTACGGCAGAAAAGAACAGAAACACACTTAACAATATTACTCTGATACGTGACATAATTATGTATAATAATAAGTTAGAACGATAAAAAATATCACAAAGAGAATACACATTTTTAATAATTAATTAATTATTTATTATGAGAAAGAAATTATTTTATTTACCGCTGTTGTTTATTGCAGTAAGCCTTTTCACTTTAAATTCATGCATAGATATAAACAGGAAGATAAAAGTTAATCCTGATGGTTCCGGAAACGAAGTACAGACCTTCATAATTGACAAAATGTTTTATGATTTAATTTTTGGTCTGGTGCAAGGATTGGATTCAGGTAAGGCAAAAACCGTTAAAGATTCATTGTACAATCACGATGATATGCTTAAAACAATACGTGAAAATTTAGGTAAGAAAGAAGGTATTGAGATTGTTTCTTTGACGGGTGTTACAAACGAAGATTCTTCCAGCACTTATACATTCGATTATAATTTTAATTCCGTGGATAAAATCGGATATGCAACAAACATTTCACCCAAAGAACTATCAGGTGTAGAAAAAAACAAATCACAAGTTGTTTGGAAAGATGAGGGCAGTACAATCTATTTCAGTTTGTTGTACACGCCTGATAGCAATAAAGATACAACCGAAAACGAGAATAATAAAGCATTTTCATTTATATTTGCAAACAAAAATGTGAATTTCGACATAGAATTTCCTTATGAAATAGAATCAAGCAATGCTATGAACATTAGCGGAAATAAAGCCGTATGGACATTCCCGATTTCAGATATGATGCTAGAAAAAGATAAAAGACTTTTTCTTGAAGCAACGCTGAAGAAATAGATGTATCAATGATTCTATCGGTAAACTAAGAGTAAGAAGTTCAATAAAGAGATTGAAATTCGCCACGCCCGCCGCGGCGGGTTCGGCACTAAGACAACCGCAGTGGAGTTTGTCTTATAACCCATTTTTATTATCGCGTCATCCCCGCGCAGGCGGGGATCCAGACGCTATTAACGGTTTATTGTTTTTAAACTTAATGCTCTCTTCTTAGTGTTCTAAGTGTTCTTAGTGGTTTATATCTTTTCCTTTTGTTTGTCGAACCCGCCGCGGCGGACTTCGAGAGTAGATTTATCTACTACTATTTGCTATAAATTATCTTTCCGTTAAAGAAAGTGGTTTCTACAACGGTGTTTTTTATTTCCTTTGGAGGAATATTGAATAAATCTCTGTCAACAACGATTAAATCTGCAGCCTTGCCTTCTCTTATGCTGCCTTTAATATTCTCTTCGTAACTTGCATAAGCATTGTTAATGGTATAAGCATTAAGACACGTCAACAAATCCAGACACATATCAGTATTAAAACCATTCTCAAATCCTATCGCTTCACGCGTCATCGCATAATAAATATTATGAAATGGATTTTCCGGAACGACGGGGAAGTCTGTTCCAAAACAAATTTTATTTTCTCTGTCAACTAATTTCTTGAATATATGAGTGGTCTCTGGATGCAAAAGATTTTCAGTTGCAACCTTTGCATCAAAGTAAAGATGAGCGGGCTGAACAGAAGAAATAATATCAAGCTTCTTAAATCTGTCAAGATCTTTATCCTGAACGTGCTGTATATGCTCCAACCTTATGCGTCTGTCTCTTATGCCAATATCATTCTTAATTGCCTCTATTAAGTCTAGTGTTTCACTTACTGCCAGGTCTCCGATAACGTGCACAACAATCTGAAAACCTGCTTTGTCAATTTTATAAGCAAGTTCTTTGAACATTCCGCTTGTAATTTCTTCCGTCCTTAAACCGCAGGAGTTTGTATTTTTATAATTATCAAAAAACAGAGCAGTATGACTTGAAAGCGAACCGTCGTAAAATGCTTTCAATCCGCCAAATCTTATTAGGTTTTTATAACAAAAAAACTCTTCTTTGTATTCGCCAATTTTTTCATATTCAGAAAATGGAATGATTGAATTAATTTTTAGGTTTAATGATTTTTCTTCTAATAAAGATTTATACACATCTAAATCTTCACGCCAGGAAATATCGGTTACAGATGTAATTCCAAGCGAATGTAATTTCTGAATTTGATTTTTAAGTATATCCTTTTTTTCGGTAAGATTTTTTTGAGGTAATGAGCGAACCGCAAAATAAAATGCATTTTCCTTCAGTTCTCCGGTCAGATTTCCGTTTTCATATTTAATCAATTCATCTTTAGTGAAAGTGTTTGAATGCTTATCAATATTTAATTTATCTAAAGCCAAAGAATTACAAACAGCTGAATGCAAATCAGTTCTGAATAAAAGAACAGGGGTATCTTTGCAAATACCGTCTATAAATTCTTTGTTGATTATAATTTTCTCTTTAAAATTTGCTTCTGAAAAATATCCTCCTATAATCCATTCATCCATCTTTAAAGTTGCCTTGTATGATATTAAAGAATTTTTAAATTCTTTTCTTGTTGCAGCATATCTTAAATCAACTTCGGAATTAACAAGGGCGCCTTTAAAAAGGTGGCAGTGCCCGTCCGTAAACGCAGGAAGCACCAATCTGCCTTTTAAGTCTATTGCATCGCTGTATATGTTTTTGTCATCAGCCCTGCCTTTTCCTACAAAGATGATTTTTCCGGATTCAGCGTCAACTCCTACAGATGAAGCAAAGTAGTTTCTTCCTAACCAGACTTTTCCATTGTATAATAATGTCTTCATAAAATAAAATTACCTAAACACTATAATTTTTAAAATGCAAATATGCTGTAATCAGTGTTATATGTATAAGTGTGTTAATAAGAAAAGTAAATCAGAACCTCAATATCAGCAGTCCGCCGTTACCGTTTGCTACGAGTACCTTTGCTTTAAAGTAATTAATTGAATAGCAGTGATTACCCGGTTCGTAATAACCAACATACTCAGGATAAACGGGATTAAAAACATTCAGTACCTGTACACCAAGATCACCTTCTGCAATAAAAAGAAAGTTTGGTGAATAGTCAATACCTTTAACATTTGTCTCTGTATTTAATGAACCTACATAATACGGTTGAGCAGGATTAGATGCATTTATCACACTTAAACCAACATTACCATCGGCAACATATATAATATCATTTGCAATTTTTATATCATAATAGTCACCTGGTGGTTTTATAGTAGAATACCTATTAAGATTAAGAGGGTCTGATACATTTACTATTTCTATTCCTGTAACGTTCTCAACAAAATATGCAATATTACCCGAGACCTCAATGCGTTCAACAGTATTTACAGCATTATAAGACGCAACTTCATTAACTGCATTGGGTAATTGCGAAATATCAAGAACTTTTACAACACCATCATTAAGAGCAACGAAAAGGTTATTTCCTTTTCTGTTAACTGAATTAACACTTGAGTATGAAATGTTAGTGTCTAACACCAATGAGCCCGGATTTGATACATCTAGTATAAATAATCCTTTTGAATTGTCTGATATAAAAATATAATGAGAACCATTAATAGTGTCAATAAAAACTTCTTTAGCAAAACCATTAGTAGTGAAATTAGAAACGATTGTAGGGTTAGTTCCATTAGAAATGTTAACAACCGCCAAACCCGCTGTCCCATTTGCAATGAATGCATACTGAGTACCTGCTACTATTTTTCCTTTTACAAACCTTGCATCACCGCCGGTATTCAGTTGACTAACAAACCACATACCCGTCCCGAATTCAGGAATTATAGGGTCTTCGTAGTATTCATCGTCCAACTGGCAGCCTTGCTGACTTATAGTCAGTAGTATCAGGCTTAATGATATTAATATTTTTCCTGTTAATTTTAACATTTGTGTTAGCAATTCTTGAATACGGGATTACACCCGATGGTCCGTTTATGTTTAAAGAATCTTTATTGAAAAAAGTCAGATTAGCGGATTGATATTCCGGTGAACCGCCATAATCGTCTCGAGCCATATCAAGTAATGTACAGTTCGATAAATTAAAATCTTTCCATTTTATGTCACCAAGTGGAAATCTGCATCCGGGCGGAGTGTAAATGACTTCCCCCTCACCGTTAATAAATTGTACTTTCAGTCCTTTGCAGTTGGGACAAGGTCCATCGTCAGTTCTGAGCCATGTACCATTTAATGAATAACATCCCACGTAACCATTGTTACAGTTAGTATAATTAATCAACTTACATTTCTTTTCTTCAACAGTGATATTGTAATTGCATAAAAATACAGCACCTTCTATTGATACTGTGTAATTTCCTGCTTTAAGTATTTTTGATGCTGCAATGTTGGTATCGCAATTAGGCGCAGATTGCCAGATTATTGAATCTGCAATTTCAAAATTCGAAATTTTAATAATCACCTGACCTGTAATATGTTCGGTTCTGTAAAATGTGATTTTCCATTTCCCGCACCATATATATTTGTATCATTAGTAGGTGGCGGTGGTGGAGGCGGATTAACGAGCCCTGTTTTGGAATCGCAGGACGATAAATAAACAGAAACAATAATTAATACAAACCCTGTAATTACAGATGATATTTTAGAAAACATATTTTTCATTTCATATTATAAATATATCTAAAATTTTAATAATTAAAAACAACGAATATTAATTATTATTTATACAAAATCTCATCTCATTTGTTCCAATTTCATTAACTCAAAACCAAACAATCATAATTTAAAAATCAGCACGAAACAGTCTTATTGTGTAAACTTGTTTACAAAACAGAATAAAGAATTATGTCATTTCCTCTTCACATCTTCATTCATCTTCTCAATTCCTTTTGTATCTGTAGGATGTCCGAGTTCGTTAACATTAATGTGGTATTGCAGATACTCTTCCTTTGTTACTATGTTTTGCCAGTAACCGGTTACAATACCAATACCTGTAATAAGCATAAAAATTGCGACAACTCCGATTGCTACATACTTTTTATTGATGGTTTTCTTAACAACAATGTTTTGTAAGTCAAGGGTATCTTTTACAGGACAAACATCCACACAACTCATACAGGAGGTACATTCATCAGATACAACAGTTTTAAGTTTATGCACTTTTATAAAAGAAGGACAAACTTTTGTGCACATTTCACAGTTAATACAAGTAGAATTGTTCCGTTGAATCTTATTCGGACTTAACAAAGAAGTAATTCCGAGTAAAGCACCATAAGGGCAAAGATATCTGCACCAGAATCCACGGATTACTATTGAGAGTAAAAATAATACGGATAATACAATCAGTGAAAACCTTGATATATCGGCGAAGAAATAATACATTTTTACATCAGCCATCACATTATAAGGTCCCTCAAGAAATGTTTTTATAGCCATATCCGACATCAGGAATATTATTGAATAAACGAAGAAACCGAGCAGAAGATATTTAAGACTTCTTAAAGGATAGTCAAGAAACTTTGGGAGTTTAAGCTTTCTTCTGAATATCTTTTCTCCAAAATCTCCAAGCAATTCGGAAAGAAACCCAACAGGACAAAACCAACTGCAGAATGATTTTCCAAACACAAGAGAAATTAAAACTATTGCGGTAAAAATAAAGAAACCCGCAGGGTGAATTAAACTAATTTCACCTGTCCGCAAAAAAAGATAGAAACTCATAAACGAACTTATTGGTAGAAAACCATCAACTCCGGGTGGACGCGAATAAAATGTTTCCGTACCCTGTGACTCAAGAAAGTTTATAAAGAAATAGAACTCAATTCCTATCCAGACACAAAGAAGTGCAAATGCAAGTTGAACATAAAATCTGTAATCGCGGATATTAATTTTTTTTGATTGCTGTTTTACTGTATTCATACAAACGAATAAATTTAATTACATTCCCCGTAAGCAAATTTACTCCTCAGATAATAATTATTTCTGTCCTATTGTTTTAATCTTAGCAATTGATTTTTTCTTGAATTGTTCCAGAGTTTCATTCGTAAGCATCTCGTATGCTTCTTTCCTGAGTTTACCCCATTTCTTATGAACAGGACAGGGTTTCTCCGGAGAGCAATCAGGAAATCCAAGTACGCAATTGTTGAAAAGAGCAAGTCCGTCAATCGCTTCGACAATTTCAATTAATTTAATTTCTGAAGGAGGTCTGTCTAAAAAGAACCCTCCTGAATTACCTTTTTTTGAGGCCACTATCTTTTTCAATGCAAGTGTCTGAAGAATTTTAGAAACAAATTCTTTTGGTATATTCAGTTTCCTCGATATTTCTTCGGCTGATGCCATATTGTTGTACCCGTCTAATGTTGAAAGATACAAAACCGCCTGAAGACCGTACTCACATTTTTTTGAAAATATTACTGTCATAATTATAATCAGATAAATTTATCTTCTTAAAAATAATATTTTTATCCGATTTAAACAAGAGAAAAAATTTGAAATATCTTCATCCATTTTGTTTTTGCCTGACAAATAGATCTCTTTTGTTTAACTTACCATCAGAAAGAAATTTCTTGCATTGAAAAAATCTTTGCAGATTAGTTATTCGGGGGAAGTTTTTCCGCTAGGAAGTACATCTCAATATTAGATTCTCATTATTATCAAAAAATGATAACCTTTGCTTATCGGCATTCATTATTTTTGTACTAAGTTCAACAATTAACTTTTAAAAAATTAAAAACAAAAATTATGGACATTACAGGTGAAATCCACAAAATGCTTCCTGCACAGGAACTAAAAAACAATTTTACAAAAAGAGAATTTGTAGTTCTGATAGATTCAGGAGACCAGTTCCCGCAATACATTACCTTTCAACTCATCAAGGACAGATGCGAGATTCTTGATAAATTCAACGAAGGTGATAAAGTAAAAGTTTACTTTAATCTGACCGGAAGGGAATGGACAAGTCCCGAAGGTAATACAAAGTATTTCAATTCCTTAGTCGCCTGGAAGATTGATGGCGAGGGGTCATCAGTAACAGCAAAAAATAAAAGTACTGAATACGCTAATGCTGATAAAAATATAAAAACACCATTTTAATTAATTATTATATATGGTGAATAACTTTTACAACAAAAAAGGACAAACTTAAGGCTGAGTTTGTCCTTTTATCATTTATAAAGAAGGTAAAATTTTTGATATCACTTCACCAAAACCGATTGTGATTGTATCATTCTTGCAGTATGCAGACATAGAAACCGTATCACCGTCTTCAATGAACTTTCTTTCTTCGCCTGAAGGTAATATTATCGGTTCTGTACCACGCCAGGTTATTTCAAGCATCGAACCTCTTGCATCTTTGGTTGGTCCGCTTATTGTACCCGAGGCCATCATATCTCCTGTCCGTGTATTACATCCATTTACTGTATGATGAGAAAGATGCTGGCTCATATTATAATAAAGATATTTATAATTAGATTTACATATTGTAAGTGGTTCAGTCATTTTATCATTTTGAAGTTTTACCTCAAGGTTTATGTCAAAAGTCGGATTTCCTTTTGTCTGCAAATATGGAAGTAGTTCTTTTTCAAAGTCAGGTCCTTCAGTCCTGAATGGCTGCAAAGCATCGAGTGTAACTACCCAGGGAGAAATGGAAGTTGCAAAGTTCTTTGCTAGAAAAGGACCGAGAGGCTGGTATTCCCACGCTTGAATGTCACGTGCACTCCAGTCATTCACAATAACCATCCCGAAAATATGTTGCTCAGCATTTTCAACAGTAATGTTCTCTCCAAGTTTATTACCCGTTCCAATGAAAAATCCCATTTCAAGTTCAAAGTCCATTTGTTTGCTCGCTCCGAAAACAGGTGGTAAATTCGGGTCTGGACGAGTCTGTCCTTTGGGACGAATAATATCCTGTCCGCTTATGATAATCGAACTCGACCTTCCGTGATAAGCGATAGGTATGTGCAGCCAGTTAGGCATTAAAGCATTTTCCTTTCCACGAAACATTACACCAACATTAGTAGCATGCTCTTTTGAGGAATAAAAATCAGTATAATCTCCTATATTCACAGGCATAACCATTTTAACATCTTTTGCTAAATAAAAACACCTTTTTCTTAAATCTGCATTATCTCTTAATTCTGCATTATCTGCATCAAGCAGATTCTGAATTCTGTTTCTTACGTCAGTCCATACTTTTTTGCCGCATGCCATAAATTCATTCAATGTATCAGAAAGAAAAACCCTGTTACCTTTCAATAAAGTATGCAAAAAGAAACCTTCCTCTTCAAGCAGTTTAAGGTCAAGTACATAATCTCCTATAGCGGTAACAATTTTTTTCTCACCGTTAATTAACGCAACTCCGAACGGAATATTTTCAATCGGAAAATGTGAATCTTTACCGTATGTAATAAATGATTTCATCTGTATTATAATAAGTTTAATTTTTTAAGGTCTTCTCTTGGTTCATCAAAACTACAACTTCCAAAAGACACAACAAATTCATTTCTTGCTTTTGAAATTATTTCCGAACTTACAGAAATATCATTCCACAAAAATTCGTCTTCGGTAAACTTAAACGAACCTGCATTTTCATCCATAACAATTTCAGAAATTTCTTTAAGTGAAAGTTTATTCGCATACGCCAGGATTCCTGAACCAAAAACGTTAAGAAAACCGTGCATCTTTGTTGAAACAGAATCGTTATAATGCCTTATGGGATGATGTAAACCCGCAGTCGCCTTTAATTGTATTTTATTATCGTTACATGCTTTTAAAGCAAATGCAACTTGTTCTGAAGAAGGAAAAAGTTCTGGAGTAATACCGCCTGTTCTTAGTTTAAATCCGGAATTTCCTCCGTCATGGTCGCTTTCAGCCATTGTGTAAGCAAGTTTCTCAAAAACAAATTCATAGTTTTCATTTACAGGCGGTTCAAAAAATACTTTGCATCCAAAAAGTTCATTCTCGTTAAAGACTACGGAAACATCATCCAGAAATTTTTTACATGCACCCAGATTATTCTTCCCTGAAATATCATCAGGAAGTTTAACCTCAAAGTTGTCAGTTACAATTATCTCATTGTGGTTACTAACAAACTCTTTTATTAATTTAAGGTCGGAATCAAGAGACTTTAAAAATTCCTTAGCAGATTTGCCTCCCGTTAAAAGTAAAGAAAAAGCAACCCAGCGGTCAGACTGAAAATCGTGCAGTTGTTTTGATAATTCCGAATCGTGATTTGTAAAATCTTCAAAAAATCTTATAGAACAAATAAATTTGTCCATCATCCATTCGTCGCTTGAATTAAGATAATTCAAATAATTTGAAAAAGCATTTTTAAGGTCAAGATTCGCCGGAGGAAACATCCCGGCATAATCAATTAACCTTCTCATAAAATTGTTTAAAGCAGCCATTCTCCCTAATAGTTTTCTGTAATAACAATATATTATAAATATTAATTCATAAAATTATATATATTTTTCTAAAATATAAGGCATAAAATTTCGATTAATCATATATAAATATTCAGAATAAATATTTGTATTTTTAAGAATTTCACAAATAAATAGATTTTTTTGATAGTATAAAAGTAGTATTTTCTGTTTTTTAGTATTAACAATATTTATGGCAAAGTCAAAAACTCAGGTTACAAAAGCGAAGGTAAGTGCTTCTAAAGAAAAGGAAGTTAAAGCAGGTTTTACTTTCTTTGATGATAATAAACCCGTTGTACTTTTAGTACTTATCGGTATTATTCTTTTATCACTGTTATTGTTTTTTAATAAGGGTGTGTTTGAAGGTAAGGTGTTTGCATCAGCGGATAATCTTTCGCCTTTAACGTTTAAAACTTTTTTAAATGATGCTAAAGCACAGGGGATATTTCCATTCTGGATTCCTTATATATTTGCAGGTATGCCGTCTCTGGCTTCAATGACTACGGGGCTTTCTTCTATGCATAATATATATTCATTCGTTTGGGACAAGGTGTTTGAGGCATTTTCGGGTGGGAATTTGTTCGCACTAACTTTGCCTTATTATTTCATATTCGGTTTGACTTTGTTCTTTTATGCAAGATATAAATTCAAAAATAATTTAATATCGCTTTTTATTTCTTTACTTGGTGTTTTTGCAACTGGAATTATTCAATTAATAATTGTTGGTCACCATACTAAGATGATGACGTTTGCATTTTTTCCGTTGGTACTTTTTATACTGGAAAAAGTGGCGGATGAAGAGGAGAAGAGCTGGTATCAGGTATTTTTCTATTTTGCGATTCTGACTATTTCACTTTATCTGCAGTTGCACTTTCATCATATTCAGATGCTGTTTTATTCTTTTATGATGATAGGTCTGTATGTTGGGTATATGTTTGTTTATGCTATAATAAAGAAGACTCAGAAAGCTAACATAATAAAAGCAGTTGCGATTTTTGTGGTTGGACTTTTAATTGCTTTTGCAATGGATGCTGACATTATTCTTTCAATGAAAGAGTATAGTAAGTTTTCGATGCGTGGTGCACCGAGTATAACTGCTGTTTCAGAGGGTAAGGGCGATGAAAAACCATTGAGTTATGATTATGCCACAAACTGGTCTTTTAGTCCGGGTGAAGTTATGACGTTTGTTTTACCATACTATTATGGTTTTGGCGGTGTTGAAGTTAAAGATCCGAAATCGGGACAAGTACAAAGAGCAAACCTTTACTGGGGACAAATGCCGTTTACGGATTCTCCTGTTTATTTTGGTGTGATAGTTTTGTTGCTTGCTTTGGTTGGAATTGTGTTCAATTTTAGACGGAATCCTTTCGTGCAGGCGACTACTTTTATAATAATCTTTTTTCTCTTTCTTTCATTCGGGAGAACTTTTCCTTTAATATATGATATCTTTTATAATAATCTGCCTTACTTCAGTAGTTTCAGGGCGCCGGTGATGATTCATTATTATATAGATATTGCTTTTGTGATTTTAGCAGGGTATGGATTAATGTCATTAGTTTCATTTCTTAAAAACTCAAGCGATGAGGATAAACTGCTGAAAACTTCTTATGTGATAGGCGGTATAGCATTACTGATGTTCCTTATTTCACTTTTCGGGTTTGAAAATTCATACACTAACTCAGTTCTGACAGGTCCTATGTCTCAAAAACTATCAGCACAAGGTTATCCTGCTCAACAGGTTTCAGGATATTTAAAACAACAGGTTGCGCCTATCGCTTATGAGAATGTTATCTCTGACTTGCGTTTACACGGATTTTTAATCTTAATAGTTTCAGTGTTGATATATCTTTATGCAAAGAAAAACATTGCAAGGAATTTAATGCTTATTGGAATAATAGTTGTTGGACTTTTTGATTTGCTTAGCGTTAGTGCTAAAACTTTGCATTGGGACGATAAAAAGCAAAGAGATGATGCTCTTGCTGAGACTGATTATACAAAGTGGCTTTTAAGTAAAGAACCCGATACTTATACGTACAGGGTTGCACAAATGAACAGAGGTAATTTAATAACATCCAACGATTTAGCGTATTTCAGACTTCACCAGTTCAACGGATATCAGGGCGCAAAGTTGAGGATTTATCAGGACGCTGTCGATGTTGCAGGAGGTGAAAACCCTTTCCTGCTTGGTCTTGCTAATGTTAAATATGTAATATCTGATTCTCCTATGAAAGACACACTTTCTTACGTTGAAACATACAAGGGTACAGGCAATATAATTTATCTAAACAGGTATGCTATGCCGAGGGCGTACTTTGTGAATGAGTACAGAGTTGAAAAGGGACTGGATATACTGAACAATATTAAAGTAGGCGGATTTGACCCAAGGAATACCGCATTTTTAGAAAAGAAAATTGACGCAGTTTTGGATAAAGCAGATTCTACTGTTTCTGCAAAAATTACGAATTTCGGGATTCATAATATTGAATACGATGTGTTTGCAAGTGGTAACAATTTACTCGTACTGAATGAAATTTATTATCCTGCGGGCTGGAAGGCTTATATAGATGGTACTGAAACAGAAATATTTAAAACAAATTATTTCCAAAGGTCTGTAGTAGTACCGAAAGGAAAACATAAAGTTGAGTTGAAGTTTTATCCGGAAACTTACTATACAGGTAAGAAGATAAGTATAGCGGCTAATATTCTGGTTACGATTATATTAATCGGCGGTATAGCAGGGATTTTTATTTCGAAAAAGAAGAAGATAACAGAAGTTACAGAGTAATAATTATTTAAAAATATTTTATGTTTAAAAAAATTTTAATTGCTAACAGGGGAGAGATTGCCGTTAGAATAATCAATACTGCCCGCGAAATGGGAATAAAAACAGTAGCGGTTTATTCAGACTTTGACAGGTATTCACTATACACGAAATTAGCGGATGAAGCATTCCACATCGGAGAATCACCCGCGGCTCAAAGTTATTTAATAGCGGAGAGAATTATTGATGTTGCAAAAAAATCGGGTGCAGAGGCGATTCATCCGGGTTATGGATTTTTATCGGAGCGTGCAGTTTTTGCAAGAGCCTGTGCTGCCGCAAATATTAAGTTTATCGGTCCGCCCCATACTGCCATTGATGACCTTGGCAGTAAAACAAAAGCAAAACAACTTGCCATAAAAAATAATATTCCTGTAGTTGAAGGAACAAACTCTGCTGTTCAGGATATAGGTGAAGCAATATCAATCGCTAAGAAAATAGGTTTTCCTGTTATGATTAAAGCATCAGCAGGCGGCGGCGGCAAAGGTATGCGGGTTGTAAAAGCCGAAGAGGAACTTGAAGCATCTATTCGTATGGCACAGAATGAAGCAAGGTCTTCTTTCGGCGATGAGAGTGTGTTTATAGAAAAATATGTCGATTCTCCCAAGCATATTGAGTTTCAGGTTCTCGCTGATGAACACGGAAACGCTGTTCATCTGGGTGAAAGAGAATGCTCTATGCAAAGACGTCATCAGAAAATTATCGAGGAAACTCCGTGCTCGATAATGGATGACGACTTAAGGTATAGAATGGGTGAGTGTGCTAAAAAGATTGTTCTCGCTGCCGGTTACACAAATGCGGGCACTGTTGAGTTTATGCTCGACAAAGATAAAAACTTTTATTTCCTTGAAGTTAATACACGTCTTCAGGTTGAACATCCGATAACTGAAATGCGCACAGGACTTGACCTCGTAGCCGAGCAATTGAAAATTGCCTCAGGTGAAAAACTTTCCTTTAAACAGGAAGATGTTAAGTTTAAAGGTGCTGCGATTGAGTGCAGAATTTGTGCCGAAGACCCCGATAATAATTTTATGCCCTCAATTGGAAAGATAAAGTATATTAGCAGAAACCTTGGTAATGGTATGAGAGAAGATACCGGTATCGAACAGGGAAATGAGATTTCAATTTATTACGATTCAATGATAACAAAACTGATTTCTTATGCACCTGACAGAAAAGGTTCAATTGAAAAAATGGAAAGAGCATTAAGAAACTATACTATAGTAGGTGTTAAAACTAACATTAGTTTCCTTTTGAATCTGCTGAAATGTCCTGAATATTTTGTCGGCGAATATAACACTCAATTTGTAGAAAAAATATTTCTGCCAAGACTTGCAGAAGAAAAAGATGTGATTGATTCTGATTTAGAGAAAGCACTGTCTATTGCATCTGTACTTTTCAAAGAAAAGAATGAAAAGATTGTAAATGTAAAAACTGAAAAGTCAGGCAAGAATAAAAATTCGTGGTTAAGAAGAAAGGAGTTATTCTGAAATGAAAAAATATTTTATAAACATTAATAACTCTGATAAACCCGTAGAAATCGAGTTAGCAGAGAACGAAGTAACTTTTCCGGAGAATCAAAAAGCAGAGTATCAGTATAAGTTCATTAATGACGAGTTGTTAATGCTTAGAGTAAATAATAAAAATTATCTTTTTAAATCAGAGGAAAAAATTGAAGGTGAGATAAAAAACACTGAATTTGTTCTGGAGTATAACTCAAAATATTACAGCCTGATTTGCAAAAACGAACTTGAACTTTTAACGGAAAAATTTGCAAAGAACAGGGGAGGCGCAAAAATTAAAAATGAATTGCTTTCTCCAATGCCCGGTGCAATAGTCAAAATAAACGTAAAAGAGGGTGATGATGTTAAAAAGGGACAGGTACTTGTTGTCCTTGAAGCAATGAAGATGGAGAACGAACTGAAGGCGTTATCAGATTGTAAGATTCAAAAAATTTTAGTTGAAGAAAAAATGTCGGTTGATAAAAATCATTTATTAATTAAATTTGAAGTTTAGGGAAATCAATTTATGCAATTAGGTTTAGCATTCGCTTCGATATTTGCCGCTGTAATCCCGATGGTGACTTATTTATTAATCATCTGGTGGATGGACAGAAACGAACGCGACCCGTTCTGGGTTGTCTTTATGAATTTTTTCTGGGGTGCAACAGGTGCCATTATTCTCGGAATCATTGGTAGTATTATATTTCAGATTCCTTTAACACTTGGTATTCAGGCTTTCTTTGGCGATAGCGCGGGAGATTTATCTGATTTGTCAGGTGCTGTTGTTACTGCCCCGCTAATAGAAGAATTAACAAAGGGTTTGTTTGTCGTAATGATTGCAACAGCAAGAAGATTCGATGGAGTTGTTGATGGTGTTGTGTATGGTGGTGCTGTTGGTCTTGGTTTTGGTATGACCGAAAATTTCCTTTATTTTCTTTCTTACGGAACCGAGCCGGTTTCCTGGTTGTACCTTGTTGTAATCAGAACCTTATTCTCTGCAGTAATGCACTGTATGTCAACTGCGACTCTTGGAGGATTTATTGGTGCAGCAAAATTTAAACCGTTTGGTTATAAATTACTCCTGATTCCGCTTGGGTACGCTATTGCTGTGTTCCTCCATTTCTCGTGGAATCTTACTGTTAGTTTTGAAGAGACAGCATTAATTGGTTTCTTCTTTTTATTCCTATACTTTATTGCTTGGATTGCAATATTTCAAATTGCAGTTTATATGGAAGGCAAAACCATTACCAGAGAACTGCACGATGAATCGGCAAATGGGATAATACCCCCGGAGCATTTAAAATACTTGCCTTATGTATCGCGGCGAAATAAATACGGATGGTGTTCGCAGGGAGTCAACCAGAAGGAATATGTTAAAACTGCTATTACTCTTGCCCTTAGAAAATCTCAGATTAAAAACCTGAAGGGAAATAAAAGAAATATTTATCAACACGAGATTGATTCATTAAGATACTCTATACAAATGATGTTCTACAATGCTAATTTACAATATTACGGTAATCAAAAGTAAACTATTATTTCATAGATGAATAATGAAATAATATTATCAATCGTTATTGTTACCTGGAATTCAAAAAATGAAACCATTGCTTGCATAGAGTCAATATATAATTCGTCTGATTATAATAAATTGATTAATAAAATAGAAATTTTATTAATTGATAATAACTCAAACGACGGGACTTCCGAATATATTAGAATTAACTTTCCAGGTATATTATTAATAAACAACAGTGAAAACGTCGGTTATGCTCCTGCATGTAATCAGGGAATGCGAAAGGCTGTTGGTAAGTATGTTTTATTACTCGGCAGTGATACAGAAATAAAGAATGGTGCACTGACTGAATGTATTAATCATCTGGAGAATAATATTGATGTTGCTTCAGCAGGCGGAAAACTATTGTTTCCCGATGGTAGATTGCAGGGTAACTGCAAAAGATTTCCGACTTTAAAGAATGCTTTTTTCACTTATCTTTCACTTGATGGTTTAAATTCTGATTACGATATGAAGAATTTTCTTTATGATAAAACGGTTGAAGTTGATCAGATTGCAACAACTTTTCTTATGGTTAGGAAAAATGTGCTGGATAGAATAAAATATTTTAATGAAAACTATAAAATCTTATATAACGATGTGGACTTGTGTAAAAGAATCTGGCAAACGGGAAACAGAATAGTTTTTGTGCACACATCAGAGACATTTCATCACGGAAATTTATCAACTAAAAAAGCCGGGTATAAAATCAGATTGCAGATGTACAAAGATATTTTTAAATATTATTATGAGAATTTTGGGTTTTTATCTGTAGCGCTAATTCCGATATTGGTAATCAGGTTTTTTATGATATTAATAGTCAAATAAATGCCATTAATAGATAAAGTTGTAAAGAATACGTTTTATAATATCATCTCACAAATTGCGGGATATCTGTTTCCGATATTCCTTGTACCCATAATTATTTCAAAAATCGGCCAGACTGAATTCGGCATTTATGCGATTGCTTATGGGTTCATTGGCGCATTTACATTATTCGACTTTGGTGTATCTACTTCTTTTGTTAAATTTATTTCTGAATACTATTACAAAAATGATTTTGATGGTCTCAACAGTACAATAAATATCGGTGCATTATTCTATCTTTGTTTTACATCACTTTTCTGGTTTTTGGGTTTTGTTTTTTCTGAGTTTATTATTCATTACATTAATATCCCTCCTGAAGCATTGGATAAAGGACGCTTTGCATTACACATAAGTCTTGCAATATTCTTCGTTGCAACAAATTCTAATATCTTTGTTTCTGTCTTAATCAGTCTTCAGAAGATGTACGTTAACAGTTTTTTAACAATCATTATAGGTGTGTTAAATTTTGTTTCAATTATTGTTGTTTTGTTGATGGGGTATGGAATTTATGGTTTACTATATTGCCAGTTGTTTACTGTAATTCTTGGAACGGTTCTTAATATAGTTCTTGCAAAGAAGTATCTCCCTGAGATGTCATTCGGCATCAGATACTTAAAACTGTCATTCTTAAAAAAGATGACTTCGTTCGGTGCACAAATGCAGGTTTCGAAACTTGCGGGATTCTTCTCTGAAAAATATGATGAGTTTCTTTTAAGTGTGTTTAGTTTACTCGAGAACGTAACATTTTTTAATATTAGCGGAAGGATTGTCAGGTTTGCTAAACTGGTGCCAATGCAGTTTATTGTGCAGGTTGCACCGGTTGCTGCAGAACTAAATTCAAGAAGTGATAAAAATAAACTTGTAACGCTGTTCAGAGATACTACAAAGTATTTAACCTTTGTTACTATACCTATTTCGGTTTTTATTTTTATTTTTGCTGATGAGATTATCTTTACCTGGATGGGAAGCGGTTTTGAAATATCGTCTTACCTGCTTCGGATTCTAATCGTAGGTATGATTGTAAATATGATTGTTTCCTCACCGGGTAATTCTATTCTTCCAAACATAGGCATTCCCAAATATCAGATGTATGAAGGAATTCTGCATTTTCTTTTTAATATAATTATTAGTTATTTTCTTATTAAAAACTACGGTCTCATCGGTGCCGCGTATGGTAATATGATTGCTACAGTGGTCTCGTCTGTTTATGTATTTATAGTTTCTGTTAGATATTTTCAGAATAAATACTTTGATGTAATGATACACGAATATCTGTTGCCTTTCTCTTTAAGTCTGTTTGCGGGTATGGTTTTATATTTTGGTTTGAAATTTTCTAATACGTTAGGATTTGTTATTTCAAACAGAATAAATGGTATCGCGTTTTTTGTTGTTGCTGTTCTTATTTATTCTTTTATTTACCTGTACATTATTTTGGATACGAATTACCTTAACGGAAGAAATATTCTGGCAATGGCAAAAATTGTTCTGAAGTTTTTTCCTTTTGTAAAAGTTAAGAATCGTAAAACACACGAATTAAAAAAATATGATGGGGAGTTGGTTAGTATTGTTATCCTGACTTACAATAAAATCAAAGCTTTGAAATTGTGTGTTGTATCATTACTGCCAACATTAAGCGAAATTAACAAAGAAATTATAATTTGGGATAATAATTCTGATGACGGGACGACCGAATATTTGAAAGAATTAGAATCAACACATTCATTCATAAAAGTAATTTATAGCACGGTAAACATTGGCAATAATGCCAAGAGCAGACTTGTTGACCTTGCAAGAGGTGGTTTTATAATCGGTGTTGATGATGATGTTATATCTTTTCCTGAGTTGTGGGTAGAGAAAATGGTTAGCGCTTATAAGTCAGTTCCGTTTATGGGATACTTGGTTGCGGATGTTTTTCAGGACGGTAAAACAAACGGTGCTAAATTATCTGAGGAAAATTACACAAACAAAGAATATTATGACGGCAAAATTATTATTCAATCAGGGCCTGTTGGAGGCTGGTGTTTTATGATATCACGTGAAGTATATGAGGAAACAGGGAAATTACTTACAATTATGGATAGAAAATTTATCTTTGAAGACGGTGATTATCAGTTAAGAGTCACTTATTCCGGATTTCAATCAGGTATTCTTAAGGATGTAAAAGTTTATCATGCTACTGGAGATTATTATAACGAGACTCTTGGAAATCCCTTGAAAACAAAATATACTGAAGCCTTAAAACCTTTACCGCTCACTTATAAAGTAAAAAGAAAAGTAATTAATTTCTTTAATGTAACCAAAAAATTCAGAAAATTAAAAAGATATTTGATATCTGAACAATTAATATGACAGTATCAATAATAATAGTAAACTATAATACAGCAAACCTTTTAAAGGATTGTATTGATTCTGTAAATATTTATGAGTGCGATAACAAAGTTGAATTTATAATCGTTGATAATAAGTCTGACGATAATCAGGAAAATATTATTGATAAAATTATAGCCGGGAATAAAAATGTAAGAAAAGTAATGCTCGATAAAAATTATGGGTATGCTTACGCAAACAACAGAGGTGTTGAGTTGAGCACCGGTGAGTACATATTATTACTCAACCCCGATGTGATTTTTACAGAATGTACATTTAATAAGTTGATAAATCATTTATCCGATTTGAATATCGGTGCATTAGGTGTTAAACTATATGGAAATGATAATCACTTCCAGTATAAATACTATCAGAAACAACCCTCATTCTTTCAGTACATTTTCTTTTATTCCGTTCTGGCAAAACCATTCATAGGCAAAGAAATTTTTGAACGCTGGTTTTTGTGCTCTGATGTTATTGAAAATATCAGTGATTTACAAAGTGTATCACAAATACCGGGTGCATTTATTTTTATCAGAAGAAATGTTTACAGAGAGATGCACGGTTTCAAAGAATCCTATTTTCTGTTTTTCGAAGATGTTGATCTTTGTTACAGAATCTCAAAAAAATATAAGTTGTTTGTTGCAGATATAAAAGTCTCACACATAGGGGCTTCGAGTATGAAGATAGATGCAAATTATATTTATGGGTATTATGTCTTAAGCATGCTTAATTTTTTCAGGAATAACTATTCTTTTATTGCATTTTCATTCCTTAAATTGATTATTTTTGTTAATACTATAATTAAAATTACAATCGAAAGCATCAAAAGTATTTTTAAGATTAATAAACCGGGAGTACTTGAAGTACATAAGTATATTCTAAATAATTTGTTAAAATGAAGGTTGATATCATAATACCGACTTATAACGGGTTGCAGAATGTTAAAAGCGTTCTTTGTTCTATCTATAAACAAACGACAAAAGATTTTCGTATTATTTTGGTTGACAATTGTTCATCTGATGGCACTGTTGAATTTGTAAAGAGTGAATATAAAGATATTATTGTAATCGAAAATCCTTCCAACCTTGGTTTTTCAAAAGCAGTTAACTATGGTATAAAGTTGTCCCTGACCTCAAATACATCAGATATAATATTACTTTTAAATAACGATATTGAAATTGAACCTGATTTTATCGAAAAAGCAATAAAAACATTCAACAATGTTGTTGAAGCCGATTTCATTGCCGTGAAAATGATGAATTTTTTTAATAGGGATATTATCGACGATACAGGTGATTTGATACGCAAAACCGGCGGTACTCCAATGGCAAGGGGACACGGTGAAAAAGATATTGGACAGTATAATAAGTCAGGTTTTATTTTTGGAGCATGTGCAGGTGCTGCTTTTTATAAGTCGAAGTTGTTTAAAGATGCAGGTATGTTTGACGAAGATTTTTTTGCTTATCTGGAAGATGTTGACCTTAGTTTCAGGTTCCAGTTGTTTGGCTATAAGTGTTATTACAATTCGGATATTGTTTGCTATCATAAAAGACGAGAAACAACAAAAAAGTTTGAAGGATGGGAAACTTATTATACTGAGAGAAATCTGATTGCTTTGCGTTTGAAAAATTATCCGTTTGACCTGTACATTAAATATTCTATATTATTCTTTTTGTCAAGATTAAACAGGTATAGATTATTTTTATTTAATTATCCCAAAGGTACTTTTAAATTTGCCGTTAAAGGATATTTTAGCGGCATATTGCAGTTACCTAAGATAATCAGGAAAAGACGGCACATACAATTAAATAAAAAAGTTTCTTCTGAATATCTTGAGAATTTATTTTAATCAATTGAATAAAAATAAAATTAAAATATCAATTATCATCGTTAACCTGAATACTGGAAATATATTACGCGAATCACTTGAATCTCTTTATGTGATTGAGGATTTGGACGATACATTTGAAGTAATAATAATAGATCAGAATTCAGCCGACAATTCTAAAGAAATTATTCTTAAAGCATCTGAAAAACATAAAAACATAAAATATATTTTTAACGATTCTTTGAAAAGTTTTTCTTTCGCTAATAATCAGGGTTTCGATTTATCAAAAGGAGATTATATTCTTATCCTAAACCCCGATGTGGTTTTTGTAGAGCCGGTAATCGAAAAACTGCTTAAAATATTGGAAGATAATTCTGATATTGGAGCCGTATGTCCTTTACTGCTGGGAAAAGACGGGAATTTTCAGCACGAATATTTCAGGAAGTATCCGGGTTTAATGCAATTCTTACTTTTTTATATGGTATTCTCAAAACCTTTTTACTATTCTGCAATAATAAGAAGAATGTTCTATGAAATTGCTCCTGATATTTCAAGCGGGAATTTGGAAGTAGTTAAGCAAATTCCCTGTGCCTTCTTTTTTACAAGAAGAAAGGTTTATGAAGAGGCAGGAAAAATGGATGACAAGTATGTCCTGTTCTATGAAGATGTTGATTTGAGTTTTCAGGTTAATAAAAACTACAAATTAGTACTTGATACTTCATCTAAAATTGTACATTATGGAGGTTCAAGTTTCGCTACAGATGATAACTGGTGGCTCTACGGCAGGTTTCTTATAAGTATGAATTATTTCTTCGATAAAAATTATAGTTTTTTAAGTTCTTTTTTACTTAAAGTACTCGCGGTTTCAAATTCACTATTTATTGTAATGCTTGAGTATTTGAAAAATATTATTAAAATGAAAAATAATTACAGATTCTTAAAACATTCCTATTATTTAAAGGAGTTTAAAAAAGTTTATTTATGATATGAAATGATTTCAATCGTTATCCCGACATATAATGGCGTTGAACATCTGCAGTCATGTTTTGATTCACTGCTGAAGCAGAATATTAATTCCGTTAGAGGTAAACTTAAGATTGATTTCAGAGTCATTCTCGTTGACAACGGATCTGTGGATAATACTTTAGAGTTTGTCGGATTAAATTATCCTGAAATAGAAATAATTAAACTTGACAAAAATTATGGTTTCGCAAAAGCAGTTAACGACGGGATTAAATTTTCATTGCTAGATAACAATGTCACACATATTTTATTACTTAATAATGATATTGAATGTGAAGAAAGTTTTCTTGAAAATATGTTAAACGGATTCATAGAAGATAATGTTGGAAGTGTTGCTTCAAAGATGTTAAATTTTTATAACAGGAATAAAATTGATGATGTTGGCGATTATATCAAATTATACGGATCACCGTATGCTCGTGGTCATGCAGAGATAGATAACGGTCAGTACGATAAACCCGAGTTTGTTTTTGGAGCCTGCGCTGGTGCCGCAATGTATAAAAGAGAAGTATTCGAAAAAGCAGGTTATTTTGATGAAGATTTTTTTGCTTATTATGAAGACGTTGATTTTAGTCTTAGATTAAGGATGTTTGGATATGTTTGTTATTATAACCCCAAAGCAGTATGTTACCATAAAAGGGGCGCAACATCAAGTTATAATTCAGGTTTCCAGTTAATGCTGTGCGAACAGAATCTGGTTTCTCTTCGAATGAAGAATTATCCGCTAACTACTTATCTTAAATTACAGCCGCTGTTTACTGCTGCACGTATAAAAAGATATTTAAGATTTGTTTTGAACAAAGAATATACCTTGTTATTTAAAGCAGTAGAAGGTTATTTAAAAGGTCTGTTGTCTTTACCTAAAAGCATAAAAAAACGCGATAGATTGTTAAAAACTGTTAATATTACAGGAAGAGAATTTGAAAAATTATTTTATTAAGACGGATTGAAAAATTATTAACGGGAAAATGGTATCAATTATTGTATTAAACTATAACGGGAAAGAGTTTTTAAGCGATTGCTTAAATTCATTACTTAACCAAAGTTACAGGGACTTTGAAGTTATTGTTTATGATAATTGCTCGTCCGACGGCAGTGTTGAATTTCTTAAAAGTAATTTTACAGAAAATAAAATCAATATTATTGCCGCAGAATATAACTCTGGTTTTGCAGGTGGTAATAATGAAGCATTAAAGTATGCTAAAGGAGATTTAATCGTACTCTTGAACAACGATACTATAGTCGAAAAAGAGTGGCTTTCTGAATTGGTTCAATGTGTTAATTCTTCTGATGAAATTGGTATGGCACAGTCATTGGTGCTAACCGAGGGAATACCTTTGAAGTATTATGAAAAAAACGGCACCGTGAACCTTTTAGGTCATAATATTATGGAGGTTTTCGATATTCAAAATAATGGTATTGGCGAAATATTTCAGGTTAACGGTTGTTCATTAATAATTAAACGGGATGTATTAAATAAAATTGGAGGACTTTTCCTTAGCGAATATTTTGCATACGCTGAAGATACTTTTCTTTCATTTAAAGTTAAGTTCGCAGGGTATAAAATTGTCCATAATTCTAAATCAATCGTCCATCACATCGGTTCCGCTACAATGAAAAAATATAAAGATTCATTTGTTACTTTCCATCAGGAAAGAAACCGCTTGCTTAACTTTCTTATTATGTTTTCTGAATCTTTTAGAAGAAAATATTATCCTTTGTTATTGTTTAATTTATTGTTAAAATTGATGTATTCGGTTATTTCTGACAGGTATTCATTTTTTGGGGTCATTAAATCTTATTTATGGATTATTAATAATTCAGATTGGATTGATAAAGAACGTACGAAAATCCAATCCATAAAAGTTGTTGATGAAGAAAAAGTCTTAAAATACCTTAGTGGCAAAATTGCTAATGGGGATAACTTATTAGAAAAGATTATTAATAAAATGTCGCTTTCATATTTAAATTTAGTTAACATTAAAGTCGTAGAATCTAAATAGATGATATTTTCAATCATAATAGTGAATTTTAAACAAAAGGAGTTTCTTGTAAATTGTGTTAATTCAATTAAAGAAAACCTTAAAATGCGAATATGAAATTATTGTTGTTAATAATTCCCCTGATTATGATTCAATAGAAATACCTGGAATTACTGTTATTGAAAATTCTAATAACGGGTTCTCGCACGCTAATAATCTTGCTGCCAAAGTTACAAAAGGTAAATACCTCCTTTTTCTTAATGCAGATACAATCCTTAAACGAGATTTCTCGGCAGAGTTCCTAAATGCATTTGGTGAAATTGATTTTGGTGTTGTTGGCATTAGTCTGAGATATCCTAATGGTAATTACCAATTGTCATACTGGAATGAAAACATATTTATAAATGAACTGAAAAACAAGAAATTGGAAAAAGACAAGCAAAGACGACAAAACAGATGAACGGGAATGTTGAGACTTGGATATGATGTAATTAAAGAAGTAGATTGGGTCAGCGGAGCGGCTATGGTTGTGAATAAAAATGTTTTTGAAAAAATTAATGGTTTCGATGAGGATTTTTTCCTGTTTCTATGAGGATGCTGATTTGTGCAAAAGAATAAACAGTATCGGCGGTAAAATATTTTATTTCCCGTTTGATGGCTTAGTGCATTTTAAAGGAGAGAATGTAAATAAATCTTTTCAATCTGATACATATTTTTACTCCAAGAAATCACAGTTACTATACTATAAAAAACATAACAACATAATAAACAGATTTTTGCTTCATTTTACTTGTTGATAAAATTTTCGTTTAAATGCTTGTTTAATTTAAACAAAATCAATTACAGAATATTAAAACTGGTACTTAGGAGTTTCCTATGATTAAAGTTCTTGAACTTATTGATGGTGGTTTTATAGGTGGAGGACAGATTCATATCCTTGTCAATATGTAAAAATATTGATAGTACAACTTTTAATCCGGTTGTTTCAGCCTCATCTTCTGGTAAGTTTAAAGAATATGTTCAATCGTTAGGGTTTAAGTTTTTTGATATCACTCTTCCCAAAATATTCCGTTCGGGATATCTCAGGAAACTTCATGATATTGTTGTATCGGAAGGCATAGACATTATACACGCCCACGGAGGTGTTGCTGGTATGTATGCAGGGTTCTATAAAAAGAAATATAACGATGAAGTTAAAATAATTCACACTTTACACGGTATCCATTATATACATTCAAAAAATCTTTTCAGAAAGAAATTATCTTTATACATAGAGCGGCATCTTGTAAAATATATAGATCTGTTCATCTGCGTTTCAAATGATGATTTTAACGTTGGAAGTGAATTGAAAATCATAAAGCCCGGTAAATCTACAGTTATTTATAACGGAATAGATTTAAAAAGATTTAAATCGTTAAATCGGGATGTAAAACTAAACATCGAATTTGGTATTAAGGAAACCGATTTTGTTATCGGAAATATATCAAGATTTGATGAACAAAAGAATCAGCGTCTGCTCGTTGAAATTATGCCTGCATTGATTAAAAAAATTCCGGCAATTAAACTTATTCTTGTCGGCGATGGAGATTTGTTAAACTCTGTAAAGTTGCTTTCTGATAAACTTGATATCAGCGATAAGGTAATATTTGCCGGTTCAAGAAATGATGTCAATAGATTTTACCCGGCTTTCGATGTTTTTGTTTTTCCTTCTTTATGGGAAGGACTTTCTTTAACTTTGTTAGAAGCACTTGCTTCGGGTAGTTGTATTATATCAAGCAATATTCCTTCAAATAGAGAATTGATTCGTGATGATGTGAATGGCGTTTTATTTGATTTAAACAACAAGAAGCATCTGATAGAAAACATAGTCGATTTGTTTAATAACAAAGATAAAAGATCGTACCTTTCTAAAGGTGCAGTTGAATCATCAAAGATTTTCGATGAAAAAATAATGACGGAAAAAATTGAAGATTTATACTATAATTTAATTAAAAATTAATTATGAAACGCTACGGAATTTATGGCGGAAGCTTTAACCCGCCTCACATAGGACATTCAATTCTGGCTGAAAATGTAAGAGAGCAGTTATCTCTCGATAAAGTAATCTTTATCCCTTCCGGGAATCACGCCTTAAAAGATGATATATCAATAAAAGATGCTGAACACAGACTTAATATGGCACGTCTTGCTTTCGAAAGTGACCCGAATTTTGAAGTTTCGGATATAGAAATAAATAAGGCAAAACAAGGTATTACTAATTATACAGTCGATACTTTGATTGATTTATATGAGCAGTATAAAAATGATTTTATTAAGATTTATCTAATAATTGGCATAGACAACCTGATTGAATTCCCTAAATGGAAAAATCCCAATAAACTATTCCTTATTTCTGAAGTAATCGTAATGAATCGTCCTGGCTATTTGGTGCAGGACGTTGCTGATGAGTTCTCAAGAAAAGCCCGATATCTATCGGTTCCAATGCTTGAAATTTCTTCTACTGATTTAAGGTATAGAATAAGTGAAAATAAATCAGTAAAATACCTGCTGAAACCTGAGGTTGAAGAATACGTAATCTTAAATAAACTATATAAACTGTAAAAAATTATGGAAAATAATAACGAAAATTTAGAACCAAACCTTTCTGAAGAAGAATCTGTAGAACAGATTTCCGGTTCAGATGCCATTATCGGTGTTATTACAAGCCCTGGCGAAACATTTGAAACAATAGCCATTACAAAAAGAAAGAACTACTGGATTCTGCCGGTTCTCATTTCAGTTGTTATCGGTATAGTTGTTACTTTCATCTTTTTTAAAGACGAACAGTTGATTTCGGGTTTAATGGACAAACAACGAGATCAACTTGAAAAACAAATGGAAGAGAAAGTAAAAGATGGAAAGATGTCTCCTGAACAATCCCGGCAGGCTATTGAGCAAGCCGAAAAATTTATGGACCCCAAAAGTATTTTCTTTCAGATAATTGGTTATGGTGGTGCAACTATCGTCCCGATTTTAATGCTCTTTGTTTTGTCTTTAGTCTATTTGCTTTTTCTGAAAATGTTTAAAGCAGAAATTGATTTCGGAAATATTTTGAATATTGTGGGCTTGCCTATGATTATTACTGCCATAGGTGCTATCGTCGGTCTTGTGCTTTCTGTATTGCTCGGAAAAATGTCTTCAGCAAGTCCTGCATTATTGTATTCTGATGGTAAACTTGGAGATTTCTTACTTAAAATAGATTTGTTCACTATATGGTATTATGTAGCAGTATCAATCGGTATTTCGAAATTCGCAAAAATATCATCAGGTAAAGCATATGGAATGGTATTTGGTGTATGGGTTTTCTGGATTCTCGTAACCAGTGCCTTAGGTCTTATTTTCTAATAAGTATCAAATAAATTATAATAAATAATAAGAGGTGCGTAAAGCACCTCTTGTTATTTAAAATCCTAAATTCCTTAGCGTTGAATAAAACTTAATCTCGAGAATAAAAACCTTATCGGTTAAAAATATAATCCATGTGTTCCAATATTATTTCCTCAGCGTTGAATAAAAAATCTCTATCAGTGAGAATCAGCCTACAATCAGTTTTAATCAGTGTGCCAATTTTAGCGTTGTACCAATACTTCTAAAAAAACTTCGGATACTTTTTCGGTTCCGCTTCATTCATAATCTCATACACCGACTTTACCACATCCTCAACACTCGGCTTCGTAAAGTAATCCCCATCAACACCATACGGAGGTCTGTGTGCCTTCGCACTTAAACACTGCGGCTTCGAATCCAGAAACTTATATCCGCCCTGTTCATCAACCACCTGCTGCATCATAAACGCTGTTGCGCCGCCGGGTACGTCTTCATCAACAAAAAGTACCCTGTTGGTCTTTTCTATTGATTTTAAAATAATACCAAACCTGTCAAATGGTAATAATGTCTGAACGTCAACAACTTCTATGCTGATTCCAATATCTTTCAATTTTGCCGAAGCACCCTTTACTATATCTACTGTTGCACCGTACGTAACAACTGTTACATCATTACCTTCTTCAAGTACTTCCGGTAATCCAAGCGGAACACAAATCTCTGAAATATTATCAGGTAGTTTTTCTTTATACCTGTAAGCATTCAATCTCTCAATCACCATTCCGGGGTCATCTGACTTCAGCAGTGTATTATAAAATCCCGCTGCCTGAGTCATATTTCTCGGTACACAAATGTGAATACCGCGTAAGCAGCTTACTATCGTTCCCATCGGTGAACCCGAATGGAAAATCCCTACAAGCCTGTGTCCTCTCGTCCTGATTATCAATGGTGCTTTTTGTCCGCCGTGTGTTCTGTAATGTAAAGATGCTAAATCATCCGTTAATATTTGTATAGCATAAAACAAATAATCCAAATACTGAACTTCAACTATCGGTCTTAAACCTCTTAATGCCGCACCAATACCTTGTCCTACAATAGTCTGCTCACGAATACCGGTATCAGTTACTCTTATATCTCCATACTTTGCCTGCAAACCTGCCATACCCTGATTAACATCACCTAACTGACCTACGTCTTCTCCAATCGCAAAAACTCTCGGGTCACGTTTAAATACTTCATCAAAGAATGCAAGCAAAACTTCTCTGCCCGCAACCATCGGCGATTTATCTGAATAAACCGGTTTTACTTCTTTTACAAGCAGTGGACTTTCATCCGACTGACTGATTAAATAAGTGTTAAACCTTTTTTCGTTTTCTTTTAAATATTCATTATACCAATTATTTAAGGCTTCTCTCTCTTTTGTGTTTTCACCCCTTGTCGAAACAATAACATCAAAAGCCGCCATAGCAGAAACCTTTCTTTCCATTTCTGTTGAACGTACTAATGTATTATTGATTTTCTCTATGTTCGGTTTTTGTTTGCTCGTTGAGGCAACTGCAGAAATTAATTTCACAACATCATTCTTTTCCTTTTTAATCGGGTCGCAATATTCATTCCAGACTTCCTGTTGTGTCTTCTTAATATCTGCTTTAATCTTGCTTTCTATCTCATTAAGTTTTTCTTCTGTAGAAATTTCTTTATCTATCATCCATTTCCTCATCTGCACTAAGCAATCAAAATCTTTTTCCCACTGCAATCTTTCCTTCGTTTTATACCTCTCGTGTGAACCGCTTGTGGAATGTCCCTGTGGTTGTGTAACCTCTGTGATATGGAATATCGCTGGTATGTGCAATTCCCTTACTTTCGCAATCCCTTCTTTGTAAGTGTTTACAAGTCTTTCATAATCCCATCCGGGTACTTTGTAAATTAAAAAGCCCTGTTCTTTTTTCTCATCATAAGCAAACCCGCCGAGTATTTCCGAAATATTTTCTTTCGTCATCTGATAAATGTTCGGCACTGAAATTCCAAAACCGTCATCCCATATTGACATAGCAAGAGGTACCATCAATACACCCGCCGCATTTATCGCCTCGTAAAATACACCTTCAGATGTACTTGCATTGCCAATCGTACCGAACGCTACTTCATTCCCGTTTACCGAAAACTCTTTTAAATATGATAATTCAGGATTGTGTCTGTAAAGTTTTGACGCGTAAGCAAGACCAAGCAGTCTGTGCATTTGTGCCGCAGTAGGTGCAATGTCCGATGAAGTGTTCTTCATCTTCATCAGATTTTTCCATTTACCGTTTTCATCTAATAAGTCTTGTTGCAAAATGGTTGTTCATAGACCTTCCGCCGCAGGCGTGTTCTTTCGTTACATCAGTTTCACCGTATAATTGATAGAAAAAGTGCTTCTTATCCGACATACCGGTATAAAAAGCAAACGTCTGGTCACGATAATAACCCGAACGGAAATCACCATTCTCAAAAGTTTTTGCCAAAGCAATTTGTGCTAATTCTTTTCCGTCTCCGAATATACCAAACTGGGCTCTGCCCATTAATGTCTCTTTTCTTCCAAGCAAACTGCACTGTCTGCTCTCATAAGCAAGTTTGTAATCAGATAAAACTTCAGACTTATACTCAGCCGTCAAATTACCATTTTTTAATACATCTGAATTCACTTTATTCATATTTTTATTTAAATTTTCCTCTCTGTACATTTTTCTCCTTCTTAATGGTGGGTTCTATTGTTTATTAATTTGCCTCCATACGTAATATATTATATCTTGCCTCTATGCGTAATATATTTTATCACATATATTGTCATTTTTCAAACAATTAAATGCTATTTACATCAAAAAATCAGCAAATAATTATTTCCCCTACAACAAGATTATAACACAAAATCTCCTAAAAACAATCCCTTCTCCTAAAAGGACAATGCAAATTACAAAACCCTGCAATAAGCAAAAAGGATAAAAGACAAATCAGTTTTAATCTGCATAAAAAATTCGTTTTACTCAATTTTTGTCATTCCGTGATCAATTAGCGATTCGTTTTCAATGTTCATTCGGGAACGAGGACAAATATCTTTTTCTGATTTCGTTAATTTAGCGGGACAAAAAATCTATTATTCTTAATAATTCGTGAATTCGCTTGTAAATTGCTCTTTCGCTAATTTCGCGGGAAAAAATCCCTTTCTCTAATCAGTTTAAATCTGCGTAATCAGTGGACAAAATATCTATTTTCGTTAATTTCGCGGGAAAAAACTGGTGCGTATGTCTCTATTACTTGTAACTTGGTTTAACTTTTTTCTCTGAAATGCGTTTTTTCACTTGAAAGTGTAAAATATTTCTAATAGTTTGTCATAATTCTGGGAAAATCTAAATTACACACCAGTATTGAAACTTCAGGAAATAAATATTAATATTTCATTTATATTATTCAATATGTATCAGTTTGAATTTTATTTTTGCATATAATTTTTTAAACCCCTTTTTACAAAATGAAAGAAAGGTTATAATATAATGGGGACGAATTCTAAAGATGATTTAATCGCTCAAAATTTTGAGAATTTAAAAACAAAGAAAGTGGCTGAGCTTGTTCAAATCGCTAAAGAGCTGAAATTGACTGGCTATAGTGATCTGAAAAAGCAGGAACTTATTTTTAAAATTATTGAAGCACAAACCCAAAAAGATGGTTTTGCTTTCTCTTCAGGTGTCCTGGAAGTTTTACCCGATGGGTACGGCTTTCTGAGATCTGTCGATTATAATTATCTCCCTTCTCCGGATGATATTTATGTATCTCCGTCTCAAATTAAGAAATTTTCTTTAAAGACCGGTGATACTGTTAAAGGTCAGGTTAGACCTCCCAAAGAAGGCGAAAGATTCTTTGCTCTTCTGAAAGTTGAAGAGGTTAACTTTGGTGACCCTGAGAAAATCAGAGATAGAATTTTATTCGACAATCTTACTCCAACTTATCCGGTTAGAAAGTTTAATATCGAAACAATTCCGAATGAGTATTCGATGAGAATTATGGATATGTTTATGCCGCTTGGCTTTGGTCAAAGAGGACTTTTAGTCTCTCCTCCTAAAAGTGGTAAAACAATTTTGCTTCAGACTATCGCAAATAGTCTCGCAAGAAATCATCCTGAAGTTCATTTAATCGTTCTTCTTATCGATGAAAGACCCGAAGAGGTTACGGATATGCAAAGAAATGTTAAGGCTGAAGTCGTTAGTTCTACTTTCGATGAACCGCCTGAAAGACACGTTCAAGTCTCTGAAATCGTTATTCAAAAAGCGAGAAGACTTGTTGAAGCAGGTAAAGATGTTGTTATCCTGCTTGATAGTATTACGCGTCTTGCAAGAGCACACAATACAGTTATTCCGCATAGCGGAAAAATACTATCTGGTGGTGTTGATGCTAATGCTTTGCATAAACCTAAAAGATTTTTTGGTGCTGCAAGAAATATCGATGAAGGTGGTAGTCTGACTATTATCGCAACTGCACTTAGTTGAAACCGGTAGCAGAATGGATGAGGTTATTTTTGAAGAGTTTAAAGGTACAGGTAATATGGAAGGCGTTCTTGATAGGAAACTGTCAGACCGTAGAGTATTCCCTGCACTTGATCTTAACCGTTCAGGTACACGTAAAGAAGAACTTCTTCTTACTCCTGATGTTCTTAACAGAGTCTATCTGTTAAGAAAAATTACATCAGACCTTAATCCGGTTGAAGCAATGGAGTTTATTCTCGATAAGATGCGCGGTACGAAGTCCAATAAAGAGTTCCTGTCTTCTATGAATTCGTAATTTGTTTTGAATTAAAATATTAGTTCTAAATGAAAAAAGAGATTCTTATTAATTCTACTTCTTATGAAGTTAGAATTGCAATAATTGAAGAAGGAAAACTTGTAGAGTTATTTTACGAAAGTCCTGACTTGAGCCGTAATGTCGGCGACCTTTACTGGGGTAAAGTTGCTAAGGTTATGCCCGGAATCAGAGCCGCTTTTATTAATATTGGTTTTCCACAGGATGCATTTCTTCACTTTTCAGATATTGATACTTCCATCGATGATTATTCTTCTATTCTCGGTGATGATAGCGATGTAGATGATGATGACGATGAAGAAGATATTATTCCTGTTAAAAGTAATAATTATAAATATAAAACACAGGCTCCCGTTAATATTGAACGTGGACAGGATATTATTGTTCAGATAATAAAAGAACCTGTCGGGAATAAAGGCGTTAGAGTTACCTCTAAAGTTTCTTTACCCGGAAGATACCTTGTACTTCTGCCTTTCAACAGAAGAATTGGTGTTTCAAAAAAGATTTATAATTTCAAAGAAAGAAGAAGATTAAAACAAATCGTTCGGCCTCTTCTGCCTGAAGGTTTCGGGCTAATCATTAGAACTGTTGCTGCAGGTCAGGATGAAAATCTTGTACGCGATGATTTGAATAAACTTGTTTCTACCTGGAATGAAATGCAGAGTAAAGCAAAATCTTTGAAACCTCCTTCTATTCTTTATAAAGATGTTTCTACTACAAACTCTGTAGTAAGAGATTTGTTCAGAGATGATGTTGTAAGAGTTTTAATAGATTCCAAAAAACTACATAAGGAAATTAAAAATAATCTCGAAGTTACTGCACCTGAATTTGCTGAAAAAGTTGAATACTACTCAAACTCCGCTCCTATCTTTGATGTTTACAATGTTGAAAAACAAATAGATGAGTCTTTAAACAAAAAAGTCTGGCTCAAAAATTCAGGATACATTGTTATCGAAACAACTGAAGCAATGACAGTTGTTGATGTTAACAGTGGAAAATATGCTAAATCAAAAGATCAGGAACAGAATTCTCTGAAGATTAATTTTGAAGCAGGGAAAGAAATTGCACGGCAATTGAGGCTTAGAGATATAGGCGGTATTATCGTTGTTGATTTTATCGATTTGTATGATGATTCAAATAAAAGAAGATTACACGAGGAACTAAAGAAAGAATTTAGAAAAGATAGAGCAAAGATTACTGTTTTGTCTATGACTGACTTTGGACTTGTTCAGATTACAAGACAAAGAATCAGGCAAAATATTTTAACCCGTGTTTCAGATAGTTGCCCGATGTGTATTGGTACCGGTAGAGTTCAATCCAAAATGGCTTTCATTACTGAAATTGAAACCTGGATGCAAAGGTATAGAGGCGGAGGCGGTGACACTTTCCTCAGAATGAGAGTTAATCCGTTAATTAAGCATTATTTAACAAGTGGAATAATTAATAAGATTTTAAAGTTATGTATTAAGTATAGAACTATTATTAAACTTGAGGTTGATGAAAAATTACCTCTTTCCGATTTTAGATTTTTAACCGGTAATGGTAAAACTGATATTACTGATGAATATGGTAATTAGTTTAAATATTATTTATTAATATAAACATTTTTTGATTTGCCAAAATTAATTATTGACAACAAAGAAGTTGAGTTTATTACAGGTCAAACTGTTATTGAAGCGGCAAAAAATGCTGGTATTAAAATACCTCATTTTTGCTGGCATCCCGGTTTGAGTGTTTCGGGTAATTGCAGAATCTGTCTTGTCGAAATTGAAAAACTTCCTAAACTCGCTATTGCCTGCTCTACTGCTGCAACAGACGGTATGATCGTTCATACTAAATCCGAAAAGGTTGTTGGTGCTCAGAATGCTGTGATGGAGTTTTTACTTATTAATCATCCGCTCGATTGTCCTATCTGTGATGAAGCAGGAGAATGTAAACTTCAGGATTATGCTTTTAAATACAGTAAAGGTTTGTCTCGTTTCGATGAAGAAAAAAACCATAAAGATAAAAGAGTTTCTCTCGGACCCAATGTAATGTTCGATCAGGAAAGATGTATCAGTTGCTCGCGTTGTATAAGATTTTGCGATGAAATAGCTAAAGAGCCGCAACTTACTTTTGTTCAAAGAGGTGAAAAAGTTACTATAAAAACTTTTCCCGGAAAAGAACTTGATAATCCTTATTCGATGAATGTTATTGAGATTTGCCCCGTTGGTGCTTTGACTTCAAAAAATTTCCGTTTTCGTTCTCGTGTCTGGGATATGTCTTTTACTGATTCTGTCTGCCCCGGTTGTTCACGTGGTTGTAATAGTATAATCGGTGTTAGACAAAATGAAATCCTTAGAATAGAACCAAGAGTAAATCTTGAAGTTAATAATTGGTGGCTTTGTGACTGGGGAAGACTTAATACAATTAAAAATTTAAGCGATCCGAAATTCAGACTGAACCTGCCTAAGATTAAACCTGAAGAATCCACTTCCGATAACGAGAAGATGATTGAAGTCGCCTGGGAAGAGGCAGTTTCTAATGCGGTTTCTTCTTTGAACGGCAAAAAGGGAAGTGTTCTGTTTATTGCATCTCCGTTCTCAACCCTGGAAGATAATTATACGTTGAAAAAATTTGCGAAGTCTGTGTTAAATTCTGAAGATATTGTTTACATACCAAATGTTGATGAATCCTTCGGAGATGATATACTAAAGAAATCTGATAAAACTCCAAACTCCACAGGGCTTGAAGCACTTGGTATTCCCGCTATTGATAATAATATTGTACAGAAAATTCAGTCAGGAAAATATAAAGCAATTTATGTAATTAATGATGATTTGGAAAGAATTCCTGAAATTTCTTCGAACTTCTCAAAGTTTGAAAATTCAATTTTTCACCTTAGTTTTAAAAACAAATTTGCTTATGTAAATGCAGATGTGATTTTTTCTGAATCAACTTATGCAGAGGTTAACGGTACGTTTATGAATTTTCAGGGACGTATTCAAAGAATTAAACCTGCTATCGCCACGCTTGAGCAGGAAAGACTTCTTGGTGAATATTCTCTTTCAAGACTTGATAAGTTTGGAGCTCTAAATGACAGATGGACTAAAGAAAATCGCTCTAACGCAAGACCAACCTGGCAAGTATTGAAGCAATTAGCAAAAGCATTTGGTATTAATTTCGAATTTGATAATTCGGAGGAAGTGTTTGCAGAAATGTGTAGAAATGAGTTTGGCTTGAATGATATGGATTATGACAAAGTTGGTGAAAATGGTTATCTCCTTGAAACTGTTAAAAAATGATTTTAATATCACGACGCACTTATTAAGTGCGTCGTGAATATTTTTAACTAAGCGTTTGCTTCTCTTTCCTTTTTTCTTTTAATGAAATCTGATATGTAAAAGATTAAACATATTAAGGAAACTACTGCCATTACGATTATAATTGAGTTGCTTCTCATAGCACCAACAACAAAAAACATTATGGTTGCTAATCCTGTTAACCCAACGCCTATGTGTGCTGCGAGAGAATTCTCTTTCTTAACAGGTATTACAAGTGCCAAAAGTATTACACCAATTGCAGGTGCTATCAATGCAGTTGGGCTGCCCGAGGTTACATAACCAAATACGCCAAGCGCTATTAATATTATTCCGTTAAACGTCATTACTTGAAAGTTCTTCATATTTTAATTTTAATTTAGTATTCTTATATTCAAACAATCAGTAGTTTGATATCGTTCAGAAAGGGAACATCTTTATATTTGATTAGTATTTAAAATAAAACTCATAATTATGAAAACTAAAATTGTTTATCTCGTTTTACCGGTTTTGTTAACTGTTTTGATTTGGGGCTGTGAAAAGAAATCCGATATGCAGGTCCTGAATCAGGATAAGTTTGTTGAATCTTCCGCGAAAGAAGATGGTGTTAATACAGCGCCTAATCTTTCAACTGAACAACTAACAAGAAAGGTTTCCTCCACAGAGGAAAAAATTCCTGATGTGAAAGACCAGAGAATGATTATAAAATCCGGGTCTCTCAGCATTGAGGTTGAGAAGTTTGATGATGCAGAAGCAAAGATTAGCAATGTAGTGAAAGGTTACAATGGCTTTATTGCTAACAGTAAAAGTACTTCTAACTCAAGCGGAAATAAATCAGGAACAATAACTGTTAAAGTTCCTGCCGATAAGTTTGATGCTTTGGTTTTTGAAGTTAGTAAAATTGGTAAGGTCATGAATCAGAATATTCAGGCTAACGATGTTACTGAAGAGTACGTTGACTTGGAAGCAAGGTTGAAAACGCAGAAAGAACTTGAGCAGAGACTTGTCAAGTTGCTGAATGAGAAAGCATCAAGGTTGACGGAAGTTATTGAAGTTGAGGAGAAGCTTGCATCGGTAAGGCAAAAAATTGAAAGCCTTGAAGGGAAAATGAAGTTGTTAAAGTCACAATCTGATTTGTCAACTCTTACTGTATCTGTTTATGAACCTTCTATGATTAGTACTTCTTCAGGCGGAGGTTTCTTCTACGAACTGGGACAGGCAATTAAGAAAGGTCTTTCAGGCTTTACAAATGTTCTTGCAGTATCTATAACTTTACTGATTGCAATAATTCCAATCGTAGTTTTTGTTCTAATTATTGTTTGGATTATAAGAAGGATTTTAAGGAAGAAAAAAGTGAACAACGAGATTGTTAAGTAAATTTATATATCAACCCCACTCCCGAAGGGAGTGGGGTTGATAAGTGTTTATACTTTTTCCATTACTACGGCGGTTCCGTAGGCAAGTACTTCAGTTACTCCGGTCATAACTTCATTTGCGTCGTAACGCATTCCGATTATTGCGTTTGCACCCATTTCATCTGCGTGCTGCACCATTATTTCGAAGGCTTCGCCTCTTGTTTTTTCGCAGAGTTCCGTGAAGAGTGTTATGTTTCCGCCGACTATTGTTTGCAGAGATGCACCGATTGTTGCAAACATATTTCTCGAGCGTACTGTGATTCCTCTCACAACGCCGAGTTGTTTTACTACTTTGTAGCCATCAATCGTAAATGTTGTAGTGATTAATGTGTGATCCATAATTCCTTTTACAGTTAATTTTAATGATAGATTAATTATCTTTAATCCCCTTTATATATTGGGTCTTAATTAAATTTAACGAATTATTTTGCTAAAAGTTAGAGTATTTTCATTCAGTTATTTGCAGGGCGGTATTCCTGCTGATGATAGCGGTAACGGAGGCGGTTTTGTTTTCGATTGCAGGTTTATCACGAATCCCGGTAAGTTTGATGAGTACAAGTCAAAGACGGGAAAAGATTTCGATGTGAAGTTTTTTCTTGAAACTCAGACTGAGATGCCTGAGTTTTTGAAGAGCGTTTATTCGATTGTTGATAAAGCGATTGATAAATATGACTCGAGGAATTTTACAAATTTAATTGTTTCGTTCGGATGTACAGGCGGGCGGCATCGTTCTGTTTATGCGGCTGAGGCGATGGTGAAGAGGATTACCGAAAAGTTTCCAAATGTTTTGTGTGAGTTTAATCATAATAATTTAAATTAAATGTATAAAAAGTTATTAGTTCTTCTTTTGTTGTTTTGTGTGAAGCTTACGTTTCGCACAGGTTACGCCTACTCTTGTGAAAGTTGATACGGCAATTACAAAGGTTACAAAGTCAAAATCGTTTTACGTAAGGAATCCGGGCAACACGGTTGTTCAGGTTACTAACATCAGGACTTTGCTTTCGCAGTTTACTTTTACTACTGCTCCTTTTAATATTAATCCGTTTGATAGTGTTCTTGTTACGATTAATTTTAAAACTAATCAGAATATTACTTATAAGGATTTCTTTATTTTTGAGAATAAAGGTTTGAAGTATCCCATAGTTTATTATCTTGTTGCTACTGCAAAGTATCCCGATGCGCTTTATGCGTTCACGCAGGGTTTGATTGATGAGCCTTTGAAGACTGCATTGAGGAGTTTTACTACGACGGGTTATATTCAGCTTGGGTACGATCTTGGCAAGGGATAAAATGTTTGAGACGGTAGATGATTACGGCGGTGATACAATTGAATGTGTTTATATTGGAAGAAAAATAAAAGCAACTACAAGAACGCAGGCGCAGAATCAGAATTTTAATACAGAGCATACTTTCCCGCAGAGTTTCTTTAATTCTGAAGACCCAATGGTGAGCGACCTTTATCATTTGTATCCTACGGATGCGGCTCCGAATAGTGCACGTGGAAATTATGATTTTGGAATACCCATTTCAAATATTACTTACAATGTTGGCGGTTCGAAACTTGGAAAAGATTTTGAGAATGAAACTGTTTTTGAACCGAGAGATGTGCATAAGGGAAATGTTGCAAGAAGTTTGTTTTACTTTTGTGTGAAGTATCCGAATAATCTTGGCGGTTATATGGGTACAAAACAAGAGGGGATTTTGAGACAGTGGAACGTGTTTGATACTGTTGATGCGCGGGAGCGTTTACGCAACACAAGAATTAAAAGTTTTCAGAATGTTTACAATCCGTTTATTGACCATCCCGAACTTGTTGACAGAATAAGAAGTACGTTCACGGTTTCGAACACGGTTTTGAAGCCTGAAGTTTCAGCGTCGCCTTTCAATGTTGTGTTTGATACTCTTGCTTCGAATGACACTTCAAGTTTTTACGTGGCAGTTATGAATTACGGTACGAGCAGTCTTTCGATAACTTCTGCAACTTCGAGTATTCCGCAGTTTGTTGTTGAAAGTGTTCCGGCGAGTGTTCCGCAAAGTGAACTTCGATACATAAAAGTGAAGTTTCATCCGACTGCGACGAACCAGACCTACAACGGAGTTCTGACGATTCAAAATAATGATAGTAACATTACCGTAAATTTAAAGGGCGTGAGTAATTCACAAACGGGTGTGATAAATATTTCGAGTGAGATTCCAAATGAATTTTCTTTGATGCAAAATTATCCGAATCCTTTTAACCCGACAACGAAAATTCGTTTTGCAATTCCGCAGAATCTCTCGGGAAAATTTGTTTCGCTAAAAGTTTTTGATATCACGGGCAAATAAGTTTCGGTGCTTGTGAACGAAAGTTTGCAGACGGGTTTTTACGAAACGAGTTTTGATGCGGGTGGTTTGGCGAGCGGTGTTTATATTTACAGGCTTCAGGCAGGAAATTTTGTGGAGCAGAAGAAGTTGACGGTGGTAAAGTAGTTTGGTTTAGGGTAGCGGTCGGTTGTTTTATGGTTGCGTCACCGTTGTTTTATGGTCGGTCAACGGTCGTATTTATGAGTCCGTCATGGTCGTTTTATGGTTCGTCACGGTCGTTTTATAGTCCGTCACGGTCGTTTTATAGTCCGTCACGGTCGTTTTATAGTCCGTCACGGTCGTTTTATGGTCCGTCACGCTTGTTTCATTGTCCGTCACGGTCATTTTATGGTCCGTCACGGTCATTTTATGGTCCGTCACGCTCATTTTATGGTCCGTCATGGTCGTTTTCATTGTGAGTTTAACTATTTTTTTGATTCTTTTGGTTTAAAAAGTAATACTTTTAATTATATTAATTTAAATGAGGAATAAATTATTATGAAATCATTTCTAAACATTATTGTAATTCTATTGATTTTCAGTATGAATGTTTTGGCGCAGGAGAATCCGTTTTTGAAACCGTACGATACTCCTTTCAATGTTCCGCCTTTTGATAAAATAAAAGTTGAACATTATTTGCCTGCTTTTAAAGAGGGCATTAAACAGCAAGAGCAAATCATTGATCGGATTGTTTCTGAAAAGTCTATTCCGGATTTTTCAAACACGATAGAGCCGTTGGAGAATAGCGATATTTTACTTTCTGAAGTAGGCGGTGTTTTTTACAATATGCGCTCAGCTAATACGAGTGCGGAACTTCAGGAGGTTGCGAAGGAAATTGCTCCGATGCTTTCAAGGCACAATGATAATATTCTTTTGAACAAAA
The DNA here is from genome assembly GCA_963748665.1 of Ignavibacteriota bacterium. Taxonomy (GTDB): domain Bacteria; phylum Bacteroidota; class Ignavibacteria; order Tepidaquicellales; family Tepidaquicellaceae; genus CAIKZJ01. The sequence continues at coordinate 231,753 of CAVVJW010000023.1, read as the reverse complement.
GACTTTTTGTTAAGATAAAAGAAGTTTATGAAAATAAAGAGCCGCTGAACACAGAACAGGCAAGACTTCTGAAGGAATACTACGATAGGTTTGTAAAAGGTGGCGCGGGACTTGACGATGTCAAACAAGCGAGACTTAGAGAAATAAATGAAAAGTTGTCACTGCTTGGTTTGAAGTTTGGTGATAATCTTCTTGCGGAAACAAATGATTTTAAACTTGTAATAGATAACAAAGATGATTTATCAGGGCTGCCGCAATCCTTGATTGATGCGGGTGCGGAGACGGCGAAGAAACTCGGTATGGAAGGCAAGTGGGTTTACACTTTGTCGAATCCGAGTGTAATGCCATTTCTACAATATTCTGCGAAAAGAGATTTGCGCGAGAAAATCTGGCGTGCATATATGAGCAGAGGAAATAACGGTAATGCGAATGATAACAATGAAGTAATTAAGGAAATAGTTAGCCTAAGACTGGAACGCGCGAATTTACTGGGCTACAAGACACACGCCGATTTTGTGCTTGAAGATAATATGGCGAAAAATCCTGCTGGGGTTTATGGTTTGATAGATAAACTCTGGAAACCTTCGATTGAAACTGCAAAGAGAGAAGCCGCTGATATTCAGGCGATGATTGATAAAGAGGGCGGTAACTTTAAACTTCAGCCGTGGGACTGGAGATATTATACTGAGAAGATTCGTAAAGAGAAATATGATTTGGATGAAGAAATGCTGAAACCATATTTTGAAATGAATAATGTTCGCAATGGTATCTTTACTCTTGCGAATAAATTGTTTGGAATTACTTTTACAGAAAGAACAGATATTCCAAAGTATCACGACGAAGTAAAAACTTTTGAAGTGAAAGAAGAAGACGGTACTTACATTGGAATATTTTATGTTGATATGCATCCGCGTTCATCGAAGCGCGGTGGTGCATGGATGAATAACTACCGTGACCAGTATGTTCTAAACGGAAAGAATGTGAATCCGATTATTGGTATTGTAGGTAACTTCACGAGACCAACAGGTGATATGCCTGCATTGCTAACATTCGATGAAGCAGAAACTTTCTTTCATGAGTTTGGACATGCGTTACAGGGTTTCCTTTCAAAATGCAGTTACAAAAGTACATCGGGTACAAATGTTTCAAGAGACTACGTTGAACTGCCTTCGCAGATAATGGAAAACTGGGCATCGGAGCCTGCAGTAATGGAGTTTTACGCAAAGCATTATAAAACAGGCGAAATGATTCCAAAAGAACTTCTTGATAAGATGGAAAACAGTTCGAAGTTCAATCAGGGATTTGCAACGACGGAATATCTTGCTGCTTGCTATCTTGACTTGGCATTCTATACAAGAACAGAAGCACTCACTGAAAAGCCGGGTGACTTTGAAGAAAAGTATTTAAGCGAAATTGGTTTGATACCTGAAATAATTTCAAGATACAAAAGCACATACTTTAATCACATTTTTAATTCTGGATATTCGGCAGGGTATTACAGTTACATCTGGGCGCAGGTGCTTGATGCAGACGCATTTCCAGGCATTCGTTGAAAACGGTATCTTCGATAAAAAGACTGCTTCGCTTTACAGAAAGAATATTCTTGAAAAAGGTGCAAACGGTGACCCGATGGAAAATTATGTTAAGTTCAGAGGAAAAGAACCAACTGTTGACGCTTTAATGAAAAGAAAAGGAATGCAGTAAAAAATATTTAATCTGTGCAGACAATTGTTGAAAATTGTTTGCACAGATTTTTTTGGTTTTTGTTGAGATAATATATGTTATATTTGTAAAACAAAAACTATTTATTTAAATGAGTGACAAAGAGTTAAGTAAATATAAGAAAGACAACGAAAAGCTAAGAAAAAGAATAAAGGAGCTCGAAAATGCAATCTAAATACAAGCGTTCCTCCGAGAGCAAGGCTCATCATTTTAATCTACTATCAAACTTATCAAAACATTCCCAGTTTATAATAGCAATTTATAATTTAGAGAAGCGAGAATTCCTGTTTTTAACAAAAACGATATTTGATTTTTTAGGTTATGCAGAAGAATACGAATTACAAAATAAACCTTTCGACTACGGTCATAAATATAAATACATTCATCCCGAAGATGCAGGAATAGTCAGAAAAGCAGACGAAAGCATCGCGGGCTTGACAGATAAATGCACGTTAGACATTGAGTATAGAGCGAAACATTCAGGCGGACATTGGGTTTGGCTAAGAAGGGTAACGTCAGTGTTTTCACGTAATTCCAAAGGAAAAGTAGAACAGGTAATGGTAGTATTTGAAGATGTTTCTGAACAAAGGAAAACGAAAGAAAGACTTACAAAGTTAAATGAGTGTTTTCTTTCGAACACGAATAATTATGATGAAAACATAAATAGTATAGTAAGACTATGCGGAAAGATGATGAAAGCTGATACTGCACTCTATAACAATATTATAAAAGATAAAATAATATCAACAGGAATGTGGCACGTTGCTAAAGATTATAATCCGATAGAAAATAGCAAAGGGCATATATGCACAGATGTAGTGAAAGGAAAATTTAATGAAGAAGTAGTAATAATTAAGGACTTACAGAAAAGCAAGTATTACAAAACAGACCCAAATGTTTCGAGATATAATCTTCAAACATACTTAGGTATTCCTGTTAAATATAAAGATGAGATAGTAGGTTCTTTATGTGTTGTGTATGTTCATAAATATGAACCGACGGAAAGCGATCTGGAATTTATGTCGTTACTATCTTCGGCTTTGAGTATAGAAGAAGAGCGAAAGCGCTCGGAACAAGAAATGGCAAATTCTGAAACATCATACAGAAAACTTTTTAATCTATCTCCAACAGGAATATTAATAGAAAAAATTAACGGCGATATTATCGATGCAAACTCTGAAATGATAAAAATATCAGGTTATTCAAGAGCAGAACTAATCGGAATGAATGTGAAAAGATTTGTGCCATCTGAGAACCACAAAGAAGTTGATAAAAATATTTCAAAAATTATTTCAGAGAGTAATATTTACCACGAAGTTATAAACATTCGTAAAGATGGTTCATTTAGAAACATTGAACTAAGAGAAACAAAGATTAAGTTGCCGGATGGCAGTGATGGAATTTTAGTTATTTGTAATGATATTACGCAGAGGAAAAAGGCGGAACAAACATTACTTGAGAGAGAAGAATCATTACGAATACTAATTAATTCAACACCAGATGTAATTATGTTTAAAGATGGTTATGGCAGATGGATAGAAGCGAACAATGCAGTTATAAAATTATTTGAGATAGATGAAAATAACTATAAAGGTAAAACGGATATCGAATTGTCAGAAGTATCCTGTTCCTTTAAGGAGCCTTTGTTGTTTTGTGGGAAAACCGATGAACAGACTTGGAAAAACAGAAAAACGACAAGAACTGAAGAGATCATTCCACAAAAAGACGGTAGCAAAAAAGTATTTGATGTCATTAAGGTCCCTCTTTTTAAATCCGACGGAAGCAGAAGGGGTTTGATAATAATTGGTAGAAATATAACAGATTATAATAAAGCAACCCAGGATTTAATTAATGCAAAAGAAGAGGCAGAAACTGCCACAAATATTAAATCGGATTTTCTTGCCTCAATTAGTCAGGAAATAAGAAATCCCTGCGAATAGAGTTGTAGGAATGGCTAGTCTGCTATTACAGACTTCATTAAACAAAGAACAACAAAAGGCTGTGGACTTAATAAAGCAAAGCAACGAATCTCTCATAAACTTGATTAATGAAGTACTCTATTTTTCAGACCTGGAATCAGGGAAAGTAAATCTTGATTATAATTCATTTTCATTAGAAACCTGCATTAAAGAAGTTATTGATTTGTTCGCAAATTCTGAGTCAAACAAGAACAAAACATATTCTTAGAAATCTTAAAAGATGTCCCTTCTAACTTAATCGGTGATGTCCAACAGGATTAAACAGATATTTACAAATCTGATTGATAATGTCTCAAAATTTACCAAAAGCGGTAACATAAAGATTACAGTCAAAACAGAAAAGAAAAGTTCTAAAAAAGTTGTTCTTTTAATCTCAATTGCAGACACAGGTATTGTTATTAAAGAAGAGTTAATTGCAAATTATTTTACACCTTTTACTAAAATAATGGGTGTTAATAATAAGTCAGGGACAGGATTAGAACTTTCTATTTCTAAGAAATTAGTTGAGTTAATGAATGGAAAAATTTGGGTTGAAAGTGATAGAAGGAAAGGGAACGACAATCTATTTTACTGTTGAATATGTCTGATGGTGATGATAAATTGGAATACAAATCTCAAGAAATTAAGGAAATAGAAAATGGTTTTTTATACAGTTTATATCCATTGAATATATTATTGGTAGAAGATAATCTTATAAACCAAAAAGTCACTCAAAGAATACTTAAAAAGATTGGCTATGATATTGATACTGCTGAAAATGGATTAATTGCACTTACGAAAGTAAAAGTTAAAAAATACGATATTGTTTTTATGGATATTCAGATGCCTGAAATGGACGGTTTTGAGGCAACTTTTCAAATACTTAATAAATATAAGGAAAAGGCTCCAAAAATTATTGCTATGACTGCTGCAGTAATGAAAGGTGATAAGGAAAAATGTCTAAAAGCAGGTATGGTTGACTATATTCCCAAACCAGTTCTTCCAGAAGTGGTTTATAAAGTTCTGAATAAATGGTGTAAAAATATTTTTGGATAATTATTCCTATTTGTTGATAAATAGATTACTGTTCCTAAATTCTTTAATGTTATCGTTGTTTATCTTAATCTTAATTAACAATGTATTGTCAAAATTCTGAAGACTTATTTCATTAAGAATTTTCTCAAATGCTGTATCCTTTTTGTCTTTTTTGCTCGCTGAAGTAATCTTTGCAATACCTATTATTCCGTTAAAAAGTTTATCTAAGTATGATGTAGCATCCCTGTCAATGCACTCAAACTGAAGCAACAAATCCACATCATTTTTCATCTTAGCATTTAAAGAAATTGAAGAGACTTTTTCGTAAATTTTATTTGATATAATATCATCACTTTTACTCAACGAATCATTGTTCTCGCCCGATAACGAATCCGGATTTTCTTTTTTAAAATTTTTACCTGATTTTAAATCAATGAAATTTGCAAAGATACCTCTGATAAAAGTTTTTTCTGTCGAAACCAACCATAAATTTTCTTTATAAATTATGGCGTTTATTGCGGTCATCAATTCTTTGTTAACTATCAATCCAGAGTTGGAAGTATCGCTTGCATCCTTCATCCTTTGTAATTGTTCTTCATAATTGCTGGCACAAAGAGTATAATTATCTTTAAGGAAAAACATGGTATTACTTTTATTGTGTTTATAAAACGATAATCCGTTAGGTTTGTCTATTTTTACAAAAAGTGAGTCATTACTAAGAAAAGCAGTCATTTTGTTTTTATCGAACGAACCTTTCATAACAATAGCATTTTCACCTGTCCATGAATTAGCAAAGAACATTTCATCAAGTCCGTCAGAAATGGTTGCCCCTGTAGCTGTTTTAAACATATATAACATGCTTCCAAATGTGTTTTCACTTCCGAATATAGAATCAGATAAATTTGTCTGCCAGAAGCCTGGTTGTACGCATATATTTAAAATTGACGTACATTACAAATTGAGGTTTCTCAGGTAATAAATTAAAAACATTCTTTACAGAAAGTTGTAATTTATCTGGCGAAGGATTATTATTACAGGAAATAAAAGTGAAAGTAATAACTACGGATAAGAAAAATACTTTTAAATTTATAAACTTTTTATTCATTTTGCTAACAATTGTTAATAATCCTTCTTATTGAAATACCATATAGATAAAACTAACATTATTGTCATAAATAACAAAGATGAAAATAAAGGCATATAATTTGTAATTGATGTTTGCGTTACATAATTAACACAAATGTCCTGTATGTCCCATGGTTTTGGGAGAATCTGGTAAAAAAACTTTAATAAGGCTTCAGCCACCTGACCGAACACTATTCCCTTTTGGTCGCTTTGAAAATAAGTGTTTGCAAGATATAGCAAAAAAGTTAATGGAAAAAATAAAAGCATATTAATAATAATGCTTAATATAGTGCTTCTGGACAGAAGTCCTATAAGTATAACTGCAGAATACAAAACCGCAAATATCAAAGTGAACCAAAGTATTGAATTAAGGAATGAAATATTCCAGAACCCTGTCTTTGCAGAAATTAAAATCCAGATTGCTCCTAGCAAAAAAGTGAATGAAATTAATACTATCAGATTTGCTGCGAAAAAATGCCCGAGTATTATTTTTGTTCTAGATATAGGCTTTGATAACAATAAATCAATATGTCCTTTTTTTAGCATATCCGGAATAAATGATGATGTAATTATCAACATAGCCGAAACAAGCATAAACATCGGTATTCCTGAGACAATGTATGATTGAAAAGTAAGCACAGCCTCTCTCATACCTGTTTCTCCACCAGATTCAAGCATCATTTGCATTCCCTCTACCGTGGAATTTGTTAATGCGAAAATTGATAATAGTATAAGCAATGAGAAAAATCCGAATATTGTTAACAGTATCTTCTTTGCTAATGCTTCTTTGAAAACACCTTTGATAAACGCCAATAAAACCATTATATCCTCCTAATTCTTTCTTTCAATTAAATTAATAAACATACTTTCAAGTGAGTTCTTTTCTTTGCTGAAACCGTGAATTAAAATATTTGATGAACGTAAAAAATCTATAATTCTATTTACTTCTTCAATTGAATTAATGTTACATTCAAATTCGTTCATCCCGTGTAATGTTCCTTTGTATTCTGTTAGTACCTTGTTCATTATTCCTTCAGATAAATCGCTTGTGCTGAAAATATATTTATTACCTGTACTCGTAATATCTTCTACACTTCCAACTTTTATCAACTCGCCTTTGTCTAAAATTGCAACTTTATCACAAATTAATTCTATTTCACTTAATAAATGAGAGTTTAAGAATATTGTCTTACCCTGTTTCTTTAAATCAAGCAAGACGTCTCTTATCTCTTTTCTGCCGATTGGATCAACTCCATCTGTCGGTTCATCAAGAAATATTAAATCGGGATTACTTATCATAGCCTGAGCAAGCCCAAGTCTTTGCATCATTCCTTTTGAATATTTTTTAATCTTGGTTGTACCCCATTGATCCATTCCCACAATCTTTAAATACTTGTAAGTTGTTTTATCAAGGTCGGATTTTTTCAAACCACTTAATCTGCCGAAGTAATCGATAACCTGTTCGCCGGTTAAATAATTGGGAAATTTATGATTCTCAGGTAAGTATCCAACCTTTCTCTTTATGCTAACGTTTGTTACAGGTTTATCAAATATCTTTGCATTACCATTAGTTGCAAATGTTATCCCAAGTAGGATCTTTACTAATGTTGTTTTTCCTGCACCATTCGGACCTAATAGTCCAAATATCTCACCGCTACCAACATTAAACGAGACTTTTTCCAGAGCTTTTATTTTCTCCCCGGAGAACTTCTTTCCCGGAAAGTGTTTCGTTAATGAATTTATTTCGATTACACTCATATATTAATTAGTTAGTTATTTTTTCATTGCTTTTATAATATTGTCAATATGATCTTCAAGACTTATACCTATTTCTTCTGCCCCTTTTCTGATATCATCTCTGTTAACATTCTTAGCAAATGCTTTATCTCTCATTTTCTTGATTATATTTTTTGCTTCCACATCCTGCAAACCATTATCCCTCATCAAACTGTAAGCCTGTACAAACCCTGTTATTTCATCGCATGCAAAAAGATATTTCGCCATTTTGCTTTCCCTTGGGACATTAGTCATTTCAGGATATGCGTGTCCTAATATTGCATTAATAAATTCTTCATCATATCCGTTATCCTTTAAGATAGGGACAGCAGTATTAGGATGTGTGTCCGGGAATTTTTCCCAGTCTAAATCGTGTAACATACCTGCAGCACCCCAAATTTCTATTTCTTCATTCAAAATCTCTGCATAAAACCTCATACATTTTTCCACATGATAGCAGTGATTCCTTAAACTAATATTTTCTATGTATTCTTCAAGCAATAATCTTGATTTATCTCTTAGCGAACTCATATTTTAACTAAATTGGTTTTTGTAAAAATCAAAATCTTTCTTACTCATACCTTCAGGCTTCTCATTATCTTTTGGCAAAACTTGATTTATGTTCGCATTTTTATCATACTTGTTTCCAAAAATGAAATCTTCTGATTTAAGAATCTCGCACCCACATGCCCTTGCAATACTTATTATGTCATTGTCAGAAGATATTACAGCAATAGTTTTTTTGTTGTAATTCTCTTCAATATATATACGAATAATTTCGTCTGCAGTTTTAACCCCCGAAAAAATAATGTTCTGAGATCTAATGTTACTAAAACCGTCAAAAACCAAAACTAATTTATCCTGTTTACTTAGTTTGCCTTTAATAGTTTCGTACAAAGATAACTGAGCCGCTTCGGGATTCTCAGAAAATAATTTCTTTAAATTATGAATTTTATGTAAAACATTATTTCCGTCTATTAAAACAATTCTCATAAATCTAAAATTTAGTCTATCGTTTTTCGTAATCAATTAATCTATGGTCTAATCCTGTTAGGTCTTCTTGCAAATGGTATTGCCTCTCTTATATGGTCAAGGTTACAAACCCAACTTACCATTCTTTCAATACCTAAGTCCAAATCCTGAATGAGGAACACTTCCATACCTTCTTAAATCAAGATACCATTCAAATTCTTCCATCGGTAGATTATGCTCTTTTATCCTTTCGAGCAAATAATCCAGATTATCTTCCCTTTGCGAACCGCCGATTATTTCACCGAATCCTTCCGGTGCAAGCACATCAACACCAAGCGCAACTTTTGGGTTATTCGGGTCGCGTTTCATATAAAAGGCTTTTGCTTCAGATGGCCAGCGATGTACCATAACAGGTTTATCGAAATCTTCAACTATTGCTTCTTCGTGCGGTGCACCAAAATCTTCTCCCCATGGGAATGGGCGTATATGCTCTTCACCGTTTTCAGTTTTTCTGATTAATGGTATGTCCTTTTTATGTAATATTTCAACTGCTTCATCATAAGTTACTCTTGGAAATGGTTTAATAACCTTTTCAAGTTTTGATAAATCTCTGCCTAAGAAGTTTAATTCCTGCTTCTTGTTTTTAATGACTCTTTGAACTACATAAGATAAAAAATCTTCAATTAAATTCATATTATCATCTATATCAAAAAAGGCCATTTCAGGTTCCATCATCCAGAACTCAGTTATATGTCTTCTTGTCATTGAATTTTCGGCTCTGAATGTTGGTCCTAATGTATATACTTTACCCAATGCTAATGCTCCAGATTCCGCATACAATTGTCCTGATTGAGATAAGTAAGCCTTTCCCAAATCAAAATAATCTGTAGAAAACAATGTTGAAGTACCTTCGCATGCATTAGGAGTAAAAATCGGAGCATCAAACAATATAAAACCATTATTATACATATAATCACGAATTGATTGAATAATTTCATTCCGAACCCGCATAATTGCAGCTTGTTTGGGTGACCTTAGCCATAAATGACGTCTGTCCGCAAGAAAATCGACTCCATGTTCTTTAGGTGTAATCGGATATGGTTCAGCAATTGATACAATTTCTAAATCATTTACCTGTAATTCGAAGACATCCTCTTTCTTTGGATGTTTTGATACAATACCTTTTACAATAAGTGAGGATTCCTGAGTTAGTTTCCCAAAATCTTCCCATACTTTTTCGTTCACACCGTTTTTGGCAACGACACCTTGTAATAGCCCGGTTCCGTCTCGAAACTCAGGAAACATTAATTTCCCGGATGAACGAATATTATATAACCACCCTTTTATTGTAACTTCTTTATCAACGAAGTCCGCAATTTTTTCTATGTAAACCCACATAATATTTTATAAATTAATTTTAAATTTCATTATATTTCTACTGCTTTTAAAACTTTCAACCTGTATTCTATCGCTTACATCAAAATCAAACAAATGTGCATCAACATAAGCATCAAAAAGATTTATTAAATAAACTAAACCTGCATATAAATAAAACTGGTCTCTCTGGTCTCTGTAAAACTCTCTTAATGCTCTGTATCTTTGGTCACCACCGGGGTTAGCTGGTGTCTGAGAATTTTCATAAATACTTTTGTAATCTAAATAACTATTGTTATTTTTAATTATTTCATATATGAAATACCCGCCAACTGTCCATATCACGGGAATTTTCCAGTATGATTTATTATAAAATTGTCCCAAACCCGGTAATACCGCTGAATAAAGCAAAGCTTTAGTCGGCGATTTTGTCATTTTGAAATTATAATGAGTAGTATCTTTTTTTACTGTGCTGTCATACAATAAACACTCATACAATTCAAATGTTGATTTAGGTAGTTCATTATTAAACTTCAAAACCGTTTGCGAAAACGATACATTACATCCTAAAATAAAAACAATTATGAAACTTATACAAATGAAAAAAGCATCCTGCAACTGCAAGATGCTTTTAACAGGTTTCCCAAACTTTAGTTTATACTTCAAGTTTCAACTCTATGGCGTATTTTGATTCTGCTGCTGATTTCCGGGGTTATTTTGATCACCTGCCGGCTGCTGCTGTTGCTGTGGTGGAACATTTGGGTTTGGATATGTCTGAGTTCCTGCATTTTTTTGAATTATGCTTTCGTTCGTTCCACTTCCACCCTTGCTAATATAAAGATTAAGCAACAATGAACCTGCTAAAAATACTATAGCCATTATTATTGTAGCCTTCGATAAAAAATCCGAAGTTCTTCTGGCACCAAACATTGTAGTTACACCAGTTCCTGCTATTGGTCCCACAAGACCGCTTCCTTTAGATGATTGCAACAATACTGCTATTGTCATAACAATACATACAAGCATCAAAAATATAATTAATACTGTTATCATAATTGATAAAATATAACTAAAATATCATTTTTTCAAGCCATTTATGACACATATAGCGATCCATTTTTTCGTCATTATAAACACACAAAGAATATACAATTAATCCAGTAGTTTTTATCCTAATTTTACATAATTCTTACCATTATTACAATTTTTAAATGCAATTATATTATATATGTGCTATTCTTTACGGTCTAAAATTACTATTTTTGTCTTATTATTAACTATTTGTATTTTTATGAAGAAATTTGTTTTATCTATATCAATACTGTTTTTGATTTTAACTATCATAAACGGTAATGTACATTCCTGTACAAACTTTTTAGTTACCAAGGGCGCATCGACCGACGGTTCGACTTTCATCACATACACGGCCGATTCGCATAGTCTTTATGGCGAACTTTACTTTTGGCCCGCTGCCGACTATCCTCCTGGAACTATGCTCAATGTTATTGAATGGGATTCACAAAGACTTTTAGGTCAGATTCCTCAGGTGCCTCATACATACAACGTTGTCGGTAATATGAATGAGTTTCAGCTTGCAATTGGTGAAACTACTTTTGGTGGAAGACCTGGACTTGCAGACTCTACTGCTATAATGGATTACGGTTCTTTAATTTATCTCGCTCTCCAAAGAGCAAGAAATTCCCGTGAAGCAATCAAAGTGATGACACAACTCGTTGAAGAATATGGATACATCAGCGAAGGCGAATCTTTCTCAATCTCCGACCCGAATGAAGTCTGGATTATGGAAATGATTGGTAAAGGAGTCGGTAATAAAGGTGCTGTATGGGTTGCACTTCGTGTTCCTGACGGATATGTTTCCGGACACGCAAACCAGTCACGTATAACAACATTTCCTTTGAACGATACAATGAATTGCTATTATTCAAAGGATGTAATCTCATTCGCAAAAAGCAAAGGTTACTACAAAGGAAGTGATGCCGAGTTTTCTTTTTGCGATGCTTATGCACCGCTTGATTTTGACGCAGCAAGATTCTGCGAAGCAAGAGTTTGGTCTTTATTCAACAAAGTATCTTCTGGCATGTCAAAATATCTCGATTATGCCAAGGGTGAAAACCTTAAAAACAAAATGCCTCTTTGGATTAAACCAAACAATAAGCTTTCGGTTTATGATGTTATGAATTCAATGCGTGACCACTATCAAGGCACAGCCCTTGATATGACAAAAGACTGGGGAGCAGGTCCTTATTCCTGTCCTGTCCGCTGGAGACCTTTAACTTTCAAAGTGGGTGATAAGAAATATTTTAACGAAAGAGCAATCTCAACACAGCAAACAGGATTTTCTTTCGTCACCCAATCACGTTCATCTTTACCGGATGTTGTCGGCGGTATAATCTGGTTTGGAGTTGATGATAACTATACAACAGTCTATTCTCCGATATATACATCGATCACAAAAATTCCCTCTAACTTTGCTGTAGGGAATGGCGATATGATGGTTTTCTCTGATTCATCGGCATTCTGGATTTTTAATCAGGTTTCAAATTTTGCTTATACACGTTATAAAGATATGATCAAAGATATTCAACCGTTGCAAAAAGAACTTGAACAAGGCTATATCAACAGTATTGCCGACGTAGATAAAAATGCAATGGAACTATACGCACAAGACCCGCAAAAAGCAAAAGACTATTTGACAGAATTTTCTTTAACAGTCGGTAAAAATACTTTCAACCGCTGGAAACAACTCTATGGATTCCTTTTTACAAAATATATGGATGGAAATATAAAATTCCCTGTTGAAGGCAGCAGAGTTCCTAAAGTAACTCAGCCAGGTTACGGCGAAGACTGGTATAAAGAACTGGTAAAAGAAACAGGTGACAGGTATAAATCAAAAGGTGAAGGTGGGCATTGATATAATTTTTAATTTAAATTCGGATACTAACTCCATTAACTGTTCTAATTTTATAAATATAAATTCAATATTTTACAAGAGAGTCTCATTCAAAAGAGGCTCTCTTTTTTAAACCTATATTTTAATAATATCATCTTATAATTTTGTTCAAGACTTTCCGTATGAAACTTGTTCAAATTGAAAATGAATTTTAAATGTTAATATTCAATTTCAAATCTGAATTATCTTCACTATATTATTAAAATTATTAATTAATGACAAAATACATATTACTTTTAATATTAACAGCGCTTTTTGTATCATGCAGTAAAGAAAGCCCAGTTGAACCTATAGTACCTGTAAGCAATTACTCAAAAGTATTGACTATAGACTCTGCAAATATCAGAATTGAAATGTACAACGAAAATTCCACTATACTATATGTTGGATATAATGAGATTGGATTTAAAGTATTTATCGGTAGTGAAGAAAAAAAGTCAGGTATTTTTAAGTATTCTCCAATTATGTTCCATACCTCTGGGCCCGGACATTCAACACCGGTACAAAGTGAGTTTCAATATGATAATAGCAAAGGTATGTTTACAGGATATGTATGCTATTCAATGCTTTCAGATTCATCTACCTCATTTTGGTTTGCAGATTATAATTATAATAATGAAATATATCTTAAGAAAAAGCAGTTTGATGTTGTACTGGGAATAGGCAGTCAAATGAGGATATGGTATGATGCGGTTAACAATGTTCTATACTATCTAACACTGATTTCACCAAAAGATCCTAAGGTTGGATTAAATGATTTCAAAATCATTCTTCACAAAACAACAGATCAATTAAGTTATGATGAAGTCAATAATGCTCAGATGTTTATACGACCCTGGATGCCTTCTCATGGTCACGGCTCCAGTAGTAATATTAATCCTACTTTTACTTCACACGGTAAATATGAAGGTAAAACAAATTTTACTATGCCCGGTCAATGGTTCGTATATGATTCTATTGTTGTTAATAATCAAACAGTATCAACCCCTTCTTTATATTTAGTATTTGACCCAAGATGAAAAGACTCTTAATCGTATTATTCATAGTTTTTATATCAAAAACTTCTTACACTCAGGTTTGTTGTGGTGGGGGAGTATATGACGTTGCAGTGCTTTCTTTAAATAAACAGGCCTTGTTTAACGTGGGATATAAGTTTGACAATTATCTAGGTGTCTGGGATTTGAACAAAGAATGGCGTAAAATACCACAAACGTCATATCAAATGACTCCTGCTTTTTCCGGTGCGTACAGATTCAACAAACAATTACAAGCGGGAATATTAATTCCATTTGTAATAAATGAAAACGATCTTCCTGGTTTACCAAAAAATGGTTCCGGTATTGGCGATATTGTAATGAGTGGTCGATATGAAATATTTCATGAATACTCATTATACAAAGATAAAGGTAAAATTAAAACAGACCATAAAACTCCGTATCTTGCTGTTACTTTCGGAATGACATTTCCAACAGGCAAATCTGATGAAGATGCTAAAAATGAAGTAGATATTGCGGGCAAAGGATTTTACACAACTTCACTCGGTCTCTCATTCATCAAAACTATTTTAAAAGATAAGATTCAAATTGGTTCTGATTTAAACTGGCAGCATAGTTTCGTTAATACATATGATACGTATTATGGTGAACCGATTTCCTCCTATGAAAGAAGGCAGGGTGAGCGTTTCAATTATTCCATAACAGCAAATTATCTAATCAACTTTTACAATTCTGTTTCTTTCTCCTTAGGAGGGTTCTATCAGTCCGACTACTTAATAAACGGTAAAAGTATAGAAAATTCAGATGAGCATGCATTTAGTATGGTAACATCATACACATATTATCCAAAAACCTATATTCGTATATCACCTTTGATTAAATGGAATATTCCTGTTTCGGGGTATGGTAAGAATGCGATAGGTTCTATTCTCTTTGGGATAAACCTTGTTTACTATATTGAAAACCTTGAAGATTTATAGACAGATGTATATATCTTCATAAGATAAATATTCTTGTTCTCTTTCCGTATCTGTCAGGATGCTTAATTTTACAACCTGACAGAAATATAACCACGGAATTATAAATTACTATACATCTATCTTGCTTTTGTCAACAGACCAACCTGTCTTTAAACCTATAACAAACCACCCAAGTGCAAGTGTGCCAACTGCAAATATCGTATCACCTATTACTCGTAACCAGCGGAATACACTAATTGTAGGGTCCTGCATAAATTCTTCTGAACGTGCAAACCACATTCCATGCTGTATGCTTGCTATAGTTTGCATTAATCCGACAGGCAATACGCTTATTATTACCATCAGCATTAATCCAATGTTGATAGACCAGAACGCAAAACCAATTACCGAATCTTTCCAAACGTATTTTACCATTAATCCTTTTAATACAAATAACATCAAACCTATTCCAAGCATACCATAAACACCGAATAATGCTGTGTGTCCATGTACTGCCGTTGTGTTCAACCCTTGCATGTAATAAAGTGCTATCGGTGGATTTATTAGGAAACCGAATATTCCTGCTCCTACAAAATTCCAGAAAGCGACGGATATGAAACAGTATATCGGCCACTTGTATGCTTTTATCCATTCAGTTGATTTGCTTATTTTCAGATTATGATAAACTTCAAATCCCATGAATACTAAAGGAACAACTTCCAGTGCACTGAATGTAGCACCGAGTGCAATTACTGCCGTTGGTGTCCCTGCAAAATAAAGATGATGGAATGTTCCAATGATTCCACCCGATAGAAATATTATAGTTGAAAATAGCACTGCATTTGTTGCTGTCTTTATCTTTAATAGTCCCATCCTTACAAATAAGAAAGCCGAGACTACTGTAGCAAACACTTCAAAGAATCCTTCAACCCATAAATGCACTACCCACCAACGCCAGTATTCTGCAAGCGTTAAATGTGTTTGTCTTCCCCACATTAATCCGGCTCCGTAAAATGCTGCAATCGCAATTGCAGCGATCAGAAACATTACAAGCAATTGCCTGTTCTCGCTTGGTTTCTTCAGTGCTGGCAGTAATGCTCTGACTAATAAAAGTAACCATATTAGTAATCCTACGAATAAAAATAACTGCCAGAATCTTCCAAGGTCAACGTATTCATATCCCTGATGTCCGAACCAGAAATTCTGTATAAGTCCTAATTTCTGCATAACGCCCATCCATTGACCGGCTAATGAACCTACTACTATTATTAAAAGAGCGATGAATAAAAAGTTAACTCCAAATCTCTGAAATTTAGGCTCGTATCCTGATACCGCAGGCGCTATGTATAATCCCGTTGCAAGCCACGATGTGGCTATCCAGAAAATTGCAAGTTGTACATGCCACGTTCTTGATACAGCATATGGCAATATGTTACTTAAAGATAATCCGTAAAAACTATTTCCCTCTACTCCAAAGTGAGCAGTTATTACTCCCATAATTACCTGTACAACTATCAAAGCACAGACAACCCAGAAGTATTTAAGCGTTGCCTTCATAGAATGTGTCGGCTGGCTTCCGGAAAGAGGATCATTCTGTGGAAGAGTTACTTGCAAGGGCATCTTCGTCTTTACTTTTTGCATGATAAAATGCAAGTAATCCGATTCCGACTAATAACATAACAACACTGAAGCCTGTCCAGAATACAAGAGATGTCGCAGGTTTGTTTCCTACAAGTTCTTCAGACGGCCAGTTGTTTGTGTATGATATATTCTCGTCAGGTCTTTGTGTCACACAGGCCCATGAAGTCCAGAAAAAGAAATTGTTCATCTTATCCATTCTCTCATTATCCTTTATAGTATTCTCAGGAATTGAGTAGGCAGTCCCGTGTTTTTGCAAGTAAAGGATCATTCATAAATAATCCTGCAAGTAATACTTCCCGACTTCTCTTAATAGCATCTGCACGGATTTCAGATACCTTCATCTCCTTTGTATTTGCATCGTACGTGTTTGTTCTTATTTCTTTTTGAAGTCTGACCTGAAGCATCGCTTTGTTCTCATCAGTAATCTTTTCGTACTCAGAACCATAATTTTCTATTAGCCCAGCGGTTTAAAATATACATAGCCTCGCGATGAAGCCAGTCGGCTGACCAGTCTGGTGCTAAATATGCTCCGTGCCCCCAGATAGATCCTACTTCCTGTCCTCCCATAGACTGCCATACATTCTGACCGTCTTTAATGTCCTGATCTGTAAACAGAACTTTTCCGCTAACTGTCACTACCTTCTCGGGTATCGGAGGTGCTTTATGATAAATCTCATATCCGTAGTAACCAAGCACTGCGAAAGACAGTACTATCACACTGATAAAACCAATCCATAAATTTTTTGTCTTCATAAATTATTCTTTATTTTAAAACAAGTTTTGAATTCCGATTACTGTTATTATTCATTAATCTGTTCTCGAGTTGTAATGCCTGTGGAAATAAAATATTATTTTCTAAATGTATGTGAGTGTGTAAATCATTCTCGAATTCATTTAATTCCTGATACAAGACCTTATAAGTTGTGCATGCATCTTCAGGTGGATTGTAATTGCTGCTGAGTTCCCTGATTTTATAAAGCCCTTCTCCTGCTTCCACGTGTTCTCTCTCCATAACGTTTATTGGATTCTGTATACTGCCGAAAGGCGAAACTTTCATGGTAGAACTGGCTTTCTCCAATTCCGCCAGATTAAGTATAACAGGAAATAACATTTTCTCTTCTTTCATTAAATGAGAACTTAATTCATCATGAACCGCTTCGAATAGCTTTGCAATTTCTATTACTTCAGGGTGATTCCTCCCGTGAACTTCACTTACTTTCTGCGAATGAGCGAATATTACAGGAAGCATTTTCTTTACGTAAACGTGGTGAGTATTAAGAATGTGATTTGCCAGCTCGTCTGTTTTCCAAACGTATGAATCTTTGCCTGAACCATGGTCATTACATACAGCGATTACTTCGGAAAGTATTTCGTCTGCATTAAGCTTCTTTTCCCCGCAGGCTTCAACGAGAGCTCTGTTGCCCTTGCAGCAGAAGTCAAGATTATATTTCTCAAATATACGTGCTGACCTGAAATCTGTTTTTACTATTTCAGCCAGTGTGTTTTGTGTTGTTAGACTCATTTTGTTTTCCTTTATGATTAAATTTCTGTATTACAAAATTACTCATAAAGGAATGGGCATGCATTGACTTAAGTCAAATATGGGAAATTTATTTAATGTAGTTTCTTAGTGCGGGTAAATCTTTTATTGTTATTATTTTGCCGTTAACTTCAATCATGTTTTCTGTTTGCAGTTTTTTCAATGCCCGTGAAAGAGTTTCTGTTATCGTTCCAAGATGTGAAGCAAGGTCATATTTTGATATGTCCAGTTCAATCTGATTCTCTTTCCTGATTTCATATTTTTTCGTATTTCCCTTATTTATTTCAATAAGCAAATATTTGGAAAGTCTTTTTGATACATCATCAAGTGTTACACTTTCAATATGATTGTTTAAGAATCTTAATCTCCTGGCAAAACTTGCAAGCATTTTCAAGCTGATATCAGGATTGCGTTTAATAAGTTCCAGAAAAGGTTTTTCAGGTATTTTGATTACTACTGTATCTTCTTCAATAGCCATTGCATTGGCAGGATATAAAAGTTCAGTTGTACTGTTCTCTAGAAACCTCTCAAACATCGGTACTTCGCCGAACGTACTTTCGGCATACATTATGTGTAATATGTGTTCACGCCCCTCAGTAGAAATTTTGTATAATTTCACAAGCCCTTCAAGAATCCCATAAAATCCCTTATAAGGTTCTGTATCAAAGAATATTATTTCACCTTTTGAATAAGTCTTAATACTTGAAAAATCTCTTTATAATCTGTAACTCTTTCTCGTTAAGCTCTGAAAATAGAAATATCTTGCCTATGTCATTTGATGTTCTCATCATTTATCTGAATCTATTTGCTCAATAAATACTGTTTGAACTTATCAAATGCGATTGCTCTATGAGATATTTTGTTTTTTATTCCTATTTCAAGTTCAGCAAAGGTCTTTTCATATCTGTTTGGTAAAAATATTGCATCGTATCCAAAGCCATTATCACCTCTTTCTTCAAATATTATTTTACCTTCGCATACTCCATCGAATATTTCGTATTTACCTTTTGCATAATAGTAACAAACCACAGTTCTGAAATATGCTGTTCTGCTAATTAAAGGCACTCCATCCAGATCCTGTAAAAGTTTCTTTCTGTTGTCTTTATAAGTTACATTTTCACCAGCATACCTTGATGAATAAACACCAGGGGCACCATTTAGTGCATCAACAAAAAGACCAGTGTCGTCAGCTGAACAAGGTATGTGAACCTGTTGCCAAATTTCTTCTGCCTTTTTTAATGCATTCCCTTCAAGAGTGTCCCTATCTTCAACAACTTCGATGTTTAAGTTTAAATCAGCAAGTGTATTTATTTCCAGATTAATTTCTTTTAGAATATCTTTAATCTCTTTAATCTTATCCTTGTTGTTTGTTGCTATAAGTAATTTATTTGTCATAATTGTTATATTTTATCTATTTCTTCTTTATATTGGAGTTGATATAATTTATAGTATAAACCTTTTTTGTTGAGTAATTCCTGATGATTACCCATTTCTTTTATTTCACCTTTGTGCATTACAATTATTTTATCACATGATTGAATAGTTGAAAGTCTGTGAGCAATTATAATTGAAGTTCTGCCTTCTATAAGTTTCTTTATTGCATTCTGAATTAATATTTCGGTTTCTGTGTCAACACTCGACGTTGCCTCATCAAGTACTAATACTCTTGGGTTATATGCCAAGGCGCGCGCAAATGAAATCAATTGACGTTGACCAACTGAAAATGTTGTACCCCGTTCATTAACTTTATGATTTATTCCATCCGGTAACTCATTTATAAATTTTCTTAAGCCAACATTATTTATTGCATCATTTATTCTTTCTTCTGAAATATCTTTATTTCCAAGGTCAATGTTATATCTTATATCCCCGGAAAAAAGAAATACATCTTGTAATACAACCCCTATACTTCCCCTTAAATCTTTTTGACTAAATTCCTGAATATTAATCCCATCAATTTTTATTTCACCTTTGTTAATATCGTAAAATCTGTTTATCAGGTTGATAATTGTAGTTTTCCCTGCGCCTGTATGACCCACAATTGCAATCTTTTCACCTTCTTTAAAATTGAATGTAACATTTTTCAATACAAAATCTTCATCGTTATAAGCAAACCAAACATTGTTAAACTCAATATTACCTTTTACTTCTTTTATCTTTTTGGGTTCAGAAGGGTCTGTAATCGGATTTTTTGTATCAAGCAGATTAAAGATTCTTTCACTTGAAGCCATAGCAGTTTGAAGAATATTATATTTTTCTGCAAGGTCACGAATTGGTCTGAAAAACATTTCTGTGTATTGAACAAAAGATATAATAACACCAACAGTTATTGCTTTCTGTATTACCTGCCCTCCTCCATACCAGATAATTACACCAACCGCAGCGGCACCAAGAAATTCTACAACAGGGAAAAACAGAGCATAGTACATTATACTTTTCTTGTTCTCCTCTGTATGTTCTCTGTTAATCTTTTCAAATTCTTCCACTGTCCTTTTCTCTTTACCAAATAACTGAACAATGCTAATCCCGGTTATATGCTCTTGTATGTACGTGTTAATATTTGCTATTAGTACTCTGATTTTTCTGTACGAATTTCGAACCGCTTTTCTGAATACAGATGTTGCATAAACTAAAAACGGAAGTACCGCAAGTGTAAATAATGTTAATTGAACATCCATTGAAAACATAAAGTATAAAATCCAACCAATTGTCAAGACGTCACCAAATGCAGTTACAAGTCCTGACGAGAACACTTCATAAAGAACTTCCACATCGTTGGTTACTCTCGTTACAAGTCTTCCGATGGGATTGTTATCAAAAAATTTTAGATTCAGATTAATAGTATGTTCATATATCTTCTTGCGCAAATCATAAATTATCTTTTGCCCTATCCAGCTTGTCAGGTAAGTCATTCCATATTGTATTGCACCTTGTATAACTAATGTGCCCAAAAGTAATAAAACAATAATCTGTAGTCCTTCAAGGTTTTTGTTTACAATCATTTCGTCAATTGCAATAGGAGTAAGTCTTGGTCTCACAGCAGCAAGAGCAGATGTTATCATAGTTAAAGATACGGCCAGTAATATATACCATTTATAAGGTTTGAAATATGATAACAGTCTTCTTAATATTAATGAATCTATTGGTTTTCCTAAAGTATCTTCTTCTTTTCGTGCTGATATTTTTCTTACACTCATATTGTTCTACATCTCCTCAATTTCTTCTTCCAATAACTGTTTAATATGAATGTTATAATAAATTCCTTTTATATCCAAAAGTTCATCGTGTGTCCCTTGCTCTGCGATTTGAGAGTCTTTTAGAACTATAATTCTATCAAGGTTTTTTAGGGTAGATATTCTGTGAGAAATAATAATAGTCGTTCTGTCTTTCATTACTTCTTTGAGGCCTTGAAGAATTTCTTCTTCCGTATTTGTATCAACTGCAGATAAAGAATCATCCAAAATTAGAATTTTAGGAGTTTTGTATATTGCCCGGGCAATCGAAGTCCTTTGTTTCTGTCCGCCGGATAGTGTTACTCCTCTTTCGCCGACTATTGTCTTAAACTTGTCAGGGAAAAAGTTAACATCCTTATACAGTCCCGCAAGTTGTGATGAACGAATCAGATTATTATCATCAATTGTCTCAGATGAATATCCTATATTGTTTTCAATAGAATCCGAAAACAAAAATGATTCTTGTGGAACAATACCGATAGAAGTCCTCAAAACGTCTAAAGGAATCTCTTTAATTTTATGACCGTCAATTAATATTTCTCCGTCTGTGGTATCATAAACCCTTGGTATTAAATTCACAAAAGTTGTTTTTCCGCAACCTGTGTGACCTATTATACCAAGACTACTTCCTTTATCTATATTTAAACTAACATTCTTCAAAACATATGAATCTGTTTCTGGATATTTGAAACTGACATTTCTAAACTCAATTGATCCCTTAATATCATTACTATTTATAATGTGTTTTGTATTGTCATCATTTTTTATTTCAGGAATAATGTTCCATATCTTCATTAATCTATCCATTGATGGAGCAGCTCTTTGAACAAGGTTTATAACCCAACCAAATGCAATCATAGGGAATGTCAATTGTCCAAGGTAAACTATGAATTCAGTTATATTACCCAATGATAATTTGCCATTAATCACTTCAACTCCTCCAAAGTATATTATTATTATTATCGATAGCCCCGTAAGGAGAAACATCATAGGAAAAGCATAAGCCTGGATTCTTGCAAGGGAAAGATTCTTTCTCTGGTAATCAGCAGAAACAATGTTGAAATGCTCTATTTCAGAAAGTTCTCTTACGTACGATTTCATCACTCTGATTCCTGAAAAGTTTTCCTGAACTTTTGTGGTTAATCCCGAAAATGCTTCCTGAACACGCTGCGAACGACCGTAAACTGATTTCATAACTTTGTAAACGAGAAATGAAATAAGTGGTAATGGAATTAATGCTACTAATGAAAGCTTAGCAGAAATACTGAACATAATAATTAAGGTGACAACTGTTCTTAGAAAGGTTTGTATAGAATACATTATTCCCGGCCCTAAGAAATTTCTTATATTGTTAATATCGTTTGTAGCGTGTGCCATTAGGTCCCCAGTTGAATTATTATCGTAGAAGGTCTTCGGAAGATTTTGAAGGTGATCAAAGAAATCCCTTCTCAGGTCATTCTCAATTTCTCTTGATGCCACAATTATTGTTCTGCGAGTCAGGAATAAAAATGTTCCGCCAAGAAGTATTAATCCTAAACTGATTAATGCGTAGTTGAGATACGAGATGTTAGTAGTTCCTTTTGAGAT
Source organism: Ignavibacteriota bacterium (assembly GCA_963748665.1). Lineage (GTDB taxonomy): Bacteria > Bacteroidota > Ignavibacteria > Tepidaquicellales > Tepidaquicellaceae > CAIKZJ01. The sequence goes on along the minus strand of CAVVJW010000023.1, from coordinate 208,865 downwards.
TTCATCAATAGCATTTCCAATAACGAGAGGATAAATACTTTGCAATAAAATACTAATAGAAATGAATATTGCTCCTAATATCAATTTATTCTTCTGCGATTTTAAATATGGAATTAACGGTAATAATGATTTCATTAAATAGTAATAACCTTATACGTAAATTTTTATATGAGTAACCTTTGTAAATTGAATATTATGTTTATTGTCAATATATTTAACAAAACAAATTTTATTATAGTTTTTGAAAAGAATATTATCCATATTGATAGCTTTTGTATTGATATTTAATTCAGCCGGATACATAGTTGTATTTTATCAAATGAAAAAGTATTTCAAAAAGGAAGCCTTTCAGAGAATTGAGAACTATATAAAACCAGAAGATTTAACATCGATAGTACTTTCCAGATATAACTTTGAAAATGAGGACGAAAATTTCTATTTTGTAGAGCCACATGAAATAAAGTACTTTGGAAAAATGTATGACATTGCACGTATTGAACATTCCGATGACACAGTAAAAATATTTGCATTAAGTGACGAGAATGAAGATAATCTGCACGAACTTTTCGCCCAATTCTTCACAAGAAATATAAATGACAAATATTCAAGGACTGCATCAATAATTAATCTTATAATCTCAGATGCAGGATTACCCATTGAATTTAATAGCCTTACATCTTGGAGAGAGGATGTATGCTATAATTTCATTTTTGTCCCAATTATTAAAAATTATTTAGACATTCCAACCCCTCCGCCAAAGTATTTCATATAATTTTATATAAGTTCGTTTTTTATAAATTTAATTAAAATTATATGAGAAAAATTATATTATTTTCTGTTTTTCTCTTTGTGATTAGTTCATTCAGTGACTTGTATTCGCAAATTGATACGGGTTATTATGAAACAGAGGAAGTTATTATCACAGGGACCAGAACAGAAAAGAAGATTATTGATATCCCGTATTCTGTTAATAGAATTGGTTCAAAAGACTGGCAAGCAACAAGAAAACAGGGTGTGAACGAAGTATTAAACTTTGTTCCGGGTGTATTTTTCCAGTCAAGATACGGAAACCATGATGTAAGAATTTCTATTCGTGGTTTTGGTAGTCGTTCAAATTCAGGTATCAGAGGAGTGAGAATTTTGCTCGATGGGATACCTGAATCCGAGCCGGATGGTCAGACAAGAATTGAAGCAATTGACTTTACCGCTATCGGAAACATTGAAGTAGTGAAGGGTAACTCTTCTTCACTTTATACTAATGCACCGGGTGGTGTTATAAATTTTCTTTCAGACGTGAATTTCAGCAAGGACTTCGTTGTCCTCGATAATGATTTTGGTGAATACGGCTTAAGAAAAAATGCAGTAAAAGTTGGTTTGAATTCGGGGAACTCCAGATTTATGCTTACTACAAGTTATGAAAATTATGATGGTTACAGAGAACACAGCAATGAATATCAGACAAGAATAAATTCTACTTTCATTACTGAAATTAGTCCTCGTACAACATTAAAAGTATTTGGTTACTTCGTGAATGGACTGATTAAATTGGCGGGTTCTCAAACACTTGCTGAATATACTGCTGACCCTTTTAGTTCCGATGCTACAACCCTCGCAAGGAATTTAATGAGATATACAAGTAAGGGAAGGCTTGGTATTACTTACAATACTAAGTTTGGAAAAAACGATAATAATGTTTTTGAACTTACAGCTTATGGTACAACAAAAGATTTAACGAGAACCGACAGCCGTTATAGAATTTTCTCTAGAAGCGGTCTTGGTGCTTCCGTTAAATATATAAACTATTCAGTAATTGGAAAAAGAAACAATGAGTTCACAGTTGGAAGTGATTTCTTCTGGCAAGGCGGACCTATGAATTTCTTTAACAATGTTAATGGCAATAAAGGCGATAATGTAGTTGCTGTTTCAAACGAAAAATTGGGTAATATGGGGTTCTATTTCCTGGACCAGTATTCACTCGTACCAAATAAAATGGATATTTTGGTCTCTGGTAGATACGACAGAGTAAATTATACTTCCGAAGACTGGCAGCAGGGCAATACTGATACTTCAAGATTGTTTCAAAGATTCACCCCAAAGGTTGCGTTGAATTATAAACTTACGCCACATATTGCAGTTTATTCTTCGTTCGGTCTTGGGTTTGATTCTCCTGCAAATAATGAGATGGACAACTATCCAACTTCTTCAAACAATGGTTTTACTACGCTTAATCCTGACATTCAGGCTCAAAAGTCTAATAACTTTGAGTTTGGAATTAAAGGGAGTTTGTCAGGTACAAAGAATAATTTGTTTATGAATACTTTCTTTGAAGCAACTTTCTTCCATAGTTTGATTCAGGATGAGATAATTCCGTTCGTTGTTGATAATGCATATTACTATCGCAATGCAGGTAAAACAAGAAGGATGGGTGTTGAGGCTGGGTTAAATACTGAAATTGTAAAAGGCTTAACTTTTAAATCAGCCTATACTTATTCGAATTTTGAATACATTGAGTATTCAGCTTTAGTTATTAATACTGCTCCTGTTTTTTCACAGGCAGTTGAAAATTATTCAAACAATATTGTACCTACAGTACCTGTAAACTTATTTAACAATGAAATTGGATACAGTAATACTTTCGGAAAGTATTATACAGCGTTCATAAAAGGTAGTGCAAAGTATGTTGGTTCAATGTTTGTAAACGATAAGAATGTTGACAGTTTGAAAACCGAAGATTATTTGGTCTTAGGTGCTCAACTCGGGCTTTCATTTACTTACAGTGGGTTTAACCTTACTGCTTTTGCCGGGGTTGATAATATTAATGACAAGAAATATGTTTCGTTTATTAATATTAATGACTTGAACGGAAGATATTATGAAGCAGGTCCAAAGAGAAACTTCTTTGGTGGGCTTAAACTTGGTTATATTTTTAATAAATAAATTAAAACATTAACAAGGGAATCTTTTTTTGATTCCCTTGTTATATAAATTAAAAGGAACAGTTAAAAAATGTTAAATAATAAAATTAAATATCTGATTATAAATCTTATCTTGTTGTCATCGTTTGCCGATGTATCATTTGGGCAGTTTAGTATTTTTAAATTGTTCCCTTCAGGAGTAAATCAAATCGAGCCATTGATTGTAAGACATCCTTTGAACCCGCAGATTCTTTTTGCAAGTGCCTATACTATTAACGCAAATGCATCTGTCAGGAATGAAGGCGTTTACGTTTCTACAAACAGTGGCTTAAATTGGTTTGGCAGTGATATTGTTAACGATGGTTTCCAGCAGTTTCATAATGGTGATCCTGGTCCGATGATTGATAAGAATGGTGTTTTTATAATCACTCATTTCCAGACATTTAGCGGTCAGACTAACAGAGTTTATTCAAATTCTTCTACAAATTTTGGCGTTAACTGGACTCCGCCTTACACTTGCTTTGCTTCAAACGACAATCAAGATAAAAGTAATATTGCAACCGATGATTCACCTTCAAGCCCCTATTACGGGCGTTCGTACAATCTGACTGCAATTCTACTTTCACCTGTCGTGATAGTTTCATCTTATACAACTAATAGCGGCGCAACGTGGACAGATCCGTTTGTTCAGGTAAATCAATCTTTCGCCGGTAGAAATTCTTTTGGACCTTCTGTTGCTGTTGGTACACAGGGAACTGTTTACGTTAGCTGGGCTGCAAGGATTAATGTCCAGTCCTTTTAATGAAAGGAGATATCGGTTTCTCAAAATCTACTAACGGTGGCGCTAACTGGTCAACGACTGAAAGTATTTATCGAATGTAATGGAATTAATACTTCTTCACTTTCTCCGTGGGGCATACGCGTAAATAGTTATCCTTCTATGGATATTGATAAATCCGGCGGTGCACGTAACGGCTGGCTTTATATCATTACTACTGAAAAGAATCTTGCTCCGGCAGGTTCTGACCCGGACGTAGTTCTACGCCGTTCTACAGACGGCGGAAGTACCTGGTCGGCAGGTATAAGAGTAAATCAAGACCCGATTAACAATGGTAAGACACAACTGTTTCCGGCTTTAAGAGTTGATGAAGATGGAGGGCTTAATGTTGTTTATTACGATACAAGAAATACCCCAACGAGTGACTCTCTTCAGGTTTACATCGCGCGTTCTCAGGATGGCGGCACAACCTGGCGTGACCACAAAATCACAAATCAAAAATATTATCCGGGTCCGGTGTTTGGCGGGGGAGTCGGAAATCAGGGTGATAATATTGGTATAACTTCCGGTGCAGGAAAACTTTATCCTGTTTGGATGGCAAGGTATCCGGGCGAAAGTGTTTATCAAATCTGGTCATCTATTATTGATATTGCTACAATCGGAATAAATAAAATCAGTAATGAAATCCCGGCGGGCTACGAACTTGGTCAGAACTATCCGAATCCGTTCAACCCGCAAACGAAAATAAAGTACACCGTTCCAAAAAATTCAAACGTGTACATAAAACTTTATGATATTCAGGGAAAAGAAATTTCTCTTCTTGCTGAAGGAATGCATACAGCAGGAACTTACGAAGTTAATTTCAATATAAATGAAATCAACGGCGGATTGCCAAGCGGAGTTTATTTCTATAAAATGATTTCCGAAAATGTATCACTTAGCAAGAAAATGCTTTTAAACAAATAACAATCTTATTAATGCCTCTCCTCGGAAAATCGGGGAGAGGCATTTCTATTAAATCAACTTCAAACACAAAAATCCTAAGTCTAAAAACCTTCAAAATTCGTAGTTTTTCAAAATTAGCCCTAAAATCAAGCGTAAATCGCAACAATTTCTTAGCAATATGCCCCCTGTAGCCTGCTACAGACCATATATTTTTGAAAATATGCCCTCTGCCACGACCCTGAAAGACCACAATATTTTTGAAAATATGCCCTCTCCCAGACCTGGAAGACCATATATTTTTGAAAATATCATAGTTCCCGTACTTAGAAATATGGATATTCTTTAAAAAATGAAGGATTTGAGGCTTTTCGAAATGCAATATCTGGACTATACAAAAAGGGCAGACTTTGAATGTCTGCCCTTTAGTGATTATGTTACAATTTTCCCAAAAATAATGATAGACCTGTATAAAATTTAAAATACGCCATAGTCCTATCGCCTGTTAAATTTGGATTTAACGTAGAGTTTCCTTTATCGAGTATGTAAGCGTAAGCATCGCCATCTGACATTTCAGACGCTTTACCAAAAAGGTTTGGCATCACAAAGCGAGTTCCTACGTGGAAACCAACTACTTCGCTGAATTTAAGTGAATAAGAGGTGTTCAAACCAATCCCATTCCTTAAGTTTGCACGTAAGGTGGTAAATGTTTCCTGACCTCCTGTAATAGTTTGGTAATATCTTCCCGTGATAACTGTGAAAAGATAATCGAGTCCAAAGTTGAACGAAGAGCGATTTCTTCTATCAGTGTAAACACCGAGTTCACAACCGAGTGAAAGATACGGCATATTCATTCTCATATTACTAATACCCGATACATCTATTGCAGGGTTGGTTCTGCCACCGGTTTCACTATTGAAAAATGGATAACCGGGATGAACCCAACCTGATTGAGAGAATCCGGAAGCGGCTTTGCCATCATCGTTTACGAAGTGTGAATAACCCAAAGTGACGTATGTACGCAATTGAGTTCTTTTAGCAGTGTAAACAGCAAATTTAAAATTTAATGCTGCGCCGTAACCTAAACTTGCACCGTAGTCAGTAAATTTGTAGAATCCATTAACACCATCGGAAGCGCTCAAATCCATAATTGGAAGTTCAAACGAACCGGAAGTTTCGATTGTAAGGAAAGGTTTTTTATTCGCATTTAAAAGAATTGGTTGCGAATAAACAGTCCCTGATACAAAGAGTGCGATTAAAAACAGCAGTACGATTTTTCTCATAACGTTTTATATTTAGTTTTTGAAATTATTAAATTTAATCTTTAAACTTTTATTATAATTTTCCGAAAAACAACGAAAGCCCGCCATAGAATTTAAAGTAACCTATTGTTCTGTTGCTCGATAAATTTGCATTAAGTGATTTATCTTCCTTGTCAAGCAAATAAAAAGCGGCATCGCCATCAGATATTTCCGAACTTTTACTGAACAAGTTAGGAATCGCAAGACGAGTTCCTACGTGAAAACCAACCACTTCGGTAAACCTCAGTGAATATGAAGCATTCAGCCCGAGTCCCATTCTGGTATTAGAATTTAATGTTGTGTATGTTTCTTCCAGTTGTCCGGAAATTGTTTGAGCATACTTTCCAAATATAACACTGATAAGAAAATCAAGACCGAAATTGAGAGATGAACGATTCCTTTTATCGGTGTAAACACCAAACTCGCCTCCGACGGCTAAGTATGGAACATTCATTCTCATATTACTTGTACCGGCAGTATCTCTTACAGGCCATACATATTTAGTTCCTGGAACTGGCTCATTAGGATATCCGGGATTAATCCAACCGGATTTCGAATACACATAAGCCTTATTCTCATCATTACCAAATTGTGAATATCCAATATTAAGATAAGTTCTAAGTTGAGTTCTCTTCGCACTGTACACCGCAAACTTTAAATTAATGGCAGCGCCAAAGCCCGTACTCGCACCGTAATCTGTAAATTTATAAACTCCGCCAATACCATTCGATTCTTTTAAATCCATAATTGGAATTTCTAACGAACCTGAAGTCTCAAGCGTAATAAAAGGTTTTTTGTTGGATGTATTTATTAATTGCTGTGAGTATGCAATTCCTGAAAAGAAGAAAGCAACTACAAAGAGTAGAGTAAATTTTCTCATAACAGATATATTATAGTTTTTAAAGTTATTTAATTAAAAGCATTTTCTTTGTTTCCGTGAAGAAATCATTACTCTTTCCGCTTAAATCCCTTACAACTATTTTGTAAAAATACACACCAGAAGGTAAAAAGTCACTACCAAAATCAAGTTTATATTTTCCTTGGTTCTGATAACCATTTTGTAGTGTTTTTAATTCCTTACCGGTCACGTCAAAAACTTTTAAAACTACATAACTATTACTTTTTAATTCGTATGCAATCGTTGTATAAGGATTAAAAGGATTTGGATAATTTTGCTTTAGTTCAAAACTATTTGAAGAAATATGATTCTGATTAACAATTCCTACAGTTGAATAATTAAATTTTAATATCTTCCCGTCATAACCAACAGCAAAACCGTGTTTCGTATCCGGAAAAACAATGTCCACAATAACTGCAGAATCAGTAACTGGAATTTGCACAAAAGTTTTCCCTGTGTCTTGTGTGAAAAGAAATATCCGTTCCCAACTAACCACGCCCCATCCGTCCTTTAAATCCCTGAATGATAAAACTGAAGGTTGCCCGAATATTTCAAGTGACTGGTACTTCCAGTTTGCACCGGAGTTTGAAGATGTTATTAAACTCGGGCCGTATTCAAAATCTCCTCCAAAACCTAATACTCGGAGAGAGTCAAAAAAAGCCATGTCCATAATTGGTTCGGAAGCTTCAATGTAAGGAGTCCATCGAACTCCTCTGTTTGTAGTTCGCCAGATAACACCCGCAATGTCCATTGCTCCGCCAACAGCATATCCATAGTCACGGTTATAAAATGAAAAATTCAGGACTGGAAAGAACATCACCGATAGAGAATCAATCTGAACATCAAGCCATGTTATACCACCATTTGTTGTTCGTTGAATATTTTTATAATTACCGCCCAAAAATCCATATAACGAATCCTGAAAATATACTTTTTTAAAAAATACATTATCTATAGGAAAAGTAGTAGTATCCCAATCGACTCCACCATTAGTTGTTTTAAAAATCATTGTTCCGTATGGAGGCTGTGGGTTGAATATGCTCCACCCAAGTGCCCAACCGAGTCTTTTATTTAAAAAGAAAATATCATGAAGAAATAATTTGGATTTTGTGTTTTGTGTAACCCAGTTCTGACCTCCGTTTGTTGTGTGGATTACTAATCCGGAATCTCCGCAAACCCAGCCCGTAAGACTATCAATGAAAGAAGCTTTCTTCAGGTCAATATTTGTAGGACTGTACGAGTTTAGCCAGTAATTTTGTGCAACTAAAGTTGTAGAAAATAAAGTTAATATAAATAATAATATAAATTTTCTGTATTTCATTTAAACCTCTATGCTAAATTTAATCTTTTACGAATATACCATTCTATAGATAATAAAACAATAATTAATATTAAATACAAAAACGAATTCCGAAATAATGATTTATTTAAATAATTATTCTCAATCTTGTTGTGTGACTTGAAAATACTGTCAATCTCAGATTTATTCCTTTCGGCTAAATTAACACCCCCCGTAATGTTTGAAAGTTCTTTGAGTGATTTGTCAGTTGCTTTTGTTTCTTTATACTCTTTAGTTGCATCAGATACAGAAAATTTAAGGTTTTTTGTTTGTATCAAAACGTTGTCTTCGTATAAATCTGCTTTTACAGAATAGTCATTCTTTTCAAAAAATTGGAGCCGTCCCTGAAAATTATTCTCTCCAACCCGACTTAATTCCAGATTTGATACTTTTCCTTTATTCATAATATTTAGTCTAACAGCATATTTCTTCGATGGGACAATATCTTTGTAATACGCAATAAACTCTATCGGCTCGCTTATAGCATAACTATCTTTATCACATTTAATTGCAAATTTTTCTTTTGAATCTTCATTGATACATAAACTGATAAAACCGGAAATTAAATTTCTCAGATAATCATAATTCCCATTAGGGCTTAAATTCCATTTCCAAAATCCATAACCTAAAAATGCAACGGATGTAACCGGTGAAGAATTATCTAAAATAATTGCAGGTTCGTTATTTTGAATTCCTAAGATTGTTGAATTTGGCTTACTCGAAAAAGCCCCCCTATAAAAGAACGATGGCGGCAATAACTTTAGTTTTCTGAAACTTTCCGTATTTTCATTTATATTATTAGGTGTAAACAGAACATTTCCTTTAATTTCACTTTTACCAATTTCATTATAGACAAAGGGTATGATTTCTTTTATTTCCTTCAACTTCTCGAAAGATAAATCAGAGGAATTAAAAAATATTAAAGGTATTTTTGCATCCTTAATATTATCTCTAATTGAAGAAAGAATTTCTTTGTTTGTGACTTCGGTAGGGAATCCGACTAAAGCAACAATATCATAATCAATAAATTTTGGCAAGACACCATCATAAAACTCATTGCCATTCTTTTGAATTCTTACATCGTATTTGAAATTCTCCGATTGGTTCAATACTTGTCTGATAGAAGATACATCCTGACTTGGACTGCCTGCTATTACGAGAATTTTTATTGAATTATCTATGTAATTAATATAAAATATTTCTGAATTGTTTAGAGATGTAACTTCGTCAGGATCTGACTCTATTTCCACTTTGTATTTCTTAATATCCTGTATTGCTGATGATACTTCAAACGATGATTCATATATTGAATTCGATGATTTAACGAAGACAGTGTTAGTCTTAATTTTAACATCATTTTCAAACAGATTAACTTTTATTTCTTTATCTGTGAGGTATGAGTTAATACTTACATATATTTTGGATTTACTGTTAGTAAATTGATTTTTGTTAAAATATACTTTTTGTATTATCAGATCTTTTCTTTGAGATGTATCTCCAATAAGCCTATAATGAATAGGTGCATTAATTTTATATGCAGTCTGGATTAAGTTATTCCCTTCGTTAATTATTCCATCAGATATTATGCTGACAGAATTAATATGCTTTTCATTCTTGTTGAGGATATCATCGAATGTTGTTGCAAGGTTTGTAGAATATTTATACTCTTCCGTAGAATCGGGTTTGTAATCTTTAATTTCTTTAATAATTTTGCTTCCGAAAGTATAATATAGAAAATCCCTTTCCCCTTTAGTTATATTACTTATCACGACTTTAATAGCAGAATCTCCGTTTTCAATTCTGCTGCTATGACTGTTGTCAATTAATATAATGTTCTGAGGCTTTAATATATTATGTTTAACGTACTCAATAAAAGGATTTAAAATAAGTAAAAGCATTAAAAAAAGCGACACAGTTCTTAAAGTAACTAATATCGCTTTTTTAAAATTAGTGAGATCTGAATTACTATATAGATATAAACTAAAACCTAATGATAAAATAAAAAATCCAAACCAAAATAAATAATCCAATATACTTCCAGAGAAGATATTCATTGACTAAAACTTTATATCAACGTAAATTGATTTTTTTAATTCTTCAATCCACTCTTCATATTTTTTGTTCTCTTTTAATGCAGTAGCGTATCGTTTTATCTTCTCAAAATCTGTTTCCAGCGTCACTTTATGTGGTTCGTTTTTGCTTTTAACTTTAATTAATTCATATCCATAATTGTTATCATCACCAACTCTAAGGGGTTTGCTTATCTCTCCTAATTGTAATAATTTTATTTCACTTACATAATTGCTGTCAAGTTTGTCAATGGAAATAAACCCAAGATCGCCACCCTTTTTATTTGATTCAGCATCCTGAGAATTCTTTTTTGCCGCTTCTTCAAATGTTATCTGTCCACTTATGATGCTATCCTTAACTTTATTTAAAAACGAAATAGTCTCAAAATCAGATGATCTCAAGTTTCTTGTATCCAACTAAAATGTGCTGCGCTCTTAACTGGTCACCCTTTTTTTCGGTTAATTTAATAATATGATAACCAAATTCAGTCTCAACAATTCCGGAAACTTCCCCGGGGTTTAAACTATACAATGCTTCTTCAAACTCTTTTACAAAGACACCTTTCTTAGCAAATCCTAAATCACCTCCATTTATTGCAGAGCCCTTATCATCCGAATTCCTTTTCGCAAGTTCTGAAAAATCAACACCTGACTTAACACTGTCTAAAATCTGTAAGGCTTTTTCTTTTGATAATAGTTTCTCTGCTTCGGTTAGTTTCCTTGACATGTAAATATGAGATAACTCAAATTCTTCTGACACAGGCGGGAGTGAGTCTTTATATTCATTATAGAAATCTCTTACCTCTTTATCTGAAACCTTAGTAGGGTTAGAAAACATTTTTCTTTTCAATTTATCACCCATCATTTTCTTAACCAGGTCTTCTTTTAATGTTAATCGAATCTTTACTAATGGCATACCGTAAATTTCCTGAATTCTTTTTTCGGAGCCAACCTGCTGTATTAATGATTGCAGCCTATAGTCTAGTTCACGATTTACCTCTTCGTCTTTTACTTCTATACTGTCCTGAAGTGCTTTTGCTAATATGATTTTATCCGTAATCATTTGCTGGAATAACTGTTGAGCAATAGCAGGATTCATAGAGGTTAAATTATTCTGCCTTGCATACATTTGCATTTGGTATTGCAAATCAGACTCTAGAATTATTTCATTTCCTACAATAGCTATTATCCTGTCGCCTTCTTTTTGAGCATATAAATTAAATGCTGACAAAAAGAATAGCGCCAGGATTAATATTTTAAATATCTTTATTTTCAAGTTATTTTTAGTCTTTAAAAGCTTTTTTCAATTCTTCATCATTTATCTTAACAGGGTACTTTGTTCTTAAACCATCAATGTAAGCTTTTTCTGTTTGAACAAATTTATCCTGTCTTAATGTGTTTGTTATCTCTGCTTTAACTTCATCAACTGTCCTTGTCTTCTCTGTTTCTCCATCTTTGATTGTATACTGAGCTATGTGAGAATTGTAGTAACCGTTAATGTCTTCGTCACTTATTTTTATTTTGCTTGAAATTTCTTCAAGGTCAATTTTTTCTCTTAATAATCCCGCAATGTATTCATTCATCAGTTCAAGATAATCTTCATCTTTTTCAATATTTTCTTTTTGTGCAACAATAAATAAAACATTTGCTGAAGCAGCATCATTGATTATTTTTTTCAAAGTTACTATGCCGGGATTTGATGATGAATACTCTTTGTTAACCTGTAATAGTTGTAAAAAGTCCTGTAAAGTTACAAAGCCACCATTGTAATTAGCAAGTTTTGTACCTTTATCAATATCAGTAAATATGCTGTCAAAGTTAGTCATTGCTATTGCTTTATTTGAATCGACTTTCGAATAAAACACTGTTAATCCATTAATATCTAATTCAAGTTTGTAATCCTTTAAAGCCTTGCTGACATACTTATCATATTCGACTTTATATTGCATACTCCTTTTAAATTCGTTTTTAAGGTTTTCCTTTGCTTTATCAAATTCAGGATATTCTTTTATTTCTGTAACTTTAATAATATGCCATCCATAAGGAGTTCTAACGGGTGACGAAATTTCTCCAACCTTTAAGGAAAATGCTGCACTATCAAATGGTTGTACCATTCTTCTTCTGTCAAAAAATCCTAAATCGCCACCTTTTGGTGCTGAACCCGGATCCTGAGAAACTTCTGTTGCCACTTTGCTAAAATCTTCACCGCCTTTTAACCTTGCATATACTTCGTTTATCTTTTTAAGTGAGACAGAGGAATCGAGGACATTCCCTGAGCTATCTCTTTGATCCTGTATTAAAATATGAGATGCCTTAATCCCGTCATTTCTTTTCTTTTTATCTGTTACAAAAACAATGTGTAAACCAAACATTGTTCTTATAGGCTCTTTTGTGTATTCACCGGGTTTCAATTTATAGACTGCTTCTTCAAATTCAGGTACTGTCATACCACCTGTAAAATAATATAAATCTCCGCCGTTTGATTTTGCAGATGGATCTTCAGAGAATTCTTTTGCTACATCAGAAAAGACTGCTCCCTCCTTTAGTTTGTCAATAACTGTTTTTGCTTTTTGAAATGCTTTTACAGAGTCTTCTGAAGTTGCTGTTTGAGGAAGGTTTATCAATATATGAGAAGCTCTTATTTCAAACTTCTTTCTTTCATATAAGTCCTTAATGTATGGATCAGTAACTTTTTTGTCAATTAAGAAAGCAGATAAATAATTTTTCTTGTAAGATTCAAGGTCTGCCTTGATTTCCGGACTTTCCAAATAACCTTTTTCTGTTGCCGCAAGTACTTTAAGTCTTAATTTAACCATTAAATCAAGAAACTCTTTTCTCTGTTCAATTGTAGTTTTTTTTGCAGAATCAATATTATTACCAGTTGATTTTAAAAACTGGTCTTCAAATTGATACATGTATATCTTATCACTGCCGATTTCTGCTACGACAGTTTTATTCTTTTTATTACATCCTGTTACTATAAAAACAGTTGAAATAATTGATAAAATGAGAACTAAAAATAATGTTTTTTGGCTTTTCATTTGAACTATTAAAATTTAAAATAAACGTTAATTTTACCTATTTTAACAAAGAATTACAAGTCAATGAAATATTGTAAACTTTTCTCTTATAATACAACAAAATTAAAGAAATATGAAAATAACGATTCTTTTTATGGCATTGTGAAGTTGATCTTGAAAATATTCTTTAATGATTACTGTTAGAATACATTTTAAGGAGTTATGTTAATACTTTTATCATAGGTTTGAGTTTGTAAGTGAGATTGTATAGCAATAGTTCAAGGTTAACATTTTTATCAATATCATTTATAAACATTTCAAGAATATTTATTATTTCATATTCATTACATTTTAATCGTGAAATAAAGTTTTTAATATTCTCTTCCAAGTCTCTATTAATTATTCTCTCTTCATTCTGAGATTTTTTTATTATCAAATCGCGGAACCACAATTGCATTAAATAAAGATATTGCCTGATAAATTCCCTATCTTTGTTGATTACTAATGAAGTAATAATACCTGAAATCGCAAAGTATTTATTTGCTACAATTGACCTTAGATGGTCGATTACAATATTTCTAAGGTCAAGAAAATTACAATTAATATTATTTTTCAGATTCTGAAGACTTCCGTTTGCAAGGTTCACAAGCAGGTTCAATTCTTCGTTTGTTGTTTCCGGGTGATTTTCATTTATGTATTCCTTTAAATCATAATTGCTTATAGAGTCAAACTTAATTTTCTGGCATCTTCCGATAATTGTAGGAAGTAATGAATTCAATTTTGAAGTAGTGAGTATTAAAACGGCATCACCAGGCGGTTCTTCAAGAACTTTCAAGAATGAATTCGCAGCTTCACGTCTCATCATATCGGCATTTGATATAAGGTATATTTTTTTCTTTCCTCGTTCTCCGGTTAAATAAATTTCTTTTTTTATTTGTCGTATGCTTTCAATTTTGATGGTTGTGGCCTTTGGTATATCAATCTTATGATAAGGATTTGTTGATTTATTCTTTAACTCAGCTTTTAAAATATCATAATCCGAATCTGATAAATAAGTATCGCCGTCATCATCTTCTTTCTTTGTGGCAGGAAGTGCAGTTATGAATTTGAAAATAGTAGAGTTTAATTGTATTGTTGATTTACAACTATTACACTTATCGCATGCGCCTCGTACATCGTCAGGGTTATCGCAATTTAATAACTTAGCAAATTCAATAGCAACAGCATCTTTCCCAATTCCTTCTATACCATAAAAAATAAACGAATGAGGTATTCTTTTACTTTTGAATACGTTCTTTAAAATGTTTATTACTCTTCTCTGGCCTTTGATATTTTTCCACATATTGAATTAAAATGTATTACCAATCCCAAATTGAATTGCAAATTTATCCTGAAAAATTTTTGTTATATTATTTTGGAACAACCATTTATTCGTACCCTCTGCGGGTTCATAATCATAAAATTTAAAACCGAAATCAAACCTTATTGGACCTACTATTGTATAGTATCTTAATCCAACTCCGATAGCAACCGCTAAATCTGGAGTCTTGAAGTCCTTAACATCACGCCATAGATTTCCGATATCAACAAATGAAACAAACCCAAAATCTTTTATTAGTCCTTTACTATCATAAAATGGTCGCGTTCTATGTTCTATAGTTCCTTCTACAAGAAAATTTCCGCCATTTTCCCTTTCTTCAAATGTTCCTAATTTTCTTGCATTCCAACCTCTTACACTAGTACTTCCCCCTGCAATAAATTTTGAATCAATGGGCACAACATCAAGTCCGTAATTAGCATCTGTTGAACTAAGTACAAGTGTATTATTACCATATTCAACAATATTTCCTATAAGGAATTTTGTAGCAATTGTTGATTTCTCAGGTCTGCGCGTTACCGGAAAATAAAACTTGTTGATGTAAGAAAATTTAAAATAATTTACAGTAGATACATCAAATAATTCTTTTAATATAGAGCTTAAAAGTCCGCTTTCTTCAAATAAATAAGACTGGTATAAGCCATGTGTGGGAAACTGGTAATTGTCAACTTGTGAATGAACTAACGTTAATCCTAGAATTGAAGTAAGAATATCTACAAATGCTCCTTCTCCAATAAAATCAACTGGGGTTTTAAAAGTTATTCTCTGATTTTTTATACTCCAGTCTAAGAATAAATTATTCAAGTATGTGTGCCTAGGCAATTCATAATTTGTTTTAATTTCATTTTTATATTCTTCAACCCTGTATTCATCAATTGAAAAAATTGTCGAACTTAAATTTAGTGAGCCGGTAATCTTATTATTGTTGAATAAGTGAGGTTGGTATATTTCTAAAATCGTCTGCAATCTGTAATTCTGTAATGAACTTGCCATTGCCCCTATTTTTGCCGAGAATGTACGTGGGTTCTTCAAAAAGAACTTATCCGAAAAAGAAATACCTAATCCGCCGTAAAATGAATTAGCGATATCATAAGCAAGTATTTCAGGTTGAACTTCGTATTTGTTTCTTACCGATCCTAATATTTTTAGATTAATAAAATGATTGCTGGTATCAATATTCAAAATAACTATTCTTGTGTTCTCTAAAATTGCAATCCTGTTTAAGCCTGTTCTCGCTTTTTACCAATAATTCTTTACTGTAAATATCGTTTTCTGAATATTCAAGTTCATATAAAATATCATTAATATCAATAGAATACTTATCGTTTTTGATTCCAATAAAAGTTTTACCAAAACGGTATCTTTCTCCCATATGATATTTCAAATTGATTGTCAACTTATTATCGAATTCAGGATTGTTAGATTCATATTTTACAACTTCCGGGGCTTCGGAAGTTGCGAATGCATAGCCATTATTTCGTAAGAATCCTAATACTCGTCCGGCCTCTGAAGTAACAAAAGTTTTGTTATAAATCTGATTTTCAGAGAAATTTATTTCTTCCGGAGACAACAAATTCTTTTTTAGGTCATCAGGAAGAAATTCTAAACCAATATAATTTACTTTGTTTACAATATAAGGCTTATTTTCTAAAATAAAAAATTTTACGGATATTTCTTCTCTTATTCTGATTTATTGTTGATGAAGTATCTATGAAAGCATCTATGTACCCATTATCAAAATAAAACTTTTCAATCCTTTGCATATCTAAGACAAATTCTTCCTGATTAAAAAGATCAGAGTTTCCTGTCTTAATAATATTCAGGATTTCATTCTTGCTAAAACTGTTTTGATTTTTGAATTCAATTTCGACTTCGTCAATTGTAAAATTTTTGATAATAGGTTCGTCATCATCTTGCGAGAATGATGTACCTAACGTTAAAACAAAAAGAATAACAAACAGTAAATATTTTTTCAAAAGATGAATTTTATGAATTGTTTATTAAATGAGTCTGCATATAAAAATACGCAGACTCAAATACTTAATTCTTAAATTATAAGATTAAATAGATTAGAAATCCTTGTTTTCTTCATCATAAAAGAAATCTTCATCAGTAGGATAATCCAACCATATTTCTTCTATACTTTCATATGGTTCCTCAGTATCCTCAAGGTCCATTAAATTATCAACAACTTCTTTTGGTGCACCTGTTCTAGTTGCATAATCTATAAGCTCTGCTTTGTTTGCAGGCCATGGAGCATCGTCGAGAAATGATGCTAACTCCAATGTCCAGACCATTAAATAACCTCCGTTAATTTTATATTATTTTTAAAAATACTTTTTATTCAAAATCGTGTTCAAAGTACTCCGTATTTCTGCCAAAACGAAATCCGTTTGAATCTTTCCCTTTATTGGAATTGTATTCGATTTTATCACTTAATTGTTTCTCAAAAACTTTCGCCGCATTGTAACCATAATGTTTGCAAAGATAATTAAGTGCGATTACTTCTGCAATGACAGTAATATTCTTACCCGGGAAAATAGGTAGATTAATTTTTTCAACTTCAACTCCAAGCATATCAATCATACTTGAATCGAGACCTGTTCTGTCATATGATTTTTCACTGTCCCAGTGTTCAAGTTCTACAATAACTTCAACTCTTTTTTGATATCTTATAGCCCTTATTCCAAAAATCCTCTTAATATCTATAATTCCTAATCCCCTTATTTCCATAAAGTGCTTTACCAAAGAAGTACCTGAACCCATTAAAACATTTTCAGCTTTTTTTGATACAATTACAATATCATCTGCAACTAATCTATGCCCTCTTTCAACTAAATCTAATGCTATTTCGCTCTTTCCGATTCCCGATCTACCGCAAAATAATAATCCGACTCCATAAACATCAACAAAAGATGAGTGTATGGCAGCCTGCGTTGAAAACTGATCATCTAAAAAATCGCTAAGCAAAGAAGCTAATCTTGTTGTATGGTGTTCTGTTAAAAAAATCGGAATATTCCTAATATCTGCTAACTTTAGTATTTCTTCAGTAGGCTGATTACCGTGAGTAAAAATAATACAAGGTACATCAAAGGAAAAGTATTTTTCCAGGGTTGTATATCTTTCATCACTGTTTAATTTGCTTAAATACCTGTTTTCAGTATTACCGAATATTTGTATTCTTGTAAAAGAAAATAATTCAACATACCCCGCTAATGCTAATCCGGGTCTGTGTAAATCTTTATCTGTTATCAGTCTGTTTGGATCAATCTCATTCTTTGTAACTTTTCTTAAATGAAATCTGTCCTTGCATTGCTGATAGAAAAATTCTACAGTTATGTTTTCTTTCTGAATATGTTTAATATCTCTTAAACTATCAATCAATATTATAATTTTTGTTTAGTTTTCTTATTTGTCTTTTGTTTATCTTTTACTTTGTACAGTTGGGTCTCAATCTTTTCTACCGCGAGGTCAATTGCTCTTTCAAAATCGCCGTATGATTCCTTTGCTGTAAGTGTTTTTTCCTTTAACTTAAGAATGATTTCACAATATTTGATATCCGCCGGTGGTTTGTCGAATGATAAAATCACATCTGCAAATATAATGTTTTCATTATACTTACTTAATCCTTCAACCTTTTCCTTTATGTATTCCTGGGTTGATTCCTTAGCTTTAAAGTGTCTTGCTGTGATTTGAATTTTCATAATTGTAAATTTAAAGTTTATAAAATGTTAAAGAACTTACTTCCCTGCAATATGCAAAACTATATAAAAATATTCAATAAACAAAATATAAAGTTGCTTTTATTATTTAAATTAGTTAAAATTGTAAATTCCTTCTTAAATTCTCTTTTTATTATACTTAGTTTAAGTTAATTTTGTTTTATATAATTTGAAATTATTTTTAAAAATATATCTGGTATTTCTTACTGTAACATTTTTTTGGACAATTAGTTTGATTCTGATCCCTCTTTTCCAAACATTTGGCGGTGTATGGAATGATATATCAGATTATGGATATGTTTTCTTTTCTTCAACATGCCATCAATTAGATGAAAGATCCTTCTTTTTATTAGGTCAGAAGCTACCTGTTTGTTCAAGATGTTCATCAGTTTACTTTTCTTTTCTTTTTTCTGTGATTCTGTATCCTTTTATTAAAGGTCTGGAGAATAAAAAACTTCCATCGTTCTGGATTTTATTAATGTTTTCTTTGTTCGTATTTTTAGATGCATTGTTCGATATTTTAGGTATTGTTAACAATTCTTTTATTTCAAGATCAGTAACAGGTGCTCTAATCGGATTTGTTCTTCCATTTTATCTGATACCGGGTACTATTAATTTCTTGTATGAAATATATATAAAATACTGTAATAATAATAATGAATAATAATGTAAGCATAAATCGTCTTCGTCCAGTAATAATTAGTTTCCTGATTATGACATTGATTTCTATTGCCCCTGTAATTAATTTTATTAATCTATTCTTTTGTGCGGGTATTATGTTAGGTGGTGTTGTTGGAGTAATCTATTATAATAAACAACTCCGGCAGATAAACTATTCATTAAAGTTTAATGATGCTTTTTTAATCGGATTGCTGAGCGGTTTTCTTTCTGCTGTTGCGGTTAGTGGGTTTAATATAATTACTTTAATGTACTCAAGTGTTAATCCTATAAACGAATCACTAAAGTTGCTTGGAGATTTTGCAATAAATCTGCCTCCGGAAGCAGACAATCAAATTAGAATGTTATCGGAGGAATTTAATAAATTCGGTTACTCTCCAACTCTTGCAATTTTTACATTTATTTCAAACATTATTATTTATCCTTTATTTGGAGTTATAGGTTCATTAATTACTGCATCTATTTTGAATAATAGAAATGTAAGTAAAATAAATAAATGACGGAAATACATTTCTATTATTTTGAAACAATGTTAAATTAATTTTTGATTAAAAAATTTATGTACGAATATTCAGGATCAATACATATTCATTCAACTTATTCTGACGGGACAGGCACTCCAGAACATATTGCACAATGTGCAAATGAGGCAGGGCTTGATTTTCTGATTTTAACAGACCATAATTCTATTCAGGCAAAGAATGACGGTTATGAAAAATGGTTTGATAAATCTATGTTTATAGTCGGTTATGAGGTTAACGATATTCAGAATAGAAATCATTATTTGGTTTTTGGTCTTGATGAATTAGTAGGAACATTTAAAGTTCTTGATAATGGTGAACTTGGGTGTAAACTTTCGGCTTTAGAATATCTTGATGAAATAAAACGGAAAGGTGGAGTTGGTTTTATTGCACATCCATTTGAAAAAAGGAGTTGCTTCCCTGAACATCCACCTTATCCATGGACTGAATGGAATACAGAATCTTTTGATGGTATTGAAATATGGAATCACATGAGTGAGTGGGTTGAAGAGTTGACAGAAAGTAATAAGGTGCAGAGATTTATTCATCCTCTAAAATCAATTGTTGCTCCATGCAAAGAATCCGTTAAGAAATGGGACGAACTGAATCTTTCAAGAAAAGTAACTGCAATCGGCAGTATTGATGCTCATGCTCATAAAATGAGCCTGCTCGGATTTTACAATGTTGAAGTTTTTCCTTATAAAGTTTTATTCAAATCGATTAGAACACATGTTCTTTTAAACGAAGAAATATTTATAGGGGACCAGGAAAATTTTCAAAAGTATAAGAAGAACATCGTAAACGCTCTTAAACAAGGAAAGTCTTTTATCTCAAATTATTATAATGGTGATGCAAAAGGTTTTAGATTTTTTGCAGAATATAATGGAAGTAATTATCAAATGGGGGATGAAATTTTGGTATCTAACAGCAAAAAAGTTGTTCTTAATTTTCTTATACCAAAAGAATCCATAACAAAAATAATTCGTAATGGGGAGTGCATACATGAAAGTAAAGGATTTGGAGGTTTATGGGATGTGGAAGAAGATGGTTGCTACAGAATTGAATGCTGGGTTGATGATAGAGCATGGATTTTCTCAAATCATATAAGAATAAAGAAAGTTAATAATTAAAATATTGAAAGAATTTGTAAAACCGAAGGAAGTAATCTTATCAGATGAAAAATCTGTTCGTGCGAATTGTGGTGTTTTTGGAATTTTCAATAATCCCAAATCAGCTATAATGACATATTATGGATTACATGCTCTACAGCATAGAGGACAGGAAGCAGCAGGTATTGTTACTTCAGAGTTTCTAACTGATAAAAATAAATTCCGGTTTAATATACATAAAGGTCATGGTTTGGTCCTTGGAGTATTCGATGAAGACACTTTGGTAAATCATCTTAAGGGTGATTCTGCTATTGGGCATAACCGATATTCTACAACAGGGTCATCTGATAAAAGAAATAATATTCAGCCTTTTAAAGTTAATTATAAGGATGGTAATCTGGCTCTTGCTCATAACGGCAATTTAACAAATGCAAATTACCTTCGGAAAAAACTTCAGGATGAAGGTACAATTTTTCAAACATCAACAGATACTGAAATTATTTTACATTTACTTGCACGAAGTAAAAAAGAAGATTTTATTGAAAAATTACTTGAGGTTTTCAGACAGATTGAAGGTTCGTATTCTGTGGTTATTTTAACCGATGATAAACTTATTGCTGCGCGTGATCCTTATGGTGTAAGACCGTTTGTGATGGGTAAACTTGATGACAGTTTTATTTTTGCTTCTGAAACAACTTCTCTTGATATTCTTAATGCCGAATATATACGCGATGTTGAACCCGGAGAAATAATTGTAATAGATCAAGAAGTAATAAAAACAAAAAATGTAAAATCATTTTTTATTAAAAAAATCGATAAATATAAACATTGTATTTTTGAGTATATATATTTTAGCAGACCCGATAGCCAGATTTTTGAAGAAAAAGTAGATAAAGTAAGGAGACGAATCGGTGCCAATCTTGCCATAGAAAACCCTCCTCCCGATAAAGACAATCCAGATGATGAGGATGAAAAGAAAGTTATTATAATTAATGTACCTGACTCCTCAAACACTGCTACTCTTGGCTATTTTAACGAATGTGTAAAAAAGACAAAAAACATTAAACATGAAATAGGTCTAATTAGAAGCCATTATGTAGGCAGAACTTTTATCGAACCAGGTCAGGACCATAGACAAATGAAGGTCAAAACGAAGTTTAATGTGGTAAAAGGTGTATTAGCAAACCGGAAAGTAGTAATTGTAGATGATTCAATAGTTAGAGGAACTACATTAAAACTTTTAGTTGATTTAATAAAACATGCTAATCCAAAAGAAATTCATTTACGTATTACTTCACCTCCTATTGTGTCACCATGTTATTACGGAATGGATTTTCCATCAAAAGAAGAGTTAATTGCAAATCAGTTTAATGGTGATGTAGAGGCAATAAGAGAATCACTTGGAGTTGAATCCTTAAAATATATGTCGGTTAAAAGTTTACTAGACTCTGTTCCAAAAACATCTGAAAAAACCGATTATTGTACTGCCTGTTTTACAAAAAATTATCCTATACCAATTGAAATTAAAACTGAATCAGATAAAACTAAATTTGACGAATAAAAATATAAAATAAAAATTATGGACTTAGCACAAAAACTTTTCCACAAATCCCGCAGGGATAAACTTAATAATGTACTAGATGATAATTCTCTTGTAATTGTTCTCAGTGCTTCAAATGTTCAACGTTCTTATGATGATGGATACAAATTTAAACAGAACAAAAATTTTTACTATTTAACCGGGTTTAATGAACCAAACTCAGCTTTGATTCTGGCTCCTGGAGGAATGAATATTCACGATGAAAAATCTAATAAATTGCTTAAAACAAAGGAAGTGCTTTTTGTTCAGAAGAAAGATCCTTTAAAAGAAACCTGGATAGGTAAAAGACTTGGATATGATAATGTTAAAAAAGAACTGGGAATCGAAATTGGATTAGTGAACAGTAAACTTGGAGATGTAATTAATGATTTGATATCGAGCGATAAATATAATAAAATATATTTAAGTTTGTTCGATTTAAATTTTCTTAATGGTGAATTAAAAGACCAATTAAGAAGTTTTATTTCTTCGTTTATTACAATGTCGACGAATGTTCAAATATTGGATTATAATTTCTTAATAGGAAAAATGCGCAATGTAAAGAATGAATTTGAAATAGAGCAGATACGATACGCTTCTACAGTAACAGCGGCAGGATTTTACAATACAATACAACTAGTTAAACCTGATATGTACGAATATCAAATTCAGGCACTTTTGGAATATCATTACAAGGAACTTGGTTGCCAGGATGTGGCTTTTGAAACAATAGTTGCAGGTGGT
This sequence comes from Ignavibacteriota bacterium, assembly GCA_963748665.1. GTDB lineage: Bacteria > Bacteroidota > Ignavibacteria > Tepidaquicellales > Tepidaquicellaceae > CAIKZJ01. The sequence goes on along the minus strand of CAVVJW010000023.1, from coordinate 185,872 downwards.
AATAATACTTGTATATTACACTACAATACTAACAGGAATAAACTCAAAAGTGGCGAACTAGTTTTGATTGATTCAGGTGCTGAATTTAATTATTACAACGGAGACCTTACAAGAACTGTGCCCGTTAACGGAAAATTTTCAAAGGAACAAAGAGAAATTTATCAGATTGTACTTAACGCACAATATGCTGTTATTAAGAAAATAAAATCCGGGATTAAGTTAACTGATCTCAAAAAATATTCTGTTGAACAATTAAAAAAAGGTGTGCAAAAACTTGGATTATTAAAAAAAGGATTCGATATTACTAAATACACTTTACACGGTGTTGGGCATCATATAGGGCTTGATACCCATGATGCTGTTGCTAATAAAAAAATTGGCAAAACTGATTTTGACACACTCCTGGCTGGAAATATTATAACTGTAGAGCCAGGGTTATATTTCCCGGATGATGCAAAAGAAATTCCTGCGAAGTACAGAAAAATTGGAGTAAGAATTGAAGATGATGTACTCGTAACTAAGAATGGTTCAGAAGTGCTTTCAGATTCATTGCCAAAAGAAATTGAAGATATAGAATATTTAATGCGGGACTAATATTATTTAAATATATAAAAAAGCCCGGAAAATTCCGGGCTTTTTTTATTTTATTCTATAAATCCAATTAATATGTTTTTAATTCTCCAATTTCATTTTCAACAGCCTTCAAAATATCATGGCTTTTTACACATGCCATCATGTTATTGTGATCTTTAAATAATGGTCTGTCAATGTCAAGATGCTCAACAACTTTTCGAACAGCTGTGTGAGCTGCTTTAGTACCTTTGCCTACATTATAATCACGGAAATCAATTGCCTGTGCCGCGGAAATAAATTCTATCCCCAAGATGCCCCATGCATTTTCAATTATTTGTCTGTTTTTTAAAGCAGTATTCATCCCCATGCTTACAAAATCTTCCTGATCAGCCGCAGCTGGTATAGATTGAATTGAAGCAGGCATAGAAAGAATCCTTTGCTCAACGATTAACATATCTGCTGTGTATTGACTGAGCATATGTCCTGAAAACATTCCCGCGCCTTTTGTCAAGAATGCCGGAAGTCCAACACTCAAAGCAGGGTGTAATAGTCTGTTTAGTCTTCTTTCAGATAAAACACAAACCATTGTGACGGATGCTCCAAGCATATCAAGAGGAACACTTATTGGTGAGCCCTGAAAGTTTGCTCCGGTTAGAACAACCTCTTCATCTGGAAGAAAAATCGGATTATCACCAATACCATTAAGTTCTATCTCAACCTGTTCACGAGTCCATCTCAATTGATCTCTTGCCGCACCAATAACCTGCGGAGTTGAGCGCATAGAATATGCATCTTGTACTTTTACTTTAACTTTACCTAGTAAATCTGATCCTTCAATCATTTTTTTAATATTCTCAGCGGAAGTTATTGCACCTCTGAATCCTCTTAATTGATGTAGTCTTGTATCGTATGGTTTAAGGTTAGCCATTAATGCTTCCAATGACATTGAGGCAGCAATTTCTGCCTGCTTTAAAAGTCTCTCAACTTCATAAACCTGTAAGCATCCGATAGCATTCATTACATTACTGCCGTTAATTGCAGCAAGTCCATCCCTTGCCTGTAACCCTGGAATTGGAATTCCTGCTTTTTCCAGTGCAATATTAGTAGGAACTCGTTCGCCATTGTAAAATGATTCACCTTCCCCCATAAGAGAAAGGGCTATTTGACTCATTGGAGATAAATCTCCGCAAGCACCAACACTTCCTTTTGTACATACAACTGGTGTTACGCCTTTGTTTAACATTGCCACATAGGTTTGAGTAATTTCAGGTCGGCATGCTGAAAAACCATTCGCATGAACATTGATACGAGCAAGCATTGCACCTCTTACAATTTCAATTGGAAAAGGTTCTCCAATGCCTGCAGCATGATTGTATATTAGAAACTTTTGAAACTCTTTAATCTGTTCTTCGGTAAGAACAACATTTACTAACTCTCCAATGCCTGTATTTACACCATACATTATTTCTTTTGCCTCAATTCTTCTTTCAAGAAAAGCACGGCATTTTTTAATTCTTTCTAATGCGTCAGGATGGAGTTCGACTTTTTCATTTTTAACTGCAACGTTATAGACGTCTTCTATTTTCAGGTTTTTTCCTGTAACAATAATTGACATAGACTTATTCCTCTTTTTGTATTATTAAAGTTATTCAAATATACTATTATTAAACTCCCTTAAAAATTCAAATATTATTATCACAAAAATATTTTTGTATTTTCACTAAAAATATTAAATAAAATTCAATAATATCTTAATGAGATACAAAATCTATTTAAAACAAGTTGCTAAAAATGAAATAATCCCGACATCAATAGGGAGGCAATTTTCCTTTTAATGAAAAAACAAAAAACCCTTGAAACAATAAAGTCTCAAGGGTTTAAAGTGCCCGAAATCGGAATCGAACCGATACTTCCGTTGCAGGAAACAGGATTTTAAGTCCTGCGCGTCTACCAGTTCCGCCACCCGGGCTTGGTGAATTACAAAAATATGTAAATATTTGTTACTTTTCAATGTTCGTTTTTATACCCTTTTATTAATTTCTGATTTCTATTTGTAATTATTAAGAAAGTTTTTAAGTTCAGTTATACTGCTTTCAAAATCAAATGTATCAAAAACTCTAATATAATTTCTTTTGTCTACTGTTTTTCCGTATGCATATTTTGCCAAATCTAACTTGTAAGATTCAAATGTTAGTAATCTAATTAGACTACATACCATATCAGTTGTTAAAAATGAATTGTCTATTGAAAGTTTACATATTTCTAACTTTGTATTGTCGAAGGATTTACTTTTCACAATATTAATTAATTCTGAAAATTCTCTGTCGTTTATTAATCTATATTCTTCATTATAACCCGGGTCAATATTCTCATTATGTTGTCCCCATTCAATTATTTCAATACTCCTTCTATCGCTTCTGTATTTATACTTTTTGTACACTTCAAATGAATTATACTCGTCAATTACTGCATAAACACTATAGCCACTTGGTATGTTGATGTATCCTGAAAAAATTGGTTTAGAAGAGCTTTCTGCAATAACTTTCAAATAATGTTTTCCACCTGATATACCATCTATCAGTAATTCTTCACTTGCTTTTGTAAAAGCATTGTCATCAAATTCAACAACAAACGAATTTCCATTGTATAACGTAAGGTTAAGCGATGTAACTTTTTGCGCATAAGAGTTTGTCGCCGTCGTAAGCATTAATAGTAACGCTAAGATGTATAGTTTTATCTTCATTTGAATGTGACTTTAATTTATCACCCTAACATTTTAACCTTACTTCTCTATCCTATGTTCCGATTATAAGTTTATATGAGATAAATTTATGAATTTATATTAATTAATATTTTGAATAAATTAATACAATACTAATTTTATAATTAAATAACTTTTCAGTATGAAAATCTTCATAGATACAGCAAATCTTAATGAGATAAAAGAAGCAGCTGATATGGGTCTGCTTGATGGTGTTACAACAAATCCTTCGTTAGTGGCAAAGGAAGGTCACAAAGATTTTAAGTCAATGCTTGAGAAAATATGCTCAATAGTTGATGGTGATATTAGCGCAGAGGTAGTCTCCACTAATTATGACGGCATGGTTAAAGAAGGCAGAGAACTTGCAAAAATTCACAAGAATATTGTTGTTAAAGTTCCTTTAATAAAAGAAGGACTCAAAGCAGTAAAAACTTTTTCTGATGAAGGAATTAGAACAAATGTTACATTATGTTTTTCCCCTTCACAGGCACTTTTAGCAGCAAAAGCCGGAGCATATCTCATCAGTCCTTTCGTTGGCAGGCTTGACGATATTTCTCTTAATGGTATGGAGTTAATATCTCAGATTGTTCAAATTTATTCTAACTATAATTATCAAACTCAGATTTTGGTTGCTTCAGTCAGGCATCCAATACACTTTGTTGAATCCTGTTTAATGGGTGCAGATGTATGTACGATGCCTTTCAAAGTGATAGAACAGTTAGCAAAACATCCGTTAACTGATATTGGTCTTGAAAAGTTTTTAGATGATTGGAAGAAACTTAATAAATAAATTTTAATATTTTCAAATATGAAAAAAACAGCGTTTAACGAATTACACAAAAAGTATGGAGCAAAATTAGTTGAGTTTGCCGGATATGAAATGCCGGTTCAATATGAAGGTATCATTGCTGAACATAAAGCAGTAAGAAATTCTGTTGGTGTTTTTGATGTATCTCATATGGGTGAAGTTGAAATACACGGTAAAGATGCATTTGCTTTTGTACAAAGATTAACAACTAATGATGTCTCGCAATTGTTCAAAGGCAGAGTACAATATTCCTCAATGTGTTTGCCAAACGGTGGAATAGTAGATGACCTTCTTGTTTATCATTGTGGTGATTACTTTATGTTAGTTATAAATGCATCTAATATTGAAAAAGATATTAAATGGATGAAAGAGAATGTGTTTGGTGATGTTGTTATAAAAGAAATTTCTGATGAAACCTCATTGCTGGCTGTTCAGGGTCAGAATTCATTAAAGACTCTTCAGAAATTAACTGATACTGACTTGTCTAAAATTGAGTATTATCATTTTGAATTCGGTAAAGTTGCAGGTCAGGATGTTATTATCTCAAGAACGGGTTATACAGGTGAAAAAATTTGTTTTGAATTATATTCTTCTTCGGATGTTAAAAAGTCCGAGGAGTTATGGAATTCAATATTTGAAGCAGGCAAAGAATTTGATATTAAACCTATTGGTCTTGGCGCACGGGATACTTTAAGACTTGAGTATGCTTTTAGACTGTATGGAAACGATATGGATGAAAATACAAATCCGCTTGAAGCAGGTCTAGCATGGATTACAAAACTTGATTGTGGCGATTTTAATGGCAGAGAGGCAATCTTAAAATCCAAAGAAGAAGGCCTTAAAAGGAAATTGGTTGGATTTATTGTCGAGGGCAAAATGGTTGCCAGACACGGACAGGATGTTTATAAGGGTGATGAAAAAATTGGACATGTTGCGAGCGGCGCACCTTCTCCTATGCTCGGTAAGAATATTGGTCTGGCTTACGTGAATATCGAAAATTCTAAAAACGGTACAGAGATTGAAATTGACGTCAGAGGAAACAGGATTAAAGCAATCGTTTCTAAGACTCCTTTTGTTAGTTGATTTTATTTTCTAAACTTATAATTTTATTATATTGTTAAATTGAGGGGATTGAGAGTCCCCTCAATTGTAAAACTTAATTATATACTTTGGTTAATATTAGTGTTTATTTATCACAATCATTGGTTTCGGATGAACTTATTTTAAAGGATAAGAATGTTGTTATTATTGATGTTCTTAGGGCATCTTCTACTATTTTAACGGCTCTGGTTAATGGAGCAAAAGAGATAATTCCTGCAGAGAGTGTTTCAGTTGCGGCAAGAATTTCTAAAGGTCTTGGTAATTCTGTCTTATGCGGAGAAAGGAATGGAAAAGTAATAGAAGGTTTCAAACTCGGAAATTCACCTTTTGAATATTCATCTGAAATAGTTAAAGGGAAATCATTAGTTTTTTCTACAACAAACGGTACCGTTTCTATTGTTAAATCAAAGTTTGCAAAATTGTCAATCATCGCAAGTTTCCTGAATATAAATGCTGTCGTAGATAATCTTTTAAAATTGAACGAAGATTTTGTAATTGTTTGTTCAGGGAAATTAAATGACTATTGCGTAGAGGATTCTGTACTTGCCGGCTTAATAATTTCAAGATTATTCGAAATTAATGGAAAAGAAAATTACACGGTTTATGATTCTGGTTATATTTGTTACAAACTTGTAAAGCAAATAATTTATAAAAATTCACAGCCTGACCAAGGCAGAATTTTAAATATGTTGAAGAAATGTGAGCACGGAAAGTATTTGATTTCTTTAAACTTTGAAAATGATTTGAATTATTGTTCTACCATTGATATGTACAATCATTTACCGATTTATAAAAATGGTGTGGTAAAATTAAAAGAGACATTTGAACACGAGGTTAGCGCGAAATCTAAAATGAGAAGAGTTAATATAAGTAACAAATCAGGTCATTCAACGAATGAATAAGAAAATGAAGTCGAGGATTTCGGATAGCAAATCCGAACCGAAAAGAAAAAGGAATACTCAGAATGAGGAGTTCCGGATTTCAGAAAATTTTAAAATCAGGCTTATTGGTGTTCTCTTAATTTTTCTTGGTATTCTTTCTTTTATTTCAATTTTGTTCTACTCGAAGGCTGATGCTCAGACAATTCTCAGATTTTCCTTCTTTGATGCTTTCAGAAAAGAAACTTATTCATCGCTGTATAAAATTGCTAACCCGCTTGGAATTGCCGGTGCATATATTGCTAATGTTTCTATCGAGAATCTTTTTGGCTATTTCACTGTCTTCATTCCTGTGATTTTTACTATTATTGGATTTGCACTTTTCAGAAGAAAAAGTTTATACAAACCTTTTACTATTTCAGCATACCTTCTTTTATTGATGTCATTACTTTCTGCAACAGCAGGACTGATTAGGTTTATTGCAGGTAACGATTCTCTTTCGGGTGCATACTGCGGAGCAACGGGAAATTTTTTATCTTCAATATTTTATTTTGCACTCGGCGGTTTTGGTTCTGCAGTTTTATTTATTGTTTTATTAGTTTTACTTGTTATGTTAATCGTTGACGGAAACATTCTAAGGTCACTGGCAAGGCTCAAGATACTATGGGATAAGATTAAAGAGAAGTTCAAAAAGGAAAAAGAAGAACTTGGTATTGCTAAAGATGAAAAACTTAGTTCTATGGAAACGAATGATAACGATAGTTTTCAGGATGCGTTAAGTAAAGAAAGAGAAAAGATTAAAAGGTTAAAATCAGTTCAGAAGGAAGAAGTTGAATTGATTAAAGATACTGAGATTAACAGACCCTTTACCTCTGTTTTAGATGTTAGCGATGAAGTGAAAGTTTCTAAAAATGATGAAGTAAAAGAAATTGTTGTTGATAAAAAGAGAAAGAAAAAGATTGATGACCTTTTAATTAAAACTCCTAAAAAGGAAGAAGCCTCTGAAACTGATATTAATCCTGAAAACTCGAATGAGTTAGACGGATTGGAAAATATGCAGGAAGATGATTTTGTTGAAGAGAAACTTGAGAATTATAAATTTCCGTCTATAGATTTATTAGAGAATTCAACAAAGGAAGAAGCAGAAACTATTTCCGATGAAGAACTTAAACATAATGGACGCTTACTTCAGGAAAAATTACTTAAATTCGGAATTGAAATTATTGATATCAAAGCAACTCCGGGTCCTGTGGTTACTTTGTATGAATTGATTCCCGCACCGGAAGTTAAACTTTCAAAAATAGAATCACTGCAGGATGATATTGCACTCGCTATGAAGGCAAGAGGGATTCGTATGATTATTCCTATACCCGGCAAAGGTACTGTAGGTGTTGAGATCCCAAACAGTAAGTCTCAAATGGTTAGGGTTAAAGAAGTTGTTTCATCTGCAAAGTTTACTGAGAGCACCAAAAAACTTACAGTTGCTTTTGGGAAAATGATTGACGGTGAAATTTACGTTGATGATTTATCAAAAATGCCGCACGCTCTTATTGCAGGCGCTACGGGCTCGGGCAAGAGTGTCGGCATTAACACGATCATTGCCTCGTTGCTTTATAAGATGCATCCTTCCGATTTAAAGTTTGTAATGATTGACCCAAAGAAAATTGAATTAAGTCTTTATACTAAATTGCGAAATCATTTTATCGCTACTTCAAACGACATTAATGAAAGCATCGTAACAAGTCCTTCTAACGCAGTTTCAATTTTGAAAAGTGTTGAAATGGAAATGGAACAGCGTTACGATAAACTTGCAAACGCAGGCGTTAGAAACATTGATGCTTACAACGTTAAGTATGCTGAAGGTAAACTTAAAAACAACGAGGCAATTCGGCATAAGAAGATGCCTTACATCGTCGTTATTATCGATGAGCTGGCAGACCTTATGATTACTGCAAAGCGAGAGATTGAAGACCCCATTGCACGTATTGCACAAATGGCTCGTGCAGTTGGAATTCATTTAATCGTTGCAACGCAAAGACCTTCTGTAGATGTTATCACGGGTGTTATAAAAGCAAATTTCCCTGTCAGGGTTGCTTATCAGGTTGCTTCAAAAATTGATTCGCGTACAATTTTAGATATGGGCGGCGCTGACCAGTTACTAAGGAACGGTGATATGCTTTATCTTTCATCATCAACACCGAAGCCAATCAGAATTCAAAATGCTTACATCTCCACTGAAGAATGTGAAAAAATTGTTGAGTTTATTTCAGAACAAAAAGGTTACATCAAACCGTATCTACTGCCTTCGGTTATGAAAAAAGGTAAGGGCAATTCTGATATGGGTGACTGGGATGAAATGTTTCCAGATGCCGCGCGATTAATTTTAAAATTACAAAACTGTTCCACTTCCACTTTGCAAAGAAGATTGAAACTCGGTTATGCAAGGGCGGCGCGAATCGTTGACCAGATGGAAGAAGCAGGCATCGTAGGTCCGAACCAGGGAGCAAAGGGACGCGAAATTTTAATATCCGAAGACGAACTTGAACAAATTCTTGAAGGGCTTTAAATTTTCACTTTAAGTCCTTTAATAAATTATCCAGCAAAGACGAAGCACCAATCCTGAAAAGTTCAGGCGTAAGCCAATCATCACCGCAAATATTTTTAACTAACGAAATATATTGCAACGCTTCATCTGTTGTTCTGATACCGCCCGCAGGTTTAAATCCAACTTTCTTTCCTGTTTTTTTGAAATGTTCATTAATCACTGTGAGCATAACGTACGCTGCTTCAAGCGTAGCCGCAGGAGAAATTTTTCCCGTAGAAGTTTTTATAAAATCAGCACCAGCATTAATTGCCAGCACACTCGCAAGATAGATATTCTCAGTTGTTTTTAATTCACCCGTCTCAAGAATCACTTTCAAATGCACAGGTTTTCCATTTTTTCCTGCTTTGCACAAATCACTGATTTGTGAAATTTCATCCGAAACAAATTCATAATTGCTCGATAAAAATTCGCCGCGTGAAATCACCATATCAATCTCATCTGCACCCTGCTCAATACAGTATTTCACTTCTGCTAATTTTAATTCAAGCGGAACCTGCCCCGAAGGAAAAGAAGTTGCAACAGTTGCAGTTTTTATATTTGTATCGAAAAGTATATGAGCAACAAAATCAATAAACCTTGGATAGATACAAACAGCCGCACAACTTGGCGATGTTTTTTCTTCCGAAGGCTTGACTGCTTTCCCGCATAACTTCCGGACTTTTTCAAAAGTATCAGAACCTTCTAAAGTAGTTAAATCAATATATGTTATACATTTTCGAATATAAAATTGCTTATTATTTTGTACATCCTCATTAAAAGAGAATCTTGCAGATTCGTTAGAAATGTCTTTTCCTGAACCGAATAAATTTTTATAATTATTCATAATTTCATCTTTTTGTTTTGCAATAGTTTTATATTTTAATAATTTACAATTTTTTATTAGTATATTATATTCATAAAATATGCTTAATTTTACTTAAATGTTTACTTTAAATTTCATTTGTTATTTGTTATAAAATAGTTAACTTAGCATAAATTATAAATCAGTAGATTAGTTATTTGATAGATTTATAAAAATTTTAATATGTATAATAAAACACATAAAATAAAAATTATGAAAAAAGTATACATTTTACCAGTAATTTTAGTGACGTTTATACTTGTCTCTTTAATTTCCTCCTGTTCATCAGGCGATGATGATATTTATGTATTAAAAGACACAGTAGTCCTGACTGTCGATACTCTTATCAAAGAACAAAGGGCAGTCGAAAAGGTTGACTTAACATACGTAATACAATTGGTTGCTTACAAAGAGCGAAGTTCTGCTGATGCTTTTGTTACTTCTGCGAGGGAAAAATTAAATGTTATTCCAGACGTTAGGAGAAGCGGGTCAGTTTACTTAGTTACAGTTGGAAAATTTAATGATGCAAATTCTGCTCAGGAGTATTTGAATTTTGTGAAGTCGAAGGGTTTCACAAATGCATTTATTAAATCTTTAGATAAATAAAAAAATGGAGTTTAAAATGAAAAATTTATTTAATACTTTTTTAATACTAATAGCTTTTGCTTTTTCAATAGTGCTGACTTCGTGTTGCGCTGACAACGAATGTGCCGAAGAAGATATTTACGGCAAAACAATCGTTAGAGAAACCGATACTCTTTACAACAAAGTTCAAAAAGTTGAGAGAGGACCTTTCTCTGTCCAGATAGGGGCATATGCAAATAAGTCATACGCAGAGTCTTTCTTCAGGGATGCAAAATCTGACCTTAGAATGGACGTTAGAATGAAACAGACTTCAGACGGATTATACAGGATTATCGTCGGTGAATATAAAACTCTTACCGAAGCAGAAGAAGTATTGCAAACTCTAAAACGTAAAGGTTACAACGATTCTTTTACACGCGACGAATACGGTATAATTAAAAAGTAACTATTAATCAAATATGGACCTGAATAAGATTATTGATGGGAAGTTGATTTCTTTTGCTATAAAAGAAGAAGTGAAGATGGAAACTCAAAAGTTGCTTTTTGAGAAAAATATTATCCCAGGTCTTGCTTTTATTATAGTTGGTGATAACCCCGCATCTAAGGTATATGTTAAAAGCAAAGGCAGGGCTTGTGAGGAAATTGGATTTCATTCTGTTACAACAACTCTTCCTGAATCAACATCAGAATCCGAAATAATAGAATTAATCTCTGAATTTAATAGTGATAAAAATATTCACGGTATTCTCGTCCAGCTTCCTTTACCTAAACACATCAATGAATCGAGAATTATAGAAGCGATTGATTTTAAAAAAGATGTTGATGGTTTTCATCCTCAAAATGTCGGAAGACTTTCGATAGGGCAAAGTTGTTTTATTCCCTGCACACCTTTAGGAATAGTTGAATTAATTAAACGTTCGAACATTGAAACAAGCGGAAAAAATGTTGTTGTAATTGGCAGGAGTAATATTGTTGGCAAACCAATGGCGAGTCTTTTTTTAAGAAAAGATTTAAATTCGACTGTAACAATTTGTCATAGTGCGACAAAAGATATTAAACAATTTTCAACTGAGGCAGATATTTTGGTTGCTGCAATCGGGAAACCTGATTTTGTAACGGGTGATATGATTAAACAAGGTGCCGTGATAATAGACGTAGGTATTAACAGAGTTGATGACGTAAATTCACCAAAGGGTTCAAGGTTAACAGGCGATGTAGATTTTAATAGTTGTTTAGATAAGGTCTCAAAAATCACACCGGTTCCAGGAGGCGTTGGTCCTATGACTATTGCAATGCTTATGAGAAATACACTTGATTCCGCATCTCAAAAAATATTCAAATGAAACAAAAAGCCATAATAAAAATATCCCTTATTACAAACGCAAAACACTTAGAAAATCTAACTGCACAGTTATTTTTGCTTGGGATAAATTCATTCGAGGAAAAAGAAAATTCTGTAGATTTATACTTAAAGCCGGAAGAGTCTTCATCTTTGATAAAAAATATTTCGAAAAATTTTAAAGATGGAAACCTGGATATTATTATTGAAGAAATTAAAGACAGAAACTGGAACGAGGAATTTCAAAAGAGTATTGAACCAATTAATATTAGTAATAAACTTATAGTTTACCCTACCTGGAAAAAAGAAGATGTTAAAAAGTATAAAGGATTTGTTAAAATACAGATTGACCCAAAAATGGCTTTTGGTACCGGACATAACGAAACTACTCAACTTGTGCTTGAATTGATGTTAAAGTATCTGACAAAAAGAGATAAGTATCTTTTTGATTTTGGCTGCGGCACTGGAATACTTGCTATTGCAGGAATAAAACTTGGTGTCGAAAAAGCAATAGCCAATGATATTGATATAGATTCAATAGATAACGCTGTCGAAAATTTAAAACTGAATAAAGTATATAATAAAATTAAATTATACCAAAATTCAATTTGCGATATTAAAGAAAAAAGTTTTGATGTTATATGTGCTAATATAATAAGTTCTGTCATAAAAGATAATTTGAAATTGATGCGCAATAAACTTAAATCAAAAGGTAAATTATTTATCTCTGGTGTTTTAAGAGAAGAAGAAAGAAGCCTGAAAAATCATTTGAAGAAAAATAGGTTTAATGTGATAGATGTAATTCGTAAATCTGAATGGATAGGTATTTATGCCGTTAAAGATTCAAATTGAAAATTTTTATTCCGGATTTAAAACAAATCCTCTTTTAGAAAATTACACAGATGTTCTGAACGGAAATAAATTCCGTTTGGAAAAGATTATATCAAAGGGTTATAAAACACCAAAAACAAAATGGCTTTCAGAATCTGTTGATGAGTTTGTTCTGCTGTTAAAAGGAAAAGCAGAAATACTTTTTGAAGACAGGTCAAATTGTCGAACTAAAAGAAGGCGATTATTTAATTATTCCTTCTAATACTAAACACAAAGTTATAAAAACATCAATTAGACCTTTATGTTATTGGTTAACAATTCATTTTAAAAAATAAATTTATGACACAAAAACCATCTTTACTAAGTTTTGATTCGAATGGAAAACCTGTTCATTCAAAAGATTACAAGAGGCAAAGAATATTCAATTGGCTGCCTTTAGGTTTAACCTACGCGTTCTTGTATATGGCTCGTTATAACCTTACAGTATCAAAGAATGCACTCGGCAGTTTAATGACAAAAGAAGATTTTGGGATTATTTTTGCAGCTGGTACTATAACTTATGCATTTTCATTCTTAATAAATGGTCCGCTTACTGATAAGTTTGGAGGAAAACGATCAATTTTACTCGGAGCAGGTGGTTCTGCAATAATGAATTTATTTATGGGGCTTTTTCTTTATGGGATTTTAAGCCTTGGATGGAGTTTAAATCTGACAATAACATTTTCAATTTTATATGCTGCAAATATGTATTTTCAGAGCTTTGGAGCAGTTTCGATAGTAAAAGTGAATTCTTCGTGGTTTCACGTTAAAGAAAGAGGTGTGTTTGGTGGCATTTTTGGAATACTGATTTCTTTGGGGCTATACTTTGCCTTTGACTGGAGCCAGATGATTGTGAATTTTACTGAAAAACTTAACCCTCAAAGTCCAAGTTATTGGTATATATTCTGGATTCCTGCTTTTATTTTAATAGCATGGTTTATTCTTGATTATTTTGTAATAAGAGATCAGCCATCTCAGGCAGGATACGAAGATTTTAATACAGGTGATGCATCATCAGGTGATGAAGATGAAGAATTTTCTCTAAAGGAAGTAATAAAAAAGATTTTCACAAGCAGGGTAATAATCATTGTTGGTCTGATTGAGTTCTGCACTGGTGTTTTAAGAAATGGAGTAATGCATTGGTTCCCAATTTATGCAAAAGAGCAAGTTGCTGTTGCGCAGGAACTTGTGTCTTCTTGGAATTTCTGGCTAAATAACTGGGGCTTGCTGCTAATGATTGCAGGTGCATCAGGTGGTATGCTGGCAGGTTGGATGTCTGATAAGTTTTTTGGTTCGAGACGTGCACCGGTTGCCGGAATTTTATATACTGCTTTATTATTAGCTACGTTTGGAATGATATTTACAATGCATAATAATCCCTGGGGACTAGGAATTTCAGTGTTTATAATATCAATTGCAGTTATCGGAACTCATGGAATGTTGAGCGGAACAGCAACAATGGATTTTGGTGGAAGGAAATCTGCAGGAACTGCTGTTGGCTTGATAGATGGATTAGTTTATTTAGGGACCGGGGTACAATCCTTATCGTTGGGATTTATTACAAGTTGGAATTGGAATTACTGGCCGATTTTCTTAATCCCATTTGTTCTTTTAGGAATATATTTAACAAAAACTATTTGGCACGCCTTTCCTAAGGGAAAATCGGCAGGTCATTAAATTAAATATACGATTTTACTTTCGTTTTAACTTCAAAATCGGCTTTTGTATTATATTTTCTTTTAATACTGTACCTTAAATCACTAATTGATACCTGATTATTGTATTTAGTTTTACTATTATAAATAATATATTGTTTAATTATCCGTATAGTATATTTATATAGTACTTTGCTATTTTATATTTGATATTTTATAGAGAATAGGAATATAAACGGATGGAAATGAGTTTCGAAAACTTGTGATTTTCAAAGGAAAACGAGATATATTTATATGCATTATTTAATAGTAAACGGTAAAGTTTAATATGACCAATAACGAACATAGTCAGTCTGGTAGGAAATCTATCAACCAACTGCCAACAAATAATTTAAAAGAATATATCGGAATTATTAGAAATAATTTATTACCGATTATTTTGATTTTTATTTCCAGTGTAATGGTAACCTTGATTTATGTAACTAATGCTATAGACGTTTACAAAACAGTAACAACTCTTAAGATTACAAAACCTCAGGGCAGTATTTTAACAACCTCACTTATTCCTGAAGCAGAAAGTTTTTCCAGTGACAGATTTATCTCAAATGAAATTGAAATCCTAAAAAGTAATTCAATAAGAGAAAAAGTTGCGGCCTCAATTCTTGATTCTTTCAAAGTAATTACCGACCGAAATAAGTTTTATTATGTCGTTAATAAGCAACCGGAAATAAAAGATAATGTAGTTAGTATAAAAGGGTTATCCAGTTTATTGTCAGTTATAGTGTCAATAAATCAAAAAAGAGGATTAGATATTGTAGAGATTGAAGTACAAAGTCCCTCCAATTTTGAAGCTATGCTAATAGCAAACATCTACGCAAACACCTATCAAAAAATCAGTCTGGATTTTAGCAGAAGAGAATTAACAACAATTCGTGAGTTTTTGGGATTAGAAAAAGAGAAAAGGTTTAAAGATTTAGCGACATCTGAAGGTGCTATGCAGGATTATCAGCAGCGAGGCGGTATCCTTTTTCTTGATGACCAGGCGAAGAAAGTTGTCGAGGAATTATCAACATATCAGTCTGAAAAAAGCGCTACAGAAGTTTTATTGTTCGCAAAACAAAAAGCAAGTAATGAAATTAGAAGCGAACTTTCCAGAGTTGACAGAAGTGTTCTTGATTATATCGATGGTCAGATGAATGAATCGTATTTTTCAGAATTACAAAAGAAAATTGCTGAGTTTGAGGTTCAAAGAGATGTTGAAGTTTCAGTACTGACAGATACCAAATTAAAGGAAAAAATTATTAAGGAATATCAGAAAAAAATTGATCCGCTTAAAAAGAATCTGGAAGAAAAAATGAGTATTGTAAAAACCGGAATTCTTGCTAACACTCCTCAGGAAAAAAGTCAGTTAGGACAAAAACTTTTTGAGACAGACATTGAAATTATTACAAATAAGGCTAAACTGAGTTCATTAAATCGAGTTATTGCAAAAAACGAAGCCCTTTTTGATAAATTACCTGCTCAAAGTATAGAGCTTGCAAGGCTTGAACGCGACAGGAAATCAAATGAAAAATTGTATCTTACCTTGGAAGAAAAGTATCAGGAAGCGATTGTTAATGAAAGAGCAAAACTCGGTAATGTTAACGTGATTGATGAAGCACCCTTATCTCCTCGTCCTTCTAAGCCAAACAGACAGTTAATAGTAGCTATAGGTGCAATCCTCGGTCTTGCATTGGGTGTTGGTTTTGCATTCTTACGTAATTATCTTGACAGGTCAATTAAAACGCCTGAAGAGATTGAAGCGAAGAGGTATCTCAGTACTTTCGTGGATTCCATCAATTGAAGAATTAAAAGAACTTGGCTCTTCTCAATTAGAATTTATAGTTGCAAATAAACCTAATGCTACTGCATCAGAATCTTTTAAAGCATTAAGAACCCGTGTAAATTATTCTAAACTTGAATCCGAATTAAAAACAATTCTTATAACAAGTTCAGTACCATCTGAAGGAAAAACAACAGTTGCTCTTAATCTTGCAGGCAGTTTTGCTTTGGCAGATAAAAAAGTATTATTATTGGATTGTGACCTTAGAAAACCACGTATCCATTCAATTTTTCAGACAGAAAGATATCCGGGATTAAGTGACTATTTGTTTTCTAATGTGAGTGTAGATGATGTAATAAGAAAGACAAAACTTGAAAATTTAGACTTTATGACAAGCGGTACTATTCCTCCAAATCCGTCTGAATTGCTTGGTTCCAAACAAATGTCGGAATTTTTATTATATCTGCAAGGGATATATGATATTATAGTATTAGATTCACCTCCTTATATATCAGTAACAGATGCGGAAATATTGTCCAGGATTTCTGATGGTACAATTTTAGTAGTACAAGCAAACAAAACACCTATTGATGCTTTTGTAAGAACACATGACCGAATTGTAGAAAATGAAGAACATAAATTCCTAGGTGCTGTGTTGAATAATTTCAGTGTCAAAACAGCGTACGGTTATTATTATAATTATTATTATTATTATTCAAAACCCGATAGTCAAACTAAGAAACGGGTAAAGTCACAAATAAAACAAGATAAATAAGAATTGAACTTAAAATTATTTATTAAGAAAAATGTTCAATTAGCAAGATGTCCTAATTGCAATACAATAGCCTCTTTAAGAAGAAGCAGGTCACGTAATATTTTTGAAAAATTTTTAAAGAAAATAAAGATTAGTGCATTCTTCTGTCAGTCTTGTGGTTGGAGAGGTAGAATATTTACGTATAAACTTAGCAGGAATTTTTTCAAACTAATAATACTGTATATCCTTTCAATGATAGTTTCAGGGTACATTGTTCTGAAATTTTTAAGAAGTTATTTTGATTAATTATTTAGGATTTTTGTGTGGATAAAAAATGGTATGTTTTGCAATCAAAACCCTTAAAAGAGATTAAAGTTTTTGAACAAATTCGTAAAAAGAATATTGATGTTTATTTACCATTGATTGAGACAATCAGATATTGGTCTGATAGAAAGAAAAAAGTTAAAGTGCCATTATTTCCGGGATACTTATTTGTATATGCTGACATGGATGAAAGATATGAAGCAATATCAAATACATTTGGTGCGTTAAAATATCTTATTTACCAAAAGCGGCATGCTATTATAAGTGATGAGGAAATAAACAATATAAAAATATCATTAATTGAACCGGAACGAGTAAGGATTGAGGATGCAAGATTAATCGAAGGGGATATGGTTGAAATAACTCATGGAATATTTAAAGGTTTAAAAGGTATAATCGTTCAAATAAGGGGTAATTACAAATTGATGGTAAGTATAATAGAAATGAATACAACTTTCAGCGTTCAATTGAGTAATGCTGAAGTAAAACTCGTTAGCAGAATTTAATAAAACTAAATATGGACTTAAAACAAAAAATTATAACTAATGACTTTACGGTTGGTATAATAGGCATGGGTTATGTAGGTTTGCCTCTTGCCCTTGAATTTGCTGCCAAAGGTATAAAAGTTATAGGATTTGATCTTGACCCGATTAAGGTCAAAAAAATAAATATAGAAAAGAAATCTTATATTAAACATATATCTTCGGAAAGAATAAAATTACAGGTTAACAGAAAAACTTTAAAAGCCACTTCTGACTTTTCAAAATTATCTAAACCTGATATAATTATTATTTGTGTTCCAACACCTCTTAATGTAAATAGGGAACCGGACCTTTCTTTTGTTATGAACTCAACAAATATTATTGCTAAGTATCTTAGAAAAGGGCAATTAATATCATTAGAAAGCACTACTTATCCTGGAACAACTGATGAAGATTTGCTGAAAGTATTAGAAGGTACGGGCCTTAAAGTTGGAATTGATTATTACTTATGCTTTTCTCCTGAAAGAGAGGACCCAAATAATCCGTTATTTTCAACATCAACTATACCGAAAGTATTAGGTGGTGTGACAAAAAATTGTAAGGAATTAGGTATAATGATGTATAGTAAAGTTATTAACAATGTTGTACCTGTATCTTCAACAAAAGCTGCCGAGGCTGCAAAACTTCTCGAAAATATTTATCGTTCAATAAATATTGCTTTAGTAAATGAATTAAAAGTTGTTTTTGATAGAATGGGAATTGATATATGGGAAGTTATAAAAGCGGCTTCTACAAAACCATTTGGATTTACTCCTTTTTACCCAGGTCCTGGTTTAGGCGGACATTGTATTCCTATTGATCCGTTTTATTTAACATGGAAAGCACGTGAATATGATACTTCATGCAAATTTATAGAATTAGCGGGAGAGATAAATACATCTATGCCATTCTTTGTTGTTGAAAAAGTCATTCACGCTTTAAATGACCATAAAAAGTCTATTAAAGGATCGAAAATTCTGATATTAGGACTTGCTTATAAAAAAGATATAGATGATTTAAGAGAATCTCCTTCATTAAAATTAATAGAATTACTTCAGGACCATGGTGCAAAAGTAGATTATAATGATGAATATGTTACTTCCATTCCTAAAGTAAGAAAATACAACTTTAATAAAAAATCTGTTAAGATTACTCAGGCAAATGTCAGAAGATATGACTTAATTTTATTATCAACTGAACATTCTTATTACGATTATGGAATGATATTAAAAAGTGCAAAATTAATAGTAGATACCAGAAATGGTTTTGGTAAATATTCAAACAGAAAAATCTATAAAGCATAATGGCAAAATCTAAAATAGCATTAATAACAGGCATTACCGGGCAAGACGGTAGTTACTTAACTGAATTACTCTTGAAAAAAGGCTATATCGTCCACGGCATCATAAGAAGAAGCAGTTCATTTAATACTGGGCGGATTGATCATTTATACTCGGATAATCAAATTCTTAATAAAAGCCTATTTCTTCATTATGGTGATGTAACTGATACCAGTAATCTAAACAGACTTTTGGAAAAAACTCAACCAGATGAAATTTATAATCTTGCAGCACAAAGTCATGTGAAAGTTTCTTTTGAAATACCGGAATATACTGCTGAAGTTGATGCAGTTGGTACTTTGCGATTTATTGATGCAATCCGTGAGACAGGATTGAAAACCAAATTTTACCAGGCTTCTACAAGTGAACTATATGGAAAAGTTCAAGAAATACCTCAAAATGAAAAGACACCATTTTATCCGAGAAGTCCATATGGTGTTGCAAAGATTTATGGGTACTGGATTGTTGTGAATTACAGAGAAGCGTATAATATATTTGCGAGTAATGGTATATTATTTAATCACGAATCTCCACGTAGAGGAGAAACTTTTGTTACAAGAAAAATAACTCGAGCTGTTTCCCGAATAATATGCGGACACCAGAAAAAACTTTTACTCGGAAATCTAAATGCAAAAAGAGATTGGGGATATGCCCCGGAATATTGCGAAGGTATGTGGAAGATGCTTCAAAATAAAAATCCGGATGATTTTGTCCTTGCAACCGGCGAAACACATACAGTCAGAGAATTCGTTGACCTCGCATTTCGTTCCTTAGGTGTAGAGTTAGATTGGATAGGTAGTAATGAGAATGAAAAAGGAGTGGTAAAGAATGTTGACGCTGATTTAGCTTTCGGAAGTCTTGTTGAAATTAAGTCATTATTTAAGGATTTATTATTAAAATATATTTCAAAAGGAGAGATTGTTGTCGAAGTCGATAAGACTTATTTCAGACCCACAGAAGTAGATTTACTTATAGGTGATGCTTCTAAAGCAGAAAGCATTTTAAACTGGAAACCAATTACCCGGTTTGAAGATTTAGTTAATATCATGATTAATTCAGATTTCGAAAAAGTTTTAAGGAGAGGGTATTAAATATGATCAATGAAATAAAACTTGGTATAGTAGGTTGTGGTAAATGGGGAATCAATCACATAAAAACTGCTTATAACATTTTAGGCGATAATTTGATTTATGTTTGTGATATAGATTATAAGAAAGAAGAAGTTGTAAAAAATATTTCATCGAAAATAAATTTTTGTAATGATTTTGAATCATTAATTAAGAAAACCGATATAAATTCTGTTATAATTGCTACACCAGCCGAAACTCATTACACACTTTCAAAAATGTGTTTAGAAAATCACAAACACATTTTAACAGAAAAACCACTTACACTTTATTCTTCTGAAACATCAGATCTTATAGATATTGCCGAAAGAAACAGTCTTAAAATTATGGTAGGACATGTTTTACTCTACCATCCTGCAATAATAAAATTAAAACAATTAATTGAAGATGGATTAATAGGAAATATTCAATATATTTATAGCAACAGATTGAATCTTGGAACTATAAGGAAAGAAGAAAATATTCTATGGAGTTTTGCACCTCATGATATTTCAATAATCCAGTTTTTAATTGGTGAAAAACCTGTTAGTGTTCATGCAGAAGGGGCTACATTTGTACAGCAGGATATTGAAGATACAACTCTTACATATCTTAAATACAAAAATAATATTCATGCTCATATATTTGTCAGTTGGCTTCATCCTTTTAAAGAACAAAGACTCGTTGTAATTGGAGATAAGGGAATGTTTGTTTTTGAAGATAGTCTTAAAGAAGAAAAACTTAAGTACTTTAATAAAGGATTTAATGTTGTTGGAGATTCAATTGAAAAATTCGAATCTGAGTATAAGGTGATTTCTTTTGAAAACAAATCCGCACTTGAAGAAGAGCAGAAACATTTTTTTGATTCAATATTGAACAATTCAAATCCAAAAACTGATGGAGCTCATGCGAAAGAAGTTTTGGAAATTTTAGAACAAGCACAATTAAGTTTAAATAAATAAAATGGAAAATAAAAATTATTATATAGATAAATTTGCTGTGGTTGATGAAAATGTTGAAATTGGAGAAGGAACAAAAATTTGGCATTTTTCGCATATTCAATCAGGCTCTAAAATCGGTAAAAAAAGTATTCTTGGTCAGAATGTGAATGTTGGTAATAATGTGGTAATCGGAAATTTTGTAAAAATACAAAATAATGTTTCGATATACGAAGGTGTAGAGCTCGAGGATTATGTATTCTGCGGTCCTTCTATGGTTTTTACAAATATTTTAAATCCGAGAAGTAAATATCCTCAGGTAGGTGCAGAGTATTATATTAAAACCCTGGTAAAAGAAGGGGCATCGCTTGGTGCAAATTCTACAATAGTCTGCGGCGTAACAATTGGTAGGTTTGCTTTCGTTGGAGCGGGTTCTGTTGTTACAAAAGATATTCCTGACTTCGCATTAGTGGTTGGCAATCCTGCCCGAATAAAAGGATGGTATAGCGAAGCGGGTAAAAAATTAGTATTTAATGAAAGTGGAATTGCTTTTTGTGAAAAATCTAATAAAAATTATAAACTGGAAAATAACAAAGTTATTGAATTAAATTAAATGATTATGAAAGTCCCTTTACTTGATCTGAAAGCACAATATAAAACTATAAAAAACGAGTTAGATGAAGCACTAATTAAAGTCGCAGAATCACAGTACTTTATTCTTGGTCCTGAAGTTGAAAAACTTGAAAAATCAATATCTGAATATTTGAACTGTAAGTATGCTGTTGGTGTTTCATCCGGAACTGATGCCTTGCTTATTGCTTTAATGGCAATTGATTTAAAACCGGGTGATGAAGTGATTATCCCTGACTATTCTTTCTTTGCAACTGCTGGGGTTGTTTCAAGATTAAATGCAGTACCGGTTTTTATAGATTCAAATATTAGTACTTATAATATTGATGTTAATAAAATTGAAAAGAGAATTACATCGAAAACCAAAGCAATAATTCCTGTTCATCTTTATGGTCAATCTGCTGATATGGATGATTTGATGAAGCTGGGAAAAAAATATAATTTATCTGTCATTGAGGATGCAGCTCAGGCTATTGGAGCTCAATACAAAGATGGAAAATTTGTTGGTACGATAGGAAACATTGGATGCTTTTCATTTTTCCCAAGTAAAAATTTAGGATGCTTTGGTGATGGAGGAATTGTTACAACTAATGATGACGTCTTGTACGAAAGGCTTAAAATATTGAGGGTTCATGGTTCCAAACCAAAGTACTATCATAAAATAATTGGTGGTAATTTCAGGCTGGATGCAATTCAAGCTTCAGTCTTAAATGTCAAACTTCCTCATCTTGATAATTGGTCTGAAAAAAGACGAGAAAATGCTAAACTGTATGAATCGCTTTTTATTAAATCCGGTTTAAGCGAAAAGACTGGTATCGTAAACTATGATAAGCAAAATTCAGTTTTATTACCTGTAAGTAAATTTGAAAATTATAATTTAAAAAACTATCATATTTTTAATCAGTTTGTAATAAGAGTTCAAAGCAGAGATAAATTACGTGAGTTTTTATCTCAAAGAGAAATTGGAACAGAAGTCTATTATCCTGTACCGTTTCATAAACAGGAATGTTTCTTTGACATTATAAAATCTTTAAATTATACAGAAGATGAGTTTTATTATTCAGATTTAGCGTCAAATGAAACTATGGCTTTACCCATTTTCCCTGAATTAACGAATGAACAAATTATGTTTGTTGTGAATTCTATTTCTGAATTCTATAACAGTTAATAAAATACATACTTTATTAAAAGAAATCAGTAAAAAAAATATAAATACAAACAAAGAACTTGATTTTTAATTGAAAAAACAATAATTTCATAAAAAATAAGAGGATTAGTCATGAAAAAAATATCTCTACTATTTATTTGTCTGTTTATAGGCATAGTTTTAGTCAGCAATGTAAAAGCTCAAGGTTATACACCTCCGAGCACTGTTTTGGGTATCAGTCTTGATGGTATTTTAGCCACCAATGATGCTCACGGTTCTGATTTAGCAAAGCTTGATACGTATACAGGTACGTATGGAATGGTTTGGGGGAGAGGTTTTTCTCTAAATGCTAAGTTTGGGTTAGGTGTGAGAAAAAACCATCGAATTACAGTAGGAGCACATTATAATAAAATGGTTCACGATAATAGTGGAGAAATACCATTTCTTAATTTTAGCCCGGAAGAACCCTATACTGACTATACTATACTTACCGGCTCAGCGGGTTACGAGTATGCTTTCAATCCGAGATGCAAAAATAAGCAATATGTAGGATTTGCGTTTACTACAAATTTTATTTCTGAGAATAATTCAGATACTAATCTTGTTTTTGAAAACTCTTTTAGAATTGGATTACAGGTAACATCGGGCTACGAATGGACTTTGAATAAAGCTCAGACAACAGGATTATACATAGGAATTCGGTATAATTTAACAAATATTTTTGGGACGACGAATGGGCCTAATACTTTGAATGATGGTGCAGGATCACCTGGACCCGGGTATTGGAGAAGAATAGGAACTCTTTCATTGAATCTCGGTTTTAACTTCTATACTGGTGTAAAACCATACAGGGCTAAATAATTATTTAATATACTTAGATTTTAAAAGAGGTTCAAAAGAACCTCTTTTTTTATTTTACAAAGAAATATTTTGCTTCGGGATGATGAACTACGATTGCGTTTGTTGTCTGTTCAGGAACCATTTGCCACTCTTCAGTTAGTGTAATTCCAATTCTTTCTGGTTTTAGTAACTCAAATAATTGCTTGTTGTCTTCAAGATTTGGGCAAGCAGGATATCCAAATGAAAACCTTGACCCCTGATATCCTTGTTGAAATAACTTTTTGATTTCTTTACTGTCGTCTTTGTCTATATTTAATTCTTTTCTTATAATTTTATGCCAGTATTCAGCAAGACCTTCCGCAGTTTCAACCGAAAGCCCATGGAAATATAAATAATCCTGATATTGATTGTTATTGTATAATAACTGCGCATACTCACTTGCTTTTTGTCCAACAGTAACAATGAAAAATGGTACTACATCAAATAAATCTGATTCTCTGCTTCTGAAAAAATCACTAATACATAAATATCTATCCTTCTTTTGTCGAGGGAAATTAAATTTTACCCACACTTCTAAATTGTGTTCGTTGATATCAGATTCCCAAACTGAATAAAGGTTCTCACCAGAAATTTCTTTTGGTTTGTAAATTAACAAAGAATTGCCATCGGCTTTACAAGGAAAATAGCCATATATTATTGAAGGAGATAATAATTTTTCTCTCTTTGCTTTTAATTTTAATTCATTGAACTTAGGGATTATTTCTTTTTCTATGAGATTTTCATACTCTTCGTCAGATTTATTTCTATCTTTATATACATTCCAGCTTCCTTTGAACAATGCAACTTCATTTATATACTCAAATGCTTTTTCTAAAGGTACATCAGTGATTAATTTACTACCCCAAAAAGGTGGAGTAGGGATTGAAACACATTCTTTTACGGTTTTATGAATACTAATATCTTCTAATGATTTTTGTTCAGTTGTATCTTCCTTTCTGGGGTCAACATAAATTTTTAAATCTGGTCTTTCACCTTTCTTTTTATATTCCATAATTGTGTTCATATATTTCAATCCGTCAAAAGCATCATTTGCATAATAAACATCTCCATTATAAAGTGATCTCAATTCTCCTTCAACGAATCTTTTATTAAGTGCTGCACCGCCTAAAACTACCGGTGCCGTTATACTTCTGTCGTTCATTATTTCTAAATTCTCTTTCATTATGGCTGTAGATTTTACCAATAAGCCGCTCATTCCAATTGCATCAGCATCATTACTGATATATGATTCTATCATATTTTCTAATGAACATTTGATACCCAGGTTAATCACTTTAAAGCCATTGTTTGTAAGGATAATATCCACAAGATTTTTACCAATATCATGCACATCACCTTTGACTGTTGCTAAAACTAAGACACCTTTTGAAGTTTCGCCTTCAACTTTTTCAATATACGGCTCTAAATAACTAACGCAGGCTTTCATGCATTCGGCTGATTGCAAAACGAATGGCAATTGCATTTGCCCAGAACCGAATAATTCTCCGACAACTTTCATCCCATCAAGTAAATAGTCATTAATTATCTGTAATGCAGTATATTTTTTTAATGCAATGTCTAAATCTTTTTCAACACCAATCTTATCTCCGTCAACAATCCTCATTTTAAGTTTATCCTCAATTGACCTATCATCATCATTAACCAAAATCTTTTTTGCTGTTTTATCATTACCATAATAAGACATCAACTCCTGTAATGGATCGTATATACACTTTATTTCCTTCATATTATTTTTGTTTAACTAATTTTAGTCTTAATTTTTGTAAAAATACTAATATAATCGTTGAAATTATAGTAATAACCAAAATGAACATCCATGTTTTATAATCTAAATATAATATCTCATAAAATTTTCGTAATATGTTTATAAAATAAAAATCAATATTTATCCCTGCGATAAAAATAAATAAAGTTATCAAAAAAATGCCGTATATGTAGTAAAACCCTTTTTTCTCACTGGATTCAGAAACAACAATAAAGAAATTTATGACCGAAAGAATTATCAATATTGCCATAACCGACATTTCAATTTCTTGCTTTTGTAGGTTTAAAAAAGGTGCAATAAATCCATATGTTAAATAACTTGTCAATAGCATAAATGTTGATGATGTAATAACAAATGAAAATACATCATGTACGAAATTCTTGCATTTATTTATGTTCTTATTCCTTAAAGTAATAATAAAAGCAGGCAATCCTATACTAAATACATTTAGAAGTGAAACTCTTCTTGGTGTTAGAGGAAAATCCATAATCGAAAGCAATGATGCTAAGGTTAAATATATTACAAGGAAATTTTTTGTTAAGAAAAGTTTAGATATTGCGTTTACTGAATTTACAATCTTATTTCCTTCGTTAAAAATATCAGGTAATAATGAAAACTTATTATTAAGCAAAACAATATCAGCAACTTCCTTGGTTATTGCACTTCCTTCTTCCATGGCTATTCCTATATCGGCTTGTTTAATTGCTGGTAAATCATTAACACCATCCCCAATCATAGCAGTATGCTTATTAAAACGTTTAAACATTTTAATAATCTTTAATTTATGTTCAGGCTTCAATCTTGAAAAAAGAGTTTTTGCAAAAACTATTTTGGAGAATTCCGTATCATCAAGTTTATCAAGTTGCATACCTGTAACCATATCATCGTCATTCACTTCCCACCCAATATCATATAATATTGCTTTTACTGCCTCAGAGGAATCACCGGTTAATATCTTAAACTTAATTCCGTTTTTTTGAAATAACTCTATTGCTTCAAACACATCTTTTCTTACAGTATCGGATATTGATACAATTCCGAGAGGTGTAATATTATAAAAATGGTTCTGGTCTTTAGAATCTATAATGGGATCCTTGTCTGAAATCTCTCCAAACAATAAATTCCGATAAATATGTAAATTCCCATCAGTGTATTGTTTAATTGCATTTGATTTATAAGTATCCGAAAGTTTATCTAATAAAATATCAAATGCCCCCAAAATAAAAACCCTTTTATGGGAATCTATTGCAAGTTTTATTATACTCATTTTTGTATCAGAACTGAACGGCATTTCTTCCAAATATACAGTATCATCTATAAAGGGCAAATGTTCGAGAGCCCGTATGGTGGCATTTTGTTCTGTAGAGTGCTTTGCAAAAGTACCCAGTAATTCTTCTACGATTTTGATATTTGTAACTGGATTCAAACAAGTAATTGAGTTGATACGCAATTTGTTTTCGGTTAGAGTTCCTGTTTTATCCATACAAACATATTCAACATTCGAAAACGATTCTATTGCGTTTAATTTCTGTATTATAGCACCGATTTTGCTAATTCTATACACACCTACTGCAAAAGTTACTGAGGCAGTTAGGACTAAACCTTGCGGGACTAATGAGATTAAAATTGTTGCAATTTTTCTAATGTGTTCTACAAATGTATAATTGTTTAGGTTTGAAAAATTATAAGTAATTATTTCAATTAATACTAATAAAAGAGCAATCCCAAAAAGTACTTTTAATATAAGGTTAATTCTCTTTTGTAAAGGAGTTAATGAGAATTTATATTTTTTAGCTAAATTAGTAACTTGACTAGCATGACTCTCGTTACCGACTTTTTCTGCTATGTAATATCCGCTTCCAGAGACACAAAAACTCCCCGATAAAACTGTATCATTTTCAAATTTGTCAACCGGTATAGACTCTCCTGTTAAAAGAGATTCGTCAATTTCTAATTTCTTGGAACTAATAACTTTTCCATCGACAACTATCTGGTCACCTCTTGAAATTTCAATTATATCGTCAACAACAATTTCTGTATGGTCGATTTTTTGTTTTATTGAGTCCCTGATTACGACTATTTGTCGTTTTAAAAGTAAGTTGACTTTGTCTAATGCTTTCTTGGACTTAAATTCCTGAATTAATGCAATTGAAGTATTTGTAAATGCTATAAATAGAATACCTATTGTATCAAGGAGCAATCTTTCATCATTGTTCCTGATATAAAAAAATATAACAAATCCAATAATACAGAGCGTAATAAAATTAAACAGAGAAAAAATGTTTTCAATAACAATTTCTCTGTAAGTTTTTGTTTTGTGCGAAGCATATTTGTTGCTTAATCCTTTAGCAACCCGATCTTTTACTTCATTTGTTGTTAGTCCTGCTAATTCCAATTATAATGATTAATATTCTATAATCATAACTCTTTAGCTATGCGAATAAATTCCCTGAAAATTGGTTGCGGATTTATGAGTCTGGATTTTAATTCAGGATGGAATTGGGTTGCAATAAAAAACGGATGAATTTTTTGTGGTAGTTCAATCATTTCAACCAAAGAACCGTCGGGTGAAAGTCCTGAAAGTAGTAACTTGTTTTCCTGAAGAATTTTTCTGTAATTATTGTTTACTTCATATCTATGTCTGTGGCGTTCATTAATAAACTCCCTTTTGTAACATTTATAGGCTAATGTGTTTTTCTCAATTATACAAGGATAAGATCCCAATCTCATCGAAGCACCTTTTAATACTACTGATTTCTGATATTCCATAATATCTATTACGTTATACTTTGATTGTTTAAACTCTGTTGAGTTTGCATTCTTCAGACCACACACATTTCTGGAATATTCTATTACAGCACATTGAAGTCCTAAGCATATTCCAAAGAAAGGAATTTTATTCTCTCTAACATATTTTATAGAAGTTATTTTACCCTCTATTCCTCTGTTCCCAAACCCTGGACAAACAATAAGGCCCTTAATCCCTTTAAAAGTATCTTTTATTATTAATGGATATTTTTCAATTTCTTCCGCATCAATCCACTTTAAAATTACTTTTACATCGTTATAAGCGCCAGCATGAATAAATGATTCCATGATACTTTTATATGCATCAGGGACTAAATTATATTTGCCGCATATACCAACAGTTACCTCTTTCTTTGGGTGTATGATTTTATTTACGGTTTTTTTCCAATTACTCAATTTTGGATTTGAACACTTAATATTTAATTTTTTTATAATAACCTCATCAAATCCCTCATTGTGAAGATTTAATGGTACACTATATATGGAGCTTGCATCTAGTGCCTGCATTACAGAACCTGCCTCAACATTACAAAATAATGCAATTTTTGATTTCATCTCTTTCGAAATCACTAGTTCGCTTCTGCATAACAAAATATCAGGCTGAATTCCTATTTCAAGCAAAGTCTTTACCGAATGTTGAGTAGGTTTTGTTTTCAATTCTCCTGCTGCTTTAATGTAAGGAACTAATGTTAAATGCACGCATAATGAATTCGTTTTTCCAACTTCTAGCATTAGTTGACGCATGGCTTCTAAAAAAGGTAAAGACTCTATATCACCAACGGTTCCGCCTATCTCGGTTATGATTATGTCATAATCACTATCCTTGGCAAGTTGAGTCATTCTTTTTTTAATTTCATCGGTTATGTGTGGTATGACCTGAACTGTTGCCCCTAAATAATCACCTCTTCTTTCTTTAGTTATAACAGTGTTATAAACTTGCCCGGTTGTTGTGTTGTTATTCTTAGTCATATTTTCATCCAAGAATCTTTCATAATGTCCTAAGTCCAGATCTGTTTCAGCTCCATCCTCTGTTACAAACACTTCTCCATGTTGCAATGGTGACATTGTACCGGGGTCAACATTTATGTAAGGATCAAACTTCTGGATAGTTACTTTTAAACCTCGTGATTTTAATAAAAGACCTAAAGAGGCTGATGCAATACCTTTGCCCAAAGATGAAACCACACCACCCGTTAAAAATATGTATTTTGTTTGCTTCATTATAATATTTTCCCTTTTATTTGTTTTAATACTTTAATTAAATCTCTTTTTGTGTCTATTGATAACGAATCTTCCTTTGTTATTACTATTTTTATTTTTTCTCCCATACTCAAAATCCTCAATTGTTCCAAGTTCTCAGTTCTTTCAATATCAGATTGCGCATATTGGTTAAATTTTAATAAAAAATCTTTTCTGTAAACGTATAATCCTAAATGCTTGTAATTCTTTACATTCTTAATATTTCTAAAGTTATATGGTATTGTAGCTCTAGAAAAATATAAAGCGAAATTGTTATTATCGAAAACAACTTTTACCTTATTCTTGTCGCTAATTTTATCTTTTACTTTTACAGCTAATGTTGAGACATTTAAATTTTTATTAATTATCAGCGGATGAATTGCCGAATCAATTACTCTATGATTTATGAATGGTTCGTCACCTTGAACATTTACAATAATTTCATAGTCTAAATTCTTAATTACTTCTGCAATTCTATCCGTTCCTGTTTTATGCCTTTTAGAAGTTAAAACTGCTTTTCCCCCGAATCTATTTACTTCCTTAATTATTCTAATATCATCTGTTGCAACGACTATATCATTTATGTATCTGGAATTCATTACCTGTTCAAAAACTCTTTGAATCATAGTTTTACCATTTATGTTTATAAGTGGTTTTCCGGGCAGCCTTGTTGAACCATATCTTGCAGGTATTATAGCAATAATCTTTGGCATTTATTAACCAGTTTTAAAGTTAGCAATGTTATAAACTATTTTATTTCTCACTTCATTTAAAAATTCCTTTATCTTTTCTGAATTCAAGTGGTTCGTTAATAATAACTTCCACATTGCCGGGATTTATTTTTAATGAATCTTTTTGTAAAATTTTGTTCGTTCCTATTATTGTTACAGGAATAATTTCGGCTTCGGCAAATTCAGCTAACATAAATATACCTTTTTTAAATTCACCTGTTATTCCTGTTTTACTTCTTGTCCCTTCTGGGAATATTGCAATAGAAACATTTTCCTTTAATCTTTTTGCCGCTTTCTTTAATGATTCTATAGCGTTTCTTGCGTTACTTCTGTCAATCGGAATATAACCTCCTAAAAATAGTGACCACCCGAAAATTGGTATCCGTGTTAACGATTTTTTATAAATAAATCTTATATTTTTAGGCATTGAAACCATAAGTACAGGTATATCAAGATAACTCAAATGGTTTGAAATAATAATATACTCCTTATCTTTGGTTATGTTGCCATTTTGACTTACATTAACTTTTGCACCGCAAATAAATAAGATTGTTTTTGCAAATATTCTATAAACAAAAAATGTACCAATTCCTTTATAATAATTTATTGGTGTAAATAGTATAGATAAGGCTGACAAAACCACTGAAACTGAAATTATTAGAAATAATCGAATGAAATTCAATTCAATATATTATTTTACTATTTTGGAAATTGCCCTAAAAGTATCGTTTCCAGATACTTCACATAACTCAAATAATATAGATTCGTACGTAGTTATAATGGCACCTTCTTTTCTCATTCTTTCTATCGCTATTTTCTTATCATTTAGGCTTCTTGAAGAAACACAATCTTCAACTAAAACTGGTTGATAACCAAGAGATATCAAATCTACAACAGTTTGTAAAACGCACACATGGGATTCAATTCCAAAAATAATGATATTTTTTTTATTTTTTTCTTCCAAAATTAAACAAATATCATTCGAACCGCAACAACTGAATGTTCCCTTTTCAAAATGATTAAATTTCCCTATTGTGTTTGCAATTTCGCTAATAGTGTGACCTAATCCTTTAGAATATTGCTCTGTAACTATTAATTCTACGTTTAATGCTTTTAATCCCAGAATTAATTTTTTTACGTTTTTTGTTAGCAATTCATTCTCATTTATAAATGGATATAACTTCTCCTGAAAATCAATAACTAAAGCAATAGTATCTTCCTTTTTTATTCTCATTTAATTAATAAATATCAGTTATTTAATAAAAATTTCAACCAACATGATTAAAAATAATAAATTAAATCAAAATTTAGTACTTAATTAACCTTTTGATTTTTAAAAATCAAATTAAGTAGTTTTAATAAATCATTTTTTTCGAAAGGTTTTGCTATATAATGAGTACAGCCAAACTTTAAGAACTCTTCTTTATCTTTCTCCATAGCAAATGCAGTTACGGCAATTATTGGTACATTTTTATACTTGGACAATGATTTTATTTTTTGTGTAGCCTCTAAACCCGTCATTCCGATGCCTAAATTTATGTCCATAAGGATAGCATCATATTCATTTTCTGCCGCTTTTTGTAACGCTAAATCACCATTTATTACTATATCCAAATTGTAATCATCTTTTAAATAAGTCCTGACAAGCATAGAACTAACTTTATCATTCTCCACTAATAATATGTTCTTTTTGATAACAGGTGCAGGAACAATACTAATTTTGGCTACTTTATCGATACTTAATATTTCTTCGTCAATATGATCTCTCTGCCCTTTATTTGGTAATACAATTGTGAAAGTTGTTCCAAATCCAATTTTACTTTCCAGAAATATTTCACCTTTTAGTAAATCAATATATTTTTTCGTTAAAGTCAGGCCTAATCCGGTTCCCTCGAAATTTCTACTAAGGCCTTCGGATTCCTGCCTGAACTCCTCAAAAATTATTTCGAATTTATCTTCAGGAATCCCAATTCCTGTATCAGAAACTTTTAAAATTAAATTATCATCTTTTTTGTCAACCCGTATTTCTACATAACCTTTTAAAGTGAATTTTATTGAATTATTCAACAAGTTATTTAAAATTTTTCTTAGTAATCTTTCATCAGTAAAATAATATGTTAATCCTTCCTTAATTTCAAACCTAATGCTTATATTTTTGCTCTCTGCCATAGGTTTAAATAAATCTATTATTTCTCCGACAAAAAATTCTAAGTTAATTAAACTGTAATTTAATTCAACTTTATTTGATTCGATCTTTGAAAAATTTAACACAAGATTCAATGTCTCTAATAATCTGTTTGCACTTTTATGTATAACATCAGACATATTTTTTAACTCTTTATCTTCTATCTCATCAGCAAGTAATTGTGCAAACCCGATTATTCCATGTAAAGGAGTTCTGAGTTCATGACTCATGTTGGCAAGGAAATTAGTTTTTATCTTATTCATCTCTTCTGCTTTTTCCTTGGCTTTTATTAGTTCATCCATCATCTGTTCTTGTAATGTAATATCTCTTATTGTACTTAGTATTTTATCGTTATCGAACGAAATGAATCTTGCTTCAAAGTGATGTTGCTCGTTATTTAATGTTAATGGATATTTACATAACTGAATTTCGTTTGTTTCAATGGTCTCTTTAATTATTTTGTCAAATAATTTTACTAAGTGTAATGGCAGGATATCTTTATAGTTTTTGCCAATAAAATCTTCTGGCTTCAGTAGTAACAGATTTTTGTTTCTTGCATGATATTCTAAATAAATTCCTTCGTGATTTTGAACAAACATTAAATCAGGTATAGCAGAAAGTATTGCTCTGTTTTTAACTTCGCTGGATATTAACGATTCTTCTGATGATTTTCTTTCATGTGCCATCGCAACTTGTTCGGATACAAATTCTAACATTTCTATATCATTCTCTGTGTATCTGACACCTTCTGTATAAGACTGTACGGCGATAACCCCAAATGTCTTATCTTTTATTTTAAGAGGAACACCTAACCAGTCAATCGATTCTGTACCATACGCTAATGATTCGCCCTTTTTTCTAAGTTCATTAATAACTTCTGGTGTGGCAAGTAAAGGTTTCCCTGTTCTTAAAAGGTATTCCGTTATTCCGTTACTACGCTTTCTTGGTGGTGCAATTTTATCATATTCGTCAACAAAATATGGGAATGTAATAATATCGTTTACTTCATCGTAAATTGCAATATAGAAGTTTTTTGCAGGCATTAAAGTAGAAACTATTATATGTATAAAGGAATACATTTCATTGATATCTTTTGATTGATGAACAGCTTCAGATATCTTAAAGGCTGCAGTGATATTCTTCTCGTTTTTTTGTTTTTCCGTTATGTCTATTTGGGCACCCCAAATCCCTAACAAGAACCCGTCCTCGATAATTCCTATTGAATTATTCAGGAAATAAAGTTTTTGATTATTAGTATTAATTTCTTCTGTTATTACGTTTTTAATATTGTAATTATTTTCTTTCAAATCTTTAAATGCTTTTACATTTACTTCATTATTAGATGAACCATGAATTTCAACTAATTTTTTTCCTATTAATTCATCTCTGTTTTTTAAACCATACATTTTTGCTAATGAGTCGTTGCATTCCGATACGTATCCATATTTATACATTTTTACAATCTGTTCTTCAATTGGTAGCCTGATGTCAATAGGCACATCAAATTTTAAATAAGATATACCTTCCGAAGTTTGTTCTATGAAATTTTTGTAGCGATTTTCGTTCTCAAGTAATTTAATCTCATATTCCTTATTCGAAGTAATATCTTTAATGTATTGAATAATAAATCTTCTATCTTCGAATATTAAAGATTTTGCAATTATTTCATACCAGTGATATATATTCCCGGATGTCTTAAACCTATATTCAATTTTTTCTTCGAAATCTGATTTAGTCTTATACAAACCTATAAAATGTTTTACTAATTCTAAATCATTCTGATGAATTTTCTTATAAATACACTTCAAGTCAAATTCCAAAATACGATCCTTTGGATAAGATAATATTTCAACAGCTTTTTGATTAGCATATACATTCTTGCCTTTATGGAAGATAACTATACCCTGAAGATTACTCTCAATGAAAGGTGGTAAATTAAATGATTCTGAATTTCGCATTTCCTCTTATTAAATTCTCTAATTTTAATACATTTCAAATTAATAATCAGTATAATTAATAGTAAGGATTATTTTATATCAGAATTGGTTATCTTTGTATTAAAAAAATCAAATGAAAAGAAAAAACATTATTGCTGTTGGCGCACATCCCGATGATATCGAATTCGGTTGTCCTGTAACATTGAGAAATTTTATTAAGAATGGTTATAACGTTTATTATATAGTTGCTACAAATGGTGAGAATGGTTTCAAAGTCAAATCTCTGTCAAGCAAGGAAAGAATAGATATCAGAAAAAATGAACAGATTGAGGCAGCTAAAAAAGTTGGTGCTAAAGAAGTACATTTCCTGGGGTTTAAAGATGGTTTTCTTGATTATAATGAGAACCTCAGAGAAAAAATCACCCTTATTATTAAAGAATTAAAACCTGAAATTATTTTCTCTTTCGATCCTGCTAATCTGGATTTTGATAATATTAACTTAAACCATAGAGACCACCGTAATATTGCCCTCGCTGTTTTCGATTCTGTCTTCGCTGCTAAAAATGATTTTATCTATCCGGATAAAAACGGGAAACATAGGGTTGAAAAAATTTATTTCTTCGGTACGAATAAACCTAATCTTACAGTAGATATTACAGAACATATAGATTTTAAACTTGATGTCTTGAAATCTTTTAAGTCTCAATTCCCGAATTTTGAAGCGTTTGCTAAATTCTTTAAAGAAAATATTGGGAATTCGTCAAGAGAATATAAATTCTCTGAAACTTTTAGAGTTTTAGATGTTGTTCAGATTAGTTACTGATTTTTTATTTCTTGGCAAGTATTATTAAGTCTTTTGATTTTCGCTTGTTAAAATTTGTACCTTTGAAGTCTCCATATACAACGATGCTTCTAAAATCTGCTTTGTTTAGTTCTTTTAATAAAAAATTTTTGTTGTGCTCGTATAACTGTGTCGTTATTAAATTGTGCTCTTTTAAATTGTTCTTTTTAATCGTTAAAATGTTGAAACTAATTCCTTCTTTTACTATATCATAAAACCTTATAAAAACATTGTTTTTGCTTTCCGTTATGTTAACAATTCTCTTCTTTTCTTTTCTTATTATGTCATAATTCAATATTTGAAATAAAAATAGTCCTTCGCTTTTTAATGATGCGAAAACATTCTTTATAATATTGCTTAAATCTTTTTGCCCAATGTTCGCAAATGCATTGCCTAACGATATAACTATGTCAGTTTTGTTCTTGTCAGTTTTTTTTATCTCAAAAACCGAATTTATGAATTTTATAGCCGTGTTAAATTTCTTAGCATTTTCTCTCGCTTTCTTAAGCATCTTTGCCGATGGGTCATATCCTTTTACTTTCAGCCCATTCATAGCTAATGCGATTGAATCAACCCCTGTTCCGCATCCAATGTCAATTGCAGATTTATAATCAGGCTTAATGTAATTACTTAATAACTTTTTTCGGGAATCAATTAGTCTTGGGAAGTTTATCATCTCATCATATTCTGATGAAATATCATCGTAAAACTTATTGTTCTTCATCAATCTTCCCATACAAATTTGAAAAGAAATATAGATACTGTCGTTACTACAACTGTATATGATATTAATATTTGAAAATTTACCATCATTTCATTCGTCGGAACTCCGTCTGCTGATAATTTTGTGGCATCTATCATCGTTATCAATAAAGGTAACAATACAGGAAAAGCAAGTACAGGATATAATGTGCCCTTTGAATTTGCCTTGGCTATTATTGCTGCAATAATTGTTGAGGCTGATACTATACCAAAATTTCCTAATATTACAGTTAAACCGAATGCAAAAAAATTATTTATCTTTATTCCCGTTATCAGAGAAAACAGAAAGAATATTATCATGTTTAACGAAAATGTAAGTACGAAATTAAATATAAGTTTCCCCAGAAATACTTCCGTGGCTCCTGCAGATAACTTTAATGCAAGTGATGTTCCTGTCTCTTCCTCTTTTATAAAAACCCTCGCCAAACCGCTTATTGCTGTAAAAAATATTACTATCCAGAATAATCCTGATAACACTGTATCTTCAACTTTTTCATCCCCTAAAGAAAATCTTATTATAGATATAGTTATGATAACAAACATAAGCAGTGAATTAATAACGTATCTGTTTTTAATCTCTGACTTTAAGTCTTTTTTGAAAATCGAGTATGTATGTCTTAGTAAATCCAATTTAATTAATATTTTTAATAAAATATATTTTATTGAGCAAAGATTAAATTTAAAAAGAATAAATTATTTTGATTGTTTAGGTAATCTTTTTAGTCTTGAGTAATCGCTATTTATTGTCTAATTTTGTATCAAAGCTGAGGAATAAAAATTTGTTTAAAATCCCATTTCGTATATTGTTAAAATCTTATAATGGTTTAAGAATTTACCCTGTAAACCCTTACTTACATTTTATTCCCCGTAAATTTAAAATAGAAAATACTTTATTTATTAATCATACTTCAAATTTAAAAAATATCGTCAATGGAACCAATTTTTAGCAAACAGAAAAGAACAGGACCGGTATTGTTTTCCGAATATAATAGAGGCGATGCAATTAAGAAAGCCCTTGAAATCGGAAGGGAAAACGTACTGTTTGAAGTGAAATCTTCAAAATTAAAGGGTAGAGGGGGAGCAGGTTTTCCTACTTCTACTAAATGGATGTTAACTGCTGCAGCAAGGTCAGAAGAAAAATTTTTGGTCTGTAATGCTGATGAAGGTGAACCCGGAACTTTTAAAGATAGAGTTCTTTTAACAGAATACCCCGAACTCGTTTTTGATGGTATGGTCGTTGGCGGCTATACTATCGGAGCAAAAGTCGGTATCGTTTATTTACGTGGTGAATATGAATATATGAAGAAATTTCTTGAAGATTATCTTGAGCAAATGAGAAAAGATAATTTACTCGGCGAAAAGATTCTTGGTCATGCTGATTTTAATTATGATATTATAATTCGAATGGGTGCTGGCGCTTATGTCTGCGGTGAAGAAACTGCTCTTATAGAATCTCTTGAAGGTAACAGAGGTGAAGCCCGTAACCGTCCTCCTTATCCGGTAAATACTGGTTACGACGGAAGACCTACTTCTGTTAATAATGTTGAAACACTCGCAGCAGTTTCGCACATAGTTACAAAAGGTGGTGACTGGTATGCTAAAGTTGGTACAGATAAATCAAGCGGATCAAAACTTTTCTCTGTTTCCGGTGATTGTAATAAACCAGGTGTATATGAATTACCCTGGGGTACTAAGGTAAGCGAACTTTTGAAATTAGTCGATGCCAAAGATACTAAAGCCGTTCAGATTGGTGGTGCATCTGGTGTTTGTGTTAATGCATCTCATTTTGACAGGGCACTTGCTTATGAAGATATTGCTACAGGCGGTTCGATTATGATTTTTAGTAAGAATAGAGATATGCTTCAGGTTCTTAAAAACTTTATGGAGTTTTTTGTTGAAGAGTCCTGCGGTCAATGTACTCCTTGCAGAATCGGAAATGTTAAGTTACTCGAAGGTGTTGAAATGATTGAGAAAGGTGAGTTCACATTTGATTATATAAATAAATTGAAAGAACTCGGCTCTTCTATGCAAGTTGCGTCGAAATGCGGTCTTGGTCAGTCAAGCCCGAATTCGTTCATTTCAATTCTTGAAAATTTTAAAGATGAAATATTAAATAAAACGGAAGCATAAAAATGGATAAGAATAAAAAATCTAGAGCTCCTATTAGCCAACAGTCTTTTAAAGTTGAAAAACCTACTGATACAAATACTATCGGAGGAACTGTTACTGTTGAACTTAATGAGAAAAAAGTTTCTGTTCCTCTGGGAACTACTATACTTGAAGCGTGCAGAATGAATCAAATTCATATTCCTACTCTTTGCCATCACGAAGACCTTTGCGTAGCGGGCGTTTGTCGTGTGTGCGCTGTTGAGGTGGAAGGTATGAGAACATTACAGGCATCCTGTGCTTTTCCTATCACCGCTCCTATTAAAGTTAAAACTTCTACATCGCAAGTTAGAAAAGCAAGAAGACACATTATTGACCTTATGCTTTCAGAGCACTACGGCGAATGTTATTCATGTATAAGAAACGGTAATTGTGAATTGCAGTCACTCGCTCAGGAATATGGCGTTGATGAATATACTTTTGGTCACTGTGAAAAACCTAAATACGAAATAGATAAATCGTCTTATTCAGTCGTTCGCGATATGAGTAAATGTGTTCTTTGCAAAAGATGCGTTAGAACTTGTATAGATTTACAGGAAGTCGGTGTGCTTGAATCAATCGACAGAGGTGATAAAACCCATATCGGTACTTTTATGGAAAAACCTCTTGCCGATGTAATCTGTATTAATTGCGGTCAGTGTATTAACCGTTGTCCTACTGCGGCTTTGAAAGCAAACGATCCGTCGGATGAAATCTGGGCAGCTATCGATGACCCAAAGAAACACGTTGTGATTCAAACCGCACCATCTCCAAGAGCCGCTATTGCAGAATGTTTTGGAATTGAAGCAGGTACATCGCTTACTCAGGAATTAAATACAGCACTTAGAAGAATCGGTTTCGATGCAGTGTTCGATACAAACTTCACTGCCGACTTAACTATCATCGAAGAAGGTACAGAATTAATTATTAGATTATACAAAGCACTCGTTGGCGGCGATAAGAGCGTTGCTCTTCCGCAGTTTACAAGTTGTTCACCGGGCTGGGTAAAATACATTGAACATTATTATCCTGAGTATCTTGATAATATGTCCTCTGCAAAATCACCACAGCAGATGTTCGGTGCTATACTGAAAACTTTCTACGCAAAGCAGGTTAACGTTGACCCGAAAGATATCGTCTCGGTTGCATTGATGCCTTGCTCGGCGAAAAAGTTTGAATGTAACAGACCTGAAATGGATTCGTCTGGTTACAGAGATGTAGATTACGGTTTAACTACCCGCGAAATGGCAAAGATGATTAAAGAAGCAGGTATCTTTTTACCTGAAATGCCAAAGACACACTTCGACAGTCCGTTCGGCGATGCATCGGGTGCAGGCTTAATCTTCGGTGCTACAGGCGGTGTTATGGAAGCCGCTATCCGTTCAGTTGTTGAATTCGTTACCGGCAACAAAGCAGAAGATATTTTTGCGAATGCAAACGTAACTCCTGTTCGCGGATTCGAAGGCGTTAAATACGTTGAACTTCCACTCGGCGATAAAGTTGGTCCTGTTCCTGATTTAATAAAGCACCTCGTTCCTAACTGGGACTGGCTCAAGGGCGCAACGCTAAAAGTTGCCGTTGCACACGGAACAGCCAATGCCAAGAAGATTATGGACGACATCAAAGCAGGCGGAATATTCAGTCAGTGTCACTTCATAGAGTTTATGGCGTGTCCGGGCGGTTGTATCGGCGGCGGTG
This sequence comes from Ignavibacteriota bacterium, assembly GCA_963748665.1. Classification (GTDB taxonomy): domain Bacteria; phylum Bacteroidota; class Ignavibacteria; order Tepidaquicellales; family Tepidaquicellaceae; genus CAIKZJ01. Next base: position 146,263 of record CAVVJW010000023.1, on the reverse strand, counting down.
GTCAGCCAATTCCTACTTCGCTCGACATTCGCAAAGCACGTGCAAAAGCAATCTATGCCGAGGACGAATCTCTCGAACTCAGAAAGTCGCACGAAAATCCTTACGTTACGATGATTTATGAAAAGTTCTTCACTGAAGGACCTTGCGGACATCTTTCACATAAACTTTTACACACACACTATACCCCAAGGGGTAAGTTCATTTCGTAAAAATAAAATTATGAGGCGGTTTTCTTTCACCGCCTCTTTTAAAATATATTTATTATGGCAAAGATAATTAAGAAAACAGTAAAGAAAGCAACACCTAAAAAGGTTGTAAAGAAAGTTGTTAAAACTCCTTTATTACCTACAGAAAAAATGTTTGCGCTTGAAATTGCATTGCTCGATAAACTTCAGATAGAACTCTTCGAAGCAATCAGTCAGAAACCTCAGGTAATGGACTACGATGAAATAAGGCTCTTCGTTGATAATGTTTTTATGACTCTTAACAAATGCTTTACGCTTTCAAAAGATGTGAAGAATGCATTGCTGAAAAAAGATTTCAAAGAGTTAATCACAGAAACTTATAACCCACCCGCATAGAAGATGTAATAACTTTTTCATATTTTATACCAAAGAAATCGGGCTGATGTTTGCAACGCATCAGTCCGTTTTTTATTTTAGGAAGTGCAAATAAAAAACCCGCACCGATGTATCGGGGCGGGTTTAAAAATTTAATTGCTTACCGAATTTTTTATTTCACTAAAATCATCTTCTTTGTTTCTACAAAATCTTTTGCTGTAATTCTGTAGAAGTACATACCGCTTGTAAGTTTGCTTCCGTCAAAACTGGCTTCGTAATAACCTGCACTCGTGTAACCGTTGTGCAATGTACTTACAACTTGTCCGAGGTTGTTAAACACTTCAAGCGTAACGTTACCGTTTTTCGGAACGTCGAACTTAATCTTTGTTACAGGATTAAACGGATTCGGGTAGTTCTGGCTTAATGCAAATTTTTTCGGTAAGTTGTTACCGATTTGAGAGATGCCTACAGTCCCGAGCATTTGAACGTAGTCAACATAAACTGCAAAGCCATGGAATGAGCAATCCATATAATACCTGAATGCAAATCTTGGAGTTGACTGATAATAACTACTTACGTCAATAATCGTTTGCTGCCAGTTTCCATAAGTCGAAGGCGCAGGCCATAGAATTGATTCCAAAACAACAAAGCTTGATAATGCTGTATCGCCAGTCGGGCTGATTAAAATTTGAATACTATCTGCATAGGTAGTTGAGCCACCAGTTGCCCAGAAAGTAAATATTGCATCAACAGGTAATGAGTTAAACTTATGCGTAATTAGCCATGCATCTGCAAGGCTTGTTGTAGTATCAGCCATGTTCCAAGATACACCAAGTGATTTTGCACTCTGATAGGATCTAACAAGAGCAGATGCTAATCCCGGCATAACAGCTCCGGAATCTCTAACCTGCCAATTCGCAGTTGTATCAATAGGTCCTCCGAAAAATTTTGTATACCAACCTGAAGGCAGTGAACCAGTTGTAACAGTTTCAAATCCCTCTGTATAATACGCAGGTTGTGAAAATAAATTTGCTAATGGCAAAAATGCCAAAACTAAAAATGTAAAAATAACTTTTTTCATATTCCTTTTCCTTTCTTTAAAGATTTACCTAAATGTATAAATAAAATATATAAACTTAAATAGAAAAATAAATATGCGGCAAAGCCGGCGAAACTTTGCCGCATCCGCGTGAGTGAACTCAGGCGTTTCCGCCTGTTGAAACTTTTAAAAAATGCGGCAAAGAAATGGCTAAAAAACTCCGCCGCATTTTTTGCAATAAATTAGAGTGCCCCTTCGTAAACCGCAGTTACTATATCGCTCGCGAGACCAAACTCTTCATCACCGACAACACCTATAGCCATATACTCCCTCGTCTCGGGAACTGTAGGACTTGCCAGCGGCGAAGCATCCATATAAGGCGATTGCGTATCGCGCGCCAAAAATTTCCAATCCGCATTTCCTTTTACTCTATAATATATATTCACTGCATCAACACCGGCTTTCACAAAAGTCAGCAAAATGTAACCCGGTTTTATTTCGGCTGCCAACTTTGGTTTATAAGTGTGCGGGTCGAGCGACGTGGAAGTACCAATAATTTTCAACTCCTGACCAATCGCTTCCGTGTAGCCCGGCTCGGTTTTCCAGCGTGTAACCTGCTCACGAATATAAGCCAGTGTACCATTCATTTCACCTGACTTAATAGTTTCCAAAGATTTCAAAACTGCTTTTTGCTGTGAATAATTATCAACAGCCGTAATTAAATCTTCAATCTTATCGTGAATTGCAGTCCTCACAGCGGGCAAAATCCCAAGCGCCAAAACGTGAGTATCAAGTCTGGCATCTAAATCTTTCAAAAAATTAACTTTATCTGCCTCTTTTCTCGGGACGTAATCTTCATACATAATTTATGTCCTTTCTTTCTTTAAAGTTTAAAGTTTTTAAATAGTTTGTATAAAATTATTGAAAAAACAGCATATTATTTGCATTAAAGGTACCAACCGAGCCACCGTTGGTACCAACCGAGCCGCCGTTGGAACCAATCGAGCCGCTGTTGGAACCAACCAAGCCGCCGTTGGAACCAACCGAGTCGCTGTTGGAACCAACCAAGCCGCCGTTGGAACCAACCGAGCCGCTGTTGGAACCAACCGTGCCTCTGTTGGAACCAACCGAGCCACCATCGCCCCCCAAAATACAAAATGCCGGTGTACTACACCCAGAACCACCGGCATTTTTGGAACGGATGCAATTCTTAGGAACGGTAAGAATTGCTATTGTGCTGACATTTGAAACTTTTAAAAAATTATATAATATAATAGAACGAAGAAAATTCTTTGTAGAAGAAAACTTTGAAACACAATATTTTTTATTATCGTACCACAAAATTTTTGAATAAGTTTTTTACATTTACCGCGAATTTAAAAAACTTTTTTGAAAAATAAAATAATAAATTTTGGTTCCACAAAAATTTTTTCGGAACTTTAATTTTTCCAAAATAAGAAAATTTTTGACTTTAGTCTTTTCACAAACTTAACTATCTTGACCTATGCTAAATACATATTTACCAATATTATTAATTATGGGCTTCGCGGTTTTGCTCGCCGTAATTATGGTGTTGTCATCAACACTGTTCGGACCAAGCAAGCCTAACCCGGAAAAACTTTCTACTTACGAAAGCGGTATGGAGCCTATTGGCTCGGCACGCGACAGGTTTTCCGTGAAGTACTATATGGTAGCCGTAAGTTTCATCGTATTCGATATCGAAGTAGTTTTTCTATATCCGTGGGCAATCTCGTTTCTGAAATTACCAAAGGCAGAAATGGTTTATTCATTTATAATAGCAATGCTCTTTATAGTAATACTCGTAATAGGGCTAATTTATGAATACAAAAAGGGAGTACTGAAATGGGATTAGAAGAAAAACTCGGCAAAGATGGTTTTGTGCTTTCAAAACTTGATGACCTTATGCAATGGGCACGCAAAAACAGCGTATGGCCAATGCCTATGGGCATTTCCTGCTGTGCTATTGAAATGATGGCAGTTGGTGCATCGCGTTTCGATATCTCGCGTTTCGGCTCGGAAGTGTTTCGCTTCTCGCCGCGTCAAAGCGATGTGATGATAGTAGCAGGAACCACAACTTACAAAATGGCACAAGTTGTCCGCAAAATTTATGACCAGATGGCTGAACCGAAATGGGTTATCGCAATGGGCGCTTGCACATCCTCGGGCGGAATGTACCGCAGTTATTCAGTTGTACAGGGAATAGACCAGTTTCTGCCGGTTGACGTTTATGTTGCGGGCTGTCCACCGCGTCCCGACAACCTATTAAATGCTTTAATCACTCTGCAGGAAAAAATCCTCGCAAGTAAACCGAAGAAAGAAAAAGTTTAAAAAGTAATCCGCTCTATCTTTTATATTTTATCTTTGATATTTTATATTTTATGGTACATATTATCAATCAACTTCTTATACTTCTCTTCCACAAACTTCCTCTTAATCTTTAAAGTAGGTGTAAGCTCGCCGCCCTCAATCGTAAACGGAGTTTGAAGCAAACTAAACTTCCGAATCTTTTCATACGTAGCAAGTTGCTTATGAACTTCATTAATATCCTTTTCTATAGCCTTTAAAATCACAGTGTTCGTAAACAAGTCAGACCCAAACTCAATGTTTACATTCAACTTCTTCGCAAGATTTTTCAATTCAGCAACATCAGGCACAATCAAAGCAGTCACGTACATACGTCTCATTCCCAATCACAATAATCTGGTCAACGTAAGGAAGATTGCTCACAAGTTCTTCGATGTGAGTAGGAGCAATATATTTGCCGCCCGAAGATTTGAAAAGAGATTTCTTGCGGTCTGTAATTTTTAAAAACCCGTCTGAATCAAACTCACCAATATCGCCGGTATGAAACCAGCCGTCAATAATCGCTTCAGCAGTTTCTGCAGGCTGATTAAAATAACCCTTCATCACAATATCACCCTTCACAAGAATCTCGCCGTCATCTGCAATCTTCACCTGCACATCGCGCATCGGCGGACCAACGGTGCCGTATTTATTCTTACGAACTCTATTCACAGAAACAACGGGAGAAGTCTCAGTAAGACCGTAGCCTTCAAGAGTCATAATTCCGATGCCGTCAAAAAATTCACCGACGGTTTTGTTCAAAGCACCGCCGCCGGAACAAAACAGATTAAGCCTGCCGCCGGTCTTCTCGCGGATTTTTGAAAAGACAAGTTTATTCGCAAGTTTCCATTTCACAGAGTTTTTATTATTCCAGTGCGTCCTTGCAACCTCAATACCCCAGTTGAAAATTTTCTTCTTATAACCATCCTCCATTTCAACAGCCGTCTTCATAAGTTTATTGTAAATCTTATCAAGCAAACGCGGAACAGTAATGATAATCGTCGGCTTCACTTCTGTCATTTGCAAAGCAATCGTATCAATACTCTGCGCATAATAAATCTTTGAACCCGCAAAGAAAGGCAGATAATATCCCGCAGTCCTTTCAAAAATATGTGAGTAGGGGAGGTACGAAAGGAAAACTTCTTTCTCATCAATGTGCAGCACGTCAGGGAAAGTCTCAAGGTTCGAATAAATATTTTTATGAGTTAGCATCACGCCTTTGGGAACGCCCGTAGTACCTGAAGTGTAAATAATAGTAAGCAAATCATCTTCCTGAACATTATCTGAAATCACTGCAAGCTTTTCAAGCAGTTCGTTTTTTGTCAAACTCTTCTTCTCACAAAAGATATTCTGAAAAGAAATAATGCGTTCCTTCTCACTAGCTCTTTCAACGCTGTTAAATGAAATAATGTATTTCAAATCAGGGCAATCTTTTTTGATAGAAAGAATCTTATCAAGTTGCAATCCGGTTGAGACAAAAATAATTTCAGCCTTGCAGTCGTTAAGAATATATTTTATAGACTCAGACGAAAGAGAAGGATAAATAGGTACATTCCTGTTCTGTGAAAGCATACAGGCAAGGTCAGTAATAACCCACTCAACTCTATTTTCGGAAACAATAGCAAGGTTGCTGTTCTTTCTTAAACCTAAACCTTCAAGATAATTCTTTATGCACAAGGAGTAATTGACAATTTCAAACCTGTTTATACCCTCATAAGAGTCATTCTTCTTTGTGAAAAGAATGTCCTGCATAATGTCGTATTTCTTAATGCCGTCAATCAGCAACTGCACAAGAGTCTTTTTGTGAATATTCATCTTAGTATTCTGATAATTTTGGTAACGAACAAATTTACGAAAATTAAACACCAATTAAAAGAAAAGATTTTTTGATGAATATATAAAATTATTCTTTAGAAAATCTTTTGAATTGTTATATAATCTAAAAATATCGATTTTAATATAATTAAGTGTATAGATGAAAAAGAAGAAAATAATACTAATATCTGTTTCGATTATAGTCCTTTTAGTATTCAGCGTATTTGTTTACATAAGGATACGTGAAAAAGTTTCTACGTCGGATAAAAAGAATACTGCTGCCCTTTCCGTAGAAACAATAAACCCCGCACGTGGTAAAATTTCAAGTTCAATCTCTTTCACGGGAGATATACTCGCTATCGAACAAACTAATATATTTTCAAGAGTGAATGGTAATATCGAAAAGATATTTGTTGATATTGGTGATTATGTTAATACAGGGAAATTGCTTGCTGTGATTGATAAAAGTATCTATGCGCAAAATGTTAAACAGATAGAGGGTGTCTATAAAGTTGCGGTTGCAACTTCTGAAAACGATAAGATAAATCTCGAAAGGACAAAAGTTCTGTTTGAAAAAGGATTAGCCTCTCAATCTGATTATGATAATGCCAAAACAAAATTAGATGTATCAAATGCACAAGTAGAAACCGCTGCGGCAAATTTACAAAACGCTAAAATACAGATGAGTTATTGTAATATTACTGCTCCATTCTCAGGTTATATAACTAAAAAACTTCTCGACAGAGGAACGTATGTGAGTGCAACGGGCGCTGCTCAAAACACGATCTTTGTTTTATCCGGTATTAAAGAAATTGAAGATTATGGTAAATGTACTCGAAAAGGATATTCAGTTACTCGATAGAATTTCAACCGCAGAAATAAAAACAGATGCCTACCCAGATAGAATATTTACCGGAAAATTTAATAAAATAAGTCAGTCACTTGACCTTGGAACACGAACGATGCCGGTACAGATAGACATTGACAACAGAGATGAACTCTTAAAGCCGGGAATGTTTGCGAAAGTTCAACTGACTTTGGATGAAAACCCCGATGTTATTAAAGTACCAAGCCAATGTGTGTTAAAAGATGGTGAAAAGTTTTACGTCTATCTTATTGGCGAAGATATGACAGCAATCAAAAAGTATGTTGAAGTTGGTATTATTTCAAACAACGAAACAGAAATTATTAATGGAGTTAATGAAAACGATAAAATTGTTATAGTCGGACAGGAATTGATTAGCGATAAAGCAAAAGTAAAAATTGTAAATAAATAATATGTGGCTAACTAAGCTTGCACTTAAATATCCTATTAGTACTTTGATGGCATCTATTGCCATATTCGTATTGGGACTTGTTTCATTTCAACAACTCCCTATTGATATGCTTCCGGATATACAGATTCCAAGCGTTACGGCTGTTACTTATTATAATGGCGCAGGTCCGCTTGATATGGAGCAAAGCGTAACCGTACCTGTTGAAAGAGCAGTTAGTTCAACGAGTGACGTGGATTATATACAGTCAACAACCAAAGAAGGTGTTTCACAGGTAAGGATTTATTTCAACTGGGACGCGAATACAAGTGAAGGTTTGATTGATGTAATTCAAAAGATTAACCGTGTTATTAATCTTCTTCCAACAGGAGTTTCTCAGCCTCAGGTACTTAAGTTCGATATTACAAATATTCCGGTTATTACTGTTGCTTTAGGCAGTGATATGGACCAGCGGCAGTTATACGATATTGCATATAATAATATTGGGCCACAACTGGAACATCTTCCCGGTGTTGCTTCCGCACAGGTAGTAGGGGGTAGAATAAGAGAAATACAGGTTACAATTAACAGAGACAGAGTAGAAGCAGCAAATCTTTCAGTTCAACAAGTAGTTCAGGCAATTAGCGCTTCAAATTTAATATTACCTTCGGGTGATATTAAAACCGGAGTCTTCGATTACTCACTAAAAACTGAAAGCCAGTTTAACATTGTTCAGCCTATTGCAGATGTAGTTATTAAGAATGTAAATGGAACTCCTGATAAGGATAGGAGATGTTGCAACAATTTCAGATTCATATCAGGAACAAACACAGAAAATCAGAACTAACGGCAGTGATGGAGTAATACTTAGAGTGCAAAAAACTCCGGGTGCCAATACGGTCGAAGTTGTAAATGAAATCACTAATGCATTAAAGAATTTAAGGGATGTTCCGCCGAATGTAAAAACCTCAACCGCATTTGACCAAAGCAATTATATAAGGGAATCAATAAACAGCCTTATAAAAGAAGGAATGCTTGGTGCAATGCTTGCAATCTTAATAATAATTGTATTTCTCAGGAATATGCGAAGCACTATAATTATTTTTATTGCAATACCTCTTTCCATTCTCGTTACTTTTATATTCTTTCGGTTTTCAAATACGTCTTTGAATATTATGACTTTAGGAGGTTTGGCACTGGGTGTAGGAAGACTTGTTGATGATTCTATTGTAGAACTTGAAAACATTTCAAGACACTATACACTTATGAAAAGCCAGGGTGTAAGTAAACTAAACGCTACTCTTGAGGCAGCAACTGAAGTCGCTTCACCTATTTTTGTTTCAACCTTAACAACAGTTATAGTATTTCTACCTGTAGTGTTTTTATCAGGAATTCCGAAACTACTTTTTATTCCTTTGGTTATTACAATCTCGGTAGCCCTATTTGCGTCTTTCTTTGTTTCCAGAACAGTTACACCTTTGCTTTGTTACAAAGCACTTGAAGGTGAAAGGGAAGTTGACCCTTACTCAAAAAAGATTTCAGACCGATTGCAAATTAAAACAAAGACATTTTTCGATAAAATGGATAATCTATACGAAAGTGTTCTCGGCTTTTGTATTAGACATAGAAAGTCAGTACTTATTAGCATTTTCGTATTCTCAATATTATCATTTGGATTACTTAAGTTTGTAGGGACTGAATTTTTTCCTGATGCAGATGAAAATCAGTTTAATGTGAATGTCCTGCTACCTGTTGGTTCCAGAATTGAGATGACGGAAGGAATCGTGAAAAGAATTGAGCAAGTTGTCCGGGAAAATGTCCCAGAAGCAAACACAATAATATCAGATGTAGGTGTCCCAAATTCTAAAAGCGGAAGTTCTTTTGGAGGAAATGCAGGCAGTCATGCAGCAAATGTTCAGATATCCCTTGTCCCATCATCAGAAAGGAATCGATCAGTAGCTGAGATAATAAAAGATTTAAGACCAAAGGTACAGGAAATAGCTGGCGCAAAGTATTATCTGAATTCAAGCGGTTTTCTGAAGTTCCTTTTGAATTTTGGTTCTTCGGCACCTATTGATGTTATGATACTTGGATATGATTTTGACGATGCAGATAAGTTATCAAATCAGATTTTTGAAATTGTAAAATCAACGCCCGGAACTACCGACATTAGGATTAGCCGCGAAAATAATTTACCGGAAGCGAGAATATCTGTTGACAGAATAAAAGCAGGTGTACTTGGAATAAGCGTTTCTCAGATTGCTAATACAATTACGACAAGTATGAGCGGGACAGTTGCATCTCTTTTTAGTGATCCGAAATCGGGTAATCAATATAATATCCTTGTCAGACTATCTGAAGATTATCGAAACAATATTGAGGATGTTAAAAAACTTACAGTAATAAATTCTCAGGGTAAACCTATACCTATTGGCAATTTCATCGAGATTACGATGGCTAAATCACCAATTCAGATTACAAGAAAATATCAGGAAAGACTGGTTAATGTAACTGCAAACGTTAGCGGAAGATCCCTGGGTGATGTTGCTGAAGAAATAAATAGAAAACTTAAAGAGATTCAGATACCACCTGCTTTTGAAGTACAACTAAGCGGAAATGTTGAGCAGCAAAGCAAAACATTTAATGCTCTCTACCTTGCATTTGGTCTTGCAATTGTTCTTGTATATATGGTTATGGCATCTCAGTTTCAATCTTTGATAGATCCATTTATAATTATGTTTTCTGTACCTCTTGGTCTGGTTGGTGTCATCTGGATGCTGTTTCTAACAAATACAACTTTGTCTGTTACTTCATTTCAAGGCGTTATTGTTATGATTGGAATAGTTGTGTCTAACGGCATACTTTTGATTGATTATATGAACAGATTGAGGAAAAAAGGTATGGGTCTTCACGAGGCTGTTCTGAAAGGCGGTAAGACAAGACTTAGACCTATTATTATGACGTCTCTTGCAACAGTTCTTGGTTTGATTCCGTTGGCTATTGGTATAGGCGGCGAATCCGCACAGGCACCTCTTGCTATTGCAGTTATAGGTGGATTAACGGTATCAACTTTCCTGACCCTGCTTTTTGTTCCGACATTATATACTGTTTTTGAAGAAAAATTTCACAGAAAAGTTAACAAAGAAGAGGAAGAAGAATTAGCAAAGTTGTAAACTTTAAAAGGAATTTTATTGAATTAAACTCCATTTTAATTCTTATGAATATAATTACTGGTTTAATATTTTTGTTTTCTTTTACTTCGGTGCAAAGTACATACTCAAACGAGTTATGCAGCAGAAGCAAAACACATAATTATAATCCTGATTTCGTGCAATTCGATTCAACTATTAATGTAACTTATTATTTTCTGAATCTTCGTATTACTGCAAACCCAAATTATCTTTATGGTTCAGTAAAAGTTAAAGGAGAATTTAAAAGTCAAAATAATCGGATGTTTCTGAATCTGAAAAACCTACTTACAGTTGACTCAGTTTCAGGAAGCGGAATATCCGGTTTTTCTCATAATAACGATTTTCTAACTGTTCTGTTCCAGAATAACCAGAACGATTTTGATATAACAGTCCACTATAAAGGTCTTCCTACAGGTTCGGGATTTGGTAGCTTTGTTTTCTCATCTCAGAATTCTGTTCCTGTTATCTGGTCTTTAAGTGAACCTTTCGGAGCAAGCGACTGGTTCCCGAATAAGAACACACCTTCAGACAAGGCTGATTCGTCTCAGGTCTGGATTACTTGTCCTTCAAATCTGGTAGGTGTTTCAAACGGATTGCTTTATGAAACTTTGTCAAATCCAGACAACACAAAAACCTATAAATGGAAAAGTAAATATCCGATTGCAAATTATTTAATTTCAATAGCGGTTACTAATTATGCTTTGTACAATAACTATTTTAAATACAGTAGTACAGATTCAATGGTAGTAAACCACTATGTTTATCCAACAGACCTAAATACATTAAAGAGCAGTCTTGATGTAACACCTAAGATGCTTGAACTTTTCTCGGAAAAATATTCCCTTTATCCATTTATTGAGGAAAAATATGGTCATTCGCAGTTCGGCTGGGGCGGTGCAATGGAACATCAAACCATTTCATCAATGGGAAGTTTCGGACAGGGAATTGTCGCTCACGAACTTGCTCACCAATGGTTTGGAGATAAAGTAACTTGCAGGGATTTCAACAATATTTGGCTGAATGAAGGATTTGCAACTTTTTCAGAATCGTTGTGGATTGAATTTAATGAAGGGAAAGAATCTTATATTAGTTCAATTAAATCTCGAATGTCAAACGCAAGAAAAGCAGTAGGTTCTCTATATGTATTGAACACGAATAACGTTAATGAAATATTTAATGGTAATAGGACTTATTCTAAAGGTGCAGTTGTTGTTCATATGCTTCGGGGTGTATTAGGAGATTCCATATTCTTTAATGTTCTAAAGTCTTACATAAACGATTCTTCTCTTGCATACTCTACTGCGGTGACGGAAGATTTACAAAGGGTTGCAGAGAAAGTGTCAGGTAAGAATCTGAATTATTTCTTTCAGCAGTGGGTTTATGGGGAAAATTATCCTGTTTATGATATTAGTTACAGTAAATCTCAAAATCCAAATGGTTTGTATAATGTTAATGTTACAGTTTCACAAAAGATAAATACAAATCCTTCTTTTTTCACAATGCCTATTGACATCAAAATAACAACCTCCAATAAAGGAGATACTACATTTACGGTTTTTAATAATTCTCAAATCCAAACTTTCACATTTTTAATTCAGGGCAATCCATCATTCATAACACTTGATCCTGGAAATAAAATTTTGAAAGATAAGAAAGGTGACGACCCTTCTGAATCAATAGATTTCAGGCTTTTACAGAACTACCCAAATCCTTTTAATCCACAGACAAAGATAATTTATATGCTTAACGAATTCTGTGAAGTTAATTTAAGTGTATATGATATGCTTGGAAGGGAAGTAGAATCGCTTGTAAGCGATAAGCAAAGACCAGGTACTTATGAAGTTGCTTTTATTGCAAACAATATTGCCTCAGGAGTATATGTGTACAAATTAGATGCAGGGGGACTAACTGAGTCAAGAAAAATGGTCTATTTAAGGTAAATTCATATTAATTGCTATCTGTTTATTCCTCTTTATTATTAAATTGATTTTTGCAATATTTGAACAGTTTGTTCTTAAATAATAAATATAATGAAAAAATTAATTCTCACTTTAGTTGCCTTTATGGCACTATTAAATTTTAGCTTCGCTCAAGATATAGAGAGTAAAAAGGGTTCTGAAGTTTGTTCTATGAAAAGAACAAAGATTACCCATCCTGAAAGATTTTTTCAGGATTCACCTAATACACCAAGACACTCATTTGATGTCTTGAATTATAAATTGAATATTGATTTATATGCTTGTTACTTTAGTCCGTATCCTAAAAATTTTAATGCATCAAATATTATTACCTTCAGAGTTGACTCAACATTGAACAACATTAAGTTGAACGCAAATAATACATCACTGACAATTGATTCGCTCAGACTAATGAGTGGTACGAATTTGACTTACACACATGTATCGAACATAATAACAATTAACTTAGACAGAACATACAATGTTGGCGAAATCGTGAATATTAAAATTAATTACAGACATATTAATGTTACAGATGCTTCTTTTTACAATAGTGGATCTACCGGTTATGTATTTACCGATGCAGAACCTGAAGGTGCTCGCGGATGGTTCCCTTGCTGGGACAGACCTTCTGACAAAGCAACCGTCGACATTACAGCAAAGGTACCTCTTTCAGTTCGCTTAGGTTCAAACGGAAGATTAAATGATTCAACTGTTACTGGTGATTCAATTTATTATCATTGGATTTCACGTGACCCGATGTCAACTTATCTGGTTGTTATGACTTCGAAAGTCGGATATACAATAAATATTGTTTACTGGCATCCCCCTTCTCATCCTTTAGATAGCATACCTCTAAGATTGTATTCACCGACAGGACACAAACAGTTCATCTATAGCAGCAATTTTACCAACTGCTTCGACATATTTCTCAAATTCTTATCGGTGAAATGCCTTTTGAAAAGAATGGTTTCTGCTTACGTTCCTAATAGTGCAGGATTCACATGGGGCGGTATGGAAAATCAAACTCTGACAACAATTAATTCTTGGAATGAAAACACTACATTACATGAATATGCACACCAATGGTTTGGTGATATGATTACTTGCGCATCATGGAGTAATATCTGGCTTAATGAAGGATTTGCTACATGGAGTGAATCATCACTGGGTTGAACGCACAGGTGGTTATACAGCATATAAAAATATGATTAATACTGATGCAAGTTCATATTTATCGGGGAATCCTGGATGGGCTATTTCGGTACCTACATGGGATGTTACCACACCCAATGCAAATACATTATTTAATTTTGCAATTACATACTGCAAAGGTTCTTGTGTATTGCATCTATTAAGATACACACTTGGTGATTCTTTATTCTTCAAAGGTTTAAAAGCATACGCAACCGATACTGTAAACTTCAAATTTAAAAATGCTACAATTCCTGAATTCTTTGCAAAAATGACATCTGAATCTGGACAAGACCTGACTTGGTTTTATAATGCTTGGATTTATCAACCGAACCATCCGGTTTATCAAAATAATTATTATTTCTCTAATTTAGGCGGAGGACAGTATAAAGTTAATTTCTTAGCAAAACAGACACAGACCAATGCAGGTTTCTTCCCGATTCCGATTATGATTAAGATGTCATTCGCTACAGGTGCAGATACTACTGTTAAAGTAATGAATAATGTTAACAATCAGATGTTTTCATTTACATTCAATCGTCAACCTACTTCTGTTGTATTTGACCCCAATAATGAAATAGTTATCAAATCTGCATCATTAATAATGAGTGCTGAAGAAAACATATCTTCTATTCCTGCGACATTCGATTTGAAACAAAATTATCCGAATCCGTTTAATCCTGTAACGAATATTGAATACGATATTCCAAAGAATTCAAAAGTTAAAATAACTGTGTTTGATAATACAGGAAAAGAAGTAGCAGTCGTAGTTAACGAATTTAAACAGGCTGGAAAATATTCATCATCTTTTAATGCAATGAAGTTATCATCGGGTGTATATTTCTACAAAATACAAGCTGGTGATTTTTCCTCTGTTAAGAAAATGACATTAATAAAATAAATTTTAAATATAAAGTTAAAGGCTCGAATTTTATAAAATTCGAGCCTTTTTATTTAAGGATTTTTTTAAAACCTATTCATGCCATATCATACAAATACAGATATCATTGTTTGTTTGAACTCTGAGATTTTTTAGATAATATATAAGCCTTTAAAGAAGTAATTTTAATTCCGTTTTCTTGCCTCTCGAAGTTCATATTAGTTATAATGATATTATAATCATTATTTCTGAAAGTTCTTTGTATTGTCATCTTATTTATCTGAGGTTGAACTGTGTCGATTGATTTAGCAACGTCCAAAGCCGATATTATTAAAGTATCGTTTTCCTCAGAAAACACAATATTGCTGTTTTGAAAGTCGAATCTTAATTTCAGTAATCCTGAAGAATCAACAACCGAACTTTCAAAAATCATTAATTTCTCATAACCTTGTATTTGAATTTCTTTAGTATCCTGAGTTGTGATTGTAAGAAATTTCTTATTAGTAAAACTTTCTGTTGACTCTGATTTTATACCCATTATAAGTAGTATTTGCTCTTCTTTGCTCATATATATTCCATTTATATGTTTGCCATTATTTCTTGAAGACTTCAATGAATCAAGGCTGTTATCAAACCATGGTTGTATTTTGCTTAATTTATTTCTCTCAATTAAAAAGCTTAAAATTGAACGTACATCCTGCAGTTCTTCCTTTTCTAAACTTTTATTAACAGGTGTTATCTTTCCACCTGATAGAATAGAATTCTTATTTAACACTTCTTCTAATCTGTTTAATTGACTGTTCAATGAGAGATTAAATGCACCCCAGGGGCCGGCAGAAGTTAATATTGCGATAATAAATAGTGATATTGGTATATATTTTATATTTCTGAAATTCCTTATGACATAAATTATTGTTGTAATTGTCAACCAGAATGCCAGTACATAAACATAATATCTTCTCTCAGTTATTCCGTATTCAGTTGTTCTTGCCGAAATTGCAATATAAAGTAATATTATTTGCGGTATTAGAGAAATAAAAAATATTCTTGAGAATAATCTTACCCATTTAATTTCATTACTGTCAACTAACGGAAAAATTAGTAATAATGAGAATATACCGGCTGTCGAAAAGCCTATAACAAGGTAAGAAACCCATCCAACGGGTAAATTCCAATTGAAAATTATTTTAAAAAGGTATAGATATAATATAATGACATAAATAACAATTATTGGTAATAAAACATATTGAGTAAATATTTTCACGCCTTTAGGGAATGTGAGTTCGCCGTTTCGATTAGTTACAGGAATTCCCGAACAAAAAAACCATGTGTTGAATATACCTACGATAAAGAAAAATAATTGCGCGTATCTTTTACCATCTATTTCCATATCAAATAATTTATCAAAAGATAATAATGCTATAGCTAATCCACCATAAAGCACAATTGAATATAATCCTGAGAGTATGATCCGGAGAAAAATTATCTGGTTAAAATCCCAAAAATCTTTTTGTGAACTGTTTGACGAATAGAAATTAGAAGAAAACGAAACTAGCAAATGAAATGCTATCAGATATAATAAATATCTTCCAATATCATAAAAATCTGTATCTGCTGATAATGTAAAATAAAACAACAACAAAATTCCAATCGGAATCAGCTGGAAGATATATTTGTAAACGGATTTCATTTCTTTTAATTCCACAAACAATGAAGTTGCTATAAACAAAGGCAATGCCAGTGAAAATGTCATCGCTAAGTTATACCAGAAATGAGATTGTTCTTTATAGTAATCCGGGGAGAATCCTAAGATTCTTATCATTACAAAAGCCCCTAAAATTGATGATATTATTGCTAATGGAAACCTTGCAAATGTTTCTTTTGCCTGATTTAATAAGTTTGTTAGTGATGGCAGTTTCATATTATATAACTTTATTTTAATATAATTTAAATTTTTAAAATTAATTAATCAATCATTATTTACCTATACAAAATCTCGAGAAAACATACGTTAAAATGTCGTCATTTGTTACAGAACCTGTTATTTCACCTAAATGATTAAGAGCATTTCTAAGATCTATTGAAATAAATTCACCTGACATATTGTCGTTTATAGAATCAATAACTTTGCTGAGAGAATCAATAGTGCTCTCGAGGCATATTTTATGACGGATATTTGTAATAATAATTTTATCTGAACTGAAACTTCCTTCTTTTAGATTTACATTCTTTACCATTTCTTCTTTAAGAGATTTTATTGTACTATCATCAAATATGGAAATCGAAATACTGTTTTCTGGAATTTTCACTCCCGAAACATCTTTTTTCGTGTATACTAAAATTTTATTTTTATTTATGCTTATATTAAAATATTCTATGGATTTATTAATGTTGTCAATGCTGTCAGTAGAGTCTATTAAAAAGAGTATTAAGTCGGCATCGTTAAGTTTATCGTAACTTCTTTTTATACCTTCGCTTTCAATTTCATCATCTGTCACTCTTAATCCTGCTGTATCTGTTAAATTAAAAAGAACTCCGTTAATAATTAATTCTTCTTCAATGTAATCTCTTGTAGTGCCGGAAATGTGACTAACAATTGCACGTTCATTTTTTAAAAGATTATTGAATAATGATGATTTCCCGCTATTAGGTTTTCCAGCAATAACAACTTTTACTCCATCTCTGATTACTTTCCCGTTAATATAAGTGTTTACTATTTCTTTTAATTCTCCAATGATTTTTTTCGATTTATTTCTTAATTCGCTTTTATGCGCAAATTCTAAATCTTCTTCTGCAAAATCCAGCTCAAGTTCAACCAATGCAGTGATACTTATTAAATTCATCTCTTATCCTCTTAACATATTCGGAAAGGGAGCCTTCAAGTTGTTTTATTGAAGATATATGTGCTTCATCTGTCTTGGCGTGGATTAAATCAGCAATAGCTTCCGCCTGGGTTAAATCAATTCTTCCGTTTAAAAAGGCACGTTTTGTAAATTCGCCCGGATCAGAATGCTTTGCACCGTTTTTTAGTATCAGCTGTAATGCTTTTTGTGTAACTAAAATCCCCCCATGAGTTGATATTTCAACGATATCTTCACCTGTAAATGAATTTGGTGATTTGAATATTGAAATTATAACTTCGTCAACTAATAAATCATTGTCAAATAAATATCCGAAATGTAATGTGTGTGATGGTATCTCAGATATTTTGATTGTTTTCTTTTTGTCTTTTGATTTGTAGAAAATATTTTCAATAATATGAAATGCATTGCTGCCTGATAATCTTAAAACAGATATTCCGCCTTCGCCTAATGGAGTTGATATTGAACCTATTGTTTCGTTTAAGTATGCCATATTAGTCGCTATTGTTATTGTTTCTGAAAATCAACCAGATGAATATTGGAGCACCAATAAAAGAAGTTACAATACCGACAGGGATTTCGGATGGTGAAATTATTGTTCTTGCGATTGTATCAGAAATTAGCAAAAATGTTCCACCTAATAATATGCTTCCTATTATTGAATATCTATGGTCTGAACCGAATAATAATTTTGATATATTTGGAACAATAAGCCCCACAAATGAAATTATCCCTGCAATTGAAACTGCCGATGCCGCTAGCAATGAAGTTAGAACTATTGATATGTATTGTAATCTTTTTGTGTTTAAGCCTAATGAAACTGAAAATTCATTTCCCAATGAAAGCACATTAAATTCTTTTGATAGCAATATAGATACAATGAGTCCTGATAGAATAATCGGAAATGTTGAAATAAACTCAATCCAGCCTTTTCCCGACAAACCACCGCTAAGCCAGTAAATTATGTGAGTTAATGACTTTCCGGAGTAAATAAGAAGAAATCCGTTAATTGAAGAGAGTAAAGCATTAACAGCAATCCCTGCCAAGATGATTTTATTTGATGATAAAAAATTAGTATATTTAACTTTTAAACCTTTTGATATCTGAAAAATCAGAAAAGTCGTTAAAATTGCAGAAATAAATGCGACAGGAGTTATAAAATAAAATGAGGATACTGAAAATATGAAGAATATTATCGCCCCTAGGCCGGCACCTGCAGATATTCCCAATAATCCCGGTTCAGCAAGATTGTTTCTTAACAAAGATTGTAAGACTATACCGGAGCAACCAAGAGAAGCACCAACGAATAAAGCATTCAATGTCCTTGGCAATCTTATATCAAAAATTATCTTGCGTAGCATTTCGGTGTCATCGCTATTTGAAAAAAGTTTTCCTGATAATATATTTATACTTCCTGTAGTTATTGAAACTATAAATGAAATTACAAGTAAAACTAACAACACAAACAATATTTTTAAATTACGGTTCAAATTATTATATATTTCTATATTTTTGTTAAAAATAAGTATATCTTTATTAATAAAGGATAACATAATTTGTGATGTATAAAGTTGGCTCTTTAAAATTAAAAATAGCATTAGTTGTAAGCGGTGTCTTTATTGCATTAGGTATTTTGTATTTTACGCAGATGCTCGTAGAAAGAATACAAAAAAGGGAAGCACTAATCGCTAATTTATACGCTAAATCATTGGAGTATATCGCGAATGATGAAAGTTCAAGCGGAGAGTATAGTTTTATTTTTAATGAAATTATAACTCAAATAGATTTTCCTATTATTGCAACCGACAGAGATTATATCTCGGTTAATTTTTATAAGAATGTGGATGTAGATACAACATTACCGCAAAGGAAAATTCAGGAAATCCTTTTGTCGCAGGCTAAAAATCTGGCAAAAGAAAGACCTCCGATAAAAGTTAGTTACAGGGATTCGGTCATTTTAAACTACGTTAATTATGGCCAGTCATCACTAATCACTGAGTTAAAACTCTTACCTTTTATGGAGTTTGTTATCGGAGGAATTTTTATTTTGCTCGGATATTTTGGATTTTCGTACGTTAAAAAACATGAACAAAGCAGTATCTGGGTGGGACTTTCTAAAGAAACAGCTCACCAACTGGGGACTCCGATTTCGTCGCTAATGGGATGGGTTGAAATATTGAAAAATCTTAAACCCGAATCGGATGAATACAAACGAATATTAGATGAAACTGAAAATGATGTTGAAAAATTAAATAAAATTGCTTCAAGATTTTCAAAAATCGGTTCTCAGCCAAAATTAGAAAAGGAAAATGTATCCGAATTAATTAAAGACGTTTGCAAATATTTTGAAAAAAGAATACCAAGGTTGGTTGATGCGGATGGGTCAGTTTCGGATAAAGTCATTATTCAGTTAAATATACCTTCTGAAGTTTATTTAAACCTGAATAGGGATTTGTTTGAATGGGTTATTGAAAACTTATTAAAAAATGCTCTTGATGCTATGGATAAACCACATGGTATAATTTCATTTGATTTAATTGAAAAAGAAAATGAAATTATTATAGATGTAAGTGATAATGGTAAAGGAGTTGACAAGAAATACAGGAATGATATATTCAGACCCGGCTTCTCTACTAAAAGAAGAGGGTGGGGCTTAGGTCTAAGTTTGTCAAAGCGTATAATCGATGATTATCATAAAGGAAAGTTGATGCTCCAGGAGTCAGTTCTGGAAAAAGGTACGACTTTTAGAATAAAATTAATGAAGTAATCTTTTATAAATTAATAATCATTTGAAAGAAAAAACACAAATAATTTTTAAAAGAATAATAAGCAACGATTTTCTTGTCATATTACTTTTGCTATTAATAAAATTCGCGTTTCAAATTATTATTATTAATTCGGGCTATAAATGGTTGTCATCAGATGATTATTGCAGAACCGTAAAATCTTTTGAGTGGCTTGAAAAACCTGTTATAAATTCAGGTGTATGGTTATCTCCGCATTTTTGGGTTAATGGTGTTGTTATGATTTTTATTAAAGATTTATTCCTTGCAGCAACATTAACAAATGTTTTATTCTCAACAATAACAGTTTTCTTTTTTTACAAAATATCTTTAATAGTTTTTGATAAAAAAACAGCAATAATTTCTACTATCATATTTATTCTCTTTCCTTTTCAGGTGTGGTTAAGTATTTCAGGTCTCCCTGAATCTTTACATTTCTTTTTTATTATTGCAGGTGTTTATTATGCTATCCTTTATAAAAAAGATAATTTCAAAATATCAACACTGTTCATTGCGACAGTAATGTTTGCTTTTGGGAATGTATTCAGGTATGAGGGTTGGTTATTCAGTATAGTTTTTGTTATTTACATTTTCTATCTGGAAGTGATATTAAAGAATTAAAGAGAAAAGAAATTATAAAGCATTTATTATTTCATTATTATCATTCTTAACGATAATTTGGTGGTTATTGCAAAACTATCTGGATCACAATAGTATATTATTTTTTGCAACTGAAACGAATAAAATTTACGAAGAATACGGAGGAATAAAAGTATTACAAAAATTTATTCAATATCCTGTATTTATTTTCTATATCGCTCCGTTGACTTCGTTCTTCGCGATAAAAGTTGTATATGACTGCATAAAAGGATTCCTAAAAAGAAAAGATGATATAACTTTGTTAAGTATTTTTGCTTTCTTTAATATTGCAGAACTAATCCTTTTAATGATACAGGGATTGATGGGAACGGGTGGAACAAACATGATATCACGTTATATTGTTATTAATGCCATGTTGCTTATACCAATGGCTGTATGGCAGATTTTTAATATGAGAAAGTGGATTGCCGTATTAGTTTTCTCAGTAATAATTGTTGGCAATATAATATGGAGCTTTAATTACCCGCATCCTTTCAGGGAAGATACTTATGAAACGGGAAGACTGATAAGAGACAGAGTGGAGAAGAATTATGTAAAGAAAGATGATAAAATCTATTTTGAGGAAGTAGAAGGATATTATGATATCTATGCAGTACAAACTATTTCAAATTATCCATCAAGGTTTCTGCTTGGAAATTTACCGGTTATTAAAAAAGACGAAATCAAGAAAAAGAAAATAAAAGAATTATCATCCGAAGAAATAAACATTCTTGATATTAAATCATTCCTTGAAAAGAATAAAATTTCTCTTGCTGTTGTAAAAAGTGATAGTTATTCCGAAAAACTCAAAAAGATGAATTTTAAAAATGAAGAAATCGGTGATTATAAGATTTTTTATATAAGAGATATTGAATCAAATATAAGTGACTCAAGTATTAAGGTTTTATCTGATAAAGTAATTGATCTAAAGAAAAATAAGGGTGTTATAAATTTCAACAAAACTCTTGCACTGAAAGAGTTTATTATTGATAATTCGAATTACGGGTTTAACCCTCAAACAGTCTCGATTACATGGTCTTCAACTTCAAAGAATATTCTTGACAGTATTGATTATGATAATTATGATTTTGACAGGTATAGTTCAATTATTGAAATAAGAAGAGAAGATGATGATTCTTTAGTATATTCTGAAAACAAAAGAATATTTTCTAACAGGAATATTGAGGATTTATTAATGTACAATGAAGTTAAAAGTATTATTGTAATAAAACCATTTGCTCTGATTTATTATTCAAAGAAATTTGTATCTTCGCCTTTTGAGAGTGGTGTTTATAATCTTCAATTAAAAGTATTTGACTCAAAACGAAATACTTCATTAACGATTTTTAAAGGGGATAGTTTGTATAAAATAGAGAGCACAATAAATGACTCTAATAAGACATTAAATCCTGACTCTGTTAAAATAAAACAAAGAGATAATGATAAGCAAAATCTGATAATTACGGATAGTTATGTCTTGGGAAGTGTTATTGCTTTTTTCCCAAATACTAATATTGATAAAGTTGTTAGTTCCAACGGTGCTAATTTTTACAGAATTATTTCAAGAAACGGTTTACAGGTTTTCTTTACACAAAGGTATCAGGCTGACCATTTTCTGAACTTTGTTTTTAATTATTTCTAATTGTGCTATTTCATTGAATAACCTTAATTTTACCTATATTTTACAGAATGAATAATAAAATTATTAAAAAAATATTTAAAAATGCAGGTGGCAAAAAAATTTGCATTATAGGTGATGTAATGCTTGACAGATATATGTTTGGAACCGTAAGCAGAATCTCACCCGAGGCGCCTGTGCAGGTTTTTGACCTTAATAATGTTGAAAATAAACTCGGAGGATCTGCCAATGTAAGTCTGAACGTAAAAACACTCGGGGCTGAACCATTTTTAATTGGTGTTATTGGTGATGATGAAATGGGTGAAATTCTTAAGTACGAAATGAAATCTCAAGGTCAGGATATAAATGGATTAATAGTTGATAAAAACAGACCTACCACATGCAAAACTCGGGTAATTTCAGATTCTCATCATTTAATTAGAATTGATAGCGAATCTAAAAAGGATATTGATAAGAAAGTCGAAACTCAAATTCTAAACAGACTTAATTCGATTATAAATGATGTTGATCTCATTATTTTACAGGATTACAATAAAGGGGTTCTTACAAAGCCTCTCATCAAAAAGATTATAAATGTTTCTGTTTTAAAGAGAAAAAAGATTCTTGTAGATCCTAAATTTGAGAATTTCTTCGAGTTTAAAAAAACTTTTATATTCAAACCTAATAAAAAGGAAATTGAAGATGCTTTTGGGAGAAAGTCAAAATCTCCTCAAGATCTTGATGACATGGTCATTTATCTGCTTGGAAAACTAAATTGTAAGAATGTTGTTCTGACTCTTGGAGAAAATGGTATGCGTATTTATGAAAAGGTAAAAGATAAAGTAATAGTTGATTCTATTAAAACCAGAGCAAGAAAAGTAGCCGATGTTTCAGGAGCAGGTGACACGGTTATTTCAACAATAGCATATTGCCTTGCTGGCGGTTCAGATGTTCATGATGCAGTTTATATTGCTAATATAGCTGCAGGTATAGTAGTTGAAGAAGTTGGTATTGTTCCTATACATAAAGACACTTTATTGGCAAAACTTATATCTGAATTTAAACAATAATTTATGCTTTATAAAATAAATGATTTTTTATCAATTAGAAGTGAACTGTCTAATCTTGTATTTACAAATGGTTGTTTTGATATAATTCACCGCGGTCATATTGAATACTTAAATCAGGCTAAATCGCTTGGTAATTTTTTAGTTATTGGATTAAATTCTGACAGCTCAACAAAAAAATTAAAAGGTGAAAACAGACCCGTGAACAATGAAGTTGATAGAGCATTCGTTTTAAGTAATTTAAAATGTGTTGATGCAGTAATAATCTTTAATGAAGATACTCCTTATAATTTAATAAAATTAATTAAACCCGATTTCCTTACTAAAGGTGGTGACTGGAAAGAAGACCAAATTATAGGTTCTGATATAGTAAAAGAATACGGAGGCAAAACTATCAGTCTCAATTTTGTAAATTCCTACTCGACATCAAATATTATTGAGAAAATAAAAAAATATTAATTTATTTGTCATCTGTTGAGGAAAATATTGAAAAAGTAAAGAAACCTTCAGGCCTTAAAGTTGTATCTGCTAATAAGCCAAAAAAGAAGAGAAAAATTCTTCGGAATATTTTCCTGTCTCTGTGTTTACTCTTTCTCGTTTTTCTTATTTTCATTCAAACGTCTTTTTTTAAAAACTGGTTATTGCAATTTGGAGTTGATAAGGTAAATGAGATTTTAATTGTAAAAGATTCCAGACTTTTTATTGAAAAAATGGAAGGCTCTGTTCTTAAAGATATTAAACTATACAATATCAGTCTTACTGTGAAAAAAGACACCATGATTAAGATAAGTATGCTGGATATTGAGTATGGCTTGACAGGGTTACTGAAAAAAGAAGTCAAAGTGAAAAATTTAATTATTGATAACCCTCAGATTAATTTTACAAAGATAAAAGATAATAATGACAGTCTTATATGGAATATTGAATATTTGCTAAAGTCTGATAAAGTAAAAGAAGAAGACACTATCAAAAGCGAATTTGACTGGAAAATTTATGCGGATAATTTCGAACTTATGAATGGTGCTTTTAGATCTATTGAATTTAAAGACTCGAAATTACCAATTCGGGATATTGTGGTAAAGACTATGCCGAATATAACATCATCTGAATTAGATGTAACAGAACTTAACATAAAATTAAATGCAACATATCTTCCGGAAGAAAAAAGTGTTAATGTTCAGCATATTTCATTTAAAACAAATTCATCTTTTAATGTTCAGAATCTGTCATTAAGTGCTTCAATTAATAAAGATGACTTTGCAGAGGTCAGAAATTTAGCTTTAAAAACTGATAAATCGAATGTTAATATTAAGGTTGCCTCTCTTGAAAATCTTAATCCACTGAAAAATAAAATCGATTATTTTGACTTTCAGAAAAAGAATTTTAACGTTGATATAATAACAGATAAGTTTAACTTTGATGATCTCACATATTTTTTACCTGATATAAAATTTATGGATGGTGCAGTATTTTTGAATTTAAGAGCAAAAGGAAATTATTCTGATTTCAAAATTGACGATCTTTATGTTATTTTGCCTTATGGAACATCGCTTGATATTAACGGCAGGGTAAAAAATCTTCACGAGCCATCTAAATTATTTTTTGATGTTGATTGCAGAAATGCAATATTGAACCCGAAAGACGAAAAAGAAATTATTCCTGGATTACCAATTCCCGATTATTCGCATCTTGGAGTTATTAATGCCAGTTTTAAATTTATTGGTGAACCATTAAAGTTTAATGCTGAGGCAATTGTTAAATCCTCAGCAGGAAATGCAGAAGTAAAAGGGTTTCTGGATATAACACAGAGTGAATTAGTATATGATGCAAAAGCAACTGCAAATAATGTTGATATAGGTAAAATATTAAAAGTTGAAAAATTGAAGAGTAATATAACCGGAGATTTTGTTGTTGCAGGTCGTGGTGTTGATTATAAAACAATGGTTAATAAAATATCTTACAATTTAAAAAGTACGAGCTTTTTTGACCAGAGGATTGAATCTTCATCAGGTACAATTAATTCAAATTCGGGAAATATAGATTTAAATTTAGATTACAAATCCAATACAGGATACGCAAAAATTGACGGAAATATTATCGTTAGGGATATTAATAATCTGATTTATAATCTGAAAGGAAACGTCACGGGTCTTGATCTGTCATCTCTGTCAAAAAATGATAAAGATAAAAGCAATCTGAACTTCATTTTCGATGTTCAGGGTGCTGGTACTGATATTGACAATCTTACGGGAAAACTCAATCTGCAATTAAATGAATCAATGCTTGCGAATTATATTATTCCTGCATCTCCTTTTGTAGTTAATTTTTACAAAAACGATACCGCAAGGTTTGTGTCTTTAGTCTCTGATCTTATCGATTTAAATGCATCCGGAAGGTTTAAATTTCTTGATATTCCGTCAATAGTTACAAATAATATTGATAAAATTTCCGAACAGATTTCAAAAAACCTGAAAATGGATACACTCGGTTTTTATAGAGAACCGGAGATTGCAGATTTTAGAGTGAGGTCTTATGCAAACGATTCTTACACTACTGATTTACGTTATACTATTAAAATAAAAAGTCTCCTACCGCTTAATTTATTGATAAAAGACAGCAGCCTTGTGTTTAAATGCGACATTCGCGGCAGATTATTGAATAACGAAAATTCAATGGTTTTTTCAGTTTCTGGTAGATTTGAAGACTTCAAATACGGAGATACTACTTTAATGTTTAAACGAAGTGTATTGAGGGTATTCTTAAAAAATGATTATAGCAGTAAACTTCCATTTACTTATCTTTCAGATGTTAATTTACGTTTTAACAAATTAAACACAGGGGGAGTTAATTTTGATACAATTGGAGTTGATTTTCAAACTGCTTCATCAAAACCTGTAGTTTCAGTTTATACAAAACTGGATTCAACAAAAAGTTTCTATACAAATGGGTTTGTACAGCTCTCTTTAAACGAATATGGTATTCAATTCGATACTATGAGATTGAATTATGATGCATATAAATTTTTAAATTCAGAACCTGTTGTTATTCACTATATGGTTGATGATACAGGAGTATCTAAGAATCATATTGATATATCAAGTTTTAAACTGGTTGATGAAGATCAAAGACTTAATATTTCAGGCATATATTCATTCAATGGATACAGTGATATTAATATGTCTGCCGATAGAATAAAGATATCAAAACTTCAGAAATACCTTTCGCCCGATATTGATAAAAATAGTGTTATAGATGGTAATGTCAGAAGAATTAAATTAAATTATAAAGGTTCTTTTGAAGACCCTTATCTTAATCTTGAAGCAAACTCAGATTTTCTTGAGTGTGCAGAAAATGAAACTTGGGAGATTCGATGCTATTTTTGATTACAATAATAATATCCTAAAGCAACAAATTGCTTTTTATAATCCTAATAATGCAGGCTTGCTTACAATAGACGGATCATTGCCCTATGATAATATCCTTATTAAAGATAATGAAGATGAAACGTCCAGCATTTTGCTTAGCCCGGTAGATCTTAAAATAGTTAGTAAAGATTTTCAAATTAGAATATTGGAACAATTTATTCCCGTAATTTCTAATCTTCGTGGTAAAATGAATGGTAATATTGATATATCTGGAAATTTAAAAAGCCCGATTCTAACAGGAAATATGGAAGTGAAAAAAGGTGCATTTAATTTTGATATGACAGGTGTAAATTATAATTTTGATGCTTTTCTCACAACAGAAAAGCAAAAGTTAAATTTTACTGATTTTAAAATTACCCATAAATCAGAAAAAAACAAAGTAATGAACATGGGTGGGTACATCGATTTCTCCAACCTGACATTTAATGATATGGAACTCAGGTTATACGGTGATGCTAAATTGTTGGACGAATCTGTTACTCAGAACATTATGGGTATCTATGGAAAACTTTTAGGTAAAACAGGTTCTGATATAGTTCTGAAAGGTAATGCTGATAATTTGTATATGACAGGTGATTTGAATATTACTGATGGAAGAGTATTAATCGTTCCTCAGTATAAAGTTGCGTATAATTTATTTAATGATAACTTTGTCTATAAAGTAATTCTTGATTCAAGCATCTTATTAAAAGATGCAAATTATATAATGAAATATAATGATAGTTTGTCTGGTGTTGAGAAATCAAAATTAGACCCCTTTGATTCTTTCTTCAGGAATTTGTCTGACACAACAGTTAAAAAAAACAAACCTGGTAATTTCAAATATTACATAAAAGTTAAAACACTCAAAGATATCTTTACAAAACTTATTGTTGAAGAAAAATCCGGACAGGAATTTTCAGGAAATGTTTCCGCAAATATTACTTTCGATAATCTGGAGTCAGAGTCTTTTTCTACTAGGGGAAGAATAGATTTAGGTGATAATTCATATTATAAATTTTATAAGAGTTTTGCTGCCGAAGGTTATGCTTTATTTACAGGAGATGTTGTAAACCCTGAAATGTACATAAAGGGTAAATATTCAACTACTTCAGCAGACCCGAATAATAATAATGCTACTCGAAAGGTTGATATTACTCTTGATGTTACAGGAAATGCAATGAAGCCAATCTTAAAATGGGAAATATTATCTAACGGAAGTCCGGTTGGAACAGGGGATCCGACTGATGAAGCTATTAGTTTTATTGTTTTTGGTAAATTTAAAGATGAGTTGAATGCTGATCAACGGTTATCACTGCTTTCAAGCGTTGGGGCTAATGTTGGTACAAGTTTTGCCTCAAATTATATTTCGGATATTATTAATACTTATTTGCCCTTTATTCTTAAAACCGATATCTCATATAAAGATTCTCAAGGTGGTACGTTTGCTGAAAATACAGACATTAGATTAACAGCACAGTTTGGCGGAGCTACAATTATATTTGGGGGACAGATTCTTAGAGATTTATCCAATACAAATTTCCTTATAGAATATCCTCTGAACAATATTTTGGGGATTAAAAATGTTTCGCAAAATTTGATTATTCAACTTGAAAGATTTGTTGATCCGTTCTCACAAAACAATATATTATCCACTCAGAATAGAACAGGCGGCTCAATATTTTACAGAATTAAATTCTAATAATATATGAAAAAGCTTTTATCACTTATTTTTCTAATTACTTTGTCAATTGCGTTAACATCAAATTCATATTCTATTCCTGACATTTATGATATATCTTATTCAGATGTAGAAATGTCATCAGTTAAGATTTCATGGAAAACCAGTATTCCTGCGGATTCTAAAATCAGATGGATGGTTAGTGATTCAAATTATCAGGTTATATCTTATACAGACTCTGTCTTTAATACTGCACTGGATACTATTCATTCAATTACTCT
Organism: Ignavibacteriota bacterium; assembly: GCA_963748665.1. Classification (GTDB taxonomy): domain Bacteria; phylum Bacteroidota; class Ignavibacteria; order Tepidaquicellales; family Tepidaquicellaceae; genus CAIKZJ01. The sequence continues at coordinate 117,675 of CAVVJW010000023.1, read as the reverse complement.
TACTTTTTTAAATCCTTTTACTTTATACAATTTTAACATTACTTCATCCTGTACCGCTGGTACGGTAACTTCTCCAAATCATATGTTTGCTACAAAATCTACTAACGAAGGATTAATTAAAGTTTATTTTAATAAATCTGTTGATACTACTGTTAGTAATGGTATTATTGCAGAAGGGAATGTTAATCTTTCTAATACTCTGCAAAATCGAATTGAAAACTCCGGCTATTATATAGATGTAGCCACCAGTTATTTCGAAGATGCATATGATATTACTTCATCATTAATAAAGGCTCATCGTGATGGAGTCGTAATAAGGTTCATTTATGACGGAAAACAAAACTCAAATTGGGTTGACACTTTAATTGCTCATGGAATTAAAGTTGTCAAACGTAATTTTGATAACCAATCCGGGCATTGCCTGAATACAAATTTCTGGATTTTTGATTCCAGATGTACCTGCTCCGGTGGTAATATTTACGTTTGGACATCTTCTGCCCATATTAAACAATCAAGTCTTCAGGATGATAAAAATAGTGCTGTTGAAATTAATGACAGAACACTTGCTTATATTTATACTAGAGAGTTTGATGAAATGTGGGGCTCATTTGGAGATATTCCTGATACTTCTAAATCAAAGTTTGGTGTAAGGAAAACAGATAATATTCCTCATCTTGTAAATCTTAATGGAGTTTATGCTGAAGTTTATTTCGCTCCTTCAGATAGTGTCCATCTTCAAATGAAAAAGTTTATTAATAACTCTGCATCTAATATTGTTTTTGGAATGTATGATTTTAAATCTCAATCCTTATATGATGCTTTGTTTCAACTTAGTAATAATAGAAACATTCGTGGTATTTTCGATTTCTCAAAGTTAAACATTCCATTCTTTAATTCTATGAAAGGATGGGCGGATGTTTGGTCTGACACAACTTCAGGAAAGTTCTATCATAAATATATTATTTCTGACCCGGTAAACAATTCATATTCCAAAGTGCTTATGGGAACTGCTGATTGGACAAATGAGTCAAATCTATTCAATGATGAAAACATATTAATCTTTCATAGCCCTACTATTGCTAATCAGTATTATCAGGAATTTCATCAGAGGTATAAAGACATAAGCGGTCATAGTGTTAATATTAGTAATATATCAAATGAAGTACCAAGCGGGTTCAAATTATATCAGAATTATCCTAATCCATTTAACTCTCAAACAAAAATACGGTTCTCAATTCCTCAAAGTACTGAAGTTATACTCACTGTCTATAATACTATAGGTCAGATTGTTTATAATCTCATTTATGCAAGATACAGTCCGGGTACTTATGAAGTGAATTTTAATGGCAGTGCACTTTCAAGCGGAGTTTATTATTATGTATTAAGATGTAATAATTATATTAATGTTAAAAAACTTGTAATAATTAAATAATATTATCATTAAACCATATAAAGAAATAGTACAGTTTCTTAAAAAGAACAGAGGAACAAATTATAAATTCAATCACCTCCTCGGGAATCTTGAATTCCAAAATACAGACAGGGGTATTCTTCGTGATACATTAAACGAACTCGTTTTGTCAGGTGAAATCAAAAAAGATGGCAAGTATTATTCTATTCCCTTTACTGATAATACTTTTTTAACAGGTGATATTATTGTTAATAAAAATGATATGATATCTGTTTGCTACAGTGATTCTGAAGGTAAATCTATTGTTCTTGATATCAAATTGAAAAAAGGACAAAAAATTTCTATTGGTGATAAAGTAGAATTCAGAAAATCGTACAAAGGAAAAACAGGAAAAGAATATGCAAGAATTATTAAAGTGATTAATAAAGATGCATATTATATTACTGGTTTTTTCGACCCCAAGAAAAATGCAGCAAAAGTAAATCCTGATTCTAAAAAGATTCGCAGGGATGTGTTCGTAAGAAAAGAATATTTTAACGGTGCAGTTTATGGAGATAAAGTTGTATGTGAAATTATTAATGTTGACGATATCGAAGACGGTCTGATTGACCTTGAAGCAAAGGTTGTTGAAATTCTTGGTAAGGCAGGGGATACTCTTGTTGAAGTTAAGTCGGTAATGAAAAAATTTGGGTTTATTGATGGTTTTGATGATAATGTATTAGAAGAAACATCGAGTGTTTTCAAAGATTATAAAGAAAAGTCAGTAAACGGTTTTAATGAACCCAACAGGGAAGACTTACGAGACTTAACTTTGTTTACAATCGACCCGGAAGATGCTAAGGATTTCGATGATGCAATATCAATTGAGAAGATAAAAGATGGATTTAAAATTGGTGTTCACATTGCAGATGTATCCTATTTTGTTAAAGATGGCTCAATGATAGATATTGAAGCATTCAAACGTGCTACAAGTGTCTATTTCCCGGGTAAAGTTATTCCTATGCTCCCTGAAATTCTATCTAACGATCTTTGTTCATTAAAACCAAATGTAGAGAGACTGGCATTTTCTATCTTTATTGAATTAAACAACAACTTTTCTGTTAAAAATTACAGGTTAACAAAGAGTATTATAAAAAGTAAACGCCGCTTTACTTATGAAGAAGCCCAGGATATTATAACTAATAAAAAAGGGGACTTTGTTAAAGAACTATTACTTATGTATAAAGTAGCTCAGTCATTAACATTGAAAAGAATTGATGAAGGCTCAATAGATTTTGATACACGGGAAATCTATTTTGAAATTGATGAAAAGGGTTTAATAAAAAGTTTAGGTGTTAAAGAAAGATTGGATTCTATGAGGCTCGTTGAAGAGTGTATGCTTCTTGCTAATCGATGTGTAACTGAGTTTGTTAGTAAACTTGAAAAACAGGTTGGCAAAGAATTACCTTTTGTCTATCGCGTTCACGACCTGCCTGACGGCGATAAACTTCATAATCTTTCCGAGTTTATTCGTCAGTTCGGATATAAAGCAAACCTTAAAGATAAAAATGAAATCAGGAAACTGCTTGAACAAGTTAAGGGTAAACCTGAAGAATTTATTATTAATGATTTGCTTATTCGATCTATGGCTAAAGCTGTATATACAAATGAAAATATCGGACACTACGGTCTTGGATTTCCGGATTATACTCATTTTACTTCTCCAATCCGTCGCTATCCGGACTTAATAGTTCACAGATTATTATTTTCTTACAACAATTATAAAAATGGTGTTGACGAAAAACTTAATATTAATGCCAGATATTTAAATTCACTTTCGGAAACCTGTAAGCATTGTTCTGTTCAGGAACAAAATGCTGTTTCTGCCGAAAGGGAAGTTAAGAAAATATTACAAGTCGAATTTATTAAAGATAAAATCGGCGAAGAGTTTAGTGCAATCGTTTCCGGAATAAGCCGTTTTGGGCTGTTTGTCGAAATAGATGATTTTATGATTGAAGGAATGGTACGATATCGCGACATAGAAAATGATTATTACGAATACGATGAAAAGAACCACTGTGCTGTTGGAGTTCGTAAAAGAAAAGTCTTTAGAGCAGGTGACCGTCTCAAAGTAAAACTAATTCAGGCAAACACCGAAACAAGAAAAATAGATTTTATTATTATCTGAAATATTCTAATAAATAGTCTTTTATTTTTAGCTACTGTCTCATCGAATGTACTTTGTTCAATACAGGTACATCAATATCATCCTTAGAAACAAGTGCTTCGAATTCCGTTCGGAACTTCTTAATAGTCCACTTCACAGGCCAGGCTGCTGCATCACCAAGAGCACAGATTGTATTACCTTCTATATTCTCAGCAACTGATGTTAATAAATCTAAGTCACTAATTCTGCCTTTTCCTGAATCGATTCTTTTCAATACTCTTAATAACCATCCTGTTCCTTCTCTGCATGGTGTACATTGTCCGCAAGACTCGTGATAATAAAACTTTGCAATTCTGATTAAAACTTTTAGAATATCCGTATCTTCATTCATCACCATTACTCCTGCTGTCCCAATTGAAGAACCAAATTCCTTCAGGCTTTCGTTGTCCATATTTGCCTTTAGACACTCTTCAAGTGTTAATGGTGGCATTGAAGAACCACCTGGTATCACCATCTTTATTTTTTTTCCTCCGAGTACTCCGCCGCAAAAATCATTAATGATTGTCATTAGTGGTGTTCCTGTAGGCAATTCATAAACTCCCGGTTTATTAACGTGACCGCTTACTCCAAAAAGTAATGTACCCGGATGTTTTGGAGCTCCGATATTTTTAAACCACTCTGCACCATTTTTTATAATTTCAGGAATGTTTGCTAATGTTTCAATATTATTTATCGTTGTTGGACAGCCCCATAAACCATATACTGCTGGAAATGGTGGCTTAACTCTTGGATAACCGCGTTTACCTTCAACTGAATTCATCAAAGCCGATTCTTCACCACAGATGTATGCACCGGCACCCCTGTGAATATAAATATCAGTAGAAAAACCAGTACCCATTATATTCTTACCCACATACCCTTTTTTATATGCATCATCAAGTGCATCCTGTAAAAGATTTATCCACTTATAGTATTCACCGCGTATGTAAACATATGCCGCTTTGATGCCCATAGCATAACAAGCTAACAACGTACCCTCTATAAACTGATGGGGATTCTTCTCAAAAATTTCTCTGTCTTTGAAACTTCCCGGTTCAGATTCATCTCCATTACAACATAAATATTTAGGTTTATCTGTATGCTTTGGCATAAACGTCCACTTCAAACCTGTCGGGAAACAAGCACCTCCGCGTCCTCGTAAATTTGAATCCTTAACAATATTTGTAATATCTTCAGGGCTCATATCCTTTATCGCTTTTCGTAAAGATTGATATCCGCCGTCGGATTCGTAAACGTCAATTTTGTGTAAATCTGGTATATCCTTTAAAATTATTTTTATCATGAAATTTTCTTGTTCTTTGTTTAATGCGATTTCTTAAAATCCTCAATAAGTTTTCCAAAACTTTCCACCGTGAGATTCTCATAATATTCTTTATTATTTACCTGTATCATTGGTGCTGTACCGCAACTGCCAAGACACTCCACTTCCTCTATTGTAAACAGACCATCCGCCGTAGTTTCATTATTGTTAATTGCGAGTTTCTCCGATGCATATTTATACAAATCATATCCGCCGCGCAGCATACACGAAACATTCGTGCAGATTTGTAAATGATATTTTCCTCTTGGTTGTTTATTAAACATCGTATAGAATGTTACAACACCAAGTATATGTTCATAAGATACTTTTAATAAATCACCCACATACTTCATTGAGTCTTCAGAAATCCAGCCTTCTTTCTCCTGAACCATCCATAAAACAGGAAGTAATGCCGCCTGCGATTGAGGATATCGTGACTTTATATCTTCTACTTTCTTTAATTCTTCTTCGTTAAATAATGACATTATTTAAAATTTTAATTTACTTATCTGCTTCACCCATCACAGGGTCAAGTCCGCCAATAATCACAACAGAATCCGAGATAAAAGAATCTTTCATCATAACAGGAATTCCCTGTAAATTGCAAAATGATGGGGAACGTATTTTCATCCTGAATGGATGCCCGCTTCCATCGCTTATTATATAAAACCCAAGTTCTCCTTTTGAAGATTCCACTGCCCCGTATGATTCACCCACAGGAGGATTCTGACCAAAGTTTATAAGCATAAAATCATGAATAAGTTCTTCCATCTTTGTATAAATCTTATCCTTTTTTGGTAAAGCCTTTTTAGGCGATATTGCATTTACCAATCCACCTGGAAGTTTATCTAAACATTGGCGTACTATTTTTACGGATTCGTACATTTCCTGAAACCTTAACCAAAATCTTGCAAGACAATCACTTTCAGTTGCCGTTGGAATTTCAAAATCTAATTTATCGTACAATAAATAGGGTTCATCTCTTCTTAAATCTCTTTCAACCCCTGCTGCCCTTAGCAATGGTCCATTTATACCATAATTTATTATATCTTCTTTGGACATATATCCAATCCCCTCTAATCTATCAACAAATATCTTATTACGTTCAATTATGTCTCTCATTTCTTTCAGGTATTTGGGGAACTCATCGATAAATTTTCTCGTTGCAGCAATTGCTTCGTCTGATATATCCTGTGCCACTCCTCCTATACGCGTATATGAAGTTGTAAATCTTACTCCAACAAACATATCATATATATCAAGTATTTTCTCGCGTTCACGCATTGCCCATAGAAATGGTGTCAATCCACCCGTATCCATAACCGTTGTTCCGTATGCAATAAGGTGTGATTGTATCCTTCCAAGTTCAGCACATATTGTTCTTATGTATTTTGCCCGTTCAGGTATTTCAAGGTTTATCAGTTTTTCAACTGCCATTGCGTATGCAACATTGTTGGCTATTGGCTGAAGATAATCAAGTCTGTCTGTATGTGGAATAAACTCATGATAGGACATATTCTCGGCGAGTTTCTCATATCCTCTGTGAAGATAACCCAAATCAGGAACTATTCTTTTAATTGTTTCACCATCGAGCGAAATAAGGAGTCTTAATACACCGTGTGTTGCAGGATGTTGAGGTCCCATATTAAGAACCATTTCATTCTCAAGAATATCATCAAACTCTATACTTAAATCCTGATTTTCCAGAGCGTCAAGAATCTTTGACCTTGGTATATCAGAATCTTTTTCTTTCATTCTTTCAAAAACTGTATGTGACATAAAATTATTTTATTTCTTTGGTAAATATAAAGAGCCAGGAATTCCCATTAATGGAAAATCTTTTCGCAATGGAAAATATTCAAACTCTTCCGGCATATAAATCCTTCTCAAATCAGGATGGTCTTTAAACACTATTCCAACCATATCATACGCTTCTCTTTCCATCCAGTTCGTTCCTGCCCAAATGCCAGTCAATGTTGGTGTCTCTGGGTTCTTCGTATCAAGCAAAACCTTCACAAATAACCTGTCTTTATACTTTAAAGAATAAAGACTGTATATAACCTCAAACCTGTTTTTCTTCTGAAACCTGTCAACGCCAATTACATCCCTGCACATTTCAAAAGAAAGTTCTTCGTCATTTTTTAACAAATTACAAACATCAAGAACTTTTTCAGGAGTTGTAATAATTCCCGGAGTTCCATTCACGTCGTAAAACTCAACAGAAAAACCAATCAGTTTCTCTTTAAATATTGTAAGTCTGTCCATATTATAAATTTGTAGAAAATAAAAATTAGCGGAACTAATAAAAATAACAAAAAGCATTATCTTAAAATTCATAAAATCCTTAATTTTCTCTTAATCTTCATAATCTCTCTGTGGTGAAATCTTATAAATAGTTTCTATGGTTAAATCTTTTTCTTAGCGTACTTTGTTCCGATTTATCAGGACGTTAAACAATCCCCTCATTAAAAATTAAAATGAAATTTTATGCGCCCCGCTATTGTTATAAAATCAAAACAACAACAATAAAAATGAAAAGAACAACCTTTACGATAATTCTATTATCACTATTTAATTTTGCCTTTGCGCAAAACCCGAATGTTACACTCGTGGACGCATTCCCGAATCTATCATTCAACAAAGCATTACATCTTACACATAGCGGCGATGCCACTAACAGAATCTTTGTCGTTCAGCAGGACGGAAAAATAATCACTTTTCCAAACGACTCAAATGCAACGATCTCACAAACAAAAGTCTTTCTCGATATATCAAATAAAATTTCATCCTCTTCAGGCGAACAGGGTTTACTCGGACTTGCATTCCATCCGAACTATTCTTCTAACGGTTACATTTACGTAAACTACACTGCACCGTCACCATTAAGAACAGTTATAGCACGCTATAAGGTCAAAACATCCGACCCAAATAAAATAGACTCTCTAAGCGAGTACATTCTATTTGAAATAGTTCAGCCATACACTAACCACAACGGCGGAACAGTTATGTTCGGTATGGATGGATTTCTTTACATCGGTATGGGCGATGGAGGCAGTTCAGGCGATCCTCAGAATAACGCTCAAAATTTACAAAGTTTACTCGGCAAAATGCTTCGAATAAACGTTAATGACACATCCGCTACAAGAAGATATACAATTCCGAACTCAAACCCGTTTTACAACAACCCGTCCGCAGGCAAAGAAGAAATCTTTACCTGGGGAATGAGAAACCCCTGGAAATTTTCTCAGGACCCCCTTACTGGCTTAATCTATTGTGCCGATGTCGGACAAAACGTTTGGGAAGAAATTGACATCATTCAGAACGGTAAAAACTATGGCTGGAAAGTTATGGAAGGTTTCGTCTGCTACAGCCCGTCAAGCGGCTGCGACACATCAGGCAAAACTTACCCATAAAAGCTTATAACCACAGCGGAGGTAACTGTTCAGTTACAGGAGGTTACGTTTATAGAGGCTATCGCCGCCCCGAACTCAGAGGCGCATACATCTACGGCGATTACTGCACAGGCAATATCTGGATGCTCAGATACAATAACGGAGTAGTCACATCCGACTCTCTCTTAACTCAAAAATCAATACTGCTCGTCTCTTTCGGCGTTGACCAGTTCAACGAACTATACGTTATAGCATCAGCCGCAGCAGGTAAAATCTGGCGTTTCAACAAAAGCCCCATTGCACTCGGCATCGAAGAAAACGGAACAACACCAAAAGATTATTCATTATCGCAAAACTATCCAAACCCGTTTAACCCTGCAACAAAAATAAAATTTTCTGTCCCCCTCTGGAGGGGGGAAGGGGGGAGGATTGTTCAATTAAAAATCTTCGACATCAACGGTCGCGAAGTACAAACACTCATTAACGAAGCATTACAACCCGGCTCTTACGAAGTTACATTCAACGGCTCCGCTCTAAACAGCGGTGTCTATTTCTATCAACTAAGTACCGAAAACTTCTCAGAAACTCGAAAAATGTTGATGATTAAGTGATTAAATCACTTAATCAGAAATCCTCGATAGCGAAGCGTATCGGGACTGATGATAAAGTGACGGGAGTAAATCTCAGAACAATTACCGTCACCGATACTTGTCCCGAGTGTTTTTCGGGAGGTGACGGTTCAGAAATAAAAATTAATAATGGCTTTAGCCTCACACACTAAAAATTTTATGAAACTAAAACGGGAGCCTACAATCGCTCCCGTTTTCTCTTTCCGTGAAAATCCGTTTCTCTATCCGTGTCTATCCGCGTTCTATTATCCACTATTCAAATTTGCAATTAAAAATTAAAAATTCTAAATTTTTCTCACTCCCACTCTATCGTCGCCGGCGGCTTCGAACTTATATCATAAACCACCCTGTTCACTCCCTTCACCGAATTTATTATCTTATTCGATACCGTCGTCAAAAACTCCTTCTCAAACTGATAAAAATCCGCCGTCATTCCGTCCGTCGATGTCACAGCCCTCAGCCCCACTACATTCTCATAACTCCTCTCGTCTCCCATCACACCCACTGTCTGTACAGGCAGCAGCACCGCAAACGCCTGCCAGATTTTATCGTACAATCCAAAATTGTACAGTTCTTTTATAAACACATCGTCCACCTCTCTCAGCAAATCAAGTTTCCCCTTCGTTAAATCGCTCAGCACCCTCACCGCCAGCCCGGGTCCGGGAAACGGATGCCTGCTTATAAACTGTTTCGGCAGCCCCAGTTTGTAACCTATGCTCCTGACCTCATCTTTAAAAAGTTCTCTGAACGGCTCTATCAGTTTTAACTTCATCTTTGCCGGCAGTCCGCCCACGTTATGATGCGACTTTATCGTTACCGATGGTCCCTTAAACGAAACCGACTCTATCACGTCCGGATAAAGCGTCCCCTGAACAAGATACTTTATGTTCACTCCCTTCCTCCGAAGTTTCTTCGCCTCAGCATCAAACACATCTATAAATGTTTTCCCTATAATCTTCCGCTTCTGCTCAGGGTCTATCACCCCTTTTAACCTCTTCACAAATAAATCCGCCGCATCCGCAAAAATCAGATTAAACTTGAAATGCTTCTTAAACAAATCAACTATCCGTTTACTCTCGTCCTTCCGCATCAACCCGTTATCTATATGCACACAAATCAACTTCTTCCCAATCGCCCTCTGAACAAGCACCGCCGCCACTGACGAATCCACGCCCCCGCTCAAAGCACATATCACATAATCATTACCAACTATCCTTTTTATCTCCGCCGTCTTCTGCTGAATAAACGAAACTGCCTTAAACAAATTCCTTACCTTGCAAACTTCAAACACAAAGTTTTTTAAAATCTCCAATCCCTTCTCCGTATGATTCACTTCAGGATGAAACTGTACCGCGTACAATTTTTCCTTCGCATTCTCATAACTGCTAATGTGCCCGTTCGAACTCTTCGCCGTTATTAAAAACCCCTTCGGCAAAACATCTACAGAGTCTCCGTGACTCATCCAAACGTTTAATGAAGCAGGACAGTCCTTATAAAGCACTGAACTCCTCGAAACCCTTATTCTTGTGTGTCCGTATTCCCTCACCTTTGATTTATGAATCTTACCGCCTGCCTTCTTCGCAATAAGTTGAAGTCCGTAGCAAACACCCAGCACCGGAATATTCAAACCTCTTAAATAAGAATAGTTCACCTCATCTATGTCCGGCGAACCCTTCTCAAGCACACTCGCAGGTCCTCCTGAAAGTATTACACCCTTTATCGAATGATTACTCTTCGTTGCAAGATACTTCTCAACGCATGTGTTAAAAGGCTGAATCTCACAGTAAACATTCAATTCGCGTAAACGCCTTGCTATCAACTGCGTATATTGTGAACCGAAATCTAAAATTAATATTATGTCTGTTTTCATTTCTTAAATAGTTTTATCGCTGTTTTTAAAGCACCGTTAACCGGATTTATTAAATTTTCCTTAATAAATATCTCTTTCCCAAAATTCAATCTGATTAATTCTCTCAGTGTCTTTGAAAAATAATTATCATTCTCTATTAAACTTCCCGTAAATGCAACACTGAATTTCTTTTTAACGTTGTGCTTTTCTATAAACGATTGAAATAACTCAAGTATGTTTTCAACTTCACTCTCCGTTACGAGTATGCACAAAGCATCACCCTTATCCGCCTGCTCAACTATGAAAGGGGAGAGTGACGCAATATCAAATTTCTGATGATAAATCTTTTCAATAATATTTTCTCTGCTTATTTGAAATCTTTTATCAAGCAAAACTTCAATCTCTGCTCTTTCATCGTACCTGTCAAAATATTTCACAAGTTGCTTTAAAAAATTTAAAGAGAGAAAATAACTGCTCCCGTCATCACCAAGTAATTTCCCCCAGCCTCCTAACCTGACGATTTTCCCATCAACTCTGCCGAACAAAGCCGAACCCGTCCCGCAAATCAGAATTAACCCGTCATCTTCTCCGTGTGCATCCTCAAAAGCAATCGCTGTATCAGATTCAATCACGATATTATCAAAGTTCAGCATCTGACTCAAATTAACCTTTATATCATTCTTGTTTGCCGCCGTCCTTGCCCCTGCAACTCCGGCGCACATCCCTTTGCAATCTGGCAAATCAATTCCAATCTGCTCCATAAACAATTTCAAGTTCTCCGATATATGATGTGCAAAATCTAAAGCCCCAACCTCTGAAAAGTGAACCGATGGATAAATTATAGAGGATATTACTTCTAAGTTTTCATTGCACGCTGAAATTCTGCAATTTGTGCCTCCCGAATCCAAACCAAGATAAAAATTTGTTTTTCCCATTAACAAAGTTATGAAAAATCCCTAAAACTTGAAATTGCATTGCAAAAAAATTATCATTTTGTATTAAAAAATTTCACTTGCATTAATTATAAATTGCTTTTATCTTTGAGCAAATAAAGTTATGATAAATAAGGTCACAATAATACTATTTTTGATATTAGTTACGGTTGGTATTGCATTTGCAGGTTTAACATTCGAATATTTCACAGGAAAAACCAATACCGAAGGAATATTACTCGAATGGAAAACAGGTGATGAAAATGGAACAGTCAGGTTTGAAGTAGAACGAAGCGCATCCACACCTAACAGTTTTATTTTCGTGAAAACAGTAAATGCAAGCGGCAGTAATTCATATTATTCGGTACAGGATAATGGAGTTGAAGTTAGGAGTGGTACAAATTCAATCTATTATTACAGATTGAAATGTTTTCATTCAAGCGGAAGTTATTCTTACACAAACACGATTACCGTAGTTCATACTGTTTCCGGTATAAAAAATACCTGGGGTAGCATTAAAGCAATCTTCAGATAAAAAGTTTTTTAAAAACATTTTTAAAAATAAAGGAAGACAGAATGGCAGAATCTACTAGGAATCTTAATATCACACCTGAAGAAATCGAATCAGGGAAAACAATGGCATTCGTTGCCTACTTAATTTTCTTCGTACCTCTTTTAATGGATGAGTACAAGAAAAACAAATTTGTTATGTATCACACAGAGCAGTCAATCGTATTATTGATTGTAAACATACTTGTAAATATTATTGGTATCGTTACCTGTGGATTTGGTTATATCTTATATATTGCCGTAATTGTGTTTTACGTTATGGGAATTATCAATGCTTTTGGTGGTAAAGTGACCCCTCTTCCATTAATCGGACAATTTGGAGAGAAGTTCAACTTAGTAAAATAATTGGACTTAAATAGGTTTTTAGAAAATAAGAAATCTAAAAGGAACTGCGGTAATTACAGCCGCAGTTTTTTTTGTGCTCGTAATGTTCTTCTGGGATCCGGAAGTCTTAAATTATTACCCTCCTTGCTTGTTTCAGACTGTCACTGGCTATCTCTGCCCTGGATGCGGAGGACTTAGAGGCACTCATTATCTTCTTCATCTGGACTTCTATAAAGCATTCGAACTCAACCCGCTTGTGTATGTATCAACGATTCTTATTTTATACTCTACAATATATTTCATCTCATTGCTCGTCTTTAAAAAACAATTACCAAAAATCCCTATTAACGGGAAATTAATCACGATAGTATCATTAATAATTCTTGCATTTTGGATTCTTAGAAATTTGTAGGTTATTTTTATATAATTGCATTGGGGAAGTAACTTAATCATCCTGATTGATTCTCAGTGGATATGTAATTAAATCTGTTATTTCTTAGTGTAATAATTACTTATCGTCTTTCACATTGAAGTTTTTTATAATTTTTATCTCCTTGGAAACATACTTAATCCATAAATAAACTAATATTCCGAATATTAAAAAACTCATTCTATTGTGATTGTATGCCTTAAGAAATTCCAGATTCATTATATCATACATAGCATGTCTGGTACCGCATCCCCAGCATTCATTCCCGGTTATTCTCTTGAATATACAAATACTGCCAATAGAATTGTCAAAAATTGAAATTGGGAAAATATAGAATAAAAAAGGGAGAAACAAAAAAGTCCCCAGTTTTGTGTAATGAAAATAAACTGAGGACCTAAATCGGTTATATAATTGTACCAATTATTTTTTCAACAATGGGTTACCGTTTGCATCTTTATAAGAACCGGTGACTATTGTGATTATATCAATTAAACTCCAGATTCCGCAACCGCCAAGAGTTAATAATTGAATAACACCTATGCCTGTATGCCCGGTGTAAAATCTATGCACACCTAACGCTCCTACAAATAAGGCTAATAAAAGTGTTGTTAACCAGTCTTTTTGTTCACCTGTAATTGGTTGTGTGTTTTGTTCGTCCATAACTAATCCCTATTTTAATTTTAAAAAGTTTTGTAAAATACAAATATTATTTCTATTTATCAACTATAAACATTTTAATAAAAATATCGATTTATTTAGTTAATCATTTGCTCAAAATCGTTTTCACTCAAAACCTTTACTCCCAGTTTCCTTGCTTTCTCAAGTTTACTGCCCGACTCTTCACCTGCTAAAACAAAATCAGTTTTTTTGCTAACAGATGTAGATGTCCTTCCTCCAAATTTTTCAATTAATTCTGTTGCCTCATTCCTCGTAAACTTTTGAAGTGTTCCGGTTAATACAAATACTTTCCCTTTGAATTCTTCCTTAACCATCGAGGAATTTTCCTGGCTAATCTCAAACTTTAATCCTGCGGCTTTAAGTTTTTTTACTAACTCAATATTCTTTTTGTCTATAAAAAAATCAACTACACTTTTTGCTGTTGAAGGACCAATCTCATATACATCATCTATTTCATCTATTGATGCATTTGATAATTGATCAAGTGAGCCAAAGTGTTTTGCAAGTAATTTTGCTGTCCTTTCCCCGATTTGTTTTATCCCAATCGCAAATAAAACTTTCTCAAATGGTTTTTCCTTTGATTTTTCTATAGCATTTAAAATATTATCCACACTCTTGATGCCAAAGCGCTCAATCTTTAAAATATCATTTTTCTTGTCCCGTAAAGTGTAGATATCGGTAAAGTCTTCTATTAATCCATTCTCAAGAAATATCGTTATTATACTTCCGCCCAATCCTTCCACATCCATTGCGTCCCTGTGAACAAAGTGTTCTATTCTTCCCTGTATCTGTGCAGGACAAAAGTAGTTAGGACAATATACATATACTTCTTCATCAGATTTCTGAAGTTTTGTTTTACATACAGGGCATACTTCCGGTACAGGAAATTTGACAGAATTTTTCTCTCTTTTATCTAACAATACTTCTGTAACTTTTGGTATTACATCTCCGCCTTTTTCAATCTTTACAAAATCACCTTCCCTGATGTCTTTTCTTTCCAGTTCATCAAAATTGTGTAATGTTGCTCTTGATATAGTTGAACCGGCAAGAAATACAGGTTCAAGTTCGGCGACAGGTGTTATAGTTCCTGTTCTTCCTACCTGAAGGGTAATACTGTTAATTTTTGTAACCTTTTCTTTTGCTTTAAACTTATATGCTATAGCCCAACGGGGTGATTTTGCTACATTCCCAAGTATTTCCTGCTGTCTTATACTGTTTATTTTTACTACTACTCCATCTATCTCATACGGCAAACTATCACGTTCATCATCAATCCTGTCACAAAATTCTTTTACTTCATTAATATCTTTTACAACCTTCGAAAAGGGATTAACAGGAAATTTCATTTCCTTTAACAATTCAAGATTCTTGAAATGTTCTTCCTGTTTTATATCTTCTGTAATAAGATTATATACAAATAAGTTTAAAGGTCGTGATGCAACGACATTGCTGTCTTTGAGCTTTAACGTCCCTGCTGCAGTATTTCTTGGATTAGCAAATAATTTATCGCCTCGAATTTCCTGATCCTGATTTATTTTCTGAAAACTATCCTTGCTTATAAAAATTTCACCTCTTACTTCAAATCTCTTTATTTTATTTCCCTCAATCTTTAGAGGTATTGATTTAATTGTTCTTAAGTTATTTGTTACATCATCACCTTTTGTGCCGTCACCTCTTGTTGCCCCGCTTACAAAATATCCTTTTTCATACAATAAAGATATTGCAAGTCCGTCAATTTTTAATTCGCAAACGTACTCTACATTTTCATTGGTTAAAGTATTCTTTATTCTTTTATCAAACTCAATTAGTTCCTCGAAATTATATGAATTAGATAATGAAAGCATTGGAATTTTATGGAATACGATTTCGAATTTTTTTGTTGGTTCTCCTGATACTCTTTGTGTAGGCGAGTCTTTAGTTATAAGCAGAGGATATTCTTTCTCTAATTCCTCCAGTTCCTTCATCATTAAATCATATTCGGAATCTTCTAAATCAGGCTGGGCTAAAACATAGTACTTGTAATCCGCATCTTTAATTCTTTCTCTTAATTCATCAATCCTGTTAACAATATTTTTGTCCATTTTAATACTGTTTTATACAGGTGCTATTTTGCAATTCCTTGTTTTGTAATCTTTAATCTGGATACTTTTTTGTCACTAATTTCAAGTTTCTTATCGTTTAAATAAACGGCAAATGATTCTGTGTTCTTCGAAGTAAGATAAAATTTATCTTTTGCTTTCCATTCGCCTTTCGCACCCTTTTCAAAATTTTCTACGTATTTATTCATTTCAGTCAAAGAATCTGTCACTACAGTCAAAGAGCCTTCGCTTAGTCCAACAATTCTTAATGTTATTGAATCATTCTCAAGACGTCTTAGTGAATCGGCTTTCATTACCGCTTTATTTATTGAATCTTGAATCTCTTCTTCGCTTCTTTTACCTAATACCTTTTTCTCGGTTTCTTTAACAACATCATCAAAATTTTGTTTAATTATTTCAGTTTTGGAACTGTGTTTTTGGAGAAACACAACATCTATCAACAGATATACGCCAAAAAGTAATGCTAAAATTAAAATAAATATACCGGTATTCTTGAAAAAATTTGAAGAAATTCGAAATCCTTTTTCTTCTGCATAATTTCCGTTGAATTCACCGTCTTCCGGCTCTAATTTAATACGTTTTGATTTAGAGAATGGTCTTCTCTCAGGAGGTTCTCCGTTTTCTTCGTGTTTTGTTTCTTTAGTGCTTTTGTTTGTTTGAGGTGTATTTTTCTCAGAAGTAGGTATTTCAAAAATATCGTTAATACTATTTTTGGATGACGCTTCTTCTTTAGGTATTAATATTTCCGGAGGGAGTTCGGGTTCTTTTACATAATTTAATTTTGCTTCTTCTTCTTTCGCCTTGTTTTCCTTTTCCTCAACATCGTTTATCATTGAAGAATATTTCCCGTTTTTCGCCATTTCATAATTAAATAAAACATCTTCACTGCTTACGCCCACTGCTTTTGCGTATTGTTTCAAAAATGCCCTTATATGTGTTCCTGAAAAAAATGAAAAGTCACCCCCTTCCATTTTTTCCAAAATGGTTTTGTGTATCTTCGTTCTTCCTGATATGTCAGCAATCGTTATCCTCTTGGATTCTCTGATCTTTTGAAGATCCTGCCCGAACTTTTTTAACATCCTTTTTTATTTATCTTTTGCAAGTTAAAGTTTTTTCGGATTAAATTAAAGTATAGTATTTTTCCGAAAATAATATGATTTGAAAATTATCATGGGAAAGGAATGTCAGTCCTTTCCCAATTTTAATGTGTTTAAATATTGTACCTGAATCCTAAATTTGTTGTAAAAACTCTTTTTGTACCGTCAGAATTTTCTTCTCTTTTAATCATTGGTAAAGCTACTCCCAAATCTATTAATAAGTCCTGATGATATACTATATGAAACACCACCAAGAATATTCAGCTGGAAAAAATCACTGTTATCAATTACTGTAGTAACACTATTTGTCTGTTGTTTCAGATTTATTAAGTCTTTTTATTCCCAGAATATCAAACCTTAGTTTGAAATCACCGGCAGTTCTTTGGAAACCACCCTTTATCATTAAATCTGCACCACGCTTGAATTCAAATCCATTATTTTGATAACTTGTTAATGGAATCTGAAATCCTCCTGAAAAACTAAAAAATGTTATATTATAGTCTGCTCCAAATATAATATCATTCGTTCCTTGTGCGTTTGTGTAAGCAAATTTCTCTTTATCTACTGATGATGTGTTCAGTTTGAAACCTCCTTGCAATGATAGGTTCTGATTCTTTCCGGTCGGGAAAATATAGTTACCAATAATAAAAGCATCACCAAGTCCGTTTCTGTTCAAAGTGGTTGTGTCCTTATACACCATTGAATACACAGGAAGTGCTGCACCGATTGAAAATTTGTCTGTTATCGCATAATCACCTCCAAACCTGAAGGTATGGTAAACAATTTCTTCAGGAGTGCCGCTAAACCCTAAAGAATATTGAAAAGATAATGACGAAGTAGTTAAATCTTCTTTCGTTTTTTTGTGCCTGTCCCCTACGATGCATACCCCTGCATCAGAACATTGTGCATAAATATTTTGGATGGATAAAATAAATATAGCCAGTAAAACTGTCTTTGAAATTTTCATTGTCTGTTTATTTATTTTAACACTATAACATAGTTTATTATTATTAAAATTTCAAAACAAAAAACCCGGTATAAACCGGGTTTTGTTAATTAACATCTTACTGATATTCTTTACTTTCTATTCGACTTTGATTCTGTATTACCTTTGCTTCTTGAACTTTCATTATTTCTGCTGCTATTATTAGTGTCTCTGCTTTTTGTTCCTGAGTCTCTGTTTGTATTACTGTTCTTTTCGGGTATTCCCTTTGGAACCTTCATAATTAGGTTTGCTCTCTTTTTTAACCTGCGTATCTCTGTTAGTATTTTCTTTCTTTATCGCTGTAGACCGTTTTCCTTGCTTTTACTTCGGTCTTCTTATTCGTCTCGTTGTTCTTATTAACTTCCTTATTCTTGCTTTGGTTTCTTTGTTCTTATTTGTGTTTTCCTCTTTGTTCTTTGTTACTTTTTCTTTCGATGTTTCATTGTTTATCTCAGGATTCTTAGTTTTAGCTTCCATTGTTTGTATTCTTTTCTTTTGTCCCGGTCGTTTTCGTTGTTTCATTCGTTTTCTTCAAGTTTCTTTCTTTTTGAGACATCATTTCTGTAAAGGTTTACACTGGTTTCGTTAACCTTTGTTATTCCTTTTGAACCGCTGATGTTAATTTCTTTCGGTTGTATCTTTTGTCCGGTGTTCTTTTCTATTACATTTACTTTTGGTCCTACATTTGTGAAACTTGTACCGTCATATTTTATAACAGCAATTGTTTTTGAACCCTCTATGAGTTTTTTATTCCCTGAAGGGTCTAATATAGTTTTTTTGTCAATTCTTTCTGTAAACTTATTTCTGTTCACATATACCCAGTGATTATGTCTGCCATTGTGATAAAACCGATTATGTCTGCCGTGATGTCCGTAATGATGCCAGCCATGCCTTCTTGGATAAATAGGATACCAGCCTATACAATTCGATGTATATCCCCATTGTACCCAGCTTGGTGCCCAGTAACGTCCGGGAAGCCAGACCCATCCAAAAAATACATCATAAAACCATCTTCCATAATGATATGCTGCCCATCCCCACTCGTAATCTGAAGCCCAAATCCAGCCATTGTATGTATATACCCATCTGCCTTCACTGTAAGGCGACCAGTCTGAGCTCATTCCTCTGGGTCTCCATACATTTATAATTCTTATGTTTGTAACTTTAGAAGAGACATCCTGACCCTCTGAATCTCCTGAGTCATCGTCAAGATCACTTTCCTTCATTTGAATCCATTCACCATCTTTATTCAGGTCTTTATACATCTCTTTGTAATTCGTATTCTCATCGAATAAATCTTCCTCGTCATCTACAGTATCTATAACGGTCACGGACACGTTTTCAGTATTATTCTGAGAATAAATTGGATATGCAAGAATTGACAATATTAATGCAAATAGCACCGATGTCGTCAATAAGAATATTCTTTGTTTGCCCATTTTCTGTCTCCTGTAATTTAATAATTAGACAAATTCTTTATAATTTAGGTTTAAACCTAAATTATATACTAATATACTTAAAATATGTTTCCGGTTTTAAGCAATTTGTTTAAAATAATTTTGCTTTGACATATCGTCAAATAAGATGATTAAAACAATGCTCGGAATCGTGATGTGTGTAAAAGAAAACTCCTTCCCAATTACATTAATCAGGAAGGAGTTGAGAGTGTTTTAATTTACAAATTGTTGTGCGTAGTATTTTGCGGTTAACTTTTCTCCCGTTGCTTTTTCTATCATATCGTTCCAGTAATATCTTGCGCCTGGCATAAATACTTTTTCCTGTAAATATTTGCCAACTTCAGGTTTACCCACAAAACTCTGATTCTTGTAATCAGTTGTCTTTAGAATATTGTTGCCTATATAATAATAGAGTTGAGATGCAAGTAATTCTCCAAGATGGTAATTATGATAATAACACGGGAATGCAGCAATGTGTATCTTTGTTGCCCAGTCCGGTTCGTTCCTGCCTTCGGGTTTCTTTATTAATTGATATTTCTCAACTAAATCCCACCATAATTTATTCAAATCCTGATCTGGGTTTTCATACATAGATTTTTCAAACCTGTACATCACCTGCGACCAGCGTGAGAATACGAGTTGCTGTAAACGTAATGATTTAAAAGCCTCC
Organism: Ignavibacteriota bacterium; assembly: GCA_963748665.1. Taxonomy (GTDB): domain Bacteria; phylum Bacteroidota; class Ignavibacteria; order Tepidaquicellales; family Tepidaquicellaceae; genus CAIKZJ01. Next base: position 97,646 of record CAVVJW010000023.1, on the reverse strand, counting down.
TCTGATATTTTCTTTGACTCTTCATCAGAAACCAATTTCATATCTTTCATCCAGGTACCGTTTGCAGAAAATCTTCCGAATATCATCGCAATTGCTTCTGTTGTAAAGGTATGTGCAGCATCTCTCATTACGAATGGAAGGTTTTTGTTGTCAATGTATTTATCATAAGCAGCGTGGCCATATTCGTGAAGCATAGTGTTCATCCACTTTTCAGTCGGTTTAACATTGCACAGGACTCTTACATCCCCTACGTTGTCTATATCTGTACAGTATGCGTGCTGATTCTTCCCCGGTTTCTCGAACAGATCTGAGTTTTTGATTACATCATCGATAGGAATTCCGATTCCATTATAATAATCTGCTGTTAATTTTACAAGGTCTTTATCTTTATAATATGAATCTAAATCAACTTTATAAATCTTTGGTGCCTCCTGAAAGAAACGGTTCTGGTAATGCCATGGCATTAATTCTTCTTTCTTAATCTTGTAACGTTCGGCAAAGTATGTATCCATATTATCTTTTTCTTTCTTAAAAGAATCTTTCGTAAGTATATCAAGTTCATCGAACAACTTTAATATTTCCGCAGGGTCTTGTTCTGAAAGTTTTAATTTCATTTCGTGGAAATTCAGATATCCAAGTTCTTTGGCAACTTCATTTCTCATTTTTACAAGTTTCTTAACATCTTCTGCTACTACCGGTCCAATCTTCTTGTGTGCAAGCCATGCCGCTTCAAGTTCCTTGGAATCTTTTGATGTTGATAGTATTTCTTCGATTTCATTGTCTGTTAATTTCTTGCCGCCTACTTCTGCTCTGAAATTACCATACTTTTGTTCAACCTGATTCTGAGCACTGTTAATCGCATTTAGTTTTACTGTGTCAGACTGATTCCCTAAGAATCCTAAATAAAGAATTTCAAGTTCACGTTTCTTTATTGAGTCTGTTATTCCCTTTGAACTGTGAATCTTTTTTAATGCAGCAAAGTCTTCTTTGTTCGAAAAGATAGCAGTCATCTTGTTTTGAAATTCGGCAACCTTTTTAAAGTCTTCTTCTTTGCCTGTTATTGAAGCATTCCAGTACGCAAGGTTTGTTTCCTTATACAATGGAATATATTTTGCCTCGAACTTTTTAACAAACTCATCAAATTGTTTTACCATTTCGGGGTCTGATTTAGATGTTTCCTGTGATTTCTTTTGCTCGCAGCCCATTACTGCAACCGCAAGTATTATCACAAATAAAAGTAGATTTAATTTTTTCATATAGTTTTGGTTTAGTTGAAAAATTAATATTCTTTAACAAAAATAACTTATTTGTATTACATATTATACGTCATTCCTGCATAATTTGTTTAATGAGGCAAAGACATTTTTCCTGGTTTGCGCACTTTTTCTGATAATTGTGCCTTGGAATTATATCCCTTAAATTCAATCTTTTATTTTATGCTTTTAGATATTAACTTTACAGAAATCTAAAGTACTTTTTTCATAAATTAAAATAATCTGTTTATGTCAGAACACATCTCTACAGGAGTAAATGGTTTACCTGAGAATGCTTATCGTGAATTAAAAGAGGGAGAAGTATTTGTACCTTTAATGTCTCCTCATAGCATCGTTCCTGAAGTAAATCTTTGGTCTGTTTCATGGGGATTGCTTATGGCAATCATTTTCTCTGCTGCTGCTGCATACCTGGGTCTGAAAATAGGTCAGGTCTTTGAAGCGGCTATTCCGATTGCTATTATTGCAGTCGGAGTTTCGTTTCTTACCAAAAGAAAAAACGCTCTTGGTGAAAACGTTATTATACAATCAATAGGTGCAAGTTCGGGTGTTATTGTTGCAGGTGCAATTTTTACTATTCCTGCTTTATACATTCTTGGACTTGACGTTCAGTTCTATCAGGTATTTTTATCGTCATTGCTCGGCGGTTTTCTTGGAATTCTATTTCTGATTCCTTTTAGAAAATATTTCGTAGCAGATATGCACGGTAAATATCCTTTCCCTGAAGCAACCGCAACAACGGAAGTTCTTGTATCAGGCGAAAAAGGCGGTGACTCAGGCTAAACTTCTTTTAGTCAGCGGTCTTATCGGTGGTATTTACGATTTTATTATTGCAACTTTCGGGTGGTGGAGCGAAGTCTTTACGACACGTGTTTTTGAAGCAGGTAGTATGCTTGCTGATAAATCTAAGTTGATTTTTAAAATCAATGTCGGCTCTGCTGTTTTGGGTTTAGGTTATATTGTCGGATTAAAATATGCTGCAATAATCTGCGCCGGTTCTTTTATAGGATGGTATATGATTATTCCTATCATTAATTATTTTGCTCCGGGTATGACACTGCCTATAGGTGCAAACATTACCAAACTTGTCGGTGCTATGTCTGCCGAAGAAATTTTCAGGGCATACGTCAGACCTATCGGTATTGGCGGCATTGCAATGGCTGGTGTGATTGGTATCATTCGTTCGTCAAAGATTGTTAAATCTGCTATCAGTCTTGCAGTAAAAGAAATTTTTGGCAAGCACGACAGCTACGAAAGAAGTATTAAGAACACAAAGAGATTTACCGATGGGAATTATTGTTGGCGGTATTTTACTCGTCGCAATAGTAATTTTTGTATTCTTCCTGTTTGGTGTTGTTAACAATATTGGTTATGCGTTTATGGGATTAGCAATAGTTATGGTTATTGCATTCCTGTTTACAACGGTTGCCGCAAATGCTATCGCAATCGTTGGAACAAACCCTGTATCAGGTATGACATTAATGACTTTGATAATTTCATCTGTCATAATGGTGTCTGTTGGATTAACGGGTAATGTTGGTATTGTGGCGGCGATGATAATCGGAGGTGTTGTTTGTACTGCACTTTCTATGGCTGGCGGCTTTATCACTGATTTAAAAATCGGTTACTGGCTCGGAACATCTCCTTACAAACAGGAGTCGTGGAAGTTTCTGGGAACAGTTCTTTCAGCGGCAACAGTAGGCGGTGTTATTATTGTTTTAAATCAGACTTACGGATTCAAAGGTGAGAACGCTCTTGTTGCACCTCAGGCAAACGCTATGGCGGCTGTTATTGAACCTATGATGTCAGGAAAACCTGCTCCGTGGATGCTTTATGGTGCAGGTGCTTTTATGTCTTTAATACTTACTATGATTGGTGTTCCTGCTCTGGCTTTTGCACTCGGTATGTTTATTCCGCTTGAACTGAATACACCGATTTTACTCGGCGGTATTATATCTCACTTTGTTTCAACAAGAAGTAAAGATGAAAAGGTTAACAACGCAAGACGCGAGCGCGGAACTCTTATCGCATCAGGATTTATTGCAGGCGGTGCACTTATGGGTGTTGTTGCTGCTATTATGAAGTTTGGAGGTATTAATTTTGTTAATGAAGCGTGGTTTGAATCCCACTCTGCAGAAATACTCGCATTAGTAATGCTTGCTGTTATCTGTACTTATTTTATCTGGGATTCATTACGCGGTAAACCTGACAAAGAATAATTTAATTAATAAATTTATTAATCTCAAACATCAAAGATTATGGCTGAACTGATGTATAAAGATTTAACCGAGAAGATAATAAAAATTTTTCTCGAAGTATATAATTTACTTGGCTATGGTTATTCAAAAGATATTTATCTTGAAGCACTTAATCTTGAAATGAAAAATCAGGGTTTGGATTTCGAGAGGAATATTTCTAAAGATGTAATTTACAAAGATATAAAAGTCGGGGAATATAAATTTGATTTCGTTAACGAGGATAAAGTGTTGCTGTATATCGCAACTGTTGAAGAACTTAATGAGAGAATTGAATATGTTCTCGTTAATCAATTGAAATCTACAAAGTTTGAAGTCGGTTTAGTCTTAAACTTTGGCAAACGCCCCGAAGTCAGAAGAAAAATATTTCAAAACGCAAGAAAGACATTTATCAAAAAAGGAGATAAAATTAATGAAAAAGGAAATTAAGGAAAGGTTCTTCAGATACATTAAAATCGATACGCAGTCTGATGAAAATTCGGAAACCTTTCCGAGTACTAAAAAGCAATTCGACCTCTTGAACCTCTTGAATAAAGAGTTACAGGAGTTCGGTTTGAAGTCAGAGATTGACGAGCACGGTTACGTTATGGCAACTTTGCCTTCGAACATTGATAAGAAAATTCCTGTTGTAGGATTTATTTGTCACGTTGATACGAGTCCTGATATGTCGGGTGAAAATGTGAATCCTTTAGTATGGGAAAATTATGACGGCGGTGACATTACAATCAACAAAGATTTAAAACTTGTTTTAACCACCGAACTGTTTCCTGATTTAAAGGAATATGTCGGCGATACAATCATCACCACAGACGGTACAACACTTCTTGGTGCTGATGATAAAGCGGGCATTACAGAAATTATGACTGCTGTAAAATATCTTGTTGAACATCCTGAAATAAAACACGGCGAGATTAAAATCGGCTTCACGCCCGACGAAGAAATCGGCCGCGGTGTTGATTTCTTTGACGTGAAAAAGTTCGGTGCGCAGTATGCATACACGATGGACGGAAGTCACGTTGGCGAACTTGAATTCGAAAACTTCAATGCGGCAAAACTTACTGTGAACATTCAGGGTCGTAACGTTCACCCGGGATACGCAAAGGATAAGATGCTGAACTCTATGCTTATTGCGTATGGAGTACAATGCATTGCTTCCTCCGAATATGCGTCCCGAATATACAGAGGGCTACGACGGTTTTTATCATTTGATTTCGATGAGCGGCTCGGTTGAGAACACAACGATTACGTACATCGTCCGTGACCACGACCGTGCAAAGTTTGAAAGCAAAAAAGTTTTTGCAAAAGAATGTGCTGACTTTTTAAACAAGCGTTACGGCAAAGAAGTCGTGAAGGCTGAACTCAAAGACCAGTACTTCAATATGCGCGAGAAAGTGGAAGAAGTTTTCCACATCGTTGATATTGCAGAGCAGGCAATGATTGATATCGGCATCGAGCCAAAGATAATGCCTATCCGCGGCGGTACGGACGGCTCAAGACTTTCCTATATGGGTTTGCCTTGTCCGAACATTTTCGCAGGCGGTATAAACTTCCACGGCAAGTTCGAATACGTTCCGCTTGAATCGATGGAAAAAGCAACAAACGTACTCTTAAAAGTAATCGAACTTTACACAAAGAAAGACTGGTAATACATAAAATCAGAAAGCCGTACGCTGTATAGTGTACGGCTTTTTTAAAATCATCGAGGAATAAAATGCTTTTAAAATCAGTTTCGTACATCTTAATCTTTTCATTTCTGCTGACAGCATCGGGCTGTTACACAACGAAATACTATTCCGAAACTCCTGAAAATATGATTGAAAAAGAAAAGGGGAGGAAGGTAATTTATGAAGACCTTGACAGTATGACTCTTATTGACAACAAAACTTATGATTTAAGTGACTACGACGCATGGTTTTCAAAAAAATTAACCGACAGCAGTTACAAATTTGTTTATTACTATCCAAGACAGATATTCGATTCAGTTAAAATGATAGCAACAAAGTCGAAAACCGCTTTTTATAAAAACTCCGTTCCCGATACTCTGGATATTTCCCGCATTTCATTTCTGCATTACACGGAATCAAAGATGCTTTCCAGAACATATACTTATATTGCTCTTGGAATTGGAATACCGTTATTCATACTTTTCTTCGTTGCAATGTTTTCGATTCCGTGGGGAGGAGTAGGATAGAATATGAAAACTTTTAACGAAATAATAACGTACGTTTTGCTCTTCGGGTTTCTGCTGAGCATTAATGCCTGCACTTCAACAGAATATCTTTACGACTCTCCGCAGAGAATTTTAAAAGGAGATTCAGATATTGAATTTGACGATGGCTTGTATAAACTTCAAAGCATTACGCTGTATGATAACCGCGAGATTAAATTGAAGAATTATGCTGTAAAGTTTTTAGAGAAACCCGGCAAAGAAACTTTATTCGCTTACTTCTATCCGAAGAATCTTATTGTGGATTCTTTGCTGATGGCAGAGACGAATTCGAAAATCACTTTGTATAAAAAGCCCGTTGCAGACACACTGAACATAAAGGAAATCGAAACGATGCACTTTACGAAGAATAAAGTAGAATCTTCAACGATAGTTCTGCTTTCTGTGATAGGAATTCCACTGGCAATTCTTCTTGGAGTATATATAAGCAGAGGAAAGTTATAAATTTATTAAAAGATAAGTAATTCTTATAAAATCAGAAAGCCGTACGCTGTATAGTGTACGGCTTTTTTAAATTATACTTGTTTTAGTATATTTTAAAAGCATATCGTAACCTATTTCTTTTAAATTGGATTTTTAAAAAATAAAATATTTGTTAGTTTGTATTAACCTCAAAACACAGGATTGAATATGAACGCTTTTAATAAAACTGTTTTGTACTTCACCTTGCTCGCATTTCTCGTGAGCATAAATGCCTGTACGACGTCAGAGTATTCCGCCGACACTCCCGAAAAAATATTCAGCGGGAAATCTGATATTGATTTGGATGACGAGTACACACTCGACAGCATTTCACTTAGGAATAAAAAGACTTTAAAAATAAAAAACTACATAGTACAGTATATCGAAAACCAAAAAGAAAAATACCTGGTGTATTACTATCCGAAAGGTTTATTCGTAGATTCTGCTTTGATGTTGGAAAAGAATTCCAAAGTACCGCTTTACAAAAAACCAATTGCCGACACTCTGAACTTTAAATCAATAGACTCGCTTCACTTTACGAGAAATAAGTCTGATACGTCATACTTAGTATTGGGTGGTGTGCTGTTAGGTTCGATTGCATTAGTCATCGTTGGGTTCTTTGTTTATACAAAACCAGAAAATCGCACTAATTAATTTTCAAAACTAAAACAAAGGAATAAAAAATGAAACCTCTGTATAGAATCATTTCTTATATATCTTTGTTCGCATTCCTGCTGAACATTAATGCCTGTACCTCAACTGAGTATTCCGCCGACACACCCGAAAAAATATTCAGCGGGAAATCTGAAATTGATTTGGATGAGAGTTATACACTCGACAGCATATCACTAAGGAATAAAAAGACTTTAAAAATCAGAAACTACGTAGCGCAGTATATCGAAAAGCAAAAAGAAAAGTACCTAGTGTATTATTATCCAAAAGGTACTTACGTAGATTCAGCATTGATGCTCGAGACAAACTCAAAGATTCCACTTTACAAAAAACCGATAGCAGACACTCTTAACTTTAAAGCAATCGATTCGCTTCACTTTACAAGAGAAAAGTTTGATGTTTCTTATGCAGTATTAGGTTCTGTAATCTTGCTACCTTTTGTAATTTATCTTTTTGCCTATATGGCTCTGAGGGTTGACTCGCATCCTTAATATTACAAATACAAATAATTATTAAATAAAACAAAGGAATAAAAAATGAAAAAATTAGCATTAAGTATTTTAGTACTGTTCGTTATCACATTTTCAAATGCATACTCGCAGAGTGTTTATGTTAAACTCGGCGGCGGATACGGGCTTGGTCTGGCAACCGACGTTATAACTAGTTCGGCCGGATTCACGAATTGGGAAATGAAATACGGTACATACGGAGAAGGAATAAACTTTCAGGCAGGTTTTGGTTACAACATTACACCAAACATCGCAGTAGAATTAGATGGTTCATACACAATGGGCAGGAAGTTTGAAGGTTCTTTCAATGATATGACTCCAATTATAAATTTCAAAAATTATGCAAACACAATTTCAATTCTGCCCTCGGTAATAATAAGAACATGTATGAAAGACATAAAACCATACGCTCGAATTGGAATGGTTATTGGTATTCCAACAAAATATACTGAAGAGACTCAAACGGGAACAGGTGCAAGAACTGGTTCAAAAATATACAAAGAAACAGGCAATCTGGCATTAGGATTTCAGGGAGCAGGCGGAGTAAATTTCAAAGTTGCAAAACAACTTGAAATCTTTGCAGAAATATTTGGGATAGGGATGAGTTATGGTCCGGGCAAAAGAGAAAATACTCAAAACTATACTGGTCTTCCGCTTGAGCAAACAATTACTTACAGTGAATCAGGCACCTACGAACCTTTTGGCAATACCTCTTATACTCCACGGTACCAATTCAGCAGTTTCGGAATGAACGTCGGACTGACATACACATTCGGAAAGTAAAACTATAAATGAATATGCAAAAAGCAAAAGTCTGCACCTCGCAGACTTTTGCTTTTCCCTTTGCTTTGTTTTTATTAATTAATTATTTTGTGTAACTTTTATAAACAAAAATAATGTATGTATAAAATAATATTAAGTATGCTTTTTGTGTTCGCGTTTTCATTCGGTGTAAACCTCTTCGCTCAGGAAGACCCGAAAGAACTTTTTGAAAAATCGTGGAGCACTACAGATGAAAATGAAAAGATGCAATTAAGAGAAAAGATTATTGAAGTCTCGCCCGAATCCGAGTACGGACTTTTCTGCAAAGGCTGGTTTTTAACACAGAAGGAAGATTACAAATCTGCACTCGAATATTTTAATAAAGCAATAAGCATAAACGAAAAGTTCTGGCAGGCATTGCACTCAAGAGCAAGCCTTTACGGCTTGATGAATGAACCCGCAAACGCAATAGCCGACTTTACGAGCGTGATTGCCATCAACCCTGACTATGCAGACGCATATTTCGTAAGAGGCGCAACGTATTATTACACAGGCGAAAAACAAAAAGGATGCGAAGACCTTTCCAAAGCAGCGTCTCTCGGTTTATCTAAAGCAAAAGATATGCGGGATAAAATCTGTAAATAGTTTGACTGCTAAGTAATCAATAAATACCACAGGAATAAAGTAATGAATGAAACTGGTATTCCAATTCCGACCATCAGGTTTGCGAGTTTCGGATTTAAATTGTATGACACTGCCATCACAGAGCCCATAACCATCGGCGGCATTGCTGACTCTATCAGACTGACGTCAACCGATAAGCCCTTGCCATTTGCGACAACGTAATACAAAACATAAATCAAAGCAGGTGCAAGAATAAGTTTAAACGTTAAACCAAAAAACATTTCTTTAAACGGAATTTCTTTCAGAGAAATTTTTAATTGCAAACCGACTGACATCAACGCAAGTATTACAATTAAACCGCCAAGCCGCTCAAGAATGCTTTTGCTTATTTCATTGTGTTCAAAACCAAAAAACTTTAACACGACTGCAATAACAAACGCAATAAAAGGAGGATAGATTATAATATCCTTTACGATTTTAGTAACTTTAAACTCTTTCGACGCAAAGACCGAAGAAACAATCACTCCCGCCGTTGCAAGCACAACAAAACTTCCTGCCTGGTCAATCACCACACCAACTTTCAAACCCTCTTCGCCAAACATCGCCATCAGAACAGGGAAGCCCACGAAAGAAGAATTGCAAAGACCCGCAGTCATAATCAATGCACCAGTAGTTGATTTATCCCAGTGAAATACTTTTGCAAGTACAACAAACACAACTACAGCAAAACCAAACACAATCCACATAGAAGCAATCGGGAATACAATCTGTGAATCAATTTTTATCTGCGGAATGTAAAGCAAAGCCAGAGCAGGCAAAGACAGATTTATAATTAAAAAATTAAATGCTTTGTAAGAATCTTTCGGAAAAGATTTTACCCTTTGAAGTAAGAATGCCCTGTTATGAAACATACGAAAATTAAAATTATATTTCCCATACATCAAATTACTTACATTGATTTTGAAAAGAAATGAAAAAGGCTATAGAAACTATAGCCTTTTGAAAGAAATAAATAAAGAAATTTTATAAGAATATTCCAACGCCTAAAACAACGCTTACAGTATTTAAGCCATAGTTTGTGTCATAATCGCTTCTCTTTAATGTTCTTTGATTATAATTAATACCAACTTTAAATAAGCCATTTCCAACAACATTAATCTTAACTCCACCTTCCAAACCCCAAGCAAGGCCGGATAAATCACTATCGTAATCACCTGTATTACCGGTATAACCAACCTGTCCCTGAACATAAGGATAAGCTAAACTTTTAGTATCAAAATTATAAGAAGGAGCAAAGTAGAAAGTGTAATCGGAGTAACCGCTGCCTCCATAATTATAATTAGTGTAATCAACCAGCAATCCCAATTCAAAACCGTTTGTAGCAAAATATCCAACTGACGGGGAAAATTTAAATATAGTTGTTGCATCACCTGATGATTCACTTTGACTTACGCTTGTAAAACTAATAGTACCGCCGAGTTCCCATTGATTCTTAACAGCAAACTTATTTTTCTGAGAAAATGATGTGTTAGAAATGAGAACCAATGCCGCAAAAACAAATAATAAAACTTTCTTCATTTTATGAATCCTTTCATTTAATTTATGAGGTATTTATAAAATATAACATTCTTAAATAATATTCTCCTCCAAAATACGTGCCTAATGCGGGTTATTATCCGGAATCTGATTTTGTAAGTCTCTAATGTAATTGAAATTATTTAATACAAATTTGGGTTTAAGTAAATCAAGAAGGAGATATTAAAAATGAAACAAATAAAATTATTTTTAGTTATAATAGCAATAGCAATAACATCAACGGTTACTTTCGCAAAAGACCCTGGTGATGTAGTCAACGATTTTACTATCAAAAACTACGACGGTAAAGAATACAAATTAAGCACTGCATTGGAAAGCGGATATGTAGTAATAATGTTCTGGTCAACAGAGTGTCCATACGTCCAGCCGTTTAACGACAGGATTAACAAATACGTTAATGCCTATAAAGACAAAGGCATAACATTCTGGGCAATGAACTCAAACGTAACCGAGTCAGCGGAAAGAGTAAAAGAACATTCTACTGAACACAAATACGTTTTTCCTATGCTGAAAGATGAGAACAGTGTCGTTGCAGATTTATTCGAAGCAACACGCACACCGGAAGTTTTTGTGTTAAACAAAGACAGAGTAATAGTTTATCACGGAAGAATAGACGATAACAGTAATGCAGAAAAAGTTTCAAGTAACGATTTAAACAACGCATTGAATGAACTCGCAGCAGGAAAAGAAATCTCTGTTAAGAGCACAAAATCATTCGGATGCACAATCAAAAGAAATCAATAATGAAAAGATTAATTGTAATAGCACTGCTTATATTTGCGTTTAGCAGTGCATACTCACAGGAAGTTAAATCTGTTAAATCAGTTGACGACCTGAAAGACATTCAGACATCGGTAAAAGGAAAAATAGTTCTGTATAACTTCTGGGCAACGTGGTGCAAGCCCTGCGTACAGGAATTTCCTGAGTTGGTAAAACTTCAGAAGAATTATAAGGATAAAGACTTCGTACTCGTTTTTGTTTCAATGGATATGCCGGAAGAAATTAAGGGCAATGTAATTCCTTTTCTTGAAAAGCAGGGAGTGGACTTTGTATCATACTATAACGATTTCAAAAATCCTGAGGATTTAATCGACTTTTATGATAAGAATTGGGAAGGCGCAATACCTTCAACATACATTTACGATAAAGAAGGCAAACTAAGCACAAAATTAATCGGCAACAGAGATTATGATTTCTTTGAAAAGGAAATTCAGAAACTTATGAACTAATAAGTGTATTATATGTTCTAACATATAAATAAAAATAACAATAAAGGAAAACAACAATGAAATTAAAACATTTACTTATTGCTGTTATATTAGTAGCATTTGGCGTATTTATGTACGAAAACATAATGGCATATTCAACTGGAATAACCGGAGTAACGCAAAAACCAGGAGCAACACCGGGCTGTACTTGTCACGGTCCTTCCGCAACAACATCAGTTTTTGTCGGAATAACAGGTCCTTCGTCAATGAGAGCAGGTGACACTGCAACATTTGTGCTGAAGATTAAAGGTGGACCTTTATCTGCGGCAGGTACAAACATTGCTTCAAGTGCAGGTAACTTAATACTATCAACCTCGGAAACCTTTTTGCAAAGATTACCCGAAGGCGGCAGTTTTGAACTTACACACACATCGCCAAAAGCACCAAATCCTGATACAGTAAGGTTTACGTTCAGATACATCGCACCAAATACTCCCGGCTCAAGTGTTACACTTTATGCAAACGGTAACTCAGTTAACTTAAGTGGAACAAGCAACGGTGATAGCTGGAATTTTGCGACAAACAAAACAATCTCTGTTACTGCAACATCAATTCAAAATTTAAATGAAGTTGCAGCAAATTATTCATTAGGACAAAATTATCCTAACCCATTTAACCCAACAACAAATATTAAATACGGAATTTCTAAATCAGGATTTGTTTCATTAAAGGTTTATGATTTAGTAGGTAAAGAAGTTGCAACACTTGTTAGTCAGAATCAAAACGCAGGAACGTATGTAGTTGATTTTCAGGCAAGTGATTACGGTCTTACAAGCGGAATATACTTTTATAAAATTTCTTCAGAAGGTTTTTCTGACGTTAGAAAAATGATTTTGACTAAATAACGATTATATTAATATTTCGCGTAAAAAGATTAGGTGCAGAATTTATTCTGCACCTTTTTTATTTGAAAAAATTCAGACTCTGTAATTATCTGCTTTCCAGTTCTTAATCGATTTTTTGATTTCCTCTTCCGAAATACCGGTATCAGCAGCTTTCTTCGCAAGTTCAACGAATTCTTCATCCGACGCAAATCTTAATCCGATAATCTGTCTTATTGTGAGTCTGCTATCGAGTTGTTTGCCCGTAAGAATAAAATGTCTGAAGTTTTCTTCTGCTCTGATTGCTCTGTCCTGTGCTTTTAACGCGAATGAACGTGCAAAGAAAAACAGGAACAGCAATACAAATGAAATTAACAGTATAAAGAGTCCGGGCTTTAATGACACTCCTTTTCCTGCTGCATCAATAGTGTAATAAACAGAAGATGCTATCAATAATACTATTAGTCCGAATGCTACAACGTGGTATAGCATCACAAACCTTCTGTGATTCGAATAATTTTGTTCTTTCATTTTAACTTGGTTTTATTTGTTTAGAAAATTCTTTTATTAATTCAAAAGCCTTATTCGTATGTCTTTCTTCTACGTTCGTTTGGGCAATAACTAAACGAAGAGTAAATTTACCGTTTAGTTTTGTGTGTGTTAAAAATATCTTTCCCGAACTATTTAGTTTATGCATAAGTTTTTCGTTCAAAACATTAAGTGATTCCCCGTCATTTATTCCCTCAGGTTTATACCTGAAACAAATTACGTTTGCGTTTAATGGGGCAAGCAATTCAAAATCTGTTTCGTTTGTAAACTTATCATACAAATCTTTCGCAAGTTTTATGTGGTATCTTATTTTTTCCTGAAGACCTTCTACGCCATAAGAACGAATCACAAACCATAACTTCAATGCCCGGAACCTTCTGCCCAATGGTATTCCCCAGTCACAATAATTATTAGCAACATTATCCGAACGTGTTTTTAAATATTCGGGTATTATCTCAAAAGTGTTTAACAATGCATTTTTATCTTTTATAAAGTATGCGGAGCAGTCAAAGTTCGTAAACATCCATTTGTGCGGATTAAACACGAATGTATCTGCTTCCTCAATTCCTTCAGTCATCCATCTGTATTCCGGCAGTAACAATGCCGTACCAAGATATGCTGCATCAACGTGCAGCCAGAAATTGTATCTCTTCTTAAGTGCTGAAATATCTTTCAACGGGTCAATCGCAGTTGTGCCTGTCGTACCCAATGCAGCAACAACACACAAAGGTTTAAAACCTTTTTCTAAATCTGATTTTATTGCTTCTTCAAGTTTCTCCGGAATCATAGCAAAGTTCTTATCAACAGGAATCTTTACTAAATTATCTCTGCCAATTCCGGAAATCTTAACTGCTTTTTCAATCGACGAATGTGTTTCTGTTGAACAATAAACCCTGTATCTTTCATTACCTGAAAAGCCCTCCTTGTTTATTCTGAAATCAGAAAAATATTCTCTTGCTGTTAAAATGGAGGCAAGAGTTGATGTTGAAGCAGTGTCCTGAATAACACCAATAAAATCTTTCGGCAGCCCAATCATATCTTTTAACCAGTTCATAACCCTCTCTTCAAGTTCAGCTGCTGCCGGTGATGTTTCCCATTTCATACATTGTGCTGCAAGTGCTGAGGTTATCATCTCTGCCAATACAGAAGGATAACTCGAATTAGCAGGGAAGTAAGCAAAGAAATTCGGACTCTGCCAGTGTGTTATCCCGGGTATAATTATTTCTTTAAAATCGTTGAGTATTGTGTCGAAGTTTTCTGCTCTATCCGGTGCAGTTTCCGGCAATTTTTCATAGATATCATGATATTTTACTTGTGATTTTACAGGATAGTTTTCAACTTCCTTCAAATAATCATTTATCCAGTCTAATACTTCCTTACTTGTTTCTTCAAAAGTTTTACTGTTCATTATTTTAAGTATAAAATTTTTATCAATTTGGTTTTATCATTCGAAATAATTCTTAAAAAGTATATACCGCTTGAAAACTCTTTTGGGCTGTAAACAAAAGAGTTTAACCCTTTGTTATAATATTTGCTTTGTATGTTTTCTACTTCACGTCCATTCACGTCATAAATTTTAAAATATACGTTACTGCTGACATTTAAATTAAATTTTATTACCGTTGATGCATTAAATGGATTAGGATAATTCTGAAAGAGATTGAAATCATTTAACTTTTCAATCTCGTTGTTAATACCTACTGCTTCATAATCACTTACTCTCGCTATCGTTTCTACCTCAGCGAGCCCGCTTACGTTAACACCATTTATTAAACCTGAATAATTTTTAATTACAATTTTTATCCTATCTGCCGTCTGCCAGGGAGTGATTACAATCGATTTTCCGTTTTCATTAAGAGCACCTGTATTTGGAATAAATTTTACGAGTTGTTCGTTTTTATATAAATATATTTCGCAATCGGTAACTTGTATGTTTGTGTTATTTAATCCATTCAGTAAAATATTGTATAGTTTTATTTCTCTGACGTCTATAGGTAAGTCCCATCTAAATTCAATAAACTCATTTATGCCTCCATTGGAAATCCAGTTAACACCCAAATCCTTATTTTTTGCTTTTCTGTCAATTGCATTTTCGGATTTTGAATTAACATAATTACTGCTTGATGTAGTGCTTGCTGATGTTGAAAGGTTTGTAAACTGTGCTTCTGTAATGTTTACAGGAACAGTTATCTGAGTATGTCCTGCGTGACACCCGACACATTTTGTCCCTGAGCCTTTTGAACCAAAGTTAAATCCTGTTACGTGTGCAAAAGAGTTCTTGCCGGTCTCCAGAACTCTGCCAAGTGAATCTGTTATTTGTTCAAACATCTGTACATTTGCAGGAACATCACCCTGCGCGATTTTGCCGTCGTGGTCAACTTTTACAGTCCGGAACAAAATTGCTTCATCCATACCGTTTGGATTCTGTCTTTGATGGTTTAGATAAAAATTTATTTTAGCATTTTTTGTAATCATCGGAGCATTACCTATTGGAGCATCAACAGGTGCGTTTGAATATATATTCATACAGTCAAACCTGAAAAGTCCGCCCTGATAAAAGGTAGAAGGGTCGCTCGTTGGAGGCAGTTTGTTCAAATCGTAATCGATTAAATAATCTACTATTGGCGGTTTCCTTTTCGGAATAAGTAATTCCGCATTTAATTCAAGAGTGTTTGGTAAATCTATAATCTGACTTAAACCGCTGCCATTTTTATTGCAAATATATATTCCGTAATCCTGCTGTTCAACTGTTGATGCGAATGAAAATAAAACTCTATCTCCTGAAACCGGTAATGGGTCAACTGCATAAGGCGGTAACATAGTCCCCGTTGATGGCGGATTCTGAATGTATATATTAGTACTCGAATCTACTCCTATAATATTTTTAAATTCGTTTAACCCTTTTGCAAAATATCTTATACCTGTACTGCCGCCTGTGAATACCATTGGCATATGAGGTACATAACAAACAAACATATTACCTTCAATATCCAACCGTGGTCTGTATCCAAAAAGAGATTTTCTGTTTCTTGGGTCACCTGCATAAAGTTTTAACATATCTGCATCGGGGTTTACGATGTTTATCTGCCAGAGATTTCCTATATCCTTTGACAATGCAAGCGAAGTATCACGTGTTAAACCGTTTTGTGTAAGATTGCTTGGCATATCAATGTTTAACCACCATCTTGAATATACAATTCTTCCCGATACAGGGTCAATCGTAGGCTTTTCTGCTCCGTTTCTTTCTGTTGTTATCCGATACATATTTTGTCCGGTGGAATCTACAATAAAGAGATTTGTGGTAAGTGCTGAGCCGTATTGTGAGATGCTCGGAAATCTTGTTGATGCGAATACTATTTTACCATCCGGCAAATAAACAGGGTCAATATCATCATACCTTAAAAACCTTGTTGCCGCCGGACCGAATTGTGATAGATTTATTATTCTGTCTGTGTATGTTATTTTTCTGAAGTTTGAACCGTTTTTGTTAATTTCATAAATCCTCCAACTGCTGTCTCTGTTTTCCACTCCTGAAAAAAGAATCCTGCTTCCGTCCCAGTTTACACAAGGCTGCTGAACGTCTATTAAACTGATTCCGTTGAATGACATAGTGCTGTCTATCAAGGTTGTTATACTTCCATTAGAATTTCTTATTAGTAATTTTCCGCCTACTATAGTGAACCTTGAATGTGCCCCCATTCCGGGAAGCAACCCTGATTGTGGAAACAATACATTCCCGTTTAATTGATGATTTCTTGAAACAAATACTATAGGGCTGTCAAATGATTGTGAAAGCAATCTATTTGAAATCAGTAAAAATAATAATATGTAAATATAATGTTTTATCAAATATTGTGTAATTAGGAACTAATAATTAAACACTCACGTTTTAGAAATAGTTTACATAACTTTGAAAAACAACAACAAAAACAACAATGAGAAAATTATTTCTGCTTATCTTTAGTTTTATTATTATTTCAGTTGCTTATTCGCAAGGACTGAATTCTGTGACAACTTCAAATTCTTTAAATATTTTAGCAGTCGGCAATAACGGTAAAATATTTAAATCCATTACAGGCGGAAACGGCTGGAGTTCTTATACAATAAATAATACTGTTAATTACAAATCTGTTTCAGGTGGAGGCAATTATTATTTTATTGCAGGTAGTAATGGCAAGGTTTACAAAACATCCGCAAGCAATCTTAATCTGGCAGAACTTAATACAGGGCTTACAAATTCATTAAATTCCGTTACTTTCCTGGATTCTTTAAATGGTTTTGCATGTGGTGATTTCGGAGCAGTCATTAAAACAACTAACGGCGGTAACAATTGGATAAATATTAATTCTGGAATTTCAACAATAAGATTAAATTCAATATCTTTTAAGGATATTTCAAACGGAATAATAGCAGGTGACAGCGGCAAATTCTACTTAACCACAAATGGCGGAACAAACTGGCTCTTACAATCCCCGCTGACATCAAGAAATTTGCTTGACACAAAATATTATAATGAAGGTATTGTATTGGTTGGTGAGTATGGTGTCATAATCAGAAAAGATAACTCAGGTAGTTTTCAGTTATTAAATTCTAAAACAAATTCTGATATACGAAGCATTTCAGGTACTTATACAAATAATCATATTTGCGGCGGCGGTGGTTTTATAAGAAATAATTTTAATTCAGCAACTTATCTGAAGTTCGAGCAAAATCCTATGATGGCAAATTTAGTTGATATTGCTTTTTCGGATTCTTTAAACGGCTATAGTATAAGCAGTTTAAACGATGCAATTATTAAAACCACAGATGGCGGATTAAGCTGGAATCTTACAGGTGGAACAACAGTTAGTATAAGCTGGGTACAAAAACTTTCCACAACAAGTGGTATTGGTAATAATCTATGCCAGCATCCTAACGATAGAAATTCGATGTTCGTAATGTATGGTAACAGGGTGTATGTGAGCAGAAATAAAGGAGATAACTGGACACAAATAGCAACAACTACATTAGGTACTTCGGCGCATTCTTTTTACGTAAGCCCTCTCGATACTAATATATGGGTTGCTGCAATTGAAAGTTCGACTGACAAAGTGATTAGAACCACTGATTATGGAGTTACCTGGTCAACAATACTGACAAGAAATTTCAGTAACTATGGTCAACCTCTTGAGATGGACCAGAATAATCCTTCAATGTTTTATTTTGCACCTGATGCAGGAGGATTTTATAAATCTATAGATACAGGCAAAACTTTTACTGAAATATCCAACAATTATCCGTTTAGAAGTCCTTGTGATTTAATAGTAATGTACGATAGTTCAGATGTGATTTTTGTCGCCGATGGTGTTACTGGTTCCGGACAGGGTGATATTCAAAAATCTTCTAATGGAGGTTTAAACTGGGTTAAGGTACATACCAATACTTCTTCAAGTGAGATTCCTGCAATGGCGAACACAATTTTTGATAAAAGTTTATTTTATGCAACTAACTGGAGCGGAGGAAATATTTTTATTTCAACAAATTTCGGAGATAACTGGAGTTTGTTAAGAAATAATCCCAGTTCCGGCTGGGCTGCGGATATTTGTAAAGAAGACCCTACTTTAGTCTTAACCGGTTCTTATGGAGCTTCAACATTTTTGTCAACTAACAGTGGAGCAAATTTTACGACATATTCTTCAGGTGGCGGTGCAGGTGCAGGAATGATAGTACCTGATAGAGGTACCTTAATTAATATGATGACAGGAGGTCTGTATAAAATGAATATTAATTATTCTGTTGTCACAGAAATTAGTGAAAACACAATCTCAGCAATAGCACCTAAAGATTTTAAACTTTATCAGAATTACCCAAATCCTTTTAATCCTGTTACAAGAATTAAATTCGATTTACCAAAAAACAACTTTATTAAAATTGTAGTCTATGATAACGTCGGCAGGGAAGTTCGTACCGTCTTAAATGAATATAGAAATTCCGGCTCGTATGAAATCAACTTTGATGCAAGTGCTTTAAGCACAGGAGTGTATTATTATAAATTATCAACAGATGGTTTTCAGGAAACAAAACGTATGATATTAATTAAATAATTATTGAAATGTTAAAAAAATTTGTAATATTTATTATCGTGGCAATTTTTGGAATAGCCCTGTACTCAAATATTAAGGCTCTCTCAGGCGGTATCGTAAATTTAACAAAACGAGCAGGAAATACTGAAGGATGTACATGCCATGGCTTTGATACTACTTCATCAGTTAAAGTTATTATTTATGGGCCAAATGTGGTTCAGTACGGTGATTCAGTAACTTATACGGTAAAGATGACAGGTGGTCCTCTCGTTAAAGGCGGAATTAATATTTCTGCAGGCAGGGGGCAAGTAAAAGTAAGTCCTTCCGACAATACTTTACAACGTCTTGAAGCATCTTTAGGAATTTATGAATTAACACAAACGATTCCGAAACCACCTGTGTCTGATACAGTAACCTGGACTTTTAGATATTTTGCTCCTTTAACCGGCACCAAGGATACACTTTTTTCAACCGGAAATTCGGTAGATGGTAATAGCAGTCCATCAGGTGATTCTTGGAATTTCGGGCAGAACAAAGTTATAACTGTTGGAAATATTCAGAGTATTTCTGAAAATTCGAATACAGTAAAGGAGTTTCATTTAACTCAAAATTATCCAAACCCATTTAATCCTGCAACCAAAATTAATTTTCAATTGAATAAAAGTGGTTTTGTAAAACTTTCAGTGTATGACAGTAAAGGGAATTTAGTTAGAAACCTGATAAATGATAAAAAGAATGCAGGTGAGTATTCGGTAGATTTCAATGGCAATGGATTAAGCAGTGGCGTATATTTTTATAAATTGGATGTTAATGGTATAAGCGAGATAAAACGAATGATAATGTTAAAGTAATTTAAAGAAATATTATTTTGTGATGAAGAAAAAAGGGCGGTTTATCCGCCCTTTGTTGTATCAATTAAATACTGATTTGAAAAACCCTTTATCATTCTTAGATTCGGGTATAAAATTATCTGACTTCCCGAGTTCCTTTAATGTGGCTTTTTCTTTTGATGAAATTTTCTTAGGAATAAATATATGTATCTTCACCAGCTGATCGCCCCGTCCTCCGCTGTTTAAATGTCTGATACCTTTATCTCTCATTCGTAATATACTGCCTGATTGAGTCCCGGGTTCAATTTTTAATTTTGCTTTACCAACTAAAGTTGGAACAACAACTTCAGTTCCTAAGATTGCATCAGTTATACTGATTTTTAAATTGTAAATTATATCATCATTGTCCCGAATAAAATATTCATGTTTTGCTTCTTCAACGAATATGAGTAAATCTCCTGGATGACCGCCTCTTGCTCCCGAGTTTCCTTTTCCTCTTAATGATATATATTGCCCGTCTGATACCCCCGCAGGAATTTTTATCGTTTCTGTGTCTTCCTCTTTAACTCTTCCTTCACCGTGGCATTCTGAACATTTGTCTCTTACAATTTTTCCTTCACCGTGACAATTATGACATTCTGAAACATTTACAAACTGTCCGAATATTGAACGAGAAACCTGTTTAAGTTCTCCTGTACCGTTGCATACAGAGCAATTGACATATCCGCTGCTTGATTTTGCGCCTGTTCCATTACAGGTTTTACATGTTTTTAACTTTTTAATCTTTATAACTTTTTCAGTTCCATCTGCAATTTCTTCATACGTCATCTTTAATGTTATTTTCATATCTGTTCCCGGAATACCTTGTGAACGCCTTCTTCCTCTTGAAGAACCTCCACCGAAAAATTCGTCGAATATGCTTCCACCGCCAAATCCTCCGAAAATATCACCGAAATGAGAAAATATATCGTTAACATTGTCAAAGCCCGTGAATCCTGTCGAATTAACACCCTGATGACCAAACTGATCATACCTTTGTTTCTTTTGTGCATCTGATAAAACCTCGTATGCTTCTGCACATTCCTTGAACATTTCTTCTGCTTCTTTATTCCCCGGATTTTTATCAGGGTGATACTTCATCGCAAGTTTTCTGTACGCTGATTTAATTTCATCGTTTGATGCGCCCTTACTGACGCCTAGTATTTCATAAAAATCTCTTTTTGTCATTCTTTTTCTTTCTCTGTTGATACGATAACTTTAGCAAACTTAATGACTTTGTCTTTCAGTTTATAACCTTTTTCAACAACCTCGATTACCGTGTGAGGTGCAACATCTTCGCGCGGCACTTGTAATAATGCATCACAGGTGTTAACGTCGAATTCTTTTCCGAGTATGTCAATCTCTGTGAGCCCTTCATTAACCAGTGAGTTTTTAAACTTATCTGCGACTAAAATTACTCCCTGTTTTAAGGTATCAAAATCTTTCGTCTCACCCTTTTCAATCGATTCAATCGAACGGTTTAAATCGTCATAAACAGGTAATAAAGTTTTTATTAAATTTTCAGAAGCGTACTTAATGTAGTTTGAAACTTCCTCGTCTGAGCGTTTTTTATAGTTTTCAAATTCTGCCGCTTTACGAAAAAATGCATCCTTATAATAATCGGCTTCCTTTTTTAATGTGTCAATTGCCGACTCTTCTGTTTTTGTTTCTTCTTTTGTTTTTGATTTATTTTCTTTGTCTTCCGTATGTTCTTTGTGTTTATCTGTTTTCTTCATATTATTATATTTTCTGTTATTTATTGATTTAATTCTGAAATTATTTTTGATGTATATTCTACCAATGATATCATCTTTGCATAGTTTAATCTTTTTGACCCTATTATCCCTATCTTTCCGTTAACTCCGCCGATTGAATAATCTGCACAAACTATCGAATAATCTTTCAATTTCTTTTCGTCATTCTCTGACCCTATTTTTATCGTGACTTCGTCAATGTTCTTTCCCGGGTTTTGAAAGATGTGAATTACAAGATTCTTGTTCTCAGTAAGACTTATAATATTTTTAAAATTATTGTGGTCTTCAAATTCAGGATGACGGATAATCTCTCCTGTCCCTGCTATGTGTACTTTGTTGCCTTTTTCATCTTCGCTGTTTATCTTATCTATCGAATCAAAAAATAGTTGTAAAAGTTCAGGCTCTTCATTTACGAAATCACTAATCCTTTCTGAATAAGAATCCTTAATCTGTAATAGCGTCAAACCCGATAATCTTTCGTTAAGTATTTGTGTAATTCTTTCAATCTTAGAGTACTGTATCTCATTTTCTATTTCCATTATCAATGTTTTTACGTAACCCGATTTAATCGTTATTACAAGTAAAAGTTTTAATGATGAGATTGTAAATACTTCAAGTTTTTCAAAAACTCCCGAGCTTAAAAATGGTTGAGTAACAACGGCAAGTTGATGTGAAATCATACTTAACAGTTTAGATGTCGCCGAAAGCAAATCATCAGAATCATAAATACTGTTTTTACTCTCTTCTATATTATTTTTAATTAAATCTATCTCGTTCTTATTTAAATTTTCTTTACCCATCAATTCATCAACGTAATATCTGTAACCCTTATCAGTAGGTTTCCTGCCTGCTGAAGTATGCGGGGTCTCTAAAAGATGTAAATCTTCTAAGTCGCTCATTACATTACGGATAGTAGCAGACGACAGGTTCAAACCTGTTTGTTTCGATATTAGTCTCGAACCAACTGGTAACCCGTATCTTATAAAATTATCTACTATATAACGTAATACTTCTTTTTCCCTATTTGATAATGATTCTGCCATTTATTTAATGTAACATACAATTTAATAACTTTAAAAGTTTAATAAAATTCAAATATTTATCTACTTTATGGGAATAAGTGCGTAAAATGTTTCCAAAAATATGCAAAATATTCCTAAAAATTCGAGAATTCTTGGAAGGAATATGCAATTTTAGACTAAAATTGCGATTTAGTCAAATTACGGAATGTCTTTTAGGTTTTTTAACGTTAAATCCGGATTTTCATCTAAAAAGTGTCTTGCCGTTTGTCTTGCCCGTCTAACTTCGTTCATATCAATATCTGCAATAATCAATTCTTCTTCGAATAACTTTCCCGCAACTACTATATTACCGAATGGGTCTATTATCTCGCTGCCTCCCCAGAAATTTACGCCGTCTTCATAACCGACTCTGTTTGTGAAAACAAAGTAAAGTGATAACAATCTTGCGAAAGTTCTATGCTGTTCAGAATTTATTTCGTAATTTTTAAACCCTTGCGAATTAATTCCCATTCTTGTTGGAGAAGCCGCAATTCCAAAAATTATTTTAGCACCTTTCATCGCTTGTGTGTATGGTAAACTTAAATGCCACATATCTTCGCATACGAGCATTCCTGTCTTTCCAAATTTGCTTTCAAAAACGTCACATTTCTTTCCTGCTGAAAAATACCTTAGTTCTTCAAAAATTGTGTAAGTTGGCGGATATACTTTTCTATGTGTATGTATAATATTTCCTTCGGATATATAAGCGGATGAGTTATATATTGCATAAGAATCACTTTCTTCAGCAAATCCTAAAACAATATCAGTCTTTGAACTTAGTTCTTTTAGTTTTTCAAATTTGGAAGATAAAGAAGTGTTAATAGCAACTTCGAAATTTAAATCTTTCAAAGAATAACCCGTTAATGAAAGTTCCGGAAACACTATCACATCCGCACCTTTTGATATTGCTTCTTCGCAATAATTTATGTGTATCTGTATGTTCTTATCTAAATTCCCAAGAATAGAATTTATTTGTGCAAGTGCTATCTTCATAATATTTACCTGAATAATTTCGCTTTTATAATCCTGAAAAATCCCGTTACTTTTAATCCAATATACAACATAGCAAAAGGAAATGGTTTATAGTTATGTTTTCTGAAATATCTCAGGCAATCTTGATTCCAAATTTTTATCATTCCTGACCTGTCTTTAAAGACACTTATACCCTGTAAATGTTTTACTTTTGCTTCCGGATAGAAAACCAATTTAAAACCGGAATCAGATATTCTTTTGCAAAAATCAACATCGTTATAAAACATTATAAAATCTTCATCTAAACCGCCGACTGACTCCAGTACTTTTCTTTTTAACAATAATGCAGCACCCATTGGTTGATCAACTTCTCTTAATGAGTTATGGTCAAAGTATCTCATCTTCCAGCGTGAGAAAAATTCACTTTTTGGAAATATTGTCGCCAGCATTAACATTTCCGAAAACATATCCCAGTATGTTGGGAAAGTTCTGCAGGAATATTGTATGTTACTGTGAAATGAAAGTAGTTGTGGTGCTACGACTCCGACATTATCGTTTTCGTCCAGATACTTCATCATGCTTTCAACAGCACTGTCAAGTATTTCAGTATCAGGATTAAGTATAAAGATGTAGTCTCCCGTAGAAGCTTGAATCGCCTGATTACATGCTTTTGTGAATCCGAGATTAGAATTGTTTTTAATAAAAACTATATTCTGATCTGTAACTCTCAAAAAATTTTCAATTACTTTTACTGTGTTATCTGCAGAATTGTTATCAACTAAAATCGTTTCTATTTTTAAACCGGGAATTTTTGCAGTTGCATGAAACATCATATTCAGACATTCCGCTATTTCGTCTTCGCTGTTCCAGGTAACTAATGCTATTGTTAATGATGACATATTTAATATTTTACCAATCTTGTGTCTTTTTTAAATTTCTTGTCGTTTTTCTTTGGATAATCCAGCATATAATGCAAACCGCGTGACTCTTTTCTCTTAATCGCAGATTCGATTATCATATATGCCACTAAAACCAGATTTCTTAATTCCAGTATTTCTACTGTTACTTTGGTTCTTTTGTAATATTCCTTTATTTCTTCTCTGAGCATTTTTATTCTTCTGAATGCACGTTGTAATCTGACTGTATTCCTTACTATTCCAACGTAGTCATTCATTATTTCTTTTATTTCTCTTTTATCGTGTGAAATCAAAACCCATTCATCGGCATTGATAGTTCCCTTATCGTCCCAGTCAAGTATTTCATTGTATAGCCTTTTTACTTCTTTCCCGTTTTTATTCATTGGGAAAACTAAGGAAACATTCTTCTTAATATATTTGAAAATCCCATCTGAAAAAACAACCGCTTCAAGTAACGAGTTTGAAGCAAGTCTGTTCGCACCATGTACACCTGTCATCGTTACTTCTCCGCAGGCAAATAAATTTTTCAAAGAGGTTCTTCCTTCTAAATCTGTAGTAATTCCACCGCAGGCGTAATGTGCCGCAGGTACTACAGGAATCATTTCTTTTGTAATATCTATTCCCTTTGAAAGACAGGTTTTATAAATATTGGGAAAATGCTTCTTTATATTTGCTGCACCTATCGGAGAAGTATCAAGGTAAACAAACTTTTCTCCGCTTTTCTTCATCTCATTATCAATCGCACGCGCAACTATATCTCTCGGGGCAAGTGATTTCCTCTTATCATATTTATGCATAAATTCTTTCCCGTCTTTTTTCTTCAATACTGCACCGGCACCTCTTACTGCTTCTGAAATTAGAAAAACTTGTGTGTCATCATCAATCTCTTTTTCATACAGTGATGTAGGATGAAACTGTACAAACTCCATATTCTCAACTATACAACCCGCCCTGTAACCCATCGCAAAACCGTCACCTGTTGCAATCGCAGGATTTGTAGTATGTAAATAAACCTGACCAAGGCCTCCTGTAGCAAGTATAGTATTTCTCGCGACAATTTTCTCTACTTTTTTGCTTTTTACATTATATGCATAAACACCGTAACAGGAATTCTTGGAACGGTTTTCTTTGGTATGCCTGTATGTTTTTTCTATATGACTTTTATTCTTCTTTAAATTTCTGTTTGTGATTAAATCAATAGCCATATAATATTCAAGTATCTGAATATTCTTATTGATTGAAATTTCATGCAGTAAAGCACGCTCTATCTCTTTACCTGTAAGGTCTTTAGCGTGTACTATTCTGCTCTTTGTATGTCCGCCTTCTCTGCCAAGAATAAGTCTTCCGTTTTGCTGTGTAAACTTGACTCCTATATCAAGTAATTCGTAAATCCTTGTAGGACCTTCGCGGACAATTTTTTCTACTGCATCACGATGACACAAATCACCGCCGCATGACATAGTGTCTTCAATGTGCAAATCAAAATTATCATCATCTGCTAAAACTGAAGCAATTCCGCCTTGTGCGTAGTTTGTGTTCGATTCTGCCTTTTTCTTCTTAGTAACTACTAATACTTTACCAAGTGTACTGAGTTTAAGTGCAAGTGAAAGTCCTGCAATTCCGCTGCCAACTATTAAAAAATCTGTAATCATAGACGTTCAAAATACATCTTATAATTTGTATATAAAATGTAAAAGATTTTAAGATATTTTTCTTTAAAACTCTATTTACAAAAAAGGCTTTCATTATGAGAAAGCCTTTTAAACTATAATTGTTTTAAAATTTTATTTAGTACCAAGCATGACTTTAACAGTAATCTTTTCTTCACCTCGTTTTACCATAACTTCCACTTCCTGTCCGGGTTTGTAATTCCCGAGCGCTGCCGTGTAATCGTACAAATTATTTATTTCCGCATCTCCGAATTTAATCATAATGTCACCTGCAAGTATTCCCGCCTTTTCAGCAGGACTTCCTGCCTGAACTCCTGATATTTTGTAACCTGCATCAGTGTAACTGAAATCAGGGACGGTACCTACATAAACTCTTACTGATTTTCTTTCACCTTTTTTATCGTCGTCTTTTGCGGTTACTTTTGTGAATTCCGGTTTATCTGCTCTTGTGCTTAAATCATATGACATATCATAAACGAGTTTCAATACTTTCTCTTCGCCTGCTGTATTTATTTTATCGTATGTGTCCGTTGGTTTGTGATAGTCCGAATGCAAATCTGTAAAAAACATCAGTACGGGTAAATCCTTACCGTAGAATGACGAATGGTCCGATGGCCCGAATCCGTCAGGACTGTATGAAGCTTTAAAACTGTAAGTCTTGTTCAGTTCTTCAAATTTTGTTACCCAGTATGGCGATGTACCTGTTCCGTTAAGTATAAGTTTATCATCATTAAGTCTTCCAACCATATCCATATTAACCATCGCAACTATATTGTATTTCTTAAACTCCTCCGATTTGACGAAATATGATGAACCAATCAGCCCTTCCTCTTCACCAGTAAAACAAAGAAACAGAAAACTTCTTTTCAATTTACTTTTTTCTGACGAAAGTTTTTGTGCTACTTCCATTACTCCCGCAGTTCCCGAAGCATTATCATCTGCACCGTGATGAATTTGTTTATCTTTACCTCTGTACATAGAATTTGGTCCGCCGTAACCAAGATGGTCGAAGTGTGCACCGATTACTATAACTTCATTTTTCAATACAGGGTCATTTCCTTCTAAATAGCCAATCACATTTCCCGTTTTTGCTACATCTTTTTCTAAGTCAACATCAAACTCTGCTTCTACATCTTTAACCACAAAACAATTTGGTTTTATATTGCTGTTAATATCGCTTTGGATTTTACTTAAATCATATCCTCTTTCTTTTAAAAACATTTCTATTATGCCGCGTTTTACATTAATTATCGGCATACCGGCAGTTTGAGAAACCATATCAAAACCAACATCCATTAATATATCCATATTGCTTGAAGTTGAGTTTATCGGAGGAGTGATAACAATAACTCCTGCGGGTTTCATATCTTTAAATGAAGCAATCTTTGTTCTTAACTCTTCAAACTTTGCGAACTTGTCATCTGAAATATTCATTGTAGTAGGGGAGTAACGCATAATCACAATCACTTTCCCTTCTACGTTTACAATATTTCCGCTTGCATCCTTAAAATCACTGTAATCAAGCATCGGAGCATTGATTCCGTATCCTGCAAATACAAGGTCGCCTTTTGCTTTGCCGGTAGAAGAAATTCCTAATGGTGTAAAGTCGCTTGCCGTTACATCAATAGTACCGTCTTTAGTATAAAACCTTGTAACATTTGCTTTGCCTTTTTTAACACCGTTATTCATATCAAACCTTTGAATGTATGCGCTGTCACCTTTAGGAATCAGTCCGTACTTTTCAAATTCTTTACTGATATATTGTCTTGCTAAAACATCTCCCTGCGTACCGGGAAACCTTCCTTCCAGTTTGTCCGAAGCAAGATATTTAATATGCTCGTAAATCTCTTCCTTAGTTATATCATTACTCCGGACTTTATCAATATCATTCTGTGAAAAAACTATACTTGCACTAAAAAGTACGAATAATAATACTAAATTTTTAATTCTCATTCTTATTTTATAATTTATTAAAATCTAAATTTATTTCACCGGTGTATTCCCGCTCAACACACTGTGCGGAATACTAAAAATTATTAGTGTTACAAGTGCAGCACCAAGCACCCATCTTCCCGGATTCTTTGACCTGAATGAAGCAACTGCAGCAACTATCCACGCAAGCCACGCAATCAATGTCTTGTTATCTGTTAAATCTATTCCGAATGGAATACCCGTCCACAATTCACCGAATGCATACTTCTGAACTATAGGTCCCATAACCATTCCCCCAAGCGTCATTATTGCAAGTGACCATAGTGCAAACTTTTTAAAGTCAGCATCTTTGTTAAAAAACTCCAGCCCCGCTCTTGTTGATACAAGCATCGCAGCAAAAATTATTATTACATGAATTAAAAGAATAAACATAGGTACATCACCTTTATACCTCAATACAACCGGCTGTTGTGGTACCTCGGATTTCTGATCGTCTTTTACCAATAAAACCTTGTATTCAAATTTCTGTGCAGGAATTCTGAAAGTTCTGTCTTTTTCAGTTGGAAACTCTGCTGTTAAAGTCCCGTTTGTATTATTCATTGTAACCAGGGTCTTATCGTCAGTAGTGTTGTACCTTCTGTATTCAATATATCCTTTTAGTGTCGGGTCAACATTTTCAAGTATTACAGAAACAGTTTTTGATGTATCGCAACTTCTGTCAAAC
The DNA here is from genome assembly GCA_963748665.1 of Ignavibacteriota bacterium. Classification (GTDB taxonomy): domain Bacteria; phylum Bacteroidota; class Ignavibacteria; order Tepidaquicellales; family Tepidaquicellaceae; genus CAIKZJ01. The sequence continues at coordinate 68,669 of CAVVJW010000023.1, read as the reverse complement.
TTGTATTTTATTTCTTTTCCCTGAAATGATGAAACTCCGCTTGTAGGATATGTAGGTCCTGTTACACGTTGATAATATGCCGAACCTGCAGTGATTAAAAATGCAATTGTCCAGAATACTATTGTTTTAAATGACCAACCCTTTTTCTTTACTTCTTCAGTAATAATGTTTTCTTCCAAAATGTTTTCTCCTTCTTTAAACTAATTGACAAACATAACAATTGTACGGATTTAATTCTATCCTTAATGTAACATATTCTTTAAAATATTAATCCCAATAAATCAAACTTCTTTCCATTTTTATTCGATAATATGATTAATAAATTAAATCGAACTTTTACATAAGTATTTTGTTTATTAAAATATGATTGATATAACATACCTTTGGATTGGTTTTAATTTATTCGTGTTGCTTATGCTGGCTCTTGACCTTGGTGTTTTCCATCGGAAAACTCACGAAGTAAATGTAAAAGAGGCTCTTATATGGAGTTTCGTTTGGTTTGCTCTTGCTATGGTTTTTAACTATGGTGTTTATCACTATATGGGAAAAGTAAAGGCGCTTGAGTTTTTTACAGGCTACGTTCTGGAAAAATCTTTGAGCGTGGATAATATATTTGTATTCATACTTGTATTCTCCTTTTTTAAAGTTCCAGCGCTTTATCAGCACAAGATTCTCTTCTGGGGAATTCTCGGTGCTCTTGTAATGAGAGTAATTTTAATATTTTCAGGTGTTGCTTTGCTTACAAAGTTTCACTGGCTGATTTATGTATTTGGAGCATTCCTCGTTTTCACAGGAATAAAAATGCTTTTGCAAAAAGACAGCCACGTAGCCCCTGATAAAAATATTCTTGTCAGGTTGTTCAAGAAAATTTATCCTGTTACGAATGATTATCACGGAGATAAATTTTTCGTAAAAATTGATGCTAAAAAATTTGCTACACCAATGTTTGTGGTATTGCTCGTTATTGAGTTCACCGACCTTGTGTTTGCTGTGGATTCCATTCCGGCAATACTTGCAATAACTAACGATACTTTCATTGTTTATACTTCAAATGTATTCGCAATTCTTGGTTTGCGCTCGCTTTATTTTGCACTGTCGGGTGTAATGAAATATTTCCGGTTTCTCAAGGTTGGTTTATCTGTCATTCTTGTTTTTGTTGGTATTAAAATGATTATAGTGGATTTCTTTAAATTTCCGATTATGCTTTCTCTCGGAATCATTATCTCAATACTATTAATTTCAGTTTTAGCATCATTGATAAAACCAAAAGAAGAAAATAAAGAAATAAGTTAGAGCAAAACTCTTCTTTAAGAGGTTTTAATTTATTTCTGTTTTCTGCTTTTATATTGATACCTTGTTTCAGGTTTCCTAAATTGCATTAATTAGAGGGTTTCAAATTATGCGAATATTAATTACCGGTGGAAGCGGTCTGCTTGGGCAGTATCTCAATGACAGACTTTCGAAGAATAATGAGGTTCTAAGTCTTTACTTTCAGAATGAAGGGAACTGCCGGCATTATAATTCTATCAGAACCGATATACGTGACTGGGGAAGGATGTCAATGCTCTTTAATAATTTCCGTCCTGACGCTGTAATTCATACTGCTTGTTTTTCGAGACCTGAAATTTGTGCGAACCTGAGCAGGGATGAAGTTTATCGGCTGAACGTGGACGCTACCGAAATGATTGCACAACTCTCAAGTGACTTTAATTCACGATTGATTTTTACTTCTACTGACCTGGTTTACGACGGTGAAAAGAATGGTATGCTTCGGGAGGATGCTGACCTGAATCCGCTTACTCTATACGCCGAGTCTAAACTTATGGGTGAACTTTCGATTCAAAAATATTCTGATAATTATATAATCTTAAGGACTGCTCTGCTTATCGGTTTTGGGAAAACTCATTCGCGGAATAATTTTCATTTAATTTATGAAGATTTAAAACAAAGAAATCAGGTAAAACTTTTTCACGATCAATACAGAACACCGCTTTCGCTTTATGATGCTTCTGATATAATCGACAGATTAACATTTCACGATGTTCGTAATGAAATCCTGAATTTTGGCGGAGCGGAAAGAGTTTCCCGTCTGGAGATTGGCAAAGCAATATGTGAATGCTGTAAGTTTGACACTTCATTGATAAAAGAATTATCCTGTAAAGAAGTTGACGGTTTGCCTCAGGTGCCCGATGTTTCGATGAATACAGACAGACTGAAAGGTCTTGGGATTTCGCAGCGAGGCTTTACAGAAAGTGTACAGCATATATGCGAAAAGGGAGTTGCTTAATCTTTGGAAGGTAAAGAAAGACCAAATATTATTGTAGGTCAGAGCGTATCAATAGTTCAGAAACATCATCAGCGTTCGGGCGAACTCACTGAGGGTATAGTCGCAAAAATTCTCACCAAGAGTAAATTTCATCCTCACGGTATAAAAGTGCAGCTCGAGACGGGCGAGGTTGGCAGAGTGAAGGAAATAAAGTAAGGTTTCAAAAGTAATGAATTGAAATTTTTAAGCGTTTAGTATAAGTTTGTACTAAAACAAATCTTAAAACTAGTTATGAGAAAATATTTAATTGTGTTTGCCGTTTTGCAATTCTTTGTAATGTCATTTCTGTTTTCATCTTTTAGTATTGCCTCGGAGAAGACTGAACCGTTTGATGATTTCTTTGAAAGGTTTATAAAAGCGTTCAATGAAAAGAATTATAACAGGAATAGATGATTGTATTAATTCGGATTACGGTTTTTTTGTTCTTGATAATCCGGGTGCGTTTCTGGTGGCACATCAATTTAATTCTTTTCAGGAGATAATGAAAATGGATGGCGAGTATGGTGAAGCATCACTGAAGGTTTTGAAAGTTGAGTGTGATTATGTGAATGGGAAAGCACCTGTTTACAGTTGCGAGGAAGAGAAGTGGAATAAGGAGGGATGTTTTTTAGATAAAAAGCCGGGTGTGATGATTTCGAAAATATACAGAGCAATGATTGATTATGAACTGGGAATTGTGAGTGAAATTAAAACACAGTTGGCTCTTGCGAAGAAAGCAGAGTCGAAGATTTCGCGTCTTGTTTATAGTACCAATAGCAATGTTGGTTTTTATTTCGGAGTTGTTGAGGGCAAGTGGTTTTTATTTTGCATAGATAAAATTACTCCGTGTTCTGCATAGATATTATTTTTAAACCTAAATATTATTAAAATGAAAAGATTTAGTTTCCCTGCGGTGCTTTTGCTGAGTGCCGTTATGCTGTTTGTGTATTCGTGTAATAAAGAAACGGATAAGAAGGAGACGAAGCAGGAACAGAAGACAAGTGAGGCAAAAGATACAGTTCAAACGAAGAAAGAAAATACTGCGGGCGGTAAAGAGGTTACGCTTTCAGCGGCGGAGCAGAAGAAACTGAATGTGTTTTTCAGTAATTTTTCAGAGGCATTCCTTACGTCTTTTGTTGCAGGGAATATCAAGGACGAAGAACTTATCAGGTTTGGAGTGCTTCACAACTTTATAAACAATAAGAAGCAATTTCAGAAGTCGGGTGAATATGTAATGGTAACGTTTGATGCGGTTTCGAAGTCAATTGAAAAGTATTTTGGAAAGACGTTTAAAGCACATAAGCCGACTAATGATTTTAAGTATAAGGGCGGGTATTATTTTGTTCAGGATGGAGATGGCGAGGCGATTACGTTTTCGCAGGTTGGGAGTGTGAATGATATTGGCGGAGATAAGTATGTTGCAATGGTTAATGTTTACACGGCGAGTTCGGGGTGGTCGGGCGATGAGCACGGGAGTCCGAAGACGTGGGGAGTGGATGGCGAAGAGGCACCTGAACTGACAGGGAAGTTTAAGGCGACATTCATCAAGAAAAACGGAGCGAAGGGCGAGGCGGTTTATAATTTAATTGATTACATAAAACAATAATATAATAATAAGATGAAGAAAATAAATTTGCTGGTTTTGATGGCGGTGCTGGCACTGCTGGTTTGTTCGTGTACGAAGAATGTGGAAAAAAGTACGACTACGGCGAAGGATACGACTGCGAAGAAGGAGAGTGTAAAAGAGACGGAGCAGAAGTCGGGAGTGCTTGAGGGTGTGTGGGTTTCGGATGATGATAAGTTGTCGAAAATCAAGGTGATGGGAAGCGAGTGGTCGGAGATTTATGACGGCGAGACACCGGAGACTTTTAAATTCGGGATTGGTGATTCGTGTTTAGCGAATGCAGAGGCGAAAGCGAACCCGAATGGGAAATACATAACGGTTTTTGACCCGGATGGGGGCAGGTGTTTTTATATAGTAAAGGCGAGCGAAACAAAACTTGAACTTTCGTATGTTGGCAGGGGGAATACGCTGAGGTATTCGAAGAAGTTGAAGTAGGGCGGGGTAGGTAGTTTTAGGGTAAGTCATTTTAGACGTCGTATTTTATAGTTGAAACGTTTATTTTAGGGTCCGTTACGGTCATTTTATGGATTTAAAAAACTAGTACTGCGAAGAAAATTTAAAATTTGAAATTGTAAATTTGAGAAATCAGTGCGGGGGGAGATATTCCCGAGGGAAGAACGTGCAATATCCGCCGCGGCGGATCTTCGACCGGCATCGCGAGGTGATTCCACGTTTGGCTTATAACATATACAATCCTTGATGTGATTGTTTTATTTTATGGGTGTATCATCTTTCCTAGCTGATGACATATCACTTCCGCCGCGGTGGATCTTCGACCCGGGATTGTGGGGGTGGTGAATCTTGGGCTACTGATGTTCAACCCCGTACGGGGTTTGGAGTGTTTTTGAGTATGTCCCCCGGCTGCGCCGGGGGTTATTCATATTAAACCCTTGCGGGGTTTTTGCAGAAGGAAGTGTATCTCAAGCTTCCAGCTTGAGTTTACGCAAGTCCCGATACATCGGGATCTTCGACATGCTTGCGTTACTTTGTTTACCCTTGCGGGGTTTTGTTTTTGAATGTGCTGCGTCAGTTGGAATAGCGATGCTTTGTGTTTTATAAGCAGGCTTCTTCGAGTGTTGGGAGTGAGGGGAATGGGTTTGGATTTTTGCGTTCTCCCCTTTCCAAGTTCTGACAGATTGGAGATGAGGATAGGTTGAGGGAGGAGGGGAAGGATTATTTTCGAATATACAAATCTAATATTTGCGGAGAAAAGTAAATGTTGGCTTTAATTGTATCGTTTTTCCATACTATTTTATCATCATCAAAACTACTATCAAAACTGAATATATTGAAGGCATCCAAATAATCGGTCATTCTAAAAGTTGGGTTTCATGATTTAATTGTATCTATTTTAATTAGTTGTACGTTGACAATATCATTTCTCTCTATTTTTCTAAAGTTATTTTTGTGATTAAAGACTGAATCTTTATTAACTAATTTATTTGATAATAACCAAAAATATTCGTGATTCGAATTTGTTAAGTACATATAATTATATTCCATAAAGCCTGTCGAATCTATTTTCTCAACTTTATATTTATTATACTCTTTGAAATCAAATCTTGTACTTACACAAGAAGAAAACAGGACACAAAAATACAATAATACTATTAGCTGTTTCATAAATAATTAATTCATCTTCTTTGTTTTATGTAACGTGCATATTTTGGATATGTTTTTCAATAGGAAAATTGGTGCACAGGAGATGTGATGAGGAAATGTGCGGGGAGGGCATTTTAATTTTCCTTATATGTTTCATTTTTTGATAAATAACTATATATTTGTTAAAATTAAAAAATAATTATAGAATAAATTTCTTCCGAATTAATTGCTTTTGGATGCCTGAGGGCAGTTATCAAAATAAATGCGGTGTGTGGTATTTACGCGTTTTAATGTTTTGCTTTTTCAATGTTTTATTTTAATGTATATTTTTATAACTTGAGTATCTTTTTAATTAAAGGAAAAAATTAAATGATGTTTAGAGGTTTAAATTTTTTGCCGGTTCTGGTGTTTGCGCTTGTGGTTTTTGGCTGTGAGAAGTCGAGCGATACTGTGATTGACCCTTCGTATGATTCGCCTGTGATTGTGAGTGTGACGAAGAGTACTGATACGGTTTCGACTACGTCGGGGTCGCCGGTTATAGCGTTTGATTTGACGGCTGTGGTGAGCGAGAATGGGGGCGGTGCGATAGCGAGTGTTGACTGTAAGTTGATTGACCCTCTTGGGGGTGTGGCGGCGGTGTTTGGTTTGAATTTTGTTCAGGAGGTGAGCGAGGGTAAGAAGTATGCAAAGAGTGTGAGTGTGAGCGGGATTTCGTGTTTGCTGGTTGGCGGTTATACTGTGCAGTTGGCGGCGAAGAATGAGGCGGGGCTTTTTAGCAGTGTGGTGAATTCGCCTTTGTACGTGAGGAATACGGCGAATGTGGCGCCTTTGGTGGCGGGTACGAGTTTGCCTGATAGTGTGGTGAGACCTGTGACGGGTTCGGTTCGATTTAACGATTTCGATTAATGTGACTGATGTGTGATGGGAGTTGTGATTTAAAGGAGGTTTATTTTGATGCTTACAGACCGACGGGTTTTATAATTCCGGCGTTAATTCCGATGACTTTGTATAGTGGTAATGAGTGGCGTTTACGAATCCTGTTATTGCCTTCGGCGTGCTGATTCTTCTTACGGATATTTCAAGTATCATTTTTTTGCGAAGGACAGAACGAATGCGGTGAGTGTTGGTGCGTGGGATAGTATTAAGTTTGTGAGACCTTAATTTTAAAAGAGAGAAAAAATTTATTATATGATTAAAAGAATATTTTTGATAATGCTTTTGGTTTTGAGTGCGGATTTGTTTTCGCAGTCGGTGCCTGAGAGTTTTATGCTGGGAAGTTTTAAACAGAGTGCTGTGAAGTCGCAGTATGATGGTGTGCGGAGTACTGTGGTGACGCCGAGTAACAGAAGATGTCCGATTAGTAATTTTATTACTGATATTTACAGGAGCGGCGATACGGTGTGGTTTGCGACGGGGAGCGGGATTATGCGGACGCGGGACAGGTTTGCATCGTTTGATAATTACGTTGGACTTGCACCTTTTGGAGAGGATGATATTGCGGGTTTTGCTTTGAAGGATAATGTGATTGCGGTTGGCAGTGCGATTAGCGAGGAGATAAGCGGGGAGAGTGTTGCGACGGGTACGGGGATAAAGGTGTCGAGGGATTTTGGCAGGACGTGGGATTCGTTTGGTCAGCCGATGGATGGAATACATGATACGATAGAGATTTATGGAACAGATACGTTGTATGCTTTGCCTGTGGTTGTGAGACAGCAGAATGTTTCTTATGATATTACGATTACGAGGACAAAGAATGATTTGACAAATTATACGATTTGGATAACTTCGTTTGCGGGTGGTTTAAGAAAGAGTACGGATTACGGAGTGACGTGGAAGCGTGTGCTTTTGCCTTCTGATGACCTTGATAGTATTTATGTCGGGGGCAATTATAATTATTCGTTAGACCCGAGGTTGAACCTGAATCACAGGGCTTTTACGGTAAAGAATGCGAATGATTCTACTTTGATAGTTGGTACAGCAAATGGAATAAATATTTCAAGTGACTGGGGTGTGAGCTGGAAGAAGTATAATTATCAGAATTCGGGAAACGGAACGAGCAGGGTAGCGGGGAATTTTGTTGTGAACCTTCACGTGCAGAGATATAGCGGTAAGGAAATTATATGGGCGGCAACACGACCTGCAGAGGATAATAATGAAGTGAGTGCTTTGAGTTTTACAACAGACAGAGGTCAGACGTGGTCTTATACTTTAAAGGGTTATTCGCCGAACGGAATATTTTCGAAGGATTCAACTGTGTATGGTTTGACTGATGCGGGAATCTGGCGTGCGAGGTTTGGAGTGTTTGACTGGTCGAAACCTTCATTGATAGCAGACCCTGTAACGAAGGATATTTGTAAGACGAATAGTTTTTATTCGGGGAATTTTGTCGGTGATACATTGTACATCGGAAGTAACGATGGTTTGCTGAGGACAAGGGAAACAGGGATTGCGTGGGCTTCACCGTGGAAGATATACCGCGCGAGTGCTTGTCTGGATGCGGGTTCTGAACTGAAGACGTATGCGGCGCCGAATCCATTTTCGCCGGGAACTGAAGTGACAAGAATATTTTATGTTACGAATAAAACCAGTTCAAAAGTTACCATAAAGATTTTTGATTTTGGAATGAATCCTGTAAGGACAGTGATTCAGAATGCAATACGTACGGGAGCGACAGAACAGTTTACAATCTGGGATGGAAAAAATAATGACGGTTATGTAATAGCAAACGGAGTATATTTTTACAGAGTAGAAATTGACGAAGATACACCGATTTGGGGAAAAATAATTTTGATGCAATAAAATTTTATTTGATTATGAGAAAATACTTATTAATAATATTAGTTTTAGTATTCGCAGGAACGGCAAATGCACAACTTGGGAGTTATGCGGGAGCCTTTGCCAGACTGGGATTTGGAGCGAGGGGTCTTTCGATGGGAAATGCTTTGGTCTCGGATGCTTTCGGAGATGTGACGGGATATTACAATCCATCGCTTAGTGTTTTTCAGGAGCAGGGAGTTGTGAATGTTGGTTATACTTTTATGTCTGTAGATAGAAAATTAAATTTTCTATCTTTTGCAAAACAGTTTAAACTTAAGAACGGAAAACAAACAGCGGGTATTAGTATATCGTGGTTGAACGCGGGGGTTTCTGATATTGACGGCAGAGATAATGACGGACGCTCACTGGATATGCTTTCAACATACGAGAATCAACTTTTACTTGGAATGGGCTTTATGCTGTCGCCGCAGTTTTCAGCGGGTGTAGGTTTTAAACTTTATCTTGCAAAATTGTACGAAGGTGTAAATACGACAAGGGCAGGAATGGATTTGGGTTTGACTTATCTTGCAGCAAAGGATATAAGTGTTGGAGTTTCAGTACGGGATATTGGTGTGAAATACGTGTGGGAGACATCGGATGTTTACGGAAGTATAAACGGCAGAGTAACAGAAAATAAATTCCCGACAATTGTAGATGCAGGAGCAACGTACAATTTGCCAAAGAAACTTGGAGTGTTATCGCTTGGAGTTGGGACGTACATAAATCCAAAGTTTGAAACACACGGATACACTTGGAGTCGTCACAAAGAGTGACCAGAAAATGAATTTCACAATACGTGTCGGTGGTGAAATAAACATTAATGAGTACGTGAAAGTCAGAGCAGGAATTGACAGAATGGATTTAAGTTCGGACGATTTTTTTGGTAACATAAAGCCCGGAGTAGGTATTGGCGATATCAAAATCATTTTCAAAGAATGTAATACTTGGAGTTGACTATAGTTTTCAGTTTGAACCCTATACACAAAAACCGATGCAAAATTTAGGAATTGCATTTAAGTTCAAATAATCTTTTTATATTTTAAAGTATGAGAAAAGTAATTTTAATAATAATATTTTTAGTATCTGTAAGTTCTGCTTATGCGCAAAACGATGGGGCAGGTAATACAGGTCTTGCATTCTTAAAAATCGGAATTGGTGCAAGGTCTATAGCAATGGGTGAAGCTTTTGGTTCGCTCGTTGATGATGGTACTGCTTTTATCTATAATCCTGCAAGAATGAATGCAACTGAAAACGGTAATGTTACTGCAATGTTTAACAAAACAATGCTTGATATGACGACAAATTATGTGGGAGCAAAATTCAGAATAAATAAACTTGGAATCGGAATCGGATTATTACATACGAGTGTCAGCGATATTGAAGTCAGAAATACTCCCGGTGAACCATTGGAGAAGTTTGACGCAACAAACTTTTCAGGCGGTATTAGTCTGAGTTATGAAGTTTATAAAAACTTATCCGTTGGAATTACGGGAAAAATGCTGTATGAGAAAATTTTTATAGATGAAGCATCGGGTTTTGGGGTGGATATAGGTGCAAATTATATTTATAATAATTTATCAGTGGCGGCAGTTGTTTCAAACATTGGTTCAATGAATCCGCTTAAAGTTGTTGAAACCGAACTGCCAACCTCACTCAGGTTTGGTGCAAGTTATGTATATAGAAAAGATAATCTGAGTGTCACAGGAACTGCAGATGCCTTTAAAGTCCTGGATGGTGGTACATTACACGGTCATTTCGGTGCCGAAGGCGGTTATAAAGACTTTATTTTCCTGCGTGCAGGTTATCAGACAGGTTATGAAAATAAAGGATTTACTGCAGGGCTTGGTTTGAAATATAAATCTTTAACATTAGATTATGCTCTTCAGCCATATTCAACAGGATTTGGCTCTGGAAATTCTTTGTCACTTGGTTATAACTTTTAGAATTATTATCGATGAATGTCTTTCGTGAAGATTAAGACAAAATGACGGCTATCTTAAAATATTTTGACGAGAAAAAGAACTTGAATAAAGTGTATCTTTTTCTCGTTGTTTTTTTGGTGCTGGTTAAAGCGCATTCGATAGTTACTACTGATATCCAGCCGTGGGATGAAGGAATGTATGCAACACGTGTTTTATCAGTAAAAGAATCCGGTGATATAATAGATCAGAGTCAGCATTCTGTAGGTAAGTTTTATTCGGGATCACATCCGCCATTGCTGATCTGGATTGGTTACTTAGTTACCTCGGTTTTTGGAATGAATAATGTTGTGCTGAAAGGATTGATTTTTGTCTTTAGTCTGGCTGTACTCTGGCTGATAATGAAAATTGGCAGTAATATTTATTCGCCAAGGGCAGGTATCTTTGCTGCGATTATATTCTGCAGCAATCTAATCTTTAATATATTTTCAAAACGGTTTCAGTTTGATATACCTTATACATTTTTAATTCTTCTTTCTTTTTGGCTCTTTCTGAAATTTCTGGATACAGGAGAAAACAAATATAATTACTTTAGCGGTGTTGTGTTCGGATTTTGTCTGATGATTAAAATTCTTGTCGGATTCTTTATTCCAATGACGATATTTCTCTGGTTTCTGTTGTTAAAAGATAAATCGAAATATACTTTAAAGAATTTAATCGTCTTAACGGCTATAGGTATCGCAATCGCAGCCCCCTGGCATGCTTATATGTTTATTAAATATGGCTGGGAGTTTTTTAATTATTTCTTCTTCTATCATATTTACGAAAGGGCACTTTTTGGTGTGGAACATAACACAAAAGGTTCTGGCTACATCTATCATATAAATTATTTGCTTACAATTCTGCCCTTTGGCGCAATAATTCTTTTTGGTGCTTTTAAGAAATTGATTAATATCAGAAATATTAATTATAAAGAGTTGTTCATTCTCGTCTGGTTTTTAATCGGGTTTTTAATAATAACTCTCTTTAAAACCAAACTCGAAGTTTATATCCTGCTGATTCTAACACCCGGTGTTTTTATTGCAGGTAATTATCTTGAAGTGATGAATACTGTAAGTAATAAAGAGAAAATTACTTTGCTGATTGTTACTGCATTTAATATTTTCTGGGCTGTCTTTAATTATTTCAGGATTGAACTCGCATTCCAGTTAAACCCTGTAACAATTCAGCGGGTTATAGTATTTTCATTGATTTGGTTTGTCATTTCAGGTATTGTGATTTTCTTCTTCATCAAAAAGAAATACTCACTCTCGAAATTCTTTTACGGATTTATTTTAATATTTCTGTTTTTTATAAATTTCCTTTATGCATTTCAGATACCGTACTGGGAAAACTCATTTAAAATAAGAGACGTAAAAGCCGAAATTGACAAGAGCGGATTCAGGAAATTAATCTATGTTGCGTCTAATTACAGGCATAATCCGCAGTTTAGTTTTTACTTCGACGGATTGGATTTAGGATGGACTAACACAAAATATGATTTTACATTTGTAGATTCAAAAGATGGTCTGGATAAAGTAAAATCTGCAATAAGCAATTCAGGCAGTGATGTGAATATTATAATAGAAAAAGATAAAATTAACAGAAGTGATTATTTTGAATCGGGATTGGTTTTAAACGATAGTTGTAAATTAATTGTTAAATCCGTTGGATATGAATTATACAGAAAGTAGTAATGGATATAATTAAAGTTGACATAGAAAATTCAGTTGGCTGGAGTGACTTCCTGTCGGCAAATTACAATATGTTTTATGATAAAAGGTTTCTTGAATATAATGATATCTTTAAAAAAGGTATGAATTGGCATCACCTTGTTTTTAAAGATAAGAATAAAATTCTGGCTTTACTTAATGGCAATGAAAGATACGATAAAGACATCAAAGTATTTGTATCCTGTGACGGAGTCAGTTTTGGCGGGTTTATCTGGAATGAAAGAATCAGGATATCAGAAATGATAGATATAATAAGAATGTTTAAAAACTATCTTGTTCATAATGATTTTAATAAATGTGTTATTAGAAATGCACCTAATTTATACCATGCAAATGCAAACGAAGAGTATGAATATGCTCTTTTAACAGAAGGGTTTAATGTTAATAAGTATGCTATTACAAATATTATCGATTTAAATCTTTTTGAGTTTGAAAAACTAAAGAACTCAAAAAAACGGTCTATTCAGAAGTCTGCATTAAATATTGAAGTCGAATTACTCGAGGATATGATAACCGAAAGAAGCCTTTCAGAGTTTTATAATATTCTCCTGAGCAATAGAGAATTAAAAGATGTTATCCCTACACATTCCTTGCAGGAATTGGTTTATCTGAAAAATAATCTTCCTGAAAAAATAAAATTATTCTCCGCTAAAATTGATAATAAAATTGTCGGTATATGTACTTTGTTCCTTGTTAAAAAGGATGTGGTTTTAAATTTTTATCTGGCTGCTGATGAAGAACACAAAAAGGACAGAGTTTCTGATTATCTTCTCTATTCATCTATAGAATGGTCAAAGAAACAAAACTTCAGATTGTATGACATCGGTACTTCAAGCGTTGGCAATACACTTCTTCAGGGCTTGTTTGATTTTAAAAAGAAGTTTATGGCAGACGGTTTTCTCAGAAAAAGTTATTCTATTAATTTATAATATATCTATATTATGGCAATAAAAAATAAAAGGATTTTGCTGACAGGGGGCGGCGGTTTTATCGGGAGTCAACTTGCAGAAATCCTGAGTAATGATAATGAACTGCTTATTTACGATACTTTCATTCGTGATTCATTAAAGTATAAAAAGATTAATCCTAAAAATGTACGATTGGTAAACGGCGATATAACAGATTATGATAATCTGAAGCGTGAGACAGAAAGTTTCAAACCTCAGATTGCAGTTCATCTTGCTGCTATCGCAGGTGTTGATACTGTGATTAATAATCCCGTTAAAACAATGGAAGTTAATGTACTTGGTACTTTCAATTTTGTCAGAGCCCTCGAAAAATACAGCAGTAAACTTGAAAGAGTATTGAATTTCTCAACGAGTGAAGTTCTTGGGGCTTATTCATATAAGTCTTCCGAAAAATCTTCTACTAATGTTGCCGCTGTTGGTGAAGGACGCTGGACTTATTCTATAAGTAAAGTATCAGGCGAACATTTAATATACAGTTATTATAAAACCCGCGGCTATCCTGCTCTTTCAATCAGACCTTTTAATATCTACGGTCCGGGGCAGATTGGCGAAGGCGCTATACAGATTTTTATAAAGAATGCAGTGCTGAACAAAGATATACAAATTCACGGTGTCGGCGACCAGATTCGTTCCTGGTGTTATATAGATGATATGATTGATGGAATTATGCTTACACTTCAGAATAAAAAAGCAATTGGAGAAATATTTAATATCGGTAATCCAAAAGGAACTGTTACGATAACTTCTCTTGCGGAAAAAATTATTCATCTGTGTAATACAAAATCGAAGATTAAATATGTTCCAAAGAATTATGTGGATGTTGAGTTGAGAATACCAAGTATAGAAAAAGCACAGGAGATTCTTGGGTTTACTCCCAAAGTGGATTTAAACGAAGGTATAATTAATACTTTTAAATGGTATAAAAAACATTTTAATAAATAATGAAATACTTCTTTCTCGCTTTCGGTGAAATGAGTCTCAGGGCTCTTGGTGATTTGATTTCAATGAATATCAAACCTGAGTTTGTTGTAACTCATGATAGCTATATGCTCTCTGATTACAAAGAGTCTTTCTATGATAAAATTGTTGAAGTTTGTGATAGTAATTCAATAAAGTGTATTCGGACTGATAAAATATCTGATTATGTTGATGATAATCTCTGAAACAAAACTTGGTGTATCAGTTGGTTTTATGGAAATACTAAAACCTGAAGTCTTTAATCTTCCTGAATATGGTATCCTGAATCTGCATTGCGGCGAATTGCCTTACTATAAGGGCAGAGCACCTATATCAAGAACAATTTTAGATGGTAAGCAGTCTTTGTTTATTACTCTTCATAAAATTGATTCGGGTGTCGATTCGGGTCCTATCCTGATAGAAAAAGAATTATTTATTGAAGAAGATGATGACGTTAATACATTATACTATAAATGTTCAATTCACTGCGCAGCTTTAATCAGGGATGGTTTAGAACTTTTAGTCTCGGGTAAAAAGGATTTGTATAAAGAACAAATGAACGCTGATAAATATCCTCCGCGGCAAAAGATATCTGAACAGGAAAGAAAAATCGATTGGAATCTTGATGTAAAAAATATATTTAATAAAGTCAGGGCTTTGTCAGCACCTTATCCGGCTGCCTTTTCCTTTCTTAACGGTAAAAAGTATTTCTTTAACAGGGCGAAACCTGTTTCTTCAGGAAGTGTCTCCGATGAATATGGCGATATTACAGAGGTTAACGACGATTTCATTTTAGTGAACTGTAAAAATGGATTTTTAATGGTTTATGATATTAAAGATGAAAATTTTGATGATGTGGGTTTTTGTTCAAATTTTAAAATAGGAGACAGGTTCGAATGAAAATAATTGACGGACATATACATATAGGCAGATGGAGCAGTGTTTTCCTGAATTATGAAACAAACATAAATCAGGCAGTTAATGTTATGAAGGAAGCAGGTGTCTCTTCAGCAATTGCTTTACCCTGTGATACATTTGAAAATGAAAAACTTCTAAACGATGTAAAGTCAGTAAAAGATTTTACATTTCATTTTGCCTGCTGGATTAATCCTGATGATGAATACCTTGACGGATTTATTGATAAAAACAGCAGTTATATAAAGTGTCTTAAAATTCATCCTTCATTTCAAAGAAGAAATGTTCTGGATGCGTCTTATCAAAAATATTTTGATGTTGCAGAAGAACTGAAAATACCTGTCATCGTACATTGCGGAAGATGGAAGGAAATTGCAAGTTATGATTATCCGATTGAACTCGCAAAGAAAAGACCAAACCTTAATGTTATTCTCGCACATCTCGGCGGTGACCAGCCGTCTTTGTGCACAGGTTGTGCCCAAAGCGTTAAAGAGAGCGGTGCGGATAATATTTATCTCGGTACAGAATCTGTCAGGGAATTTTATTTTGTGAATGAAGTTGTGAAAATTGTTGGCGCAAAGAAACTTATTTTTGGCAGTGATTATAATCTTGGTTTGCCTAAAATGTATATACCTATTGTAGAAAGTTTAAATATTTCGAATGAAGAAAAGGAATTGATATTTTCGGGAAATATATCAAGACTTTTGAAACTTGAATAGAAAAATTCTTCATATTGCTCCTCAGAACTTTGCAGGTATGCCCTACGGTTTTATGCAAATGCAGTCAGACGCAGGAAACACTTCACGCCTGGTTACTATGTTCAGAAATACACTCGATTTTGATGAAGATTTGTCTTTGAATTTTACTCTTCCCGTAAATAAGGCTGCCAAGAAATGGCGTGATTCAAAAATGACAGGTTTGAAATACTATGAACCTAAAAATATTCTCGAGAGTTTTTACTTTAAATTGCGTGATATTAAGAATGCCTCTAAGATTAATTCTTTTATAAATGAAAATAATCTGTACGATTATGAAATCTATCATTTCGACGGTGGTATGGATTTCTTTCGTGATTTAAGGTTTGCCAAAGAACTTAAAAAACGTAATAAGAAAATTGTCTGCTGCTACTTTGGAAGTGATTTAAGAAGCAGAGGAATCTTCAAAGAACTTGACGGGATGAGTGATTTGAACCTTACAGTAGAGTTTGACCATCTTCAACTACATAAAAATATACATTATCTTTTCTTTCCTTTTGATGTGATGAAAGTTGATTATCAGTTTCCTGAATTAAGTAAATTAAAAATTATTCATTCGCCTACAAACAGATTGTACAAGGGAACGGATAAAATCATTAAAGTTATTGATGAAATAAAACAGTACGCATGATTTCGAGTTTATTCTTGCTGAGAATATTCATCGTGACGAATTACTGAAAATGAAAAGGGGATGCAACCTTGCTATTGATCAGGTCGGAGGCGAACTCGGCGGTTCAGGCTACGGAAAAAATTCAATTGAAAATCTTGCGATGGGTATTCCGACTATAACAGAATTTTTTGATGATTATCTGAATTTTATTCCTGAAAATCCTTTTATTACCTGTAATATCGATACGCTGAAGGAAACAATAATTCATTATATTAACAATATCGAAAAGTTAAAAGACTATTCTTTGATTGGAAGAAAATGGGTCGAGAAATATCATTCGTATGAATCAGTAAATACTAAACTCGAATGTCTTTACGGGGAGAATAACATTTGAGCAGGGGACACGTTAAAGAATTATTTTCACAAACCGCCATATACGGAGTTGGTTTGCTTGCGAATAAATCTATTTCGTTCATTCTTTTGCCGCTGTACACATTCTATTTTACTCCATCTGAACTTGGTGCTTACAACATCGTGCAGTCTTTGTGGTTGTTCATTATATTGTTTTATTTGTACGGGCAGGAAACTTCTTTCATAAAGTTTTTTATAGATGGTAAAGATGTTGATGAGAGAAAAAATATTTATTCCACGACATTAATACTAATCACTGTATCTTCTTTAATCTTTTCAGGAATTATATTTATGCTTTCGGAGCCAATAACTAATTTAATGAGCTTTGAAAATCCTGTTAACGGATTAAAGTATATTAAAATACTTTCGCTCGTACTCTTCACTGATACACTGTTTCGGTTTCCGTTGTTACTGCTGAGAGCAGAATTAAAAGCACAGCAGTATTTGTTTCTTACTTTGCTTTCGCTTGCGGTTAATGTTCTTTTAAACTTTGTTCTAATAGTAAAATATAATTTTAATGTTGAAGCAATCTTTTACAGTTATATTGCATCTGTAGTAGTAACATTTCTTGCAGGTGTTGTTGTTACAAGAAAGTATTTGTCTTTCTCGTTTTCTGCAGGACTTGCAAAGAGATTAGTCTCATACGGTTTGAAATTTATATTTGTCGGTGTGTTCATTCTTCTTATTGATGTATCGGACAGGTTCTTTATTAAATATTTTTACAATGAGGAGTTAGTTGGTATCTACAGTGCGAATTACCGCCTTGCCTCTATAATGTCTTTGTTAATAGCTGCTTTCAGGTTTTCGTGGACTCCATATTTTCTTAATCTTGAAAAAAATCCTGATAACAGAAAAATAGTTTCGCAGATTTTTACTTACATAGTTTTTGCAGGTTTATTTTTGTTTTTGTTCTTTGCACTTTTTACTGAACCGATTGTAAAACTATCTTTCGGAAAGTTTTCTATACTTGACGTCAGATATCAGTCAGGATTAATTATTGTACCTTTTGTTTTGCTCGCATACCTGTTCTCGGGCTTGTATTCTGCGTTAAGCGTTGCTCCGTTCTATGCAGATAAAACAAAAGAACTGTTTTATGTTTCGGGACTTGGATTAATTGTAAATACATTGCTAAACTTTTTGTTGATTGGTAATTATGGAATTCTTGGTGCGGCAATATCTACGCTGGTTACTTACTTTGTGATGATGTTTGTACTTTATTTTCGTTCGCAAAAAATATTTTATATTGATTATGAAATAAAAAAAATTCTTTATTTATTTTTCTTTACTCTTCTTTTGTACTTCATATCACAGTATTTAAAAACACAGTTTGATAACAAATATTTTATAGTATTTTCTATCATCTTGCAAATTATTTTTCTTATTTTTTCAAAGTATTTTAAAATCGTAAATATAAGTACTGTAAAATCAATACTTACAAAGCGTACCTAAAGTATAACTTTATTCATTTTTCTCTTGACTTTTAATTATAAAGTAGTTATGTTTGTATTAGATGGATGAGATAAAATAAGAATTACCCTTTCTTATTTAAAACCAATCCGGTTGCCGCCAAAAGACAACCGGATTTTTTTATTCCCTAAATTTAATATTTAAAGTTTCCCTGTTGCTTCCTGTTAATTCCCTGTTGTTTGCCTAATGATTCCCTGTTCGAAGTCTGTTACTTCCCTGTTGTTTGCCTATACCTCGCCTATACCTCGCCTGTTAATGCCTGTTGAATTCATTTTTCCTTTTATTCGTGCTTTTATACATTTGATTCAATTCACTTAAATTAAAATATCAACTATTCTAATTATTGATATCTTTGCGCTCTTTGCGTCCGTTTGCCTTGGTGCATTAATACGTCTATTTCCAGTTTATATTTTATAATATAGAGTGATGCAGAAATACCATATTGACAAATAATTCAAAATGATGACGTATTTGTCAATCGTTTGTGTCATTTAATTCAATTTTGTGAATTTTATTTCCTTTTAAAAAACAAAACAGCCTAATATTGCAGAAAATACTCTGGCACGGCAATTGATATAGTGTAAGCGTAATATTAAAATTAAAATATTAAAAAATTAAATATAGGAGATAACAAAATGAACTTAATTAAATTTAAAAGAGAGAACGATTTGTTCAACGATGCTTTCAAATCAATTTTTGATTCGCCGATTTTCAGAACAGAGGTTAGCGATCCAACTTGTTTCAGACCAAAAACAAGGATTACCGAGGACAAGGATAATTTTTATCTTAACCTTGAAATGCCGGGTATTCCAAAAGATAACGTAAAGATTGAAGTTGAAAACAATTTGCTTTCGGTGAAGGGTGAAAAGAAGGTTGAGAATAAGACAGAAGATACAAACCTCGTTATGAACGAAATCGTTTATGGCGAATTTTGCAGAACCTTTAATCTTTCGAAAGAAATTAAAGTAGATGCAATTGAAGCAGAATTTAAAGACGGTTTGCTGATTGTTACCTTACCGAAAGTTGAGGAAGCAAAGCCGGTTGTTAAAGGAAATAAAAGTTAAATAACTTTCATTAAAAGACGTCTAATTAACATAAACTACCTGCTTTAGACGGCAGGTAGTTTTATTACAAAAAGAAAGTGAGTGTATTAAAAATGGGAAAAATTATTGGAATTGACCTTGGGACTACCAACTCCTGCGTAGCAGTGATGGAAGGTAACGACCCGGTCGTCATACCAAATGCAGAAGGTATGAGAACTACTCCGTCAGTAGTTGCTTTTTCAAAGACGGGCGAAAGATTGGTTGGGGATGCGGCTAAGCGTCAGGCTGTGACGAATCCGACTAACACAATTTTTTCGATAAAAAGATTTATGGGCAGAAGATACGATGAAGTTGGTACTGAAATAGGCGAAGTACCTTACAAAGTGATTAAGGGCGATAACGATGTTGCAAGAGTTCAGGTTGAAGATAAGTCAACCAATCAGATGAGAGTTTATTCTCCGCCTGAAATTTCCGCTATGGTTTTGCAGAAAATGAAAAAGACTGCCGAAGACTATCTCGGTCAGCCGGTTACCGAAGCAGTGATTACTGTGCCGGCGTATTTTAACGATGCTCAGAGACAGGCAACTAAAGATGCAGGTAAGATTGCAGGACTTGATGTGAAAAGAATTATTAACGAGCCGACAGCAGCAGCACTTGCTTACGGTCTGGATAAAAGAAAAAAGAATCAAAAGGTTGCAGTGTATGACCTTGGCGGCGGTACGTTTGATATTTCGATACTTGAACTCGGAGATGGTGTTTTTGAAGTGAAATCAACCAACGGTGACGGTCACTTAGGCGGTGATGATTTTGACCAGAGACTTATGGATTATCTTGCGGATGAATTTCAGAAAAAAGAAGGAATTGATTTAAGAAAAGACCCGATGGCTTTGCAAAGACTGAAGGAAGCGGCTGAAAATGCGAAGAAACAGCTTTCAACAACTCCGCAGACTGAAGTTAATCTGCCTTACATTACTGCTACTGCAGACGGTCCGAAGTTCCTTGTGGAAACCATTACCAGAGCAAAATTTGAATCTGTTGTCAATGATCTTGTTACAAGAACAGTTGGACCTTGCGAAAAGGCAATTGACGATTCAGGTTTAAGCATTAGCGAAATTGATGAAGTAATACTTGTCGGCGGTTCGACACGAATTCCTAAGGTTCAGGAAACCGTGAAAAGAATTTTTGGCAGAGAGCCGCACAAAGGCGTAAATCCCGATGAAGTCGTTGCAATTGGCGCGGCAATTCAGGGCGGTGTTCTTGCGGGCGACGTACACGACGTGCTATTGCTTGATGTTACTCCGCTTTCGCTTGGTATTGAAACACTTGGCGGTGTTATGACAAAATTAATTGATGCGAATACAACCATTCCGACAAAGAAATCGCAAACGTTTTCAACTGCGGCTGACAATCAGCCTTCGGTTGAAATCCACGTCCTTCAGGGTGAGCGTCCGATGGCGGCTGATAACAGAACACTTGGCAGGTTCCACCTCGACGGAATTCCTCCTGCGCCGAGAGGTATACCGCAGATTGAAGTTACATTTGACATAGATGCAAACGGTATTCTGAATGTTGCCGCAAAAGATATAGGAACGGGAAAAACTCAGGATATAAAGATTACGCACTCTTCGGGTTTAACAGACCAGGAAATTGAAAAGATGAAAAAGGATGCAAAAGAACACGAAGCCGAAGACAAAGAAAGAAAGAAGAAATTGATTTGAAAAATCAGGCGGACTCTATGATATTTCAGGGCGAAAAACAACTGAAAGAATTTGAAGAAAAACTCGATCAGGAAACCCGCGCCAAGATTCAGGCGGCTATTGACAGATTGAAAGAAGCAAGCAAGGCGAATAACGTTGCCGAACTGAAATCTGCAATCGAGCAATACAACACCATCTGGAACGAAGCATCATCGAAGATGTATGCACAGGCAAAAGACCAGCCGGGTGCCAACCCGAATCCGGGTGCCGAGCAAAATACGGCAGGGGCAGGCGAAAAGAAGAAAGATGATGGAAACGTGGAAAACGCTGACTATGAAGTAGTTGACGATAAAAAGTAAGAGAGAGAGAAGTTATGATTGATTCATAACATTATATAATAATACAGTAAAAGAAAAGGGAGCAATTTTTTGCTCCCTTTTTCATTTTGCTGGTGGAGATTCCAAATTTTCTTTAAAGCGAAATTGATCATTTCGTCCAAGGAGGATCGTAGCTTTCGTCCAAGAAAACGTGATATTTCGTCCAAGAAAAATTCGTATTTCGTCCAAGAAAGATCGTATTTCGTCCAAGAACATAAATGTATATATTCGTCCAAACGTAAAAATCTATTAATTTTCGTACACGAAACACTCCATTTCGTACACGAAAAACGCTAAAAAAGTGCGAAAATGGGCTAAAAAGTGCGTTCTCGAGCGAGATTTCGCTTATTAAATTCAAAATTGATTGTGATTGTTGCGTTCCCAAGGTGGAGAGGCTGTGTGAATCCAGACACTATTAAGAACGATTCGTAATTGATATTATTTCAGATATATTAAATTCCGATCGTTGAAATCGTTACACAATCTCTACCTTGTGAACGAGTAATAATTTCAGAACAAACTGGGAACGTGAGTGGTTTTCTTTTTCCTCGATTTTCCCTAAGATCCCATCGCGTAGCGTTCTTTTTGAACTTTTCTTGGAATGTTTAAAGAGTGTACGCATTTTTTTATTGGGGAGTGTATAAAAAATTAAATTACAATTCAGTAATAGAATCCTTAAATTTAGAAAGAGTGAATTCGCACAGGCGAACTCCCTATTAAAATATATTTTTTCCTCCCGACTATTTAAGATAGTCAGGAAAATATTTTAAAATAAAGTTTTCAAATTATGAAAAAACTTTTTCTTATCTTAGTAATGCTCGTGGCTGTGAATGCGAGCGGGCAGTGGGTGAATTACACTCTACCTTTTAATGGTATTACATACACGCTTGGATTTGCTAACGTGAATACCGGTGTTGCCTGTGGAAATACTATAATGCCATATACTGCCCGATATTTTTATACTTCAAATGCAGGAACTAACTGGGTTGCTTCAACATTCCCTTCGTCAATCAGAGCAACTGCTGATGTGCAGTTTATTAACAGTACTCTTGTTTATGGCAGGCGGAGCAGAAAATGTTGGAGTTAAGAATTTGAAATATACTAATCAGGTTTTCAGATATCTTCCTGAATATATAAGAAGCAAATTTATTTCAAAAGGTATTACTGATTATTCTGCTGAATATAAAACAGCATTCCTTAAGTCAACCAATGCAGGTGTGAACTGGCAGAAAGTAAGCACGTTTGACACTCTTACGGGTTATATGAATAATATTCATTTCTTCGATGCAAATACGGGATATGCTTTGATAGATTCAAATTCTGCAGGAAGCACAAGATTGTATAAAACTACAAATGCAGGTGTGAACTGGCAATTGATAAGAACGGTAGAAGCAGGAACCGAACTGGATAATATGCACTTCTTTGATTTGAACACAGGGTTTGTAAGCGGAATTGCGAACATCGGGAATCCCGTTTCATATGGAGTTATTTTCAAAACTACGAACGGAGGAGTTAACTGGGTTAAGACTTCGTTTCCAAGACTTGATGAACTTGAAGACTTTACGTTTTTCAACGCGACAACAGGTGTTGCCTTTGGCACTTCGGGGAATGTATTGTTTAGTGATCCAATAAAAACAATAATATACAGAACAACTAATGCAGGTGTGCAATGGGATTCAGTAACATCAAAACTTAACAGAGTTTACGTTAATATTGAATGTCTGCCCTCAACCGGTACTGCTTTTGGAGTTGGTAATTTAATTGATACTATAGAGTTTTTTGCGAATATTGCAACGATTAAAACAACGAATTATGGTGCAAGCTGGGTAGATAAGGTACTTACTCAGCATTCTACAGGATTAGGGGTATCATTAATAGACCAGAATAATTTTATGATGTGCAGCGGTGATTTGAATGTAATGCCATATATCCCGAGAGTATTCAAATCAACAAACGGCGGTAATGTGTTTGTGAATCAGATTGGTTCTACTGTGCCTTCTTCTTTTTCATTGGGGCAAAACTATCCGAATCCGTTTAATCCTGTGACGAAGATAAAGTTTGATGTGCCAAATGTAAGACAAGCATCCTTGCTTGTTACTCTTAAAGTTTATGACGTTATGGGACGCGAAGTTCAAACACTCGTGAATGAATCGCTGAAGCCCGGAACGTACGAAACATCGTTCGACGGCTCTGCACTAAACAGCGGTGTGTATTTCTATAAACTGATGTCGGATGGTTTTAGCGAGACAAAGAAGATGTTGATGATAAAGTGATGGAAATCAATTTATTAGAAATTCGATAGCGAAGTGTATCGGGATTATTAATTAAATAATTTTATTATCAGATTATGAAAAAACTTTTTGTTATTTTAGTAATGCTCGTGGCAATGAATTCGAGCGGCAGTGGCAGCCGGATGTTCGGCTGACGAATAACCCTGAAATTTCTTTTACTTCTCTCAACAATGCTTGGTGTGTTGCTTCAAACGGTATGGAGTCCATGCTGTATGGTTTGACAATCGTGATGGGAACTGAGAAGTATACTACAAACGATCTACAAACACCGGTGTAACCTGGGGGATAGATATTCGTCTGACAAATAACACTGCATTTTCCGAGTTTCCTTCATCGTGGTCTCCGGTTCGATTGTTCACGTTATATGGCATGACTTTCGTGACGGGAATTTTGAGATATACTAAAAACGACTCAACTGACGCAGGTATAACCTGGGGAATTGATAACAAGATTGAATATTAACACTGGTATTTCATGTGTCCTTCCATAGCGGTGTCAGGCTCGGTTGTGCATGTTGTATGGAATGATGTCGAGACGGCAACGAGGAGATTTATTACAAAAGTCAACCAATGGCGGAATAACTGGGGAGCAGATACACGGGTTGACGAATAACGTTTCAGAATCCCAGAGTCCTATCAGTCGCTAGTTTCGGCTCTGTTGTGCATGTTGTATGGCGAGACGCGAAGGTAACCGGAACACTGAGATCTACTACAAGCGCTCCATCAAATCAGGTGGTTAAACTGGGGAACAGATACACGTTTAACAAATAATATTAACTATTCTTTTTATCCTTCAGTCGCAGTATCCGGTTCAATTGTTCAGGTTGTATGGGATGACTGTCGTGACGAAACTGGGAGATATACAATAAACGCTCAACAGACGGTGGAATAAACTGGGGAGTGGATACACGTCTGACGAATTACCCGTATCATCGGTTCAGCTTCTATCGCAGTATCTGGCTTGGATGTTCATGTTGTATGGTGATGACGAGCGTGATTCGAACAATGAGATATACTATAAACGCTCAACAGATGCTGGAATAAACTGGGAAGCAGATACACGTTTGACTAATAGCTATCGCTGAATCATCTTATCCTTCTGTTGCAGTATCCGGTTCGATTGTCCATGTTGTATGGATGGACTATTTAGACGTGGAACTACTGATATTATACTATAAACGTAATCCGACGGGAAATACTACCGGAATACAAAACATCAGCACAGAAACACCATCAAAATATTCACTATCGCAAAACTATCCGAACCCGTTCAATCCAATTACAAAAATAAAATTCTCAATAGTGTCATCCCCCATGTCTTGGCGGGGATGTAAAACTTGATAGTGTATGATGTTATGGGTCGCGAAGTCCAAACACTTGTGAACGAATGGTTAAAGCCCGGAACGTATGAAACATCGTTCGATGGTTCTGCACTAAACAGCGGCGTGTATTTTTATAAACTGATGACGGATGGTTTTAGCGAGACAAAGAAGATGTTGATGATAAAGTGATGATCACTTTATCAGAAATCCCGATAGCGAAGTGTATCGGGATATTAATTAAATAATTTTATTATCAGATTATGAAAAAACTATTTGTTATCTTAGTAATGCTCGTGGCAATGAATGCGAGCGGGCAGTGGGTTCAGACAAACGGACCGAGTGGTGGACAAGTTTCCTGTATTAACGGAACAGGAACAACCCTATTTGTTGGCACTTATAATGGAGTATTTCGTTCAACTAATAACGGAATGAACTGGGATTCCAGAAGCCCTGATTATTATGGATTTTTTGATATAGAAATTATAGGTACAGAAATTTTTGCGGGTACAGATATTGGAGTTTGTATATCAACAAACAATGGTACAAACTGGGAAGTAACAGCTTCTTCTCCGGGGAATATTTCAAGATGTATAACTTATTCAGGAAATATTATTTATGTTGGCACAGATATTGGTGTTTATAAGACAACGAATAAAGGTGTAAACTGGAGTTTAATCGGATTATCAAATATTGATATATATGATATACAAGCAAACGGTTCAACCATTTTTGCAGGTACTTATTATCAGGGTATTTATCGCTCAACGGATAACGGAATAAACTGGACAGCAATCGGTTTGGCAGGAATGTTTGTCAGGTCTATTGCATTTAGCGGAACAAATGTATTTGCAGCAACAACTAATGGTATATATCTTTCTACGGATAACGGTGCCAGCTGGATAGCTAAGAATAATGGATTAACAAGTTTATACGTTTACGACATTTATTTTTCAGGTTCGAACATTTACGCAGGTACTGAAGGCGGCGCATTTTTCTCAAACAATAACGGTGCAAGCTGGATCACGATAAATAGCGGATTGACATTTCAATCTGTTAATTCTCTTTATGTATCAGGTACAAATATTTTTGCAGGAAATAATGGCGGCGGTATTTGCCGTTCAACTAATTATGGGAATAACTGGACGAATATTAATAATGGTTTAAATGCACAAACGACTTTCTGCCTCGCAGTTTCGGGTAGTAACATTCTTGCAGGAACATATTTTGGTGGTGTGTTTCTTACAACGAATAACGGATTAAACTGGACAGATGTAAATAATGGATTGACGGTGAAGTATGTTTATGCTTTAACAGTTTCCGGCAGTAATATTTTTGCAGGAACATTTAACGGAGTTTTCCGTTCGACTAATAATTGTGCAAGTTGGACAGAAGTCAGTAATGGTTTAACAAACAAAAATATTCGTGCATTAGCAGTCTCAGGTACTAATGTATTTGCAGGAACTGAAAACGGATTTTTCCTTTCAACAAATAATGGTATTTCCTGGAGTGTTGCAAACATTGGGCTAACAAGTATTAAAACTATTACTGTCTCAGGTTCAAATATTTATGTCGGGACTTTTATGGGTGGCATTTTCCTTTCAACAAATAATGGTTCTAACTGGGCTTCAATAAATGGAAATTTAACTAATGAATCTGTAAGTGCAATTGCAATTTCAGGAGTGAATATATTTATAGGAACATCTTTAAACGGAATATTCCGTTCAACGAATAATGGTGCAAACTGGGTTGCGGTAAACAATGGTTTACAACTTCCAATCTTAATTAACTCACTTGTTGTATCAGGTTCAAATGTATTCGCCGGACTTAATGGGGGCGGGGTTTATTTATCAACAAATAATGGATTAAACTGGATACAGAAAAATCAGAATATTGGGACAACAAACATTAACACACTTCAAATAGCAAATGGATATATATTTGCGGGAACATCCGGTTATTCGGTTATACGGCGTTCACTTTCGGAAATAATAAGTGTTAAAAATATTTCATCGGAGATACCTTCTTCTTTTTCACTGGGGCAGAACTATCCGAACCCGTTTAATCCAATTACAAATGTTAAATTCTCAATTGTAAATTCAGGAGATGTAAAACTTGTAGTGTATGATGTTATGGGCGCGAAGTCCAAACACTTGTGAATGAAACGTTACAGCCCGGAACGTATGAAACATCGTTCAATGGTTCTGCACTGAACAGCGGCGTGTATTTTTATAAACTGATGATCCGCCACGCGGATCTTCGACAGGTTTTAGCGAGACAAAAAGAATGTTGATGATAAAGTGATGATAATCACTTTATCAGAAATCCCGATAGCGAAGAGTATCGGGAATATTAATTAAATAATTTTATTATCAGATTATGAAAAAACTTTTTCTTATCTTAGTAATGCTCGTGGCAGTGAATGCGAGCGGGCAGTGGGTGCAGAGTCGAATGGAATAGGAAATCAAAATGTGAGATTGTATGGTAGCCAGTGGAAATAATATTTTTGCAGGGACTGATAGTTTATATCTTAGTGGCGGTTTTAACTGTTCAACAAACAATGGTTTGAATTGGACTAAAACTATCTTTTCCTCCTTTACCCGTTTGGTCTTTAGCTGACTAATTGAAATAATATTTTGTCGGTACAGCTGGTGGTGGTATAGTTATACTCTTCTGACATTGAACAAGTTGGAATATTTCTTCATTAACTGGTCGTGCTGTACTTGCTTTTACTGGCTCGGGAATAATATGTTTGCAGGAACAGTTGAATTGGAGTATAATTTCAACAAACTAATGGTGTTAAGCTGGACAATAGTAAACTTCCTTTGCATGCTCAAAGTATTTGCGTCTTACAACTCTCGGGAATAATTTATTTGCAGGAACGATAGTGGCGGTATTTATCAAGTCCACAGATAATGGTGCAAACTGGATACAAACCTCTTTGGATACATATAACTGTACATTCGCTTGCAGTCATCAGGGAATAATATTTTCGCAGGAACTACCAGTGATAGGGTTGGTGTATTATCGTTCAACTAACAACGGTACAACTTGGACTCAAACATCTTTGAATAACAAAGATGTTTATTCACTTGCGTACAAGTGGGAATAATATCTTTGCAGGATCTGATACTTCAGCGGATATATTTGTCTACAAATAACGGAATTAACTGGACTCAATAAATCAAGGATTAAATAATTCTCCTAGATGTTGAATCAATATTAATTAAACGATACATTATATTTTTACAGGAACATCTGATCAATCAATCTGGCGCCGTCCACTTTCCGAAATCATAGGAATCCAAAACATCGCAGAAATACCGTCGTCATATTCACTGGACGCAAAACTATCCGAACCCGTTTAATCCAATTACAAAAGTTAAATTTTCAATTCGTGAACTCAGGAGATGTAAAACTTGAGTGTATGATGTTCAGGGACGCGAAGTTCAGATGCTTGTGAATGAGAGGTTGCAGGCGGGAACGTACGAAGCATCGTTTGATAAAAGCGGTGTTTATCTTTCATACACTGGTAATCGCCACAACGGATCTTACGACAGGTTTTAGGACACAAACAAGATGTTGCTTATTAAATAATTTTATTCTCAGATTATGAAAAAACTTTTTCTTATCTTAGTAATGCTCACGGCAGTGAACGCGAGCGGGCAGTGGTGCAGATGTCGAATAATTTAAGCGGTTACAATATGTATTCGCTTGCAGCAAGCGAAGGTAATATTTTTGTTGCAACAGATAATTATGGTGTTTTCCAATCCACTAACAATGGTGCAAACTGGACGCAATCACTTCCTATATTAAATATTTTCAGTTTATGCATTGGCGGCACTTGGGAGTAATATATTTGCGGGAAATAGTGGATCTATGGATGTAGTGGCGTTCAACTAATAGTCGGCTTATCGTGGAATGAACTACAGAACTGCTTCAGACATAATATGTTGCGGCACTTGCAACAATTGGTAATAATGTTTTTGCAGGTAACTGCTACGGAGTATATCGTATCCACAAATAACGGTGTTAATTGGTCTACAAACATCCACAAGATTTAACATATATCTTTTCACTGTTGTGAGTGGAAACAATATTTTCGCAGGAACATCTTGGGTTACGGGATGTAATCTTGTCAACAGATAATGGCGCAAATTGGATTCAAACTGCTCTTAATAACAAAGCGGTTTATTCAATATGCTATTACCGGAAATTATATCTTTGCAGGTACGCTACAGACGGTATCTACTGTTCCGACTAATAACGGTGCAAGTTGGGTACAATCAAATTTAAGTATTCAAAACATTGCTGATATTAAGTCAATCGGAATAATGTCTGTGTAGGAACCTCTTATGATGGTTTTTATTTCTCATCGAATCACGGTTCAAATTGGTGTTCAAATAAATCAAGGAATTATCGGGTCTCCGAATATTCTGAAATTATTGATTGCTAATAATTACTTCTTCGCTGGAACATATGGGCTTATTCCGTTTCGCGCCGTCCTACTCTCGGAAATCAGTCGGAATCCAAAACATCAGCACAGAAATACCATCGTCATATTCACTGTGGCAAAATTATCCGAACCCGTTTAATCCAATTACAAATGTTAAATTTTCAATTGTAAATTCAGGAGATGTAAAACTTGTAGTGTATGACGTTAGGGTCGCGAAGTGCAGATGCTTGTGAATGAGAGGTTGCAGGCGGGAACGTACGAAGCGTCGTTTGATGGGAGTATGCTTACCAGCGGAGTATATTTTTATAAAATGCAGACAGAAAGTTTTACAGAAACAAAGAAGATGTTGTTAATAAAATAATTTTTCCAGCTCGTTCCTATTATCTGGAATGAGAAACAAAAACATTTATAAAATTAAACTAAATTATTATGAAAAAACTTTTAGTTATCTTAGCAATGCTTATAGCATTTAGCGTCAATGCACAGTGGGAACCTTATGTCAGACTTTCAAATTCTACGGGAAGTGCTGGTTTATCTTTTAACAATGCCCACAACATTGTTGCCGACGGAAATATTTTGCATACTGTATGGCACGACACTCGCAGTGGCATCACAGATATCTGGTACAAACGCTCAACAGACGGAGGAACAACATGGGGAACGGAAGCACGTTTGACAAATAACACTACCAGTGGTGGTTCTTGGTTCCCAAGCATTGCAGCATCAGGTTCGATAGTGCATATAGTTTGGCAAGATGTCCGCAACGGCAACAGGGAAATATATTACAAACGTTCCACAGATGGCGGCGTAACCTGGAGTGCAGATACACGTCTTACGAATAAAACTCAAAACTCATATAATCCCTCCATCGCTGTTTCAGGTTCAACCGTACATACAGTATTTCATGACCAACGAAACGGAGAACCGGAAATATATTACAAACAGTCAATAGACGGTGGCGCAACTTGGGGCTCGGATATACGTCTTTCAAATAACAGTGCTGAATCCGATTATGCTTCTATCGCAGTCTTAGGCTCAATTGTACATATAGTATGGCGTGACTTTCGCGACGGCAACTTTGAAATCTATTACAAACGTTCGCAAGATGCAGGAATATCCTTTGGTGCAGAAACACGCCTGACAAATAACAGTGGTGCTTCTGTTGCTCCAAACATCGCAGTATCAGGCTCAGTTGTGTACATAGTTTGGGATGATGGCCGCGATGGAGCAGTTGAAATATACGGTAAACGCTCTATTGACGGCGGAATAACTTGGGGTAATGATTTGCGTCTAACAACTACCGCAACTGGTCATTTTTCTCAAAATCCCTTCATCGCGATCTCCGGCTCGAATATACATTTAGTATGGACAAGCGATATCGATGCTACTGCCAGAGAAATATATTACAAGCGCTCTCAGGATGGCGGCGTTACCTGGGGAACAGTTACACGTCTTACGAATGATTTTAATACTTCCAATTATCCTTCAATCGAAGTCTCCGGCTCGGTATTACATGTTGTATATATTGACAATGGAACCGGTTATGATGTATGTTACCTTCGCAATCAAACAGGAAATGTCGGTGTTCAAAACATCAGCACAGAAATACCTTCTTCATATTCGTTAGGGCAAAACTATCCGAACCCGTTTAATCCAATTACGAAAATAAAATTTAGCATTGCAAATGGATTCCCTGTAAAAACATCAGGGAATGACAAGGTTGTGTTAAAAGTGTATGACGTTATGGGTCGCGAAGTACAAACACTCGTGAATGAATCGCTGAAGCCCGGCACGTATGAGACATCGTTCGATGGTTCCGCACTTAATAGTGGTGTGTATTTTTATAAACTGATGATCCGCCACGGCGGATCTTCGACAGGTTTTAGCGAGACAAAGAAGATGTTGATGATAAAGTGATCCGCCCGGCAAGACGGCTGACCTTCTGCAAGTTAACAATGTGAGATTTGAAAGTATAACGAAAAGGGAACAAGATGTTGTTCCCTTTTTATATTTAATTTATCTGTTCAATAACAATTCATTCAGACTGCTGTACTTTGCGATGTAGTCTTGGTGACTGCGATTGATTACTTCCCAGGCTTCTTCGCGTCCGTAAACGTGTGTGATTTCGCAGATTCTGTTTTCTGCACCGGGTGCTTCTTTATACGTGAGGAAGTAATGTTTTATTCTGTTTATTAATGATGTCGGCATATCGGATATGTCGTCCCACTGTCCGAAGATGTTGTCTTTGTGCATTACTGCTATTATCTTGTCGTCTGCTTCGCTGCCGTCTATCATTCGCAATCCGCCGATTGGAACTGCGGTTAACAGTATGTCGTTGTGTGTGATTACTTTTTCAGTGATTACGCAGATGTCGAGCGGGTCGCCGTCACCTTTGATTCCCGTGCGTCCTGTTTTCTCAGCGCAAAACTCTGCAACCTTCTCGCCGCAGTATGTCTGTGGTATAAGTCCGTATGGTGTGGGACAGACGTTTGAATATAATTGCGGTCTGTCTATTGTCAGGTATCCGCTTTGTTTGTCGAGTTCGTATTTCAAAGTATCGGTCGGAACGATTTCGATGTATGCAGTAAGAATTGCAGGTGAATTTTTTCCGATAAAAACTCCGTGCCAGGGGTGTGCTTTTAAAATCGGTCTTACGTCGTTCCAGAAAAGTTCTATGTTTTTTCTATCCATAATATTATTTAGAAATGTAGTTTAATGATTTTTTAATAATTTCTTCTGTGGTTAAATTTGTTTCCTGATTTTCTTTTAAAACTTCGCGAATGATTTTTTCTGCATCGCTTCTTTGATAGCCGAGGTTCATCAGTGCGTTAAGTGCGTCAAGGCGCGATTGCTCTTTGCCCGTGAGGTCTTCTATAGTTGTGTTCCTGTCCGGCAATACATCGTCCGAGATTTTAAATATTTTATCTTTTAATGCGAGTGAAATCATTTCGATTTTCTTTGCGCCTATGCCGGGAATCTTAATTGAAGTGAATGTACTCCTGTTGTTTATGATTCCGATGATTTCTTCGAAGGTTGCATAATATAATATAGTGTTTGCTGATTTGGCACTTATGCCGCTGACTGAAATTAAAAGTTTGAAAATTTCTTTTTCCTTTTCATCGAAGAAGCCGTACAGGTTTAATGCGTTTTCTTTGACGTCGAGATACGTGATGATTGAATACATCTCACCAATCTCAGGAATTTTTTCAAGAATTTTCTTTGTAACGAAAACACTGTATCCTACACCGTTGACGTCAAGAATAATTTCATTTCTAAACCTGTGTTTTAAAAAACCTTTTAAGTATGAAATCATATTTTCCTCCTGTAAATTTTATCGGGATTCTTTTCGATAAAATCGCTCCAGTTAGTTTTCTTTCCTGAAGATTTATAGATGATTTTATTCGTGCCGTTGTAATGGTGGCAAAGTGCAATTGCCAGAGCGTCGGAAGAATCGTTTAAAATTTTATTTATTTTAATAGAAAGAATATTTTTAATGTATGTTTGAACAGTTTGCTTAGTTGAAGCGCCGTTGCCTGTAACTGACTTCTTGATTTCGCGCGGAGAGTATTCAAATACGTCAACACCTGAATTCATCGAAGCAATCATTATCACGCCGCGAACCTGTCCGAGTTTAAGAGTTGACTGAATATTTTTTCCGAAGAATGCAGTTTCGAGAGCGAGCTGGTCGGGCTTGAAAAGATTAATTTTCTTAATGCAGAAATCGTAAATAGATTTTAATCTTATTGGCATTGCAGTTTTAGAACTCATAAAGAGAGCATCGTAGTCGAGGACTTTAAACTTTCCGTTAATGAACTCAATAACCCCGACGCCTGTAACGACAGAGCCGGGGTCAATGCCAATAATCTTCATACAAAATTATAAGTCGGCGTTTGTGAAAATATTCTGAACGTCGTCGTACTCTTCAACGTTTTCAAGAAACCTGATAACCGCAGCGGCTTTCTCTTCATCAAGCGCCACACGGTCTTTTGGGATATACTGCAAATTTGCAGATTCAATCTTATAACCTTTTTCTTCGAGACCTTTGCGAACAGTTTCAAGATTTTCTATCGGAGCGATGATTTCAAAATGTTCTTCTTCAGTTGTTAAATCATCTGCGCCTAATTCAAGAATAACTTCCATAACGTCGTCTTCGGTATGTGTACCTTTCTCAATCGTTACAACACCCTTGCGTTCAAACATCCACGCAACTGAACCTGCTTCACCCATATTCCCGTTATTCTTCGAAATGATATGACGCAATTCTGCAACGGTTCTGTTTTTGTTGTCGGTAACACTTTGAATAATAACTGCAACACCGTGCGGAGCATACGCCTCGTAAGTGATTTCAGTGTACATTACACCTTCAAGTTCACCTGTACCTTTTTTAATGGCACGAGTGATGTTATCCTGAGGCATATTGCTACCTTTAGCATTCTGTATTGCAAGTCTTAAACGCGGATTGCCAACAGGGTCACCGCCGCCGTCACGTGCTGCGATAGTGATTTCCTTAATGATGCGTGTAAATACTTTTCCGCGAGCCGAATCTGTTGCGGCTTTCTTTCTCTTTATGGTTGCCCATTTTGAATGTCCGGACATAACTTTAAATAATAAATTAATTAATACTTTTTAATGAATTTTAATATCTTTGATTATAAACTTTGTGTAACCGTTTTTGAAATTCTTATCGAACGAATAACATATATCGCAAACTGCGCCTTTAAATATCTGCCCTTCTAATTTTTTCGAATTATAATATATAGCATTCCAAACCTTATCCGATATACCGTCACTTATTTTGAAAATGTGTGCGTCGGTTTTAGTAAACCTTACATCATCAACTATTTTTATGTTCTTGGTTGTGAACACCGGTTGCGGACTTCCCGGACCGAATGGTTCGAGAAATGAAATTATTTTTGAAAAGGTTGGTGTAAGTTCATCGAATCCAATTTCCATATCAACTTCAATTTCTGGCTGAAGTTCATCTTTAACTAATTGATCTTTTGCAATATTGTTAACCATTATTCTTAACTCGTCAATGTTTTTAACATCTATTTCCAGACCAGCAGCGTGACAATGCCCGCCGTACTGTATTAAGTAACTGTTCACATTTCTTCAACGCTTCATATACGTTGAATCCGTTAATACTTCTTGCACTGCCTTTTGCAGAATCTTTTATTGTCGTCAAAACAATAGCAGGGCGGTTGTACTTTTCAACAAGTCTCGCTGCAACAATGCTAATTATTCCCGGGTGCCAGTCATCGTTATGTAATACTATACAATAGTCATTTGCCGCTTTGAATTCATCCTCATACAGTTCAAAAGCATTTTCAGTAATAATCTTATCTATCTCTCTTCTGTTAGCATTCTCGTCATCCAATATAGTTGCTAATTCAACAAGCATAGATTCATCTTCACTGGTTAATAAATCAACTGCACGGCTCGCTTCGCCCATATTGCCAACGGCATTAATTCTGGGTGCTAAAGAGAATACAATGTTTGAAGTATTTACTTTGCTTTCTTTTTATTCCAATCTTTTCAATTAATGCTTTGATTGAATGTCTTGGATTGTTATTTATTTTTTCAAATCCTTCATTTACTAAAATTCTGTTTTCATCTATTATAGGGACTATATCAGAAGAAGTGGCAATGGCTACAAAATCTAATAAGGAATGTGCAAACTTTTCATCGTTTTTAATTTTGCAGACTGACTGAATTAATTTAAACGCAACACCTGTTCCGCATAAATGTTTGAATGGATATTCACACCCTTGTTGAATTGGGTCCATTATTGCAAAAGCATTCGGCAAAATGTCAGGCGGCTGGTGATGGTCGCATATAATTATATCAATACCTTTTTCGTTTGCATAATCAACAGTGTTAGTCGCAGTAATACCGCAATCGATAGCAACTAATAATTTAATACCTTGTTCATAAGCCTCATCGATTGCACAATTTGATAATCCGTATTCCTGGTGTATTCCGTTAGGAATAAACACGGAAACATCGATACCATTATGTTTTAAGAATAATGAAAACATTGAAGCACCTATAATGCCGTCAACATCATAATCACCTAAAACCATAACCTTTTCTTTTGAATCAATGCATTGTAAGATTACTTTGTGTTGCTATGTCACAACCCTTCATTAACAGAGGGTCGTACAACTTATCTATAGTAGGTTTGAAGAACTTAAAGACTTTTGAGTAATCTGTAACACCTCTCATATAAAGAAGTTTTGCTACAGATTCCGGAATTTTTATCTTTCCGTTAAGATTACGCACTTCTTTGATAAACGTATCAAATTGGGCGAATCCCTTTCCCCCCGTCTTCCGGGAAGAGTTGTTTTAATTTCCAAATTTTTTCCAATTTTCATCATATTAATTTTTATTTAGTGCTCAAAGGGGGACTCGAACCCCCACCTAAATACGTAGCTGCACCCTGAATGCAGCGCGTCTACCAATTCCGCCATTTGAGCGTTGTATCATAAAACAAACTTCTCAGAGTATGGGAATTTACATAAACGCATTCGTAAATTCAATTTTCGAAATTTATCCCCTTTTAAAAAATTACAAATCTTTCCCGCAAGCAAATTTATAAAATAATTTGGATTGAAAATGTCTGATTTCATTGAAAATATGTGTCTATTATATATTACATCAAGGTGTCCACTTTTTTAGAATATTGACTTGACAAATAGATTTATTGTTTATATATTTGTAGCGTTAATTAACTATTTTAAAAACGCCTTAAAATATCGGAGGTATTAAATGGCAAGAATTAAAAACATGTTCTTTGTTCTTCTGACTGTAGCATTCCTATCTGGGTTAATCGCCGGATGTGGTGGTGTAAGTGAAGAGCAATTAAAACAATTAAGTGACTTAAAGGCCGAAGTAGAATCACTTCAAAGCCAGGTCAACGCAAAAGAAAGTGAAAGAAATTCGTTAGTAAAGCAAGCTGCTGACAAAGAAGCAAAGATTAAAGTTTTCCAAACGCAAACTGAGCAAGCAAAAGCCAATTGCAAATAAACTTTGATTATTTTAAAAAGCACAAATTTTAAAAAAAATTTTAAAAAGGAGATTTTAAACAAATGAAATTTCATAAATTATTAGTAGCATTACTAGTTCTCTCCTTAACTCTCGGTGTCAAGTTATCAGCTTTTGCTCAAGACGAAGAAGCACCAGAGATTACAGAAGAAGAATGGCAAGCTCAAATGGATGAGTATACCGCAAAGAAAAATGATCTTACCGGTAGACTTGAGCAAATAACAAAAGATATTGAGCAAGTAAAGAAAACCAACGTTGAAAGAGACGATCAATTAGTTAAAGCCGAAGACGATTTATACGCATCGGTCGGTTCTACAAAATCAGAAGTCGCACAATTCAGAGCGAACTTTGAAAAAGTAGAAAAAATGGTCAACAAAAAAGAAGGTAAAAAAGAAGACGTTCAAAAAGCAATGGATCTTCTTGAACAGAACAAAGCTAAATGTTTACCTGAATTTTTTGAAAGATGGAAGAAAATGAAAACCACAATGCTTGCATGGCAGCCAGAAGTTAAAAAGAGAATCCGGTTACACTGTTGTAAAGGGTGACTGTTTATACAAAATTGCTGGTAAGAAAGAAATTTACAATAACGTAACGAGCAGGTCCTTGCTCTGCCGGTAATACAGGTCGACCAGATGCGCGATGACTTCGGTGTCGGTTTCCGAAGTGAAGACAAAGCCGGCCGCCTTGAGCCGGGTGCGCAGGGCCTCGTGGTTTTCGATAATGCCGTTGTGCACCACCGCCAGCCCGCCGCTCACATGCGGGTGCGCGTTGGCTTCCGACGGCGCGCCGTGCGTGGCCCAGCGCGTATGCGCGATGCCGAGGTTGCCTTGCACCTGCTGCGCGGCACAGTCATCCGTCAGCGAGGCGACGCGGCCCACACTGCGCACGCGCTGCAACCCGCCGTTGATGATGACCAGCCCGGCCGAATCGTAGCCGCGATATTCAAGACGCCGCAGACCTTCGAGCAGAATGGGAACGACGTTACGCTGCGCAACCGCGCCGACAATGCCACACATGATCAGTTTTCCTTTTTCTGTTTGACCGGCCGGACCCAGCCGCTGATGGTGATTTGCTTGGCGCGCGACAAGGTGAGTTCGCCCGCGGGCGCGTCCTTGGTCAGCGTCGTGCCCGCGCCCAAGGTGGCGCCCTTGCCCACGGTGACCGGCGCAACCAGTTGCGTATCGGAGCCGACAAACACCTCGTCCTCGATCACCGTGCGATGCTTGTAGGCGCCATCGTAATTGCAGGTGATGGTGCCGGCGCCGATGTTGACCTTTTTGCCCATGGTGGTGTCGCCGACGTAGGACAGGTGATTGACCTTGGAGCCGTCGTCGATCTGGCTGTTCTTGATCTCGACAAAGTTGCCCACGTGCACATCGCGCGCCAGCGTGGTGCCCGGACGGATGCGCGAGAACGGCCCGAGCCGGTTGGCTTCGCCGATCCGGGCATCGTCGATCAGGGTGAACGCATCGATGCGCGTGCCCGCCGCCACCGTCACATTGCGCAGCACGCAGTTAGCGCCCACTTGCACGCCATCCCCCAGTTCAACCCGGCCTTCGAACACGCAATTGACGTCGATCACCACATCGCGGCCGCAGGCAAGCGAACCGCGCACGTCCAGCCGCGCCGGATCGAACAGGGTCACGCCATCGTTGAGCAGCGCCTGCGCAATTTCGTTCTGGTGGACGCGCTCCAGCTCGGCCAGTTGCGCCTTGCTGTTCACCCCCAGCACCTCCCATTCGAACGCCGGTTGGTGCGTCTCCACTGTCACGCCATCGCTTACCGCCAGCGCGATGATGTCGGTCAGGTAGTACTCACCCTGGGCGTTGTCGTTCTTCAGGGTATCGATCCACTGCTTGAGGTGGCGGGTGGCGACGGCAAGAATGCCGGTGTTGACCTCCTGGATGGCACGCTCGGCTGACGAGGCATCCTTGTGCTCGACGATGCGGGTGACGGCACCGTTTTCGCGCACGATGCGGCCATAGCCGTCGGGGTGCGCCAGCGTCACCGTCAGCAAGCCCAGCTTGCCGGCCTGCGCGGCGGCCACCAGCGGCTGCAGGGTGGCCACGTGGGTCAACGGCACATCGCCGTACAACACCAGCGTCACGCTATCGTCCGCCAATTGGGGCAGCGCCTGCTTCACCGCGTGGCCGGTGCCATGCTGTTCAGCCTGTAGCACAAACGTCAGCTTGTCGTCGGCCATGGCCTGCGGCACCGCCTCGCCGCCAAAGCCATACACCACACAGGTTTGCGCCGCGCCCAGTGCATGAGCGGTATCCACCACATGCCCCAGCAGGGGTTTGCCCGCCAGTTTATGCAGCACCTTGGGCAGGTCGGAGCGCATGCGGGTGCCTTTGCCCGCTGCGAGAATCAGGATTTCGAGCTTCGAGTTCATTCGGTTCGGTCCGGGTTGCGTGCCATATCAGCAACATGGGTGAGCAAATCGCGCGCCAAGTATAAAGCCTGGACGGGATGACCCGGCCCCTGCCGCCATTCCTTTGCACAAACCCCAGTTTGACGCCATGCAAAACGGGGACCGAAGCCCCCGTTTTGCATGGCGTCAGATCAACGCTGGATTACTTCTGCGGAATCAATTCCACGCGACGGTTCTTGAAGCGTCCTTCTTCCGTTTCATTGTCGGCAACGGGTTGCGACTCGCCATACCCCTTCGCCGTCAAGCGCTCAGCGGCAATACCCTTGCCAATCAGATACTCGCGAACGGCATTGGCACGGTTTTGCGACAAGGTCATGTTGTAGGCGTCGCTGCTGCGGCTATCGGTATGGCCTGCCACTTCCACCTTGACATCGCCCCATGCCTTCAGGCTCTCTGCAGCCTGATCGAGGGTAGCGGAGGCTTCGGGGCGCAGGACCGCCATATCGTTGTCGAAATTCACCCCATTCAGGGTCAGCGGCGCGACCGGCGGGCAACCATTGTCGGTTTTAGCGAATACGGTCGGGCACACGTCCTTGCTATCCACGATGCCGTCGCCATCGCTATCCAGTTCGCATCCGTCTGCATTGACCTTCTGGCCTGCCGGCGTGGTCGGGCACTTGTCCTTGCTATTGGCTACGCCATCACGGTCATCATCGCCATCAACCGGCTGCGGGTGCGCGGTGCCGGTGCTGCGGCGGCCGGCGCAGGTGCTGCGGCAGGGACGGGACAACCCGCATCCAGCAAGGCCTTGCCTGGGCAGCCGATGGTTTTATAAAGCTCATAACCAACCGTTTTACCGCTTTGGCTCGCAGCATTGGACGGATCGTAATACTTGCCCTCGGCGGCATGTGCCGAAACGGCGCCAGCTGAAATCAGGGTTGCGGTGAGAAGGGTGAAGAAAAGTGGGGTTGTTCGCACGTTTATGCTCCTTTATGAATGTATACAAACGGGTGAGACTTTGAGAAGAAACCCGGCGGTCTGGTTAACCCCCGGCTCTGTGAAACTTATGAATCCAGTGCGCTCATCGGGTATTACCCGTTGCGTGCCTGAAAAAGTTCGCTTCAAGCCTTGCGCATCCTTTACAGGGTAGCTCAAGGCTTGATAAAAATGAAAGTCCAGGTCGTCAAACCGGGTGTGATTTCACGTTTTTTTACGTACTGATACAGGAAAACCCTTCTTTGGACCTGAAATAACCGGTTTCAAGATTCAAGGCTTTCAGCATACGCTCCGATCTGGCATCGCACCTTCCACGAAAAGTACGGCAATAAAAAAGCAGCCCGAAAGCTGCTTTTTTATTGCCTGCACCACACCGATCAAGTCAGCTTGCGCAGCTTGTTGATGGTGGCCAGTTGTGCCACCGCCTGGGCCAGTTCGACCTGCGCTTGCGCGTAATCGATGGATGCGGCCTTGTCTTTCATCGCTTCCTCGGCGGCACGCACGGCCTCAAGGGCCTTGGCTTCGTCGAGGTCGGCACCGCGAATGGCGGAATCGGACAGGATGGTCACCGTGTTGGGCTGCACTTCAAGAATGCCGCCCGAAACGTAAACCAGCTCTTCTTCGGCCTGATCCGGCACCTTGATACGAACCGAGCCGGGCTTGAGCGTGGTGAGCAACGGGGTGTGGCGCGGATAAATACCGAGTTCACCGCGTTGACCGGGAGCAATCACAACTTCGGCGGGGCCGGAGTAGAGCGATTTTTCTGCGCTGACAATGTCAACGTGGATGGTCATGGCCATTGCTTGTTCCCTCTGTGTGAAGGGAGAAGGGGCGAAGGGTGGGAGAAGGCCGCAGGTTTCACCCTACCCTTCCCCCTTTACCCTTCACCTGGCTTCACCGCCTTACTGAATCGTCTTCGCCTTTTCGACGGCTTCTTCGATGCCGCCGACCATGTAGAAAGCCTGTTCGGGCAGATGATCGTATTCACCTTCGACAATCGCCTTGAAGCCGGCAATGGTCTCTTTCAGGGTGACGTATTTGCCGGGCGCGCCGGTAAACACTTCAGCGACGAAGAAGGGCTGCGACAGGAAGCGCTGGATTTTACGGGCACGAGACACGGCCAGCTTGTCTTCCGGCGACAGTTCGTCCATACCCAGAATCGCGATGATGTCGCGCAATTCCTTGTACTTCTGCAGCGTGCCCTGCACCGCACGGGCCACGCCGTAGTGCTCCTCGCCCACCACTTGCGGGTCGAGAATACGCGAGGTCGAATCGAGCGGATCCACCGCCGGGTAAATACCCAGTTCGGCAACCTGACGCGACAACACCAGGGTTGCGTCCAGGTGGGCAAAGGTGGTGGCGGGCGACGGGTCGGTCAAGTCATCCGCCGGCACGTACACGGCCTGGAACGAGGTGATCGAGCCGGTGCGCGTCGAGGTGATGCGCTCCTGCAGGCGGCCCATTTCGTCAGCCAGCGTCGGCTGGTAGCCCACCGCGGACGGCATCCGGCCCAGCAGCGCGGACACTTCGGTACCGGCCAGGGTGTAACGGTAGATGTTGTCGACGAACAGCAGCACGTCGCGGCCTTCGTCACGGAAGTACTCAGCCATGGTCAGACCGGTCAGCGCGACGCGCAGACGGTTGCCGGGCGGCTCGTTCATCTGGCCGTAGACCAGCGCGACCTTGTCCAGCACGCCGCCTTCTTTCATCTCGTGATAGAAGTCGTTGCCTTCACGGGTCCGCTCACCCACGCCTGCGAACACCGAGAAACCGGAGTGCGCCACCGCGATGTTGCGGATCAACTCCATCAGCGTCACGGTCTTGCCCACGCCGGCGCCGCCGAACAGGCCGACCTTGCCGCCCTTGGCGATCGGCATGATCAGGTCGATCACCTTGATGCCGGTTTCGAGAATCTCGATCGCGGTCGCCTGATCGGCATAGGCCGGCGGCTTGCGGTGAATCGGCATGTAGCTTGTCGGCGTTAACCGGGCCCATTTCATCAATCGGCGTGCCCAGCACGTTCATGATGCGGCCGAGGGTGGCCTGGCCGACCGGAACCAGAATCGGGTTGCCGGTCGCGAGGACTTCCATGCCACGACGCAAGCCGTCGGTGGAGCCCATCGCAATGGCACGAACCACGCCGTCGCCCAGCTGCTGCTGGACTTCGAGCGTCAGTTCGGGGGTCTGCATTTTCAGCGCTTCGAAGATCCCGGGCATGGCATCACGCGAAAATTCCACGTCCACCACCGCGCCAATGATCTGAACAATTTTTCCGTTGCTCATGCTTGTTTCCTAAGAAGATTAAATTCTGTAGCTGCTTGATTCATGGCTTTGGGCAGGTTCAAACCGCTGCCGCGCCTGCCACGATCTCTGACAGTTCCTTGGTAATCGCGGCCTGGCGGGTTTTGTTGTAAACCAGCTTCAATTCGCCGATCACGTCCTTGGCGTTGTCGGATGCGGCTTTCATGGCGACCATTCGGGCCGACTGCTCGCAGGCGATGTTTTCTGCCACGCCCTGATAAACCAGCGACTCGATGTAGCGCATCAGCATGCCGTCAACCACCGGCTTGGCATCGGGTTCGTAGATATAGTCCCAGTGCGTTTTCAGGCTGGCTTCGTCTGCGTCTTCCAGCTTGGCCAGCGGCAGCAG
This sequence comes from Ignavibacteriota bacterium, assembly GCA_963748665.1. GTDB lineage: Bacteria > Bacteroidota > Ignavibacteria > Tepidaquicellales > Tepidaquicellaceae > CAIKZJ01. Next base: position 26,301 of record CAVVJW010000023.1, on the reverse strand, counting down.
CTGGGTCATCGTCGGCTCCTGCTTCATCGTGTTGACGAAACGGTTATAGACGATATACAGCGCGTCGATCTTGCCTTCCAGATACGCATCCAGCATGACCTTGACCGGCCCGATCAGCTTTTCGATGTGCGGCGTGTCGCCCAGACCGGTGAGCTGCGACACCACGCTGGCGCCCAGGCGCTGCATGAAACCCAGGCCCTTGTTGCCAATTGCCGTGACATCAATTCCCACACCCGCGGCTTCCCACTGCTTCATCTGGCTCACCACCTGACGGAACACGTTGGTGTTGAGACCGCCGCACAAACCCTTGTCGGAGGTGACAATGATCAGACCCACGCGCTTGACGTTTTCACGTGCCATCACAAACGGATGTTTGTATTCCGTATGGGCGTAGGCCAGGTGCGTCGCCACACGCGCGATTTTCTCGGCGTACGGGCGTGCCGCCCGCATGCGCTCCTGCGCCTTGCGCATTTTGGACGCCGCGACCATTTCCATGGCCTTGGTGATCTTGCGCGTGTTTTCCACGCTCTTGATCTTGGTCCGTATCTCTTTTCCGGCTGCCATACTTACTCCTTAAACCAGCGCTCGCTAATCAGCGCGGTCTATCAATAGACGCCGGTTTTCTTGAACTCTTCCACCGCAGCGGTGAGCGCCTTTTCAGTGGCCTCATCCATGTTGCCGCTGGTTTCGATGGTGTCCATGATGCTGGCATATTTGGACTTGATGAATGCCATCAGCGCAGACTCAAACGGCAGAATCTTGTTGATTTCGACGTCGTCCATGTAGCCCTTGTTGACCGCAAACAGGGTCAGCGCCATCTGCGACACCGACATCGGCGAGTACTGCGCCTGCTTCATCAGTTCGGTCACACGGCGGCCGCGCTCCAGCTGCTTGCGGGTCGCCTCGTCCAGATCGGAAGCAAACTGGGCGAAAGCCGCCAGTTCACGGTACTGCGCCAGCGCCAGACGAATACCGCCGCCGAGCTTCTTGATCACCTTGGTCTGCGCTGCACCACCGACGCGGGACACCGACAGACCGGCGTTGATCGCGGGACGGATACCGGCGTTGAACAGGTCGGTTTCCAGGAAGATCTGGCCGTCGGTAATCGAAATCACGTTGGTCGGCACGAAAGCGGACACGTCGCCGGCCTGCGTTTCGATGATCGGCAGCGCGGTCAGCGAACCGGTCTTGCCCTTGACGGCGCCATTGGTGATCTTTTCCACGTAGTCGGCGTTGACGCGCGCAGCACGCTCGAGCAGACGCGAGTGCAGGTAGAACACGTCGCCGGGGTAGGCTTCGCGGCCCGGCGGACGGCGCAGCAGCAGCGACACCTGACGATAGGCCCAGGCCTGCTTGGTCAGATCGTCATACACGATCAGCGCATCTTCACCGATGTCGCGGAAGAATTCGCCCATGGTGCAACCGGAGTACGGTGCGATGTACTGCATGGCGGCCGCGTCGGCAGCGGTCGCGGCAACGACGATGGTGTGATCCATCGCGCCGTGCTCTTCCAGCTTGCGCACCACGTTGGCAACCGAAGAAGCCTTCTGGCCGATCGCGACGTAGATACACTTCACGCCGGTGCCCTTCTGGTTGATGATGGCGTCGATCGCAACCGCGGTCTTGCCGGTCTGGCGGTCGCCAATGATCAGTTCGCGCTGACCACGGCCGACCGGCACCATGGCGTCGATCGACTTGAGGCCGGTCTGCACCGGCTGGTCAACCGATTTACGTTCGATCACGCCGGGCGCGATGCGCTCGATCGGCATGGTGATGTCGGCGGCGATGGGGCCCTTGCCGTCGATCGGCTGGCCCAGCGAATTGACCACGCGGCCGAGCAGGCCACGGCCGACCGGCACTTCCAGAATGCGGCCGGTGCACTTGACCACGTCGCCTTCCTTGATGTGTTCGTAATCGCCCAGGATCACGGCGCCGACCGAGTCGCGCTCGAGGTTGAGCGCCACGCCGAAGGTGTTGCCCGGCATTTCGATCATTTCACCCGACATCACGTCGGACAAGCCATGAATGCGGACGATACCGTCGGTGACGGACACGATCGTACCCTGGGTGCGCAATTCGCTTGAGGCACCGAAGTTTTCGATCTTGGCTTTAATCAGTTCGCTGATTTCGCTTGGATTCAATTGCATGTGTGTTCTCCGAACCGTGAGGTTCCGATAAATATGAGTACTTGGATTAGCCTTGTAGCGCGAAAGACATGCGCTGCAGGCGCCCTTTCACCGAGCCGTCTATTACCTTGTCGCCAATGGCAATCACCGCGCCGCCGATCAGTTCGGGGTCGACCGCCACCTGTACCGTCACCGCGCGGTTGAATTTGGCCTTGAGCCCGGCCACCAGATCGTCGATCTGTGCCTGCGTCAATTCCTGCGCGCTGCTGATGGTGGCCTCGATGGTGCCTTCGGCGTTGGCTTTCAGCGTTTCGAACTGCGCGCTGATCTCCGGCAGCACCGACAGGCGGTCGTTTTCGGCCAGCACCTTGACGAAGCTCGCACCGCGCTCACCGAGGCTGGTACCCGCCACATCGATCACCAGATCCGCCACGCGATCCGCCGCCATGGCAGGATCGGCATTCAGGCGCGCCAGCTGCGCGTCGGAAACGATCGCCGCCAGCGTGGCAATCCGCGACGACCAGCCTGCCAGGTCGTTTTCGCCCTGCGCCATGCGGAAGACCGCTTCGGCGTAGGGACGAGCCAGGGTAGACAGTTCGCTCATGGCTTACAGCTCGGCTTTCAGCTGGCCCAGCAGGTCAGCATGCGTTTGCGCATTGACTTCGCGACGCAGGATTTTTTCTGCGCCGGCCACGGCCAGGGCAGCGACCTGTTCACGCAAGCTTTCACGTGCACGATTGGTTTCCTGGTCGATGTTCGGCCTGGGCAGCGGCGAGCTGACGCTCGCCCTCTTCCTTGGCTGCTGTCTTTGGCTTCATCGATCGATTTGCGCTGCACGCTTTTCAGCCTGGGCGATCACTTCGGCTGCCTGTTGCCTTGGCATCACGCATGTTGTCGCCGGCTTTTCTGGCAGCCAGCTCCAGCTCGTGCTTGCCGCGATCTGCCGCAGCCAGGCCGTCGGCAATCTGCTTCTTGCGCATTTCGAGCGCATTCATGATCGGCGGCCACACGTACTTCATGCAGAACCACACGAAGAAGATGAACGTGATGGACTGGCCGATCAAAGTTGCGTTGAAGTTCATATCCGCACCTTAATTAATGACGGGGTTAAACAAGTTCCGAATAACCCGTGAATTAACCGGCAACGGCAAACAGAACGTACATGGCCAGACCGACAGCGATCATCGGCACGGCGTCAACCAGACCCATGACGATGAAGAACTGGGTACGCAGCATCGGGATCAGTTCGGGCTGACGCGCAGCGCCTTCAAGGAAGCGGCCACCGAGGATGCCGATACCCACGGCGGCACCGAGTGCGCCCAGGCCCATCATCAATGCACCAGCGATGAACAGCACGGCTTGAGTCATTTCCATTTGTTGCTCCTAAAAATAAAAAGTAAAGTTGAAGTGAAAACAAGAAACCAAAAATCTTAATGATGCTCGGCGTGCGCCATGTCCAGATACACAATGGTCAGCGTCATGAAGATGAAGGCCTGCAGCGTGATGATCAGGATGTGGAACACCGCCCACGCCCACTGCAAGCGCGCCGCCAAACACCGCCAGCATCCAGCTGCCGCCAAACATCAGCGCGATCAGGATGAAGATCATTTCGCCGGCATACATGTTGCCGAACAGACGCAGCGCCAGTGAAATCGGCTTGGCAATCAGACCCACGCCTTCGAGCAGCAGGTTGACCGGGAACAGGAATTTGGGGAACGGCTGGAACGCCAGTTCGGAGAAGAAGCCGCCCGCGCCCTTCATCTTGACGCTGTAGTACAGCACCAGGAAGAAGATCGACAGCGACATGCCAAAGGTCACGTTGGGATCGGTCGACGGCACCACTTTCAGATAGGGCACGCCCGCCATGGCTCGCGGCATAGGGCAGCCAGTCAACCGGGAACAGGTCCATCAGGTTCATCAGGAACACCCACAGGAACACGGTCAGGGCCAGCGGCGCGACCATCGCATTTTTGTGACGAGAAGGAGCCGCGCACCGAGCTGTCGATGAACTCGATGATCCACTCGACAAAGTTCTGCAACCCGGCAGGGCACGCCGGTGGTGGCTTTTTTGGCCGCCATGCGGAACAGGAACAGGAACAGCATGCCCAGGCCAATCGAAAACAGCATGCTGTCGACGTTGATCGCCCAGAAACCCATGGCCTTGGCCTCTTCGGCGCCATGTGCAAACGTCCGGGTTGCCTCGGTCAGCACGGTGCCATCGTGACGATGATAGCCCGCTGGCAATTCGCCATAGGTCAGGTTTTGCAGGTGATGCTTGATGTAATCGCCGGAGGAAGCGTATTCCGAAGCCATAGTGATCAAATTCAAAAAGTGAGTTTTGGATAGGGACGCCAAGCGCTCCCATTCAAAACCAACCTTGATTGTGTCTGTCGATCAGACGGCTGTTTATTTTCGGCCTGTTGCGGCAGCCAGCCAGCCCAACTGGGCCAACAGCAACCCAAGCAACAACGGCAAGGGCATCAGCTTCAACACCCCGAGCCCCACAAACAGCAAGCCCACCAGCACCAGCAACCGCTCAATCCCGGTACGGATGAACTGCTTGAACAAGCGATGCTGATCCCATTCAGGGTGCTGCATCGATTGCCGTTCTCGCCAGACCAAAACCAGACTGACCGCCAGGGCAATCAGCACGCCATACAACACGGCCAGCCCGGCTCCGACTCCGGCGACAATCGCCCCGATAAGCGCTGCGGCCGGCGCCAGACCCGCCTGCGCCAAGGCCACCCGTCGGGTGCCGGTAGAAATGCCGGTAAACATTAGCCGGCGATGATACAAGAATTAGTGGGGTCTATGCAATCATCAAACAGCCTGATGATGAATTTCAGTATGTAGTGATGTTGTATAGACGACAACGCTCTCTGTCGCCAGCTTTTGCGGCGTTTATAGCTGAATTCCCAGGCGCTGCAACAGTCCCTGCAATTCGTCTGCGCTGCCAAAATGCAGGGTCAACCTGCCGCTGCCCTTGCTGTTGGCTTGCACATGGGCGGTCATGCCCAGCGCATCGGACAGCGCTTCTTCCAGTCGCAGGATGTCACGCGAAACCGCTTGTTTGCTCGATGTGACGGGCGCGTCCTTGAGCCGGGCCACCCGGCGCTCGACTTCGCGCACCGACAGCCCGCGGGTTTCGATTTCATGCGCCAGCTCACGCTGGGCACCGGCCTGCAAGGGCAGCAACGCCCGCGCATGACCCATTTCGATCAGGCCGGCGGTGAGCATGTCCTGCACCGGACGCGACAGGTTCAGCAGCCGCAGCAGATTGGACACCGCCGCACGCGATTTGCCGACCGCCTGCGCCACCGCATCGTGGGTCATGCCAAATTCATGGATCAGACGCTGCAGGCCATGGGCCTCGTCAATGGCATTGAGGTCTTCGCGCTGGATATTTTCGATCAGCGCCATCGCCGCCACGGCATCGTCGGCCACTTCGCGCACCAGCACCGGGATCTCGCTCAAGCCCGCCAGCTGCGCGGCGCGCCAGCGGCGTTCGCCGGCGATAATTTCGTAACCGCTCGCCACTTCACGCACCAGAATCGGCTGCATCAGCCCCTGTGCGCGAATCGAATCGGCCAGTTCCTGCAAGGACTCGCTGTCCATCTGGGTACGCGGCTGGTATTTGCCAGGCGCGAGTTGCGTCACATTCATCATGCGCAAATCGCCCTGCGGCGGCGCAGCATTGTCTTCGCCGCCCAACAGTGCATCGAGTCCGCGTCCGAGTCCCTTAAGCTTGGCCATCTGTTTTCTCCCTTGCCATCAGGCCGGCACGCCTGAGCGTCTCCTCGGCCAGTTCCATATACGCTTTCGCGCCCTTGCACTGACGGTCGTAGGCCAGCACCGGCAAGCCGTGGCTGGGCGCTTCGGCCAGCCGCACGTTGCGCGGAATCACGGTGTCGTACACCTTGTTGCCGAAATGCTGCTTGATCTGGTCCGACACCTGCTGCGCCAGCGTGCTGCGCGGATCGAACATCACCCGCAACAGGCCTTCGATCTGAATACCCGGATTCAGCCGCTGCTTGACCTTCTTGATGGTGGCGACCAGATCGGTCAGTCCTTCCAGCGCGTAATACTCGCACTGCATCGGGATCAGCACCGTCTGCGCCGCGGCAAACGCGTTCACCGTCAGCAGATTCAAGGTCGGCGGACAGTCCATCAGGATGAAATCGTAGTCATCCGCCACCTCTTCCAGCGCCGCCTTCAGCCGCAGATCGCGTTGCTCCAGATTCACCAGATCGATTTCGGCACCCGCGAGCTCGCGGTTGGCCGGAATCACATCGAAATGACCCGGCCCGGAGCGCATCCTGGCCTGGCGCACGGTCACCTGATTGAGCAGGATCTGGTACACGGTCGGCAGCGCCGTGCGCTTTTCGATGCCCGCGCCCATCGTCGCGTTGCCCTGCGGGTCGAGGTCGGCCAGCAGCACGCGCTGGCCCAAGCTCAGCCAGACTCGCGGCCAGATTCACCGCTGTCGTCGTCTTGCCGACGCCGCCCTTTTGATTCGCAATTGCCAGAATTCGACTCATTCAACAGGCTCCAGAACAATCATGTGGCGGCTCGCCTCCAATCCCGGGCACCGCAAGCGTCATGGTTAGCGCTCACTTTCACCCAATCCGGCAAGGTGGCTATTTCTTCATGCGGCATCAGGCCCTTCATCGCCAGCCAGCGGCCGCCCGGTTTGAGCAGATGACGGGTCAGCGTGACAAATTCCTTGAGGTCGGAAAACGCACGCGAGGTGATGACGTCGAACTGCGCCTCGGGCCGAAAATCCTCCACCCGGCTCGTGACCACACTCACATTGCCCAGGCCCAGTTCGGCCTTGGCCTGCAGCAAAAAAGCGGTCTTCTTGGCAATGCTGTCGATCAGCGTCACCTGCAATTCCGGCCGCGCAATCGCCAGCGGAATCCCCGGCAGGCCGCCACCGCTGCCGACATCGAGCACCGCTTCACCCTTGAAATACGGCACCGCCGCCAGCGAATCGAGCAGGTGATGGCTGACCATGCGCTCGGCATCGCGCACCGCGGTCAGGTTGTAGACGCGGTTCCATTTGTCCAGCAACGCCAGATACGCCAGCAACCTCGCCTCGGCGCCATCGGGCAATGCCAGTCCCAGTGCGGCGACGCCCGCCGTGAGTTGCGCTTCGATGCTCATGCGCTTTTCTTCTGTCCGTCTGGCAGCTTTTTATCCGCGGCGAAGCCACGCTTGGCGTAGACCAGCAGCACCGAAATCGCCGCCGGCGTGATCCCCTGCATCCGCGCCGCCTGCCCAAGTGTTTCCGGACGGGCCGCCTGCAGGCGCTGGCGCACCTCCATCGACAGGCCGGTGAACAGGCTGTAATCAAGGTCATGCGGCAGACGCAGGGTTTCCTGCTCGCGCTGGCGGTCGACTTCGTCGTTCTGGCGATCGATGTAGCCCTGGTATTTGGCCGCGATTTCGACCTGCTCGGCCACGCTCGGGTCGGCTTCGCCCGCCCCGCCGCCGGGCAAGGCCAGCACTTGCGCATAGTTCAGATTGGGGCGGCGCAACAGTTCAAACAGGCTGTATTCGTGATCGATCGGCTGGCCGATGAGGCGGGTGGCCGCGTCGGCAGGCAGCATGGCCGGGTTGACCCAGGTCGCCTTGAGCCGCTCGGTTTCGCGTGCGACGGCATCGCGCTTGCGGTTGAAGGCGTCCCAGCGCGCATCGTCGACCAGGCCCAGCGCCGCGCCCGGCTTCGGTCAGCCGCATGTCGGCATTGTCTTCGCGCAGCTGCAGCCGGTATTCGGCGCGGCTGGTGAACATGCGATAGGGCTCGGAGACGCCGCGCGTGATGAGGTCATCGACCAGCACGCCGAGGTAGGCCTCGTGCCGCCCCGGACTCCAGGCATCCTTGCCCTGCACCTGCAGGCCGGCGTTGACGCCCGCCAACAACCCCTGTGCCGCCGCCTCTTCGTAGCCGGTGGTGCCGTTGATCTGGCCGGCGAAAAACAGGCCGCCGATCGACTTGGTTTCGAGCGAGGCTTTCAGGTTGCGCGGATCGTAGTAATCGTATTCGATGGCGTAGCCGGGACGCAGGATGTGCGCGTGTTCCAGCCCGGGAATCGAGCGCACGACGGCGAGCTGCACGTCGAACGGCAGCGAAGTCGAAATGCCGTTGGGATAGATCTCGTGGGTGGTCAGGCCTTCGGGTTCGAGAAAGATCTGGTGGCTGTCCTTGTCGGCAAAGCGCGTGATCTTGTCCTCGATCGACGGGCAATAGCGCGGCCCCACCCCGTCGATCACGCCGGTATACAAGGGCGAACGATCGAGGCCGCCGCGAATGATCTCGTGCGTTTCGGCCGTGGTGTGGGATATCCAGCACGGGCGCTGCTCGGGATGCAGTCGCCGCATCGCCCATGAAGGAGAATGCGGGTGCCGGATCATCGCCCGGCTGGGTTTGGGTTTTGCTGTAATCAATGGTGCGGCCATCGATGCGTGGCGGCGTGCCGGTTTTCAGGCGGCCGACCGGCAAGCTCAACTCGCGCAGGCGCGCAGCAAGCGACACTGCAGGCGGATCGCCCATGCGCCCGGCCTGGAAGTTTTCCATGCCCACATGAATCAGGCCGGCCAGAAAAGTGCCGGCCGTCAGCACCACCGCACGGCCACTCGAACACGATGCCGAGCTGGGTTTTGACGCCGACGACACGATCGCCCGTCGAGCACCAGATCATCCACCGCCTGCTGGAACAGCGTGAGGTTGGGCTGGTTTTCCAGCCGCTGGCGAATCGCCGCCTTGTACAACAGCCGGTCGGCCTGCGCACGGGTGGCGCGCACCGCCGGACCCTTGGACGAATTCAGCGTACGAAACTGGATGCCCGCCTCGTCGGTGGCCAGCGCCATCGCGCCGCCCAGCGCATCGACCTCCTTGACCAGATGCCCCTTGCCGATGCCGCCGATCGACGGATTGCACGACATGGCGCCCAGGGTTTCGATGTTGTGCGTCAGCAGCAGCGTCTTCACGCCCATGCGCGCAGCCGCCAGCGCGGCCTCGGTGCCGGCATGGCCACCACCCACCACGATGACATCGAAAGATTCAGGGAATTTCATGGCCGCCATTCTACCTGTTGCGGGCCGGTGTTTCACGTGAAACGTGGCCGCCAAGCACGCCGCCACGCCGAAAACCCGGCCGTTGCTTAGCCTGCGGCCTTGGCCTCAAGCGCTTCCCAGCGCGCCAGGGCATCGAGCAGCTCGGCTTCGATGGCCTCGCTACGGGCATTCAACGCCACCACGTCCAGCGAGCCCGACTGATACAGCTTGGGGTCAAGCAACTGATCGGCGATGAGCGTCTGCTCGGCCTCCAGCGCTTGAATCTGCGCGGGCAGCGCTTCAAGCTCGCGCGACTCCTTGTAGCTGAGCTTGCTCTTGCTTGCGGCCTTTGCCGGCGCGGGAGATGGCCGCGGGCTTGGCTGCCGCGCTTGCGCGGCCACGGAGTCGGCGCGCTTCTGCTCCGCTTTCCAGGCCAGCCAGTCGGCATAGCCGCCGACAATCTCGGTCAGCTTGCCATCACCCTCGAACACGATGGACTGGGTGACAACGTTGTCGAGGAAGGTGCGGTCATGTGACACGATGAGCACGGTGCCGCTGTAATCCTGCAGCAACTGCTCCAGCAACTCCAGCGTATCGATATCGAGGTCGTTGGTCGGCTCGTCCAGCACCAGCAAATTCGCCGGACGCGCAAACAGGCGCGCCAGCAGCAACCGGTTGCGCTCGCCACCGGACAGGGCCGACACCTTGGCGCGTGACCGCTCGGCAGGGAACAAAAAGTCTTCCAGATAGCTGATGACATGCTTGCGCTGCCCGCCGATTTCCACAAAGTCGGAGCCGGGCGCGATCGTGTCGATCAGGGTGGCGTCGTCGTTCAACTGGTTGCGGAACTGGTCGAAGTACGCCACTTCGAGCTTGGTGCCCTGCTTGATCGTGCCGGACTGCGGCTTCAGATCGCCCAGGATCAAACGAATCAGCGTGGTTTTACCCGCACCGTTCGGACCGAGCAGGCCCAGCTTGTCGCCACGCAGCAAGGTGCCCGTAAAGTCGCGGATCAAGACCCGATCATCGTAGCCGTAGCTGATGTTCTCCATCTCGGCGACAATTTTGCCCGAGCGCTCGCCGGAATCAATCTGGAACCCCACCTGCCCCGTATGCCCAATGCGCGCTTCGCGGGTAAGCCGCAATGCCTCGAGTCGTCGCACCCGGCCCTCATCACGGCAGCGCCTGGCCTGCACGCCTTTGCGGATCCAGATTTCTTCCTGCTTCCAGAATTTGTCGAACTTGCGGTTATGCACCGCCTCAATTTCCAGCTGCTCGGCCTTTTTGGCTTGATATGCGGTGAAATTGCCCTGATATTCGCGTAACTGGCCGCGATCTAGCTCGATAATGCGATTTGATACATTGTCCAGAAAACGCCGGTCATGGGTGATGAACAGCAACGCGCCCTTGAAGTCATTAAGCAGGCTTTCCAGCCAGTCAATCGCTGAAAAATCCAGGTGGTTGGTCGGCTCGTCCAGCAGCAGCAATTCGGGATCGGTGACCAGGGCGCGCGCCAGCGCAACGCGCTTTTTGAGGCCGCCCGACAGGGTTTCGACCATGCGGTCTGCATCCAGGCCCAGGCGCTGCAGCGTTTCCTCCACCCGGCTGTTGAGTCGCCAGGCATCGTGAATCTCAAGCTCATGCGACAGGCGCTCAAGATCTTCAAACGCGTCCATGTCGCCTTCCGCCACCCGGTGGGCGGCAGCATGATAATCGGCCAGCAGACGCTGCGCCTCGCCCACCCCCTCGGCGACCGCTTCATACACCGAGTGTCCCGGCTGAAACTGCGGCTCCTGCGGCACGTACGCCAGCTTCAAGGCGGGTTTGCGCCACACGTCGCCCGCATCCGGCGGGTTGATCCCGGCAACTATTTTAAGCAGGCTGGATTTGCCGGTGCCATTGCGCCCGATCAGGCCAATACGCTCACCCGCCTCAATGACGAGCGAAGCGCCGTCCAACAGGGGCCAGTGGCCATAGGCCAGTTCGAGTCGATCAAAAGTCAGCAGGGGCATGGGTCAACAGTTCAAACATTCAGGGGCGGAATTATCCGTGATTGAGGGCGGCATGGACGGCCCGGGCAATAATTAATGCGTTGGGCGTATCGCCGTGCAGGCAAAGCGTGTCTGCAGCAATCCGTACGCGCTCTCCGGTCAGCGCCAAAATCGCCCGGCCCTGTGCAAGCGCCAGCGCCTGTTGTGCGGCCTGATCCGGGTTGTCGATCAGGGCTCCGGCTGTTTCACGTGAAACCAGCTGGCCGCCGGCCTGGTAACGGCGGTCGGCAAAGGCCTCACTCAACACCGCCAGGCCTGGCCGCCCGCCCCGCCGCAATCAGGTGTGACCCGGACAAGCCTACCAGTGCCAGCGCCGGATCCAGCGCCGCAACCGCACGGGCCACGGCCCGCGCCACGCTGACATCCTGGGCCGCCACGTTGTACAGCGCACCATGCGGCTTCACGTGCTGCAACCGCAGCCCCAGCCGGGCTGCCTGCTCGGCCAGTGCTTCGGTTTGCTGGGTGACCCAGGCCACGATCTCGTCCTCCGTCGCCGCCATGAATCGGCGGCCAAACTGTGCCCGGTCGGGATAACTCGGATGTGCCCCCACCGCCACGCCATGCTCCGCTGCCAGCCGCAGTGCGGCCGTCATGCTTGCCGCATCGCCAGTGTGTCCGCCGCAGGCGATGGAGACGCGCGACAGGTAGGGCATCAACCCAGCATCGTCATATCCCTCACCAATATCAGCATTCAGCTCGATCATGCCAGCGCCTCGATAGCCCATTCTGCACAGGCCAGCGCCCGCGCAGCCTCATGCTCGATGGTTACAAACTGCACCGTCTCGCCCGGCCGCAATTGGGCCAGACGGGGCCAGTCGGCAGAGATCACCCCGGCAATCACCGGATAGCCTCCCGTCACCGGTCCATCCCAGCCCAGGATGATCGGCTGACCGTCCGGAGGAATCTGAATCGCACCCGGCAGCACGCCCTGCGACGGCAACTCAATGCCGGCGACGCGACACCATCGGCCCAAGCAGGCGCAGACCCCGTCGATCAGACGCCGGCCCCCACCTGGTATTCGCCACCGAAAAAAGCGGCCAGACCCTCATCGTCAAACTGACCGGCCTGGGGCCCGGCTAGTCACACGGAGCGTTGAATCAGCCATGCTCCGTGAGGGAAAACTCGCGCGCATCAAATGCACGTCAGGGGTCGTCGCGCCGCCGTCCAGCACATCGCCCGTCCGCAGTGGCCGGCCCAAATGCCCACCGAAGCCCGCCGGGAAAAACGTGCTGCGGCTGTTCATGATCGCTGGCACCGCCAACCCACCCTGTACGGCCAGCCAACATCGGCAACCCGTGTCTGCCTGCTGCAGTGTCAGCGTCTCCCCTTCTCCCAACACCAGCGTTTCGTTCCATCCAACCGCCCCGCCACTGCCACGCATTGCTTTAAACGGCGCGCCCGTCAGCGCCACCACCCCGCCTGCGGGAAACCGCAAGGTCGGCCCCGACAGCGTGATCTCCAGTCCGGCCGCCCCTGCGTCATTCCCGACCAGACGGTTCGCTGCCGCCAGCGCCTTCGGGTCCGCCGCCCCACCGGCTGGCACGCCAAGCGCACCCAGGCCCGGTCGCCCCTGATCCATCACCAGATCGCACAGGCCGGCCTGCAGCACTTCAATCACGGGGAACAAAGCGCACCCGATCGCCCGGCATCATCAATGCTGGCGCCTTGCGCTGTGGATCAAACAGGACGGCCTCCGTCCGGCCGATAATCTGCCAGCCTCCCGGACCATTCGCCGGGTATATCCCGGTGTATGCTCCGCCGATCGCCACGCTGCCCGCGGCCACCCGGATTCGCGGCGACGCCCGCCGCGGCGCATGCATCGCACTCGGCAGACCGCGCAAATAGGGAAACCCGGGCTGAAAACCGAGAAAAGCGACGGATGTACTCCGCTGCCGCATGACTATCAATATAATCTGCCTCGCTCATGCCCGCCCGCCGAGCCATCTCCAGCAGGTCCGGGCCATATGCGCCCCCATAAGCAACGGAGATTTCATGCAATGCCCCCGATACGGGCGGCGCTTCAGCCAACGGCTGGCTCAATACCAACTGCAATTCGGCCGAGGGGGCCGCGCCGCTTTTCAGTATCAGCAAGATGCTGCCATCTGCCGGGATAATGTCTTCAATTTCTCCGAAATTTCGGGAAACAAGCATCATATAGCGCGCCAGGGTGGCGTCTTCCGTCACCACCCGCAACCCGCGCTCACCCACCCAACTCCACGGTGGAATGATTCGCTGTTGACCGGCTTGTGGCTTTACCCTAGGGTGGAAGCCCTTTCTGGAGTTTTGCATGATGCGACAAATCGTGTGTGCAGTAATACTAGGTGCCACTAGTGTAATGGCAACGCCCGCGCTTGCCGCCATGAGTGCGGTCAACCCGGCTCTGACACAAAATCTCGACGCCCGCCCGAAAAAAGTCGTGCTGCTGCCGCCCCAGGTCTTCGTATTCGAGCTGTCGGCCGGCGGCGTCCCCACCCGCATGGCCGATTGGGAAGCCGCCGCCCGCGACAACCTCTCGTCCGCCGCCACCCGGCTGGCACAGGACACCCATCTGTTCGAACTGGTGCCCGCGCCCCGGCCCGAGACCATCGATATCGACCAGCTCGACGCCCACATTGGCCTGTATGACCGCGTTGCGCAGTCCGTATTTGTCTACGGCCGGGGCGAACAAAGCGCCTGGGCGCACAAGAAAAACGAATTCGACTACACCGTCGGCCCCGGCCTGGCCTTTCTGCGCGAGCAAACAGGCGCCGATGCCGCACTGATCGTGCTCGGCGCGGACTACATTTCCTCCGGTGGCCGCAAGGCCGCCTTTTTTGCCGGACTGGCGCTGGGCATCATCATGCCGCTGGGCCAGTCGTTCATGACCGCGGGGTTGGTCGACCTCAAAACCGGCGACGTGCAATGGATGAGCTTTGACTCCAGCAGCAGCATGGACTCACGCAACCCGACCGACGTCGATGGCCTGATGCGCGCGCTCTACCAAACCTACCCGGGGCCGCGATGAAGCGTCTGCTGATCGTGGCACTGGCCTGTGCCCTGGCGATGCCGGTTCATGCCAATGACGTGCTGCCCTGGACCAGCAGCGCCGAAACACGCGCGTTGGCCAGCAGTGAAAAAAGCCTGTGGCAGGAGGCCGACGATTTCGACCGCTCACTGCAGCGCGCCGGCAAAATCAACGCTGACCCGGCGCTCACGGCCTATCTGCAGGGCATCATGGATAGGCTCTACCCCGAATTCAAGGGCCGTTTCAACGTCCACCTGCTGAACGCCCAGCACATCAACGCCTTTGCCCTGCCCAATGGCAGCGTATATGTGAATGCCGGACTGATCGCCCGGTTCGAGAACGAAGCCCAGCTGGCGACCGTGCTGGCACATGAGGGCGCGCACTTTACCCACCGCCACTCCCTGCAGCAGGCCGAGCGGCTCCGCAACGCTGCCGCCTTCGCGCTGGTCGTCAACATGCTCGGCGTGCCGCTGGTGGGCGATATGGTCGCCCTGTCGTCGATGTTTGGCTTTTCGCGCGAGCACGAACGCGAAGCCGACGAAATCGGCTACCAGCGCCTGCTCGCCGCCGGCTATGCCCCGCGTGAAAGCATCCGCACGTTTGAGCACCTGCAGGCCGAGATCAAGGCCGCCGACATCAAGGAACCCTTCTTTTTTGCCAGCCACCCCAAGCTGCAGGAACGCATCGACAACTTCACCGAACTGGTGAAGGACACGAACAGCGGCGAGATCGCCCGCGAGCGCTTTATCGAAACCACCGCCCAGCTGCGGCTGGCCTCGCTGGCCGCCGACCTGGCCGCCTACCGCTACAAGCAGATCATCCTGGTGCTGTCCAAACCAGAAACCCGGCGGGAATACCCGCCCGAAGCCTCGTATTACCTGGGCGAGGCCTACCGCCTGCGTAACGAGGAAGGCGACCTGGCCACGGCCGAACGCGAATTCAACAGCGTCATCGAGACGACCCCCGGGTTTGCGCCCGCCCATCGCGCGCTTGGCCTGCTGGCTTACAAACGGGGCGACAAGGCGCGCGCCCGCATCCTGCTTAACCGCTATCTGGAACTGGCGCCCGACCGCGGAAGACCGGGGACATATCGAGTTTTATCTTGCCGCCCTCGATCAGCCCGCCCCCGCCGAGGCCACCCGGCAGGATGCACCATGACACACATGCCCGCATGACACCCCCACGGAAACCCCCATGACCCTGTACCACCGCCTGGCCATC
Organism: Ignavibacteriota bacterium; assembly: GCA_963748665.1. Classification (GTDB taxonomy): domain Bacteria; phylum Bacteroidota; class Ignavibacteria; order Tepidaquicellales; family Tepidaquicellaceae; genus CAIKZJ01. The sequence continues at coordinate 10,843 of CAVVJW010000023.1, read as the reverse complement.
GGCCTGCTGCTCGTCAGCCTGGCCGCCTGCACGCCCTGGACGCGCGTTGACTCCGGCAGCCGCAACGAATCCAGACACAACGATTACACCCTGGACCTGCCGCTCGGCTGGGTCAAACGCACCGCCGACACCAACGACCTGTTCGTCACCCGTGACGGCCCCGCGCTGAATTACATCGTCGTCAACCGCCAGCCGCACGACCGCAAGCTGCCACGCACCAAGCGGGAAACCCGTGCCGACATGTTGCCGCACGAAGTGGCCGAACTCGCCATTGCCGAATGGAAAAGCAGCGAGTCCACCGCCAACCTTCAGGTGCTATCCAATGTCCCGGTGATGCTCGACGGCAAACCGGCGGTACGCGTGCACATCCGCTTCAAGAATGACCGCGGGCTGCCGATCGAGCGCGTCATGGTTGCCCTGGTCGACACCAAAGGCCGCCTGTCGATTCAGTATGAAGCACCTGCCATCGTTTATTTTCAGCGTGGGCTCGCCGACTTCGATGCCCTGGTCGCCAGCGTCCGCTTCACCCAAAAAGCCAAGGCCACCAACCAATAAGCAGGCAGCCCCTTATCCTTTACGGAAAGCACAGACGAAAAAAGGGGGTTTCACGTGAAACCCCCTTGCTGTTACCGACGACCTACCGGCAATCAGTCCTTGAAGCGGCCTCGCACACCTACGCGAGCATGACCGTTACCGCGGTTGTCACCGCTGCCATAGCTGCGTGGCTGGCCACTTGAGGGACGAGCATTGCCACCCGGACGGGCGCTGTTACCACGAGCGGCGGCGGCTTTGGCTTTCGCCTCACGCTCGCGCTTTTCCCAGTATTCAACGCTGTTGCCATTGACTTCAGCCTTGGGCTCGCGCGGAGCATCTGCACCACGGAAGCCTTCGTTGCGCGGCGGACGATCGCCATATGGCGTACGCGGCGCGCCATCAAAACGGTTGCCACGCGGCGGCGCATCGCTACGTGCCGGACGATCGCCGGTGGGGCGCGCGTCGGCACGATAGCCACGATCACGGTTGTCACGGCTGTCGCCGCGCGGCGGACGGTCGCCATAGCTGCGGGGCTCGCTGCGATCGCCGAAGCTACGCTTCTCACCAAAGCCGGGGCGCGGGCCATTGTTGCTGCGCGGACGACCCGATGAAGAGGGGCGACCTGCGGGTGGGCGGCCTGCTGACGGCTTCTGGGTTGGCTCCAGACCCGGCAGGGTGTGGACTTCAATACGATTGCCGGTATAACGCTCGATGTTCTTCACCAGGCCGCCTTCGCGCATGCCGGCAAAGCTCACCGCGATACCGGTGCGTCCGGCACGGCCGGTCCGGCCGATACGGTGAACGTAGTCTTCCGCCTGACGCGGCAAATCGAAGTTGATGACATGGCTGATACCGGCCACGTCGATGCCGCGTGCAGCCACGTCGGTTGCCACCAGCACCTTGGTGCGGCCTTCGCGCAGGCGCTGCAGCGCACGGTTACGCTGACCCTGCTGCATGTCGCCATGCAGGGCATCGGAAGCAAAGCCGCTTTCGGCCAGCAGATCCGAAATTTCCTCGGTGCTGCGCTTGGTCGAGGCAAACACGATGGCCTGGGTCATCTCCACGTCGCGCAACAACGCGTCGAGCAGACGATTTTTGTGGTCCATGTTGTCGGCAAACAGCAGGCGCTGTTCGATCTTGGATTCCTGCACCGGCACCGCTGCAATTTCAATGCGCTGCGCATCACGGGTCAGTTCGCGTGCCAGATTGCCCACCACGCCATCGAGCGTGGCCGAGAACAACAGCGTCTGGCGCTCTTTCGGGCAACGTGCGGCAATCGCCTTGATGTCATCGACAAAACCCATGTCCAGCATGCGGTCGGCTTCGTCGAGCACCAGCACTTCCAGGCGCGAGAAATCGATCTTGCCGCGCTCCAGATGGTCGATCAGGCGACCCGGGGTCGCCACCACCACATCCACCGGCTGGCTCAAACGCTTGAGCTGCAGGCCATACGGCGAACCGCCGACCAGGCAGGCGGTACGGAAGCGACGCATCTCCTTGCCGTAGGTCATGGCGGCCTTTTCGACCTGCAGCGCCAGTTCGCGGGTCGGGGTCAGCACCAGCACGCGCGGGCCCATGCCCTTGCCGGTCGACTCGGCCAGCAAGCGCTGGATCGATGGCAGCAGAAATGCTGCGGTCTTGCCGCTGCCGGTGTGCGACGACACCAGCAGATCGCCGCCGCTCAGCGCGGCGGGAATCGCCTGCTGCTGAACCGGCGTGGCGTTTTCGTAACCGGCGGACAAAACGGATTTAAGGATAAGGGGATCAAGCCCCAATTCGGAAAAGCTCATGGCAAACCTTTTTTAGTGCGCACAAACGCGCAAACCAGACCTGTGCCCGGCATCAAGCCAGACAGGTCACAAAATACGAACCGGAATTTAGCGGCGTTTGAAAGCGCCTAACGGGTCGCGTCGATCACATCGGCGCCAACCACAAGACTTGTCACTGTCGGTCTGGAAACAACCAACGGCACAAAAGAGAGGTCGAAGACGATGGGGCTGTGTGAACAGTCCCGAGGCACGGCGGTAAAACCCAACCTGCCCACTGCTGTATGCACAACTCTGCGGAGTATATCAGAAAATGCTGGTATAGCGACGCCCTGGTACTTATTTCAGGGGTGGTGATACAGCTTGTGGTACAGGCCGCCGCGATCAATCAGCCCGGCATGATCACCCTCTTCCACCACGCGGCCGTTTTCAAACACCAGAATCCGGTCGGCCTGCTTCACCGCCGAGAGCCGGTGGGCAATGATCAGCGTGGTGCGGCCGGCCAGAAACCCGGCCAGCGCCTGATGCAGCTGCCGCTCGGTGGTGGTGTCCAGCGCCGAGGTGGCCTCGTCCAGGATGACGATCCGCGGGTCGGCCACAATCATGCGCGCAATCGCCAGCCGCTGCCGCTGCCCGCCGGACAGGCGCACGCCCTGCCGCCCCACTTCGGTATCCAGCCCGTGCGGCAGCGCGGCGATCGTCTCCTTCAGCTGGGCAATGTCCAGCGCCTGCCACAACGCGGCGTCATCGGCATCGCGCCCCAGCGTCAGGTTGGCGCGCACGCTGTCGTTGAACAGGACCGGGTGCTGCAGCACCACGCCGACATGCTCGCGCACCGTTTCCCAGCCGATTTCGCTGACCGGCACGCCGCCATACTGAATTTGCCCGGATTTCACCGGATACAGGCCCAGCAAGGCCTGCACCAGCGTCGACTTGCCGCCGCCGGAGGCGCCCACCAGCGCCACCTTCTCGCCCGCCGCCACCGCGAGGCTGACATCGTCCAGCACCGTCTCGCCGTCTGCGTAGGCAAAACTCACCCGATCGAGCGTGATGCCGACGGTGGGCTGGTCCGCGAAGGGATTGCGCAATGCCGGGTGCTGCGGTTCGCTGTGCAGCCCGAGCAGGGCATTGATCCGCCCCAGCGCCGCATTGGCGGCAAACCAGCTGTATTGCATGTTCACCAGTTCCTGCACCGGCGTCATCATGAACCACAGGTAGCCAAACACCGCCAGCATCTCGCCGATGCTGAGATCGGAGAACACCACCATCAGCATCGCCCCGGCGCGAAAGGCATCGAAGCCGACCAGAAACACAAAGAAGGAAATCCGGCCCATCGCGTCCGACTTCCAGGCAAACGCCGCCGCATGCCGGCGGATGTCGCCCGCCTTGGCCGTCACCCGTGCCAGATAATGCTTTTCGCGATTCATCGCACGAATCTGCGTCAGGGCATCCAGCGTTTCGGACAGCGTGTCCTGAAACACCTCGAACGCACGGTTCTCGTGCTTTTTCAGCTCCTTCACCCGCTTGCCGAGCCGGGTCGAAAACAGGATGACCACCGGGTTCAGCAACAGGATGAACAGCGCCAGTTGCCAGTGCATCCAGAACAGCACCGACGCCACGCCCACCAGCGTCAGCACCGACACGATCAGCCCGGAGATGGATGAACCCAGAAAGGAGTCGATGGCATTGAGGTCGGTCACGAAATGCGACGTCACCCGCCCGGCGCCCACGGTCTCGAATTCCGACAGGGCGATACGCGACAGCCGGTGACAGCATGCGCACCCGGATGCGATACACCACCTCCTTCGCCATCAGCGAGAAGGTGCGGCCCTGCCAGACGTTGAGCAGAATCGCGGTCAGCCGCAACCCGAGCGTCAGCAGCAGCGCCGCGCCGATGAACAGCACCGGGCCGTGCCACGCCTGCGGAAACCATGCGCCGATGGCCGCGACCATCTTGCCCGGATGGTGCAACAACACCTCGTCCACCATCAGCGGCAACAGCAAGGGCACCGGCACGGCAGCGATCACCGCCAGCAGCGCGATAAAATTGGCCTGCAGCAAACTGCGTGCGATGCTGCTTGAGTTCGTCGGCTATCCCGCGCCAGGTCAGCAGCATGTGGTCATTTTCCGATGCAGAATTTGCTGAAAATTTCGCCCAGCAAATCGTCGGCGGTAAATTCGCCGGTGATCTCCGACAGCGCCGCCTGTGCCAGCCGCAACTCCTCGGCAAACAACTCGAGTTGCGCGGCCGATTCGCGCGCCGCCGCCAAATGACGCGCGCCGCGGGCCGAGCGCATCCAGATGCCGCGCGCGCGCCATGAACGCGCCCTCGCCTGCTGCCTGCCAGCCCGCCGCCTCGAGCAGCTTGCCGCGCAGCAGGTCCACCCCGGCTCCTGTCTTGGCGGACAGCCAGATTTCATCGCCCGCCGCACGCGGCGCCTCTTGCGTCACATCAATCTTGTTATGGATCGTCAATCGGTTCACGCCGGGCAGCCGCTGCAGTATCGCCGACTCATGCGCGCTCAAGCCATGCGCTGCATCCACCAGCAACAAGGCCACATCTGCTTTTTCCACGGCCGCCCAGGTGCGGGCGATGCCGAGCTTTTCCACCGCGTCATCGGTATCGCGCAGGCCCGCGGTATCGATGATGTGCAGCGGCACGCCCTGAATCTGGATCGCCTCGCGCACCGTATCGCGCGTCGTCCCGGCTATCTCGGTGACGATGGCCGCCTCGAATCCGGCCAGCTGGTTCAGCAGGCTCGATTTGCCCACATTCGGCTGGCCGATCAGCACCACCGTCAGCCCTTCGCGCAGCAACGCGCCCTGCCGCGCCTGCGCGCGCACCGCCTGCAGGCTGGCATCGATGCGTGTCCAGCCGGCCAAAGGCATCGGCATCGCGCAGAAAATCGATTTCTTCTTCGGGAAAGTCCAGCGTCGCTTCCACCAGCATGCGCAGGCGAATCAGCGCCTCGACCAGCTCGCTGATCCGCGCGGAAAACGCGCCGGACAGGGAACGCACCGCCGAACGCGCGGCCTCGCCCGAGGCCGCGTCAATCACATCGGCCACCGCCTCGGCCTGTGCCAGATCGAGCTTGCCGTTCAGATAGGCGCGCCGCGTGAATTCGCCGGGCTCGGCCAGGCGCGCGCCCAGCTCGACGCAACGCTGCAGAATGAGATTGAGCACCACCGGGCCGCCGTGCCCCTGCAACTCGAGCACGTGCTCGCCGGTAAAGGAATGCGGCGCCACAAAACGAAGTGCGATGCCTTCGTCGAGCACCTCGCCGTCGCCATCCAGAAATCGGCTGAACGTGGCGTGGCGCGCTTCGGGCACGCGTCCCAGAATGGCCATCGCGAGCGGCTCGATGTCCGCCCCCGACACCCGCACCACCCCCACCCCACCGCGGCCAGGCGCGGTGGCGATCGCGGCAATCAGGTCAGGCTTTGCCGGCGGTCGCTTTGCCACCACCCTCGACCTGCTTGTTGATTGCCCACTGCTGCGCAATCGACAGCACGTTGTTGGTGACCCAGTACAACACCAGGCCGGCCGGGAAAAACACGAACATGACGGTAAACGCCACCGGCATGATCATCATGATCTTGGCCTGCATCGGATCCATCGGCTGCGGGTTCAGCTTGACCTGCAGGATCGAGGTCACGCCCATGATCACCGGCAGAATGAACCACGGATCAGGTGCGGTCAGATCGGTAATCCAGCCCAGCCACGGCGCGCCGCGCATTTCCACTGCGGCCAGCAGCACCCAGTACAGCGCAATGAACACCGGAATCTGGACCAGGATCGGCAGACAGCCGCCGAGCGGATTGATTTTCTCGGTCTTGTACATCTCGGCCATGGCCTGATGCAGCTTGGCACGGTCATCGCCAAAGGTTTCCTTCAGCTTCTGCAGGCGCGGCGTCAGCTTCTTCATCTTGGCCATCGACTTGTAGCCGGCTGCCGATAACGGATACAACGCCAGCTTGAGAAGGATGGTCAGAATGATGATGGCCCAACCCCAGTTGCCGACGAGTCGCTCGATCTTGTCCAGCGCCCAGAAAATCGGATAGGCCAAGGGCGTCAACCAGCCATAATCGCGGGAAAGATCCAGGCCGGGTGCCGTTTTTTCCAGCAAGTCTCTGGGTCTGTGGTCCGGCAAACAACGGTACCGTGAACGTCTTTTGCTGACCGGGCGCCAGCGTGCCTTCGGCCAGAATCACGCCTGCCGAATACAGGCCATCACCCAGGGATCGCGTGTAGTACTCACGCTTGACGCTGCCTTCTGGTAGCCAGGCCGACACAAAATGATGTTGCACCATTCCGACCCAGCCGTTATCGGCCGTTTTCTCGAATTCCGCTTTGCCTTCCTGGATATCCTTGAATGCGACTTTCTGGAATTTCTTGGCTTCCGTATAAATCGCCGGCCCGGTAAATGTATGCAGGAAGAATGACGAGCCGCGCGGTGCTTCGCCATGGCGAGTGAACTGGTAATACGGCGTCAGATCGACTGGCTGGGTTCCGCCATTAATTACGCGCGTTCTGACCGCAATCTCGTAGCTGCCGCGCTTGAAAATGTACGTTTTTTCAACCCGCACGCCCGTAGCAGGATCGTTCCACACCAGCGGGACTTCCAGCTGCGCCGCTCCGCCTCGTCAACCGATACGTCCCTGGATTCAACTGAAACAGGCTACGATGCGTCGGCAGATTTTTTCCGACCAGGCCACTTTGTGCCAAATACGGCGCGGTCTGGCGTTTCTTCAAACAGCGTGAAAGATCCTGCTTTTTATCTTCTGTTTCACGATACGACAGCAATTCCAGCTGACGTAAATCGCCGCCATTGGCATCAATGGTCGCACGCAACACATCGGTTTCCACCAGCGCACGTGCGCCCTTGGCAAAACCTGCCTGTGCGGGCGCGGCGGCCGGTGCGTTCAATGCCTGGCTGGGCGTGGGTGCATTGGCTGACGCGGGCGCGCTTTGGGTCGTTGGGGCAACGGGTGGCGGGCGCATGCTTGCCCTGCCAGGATTCCCACAATAAAAGCAGCGAGAACGAAAAGACAATGAAAAGAATCAGTCGCTGATTATCCATGGGGCGGAACGCTGTTAGTTAGGGGAAAGGTCAGGCGTGGCAGATGGCACCGCCTGGCGCAGCAGATGGCCATTTTGCCATGGCGCGATGCCCCGCTCGTTTAAATGTACGGGACAAATCACGCGCCTCTTCTCCTGGAACAGGCTTGGCAATCAAACGAACGACAAAATCACAGGCGGGCAGTTCCGGCAAAACCTGTCGGAAGCTTTCACGAACGCATCGTTTCACCCGATTGCGATCAACCGCCCGTGCAAGCAGGCGCTTGGCAACGATCATGCCCAGCCTGGGGTAACCCACCTGATTGGGCCGCGCCATCACCATCACAAAATCCGTCCGCGCACGCTGGTTTTCAGCAAATACCCGATCAAAATCTGTCTTGTTGACCAGCCGTGCATCGTGGAGGCGCACGCCTCCCGCCTTGTCTGAATGCGTGTCGATTAGACAGCCAGACGTGTGCGGCCTTTGGCGCGACGTGCATTGATAATGTCACGACCTGCCTTGGTTTTCATGCGGGCACGAAAGCCGTGGGTACGCTTGCGGCGAACGGTTGAGGGTTGGTAAGTGCGCTTCATGGCATTTCCTTTCTGGCTGGCGTTGACCTGCCCCTTGCCCGAAGCACGAGGTAACCAAACACAAAAAATCTGTTGAAAAACCGCGTATTAGACCCGCCCTAGGCGGGGACATGTCAAGTTCGTTTTAGCCCGGCTACGACAGGCCTGTGGCTCGACCTGCCTGTGGATAACCTCGTCGAAGAGGAGTAAGATTCGCCTTCAAATCCCATGCTGCTTTCCGCGCCCCCCTATTCTTCTATGGATTCCTTCTGGGACCTTTGCCAAGAGCGTTTTCGCGCCAATCTGACCCAGCAGCAATTCAGCACATGGATCAAACCCCTGGTGTTCGAAGACGCGAGCGGTGACGTGCGGATCCTTGCGCCCAACCATTTTGTCATGGACTGGGTTCGGGAAAAGTTTGCTGAACACATCGATGGCTGGGCGCAGGAGTTTTATGCCCGTCCCGGTTTCCATCACCTATGCACTAGGGAAAAAGAGTACGGCCCCTCGCCCACACCGCCTCGCCTGCGTTCCGCTTCCTGCTTCCGCCATCGCGCCCGTCCAGCGCAGCGGCGCCTGCACCAAATGGGCCTGCGTATCAATCCTGGCTTCAATTTTGACAACTTTGTCTCGGGCCGCGCCAACCAGCTGGCACGCGCCGCCGCCCTGCAAATTGCCGATAATCCCGGCGTCGCCTACAACCCGCTCTTTGTTTATGGCGGCGTAGGCCTGGGTAAAACCCACCTGCTGCAAGCCATCGGCAATACGGTTCGTCTGGCCAATCCGGATGCGCGCATCAGTTATATCCACGCCAACGACTATGTCGACGATGTGGTCAAAGCCTATCTGAACAAGCAGTTTGACGACTTGAAGCGTCGTTACATGTCGCTGGATCTGTTGCTGATCGACGATATCCAGTTTCTGGCCAAGAAAGACCGCACCCAGGAAGAGTTTTTCTACGTATTCAACTCATTGATTGAAAACAAGAAACAGATTGTCATCACCTGCGATACCTTTCCCAAGGAAATCAGCGGGCTGGACGACCGGCTCAAATCCCGCTTTGCCTGGGGCCTGACGGTCGCGGTCGAACCACCCGAACTGGAAATGCGGGTCGCCATCCTGCTGGCCAAGGCCCAGGCCGAAAACACCAAGCTGGAGGAAAACGTCGCTTTTTTCATCGCCAAGCAGGTCCGTTCCAATGTGCGTGAACTGGAAGGCGCCTTGAAACGGGTCATCGCGTTTTCGCGCTTCCATGAAAAACCGATCACCCTGGAACTGGTCAAAGAAGCGTTGCGCGACCTCATTGCATCGACCTCGCGTATTGTTTCGATCGAAAACATCCAGAAAACCGTCGCCGACTTTTATAAAATCAAGGTCTCCGACATGTTTTCCAAAAAGCGCACGCGTAATCTGGCCCGGCCACGTCAGATTGCCATGGCCCTGTCCAAGGAACTCACCAACCAGAGCTTGCCGGAAATTGGCGAATCGTTTGGTGGGCGCGACCACACCACCGTAATACATGCATGCCGTAAAGTAGCCGAGTTGCGTGAAACCGAAGTGGATATCGGACGTGATTATTTGGTGTTATTACAAAGCCTGACAGGCTGAGGATGAAATGTGGGTAACTCGGCTGGAATAACCGGATGAGAAAAACTATCCACATTCCTTCCGGTGAACCAAGGTGTTACCCACACCCTAAAAATAACAAATGACCATTGTTTAAATTAAATAAAAAGGCTTATCCCCAGATTTAGGCTGCCTTTATTATGATTCTCAGGAATATATAAATGCTATTAGTACAAAGCGAACGCAACGCACTTCTGGCTTCCCTGGCGTGCTGTCGTCGGTGTGGTTGAACGACGTCACACCTTGCCGATCCTGTCCAACCTGCTGCTGGAAAAAAAAGCCGGCAAGCTGACCGTACTGGCCACCGATCTTGAATTGCAGGTCAGCACCCAGCTGGACGCACAGAATCCGGTGAAGACTTTGCCATCACCATCGCGGCTCGCAAACTGTTCGATATCGTGCGGGCCCTGCCGGACGCAGCCAAGGTCAAGCTCGACACCAAGGACAGCCAGGTCGTCGTGAGTGCAGGCAAGTCCCGCTTCACCCTGCAAACCCTGCCGGCTGCGGATTTTCCTCGTGTCGAAACCGGAGCCGGTCTGGGCGAAGCCATTCGCTTGCCGCAAAAAACCCTCAAGCGTTTGCTGCAACTGGTGCAGTTCGCCATGGCCAGTCAGGACATCCGTTATTACCTCAACGGCATGTTGCTGGTACTGGATGGCAAGCAACTGCGCGTGGTGGCCACCGATGGTCATCGCCTGAGCTACGCGGAAACCGAACTCGAAACGGACATTCGAGGCGCGTGAAGTCATCATTCCGCGCAAGACCGTCATGGAATTGTCCAAATTGCTGAACGATACGGTACGGCTGGCCTCCCTGGAGACGGCCCCGCGGTCATTTGCATGCATAGCGACACCGAGCAAAACGGAGCGCCTCTGCCAAACTGGCGCGGGGGACCTACGGCATTGACCACGTCCTGGTGAACGTCTACGACCGGCCGGAATGGCACGCTTCGAGCGGCTTGGCGCCATGGCGATCACCCCTCGCTCAGCCAGGCCGCGCTGCTGGCGCTGATGGTGCGCAACCCGACCATTTACACGCTGCTGACCCGGACGGATGACGACAAGGAAGTGTGGGAGGTGGTCGTCAGGGATGGGCAAAGCGTCGGTCGGACCTTACAACAGTTGCCGCTGCCGGGCGATGTCTTGGTGTCCTGGCCGTGAGCCGGAACGGCGATCTGCTGGTGCCCCACGGCAATACCCAGATCACCTGGGACGACCAGTTCACCCTCGTCGGCTCACTGGAATGGGTGGAGCCGACCCGGCAGATGTTCGGAGGTACGGCCTCA
>CAVVJW010000022.1:0-53518 GCA_963748665.1 Ignavibacteriota bacterium | reverse complement strand
TGAAAAATCAAAATACGGATTTTTTAGTTTCTCTAATTGGGAATCAAAAGAAGCATTCATAAATTCTAATCTGAAATACAATGTACTTAATTATCATAATATATTAAACGGTGATGATTCTAAATCAGCATTATATTCTTTATATAAATTAATTTCTTACACAAACTATAACGGGAGAAAAAAAGCCGGCAATACTCTTGAAATTATAACATTCGAAAACGATGCAGCAGACGATAATAATGTTCGGAAATTCTGGGATTCAATATGTGAAACGAAAAATGGCAGTATTGCTTCTTCGCATCTGTTCAAAGCAGTTTATAGAAAAGCGAAATTCAGATTTCTTGGATTTTTATACAATACAGATAAAAGTATAATAACTTCAGATAGCAATATTGTTCGAAAAAAGAACGGTTATAATGTACATTCATCATTTTACAAAAAAGTAAAGAAATACTAATAATTATTATAAAAAATTTAAATTAATCGAAAATGAAAAAATTACTTATTTATCTTGTCCTCGTTCTCTTATCTACCGGTGCTTTTGCACAGGAAAATCAGAACTGGAAATTTATGCACCCTCTTCCTCAGTGCAATCCTATCAGCAAACTTAGAATGCTCGATGCTAATACATGGTTTGGTGTAGGAGCATACGGTACATTTATGAAAACAACAAATGCAGGAACTAATTGGTATGTTAATCTATCTGCTGGAAAGCCTGGGTACCTCGGGAGTTCAGGTGCAGTCAGCTGATATAAAAATTATTGATGCCAATACAATAGTTGTTGCAGGTGCAAACGCTTATATCGGCAGAAGTACTAACGGAGGTGTTAGTTTTGATTCCGTTGGGATTGGTTTAGTTTCTTCAAATTATGGTTACAGAAGAATGTGGTTTGCCGATAATAATACAGGTTTTGCTTCTGCATATTATCCAGCGGGTTTTGGTGGTGGTGTAGTAAAAACAACTAATGGAGGACTTAACTGGACGCTTGTATATAGTACAACAGCAACAACCGTAAATGCTGTCAGTGGTACCAGTGCGTTGAATGTTTTCGTACTTCTTAAATGACGGTATATATTATGAAATCAACTAACGGCGGTTCTAACTTGGTCGTCTTCATCACCATTCCCATTCGCACAAAATGGATTTGAAATAACATTTATTAATGCCAACACAGGTATAGCAGGCGGTCAAGGCGGAAAAATCGGACGAACAACAAATGCGGGTGTTACCTGGGATTCGATTGCCTCGCCACAGTATGAATGGTCTTATTATCAAATAAAAGCATTTTCGGATACAGAAATATATCTATGTAGGTCATCCAAGCAATCTTTTCAAGTCAACAGATGCAGGAACTACCTGGAGTTCATTACCGATAAGTGTCCCAAGTGTTTCACTACTTATTTATGGCAAACACTCGATAAATCAGGTAGCAGTTATGTGTTAGCCGGAGATTTTGGAGTAGTTGCTCCGTCAACAGACGGATGCAATACATGGACTTCAAAAAACTTTCAGTTATCTACTCAACTTATGTTCGATCTTAAAACAATTCCGGGTACAAGCACTGTGATGGCTGTTGGAAGAGCTTATACCTCCCCCGGACAAGACAGATAATGAAATCAACGAATGCAGGGTTAAACTGGACAGCATACAATACAAATATTAACGCGGAATTCTATGCATTATCTATGATTAATGCCCAAACAGGATATATAAGCGGACAATATAGCAATGTTATGAAAACAACTGACGGAGGTCAGAACTGGGTTAGTAAAACCAATGCATCAGGTTCAAATTACTCTACTCTATAACTGCAAGTTTATAAATGAAAACACCGGCTGGGTTTTTGTTAACTATTCTGTAGTGCCGGGAGGTAATGTATTCAAGACAACTGATGGCGCGCAAAGCTGGACACAGTATTCAATAGGTGCAGGGACTGGCGAAAACGTTATGTCGGCGGATATGTTCGATGCTAACACAGGGTATTGCACTATGAACCCTTCAAGTCAGCCTGTCTATAAAACAACTAACGGTGGTATAAACTGGTCAGCATCTCCGATTCCAATTACGGGAAATATTAAAACTGTAAAAGCAATTGATGGGAACACAGTTTATATAGGGTCTTCATCAGGAACAAATAGAATTGCCAAAACAACAAATGGCGGCACAAACTGGACTGCAATAACTCTGCCTGTTACAGTGGACGTTACAAGTCTTGACTTTAAAGATGCAAATACCGGATATGTATGTGGCAATATGACTACAGCAATCTGTCGAACAACAAACGGCGGTTTAACCTGGTCATTTCAGAATGCACATGTTGGCACACTCATAAAGACTACTGTCAGTGCGGGCGATACCGCGTATGTAACCGGAATTTATACAACAATTATGCGCGCTGTTGGAAGCACTTTAACGGGTGTACAATATAATCAGCAAATTAAAGTAGATAATTTTGAATTGAAACAAAATTATCCGAACCCGTTTAATCCAACTACAACGATTGAGTTTAATTTGCCTAAAGCAGGTAACGTTTCAGTGAAAGTTTTTGATCTGGCTGGACGTGAATATGCTACTGAAATAAATAATATGTCATTGAACGCAGGTAATTTTAAAATGAATTTCAACGGTTCGAATTTATCAACAGGTGTATATTTCTATTCTCTCGTAGTTGATGGTGTTAATATTGCAACTAAAAAACTGGTGTTAATTAAATAAGTAATAAAAGCCCCTTTGTATTGCTAATATATACGGGGATAGCATTTTACACATAGGGGCTTTATTAAAATTTTAAGAAATTAATAATAAAATAATAAAATGAAAAAGTTAATATTAATAACTGTATTTTTACTCACTGCTGCAGGGCTATTTGCACAGAGCACTCCCGAATGGAAATGGGTACATCCAAGACCTCAAGGACAATCTCTTAACTGGATGAAAATGGTTGATGCCAATAACTGGTACGCAGCAGGTGATTACGGAATGTTTGTGAAGACAACAAATGCCGGTGTAACCTGGACGACAAAAACCGCGGGTTATCCAAATCCGACTTATCCCGGAGCAGGAATGCTGCAGAATTATAAATGCGGATATTTCGTAAATGTTAATACAGGTTACCTTGGAGTACAATCTGTCCCGGGAATTGTCAAAACAACGAACGGCGGATTGTCATTCGATACAATACGAATTCTTCCCTCCGGAATTGGAACAGTATGGGGTATGCATTTTCTTAATGCATCAACGGGATATCTTGCGGGGACAAGTACTTATAATATAATGAAAACCACAAACGGAGGTTTAAACTGGACTGTTCTTCCTAATGTTACTTCAGCACTATACAGAGGCGTTTATGCAGCAGACGAAAATAATATAATGGCTGTATCGTCAACAGGAGGTAATTTTTATTCGACTACTAATGCGGGTAACAGCTGGAATGTATCCAATGTAACAGCAACCGGTGAACTCTATGGCATGAAGTTTAATAATGCTATGACGGGTTATGTGTGCGGTTCAGCGGGTCTTGTACGATATACAACAGACGGAGGAGCGTCCTGGTCAGGTATTAATACACCGACCGGCAATTCATTATATAATATCGTAATTGATGGTTCAACAGTATATGTATCCGGTACCGTCAGTACAGAAGAGATTTTTAAATCAACGGATAACGGGAATTCGTGGGGTACTGTCTCATACGCAGGTGTTTCAACTTTTACAGGATTTTATGCATTCAGTTTTGACAAACTCGGAAATAATATGATGGTCAACGGTCAGTACGGCGAGATGCTGAAATCCACCAATAACGGGGCAAACTGGTCAACTTTATCTTACAGAGCGTCACTTGCGAACTTAAGCGGTGATTTATATGCACAAAGTAATAACGGACGAGTTATAGCGATAGGAGCAAATCTCGGAAGCAACGACGGTATAGTGAACTCTCCTGATGGCGGACAAACTTGGTCACCTGCAAATTTTATTATTAACAGTTATTGCAGCAGTATCAGTATGATTAATCCTACAACGGGTTACGTCTGCGGAAGGTACGGATTATTTTTTAAGACTACTAACGGAGGTGTGACCTGGGATACAAGCAAGTCAAACAATCCGATATTTTCTACAGAATTCTGCAACGGAGTAGATTTTATTAATGAAAATACGGGATGGATGGTCGGTGGACTTCCGATAGTCGGAGGATATACAAAAATATGGAAAACTACGAACGGTGGTTCTAACTGGGGTGAGCAAACTTCTGCATACAACGGACCAGTTGGACAAAATATAGATATGGTTGATGCTAATACAGGGTATATGACTCACAGAGCGGGACTTCAAAAAACTACTAACGGCGGCGTTACCTGGTCTCTTTTGAATATGCCTTCAAATACTTCGGGTGTAGGATTTATTAAAATCAAAGCCGTCGATGCCAATAATGTATTTATGGGTGGTTCAAACTGTCAGGCTTATGCTACTTCAAACGGCGGCCAGACATGGGATTCACTAAATTTTCCTGTTTATGCAGGCGGGTTTTTCAGTACAGATTGGTATGATAATCAAAACGGGTGTATGGGTGCAACAATAGGAATAGTAGGAAGAACTACAAATAGGGGACAAACATGGCAGATATATAACATAGGCGGTTATGCAGTTTACAGTATAAAAATGGTTCATCCTGATACAATATTTGCAGCCAACGGAAATCAATTTGGTGCAATGATAATGAAATATTCAAAAGGAACTGTTACAAGCGGTTTCACTTATGAGCACAAAGTACCATCGGACTATTCATTAAAACAAAATTACCCGAATCCGTTTAATCCGACTACAACAATCGAATTTGATTTACCAAAAGCAGGAAATGTTTCATTAAAAATATTTGATATAGCAGGAAGAGAAGTTGCAAGAGAAATTAACGGATTAAGTTTAATGACGGGAAATTATAAAATACACTTCGACGGATCAAGTCTATCGTCAGGTGTGTATTTCTATTCTTTGATAGTGAACGGCAATGCTGTCTCTACAAAGAAAATGTTGATGATTAAATAAATTAATTAAATATTAATAAATATAAATAAGAAATGAAAAAATTAAATCTAATATTGGTTATAATTATATCACTATTTTCATTGAATGCGAATGCAACTGTATTTGATGATGCTAGAGCTTTTTTTGATAATTTGTTCTCAGCAACACCAACACCATTGCAGACAAATGTGATAAACTATGAGTCATTCGACGGAACAACTTTCCCGCCTACAGGCTGGACGCAAAAAGTCTGGAATTTTTCGAACAGTTGGGCAAGGGGAACAACACTATCCAGTCCATATGCCATTCCTCATTCAGGTTTAGGCTTGGCAAGAATTAATACAGGAACCAATTTATCTGGAAACCCTGTAGAATATTCATGGTTAATTACACCTTCGTTTGACCTCACATCAGGTCAGGGAGTTGTGTCATTCTGGATGTACAGGTCAATAGACGCACCGGGAGCACCTGATAGTCTTGGTATATGGGTTAATACAGTTGCTGATACAGTTGCCGGTGCTACACTACAGCCAATTGGACAAGTTAAAAGGGCAGCCTCTTTTAATGGCTGGTATCAATATTCATTTCTCATTCCTGCAAGTTATAATGGTGCGGCTAACTATGTACTTTTTAAGGCTTGCGGATACGGTGGCGCAAATATTGCTATAGACGATGTTACATTTGGAGTCCCGTCAGCAATGACGTACGTTTCGGGAACAGTTATAAATAACACTAACCCCGTTACTCCGAATTCTGTTAATAATCATATACTTGGAATTCCTGTTATTACCACGGGTACGAATAATCCATTTAATGTAACTAAGTTTAAACTTCGCACAACAGGTTCGACGAATCCTGCAAGCGATATAAGAAATGCAAGAATATATTATACAGGAAAATATAATACTTTTACTGTTTCACCAACATATGCTGCACAATATGGTAATGTAATTACAAACCCAAACGGCAATTTTGAAATAAGCGGGGCACAAACTTTAACGGATACAAATTACTTCTGGCTTACTTATGATGTCACACCTGGTGCAGGTTCTGGCGATACGATTTATGCTGTATGCGATTCAATAATAGGTACTAACTTAGGTTCAGTATCACCAACTCCTGGAATAGGCGGAAGGATTATAAACACTCCGATTCCCGGAGGAACGTATGTTATAGGACCCGGGCAGACAGCACCTAACTATCCTACATTCACAGCCGCATTTGCCGACCTTTCAGTCAGAGGTATCAGCGGTCCGGTTGTTTTTAATGTGAAACCGGCTGTTTACGGAACAGATGCAGGTGTTGAAATTGATAGTTCAGTTACATTAAATACAGTTTATGGAGCAAGTAATATAAATACAATTACATTTAAAAAGAAATCCAATGAAGCAGGTGAAGTATATCTTGAACGATATGGAACGGCTTCGGGTATTGACAATATCCTGACATTAAACGGCGTTTCATATGCTACTTTCGATTCTATAAACGTACGACAGAAAGATACGTTAACATATAATCAGGTCGAGGCAGGCTATTCTTTGAAAACTGCCAGCTCAAATATCGGTTCGAGTTATAACACTATAAGAAATACTAAAATATTTCTTAAAGCCTCAAACATTAATTCTGTCGGCATTCGGGATACGGTGTCATATGCCACCTCACTTCTTACAGGTGTTAATTCCTACAATAAATACCAGAATAACACAATAACAAACTGTTACAGCGGAATAAAATTATATGGATATGGAGCAACACCACCATATTATACAAACGGCAGATACAATGAAATTACTGGCAATACTATAACAGGTTTTGGCGGATTAGCAACAGCTGCAAATGGTATTTATACAAACCTTCAGATGTTTATTAGAATAGATAACAACACAATTATTTCTGGTACTGGTTCAACAAATGCGATTTATGGTATTCAGATTGCCGGAAACAATTTTGGAAATGTTGATGTCATTTCAAACACTGTAACTCTTTCTTCGGGCACATCTACAGGAATAATCAGTCCGATTTATGTTCAGGGAACTCCCGGTAATAGTGCTTCAATAAGGTCGCATTGTAACATCCAGAATAACACCGTAAAAGATTTGAATCTACCTGCAACTAATACGGGAGCATTTTACGGTATATACGCGGCTGGAAGCAACTCACCCGATACAATGAACGTAACGGGGAATGTTATCAAAAACAGTACTATCGGAACATCGAATGCAACATGTGCGATGTACTACGTTCAGGGAGCAACAGTAAACCTGAATGTATCAAACGATTCTGTTTATAATGTAATTAAGAACAGTTCATCTACTAACCTTTATTATATCTATTCTGGGGCAAGTCTTGGAGTTAATGGAACAGCAAAAATTTATAATAATTATATTGCAAACGACAGTGTCACGGCAGGTGTTAATATTTATGCTATATATGATAATGGTTCGGCGAATGCAAATAATTATTTTGTTTACGATAATACTATTAACAATATATCATCAAGTGTCTCAACAATCTTTTACGGGATATATACAAACACAGGAAATAACAGGTCTATATACAATAATAATGTAAATAGACTCACAAACTATAATGCATCAAACACAGCACGTATTCACGGATTGTACATTAATTCTGGGCAGTTTATTTATGCTTACAACAATTCGATTTCTAATCTCAGAATGCCCGCAGGTGTTGATTCGAATGCAGTAACAGGAATTTTTGTGAATGGTCCTGTTGGTCCTGCAAACATTGGCTTGTATTATAACAGTATATATCTTGCAGATACAAGTTCTTCAGTAACCTACGGTAACAGTGGTATTTATTGTGCCGATACAATGAGAGTTGACATAAGGAATAATAATGTAGTCAATTTATCAAAAAGCGGTGGTACGGGACGTAACTCTGCAGTAGCTCTGAGAATGGGTGGAGTTGCAGCATTAAGAAACTACCAGTCAACGAATGGAAATAACAACTGGTACAGTGGCGGATTAATATATTATGATATTACGAACAGTTTTACCAATGCTCAGTTTTCGAATTTTATGGGATATATGAACCCTCGTGAACAAGGTTCTGTTTATGAGAATTCGCCGTTTATAGATGCGTACGGCGGCAATCTTCATATTAATACAGGAAGTGGTTCTCTCACATATAGGGGTGGATTACCAGTTGCAACTCCAATTCCTGTCACATATGATTTTGATGGAAACACAAGAAATCTAACCTATCCAAGCATAGGATTCGATGAATATTCAGGTACATCGGCAATTGACGTAGTAGCTCCGGTAATTTATTATGAACGTTTTGGGAATGGAAATACAACAAATAGAACATTATCAGGAATTGTAATTACTGACCCTTCTAAAATTGATACTTCGGCTAACAGACCTCGTGTTTATTATAAGAAGACAACTAATGCAAATACTTTTAATGATAACACAAATGCAACAGACGGATGGAAATATGCATCTGCAAATGGTACAACCGGTTCTCCGTTTAATTTTACGATTAACTACTCACTTTTATTTGGAGGCAGTGTTACAACCGGAGATACTGTTCAGTATTTTATAACTGCACAGGATATTGCAGTAACACCAAACGTTGGTATTAATTCAGGAATGTTTACGACAACGCCTGCTAATGTAAATTTAACAGCAGCGAATTTCCCGTTACTCGGGAATATAAACAAATATGCTGTCACAGGTTCATACACAAACACTATAAATGTTGGTTCATCCGAAACTATAACATCTCTGACGAGTACAGGTGGTTTATTTGACCTGATTAATAAAGGAGTTATTACAGGAAATATTACTGCCGTAGTTACAAGTAACCTTGTCACAGAATCTGGAAAGGTGGGGTTGAAAGCCTGGTCAGAACAGATGGCTCCTACACAATATTCTTTGAGGATTATTCCGGATGGCACTACAGAAAGAATTATTTCAGGCTGGTACACTTATGGTAACTCAATGAATGATACTATGGGACTGATTAGGTTTGCAGGAGCAAGCAAAGTTACAATAGATGGCGGCTCGGGAAAATATTTGAGAATTAGAAACAATTCCAGGGGTGCAGCAATTAACTTTAATAACGGTGCAACATTTGATACAGTTAAGAATTGTACAATAGAATCACTTGGAGACCAGACAGGCAGCGTTCTCCGTTATTCACCGATTATTTTCACTTATGGATCACTGACACAGGGAAACAGTTTCAATGTTGTTGCGAATAATGTAATCCGTGAACGTTCTGATACGCTCGACGTCAACGGTAAACCAATTCCTCTTTATATGGCTATATTATCAGAAGGACGCGGTATAAATTCGCAGAACACAAACAATCTAATATATGGAAATGAAATTACCAATTTTACTCAAGGCGGTATATTTCTTACATCAACAGGAAGCGGAAATGGAAACGGCTGGACTTTGAGAAAGAATAGTTTTTATTTTAACATTCCAACGATTTCTTTTACATATCAGTTTATGCCTATTAATGCATCACTTGGTATTTTTGGAGGACTCACTATTGATAGTAATTACATAGGGGGTACTGCTTCAAACTGCGGAGGAAATTATTTCTATTCGCAGAATCCCGGAAATATATTTATAATGAGTGTAAGTGCAGGTTATGACTCCATTACAACGATTAACGCTAATACGATTCAGAATATCAGGTCTTATCCCGGACAAGGCTCTACTTTAAAATTTAACGGAATTACAACATCACAAGGCTGGATGGATATAAAGGGAAACATATTCGGCAGTTCTGATACTTCAAAAACAATAGTATATAACGGAAACTTACAGTTGATAAATGCTTCAAACGGCAACAATGGTGTTATTCGTCCGCTTACTATACGTAATAACGTAGCTACTAACATATTTACGAGGCAGGATTCAGTGATTACAACAATGGGAGGCTCCTACCAGCGTAATATGATTCTTACTAATGGTAATGCACCTGTAGAAATATCCGGTAATGTATTAACACACATATATTCCTGGCAGACACCCGGTAATACACCTGCTTCAAGTTACTTTACAAAACTGGATGGTATAACAATTTCATCCCAGCAGAAAGTAGTTGTAAAAAACAATATAATCTCAGATTTTGGGAATAAAGCAACAATACCTTATACATCCGGCAAAAAGAATTTTGTCTATGCAATCGAGAATATAGGCGGATTGGGTGATTCATCGCTGATAGCAAACAACAGGATATCAGGTATCTTTACAAGTAATACAGAAGGCGGCAACGACATTGTTGCGGGTATAGTTAATACTGGCGGAACTTCTAATGCTACAAATGTATATTTTGTCAACAACCAGATTTCGATGACAAATAACCAAAGTAATTTCGGTTTGGTATTCGGGATATATGATCCGGGTACAGGATTTTATACAAGTACATCAAATTATTTCAATAATACAGTTCTTCTTAGCGGGGCTTCGAACAGTGAACAGCCATCCTATTCTTACTTTAAAGATGGTAGCTCAAGCCCTCAGTACGCTGTCTTGAAGAATAATGTTTTTTATAATGGAAGAACCAACCCTAATATAAGCAATCTTGCTATGGGTGTTTCTAACTATGGTCTTGATAAAAAAACTAATAGTAAAGGTGATGAAATCTCTCCTCGTATGGGAGGAAGTCCAACTGTTAATAGCGATTACAATTTATTTGTAACTGTATCATCAAATCGTGTTTGTGACTGGTATGGTACTTTTTATTCTTTTGATAAATGGAAATCTATAATCGGATACGATGCAAACTCTTTAAGCGATACTTCTGCAAACATTCCGGGTACAACATTGTTCAGAAATATATCAACAGGAGATCTGAACATAGACACAACCCAATACGGAGCTGCATACGTTTACAAAGACGGTATCGGTATAGCAGGAATAACAACAGACTATAACGGATATCCGAGAAACGTGAGCGGACCGGTAAATATTGGTTCACACGAATTCACATTAAGCAAGAATACAGATGTTACGCTGCTAATACCGTGCAAATAATGCGGTTGATGTCGTAAGACCTGTAAATATGGTATGGAGTAAAGCACTGTTTGCAACAGGTTACAGAATACAAATAGCAACCGATGATTTATTTAATAACATAGTTGTTGAAACAAACGTAACAGATTCTACATATTTGTTCACAACCGCATTACTATCTAATTATTGGTGGAGAGTAAATCCAAGATACACAACAATTAATGGACCTTTCTCTTCAGTTTTTAAATTCTCAACTTCGCCAAATGCGCCAAATGGAACAATACTTGCTTCACCTGTTAACGGAGCAATAGGTCAACCACAGACAATAACATTCCAATGGTATAAAGCAATAGAAACACTGAACGCAACGTTGAAGAAAGATAATAAAGAATCGAAAAATGAAAGTGATGATCCAAAAGCAATCAGTAAATACTGGTTTGAATACGGAACAGACCCGACATTGGCGACAGTAATAGCAAGAGACTCATCTCTTACAGATACAACAAAAGTGGTATCAGGATTAAATCCAATTACACAATACTACTGGAGAGTAAAAGCAAAGAACCAGATAGGATGGGGAGGATTCAGTGCAATCTGGAACTTTACAACAGCACTTCCGATACCGTCTGCACCGACATTGTTATTACCTGCAAACAACTCGGTTGATTTATCGGTAACACCAACACTTGACTGGAACGATGTTACATATGCAACAAGTTACAGAGTACAGATATCGACAAGCAATACATTTGGAACTACGGTATATGATACAGCAGGATTAACAGTTTCAACAATCGTAGTCCCGTCAGGCAAGTTAACAACAAATACACAATATTACTGGAGAGTAAATGCAACAAACGCAAACGGCACAAGTGCATATTCAACCGTTTTTGCATTCACAACAGCCCCGAACGCACCAAACGGAACAATACTCGCGTTACCGGCAAACGGAGCAACAGGTCAGCCGACAACAGTAACATTCAAGTGGTATAAAGCAATAGAAACTTTAGTTGATAATCAGCAAAAAGGAAAATCAGATAAAGAAACTGATGATCCGTTAACAATCAGCAAATACTGGTTTGAATACGGAACAGATCCGACATTAGCGACAGTACTGGCAAGAGACTCAACTCTAACAGATACAACAAAGATACTCACAGGCTTAGCCACAGGAACAACATATTACTGGAGAGTAAAAGCAAAGAACCAGACAGGATGGGGTTCATTCTCATCAATCTGGAGTTTCAGTACATTAGTACCAACATTATCCCTCAACCTGAAAGTATATCTTGAAGGATTCTGGGGTGGAACGACACAGGTAACAGACACAGTAATGGTATATCTGGCGAGTTCAACAACACCTTATGCATACGTCGATACAGCAAAAGTAGTATTGAGTGCAACAGGCACAGCAAGTATGAACTTCAACAGAGTAACAACAGGAAGTTATTACATCGTAGTCAACCACAGAAACCATCTTGAAACGTGGAGTAAACTGCCTCAATCATTCGTAGGCGGAACACCGTTAAGTTATGACTTCACCACAGCAGCAACACAGGCATACGGCGACAATATGAAACAGGTCGGAAGTGTGTGGGTATTGATAGGCGGAGATGCAAACAGAGACGGCTCGATAGATGCTGGAGATATAGGAATATTTGTGGTAGAATTCGGAATGCTTGGATATTTAAGCAGTGACTTTAACGGAGATGAAGACGTAAACGCGGCAGACGTATCAATAATTGCGAATAACTTCGGACTGATAAAAATAACCCCGGGAGTAGAACCATTATCACCGGAAGTTTTGAGGAACAAAAAGATGCAAATAGACAAAGCAGTTAAGAACAGTACTGAGAATAAATCGCAAGAATAATAATTAAGAATAAATAAAATTAGTCCACTCCCGATAAAAGGGAGTGGACTTAATTAAAAGATTAAAGATTAAAAGATTAAAAGATTAAAACGATAAAATAGATAAAAACATTAAAAAATAATTAATTAATTAAATAAAATAAAAATTATGAAAAAGATACTAACAACATTATTACTCTTAATAGTTATGGTGAATGTATCACCTGCACAAAAAGTAATATTTTCTTTGGGAGGCAGAACAATATCCGGAGGCATTCTGTCATACAATTTAATAGCAACAGTCCCGGCGGGACAATACTGGGCAGTAGGAGCGGCAACGATAAGACTGAACATAAGTCCAAACCCGTCAACATCCCTGACAATCCTGCCAGATAATCCGGTACAGAATGCAAACCCTAACATAAGTAATGCAAACGGATATCAGGCAATAAAAACATTAGCGGCATCACCGACGATAATGAGTTTTAACATACTTACATTCAACACGAGCGGATTTTACAGATTCAATCCGGGAACATACACACTTGGAAAAGTAAGATTTACGGTAGTAAGTACACCATTTGTAACAGACTCAATAAAGTTCAGAGTAAACCCGCCGTTTACAACAGCATTAACGACTGTAAATGACTCGACAGTAGCATTGGTATATCCGACAACATTCAGGATAACAAACCCATTAATAACCGAAACTGGTAACAACTTATCGGAAGTGCCAAAAGAATTCAAGTTATACGAAAACTATCCGAATCCGTTTAATCCAACGACATCAATAAAGTATGATATTGCGAAGAATTCATTCGTTAAACTAACAATCTATGATTTAACAGGAAAAGAAATAGAGACACTAGTAAACAACAACCTACAGGCAGGCAGATACGAAGCGACGTGGAGCGGTGCAAAATACTCAAGCGGAGTTTACTTTGCAAAGATAGAAGCGGGTAGTTACAGGCATATTATAAAGATGGTAATGTTGAAATAATAATTCTATTAATAGAGTGTTTTTCATAGTCCTCCTTAACCGGCGGTTTGTTCTCATAACAATCGCCGGTTACTTTTTAAAAACTAAAAATCAAAGTTGAAAGTTATATTTTTATTATATTAACGCATTTAATGTAACAAATCATATATTTGGACAAATTCAGTTATAATTCCCACGCATTTCGCTTACTTTTTCCATTATCCACTCCTTCAGCACAAGTCCCGAAGACTCCTGAACTTTTTTCATAAAATAATCAATCTCCTTCTTGTCAGGGCTCAATCTCAGTTTCAGTAATTCATTGTACTTTTCGAGAAAATCTTTTGAATATTTTCTTACTGATAAAGCAATCCGCTTCGTGTTATTCTTGATGTAATGTTTAACCCTGTCAACTTCTAAAATTGCTTCTTCAAATTTCATCATTTCATAATAAATCCTGAGTTTAATCCTTGAGGCATCGAGTATGTACAACGAATTATTTGTTTTAAGTTTTTCAAGTGACATTAAAGCATTGTTAAATTCCTTTTTGGACATATACAGTCTTGTATATGCCATATTAATCTCAATATCTCTCACTTCTAACGGAAGTTCATCAGAATATTTCTTAATGAATTCTTCAACCCATTTATACTTCTTTAGCCTTAATCCTACGACTATATAATCTCTGTACGCTGTCGATGGATACCTGATTACTTTCAACTCCGAATAAAGTCCGAGTTTTAATTTTAATTTATAAAGTTTAAACACGTCTTTAAGATATTCTTTCTTCCCTGAATTGATTTTTTCAAAATATCTTGAAATCATATAACCGAAAATTTCGTTCTTCTGGTCAGTGGATAATGAATCCAGGTTTTTAAAAAACAAGTCACTGAATTTCTTGTAAATGGTTTCATCGTTTATATCGCTAGTACTTTTATAAAGATAATAGTATAAATAAACGAGTGTATATTCTTTACTGTTTCTTTGCTGAAGTGCCTTAATAAAATTTTCCGATTTAAGATTATTAATTAAATCAAATCCTATATTATTCCCCGAATTAATACCATATCTTTTCTCTGCTTCAAATTCAATCATAATCATAAAATAATTCTCCAGAAAAAACGTAATAAAGTATTCCGCCCATTTTTTATAGTCTTCAAAAATATTCGTAAAATCCTGCATCTCCAGATAAACGTATGCGGATAACATTTTTATTTCGGCACCGTTGTAACTTTTAGCGGGATTTTCTGCTTCAATCTCATTCACTTTCTCATATTCAGACCTGAATATATTAAAGAGTTTTCTTTTCCTTAATCCTTTTAACAAAAGCATATTGTTCAAAACTTTATCGGTGTCAGTTTCTTTCTGAACTATAAACTTCTTCGCAAGAACTGTCAATTCGGTTAATCTGTTTCTCATGGTCTTATTGCTGTACTTTTTTCCCGGAAATATTTTCTGAAAAAATTCTTCATTTGATATATCTTTTAATCTGTTGATGTTATTACTGTATAAGTTAATACCTTTCAGTATCGGCAAGATAGTCTCTCGAACCTGTCAGGTAAGAAGATTGAACGTATTCTTCAAATTCGATAAGTTCCTACTTTGAGAATGACAAAATTATCTGAAAAACCTTAAATATTTTCATAATCTTTTAAAATTTGTTTGGGGCTATATTTTATAGGAAATTGTCTAAAATATGACCAAAAATCAACATAATAAAGTATATGTTTTGGGGACAAATTCAATAATTCTTCTTTGCGATAAATGTTATTCGTTTGTATTTTTACACAGATTATGAAACAGGAAAAAATTTTAAATACAGAAAAAGTAAAAAGTACAACTAAATACTTTTTTATAAAACCATTTGGAATTGTATCAACGTATCTGTCATTTGTTGATACGTGGAAGATTGTTAATAAAGTATGTAAAGATATTAATGAAGTTAAGGATGTATTTCTAATGCAATCACTTTCAGAAAATTCAAAGTATGGTTTCATTAGTTATTCAAAATGGGATTCGAAAGAGTCTTTTAATTCGTCTGTTCAGAATAACATTGCCCTGAAATACCACAATGAAATTAAACGGAAATGGGACAAAATCTGCATCTGCTAATTTATATAAACTTTTAAGTAAAAATATATTTAATAATAATTGCAATGCAGAATCGGTTTTTCAGGTAAATATTTTTGAAGTTGATTCATCAGATGAATATGTAACAGATTTCTGGAATAACAAATGTTCTAAGAGTGGCGATGATGTGCATTCTATGTTATTGTATAAATCTATTTATAAAAATTCGAAATACAGATATATAGGTTTCGTATATTATAATAATGTAAAGGATATTATTCGCAACTCGGTTTCGCTTGAATCGCAAGAAGGATTAAAAATGTTTACATCTTTTTTTAAAATAATAAAAAAATATTAAGTTAAATGAATAACTTATTAATTATGATTTAAATAAGTGTTATGTCACGGGGGCTTTTTATAAAGTGAAATTTTTAAACAAATAATTTATAAATTAAAAGAAAACAAAAATGAAAAAACTTATTCTTTTAGGATTATTCCTGTTAACAGTTTCAGGAATATACGCACAAACAACTTCTGAATGGAAATGGATTCATCCAAAGCCGCAGGGTCAGTATCTCAGATGGGTTCAGGCAATCGATGCCAATACCTGGGTTGCAGGTGGTGAATATGGACAATTTCTTAAAACCACAAATGCAGGTATAAACTGGTTTACGTCAACAGGTGGTTATCCAAGTACATTATATCCGGGTGCTCAGATATATCAGAATTTATTATGTGCACAATTTTTTAACGCAAACACAGGATACATCGGTGTTCAGGCGGTCAGAGGTATTGCAAAAACTACTAACGGCGGACAGACATTTGATACCATTCAGAATAGTCCCTTCCGGTTCAGGCACTGCAAACGCAATGTATTTCCTTAATCAGCAAACCGGTTTTGTTGCAGGAAGCAGTGTTTTCAAAGTTCAGAGAACTACAAACGGCGGAGCAAACTGGATGATGATGCCTAACCTTGGTACTTCAACCTTATACGCAATTTATGCCTGGGATACTGCGAACGTAATTATTGGCGGTTCAACTTCAGGAAAACTATTTAAAACTTCAAATTCCGGCACAACCTGGGATACGATAAATCTTGGTGTAACAAATACAATCTATAATATTAAATTTGTTAACAGTACTAGCGGATACCTTAGCGGCAGCAGTGGTTTGTTCCGTTTCACGACTAATGGTGGTTTGAACTGGGCAGGTACTAATCCGCCTACTACCGCATCACTTTACAGCATTGCAGTATCAGGTACTGATATTTATTTGTCGGGTTATACTTCTGCCACACAGGATATGTTTAAAACAACAGATAACGGTACAACCTGGACATCTGTATCTTTCTCAGGTGCACCTACTATAACAGGATTCAATACTTATTCTATGGATAAGTCCGGTTCAAATTTTATTTTAGTCGGTACGTATGGAGAGATAATAAGGTCAACGAATACAGGTGCTAACTGGACTATCATTGGTTTATCGCCGCTCAATCGCAAACTTAACTGATTTATATGCAAATAACAGCGGCCGTGTAATAGCAGTTGGTGTTAATAGCGGTAATGCTGATGTTATTGCTTACTCCGGAGATGCTGGTAATACCTGGAATACAGCCAACTATATTGCAACGGACTATATTAACACTATCTCTATGCTTAACACAACCACGGGTTACATAAGCGGCCGCTATGGCAGATTTGCAAAAACTACGAATGCGGGTGTATCGTGGGATACATCAAAAACTGCTAATCCGACATTAGTACCGTATTTCTGCAACGGAGTGGATTTCGTTAACGAAAATACAGGATGGATTGTTGGTGGCGTACCCGGTGTTGGAGGAAGTACTAAAATCTGGAAAACAACGGACGCAGGCTCAAACTGGACTGAACAGATATCAGCATATACTGGACCAGTTGGTGTAAAAATCAGTATGTTCGACGCAAACACAGGTTATATGTCTCACGGTGGCGGATTCCAAAAAACCACTAACGGCGGTGATAACTGGGTAATAACAACTGCTCCCGGACCTGCAGGAACATCATATACTCCTGTAGAAGTTTTTAATGCAAGCACTGTCTTCACCGGAGGTACAAACTCACAGGTTTACTGTACCACTAACGGCGGTACAAGCTGGGATTCTCTTAACTTCCCTGTTAAAGCAGGTACCATATTCTGTACTGACTGGTATGATTATAACAACGGTGTTGCAGGAGGTGTTATAGGCGTAGTTGGTAAAACAACAAACCACGGACAAACCTGGCAAATATACAATACAGGCGGATATACAACTATGGGTTTACAGATGGTTCATCCTGATACAGTTTATGCGGTCTCAGGAAACACTTTCGGTGCACAGATATTCAAGTATTCAAAAGGAACAGTCACAAGCGGATTCACCTATGAGCATACAGTTCCTACAGAATATACTTTAAAACAGAATTATCCGAACCCGTTTAATCCTGTAACGACAATAGAATTTAATCTTCCTAAAGCAGGTAACGTTTCTATTAAAATATATGATATTGCAGGAAGGGAATATTCATCAGATATAAGTAATATGAATCTGAACCCCGGAAACTATAAAATGAATTTCAATGGCTCAGAACTTTCAAGCGGAATATATTTTTATTCGCTTAACGTTAACGGAACCAACGTAGTGACAAAGAAAATGATGCTGATAAAATAATAATGGTTAAATAAATAAGTAAAGCTAATTCCTGCCTATCCCTTTAAAAGGGTTAACGGAGTAGGGCAGGGTTGAAAAGGATTATAAGAGTGTTTTCATAGTCCTCCTTAATCGGCGGTAATGCCTCCACAGGCTTACCGCCGATTGCTTTTTTAAAGTAAAACTAAAATAAAAAAGACGCTTTCATAATATGAAAGCGTCCTCTATTAACTCCGCGTTCTTTGCTTCCGACTTATCGGAACGATTCATCGGGATGAATTCTGAACTAAAAAGTCCTATCTTCTCGACCTATTCTTCTTCCAGTCAAGCCAGCCCTTCATTCTCTCAAAAACTTCAGACTTCTTCAACGATTCCGTTATCTTAGGAATCTTCAATACCTGACCCGGATAAATTAAATGCGGGTTTCTGATTGTCTTTGGAATACGACTTGGAGCGCTGATAACACCATTCTCATTCGCTTCCCAGATTAAAGGCCACATATGTTTGTTATTATACACATCC
The DNA here is from genome assembly GCA_963748665.1 of Ignavibacteriota bacterium. Taxonomy (GTDB): domain Bacteria; phylum Bacteroidota; class Ignavibacteria; order Tepidaquicellales; family Tepidaquicellaceae; genus CAIKZJ01. Next base: position 34,412 of record CAVVJW010000022.1, on the reverse strand, counting down.
TTTCTTGCTGCAATCACAAACAAATAATCACCTCTCACAACTGTGTATTCAGGAACAGATACATTCCATCCGTCTAAACATTGTTTTACGCTTTTAAACCTTGCAAAAAATTCTGGATGGCACTTCATTCTTTGACTATTCATCGACTCAAAAGTCCTCATAGCATCATCTTGCGAGCCTTCTTTGTTCTTGCACATTTTTTCCAATCTTTCCAGATTGTTCTTGAAAGAACCATAACCCTCTTTACCGCCAAGTTCATTCCAGAATGCATCCTCAGCAATTTTCAGTTCTGCTTCCTTTTTCTGAACATCTGCAATAAGAGCATCATTGTCTTTCTGCAAACGTTGCAACTTTAAGAGTCAGTTCGTCCTTCTTAGCCAAAAGTTGTATAACCTCTGCTTCCCACTGATCTTCATCCATCTCAATTTCTTCCGTATCATCCGGAACATTCTCAAACTGTGCATAAGATGCTTTCACAGAAAACAGAAGAAAGAAAGCCGCAAGCAGAAAAGATAATTTGTAAAATTTCATAATTTGAAATCTCCCATACTTAATTTTATTTATTAAAAATTCTTTGAAAAATTTAAAACCAACAGGCTGTAAAAATTACCCTTAAGCCAATCTATAAATTTATACCAATAATAACAATATAATTTCCAATAACACTTTTTTTATTTGATTGTAGAGTCTAATACTATTCTGTTTTTGTTTTTGCAAATTTTACTCTCAGGAATTTAATTCTTTATACATATTATCACTATCCTACAATTTACTTATTTGCATTTTCTAATTTGTATTTTCTGATTATATTTGTATAACTTAATTTACTGTATATATAAAAATGATTTCCCTTATAAAAATCATATCTTTTTTAATTAATTTTACGGAGCCGTGCTATGTATAATTTTTTATCTCTAAGTCTTAAATGCCCGCATTGCAGTGCATCTTTAATGGACCCCGATACTCTCGTCGATAACGAAACAAGTATCGCTTTACATATTGATATTGCTAAAAAGAAAGGTGATATTAATCTTTCTTCCATCTACGGAAGTTATAATTATGTTTCTGATGTCGATTGTCCTATTGATGAAATCGCGGTCTTTTCCTGCCCGAGTTGCGGAAAAGATATAAATACTAAAGCCGAATGTAAGGTTTGTAAAGCCCCTATGGCTTCACTTATTCTTGATATGGGAGGAAGGATTAGTTATTGCACTCGCAGCGGCTGTAAAAATCATAATGTCGAATTCGAAGACCTTAACAATGCTCTTAGAAAAATGTATCAGGAATTTGGTTATCAGAAACAAACCGATAGTGATGCACTTGATATTGTTCATCCGGAAGATACAAAAGGATGAAGATCTGGAAATTCTTGAAACAGGGACTTTCCTTCAGGCTTATTGTCCGCATTGCAGAAAGAGTCTGATAGAATCAGATATGCTGAAACTTAAACTCGTTAATGAACAAAAAGAAGAGGGTTTTGTGCTTTTAAGTCCGTACTTAAATGTCTTTTCTTCTAAATCAACTCTCTTTCTGGCTGAAGGTAAACCTGTTGGTGACTTGCGCTGTTTCCACTGCGATCATACTCTTATGGTAGATGATAAAAAGTGCGAAGTATGTGAATCGCCTGTCGGTGCAATCTCCATAAGTGCACGTTCAAAATTAATTGATTTTTTCATCTGCTCCAAAAAAGGATGCAGATGGCATGGTTTAAGTGAAGAAGATATTAACGATATAAAACTTGACGATAGTTTAGAGTGGTAATCTTAGGAGAAAATAAGTTTTTTATAACTTTAAATTTTATCAGATGTTTCAAATCGTAAGAAAACAAGTGCTCTCGAAAGGAGCAATCATAAGGTTCGACATAAATGCGCCAAGAATTGCCGCTAAAGTTAAAGCGGGGCAGTTTGTTATCATCAGGGTTAATGAAACAGGTGAACGTATCCCGCTTACTGTTGCGGATAAAGATGCTTTCTCAGGTACCATTACTTTAATCTTTCAGGTAGTAGGGAAAACTACTGCTTTAATGAGGTCACTTAAAGAAGGTGATTCTCTTAAAGATGTCGTCGGTCCGCTGGGAAAACCTGCCGAAGTTGAAAACATGGGTACTGTAATAATGGTTGGCGGTGGGACTGGTGTTGCTATTCTTCATCATGTTGCAAAAGCATTTAAAGATGCAGGAAATTATGTGATTGGAATTATCGGTGCTAAAGACAGAGAAACACTTATTCTTGATGACGAAATGGGTCACATCTGTGATGAACTTGTAATCACTACAGACGATGGAAGTTTCGGCGAAAGAGGTTTTGTAACAACTCCTTTGAAAAAATATCTCGACGAAAGATACGATATTAAACTTGCTTATGCTATAGGACCTATTATTATGATGAAGAATGTTTGTAATCTTACAAAGAAATATAATTTGCAAACTATGGTCAGTCTTAATCCAGTTATGATTGACGGTACGGGTATGTGCGGCGGGTGCAGAGTTACTGTTGATAATAAAACTCAGTTCTGCTGTGTTGATGGACCTGATTTTGATGGTCATCTTGTTGATTTCGATGAACTGGAAAAAAGAAATTCTATTTACCTTAAAGATGAAAAAGATTCACTCTTAAATTCAATCAGATGATTCAAATAACTTTAACATCAAATTATTATGCTTGAAGATGTAAAATATCTAAAGTTTAAAACTTATTTAAACACTTACTGCCCCCATTGCAGAAATACTTTTAACTACGAAAGAAAAGACGAAAAGTATATAGTCTTCAAGTCAATATATAAAGGTCAGGAAGCCGAATTAAAACTCAGTCCTTACCTTGACGTTTTCGATGTCGAATCATCCGTTCCTATAGATGAAAATGATAAACTCGATGATTTAATCTGTCCGAAATGCAAAAAGAGTTTAATCGTTAAAGAACCCGAATGCGGCGAATGCGGGTCACCGGTCGCAGAACTTATCATTACTGCTTTCTCAAAATTAATGCCTTTCTACATCTGCCTGAAACACGGATGTACATGGCACGGTCTCTCAAAAGCAGATGAAAATAGAGTAAAACTCAAAATTCCACGTCAGGAAATGCCGGAACAGGATATGAAACTTCGTGTTGCTAATCACGGTGAAGTACCTTACGGCTTTACCACTGAACTCGCACAACTCGAAGCAGGACGCTGTTTACAATGCAAAGACCCAAAGTGTGTTAAAGGTTGTCCCGTGAATGTTGATATTCCCGGATTTATTGCTTTAATTCGTGATGAAAAAATTGATGAAGCCGCTAAAAAAATTAAGGAAACTAATATGCTTCCTGCTGTTTGCGGCAGAGTTTGTCCGCAGGAATCACAATGCGAAGCGCTATGTATTCTCGGTTTGCGAGACAAATCAGTTGCGATTGGAAACCTTGAAAGGTTTGTTGCTGACTATGAAAGAAAAATGGACCTAGTGAAAGTTCCTGTAATAAAAACAAAATTAAAGAAAAAAGTCGCAATTGTAGGCTCAGGACCAGCAGGTCTTACTGCTGCTGCCGACTTAATACAAATTGGGTATTCTGTCACAATTTATGAAGCACTTCACGAAGCAGGAGGAGTTCTGGTTTACGGAATTCCTGAATTCAGACTTCCGAAATCTATTGTAAACTTTGAAATAGATTATCTGAAACAAATGGGTGTGAAGATTGAAATGAATTGTGTTATTGGTAATACGATTACAATGGACGAGTTACTCGAACATTTTGACGCTGTCTTTATTGGTGTTGGTGCCGGTTTGCCGGTGTTTATGAACATACCGGGTGAAACACTCGGAAATGTTTTCTCAGCAAATGAATACCTTACGAGAATGAATCTTATGAAAGCATATAAATTTCCTGAATACGATACACCTAAACCAAAAGGTAATAAAGTTATTGTACTTGGAGGTGGTAATGTTGCAATGGATTCTGCAAGAACTGCCATCCGCACAGGTTCTACAGAAGTTACCATTGTTTACAGACGATCGAGACAGGAACTTCCTGCACGTCACGAAGAAGTCCGCCACGCAGAAGAAGAAGGTGTAAAGTTTATGCTCTTAACTGCTCCTGTCAGATATATTGGAAATGATCAGGGTATTCTGAAAGGGCTCGAATGTCTAAGAATGCAATTGGGCGAACCAGATTCGTCCGGACGCAGAAGACCTGTCCCGATTGAAGGCTCTAATTTTACTATTAATTGCGACGTAGCTGTAGTTGCTATTGGAAACAGTTCTAACCCGATATTATTCCAGACTGCAACTGACATTAAAAGAAATAAATGGGGTAACGTGGAAGTTGACCCTGAAACAAATCAAACTTCTAAAGAATTTGTTTATGCAGGCGGTGATATTGTTACGGGTGCCGCTACCGTCATTCAGGCTATGGGTGCAGGTAGAATTGCTGCAAATGCTATTCATAAAAAGTTATCGGCAAGTTAATTTTATTTTTAAATGATTTTTAAACTAAGTGCAGAAGATTGTTCTGTTACTTTTTATAATTTTATATATTAAATAATTATTCTTATGAGAGTATTACGTATTAATAAAAAAGAGGAAACTCCTGAAAAAAATCCTGATGTCGATTTAAAATTAATCGAACAACTTATTAAAAAGTATAAAAGCAAGAAGGGAAACCTCATCCCGCTTTTACAGGGTACGCAAAATGTATTTGGATATATCCCGTCAGAAGCAATGTTACTCATTTCTAAAGAAACAGGTCTGAAAGTAAGTGATATGTACGGCGTTGTTACTTTCTATGCGCAGTTCAGACTTAATCCTGTCGGTAAAAATATAGTTAAAATGTGTCACGGTACTGCCTGTCACGTTCAGAATGTTAAAGCAGTTACCGAAGATATTCAGAGTTTTCTGAAAATTAAGGACGGAGAAACGACACCCGATAATATTTTCACGCTTGAAACAGTTGCCTGTCTCGGTTGCTGCTCTCTTGCTCCTGTTATGATGATTGGTGATGAAACATATGGTAAACTCAGCGGTAAGAAGGCTGTTGAAGTGATTAAAGAAATCAAACGTAAAGAAACCCTTGCTGCTAAAGCAAATGATATTTCAAAAAACTAACATAGAAATCAGATTAAATTAAAATATATGTCACAAACAAAAATTATAGTTGGACTCGGTAGTTGTGGACTTGCGGCCGGTGCTGGTAAGGTCTATGACGAATTGCTAAGAATTCGTGAAGCCGATAACCTTGACTTCGAATTAAAGAAAACAAGTTGTATCGGTATGTGTTTTAAAGAACCACTCGTTGAAATCATAGATGAAACAGGGAATTATTTGTATGGAGAGGTTGACATTAAAAAGGCAGATGAAATTATTGAAAAACATCTCGTTAACTTTACACCTGTAAAAGAATATCTTGTTAAATCAGACGTTGTTGAGACTAAGTTCGGTGACTATTTCGACGGGCAGGTTAAGATTGCCCTTCGTAACTGCGGTTGTATGGACCCTGAAAATATAGATGAATACGAAGCCCGTAATGGATATGCGTCTCTGAAGAAAATTGTAAGCGAAAAAATTGGTGTACAGGATGTTATTAAATCTATTCTTGATTCTGGTCTCAGAGGTCGTGGGGGCGGTGGTTTCCCGACTGGATTGAAATGGAAATTTGCTAATAATAATCGTTCAAAAGAAAAATATATAATTTGTAATGCTGACGAAGGTGACCCGGGTGCATTTATGGATAGGTCAGTACTCGAAGGTGACCCGCATTCTGTTCTCGAAGGTATGATTATCGGTGCCTATGCCATCGGTGCTTCAGACGGTGTTATTTACTGCCGTGCTGAATATCCTCTTGCTATAAAGAGATTGAACATTGCTATCGGACAGGCTCGGGAAAGGGGTTATCTTGGAAAAGATATTCTCGGTATCGAAGGATTTGATTTTGATTTATACATTAAAGAAGGAGCAGGAGCTTTTGTTTGCGGAGAAGAAACAGCGCTTATTGCATCTGTTGAAGGCGAAAGAGGTATGCCTCGTAAACGTCCTCCTTTCCCGGCGGTTTCAGGTCTATGGAAAAAACCTACTAACATTAATAATGTTGAAACCTATGCTAATATTCCATGGATTATTTTGAATGGTGCTGATGCCTATGCGAAGTATGGTACGGAAAAGAGTAAAGGCACGAAAGTTTTTGCACTTACCGGTAAAATTAAAAATGGAGGTCTTGTTGAAGTTCCTATGGGTATTACGATTAAGGATATTATTTATAAACTTGGCGGCGGTATAATTGATGATAAGAAATTCAAAGCAGTTCAGCTTGGCGGTCCTTCAGGTGGTTGTATTCCTGAATACCTTTCAGATACTATCGTTGATTATGATTCGGTTAATGCTACAGGTGCCATTATGGGCTCGGGCGGTATGGTTGTTATGGATGAGACAACCTGTATGGTTGATGTTGCAAGATTCTTTCTTGAGTTTACCTGTAAAGAGTCTTGCGGTAAATGTACTTTCTGCCGTGTCGGTACGAAGAGAATGCTGGAAATTCTTACTCGCATCACTGAAGGTGAAGGTAAAGAAGGCGATATAGAAAAACTTGAAGAACTTGCTTATCAGATTAAAGACGCTTCACTTTGCGGTCTTGGTCAGACAGCACCAAATCCAGTTCTTACTACTATTAAGTATTTCAGAGATGAATACGAAGCACATATAAGAGATAAGAAGTGTCCTGCAGTTTATTGTAAGAAACTTCTTACTTATGAGATAGTCGAAGAAAAATGTACTGGTTGTATGGTTTGTAAACGCGGATGTCCTACTAAGGCAATTGCGGGTGAAAAGAAAATAGCTGCACTTTATACATCAGGATTTATGTATCAAATGTGGTGATTGCTATTCAAAATGTAAATTTGATTCAATTAGTTGTTTTCTAAATCTAAATTAAAAAGTTCAAAATAAAATGGATAATAAATTAAATATAATTTTAAACGGTAAAATAGTTAAGGGATATCAGGGAGAAACTATTCTCCAGCTCGCTAAACGCAATGGTATTGAAATTCCTACACTTTGTAATGATGACAGATTAACACCTTATTCTTCCTGTTATGTTTGTGTTGTTGAAGTTGAAGGTATGCGAGGTCTTCAGCCTTCCTGCTCAACCAAGATTGTTGAAGGTATGAAAATTACTACCGATAATGATAAAGTTCATAAATCAAGAAAATCTGCTCTCGAACTTTTACTTTCAGCAATCACTATGCTGATTGTACTGCTCCTTGTAAGCAAACCTGTCCTGCAGGTGTTGATGTTCAGGGTTACATTGCATTAATCAATAAAGGTATGTACCGTGATGCAGTTGGTTTAATTAAACAAACAAATCCGCTTCCTGCTATTTGCGGACGCGTTTGCGTTCGTCCTTGCGAAGTTGCCTGCAGAAGAAATCTTCTTGAAGGTAACGGCGTCGGAATTGATTACTTAAAAAGATATGCTACTGATATGGACTTTGAGTCGGGTAATAAGTTTATGCCTGAACATGAAACCAAAAACAGGAAAAAAGGTTGCAGTTATTGGTGCAGGTCCGGGAGGACTTTCTTCTGCGTACTATCTTGCTCTTGAAGGACATTCAGTTGATATTTATGAAGCAAGTCCTCATCCAGGTGGTATGCTTAGATATGGTATTCCTCCGTACAGACTTCCGAATGATATTATTGATAAGGAAACTGAAAGCATAGAACAAATGGGTGTGAAGATAAATTATAATACAAGACTCGGTGATTCTCTCAGTTATAAAGATATTAAAGGTAATTATGATTCTGTCGTTCTTGCTATCGGTTCACAAAACGGAACAAGTATCGGATGCAACAACGATAAAGCTGAAAATGTTTTCTCAGGTATTGATTTCTTGCGTAATATGGAAATGACAGGTCAGAAATATGATTTCAACGGAAAGAAAGTTGCTGTTATCGGCGGCGGTAATACTGCTATGGACTGCTGCAGAACTGCTATGCGATGCGGTGCTTCTAAAATTTATATTATTTACAGAAGAACTGAAAAAGAAATGCCTGCAAACCCTATTGAAATTCACGAATCGAAACTTGAAGGCGTAGAATATATGTTCCTGACTGCTCCTGCTAAGGTGAATGTTGATGATAGCGGAAAACTTAAATCTCTTGCCTGTTATAAAATGCAGCTTGGTGAACCCGATGCTTCAGGCAGAAGAAGACCGGTTAAAGTTGAAGATTCGGAATTTGATATTGAACTCGATTATATACTCGCCGCAATAGGACAAAAAACTAACGTAAACTTTATTGATGATATTAATAAATATGCCGATGAGAAACTTATCGTGAATAAATGGGGTGATATAGATGCTGATAAAAAGACATTACAAACTTCAATTAAAAATGTATTTGCCTGTGGTGATGGTGTTACAGGTCCTGCAACTCTTATAGAAGCAATAGCACAAGGAAGTAAGGCTGCAAAGAGTTGTCATCAGTTTTTATCCGGTCAGCCAATCACAGGTGAAAAGTTTGAATTTATTTCTAAAAGAGATAATTTTGAAAAGCAGGTTCCTGAAGATTATGCAGGTAAGTTCGGTGAACAGATACGTAAAGAAATGCCAACTCTAGACCCGAAGAAACGTAAAAACTTTGAAGAAGTTGAACTCGGTTATACGCACGAAGAAGCACACGAAGAAACTAAACGCTGTCTTGAATGCGGATGTACAGAGTATTATACCTGCGACCTAAAAAAGTATTCCACTGATTATCAGGCGACACAGATGAAATACGACGGTGATTACAAGAAACACGATGTTGACTTCAGACATCCTTTTATTGAAATAGATAACAATAAATGTATTCTTTGTTCACGCTGCGTAAGAATCTGTAAAGATGTTGTCGGAGCAAATGCTCTTGGTCTTGTAAACAGGGGATTTGAAACGTACGTTGCCCCAAGTCTTGGTGCAAGCCTGCTGGAGACTGATTGTGAATCCTGCGGTATGTGTATTTCTACCTGTCCAACTGGGGCTATTTCGGAAAATTTTAAGTTTAAACCGGGACCGCTTGAACTCGAATCATTCGAAACAATATGTAACTATTGTTCCACCGGATGCGCTGTTACAATACATCATAAAAATGGATTTGTTATGAAGGTTACCGGTGCTTCGGGTGAAATTAATAAACTCGAAAGCATTTGCCGCTTTCCGAAATTTGGTTACAGGTATCTGAATGACGGTAAGAGAATTACAAAACCAATGGTAAAAGTTAACGGTAAGTTTGAAGAAACAACTTTTGAAAATGCATTCGACATTATTACAAAAAGAATTAAGTCTGTTAATGCCGATGAGAACGCTTTCTTTGCAGGTGCAAGACTTCCGAATGAAGAAATGTATTTGATACAAAAGTTTGCACGTTCGTCAGTAAAAACTAACAACATCTCTAATTTCCATTATCTCAATAGGGGAGATGGTTATAAAAATATTTGTGAATCAAATGTTCCTTTCTCTCAAATAAAAGGTGCTGGTAAGGTTTATCTTCTTGGCTCTGAAATAAATTATGAAAATGGTGTCGTCGGGTTTATGATTCATAATACTAAAACGCTATACCATACGTCTGTTGAAGTTATTACTGATAATGAAAATGACAGGACACAGAATAAAGCAGATAAAGTACTTCACGTTAAATCGTATTATTATTTCATAAAAGCAGTTAACCATTTCTTGTTATCAAATGGTCTTGAAAACAGTATTTTCCTGAATGATCATGTTAAGGGATTTGATGAATACAAGAAAAAGTTGCTTACTCAGGACTTTAATGATTTACTTAAAAAGTCAGGTGTATTTTTCGAGAAGAGACTTATTGATTTCGCTGTTGATTTTAACAACGAACAAAAAGCAATTCTCGTATTTGCAGAAAAGAATATAACCTCTGAAACTGCAAAGGAAATTTTTAACTTAATCCTGATTACAGGTAAACTCGGAAAAACCTCTTCAGGTTTGATTTCTCTGAAGGAAAAGAATAATTCGCAAGGGTTATTCGATATGGGAATTTCGCCCGAAAGTTACGTAAGCGGAAAATCATTAACTGATGAAAAGTTTATGGAACAGGTTAAAAAGGTCTGGGGAGTTAACGAATTATCTGAAAAGGTTAATAATGTGTACGAATTAATGAACAATGGAAATGTTAAAAACCTGTTTATATTTGGTGAAGACCCTGTTGGATGTTCTGATAAAAAAGATGATATCAGCGGATTAATCAATAAATCAGAATTCAAAGTTGTGCAGGATTATTTCCTGACAGAAACAGCACAACTCGCTGACGTTGTATTACCTGCATCTTATCCCTTTGAAAGCGGCGGTAGTTATACAAATACACAAAAATACATCGTTACTTTCGATAAAGAATATGACACAAAACTTGAAAAGCGTTCTTTCTCTCAATTGATTGAACTAATGAGTAAATTTGGAGTTAAGAATAAATTTGACCTGACTCATAATATAACTCTTGAGATTGCGTCGTTATTGAAGGATTCGGTTGTGCAGTCAAACGGTGTTGGATATAAACTCACAGTCACTAATGAAGATTCCAAAGATAAGATGTTTAAATACGGATGTGATTATTTAACAAAACGCTTTGAAGAATATTTTGCAAAGCAAATGCTCGAATCAAAAGAACTTATCGAAAATTAAACTATAAAAAAATGGAAGCATTTAAAAACGTAGATGAAATTCTTGATTTCGCAATGGAATCAGAGCAAAAGGCAGTTGACTTTTATACTGAACTTGCTGAAAAAATTAAAAACGAAGAGATGAAAGTTATCTTTCGTGAGTTTGCTCAGGAAGAGGTTGGACATAAAGCCAAACTTAAAAAGATAAAAGAAGACAGAATGTTTAACATTCCTGCGGAAAAAATCTCAGATTTAAAAATCAGTGACTATGTTGATTCTGTTGTCATCAGACCGGATATGAGTTATCAGGAAGCATTGATAGTCGCTATGAATCGCGAGAAAGCGGCATTCAATCTTTACACGCGTCTTTCGAAAAAAACAGATGTTCCTGAACTCCAGCAGTTATTCCGCGGTCTTGCTCAGGAAGAGTCAAAACACAAACTCCGTTTCGAAATGGAGTATGACGAATTCGTACTCCGCGAAAACTAATTTAGGTGGTTTATTAAATACAGAGCGTCGGGTATTCTTATCCGGCGCTTTTTTGTTTTAAAGATTCTTGCGGAATTGTAAGAGCGCACATCCACGTATCTACAAATATAGAATGCCTACGGCTTCGTAGTGAAAAACCTCAATGGAGTTGTACCTTTATATTCTGCCAGATTATCAAAATCTTTTAAAAAATCTGTTACGTTGTTTATGTTTACACCAATTTGCTGAACAGTGTATGAATATGTTTTGTTTGGTGTTAACGATACCATTTTCGAAAGCATACTCATTGTGATGTTACTATCAGATGTGCAAAGGTTGTAACTTTTTCCTGCGATTGAATCAATTAATGTGAATATTAATACTTCAGAAATATTTTGTTTCTGAATTGAAAATACTGTATTGGAATCAACGTTAGTTGCATAATTTGGAGGTGAAGTTACACTTGGCGCCCCAGTTAGATTAAAATCTCCGCTGCTTCCGTTAGGGAATAATTCCATTTCTTCAGTATTCCCATTTATACCGTTAGTTGTGATATTTAATAACGGTTTGAAATCGTATGGGCTAAAATTTGTTGGAAGAAGTAATGTGAAATTATTTCCTGAAAACTTTTCTATTGTCTGAGAATTAATGTCTGCGTATGCTTTCTCGGTATGGTAATAGCTAAAATTAAAGTTAAAAACCAGATTAATATTTATATTTGAACTCCCTATAGGAGGGATTATATTGCAGGTATATTGTTTCGAGCCAACAGTCTGTATCTGACTTGCGGAAAAATGTATCGTATCAATTCCTCCGGTTTTTGGTGAGATTTCTTCTGATTCACCATAATATTTATACGCATTAATCTTTCCTTCGTTATTTGTTGTGTAGCTTATAAACACAATTCTCCCTCTGGGATAATTCCACTTTGGACATTGAAAAACTATAATGGATGAAGAGTCAATGTTTTGTGCCACAACAAATTTAGAATTTGATATATAATAAAGTTTTCCTTTTTCTGGATATTGTATGGTTGGAAACTGCACATTAATTGTGTAAATATCCGCATTCTGATTTGAAGTAAGTGGAAGATGTATATAAGCGTTACACATTGTAACATCTTTATAAATAATATTGTAACCCCTTACAGGGTCTTTAATATTCACATCAAACACATCAGACAAATCACGAAAGCTAAAATTTCCAAATATATCCGTATAAACTGAATTATTGTTAACAGTTGCTAATATGTTTTGCAAAGGATGATTATTAAATCCAGTTATAGTAGCATCAATATATGGCTTTGTTGGCAAATGTGGGTCTGAATCGACAGGCCCAAAACAAGAACAAAATGTAATTGTAATAATAAAAAGTAAAGCGGGGACTATATACTTTATTATTTTCATCGTATATTATAATTACATAAACTTACTTTTTTTATTTCCTTATTTCAATAGACTTATTTATGGCAAAAAGCTCTTGCTTAATAATCACAAACTTGCAGCACTTAGGGTCATTAAGAGGGAAAACAGGAGGTCATTACCTTTTAGATGATATAATAACAAGAAAGTCTCATAAAGCAAAAAAGCCCTTTCAAAAATCTGAAAGGGCTTCTCAAAAATAAAATTCTAAAAACTATCTACCTACTGAATCTAAATGTTCCTTCTTGGCTAACAATTGTTCCTTAGTCTCTACATGGTCAGGATCCATTATGATTGCTTCAGTTGGACAAGCAGGAATACATTGTGGTTCATCATGAAAACCAACGCATTCTGTACATTTATCGGGGACGATATATGTATGCTCATCTGTTAATGATGATTTCGTCTCGCCGCCTATAACCCAGTCTTTTCCGGCTTCATAAATTGCTTCATTTGGACATTCTGCTTCGCAGGCGCCGCAAGCAATACATTCTTCAGTTATCTTTACTGCCAAAGTTTTACTCCTTGTTTTTTAAATTGATTATTAAACTTAATACAAATTTAACACTTTTATATTTAAAATTAAATTCAATTCTTTGGTATAATTCTGCTTTATAATTTAAGCTCCATTCTGAAGGAAGGTCTCATATATTGTGTCTTTTCGTTCATTTCATAATTAACTTCTACAAAACCCAGTCTTTTGTATAAATTAACGGCTTTCTTAAGCTTATTGCTAGTTTCAAGAATTATTTTTTTTGCTCCGAGAGATTTTACTCTTCTTATTGCTTCTACTGCAAGTTCCCTGCCTATTTGCCTGCCCTGATATCTTTCTGTAACCGCCATCTTTGATAACTCATAAACATCACCATTGATTTTGTTTACTGCGGTAGTCCCGCATACTTTACCGTCTGCTTTTGCGAATAAAATAAATCCGCCATTCCGAATAATATATTTCTGTGGATTGTTTAATATTTTTTCATCCTGCTTTTCTACACGGAAATATTTATCAAGCCATTCTACATTCAGTTCTCTGAAGTATCTCTTTAGATCCGGAGCGTAATCTAATATCTCAACAGAAGTCTGACGTTTTACAATTACTAAAGTATAATCATCTTTGTAGAATTCAGATTGTGAAAAGTATTTTGTCTCAGTAATAATTTTGTCGAGTAAATTATCTGCCGAGATTTTAAGTGAAGGCCTGATTACATCGATTAACCTGTCTAAACCGAATTCCTCTTTCCTGCTGTCAAATATTTCTGTTACACCGTCTGTGTATAAAATAATCTGGTCCTCCCGGCTTAAGGTCCACTTTACCTGTTTCAAAAGTAACATTCTCTATTATGCACAACGAAGGTCCGTGCAAATCAAGTAATTCTGTTTTGCCGTCCGTTCTGAATAGCAAAGGGGGGTTATGTCCGCAGTTTGTATACATAAAACTATGATTCTTTGTATTAAGTATGCCGTAAAATGCAGTAACAAAATCTTTTTTTCTCGTGAAATCCGATAGCTGTAAATTCAAAAAACTCATTAAATCAGATGGGTCTTTAAACATCTTTACGTGCGAACGCAACAGTGCACGGTATGCTGTCATGATCAGTGCAGCCGGAATTCCGTCTCCCGATATATCTGCAACAGTTATTGCAATGTTCTCTTCATCTATCTCTATGTAATCAAAATAATCTCCGCCTATTTCATATGTCGGTATGCACATTCCCGCAAACTCATATCCGTTTATCTTTGGCGAACTTTGGGGAAGAAGCCGCGTCTGTACTTCACTCGCTATCTGAAGTTGCTTCTCTACTTTCTTTTTCTCAAGTATCTGGTGGTGAAGCATTGCTTTCTCTATAGACATTGAAGCAGCATCGGCAAAAAAACTCAATATCTCAAGATCCGTTTCGTTAAATGCTTCGGGTTTATCACTCTCAACATCAAGCGCTCCGATTGCCCTCTTGTTTTTCATTATAGGAACAATAATTTCCGACCTGGTTCTTTCTCTTCCTGCGATGTATCTTTTATCAAGCCTCACATCCGGAATTACTAAACTCTCACACGATTTTATTGCGTACCCTACTAATCCTTTTCCGAGTGAAAGCATTTCATCTTTCTCAAGCGGTAAATTATCAAACCCCCTTTTAGCTATTCCTGCTATTTTCTGCTTTGGAAAATGATAATGCGGATGTGCTGAAATATCCTGGCTAAGAATAAATATCCCTGAAGCATCGTGCTTGATTATACTCTTAAGCGTGTCAAGAAGATTGTTAAGAATATCATCAAGTTCCAGTGTATCTCTCATCTTGTTCGAGATTTCCTTCAGAAGCTCATACTTTGTTTCCGCCGTTAATTTTGAATTCTTAGTCATATCATATAAAATCTGTTTTCCGAATTATACTAATATTATAGCATTAACTCAAGTTTACTTTTGTACTTTTTTATAGTAATGTTAATATTTAGTCCAAGACTTGGGTCTTAATAATATTCATCATTAAAATAGACCACGACTTCAGTCGTGGGTCTTAATGTCTTTTATATTAAAACCGTTTAAACGGTTTCCTGATTTCAGTATTCCTACCTTATCACTTCAAACGGCTCGTAGAAAGACTCATTCGGCTTAATCAGCAGCTTCTTATTATAATAATCGAATACAAGGTTAAACCTTCGCAATGCATCGTTCGAGATTACTCCATCCGCAGTTTTTTCTTTAGACCTTGAGTTACCCTCAAAAAAGGTTGCCGTTACATCTCTGAATTCGTATTTACCGATTTTGTATTTCGATATTCTGGCTGTCTTTCCTATAACTTCGCCGCTTAAACCATATCCTCCATAATCTGCTTCGTACTTGTCAGGTAGTATAAACTTCATTCCTTCTATTACTGTTAATTCAAGTGACAAACTTGCAGCATAATCAATATACACGTCAAGCAATACAGGCTCTTCATCCTTTATCTGAACATAAATATTTAAATGCGGTTTGTTGCTCCTGTCAAAAGTAAGTGGTATTGTTTCCCAACCTGATTCATCAATTACATCATCGTTATCGTGTAATGTGATAATTTTATTATCGTAATCAACTTCTACTTTGTGATGACCGAAGTAAGAATAACCTATAACTCCATCACTTCCTGAACCTTTGAATCTGCTATTCTGAAGTATGATAACCCGCTGGTTTTTAAACTCGCACATCCCCGATTTAAACGTCATAGAGTCAGACATTATTGCCTGTGTCGGCGGACCGTCTCCGGCACCGGGAATCTGAACCTGAATTCTGTTAAAGAGAGTGATTGAATCTGCAAGTTCACTATTGAAAAGAATCATCCCATCAAATCCAAAACCGCTGTCAAGTATTAAATCAAACGATCTTGAGTTTCCAATATTGATAGGTACCAGTACTTTGTTGTTTACCAACTTAAATGGGATAGTATGCTTGTTTACATTTTCAAATGCTTTTGAATCTTGTAAAGGAAGCAATAACAAGAAACACAGTTTTATTAATAATAATTTAATCATCATAATAATTCCTTTTTGTTTTCTTCTTAATTCTTTTACGTATTAAAGTTTGTAAAGTTCTGTCTATTATCAATTAGCCAGATGTTCCCTCTGATATTTCCAGAAAACAAGTGCTGTTGACAAGCAGACAATTCCTGTGAGTATTCCTGTTTCTGAAACGATATATGCAGTGTACTCATTACGTACCGTCATTTCCCAGAACATTCCCATAAGAATAATATTGCCGCTAGAGTGAAGAACAACACCCGTCCACAGGCTCTTCGATTTCTTAACGAGCACTGTTCTCATAAATGAATATCCGACTATCACAAGTGTAAATCCGGGCAATGATACCCACAAAGGAGTTCCCTGACCGTAGAACCCGCCAAATATTGCGGGAAAATGCCATACTGCCCAAAACAAACCAACTATTAACGACGTAATTGGTACTGAATATATTTTTAAAAGTTTTGGTGTCAGGAAGCCTGTCCACCCTATTTCTTCGCCGAGTACTGGGAGGCAGGTTAGTAAAAATCCCAATGTCATTTTAGAAAGCACACCGACGATAAACGGAGCAGGGTTTTCAAATCCCAGCATTCTTGCCCATTTGTAATTTAGTACTTGATCTGATGTAAATTCTGCTAATCCGCTAAGCCATGCAATACCATAGGCAATAAGGGAAATCACAAGCGGTAATGAGTATGCATAAACCAAAGCGCTGATTTTGCCGGGCTTCCATCCATAATCACTAATCTTATCTTTAAAAACTAAGGAAGTTATCAGTGCAGATATTCCGGGAGTCCACATCATTGCTAAAATTGCCCAAACATTTTCTTTTGCACCATTAAACATCCAGATGAAAATTACCGTTGTAAACAGAATCATTAATGTAAAGAAAGTAATCAGCAAACTGTTTATTTCTTTTCGGTTATTCATAATTTGTGCATTAAATATTAAGTCCAGAAAAAATATTATTTTATATATTTATATAGACGATTATTAAAGGATAAGGTTTCGGGTTAATAGAATCTTAATAATAAAAGATTTCTTTTATCGTTTTGTTAGATATTGAAACTTAACTATTTTTAAAACCGTATTAGGAATAGTTTAATAAATAAAAAATTTCCCAATGAAAAAATATATTTTTGTTATTTGCTTGATAATTGCTTCTGTAACATACGGCTTTCCCCAAAACATTATTACAGATACAACAGGACTATCCCTTATAAAAAATGAAGCCCTGAATAAATCTCAAACTCTCGATAACCTTTCCGTTTTTTGTGCAGTTAATGGTTCGCGGCTTATGTGGTCGCCGCAGTATAAAAAATCTGCCGAGTGGATAAAGAATAAACTTGCAGAGTGGGGGATTAATAATACTTACTTCGAAGATATTAACAGGTCCGGTAAAAGTTGGGAGTTAAAAAAGTTTTATGCTGTTATGACCGAACCTTATGCTATTCCAATAGTAGGTAATCCTAAGGAATGGACTCCGGGAACGAACGGAACTGTACAAAGCGAAGTTATTCAGTTCAAAGCGAAATCACCCGAAGAATTTGAATCGTATAAAGGAAAACTAAAAGGTAAAATTGTTCTGATGACTGATATGTTTATGTTTAAACCTTTTTATGGAGCATTTGTAAATAGATTTTCAGATGATTCTTTGAATATCCTCGCAGGATATTCAATTCCGGACGCTGAACAGAAACGCATCGCCAAAGAGGAAGAAATGAAAAATAACAAAGCATACCTTGATTATTTTACATTTCTTGCAAAGAAAGTTGAGTTTTGCCAGAATGAAGGCGCGGTTTTGCTTATCGAACCGGGCTACAGGTATTATGGTCTGAATCAAACCTGGGCAAATTCTCCTTCTTCTGCCCCAAAAGATGCAGTTGATTTCCTTAGTGCCTATGCAGGCGATCCTGATATTCCCGAATCCATACCGCAGATTTCTATTTCACTCGAACAGTACAATAATATTGTAAGAATCCTTGATAGCGGCACACCGGTCACAATCGAAGCAGTAATTGAAGTTGCTAACCACGGGATTGAAAAAGGTTTTAACGTGATTGCTGAAATCCCTGGCACCGAACTGAAAAACGAAATTGTTATGGTCGGTGCTCACCTTGATTCGTATTCGTTCGCAGTTGGTGCTACTGATAACGCCGCTAGTGTAATTAATTGTCTCGAAGTTCTTAGACTCATGAAAACACTTGGACTTCAGCCTAAACGCACTATCAGAGTTGGAATTTGGGGTGCAGAAGAAGAAGGTCTCATAGGCTCCAGATATCATATCCAGAAACATTTTATCAAAGGAAATGAGAAACTGTATTCTTACTTCAATATGGATTTTGGAGCCGGAAGATTCAGAGGAATCTATGCTGAAGAAAATACAGGTGCCGCAGAAGTCTTTAAAGAATGGATGAATATTATTAATGACAGTAAATTTAAAACTGTTTGCTTATCGAAAGTAAAAAATTCTGATCAGGAAGCTTTTAGTGAAGCGGGTTTATCAGGTTTCGCTTTCATTCAGGACCCTTTAGATTATAACAGAATTTACCACACAAATATGGATTTTGTTGAAAGAATATATAAAGATGATATTACTAATAACTCATTCCTGATGTCTGCTTTTGCCTGGCTTTCTGCAAATGCTAAAGGAAATTTCCCAATCAGAACAATAAATTAATCTATGAATAAAGTATTTTTTACTTTCGTAGTTCTCATATTCACTTGTGGAGTTTTATTATCTCAGGAAAACCCTGAAGTAAAATCTAAAAAAATTGCCGATAACCTGTATCTGATAAATGCTGCTGGTGTTAATTCACTTATTCTTACCGGGTCAGACGGGACATTGCTTGTGGATGATAATACCGAATCAGCCGCTCCGTTTCTGATGAAAGAAATCAATAAAGTAACAAATGACAGCATGAAATTCATTGTCAATACTCACTGGCATTTCGACCACACCGAAGGAAATTTAATCTTCGGCAAAGGTAAAACTATCATTGCTCACGAAGAAGTTAAAAAATTATTATCAAAAGACGAAACCCTGCTAGGCGAACTTCACAAAGCATATCCCGAATATGCACTACCCAATATTACTTTTAGCGATAAATATGAACAGAAATTAAACGGTGAATCTGTCGTAATTACTTCACTCTCTAGTGGTCACTCTGCTGGTGATGTGATTGTGTATTTCAAAAATGCTGATGTTTTGCATATTGGTGATATAGTATTTGCGGATATGTTTCCATTTGTTGATACAGATCATGGCGGTAATGTTCTTACTTTAATGAGTAATATTAAAACAATAATTTCTATTGTTTCAGCAAATACAAGAATTATTCCGGGTCATGGAAGAGTTTTAACTATCGAAGACCTGAAAAAATACCACAATATGATTCTCAATACAGTTGGGATTGTGAAGACACAAATTGAGAACAAAAAATCTCTCGATGAAATTAAAGCATCTAAAATCTTGGATGCTTTTGCTGAATGGCAAGTGGCTTTTAGTATTAACGATTGGATTGAATTCATTTATTTAAGTTTAAGGCAAAAGTAAGGTCGCAATTGCATCTTCCTTGTCTTTGAAATCTTAAACTGCTATTTTTGTATTGTAAACGGGGATTTAGCTCAGTTGGTAGAGCGTTTGAATGGCATTCAAAAGGTCAGGGGTTCGACACCCCTAATCTCCACAAAAATTATTAATAACTCCAAAATCTTCTAATTTGAAAAATACCAGAACCATCTTAATACTTAACGGCGACATCCCTTCTATAAAGACTATCAAAAAGTTTTACAGGAAAGGCGATTACGTTATTTGTGCCGACGGTGGAGCCAACAGTGCTGCAGTTCTTGGTATTATCCCAAACATTATTCTCGGTGATTTGGATTCAATCACTAAATCAAACTTATCTTTTTTCAAAAAGAAAGATGTTGAAATAAGATTGATTAACGAACAGGAAACCACCGATTTCGAAAAAGCACTTCTTTATATAATCGAATGTAATCTTAACAACGTCATCGTTTTCGGTGCCGTTAGCAATCGCCCGGACCATACACTGAACAATTTCAGCGTTATGAAAAGATATTACAAATCCATCGAAATTAAAATCATTGACAAAGATTTTGAAATCTTCTATCTAAAGAATAAAATTAAATTATCATACAAAAAGGGTAAAATTGTTTCATTTATGGCTATGCCTTCCGCAAGTGGTATTACTACAAAAGGACTGAAATATAAACTTGAAAATGATTCTCTGCAATTCGGTGTACGCGAAGGTACATTGAATTTATCTTCTGCTGAAAATATTTCTATAGAAAAGAAGAAGGGCGATTTGCTTGTTTTTCTGAGTACGCTATAAAAGAAACCGCCGGGCTTTTCCGCCCGACGGTAAATTATTCTATAAGTCTATTGTATGTTCTTTATTTTCTGTTATTATTCTAACTCTAATATGTGTATTCTCATCACTGAATGAACCGTTCCCCATATCAACGCAAGTTGTTGTAACTGTATATCAGGTCTGTACTTTGCCGAAAGCCCAATCACAACCTCTCTCACGTTCAGCGAATGTGCTACATTCATTATCGAGAAGAATGCATTGTTAGTCGGAATTACAACAGGTATAACAGGCTTCCCGATTTTCTCCGCTACATTCACTACCTCACTGAACAAATGCAATTCATCATCTTTAAGTTCTTTTCTTGTCACAGTGTTTATCTTATCAGTAAACACACGCGCAATCATTACTATTATATCAGTCTTATCTGTATCAGTTTCATTTATTATCTTTTTCAAATGATTCAGATTATTCGGGTCACGCACCGCAACCATCACTCTGTCGCTAAGTTCACTCTCTATCGCTTCAGGTGTTATCTGACTCTCATCATCAAGATTAAAATGTTCCAGCACCTTCATATGTTCATCGCTATGGAATTCATCTTCGGTAATATTCTTTTCTTTCATAATATTCCGCTTATTGATAATTTCCGAAACTGTAAATATTACGAAAAATGATGCCGTAAACGCTAAACCTGAAATCGTTGCAATTGGCTTTGTAAACAAATTCGTTATCCCTACAAAGAATAAAACGAAAAATATTAAAACCAAACCAACTGGTATTTCTGTTTTACCGAAATTAAAATTTAAAGGTACTTTCCATTCACGCGGTCTCTTATCTTTATACCTCAGCACAATCATCGAAAAGCCCATAAACACAAGGCTCCACACTACTCCAAACGCATAAGCCTCTCCAAGTAATAAAATATCTCCGCGCGATAAAATTATTGTCACAATCTGTAAGACTGCTATTAAATTCAGCAACCTATACGTTGTCCCGTATTTCTTATGCGGCTTCCTGAACCAGTCCATCAAAACCTTATCCTCTGCCACTCTGTTCAACACACTATTCGCACCAACTATTGACGTATTCACAGCACCCGACAAAATCAAAACACCAACTATCACTACAAAAGCCTGAAACACTAAATTCAGCCAATGCGGACCAATTAAAAACATCGCTATACCGCCAATCAGATTATCTATATATTGAGGTCTTATATCATCGGGTATCAGCATCGTTCCAAGAAAAGAAACTCCCGGTGTTAACAATACACTGAATAAAAATATTACTCAATGCAGTCTTCTTGAAATTCTTTACCTTTGGATATTCCACTTCCCGATAAACTTGACCCAGAGTCTCCAGTCCGCTCAAAGCCAGAAGCGAATGACCGAACGCTATCAGAATACTTATAAACCCAATAGTCTTTGCCCATTCATAATTTTGTAGCCAGCCATAAGACTCTTTTGAAAGCTCAATCTTCATTGGCGGAAAATGTGCAAAGAATGGTTCATCTTTCATCAACAGTGTTATAATTCCCCATACGATTACCATAACTCCCATTAAAGCCGTTATCTTAAAAATCTTCAATGCTTTCGAAGAAGACTCTTCTATACCTTTTGTGTTTTCCCACCAGAAAAATATTACGATCGCAATCGCCGCAATCATAGAAAAAACATGCCTGTCAAACTGTACATCAACACCAAACATCTTAAACGTATCGTTTATCAGTCCCGCAAGATAGTGACCACCAGAAACACTGCTAATCGGTCCCGTCAATATATAATCAAAAACCAACGCTGAAACTGACACCTTAGCAAACCAGCCGCCAAGAGTTGATTTTACAACGCGATAAACTCCGCCCCGCGTAAAAAGCGGCGACGACTCCACATAAAGTGCCATAACGCAGAATGCAAAAACCATTACGCCCAGAATAAAGTAAGGAGCAACCTTTCCTATGAACTGTTCAGCAATTCCACCCATATAATATGCAGTCGAACCAAGGTCGCCAACAACTACAGCAGCAGCACGCCAAAAGGAAATGAATGTAAACATTACAGTGGTGAGAACTATTACTTTTGTAGTCTTAGCCATACCTAGATGGCTTAGACAAATGTGATTCAGTATCCATTAATTAATAAATATTATCTATAGTCTTTTAAATTATCATAAAAATAATACAATACAATATCATTTAAAAGGGGAATTTTATTTTCACCTTCATTACGGATTAAACAATTGAAAATAACATATTTACTATTCCAAATCTTCCAAACATCTCCTCTAACTTCTTGTACCTGAACTCAAAAATCTGATTCAATTGCCTCTTCACAACCAAAAAATTCATAATCTTCCCGATAAAACCAAACCCAACTTTGTAATGAAGAATATCCACCATCTCAACTCCGCCCTCAATTTCATAAAATTTATGCTGATGATGCCAGAATTTATAAGGTCCAAACCTCTGCTCATCTACAAAATACTTATTCTCTTCAACGTGTGTAATCTCCGTTGCCCAGTTCAGTGGTATTCCTAAAAGCGGATGAACTTTGTAAGTGATAATCATACCCGGATACATTTTCTTTTCTTTGTATTCCGAAGTAACTTCAAACCCCATATTCTCAGGTGTAATATCTTTTAAGTTATCAGGCGACGAGAAAAAATCCCACGCTGTTTTTAAATCAATCGGTAATCTTTGTACTGTCTTCAAAAAATGCATATATATAATATTTTAAATTCGATAGTTTTAACATAAGTAAAAATTAAAATGTTCAGTCAATGGCGTACCTCGATGATTATAATCTATTAAAAGAACTTTATTCTGAAGTTAAAGAAGAAATACTATTTACCCGAAAGTGATATCGTAATTCGCAATTATAGTTTTTCATCCGATGATAACATTCTATATCCAAACGAATTGCAAAACCAAAACAACGTAAAGATATTCAACGACGATTGTAACACAAATTTCAAATTCCCGATTTATTCAAACAAAGAATCAAACAAAAACACAATTCTTTTCTTTCACGGTTTGAACGAAAGCAGTTGGGATAAATACCACCCCTGGGCAAAGAAACTCGTTGAATTGACTGGTCAGAATGTTCTTATGTTTCCGATTTCTTATCACATAAACCGTCGTCCAAAAGCGTGGGGCGAATCTCGTCCAATGAATGCTCTTTCTAAAGAAAGAAAATCAGAATACAAAGATATCCGTGAATCATCTTTTGTAAATGCAGCATTAAGTAAACGCCTGCAAAACAATCCCGAACTTTTCTTCTGGTCTGGACTTCGTACCTACAACGACATTACAAAACTAATAACAGAAATCCAATCAGGCAAATATAAAGAAGTTGCTGCCGATACAAACTTTTCTCTTTTCGGTTATTCAATCGGAGCATTTTTAGTCGAGCATTTGTTACTCTCAATGGAAATATTCTCAAAATCTAAATCAGTTCTCTTCTGCGGAGGACCAACTATGGATTTAATGTATCCTATTTCCAAATATATATACGACAGCATAGCAGAAAAAGAAATGACAGACTTTTACGTAAATGAATTCGAAAAGAAAATCATTGAAAACGAATTATTGAAAAACTATTTTAGCAGGGAAACTGTAGCAGGAAAAGTATTTCGCTGTATGCTGAACATAAAACGGCATTCAGAATATCGTGATGAAAAACTAAAGGCTTTTGGAAAAAATATTCTTGCTATCCCACTAACTAACGATGAAGTTATGCCTCCTGATTCAGTCAGAAAAACTCTGAAATATTCAAAAGTTCAGGAAATGCATTTCCCTTATGATTATGACCATATATCGCCGTTTCCTTTAAGTGAGAAAATCAAGATTGAAACAGATGAACATTTCAACAAAGTATTTAAAACTATAAGTGAATTTTTAAACTCAAATTATTAATAATATGAAAATCATTATTTATTCAATGTATATGATTGCTGCATCCTTTCTATTTGTCTCTTTGTTTGGAGGCTCAATTACAAAAACAATCGTTGAAGGTTATTCGATTAAAACTATACAAGCAATCGGAATAGACAAATCGAAAATTGATACACTCGATTCAGAAATAGATAAATCCATTTATAATATGAATCTGATAATGTATAAAATCGAAAAGTTTAAAAACATAATCACGTTTAGCGACGATAATACTAAGCTGATTGAGTTTAAAAAATATTATTATCTGAACGACTCAGTCTATGAACCGCTTAAAACAGCTATCTCTTTTCTGTTGCGTGGTGTAATGTTAACAGCTGGCATATTCCTGCTTATGCTGACCGCAATCGTACATTCTGTTTCCTCTTACTTCAATTTAAGACAAAGAGTGAAACTACTTGAAGAAAGAATCCTCCGTCCTCAAACGGGAATTTATCAAAATTAGTTCTTGTTCTATTTTTGTATTTCAAAAACTAATAAACTAAATGAACAGAAAAGAATGGCTTGAAAAACTTGGAGGAGTAATTGATGCTAAAGATTCTGCGGGTTTCTCTTCTTATTTCACTGAAGAAGGTACTTTTAAATTCGGCAACACCGATGCAGTGATTGGAAAATCTAATGTGCAAAATTACGTTGATGCTTTCTTTAAAATGATTTCAAAAAGTGAGCATAAGGTTGTTAATTTCTGGGAACATGATAGTACGGTTATCTGGCAGGGAGAAGTAACATACACACGTCTAGACCAGAAAATTGTTACTGTAAGTTTCTGTAACATATTTCAAATGAAAGGTGATTTAATAGAGAAATATTTGATTTACATCGATAACACACCTTTATTTCAATAAAACAAATTTATCAATAGCCGGTTATTTAACCGGCTATTGGTTTGTACTTTGATAAACTCTTAACTCTGTCATAAAACTCTTTCATAATCTCATCAACAATTTCACCCGCAGGTTTTATCTCGTTCACAATCGAAGCAATCTGCCCGATTTCAAGTTCGCCGTCTTCCAAATCCCCTTCGAACATGCCTCTTTTCGCACGTCCTTTTCCAAGCAGATTATTAAGTTCTTCTGCTGTCGCACACATATTTTCCGCCTTCTGTACTTCATCAAAAAATTTATTCTTTAATAATCTCACCGGCACAAGTTTCTTTAACATCAGTTTCGTGTCGCCTTCGTTTGCTTTTGTTATCATTTTTTTGAATTCTATATGTGCTGAGGATTCCTCTGAAGCTGCAAACCTTGTCCCAATCTGAACACCATCCGCACCGAGTGCAAATGCCGCAAGCATTGAGGAACCGGTTGCAATACCTCCCGCAGCGATAACAGGTATATTTACTGCACTTCGCACTTCAGGAATCAGAGCCATTGTAGTGGTTTCTTCTTTACCATTGTGTCCGCCTGCTTCAAATCCTTCCGCAACTATAGCATCTACTCCTGCTTCTTCACATTTAACGGCTAATTTAGCACTTGCAACAACATGAATAACTTTAATACCCTTATCCTTTAATAGGGAAGTATATTTCTTCGGACTTCCTGCAGAAGTAAAAACAATTTTTACATTCTCTTTGATAATGATATCCATAATCTCATCTATCTGAGGATACATAAGCGGAACGTTTACACCAAATGGCTTATCCGTATTGGACTTACATTTTTGTATATGTTCCAGAAGTGTTTCAGGATGCATTGAACCTGCTCCTATTAAACCTAACGCCCCCGCATTACTTACTGCAGACGCAAGTTTCCAACCGCTGCACCAAACCATTCCTGCCTGTATAATTGGATATTTAATACAAAGAATATTTGTTATTATATTCATAATTTTTATTTTAATAATGCAATTTCGAATAATTTGATATTAAAAACTATGAAAAACATAAACCCAAAAGTAATATTGATTTCATTTTTGGTTTTAATACTTCCTGCAATCTTTGCTACC
Source organism: Ignavibacteriota bacterium (assembly GCA_963748665.1). Lineage (GTDB taxonomy): Bacteria > Bacteroidota > Ignavibacteria > Tepidaquicellales > Tepidaquicellaceae > CAIKZJ01. The sequence continues at coordinate 8,195 of CAVVJW010000022.1, read as the reverse complement.
TCATGCAAAGATAGTTCAGTTGATCCGGGTGTTCCTTCTGATTTTGGGTTCACTAAAGTTGGTTCGTACAATTCTCCCGGAACAGCAAACGATGTTTTTGTAACAAGCATTAATAATTCCTCTTTTGCATTTCTTGCAGATGGGAATTCCGGTTTTCACATCTTGAATGTGAATAATTTAGCATCGCCATTTTTTGTGTCAAGTTATAATACAGCGGGCTATACTTATGATGTTAAAGCCGCAACAATAAACGGAACAAACTATGCATTCCTGGCTGATGGCGGAAATGATTTTATCGTTATGGATGTATCTGAATTAAATAATCCGGTTCAAAAGTTTATTTTGGAGTTTGTTGATGATGCAATTATTTCTATTGCTATAGATGTCGTGAACAATAAAGCATTCGCCGGTTCCTTTGGCGGCTACCTGTATATAATAGAACTAAACGGTTTACCGAATAATCTTACTGTAATCGGTACTTATGATGCTTATGACAAAATTGAAGGGATATTTGTAAACGGAGGCATTTGTTATGTTGCAGAACATAATTACGGATTAGAGATCCTAAACATCTCCGATTACACATTCCCTGTTTCGCTAAGTTCTGCCAACACTCCGGGTGAGGCATTTGAAGTTATTGTTATAAACAATACAGCATACATCGCTGATGGTACTGCAGGAGTAAGCGTTTTCGATGTTACAAATAATCTGAATCCGTTGTATATTGGTTCTGTAAATAGTGTTGATGTTGCATTGGATATTTGTAACAGTCAAACCAGACTTTATACAGCAGAAGGAACATACGGTATAGAATGCCTGAATATTTCTACACCATTATCTCCAAGTGTAATAGGTGCTTATAAGACAACCGGTGCACCGTTCGGAGTCTATTCCATTAATAATACCTTGTTTGTGGCAAATGGTTCAGAGGGATTAACAATACTAACGGCTAATAATTAATTTTATTTATATATGAAGAAAATAATTCTGACTCTCGTACTAATTTTTATAATCTCGAGTGTGCAGGCACAAATAAAAATGCTTTACGATACCGAAAAAAGCGAAAAGGAAAAAATAGAAGGATTCATAAATTCCGGATATAAGAATATTAATATCTACAGAATAGATGTAGATGAAGTTGAGTGGCAGTCAGATACTACCTTGTTAACAGAAATAAAAATCAGTGACAATAATAAATCGTTAACAGAAATAAATCATTCGCCTTATTCAAAGACTGTTGTGCAATATGATGGAAATATATTATCACGCGAAATTTATAATCAAAGTAATCAATTAGCGGGAAAAACTTTATACAGTTATAACAAAGCAGGAATGATTGAAAAAAGAGAGTTGTATTTCGGAGATATAAAAGCATTTGACGAGATATATGAAATAGAAGGTAATCAATTGCTAAAAGTTAAGTATTTTACCAGTGATGGTACTCTGATAAATAATTCTGATTTTGAATACGATTCGCGTAATAATATGATAAAAGAAAATAAGTACAATTCAAACGGAGAAATAGAATACGTTTATGAATACACATATAATTCGGATAGAAGTATTAAAGAGGAAAGTATAATTATGCCTGACGGAAAGAAAACAATCGTAAATTATATTTATAGTAAAAAGAATATTTCTGAAAAAATCACAAAAGATTCGGATGGAAAGATAATGAGTTCGCTTAAATATGTTTACGAGGATAAAAATCTTATAGAAGAATATTATGACACCCCTGAATTAAAAATCAAAAAAACTTACACATACAGTAATAACCTCCTAACCTCCATAAAATATCTGGACATATTAGAATCAAACAGTTACACCTGGATTTATGTTTACAGTAATTAATTAGTATATCAATATTTGTATTTAATTGTGTGGCATTTGGGCAACAGGAAAACAAATAAACAAAAAGGGTTTAATAACGACAATAAAAATTAGGAAATTATTATAAAGTTATAGAATATTATCATAATTACCGTTGCCTTTAGGCAACGGATAAACTAAACGAATAAAAAAGGGCTTTAGCCCAATAAATAAAATCTTAATAATCATAATTACCGTTGCCTTTAGGCAACGGATAAACTAAACGAATAAAAAAGGGCTTTAGCCCAATAAATAAAATCTTAATAATCATAATTACCGTTGCCTTTAGGCAACGGATAAACCAAACGAATTATAGTCTTTAGCCATCGAATAAAATCTGTAAAATTATTAAATTGTTATGACACATAATCATAATTACCGTTGCCTTTAGGCAACGGATAAACTAAACGAATAAAAAAGGGCTTTAGCCCAATAAATAAAATCTTAATAATCATAATTACCGTTGCCTTTAGGCAACGGATAAACTAAACGAATAAAAAAGGGCTTTAGCCCAATAAATAAAATTTAATAAATTTAGAATTATGTCATACGTTAAAATCTTAGTTCATTTAGTCTTTACAACCAAAGAAAGAGAGCCATTCCTATCTCCAACAGTAAGACCCCTGTTATTCAAACACATAAAAGAATATTCGAAATTAAATAATATATATTTGGAAAGCATTGGAGGCTGGAATGAACATGTTCATGTTCTGGTTTCTCTTGGGAAAGAACAAACTATCTCTAAAGTCGCAATGCTCATAAAAGGAGAAAGTTCGTATTGGATGAATAAGTCCAAAATGCTTGATGTCCATTTCAATTGGCAAGACGATTATTATGCAATATCGATAGGAGAGTCTGGTAGGGGAAACCTAATAAGTTATATCTCTAATCAGGAAAAGCATCATAAAGGTCAAAGTTATTTGCAGGAAATTAGAGAAATAATATCAAAGTATAAACTAAAAGATACTCCCATATAATTCGGCTAAAGCCGATTTGTTTCAATCTCTGATATCCGTCACCTAAAGGTGACGGTAATAATATCTGTAAAAATAGGAACCCATATAATTCGGCTAAAGCCGATTTGTTTCAATCTCTGAAATCCGTCACCTAAAGGTGACGGTAATAATATCTGTAAAAAAATAGGAACCCATATAATTTGGCTGAAGCCGATTTGTTTCAATCTCTGATATCCGTCACCTAAAGGTGACGGTAAGAATTTTGGTTTTTTTAAATTGTGAAAAGTAATGTTTAATCAAATGATTTTTGTAGCCAAAAAATATTTTAATATAAACAAAAAACCCCTCGTAAAGAGGGGCTTTTTGTTTGAATACAATATAATTTCTATTATAAATATTTATCTCTGTTATCTTCTATCTTTGCATTGTTGGTTAGGTTTGTCATCCATTCCTGAACAGCCTGTTGTTTCTTGCTGCCGAGCAATTGTTTACGTATATCCGCTTGCTTAACAACATAATCGTTTTGGTCGAATGGTGTAATCCAGTTTAGCACTGCTATGTAATAACCACGAGTTCCTTTTACAGGATTTGATACTTCACCCGGTTTCATCGAAAATACAGTATTGTATATCGGATAGTCTAAACTGATTTTAGCATCAGGCTTTGAGTAAGATACACTGTCTGCTGTGCCAAAAGCAACTTGCGGGAATGCCGTTTGCAATCCAAGTATGTCACCCCCTGATATTTTCGAACGTATATCTCCTGCTATCTTCTGCAGATAATTAAACTTCTTGTTTTGTGCAATCTTAGGTTTAATTAAAGTTACTTTTATAGAATCATAGTTCTTCGTACCCTCAGCAATTTTATCTGTAATTATATAAACTCCATAACCACCCTGTACTTTTGCAGGTCCGTAAAGTTTTGATTTTTTATTTGCAAGACCAAAATCGATAATTCCTTTGTTCTGACCTGCTCCCGGTACGAAGCCTCCTTTTGAAATTTCAGGTGTGCTGTAAACCGGCATCATCATATTCTTTGCGAGTGAATCGATTATTGCACCATTTTCAACATCAGCAAGAAACTCCTGAGCTTTTTTGCGCGCAATATCTTTTGTTCTTTGTCCTGAAGTTACTGGTTTCTTAATCTCAGCAAACTTAAATTCCTTCTTTGATTTTGCTTTAACCTTTATTATATGAAAACCAAATTGAGTCTTTACCGGTCCGGTAATACTTCCGACCGTTCCATTCATTGTTGCTTCTTCAAATTCTTTAACCATAGTACCTTTTGTAAACCAGCCAAGGTCGCCGTTGTTCGTCTTTGCAGACGGGTCCTGTGAAACTTCAAAAGCAAGTTTATCAAAATCTTCACCGTTCTTTGCACGTTTCAAAATATCTTCTGCTTGCTTTTTAGCTGCAGCAGTATCGGTTCCAAAGTTAATTAAAATATGTGATGCATTAACGAACAAATCTTCACCTTCTTTTGATTCGATTAATTTTATAACTTTATAGCCATCCTGATCAACAATTACATTTGAAACACTGTCAGGTTTTGCACTAAATAAAAAGTTAAGTGCTCCTCTGCCTGCAGAACCAATAGCATTAGGTTTCTGGAATTCAGCCTTAAATGGAGCCGAGGAATTGTCGTTAACAAGTTTTATTAATGTTGAATCATCAAGTTTTGCACTCTTCATATCCTTAACAAGAAATTCCATCTGTTTTCTGATTGAGTTAGAATCATCAAGCGTAGGTGCATCTGAAAATACCACATACTTGAACTTGACAGCCTCTTCCTGTTTAAATTCATCTTTATGCTCATTGAAATAAGATTTCATCTCATCTTCTGACACTACAAAAGCAGTTGTATCTGTTACGGAATTTACATCCAAAAATGCATACTTGAAACTCGCTTTAATATTATCATCTTTATACTTCTGCAAAACATCTTCCTCAGATACAATAACCGAAGCAGTAATATAAGTCTGAAGTTTTTCAGAAAGAAGAACTTCTCTCATATATAATTCAACCTGATTCCAGAACTGAGTTGCTTCCTTTGTTTTCATTCCGAGTGCCTGTTGATAGAAATCAGAATTAAAAACGCCTGTTGAATCTATGAAATTACGTTTAATAGCCTCAGGTAATTGCTCCGGACGATTATAGATAAAATCGAGAATTTCATTGTCCGTAACCTTTATACCGAGTCTTGCAATTTCCTGCTTAGTAAGTGTTTGCTGAACCAGAGAATTCCACACCTGTTCTTTAATCTGTTCAAGCGTAGCGTCGTCAACATCCTTATTTCCATTTTGCTGTCTCATCGTTTCAAGCTGCTGCTGAAGCACTTTCTCATATTCCTGATAAGTAATCTCTTCTCCGTTCACTTTACCAAATACAACACTATCGCCGCCTTTTAAACCTGTATAACTCATACCCCATTCGAAAACTATAAGTCCTACGAAAGCGATAATTAGAAAAACAATAATATAAGGCATATTATCGCGCATCTTATTCATTACGCCGGTACCATGTGAAGTCTTTTGTTTTGTCGCCATTATCGGAACAACTCCTTACTATTTAAAATTTTATAATTATATTAAAACAAACCCTAAAATTAGTTGATTTTAGGCGGAAAATCAATTCAAATATATATGAAAAAACAGATGCAAGATTATAAGGAATTTTATGAGTATTTACAATCTCATACCCGAAAAACCCAAATTATGTAACATTTCAGTAATGTTATTTTATTACCATAAGTTTTTTGGATTTTGTTTGAGATGATGTTGTGATTTTGTAAATATAAACTCCGGATGCAAGATCGTTGGAATTCAATTTTATAGAGTGATATCCCGCATTATAAAAACCAGTCGATATAGTTCTAATTAGTTTTCCCAGACAATCATAAAGAACTATTGATGCATTTGTATTTTCAGGTATCGAAAACCTGATAATTGTTTCTGAGTTAAATGGATTTGGATAATTTTGGGAAAGTGAAAAATTATTAGGTGGTTTTGATTTCTACGGTATTCTGCAAATCGTAATAAGTGAAATTACCGTTAAAATCTTTTTGTTTTAGTCTGTAATAATAATTTCCTGTATTCAAATTAATATCGTTATAAGTATAGCTCTCAGTAATATTTGAATTACCTTTGCCCTTTATAAACGCAATAGTCTCCCATTTGTTGTCATTAGATTTTCTTTCTACATCAAATCCTGAGTTATTTATTTCAGATGTCGTAGTCCAGAATAGAGTAATATTGTTATCTTTTATAGTATGGGAAAAACTGCTTAATGTAATAGGTAAAGCACCTTCATTTTGCCCTGTAGCAAAAGGAGATAAACTATTTATCCCACTTCTTGAAAGAGTATATGGTTGAGAAGATGTAGAAAGATTGTATAATCCTGAGCCTGCCTCAATCCAATTGCTTCCTTCAATATGCCACATCTTTGCGTAAGTGTCTCGGTAAGTAGCAAAATTTGTCCCTTCAGACCCTGGCATCCATCCGAGCTTTAGAGTTAAAGAATTATTGTATGAAGAGCGGGTTCCGTGAATTTCCCATCTTAGTTTAACTCTGTTGCTTCCGCTATTTGTCCCGGTTGCATCTGTAACAACCGATGCAGTAAAATCATCAGGAGAAGCATCAGCGTTCGTTACTGAAACAGGTGAGTAATAAGAAGAAGTGCCAATAGGAAATTCCTTCAACGTAGAACTAACTCCTTTTCGTGTAAGCGAACCAACACCGTTGGAAATAAAATACATCGAAGTTGAATTACCTGTAATGTTAGATGCGTTGCCAAGCGAAAGGTTATAATTCGATAGATTGAATTTACCGCTTGTAAAAGTGAATGAACCTAATGTATTTAAATTTGATAAAAGGGAAGCGCCCGCAGAATTATTTAACTCAATATCGATTGAACTGTTAGCATCAAACCCTGTTGAATATATAGTTTGAGCAGATGTCCCATAAAGTTTAATTTTAGTTGCTGCGGAACCGGTTTCAGAAATAGTACCGGACGTATGATTTAAATTTCCCTTCATATTTATTGTTCCTGTTGCTGTGTTTGAAGAAGAAAGATTTAGCGTTCCTCCTGATATTATTAAATCTCTATCAAGATTAAGTGTGGCAGTTCCTGTACTCGTTGAACCTGAAATATGAAAAGTACCGCCTGTAAGATTTACATCTTTGACAATTGATAATGATTGATTTTCAGAGCACGAACCTTTAGTTACATAATAATTCCCACCTTGAATATTCAATCCACTCCATATTACTAAATCCTGACGTGAATTTGAAGTAGCATTACTTACACTTCCCGTTCCGGTATTAACTATTGTTAAATCTCCATATACATTTGTAGTTGCGTTATTTAAAAAAGTAACATTAGAAGTTTGGTTTGGACAATCCCATATTACGTTACGACACGAAGCGGGTATAAAAGTTGTCCCATTTGTAACTCCTGTTATTTTCAACGTAGAACCGGTATTCCATGTCATAGTAGGGATTGTTTGTCCAATGTTATCATGTTGATATATACCCGTAGAATTAACATTTATTGTTCCGCCATTTGCTATTCCATCATGAGAACTCTTTAATGTCCCATTTATTGTCAAAACTTTAGAATTGTTTAATAAAAATGTTCCACCGGAAAATATATTCATCGTTTTTCCTGAATTTAATGTGAAAGAAATTGCTAAAAGGTAAGAGTATTGCATAATATCTAAGTTCCCGCTTAAATTAATATTACCTGTTGAACTATTATCAAACATAATATCCGCATAAGGGCCTATTGTTAGTTTTTCTAATACAGTTAATGAATTTGCAATTGAACCAATATTTATAGTCAGTTTATTTATATCTGAAGAACCTTCAAATTTTAAATTTTGATAAGTGCGACCGGATATTGTAATTGCAGGAGTAAGTGAACTATTGCCTCGGTAAATAAAAGTTGAACCTGCGTCTTGAGTACAAGCACTGACTGCAGCCGAAATAGCTCGAGCAGTATTATGAACGTATGTACCTCCATTTTGAATCTGCCAGGTAGCGCTTGGACTTATCACCCATCCACCACTTCCCCCGGTAGCAGCCATAATAAATGTGCCGCCATTACTTATAATCAAATCATAACCAGTTCCATTATTCAAAGTGATATTTTGCGCATTAGCTGAATATTGGAGAGTGCCGAAAATAGTAAGTTGGTCTATTGTTAAAGCCGTATTAATTGTTATCAGATTCCCCGGAGAAATTTCTATAGCTCCGTCAGCGCTTGTAGGATATGATGTTGCGTTTTCCCATATAGAACCGTTATATCTTTGCCAAACAGAAATATTAGTCCAATCGCCATTATTAATTGTTCTGTAGTTACCTATTTTTAAGCC
>CAVVJW010000021.1:0-22025 GCA_963748665.1 Ignavibacteriota bacterium | reverse complement strand
TACGTATAGCGGCAATCTGATTGTCTATGACATCTCCCGCCTTGAACGTTTTAAGCCCTCTTTTTCAAGTATTTTTACTGTCTGCGGGCTGTGAATCAACGGCCCGTTTATTAAAATATCTTCATCACAATTATTGATTTCATCCACTATTCTGTTAACAGCGTTTCTAACCCCGGTGCAGAAACCTGAATGTTTCGCCAGTTCTATTTTCATTAATTATTTCTCATATGTTTTGTGAAATTATCTTAAGCTTCCTGTCCTTTTATCATCAAAGGATGCGGAAGGCAAATAAAAAAAGGGTAATATAATTTTGTATGAATATGTTTGTCTTTTTGACTATTTTAAACCTTATCTTTCTTAATGTAGTTATACTGCCCGGACGTCACCGTGGAAAAGTGAAATATAGGCCTGTCCACACGACGTATCACCAACGGACAATGAGCCAGTCCGCCGGGTACGAAGATCATGGATGATCTCGTAAGAATGTGCTGTTCATCCTCAATCCAGAATTCGATCTCACCGCCGAGATCGTACGGGTCTTCGTGGTTGCTGCCAAAGAAACCGATGATCTCGTCTGCGTCATGGGTGTGAGAGAACCTTTCAGGCATATCGGGCGGGTTAGGACTTAGATACCACGAGCAGTTCATCTGAAAGGCTCCATCAACGACTTTGTCATCCATCCACAGTATGCGAGTCGCAAAGGTCGCGTACTTTGCGGCAAATTCAGGGGTAAACCTTTTCGTTTTCAGTTCCTGGACGATATACTTGCCATACTTTGATTCCATAAGACTTCCTCCTTATTCTTTCTATTCTATTGATCAGATCTCTCTAATAAATTACGTGGCGCCGAACAGCAGGCACAAGGATGTCATCCAACAGGGCGCGCAGCCGAGCAGTTGTCCGATCGAACGTTTTTGTTCGGCGCTGATTTCATTATAGTCTCTATTTTTCTTTTATTCATTATCTATTTCGGCTGCGAAACAAATCTATTGCATACGGTGTGCACAGGCTATGCGCTCAGGTATGACAAAGCTATTTGACATTCCTATAATTCCCCGGCTTTTCTATCCTTATGAAAATCCATTGTCAAGGTCAAGCACCTCTGTCTTTTACCCAAATTTAAATATTGAGAACACCTCTAATAACGTCGTTACGAGGCAATAAATGGTCTTGACAGGATAAAAAGGACGTATATCCTGCATTTATACTATAGATAGGAAGGGCCTTATAGAACCTTTATTCTGGATTGATGTCTTTGGTCTTTCACTGTAATGCCCTCATGAATAACATCCCAGCAGCTCATAACCGAATTGCAGGCTGTGAGGTTCAACATGGTAGCGGTGCACTTTGAAGTATAGTTCACGCAAAGAGTTATTGAATTATTTATGACGTTCTGTCCTCCCATCCAATTTAAATATTGAAGAGTGTCCCCTACACCTTCCTAGGCGAGATAAAATTGGATTCCGTCAAGCTCTGTCAATGTAACCCCACCCTATCTGTCATTAAGTAGCTGCCCAACAATGAAATCAGCAGCAACCGCAAGACGTCCGCCGGATTGCCGGGGTGGATCTCCTTTTCATTTTATCGTTTCCGCCAACTCGACCAGTATATGGTTCACGGTGTCCAGTCGAATCAGGCCCTCGCGGGGATACTCTATATCGAGGATCACGTCGAGAACACATGCGATAATGGCGGCGAGTAAGATGTGGTAGCAATACGCGGGGCGTCCCGAAATACCCGCTCGATATCCTGTCAATCCGGCGCAGGCAAGGGCAATCACAAACAACATACCCCAAATGAGCAGAGGAGGGTGCGTGTGTATAGCCACGGTACGCGTTGTCACGATGTCGATCATCTCGTTAAGGGCGGGCAGGAGTAGTAGGCGCGCGGAATGATATTGCGGATCGGCGCTCACGGCCACTGCTTGCGTCCAAATTCTCTCTGAAGTGCGCTCGCCGTGGCAAGCTCGCTTTTTGTCGCCGAAGCATCAGTGAGCTTGTCGTACAAAGCGGCACGGGAAACTGCATAGGCTCGGAATTTCTCACGAATTGGATCCTGAGCAGAAACCGGCAGGAGATCTAATCGGAGATATGCAGTTCCAATCGCGTTTGCCTCTTGAACAATCAGTTGTCGTCGAACATCGAAACGTGAATAGGCCCCCGAAAACGTGAAAGCCATCAAGAGGCCCAAAAGAGCAAAGACCGCACCGACAACAGCACCGGAAACCTCCTGCAAGCATCTCGTCCCGCTGTCTATGGTACCCCAATCGGTAGCAAACGATAGCGAGCAATGACATCCCGACGAATAGAGATATACATGCTATTTCAGACGCGAGAGTTTGGTTCATATCGGTTCCTCACATTATGGGAATATTATCGAGGCAAGTCGACAGATTCTTCTCCGATGTATGCCCAACAAGTTATTCTGCAGTTTCCAGATAACTCAACAAATCAGTCATTCTTTCGTGACACCGTGCAACAACACGGTTCGATTGTGCATACAAGTTACGGTCTTACCGACCTCTCAAAGTTGCCTTACCCTGTTGATACAAACGTATAATAATCTCCTGACAAACGATTTGCAACAATTTATTTTGTCTTTCTGTATATCATGCCAATTGTAAGATCATACAGAAACTAGAGGATTCCGGATGCTTGCAATCCCTTCTGCTTTACGGATGCAATTTGAAGAACATCTATTGAATACAACATGCACGGGCTGTACAAAAAATGGCTGAGATTCTACCTCTATTTTTATCTCAAGCAAACGTATGACTATTTCTCTATTCCATACGAAAAGGACAGAACATCTTTCGGACATTTGTCAATGCATAGCCCACACTGAATGCAATTATTTGGTAATTTGATTTTTGTTTGCACATGTTTATATACATCAATACTCATCGGACAGATCTTTGTACATAATTCACAATTCTTGCATTTATCACTATCTTTAGCGGCCACATAAAGACTGGGAATGTGAATGAGAGTACCTATTTTAGTACTGAGCGCAATGATCGGGTAGATCCAGCATCCCCGATGACAAAAACCCCGTTTGCCAAACAAGAAGACAAACAGGAAGATAAAAACAACCACTGGGATGTAGGGAAGAAAGTAACGGATATTTGAAGTAGCAAATTTTCCTGAACCGGGCTGTCCCACATTCAGTTTTGGTAAATGTCCCCCAAATATAACCGTTCCGATCATTATAATTACCCAAACAGAAACCAGACTAATCCGGATCCAATTGGTTTTTGATTTTCTATCCTTTCGTTGTTCAATGCATGAGCAACGCAATCGGCAACCACCGCCTGGACAAAGCCAACCACAAAAAGTTCTACGAAAAAATAATCCAGATATGAAAATTGTAAGGATGATATTGTTCCGAATCCAAGAGCAAACATTAACTGGAATGGGATTGAGGCTATCTGTGCGTAATAAACCGAGAAACCAACTCCTACAAAACAATAAATCGAGAGTATTGCTTCGATAAAAGAAACTAAAGGAATTTTTTTTGCATGATATTTCTTGTCGTGTACAGTATCTTTATCATCAACTATATTATACTTTGGAGTTCTGACAAATTCAGTTTTCTTATTTATTAACCCTTCCCACACTGCCTTAGTATTATTAACTGAAAGTCCCATACTGCCCATCATAAAAACAGGGAAGTATATAATCCTTTTTTGCCAGTCAGGATAAATGTCTTTTTGTGAGTAAAGATAAAACATCATTGAACTGACGAAAGCAAAAATAAAAAATGACATAAATTTAAACACATCATCATATTCTCCGGTTTCTTTGATTAATGTAATAAGCGGGTTTAATAAGGCTGCTATCAATATAAACGGATATGCAATATTACTCCATAAATGGATAAACGATTGAATCTTTTCCCTGAATGGTAATTTTGATTTAAGAACTTTTGGGTAAATCTTTTTAGCGGTTTCAATTGCGCCTTTTGTCCATCTGAACTGCTGTGACCGCAAAGCATTTATGTCCGCGGGTAATTCAGCAGGAGAAGTAAAGTTGACTAAATACTTTAATTCCCATCCCTTCATCTGGGCTCTGTAAGATAAATCCAAATCTTCAGTTAAAGTATCGGCTTCCCAGTTACCTGCATCTTCAATACACGATTTTCTCCAGACTCCGCCTGTTCCGTTGAAGTTAATAAAAAATCCTGCACGGTTTCTAACCGCCTGTTCAACAACGAAATGACCGTCTAATGCAATAGCCTGAGTTTTAGTTAATATTGAGTATTCTCTGTTAATATGTTCCCACCGTGTCTGGACTAAACCAATCTTATCGTTCTTTAAAAAATAAGGTATAGTTCTTCTTAAAAAGTTTTTCCTTGGAATAAAATCCGCATCAAAAATCGCAACAAATTCACCCATAGCAGTTTTTAATCCCTCTTTCAAAGCACCTGCTTTATAACCCTGTCTGTTCAACCTGTGAATATGATTAATTATATAACCCTGTTCTTTATATTTCCTGATATGGTTTTCAATTATTTCTTTTGTATCATCGGTCGAATCATCCAGAATTTGCACTTCTAATTTATCTTTCGGATAATCAATTCGCAATGTAGCATCAATCAACCTGCAAATTACATACTTTTCATTGTATAATGGTAATTGTATTGTGACTAATGGGTAATCTGTTATAATAAAATCTTTTTCATCAATATCTTCAGTTCGTTTATTAAATGTTTTGAAATACAAATAAATCATACTGAATCCATGACTTGCAAAGAAGAACAGAATCGTAAGTGATGAAATGTATGTGATTAAAATAATACTCTCAATTTTCATTTTACCAGTTTGAAATTATATCGTTTAAAATATCTTCAGTTATTTTATCTCTTGCTACGTTTATACCGATTTCTCTTTCAGAAAATGAATTTGAAGAAGAACTATATTCTCCCCAGTTTTCATAGTTTCTTTCCCATACCTTCTTTTGTTTCTTTAAATTATCAAAAATAACGTTAACAGAAATTGTTATTTTCCTTTTTGTTACATTTTCAGTTCCGCTTATAACAAGTGCCTCATCTCTAATCATAGTAATTGAGCAGGTTAAAACTCCGTCCGCTGAAGTTTTTTCTACTAATCTCAGAGTATTATCACTGATAATTTTATTTTTAAGTATTTCCGTAAATTTTTCCTGAATACCAGAAACAGCATATCCTGAGTTATCCGTAAACAACGGAACTGCTATAGTTTTTATACCATCAGGCGGATTATTACCTTTGAAACTATAAGTCCCGCAGGATGAAAAAACAAAAAAGACAAATAAAAACAATATGCTTATAAAATATTTATTCAAAATCTGATCTGGTTATATTATATTTTTTAATTTTCCTGTAAATGTTTCTTGGAGTTTCGTTTAAATTATCAGAAACCTTGTTTACATCCCATTTATGAATTTTTAATAAATATTTCAATAATTCCCTGTCAATCTCAACTACCATTCATACTTTCAATACTGTTTCGTTCTATTACAAAATCTTCGTTATTATTATTCAGATTTTCAAAATTTCTGTTTCTTATTAAATCTTTTACTTCAAGAATATCGGTCTTCAATTCAATCAACCCTCTGATTATTAAGTCTTTTTCATTCAGGTCCCTGGAAACATTTTTTAATGCCGGCAATTGTCTTGTCTCAAAGTTAACATTATGAAGATTTTTCTTTACGTCTTCAATAGTTATTATTTTATCAGGATTAAGAACTATAATACTCTCGCAGAAATTCTTCAGTTCTCTGACGTTACCATACCATACATAGTTTACAATATAATCAATTGCATCATCATTTATTCCTGCAAATTTAATGTTGTTTTTTTCGCACACCGCATTAACAAAATAATCGAATAAAATCAATATATCGGTTTTTCTTTCTCTGAGAGGCGGAATATTAATGTTTACCGACCTTAAGCGAAAATACAAATCTTCTCTGAAACTTTTATTTATAACTTCATTTTCCAGATTTTTATTAGTTGCAGCAATTACCCGTACATCAACAAAAATCTTTTTACTGCTGCCAACTTTCATAAATTCACCTGATTCCAATACTCTCAGAATTTTAACCTGAGTTGCCAGCGGCATATCACCAATCTCATCTAAAAAGATAGTACCGTTATCGGCCATTTCAAAATATCCGGATCTTGTTTCAACTGCTCCGGTAAAAGCCCCTTTCTGATGTCCGAATAATTCACTTTCAATAATTCCTTCAGGAATAGCACCGCAATTAACCGTAATAAACGGCTTATCTTTTCTAAGGCTATGGCTATGAATAGAATTAGCGACGAGTTCTTTCCCGGTTCCGCTTTCACCTGTTATTAAAACACTAATATCAGTAGGCGCAACCTGTTTGATTACGTCGTTAATTTCTTTAATCTGTATGGAATTACCTATTATATTCATATTTAATCAACAATATAACATTAAGTAAAAGTTTATTAAAGATAAATCGAAAACGCAGAATAAATAATGTATTTTCTCTTTATCCTTTAAAAGTAAATATTATTTATCTAATTTTCTCAACATTTTAATATTATGGCAAAATCGAAAGCAGTAAATACGATAAAAAATCAGGAGGAAATAATTGATGCTAAAATTGATAAATACTTTTGGGTAGTTATACCAATTCTAACATTAGTATATTTCTGGATATCTAATATATCTACAGGGTTTTTATCAGGATGATGAAATTGCACAATTTCTAAATGCGATTAAATTTAAGGTTGATGCGTTTTCAATATTGGGTAATAATCCGAAACCCGGGTGGAAAATATTTCTGGTTATACCAGCAATGATTGATTATAAGGCAGTTTTAATTTTCAATTCTTTAATCGCAGCTTTAACAGTATTCTTTACTTTCAAACTTCTGAAAGAGTACAAGTTGAATTATGCTTTCTTTGGTGCCTTATTACTTGCTGTTCAACCATTGTTTTTTGACCTTTCATTCAGGACATATTCGGAAATATTTACTGCACTCTTGATAGTAATATTTCTGATTTTGTATAAGCGGGAACAGTATTTAATTTCAGGTCTGTTAATCGGATATGTATTTACAATACAGACAGGAAATTGCGGTATTTGCTTTAGTGCTGTTTGTCTTGTTCCTTTATAAAAAGAAAGTAATACCTGCTGTAGCAATTGGAATATTCCCAATTATATATAATCTGCTTGGAATCTGGAAAACAGGTGATCCGTTTTTTGTGCTGACTGAGATGAAATCCGTAGCAGCATTAACAGTACAACACTCAGGGCGTATTTCATTATTTCAAAGTTTATATTTTCATAGTTGGTCCAATAACATTAATTATTATTCTTACAGGGATTCTTTGGATTTTTTGCAGACACGAAGAAATATAAAGAATACATTGAAAAGTATTTACTGTTTTATGTTTTATTTGTAACAGTTTTTGCGGTACAGATGTACACAATGCTGAGCAACGGACCTAATCCCGGAAACTGGCGTTATTTATTACATATATCGCCTGTTGCTGTATTTTTTGCAACAGTTGGTTTAAATAATTTAGCAAATAAAGAATTTAAGAAAATCCATTATGCCGTGACCGGTTTTATATTCTTTGCTACTTTGTTATTCCTGTCAAAAGAATCAGACGGATTCAAGCTGCTGGAAATTAATGATTATACAAAAGTATTTTTCATTGCAATATTCTTTCTGGCAACCGTATTAATTCCGTCTAAGGACAAAGTATCTTATCTTAATAAATTATCTTTGGTATTAATAGTAACATCAGTATTTTATCTTTATATTGATTTCAAGCCTAAAAAATTATCACCCGAGAATCAAACCGTAAAATCAGTTGCTGAAGTTTTAAACAAAGATGGTTTGAAAGGAAATTTTTATTGTAATCATTCTGTGTTACTATTCTTTTTAAATGACTTTAAAAATGCACCTTCAAAAGTATTTACCTTTGAATTCGAAATATCTGAATGATGTTCCAAAAGGTTCAATACTGGTATGGGAAAGTCATTATGGCTACAGACCTGAGTTCAGAAATGATATCAAATTAGAAGATTTACAAAACAATCCCGATTATAAAGTTATTAATCAGTATGTATCGCTTGACAAGAGGTTTGTGGCATACATCATAGAAAAGGTAAATTAGTATGAAAAATTGCATAATATACGGCGGCGGCGGATTTATTGGTTCGCATTTATGTGAGGAATTATTAAATCAAAGATTATAATGTTACAATCTTTGATAAGATTAACTTTTCAAAAGAGAACCTGACAGATTTTAAGGAAAAGATAAGGATTATTGAAGGAGATTTTAATAACGAATATGATTTATTAAGCAGTTTAGAGGGTGTTGATTATATATACCATTTAGTCAGTTCAACCTTACCGGCATCTTCAAATGATAATCCTGTGTATGATGTTGAATCAAATTTAATTTCTACTTTAAGATTGTTACAGGATGTAGTAAAAAGAAAGATTAAAAAAATCGTGTTTGTTTCATCAGGAGGTACTGTATATGGAGTACCTAAATCCATTCCAATCTCTGAGATCCATCCCAGGCAGCCAATTTGTTCTTACGGTATAACGAAGAAAACAATTGAAGATTATCTGTATATGTTTAACTACCTTTACGGATTAGATTATAATGTATTCAGATTGTCAAATCCTTACGGTGAGAGACAAAATCCGCTTTATGCACAAGGAGTAATTCCTGTTTTTCTGAAGAAGATATTACTTAATGAAGAAATAGTAATATGGGGAGACGGCTCTGTAAGACGGGATTATATTTATATAAAGGATGCTATTATACCGCTTGTTAAATCCCTAAACCATAACAGTAATAACAAAGTCTTTAATTTAGGTTCCGGGAAAGGATATTCCGTTAATGAATTACTAGAAATGATTAAGGATATAACGAAGGCAGGTGCAAAAGTTAAATATACAGAAGGAAGAAAACTTGATGTTCCTGTTAGTGTTCTGGATATATCACTTTTAAAGAAAGAAATGGAATTTTCCCCGAAAGTCAGATATTGAAGAGGGTATAGAGAAAACATATAAATATTTAAAAGGAGTATTATCATAAAATGATTACTAATTCTGATATATCATTGTCAGTTTTTTTCCCGGCTTATTATGATGAAGGTAATATTGAAAAAGTCGTAACCAAAGCAGTACAGGTCCTCGAAGAGTTGAAG
This sequence comes from Ignavibacteriota bacterium, assembly GCA_963748665.1. Lineage (GTDB taxonomy): Bacteria > Bacteroidota > Ignavibacteria > Tepidaquicellales > Tepidaquicellaceae > CAIKZJ01. The sequence continues at coordinate 12,841 of CAVVJW010000021.1, read as the reverse complement.
TTAAAGGATTATGAAGTTATAATTATTGAAGATGGAAGTCCTGACAAAACCGGAGAGGTTGCGGATGCAATGGCTGAAAAATTTCCTAAAGTAAGAGTTATTCATCACGAAAAGAATATGGGTTATGGTGCAACTTTAAAAGACGGATTTATGAGTGCAAAACTTGATTATGTTTTTTATACTGACGGCGATAACCAGTTTGATTTAGACGAACTGAAAAAATTTGTTGCAATGCTTCCTTTTACTGACATTGTGGTAGGGTACAGAAAGAAAAAGCAATATTCTTTATACCGAAAGTTTACATCACTTTGTTATAACTATCTTTTGAAATTACTGTTCGGACTTGATTACTGGGATATAGACTGTGCTTTCAAAATATTCCCGACCAGACTATTCAAGGAAATAAAGATAGATTCTGTTGATGCCTTTATTGATGCAGAGATTATGCTAAAGGCTCATCTTAAAAGTTACAGAACAGTTGAGATGGGAGTGACACATTTACCAAGAATAGACGGAGTTTCAACAGGAGCAAGACCTTCTGTTATAATTGGTACAATCAAAGAAGTATTTCAATTCAGGAAAGAATATAAGGACGAATTAAAGAAAATACGGATTAACAAATAATCCGTATTAATTTTTTTCAGCCCAGATATAATACTGACCCCCCATAGGTAAAAAGAACAAAGCCTTTTCCACAGGTCTTAAGAATTTAAGAAATGCAGGAAAATATAATGTATAGTGTTTCCTGATAATCTTAAAGCCTTCTCTTTCAAACAATCCTAACGATTCTTTTGGTTTTAACAGATATTGCATCCGTATCCCAGACACAGGTGTTCACGATGTGTCTTGTGACAGGATTGTACGGATTGTGTTCAAAGAAGAACACTTGTCCTTTTTGTTTTAGCATTAAATTAATATTTTTTACGGCTTTTTCCCTTAAATGCGGTTCAATGTGATGAAACACATTAGATACAAAAATCAAATCAAAAGTATCTTTCATTTTTTGAATTTCTTCATCTTCAAGAAGGAAAAAACTAACAGCCTGATTATTCTTTGAAGCGACTTCAATGCTTTTTGCGGATATATCGCTTCCGAATATTTTTGACTCAGGGAAGTACCGAATAAGATATTGAAGGTTCATTCCAATACCGCAGCCATACTCAAGAATGTTTAAAGGATTGGTTTTCAGGCACTCTTTAACAATCCTAATTTTATATTCTGCGAAATACTTACTTTCTTCACCGAAGAATTTTAAATCTTCGGTGAGTTGTCTTTCGTAAGACTCTGCGTGTTTATCAAAATCAACTTTATCTGACATTAGTTTTTCTTTCCATCCTTTTTCATATCAGTGTCGGAATCATTCTTATTCTCAGATTTTGATAATTCTGTATCATATCCTGCTTTATTAATTGCTTTTGATATATTATCATTATTGGTTTTGTTAGCATCGAAAGAAACGGTAACTATTTTGCCTTTAGCATCTGCTTTGATATCTTTAACTCCGTCAATTTTTTTGACTTCTGAAGTAATTGTCTCTTCACAACCGGAACAGTGCATACCTGCACATTTGAACTCCACTGTTTCAACTTTTTCATTAACGCCTTTTGTATCTGTAGTATTATTTCCTGTGGTTTCGGTCGTAGTTTTTTTACCGCAACCTATTATACTAATTAACAAAAAGATCATTAAAAGATTTAAGAGTGTTTTCATTTATTTATTCCTTTCGATAAAAATTATTTAATTGTTAATATTTACGTATTTAAGTCTTAAAGAATTTATCATAACAGTTATAACATCACTGAATGCCATAAACATTGCCGCAAGTACAGGGCTAATAGTAATACCAAAGGGTGCGAGTAGTCCTGCGGCAACAGGGATTGTCAGAGCATTGTAGAAAAATGCCCAGAAAATATTTTGCTTGATGATAGAAACTGTCTTGGCTGAAATATTTATTGACCTTACAAGGCTATTTAAATCGCCTTTAACTAAAATTACGTCTGCAGAATCGATTGCAATATCCTGTCCTGTACCAACTGCAATGCCTACATTTGCACGTGCTAATGAAGGTGCATCGTTTATACCGTCGCCAACCATTGCAACATTTTTTCCTTCCGACTGTAGTTTTGAAATAATCTTTTCTTTCTCTTCAGGCATAGTTCTGAAAGAATAATTTTTAAGTTCTAGTTCTTCTGCAACTTTTTTAGTTGTTTCTTCACTATCGCCTGAAATCAGAAACATACTTAGCGCTTTAGATTTAAACTTAGAAAGCATATTCTTAGCATCATCTTTTATTCTATCCTCAAATTCTATTTCACCTGATAAATATATTGTCAATACTGACGTAAAGATTCTTGTTAGTATTATCAATTATTAAATCCAGCTGTTTGACGTTATATTTCTGCATAAGTGTAGGACTTCCAATTAATACTGTTTTGCCATTCACTTTCCCCGAGATGCCTAAACCATCTTCGTTTATTACATCAGTAACATTCTCAAAAATGTCCATTTGCTTTTCGACACAGTAATTGAAAATAGACTTTGCAATAGGGTGGTTTGAAAACTTTTCAACAGAAAAAACATATTTTAGTAAATCTTCTTCGGTTATATCATTAAAGGTCTTAATATTCTTCAGCTGCATTTCACCCGTTGTGATAGTGCCGGTCTTATCAAAACAAATCGTATCAATTTTATTAAGCTTCTCAATTGCTTCAACATTGTTAAAGAGTATTCCGTTTTCTGCAGCTCTTCCAACTCCGATTACAACAGCCATTGGTGAAGCAAGACCTAATGCACACGGACAGGCAATTACCAGAACAGAAACTGCAAACAGCAATGATTCATCAAACGGTATATCTACGATGAAATACCAGATAAGAAATGTAATGACTGCAATTGAAACAACAACCGGAACGAAAACAGATGATATTTTATCAGCAAGCCTTTGTATTTGAGGTTTTGAATTCGAAGCTTCCTTTACGAGTGCAATAATTTTTGAAAGAGTAGTATCTTTTCCAACCTTAGTTGCTTTTAATTTCACAAAGCCGTTCTTCAACAGTGTACCGCTAATAAGTTTATCATCCTTTTTCTTCTCAACAGGTACGCTTTCACCCGTCATAGCACTTTCGTCCATAACACAAAATCCTTCTTCAATAATGCCGTCAACAGGAACTTTATCACCTGACCGGATAATTATAATATCGTTTAACCTTACTTTTTTGAAAGGAACGAGCATATCCTCTCCATCACGGATAACATTTACAAACTTTGCCTGAAGTTCTTTCAGGTTTTTAATCGAAGTCTGTGTTTTTGATTTTAAAACGGATTCGAGAAAATTTCCGATTAAGATTAATGTAATTATCATTGCAGAAGTTTCAAAATAAACTTCGTGAGAATTCCTTAATGCATTCAGGTTTAAACCCAGTATATGATTTAATGTTATAACAAGACTGTAAACGTATGAAGAAAGAACACCCATTGAAACGAGTGTGTTCATATCGCTGGTTAAATTTCTTGCAGAGTTATAAGCACCTAAGAGAAACTTTTTACCATTTACAAAAACGACGTAAGAAGTTAATATCAGAAGAATAATTAATGTAAAGTTCTGCGAAAGTTTAAGGTCATACATTCCATGATGACCGCTCATAGATATGAACATTATCAGGAATGTTAATACTGCCGATAATATAAAATTATTTTTTTCCGATCTTTAGTTTCTGTTTCTTAATATTCTCGATTACATCTTCGTCATCTTCTTCAATTACGTCATAGCCAAGTTTTCTGATATCAGCAATGATATCTTTCACAATAATTACATTCGGATTAAAAGATACATTTGCAACTTCTGAACTGAAGTTTACATCAACATTGTGAATACCATTTAATTTTTCGAGATATGTTTTAATACTATTAGAGCAATTAACACACTCCATTCCGGTCACGTCGAGTTCTACTGTTTCGAAATTTTCAGGATTATTCTTTTTATTCGCCAAGTCTATTAAATCAGTTATTTTAATGCGTCTGCTGTTAATGCAGTCCTTTTGTTCTCTAAAACATTATGTACCCTTAAAATGTTCGCTCCGTTTATTATTCCGAAAGTATTTGCTGTAAGAGTACCTTCTACTCTTTCATCAGGAGATGATTCATAGATTTCATTTATGAACCTTTTCTTAGAGAGACCGAGCATAACAGGATAACCAAGAGTTTTAAACTCGCTGAGGTTTTTAATAATATGAATGTTGTGCAGGAATGTTTTTCCGAATCCGATACCGGGGTCTATAATTATTTGCTCTATTCCTGCCGTCTTTTGCAATTTCTATTGATTTGCTTAAATAATCTTTTATTTCAGAAATCACATTATCATAAACCGGATTATTTTGCATATCTTTTGGAGTACCTTTAATATGCATTAAAATACAGGAAGCATTATATTTCTTTGTAACTTCAGACATCTTTTCGTCGAATTGAAATCCGCTGATATCGTTTACAATAACCGCTCCTGCTTTTAGTGCTTCTTCAGCAACTTCGTGTTTGTGTGTATCTATCGAAATCGGAATGCTGATATGTTTCTTTATTTCGGAAATAACCGGAATTACACGTTTTATTTCTTCTTCCACTGAAATCTTCCGGGAACCGGGGCGGGTTGATTCACCGCCGACATCTATGAAGTCGGCACCTTCTTTTTGCATTCTTAACAGCATCGAGAATTATAAGCTGCATTTGTATATCACTGTCGAAATACTTACCGCCGTCAGAAAATGAATCGGGTGTAATGTTTAAAATTCCCATTATGAAGGTACGTGACGATAAATCGTATTCTGTATTTCCGAATTTGTATTTCATTTGTATTTTGTTTTAAAATAATCTATTACGTGTTCCCTAGCGGGACTTTTCGAGTATCTCACTAGCTTTTAATCTATAAAAGATGAATTCTAAATTCTAAATTCTAAATTCTAACTCCTGCTCTTAACTTACATCCGCACCATCTGCTATTTCACCGTCAACAGTTATTACTTTAAGTTTGCCGTCTATTTTTGCTGCGAGCAGCATACCCTGAGATTCAAGTCCCATAAGTTTTGCAGGTTTAAGGTTGTCAACTATAACAACTGTTTTGTTCATCATTTGTTCTGCAGAATAATGTTCAGCAATACCGGCAACAATCTGTTTTTCCCTGTTACCGCATTTCACTTTTAGTTTCAGTAGTTTTTTACTTTTAGGAACTGCTTCAGCATTTATGACAATTGCAGTTGAGAGTTTTACTTTTTTAAAATCATCAATCGTAATAAGATTTTCTTCAATGATAACTTCTTCCTCTTTAACTTCAGGAAGTTCAATCTGAGGGAATAGAATTTCATTTTCGCCGAGTTCACTTCCGCTTAGCAGAACAAGTTCGCCTATACGGTCCCACGATAAATCAGCCTCGCCTTTTCCGAGCACTTTAAGAATCTTTTGCGAAGTGAAAGGTATAACAGGCGCTAATGCAATTGCGAGTGAATGCGCTATCTGCAGACAATCGTTTATAATTTCACCGCATTTTGCTTCATCAGTTTTAATTATTTTCCACGGCTCACTATCATTAAAATACTTATTTGCTGCACGTGCAATATTCATAGTTTCGTTTAATGCATCCCGGAATTTATAATTGTTGTATAAATCTTCAATAATCTCTTTCTGTGATTTTATGTAAGTAAAAATTTCAGGAGTTGTCTTTGATAACCCGTGACGGTATTTTATTTTCAAATTTATTCTTTGCAAAAACTACAGTACGATTAAGGAAATTTCCGAGTATAGCCGCAAGTTCATTATTGTTCTTTGTCTGTAAGTCATTCCACGAAAAATCCGAATCCTTATTCTCGGGCATATTAGAAGCAATCGTATATCTGATAACATCAGGATTAAATTCCTTCACAACATCTTTTACAAGGATACCGTGACCTTTACTCTTTGAAAGTTTTGCGCCATCAAGGTTTAAAAACTCATTTGCAGGAACATTTTCAGGGAGAACAAATCCACCGTGAGCCATAAGCATAGCAGGAAAAACAATAGCATGAAAAATAATATTATCTTTGCCGATGAAATGAATCATACGTGTGTTTGTATCGCACCAGTAATCGCGCCATTTTTCGGGTTCATCCTGCTCGATAAAATATTCCTTTGTTGCGGAGATGTAACCAATCGGTGCTTCAAACCAGACATAAATAACTTTACCTTCTGTATTCTTCAGCGGAACTTTCACGCCCCAGTCAAGGTCGCGTGTAATTGCTCTGTCTTTCAAACCTGTTTTAAACCATCCTTCACAATAATTCTTTACATTCGGTTTCCAGTTTGTTTTAGTTTTAATCCACTCTTCAAGTTTCGGTTGAAATGCTTCAAGAGGGAAATAGAAATTCACGGATTCTTTTACTACCGGAGTATCACCTGAAATCTTTGATTTAGGATTTTTAAGTTCAAGCGGAGTAAGATTACTTCCGCACTTTTCGCACTGGTCGCCTCGTGCTTCTTCGTAACCGCAAATCGGACAAGTACCTTCCACAAACCTGTCGGCAAGAAACCTCTTATCTTTTTCAGAATAAAGCTGCTTCTCGGTTTTTTGCACAAGAAGATTCTTATCAAAAAGATTCAGGAAAAAATCCTGCGATGTTTTATGATGAATCTCATTCGAAGTACGGGAATAAATATCGAAAGAAATCCCGAGTAAATCGAAAGCCTCTTTATTAGCAAAATGGAATTTGTCAATAATCTCCTTCGGAGTAACATTTTCCTTCATCGCCGAAATTTCAATCGCAGTGCCGTGCTCATCGGAGCCGCTGATAAAAATAACATCTGCATTGCAAAGTCTTTTAAAGCGAACGAAAATATCCGCAGGCAAATAAGCCCCTGCAATATGCCCAAGATGTATAAAACCATTTGCGTAAGGAAGCGCCGCCGTAACAAGTAATTTATTTTTCATTGGCAAATATACTTAAAGCAAAGTTTTGATTAAATGGAAAATAAAATGAATTTTTGGTTACAAATTAATTTAGAGATAAAATATTATTTTGAAATTATTGAAAAAGTTTATTATGTTGTGTTTGAATTGATAATTTAAGATTAAGAGATTTGTACAAAATTTTGAATTGATATTTTATCTCACGCTGCCTAAACACAAAAACATTTATCACATACAATAATCGATAGCGAATTATACACAATATATATTTGCGTTCTTTTGATAGTCGGGTTTTTGTTCTAAAATGTTCTTGCTTTTTAAAAAATAGCCGTTGCACTTGCGAAAATGTACGCGGGGATTGCGGCAATGTACGCGGGAATTACGTCAATGTACGCGGGAATTACGACGATGTACGCGGTATGTCTTGAAAATGTACACGGGAATTACGTCAATGTACACGGGAATTACGGCAATGTACACGGGAATTACGTCAATGTACACGGGAATTACGTCAATGTACGCGGGAATTACGTCAATGTACGCGGGAATTACGTCAATTGCAACGGCATTTTTAGGGCAAAAAGTGGAAATTTTGAAGAAAATCGCAGGTTTATGGCACGAACAGGCGGTTTTTCCGAAAAACCGATGTTTCAAAAGGTGAATTTCCGCCGTAAATAATTTTTCATAAATCTATTTCGCCGGAAAGGAGGAAAAGTCGATATGGCTAAAGTTAAAATCGGTTTGAAAGGTCTTTCGATTACCGAAAAAATTGCAAAGGCGGAAGCTGTTGTTTTGCAGATGACAGGTAACGCAAGCTTTACAACACCTGTGCCCGCATTGGCAGATGTTACGATTAAGCATAAATTACTCGCAACAGAAAACAATAAGGCAGAAGCAATCAGACAAAGTTCGCTTGAGCAGACAAGGCTGGTTGAACAGATTGAAAAAGAACTCGATGGAATGTTGAATCAACTCGGAAGTTATGTTGATACTACAGCGAACGGAGATGAGCAGGTGATACTTAGTTCAGGTTATGATGTAGTTGGACAGGATTCGGTTGACCCGCTTTATGCACCCGAAGATTTCAAGGGTACAACAGGCGATGAAGATGGCGAAGTGAACTTGATGTGGATAGCATTGAAAAATGTCGGGAAGCATACGTATAATGTATTCGGCAGAAAATATGGAACAACAGATAAATTTATGCTTATGGCAGGAACGGATAAATCAAAAGCTGACATTAAAAATCTGGACTCGGGCGTAAAGTATGACTTCTACGTGCTTGGCGTGAAAGACAACACACCCGGACCAAAAAGCGAAACAATCGTAGTGAAAGCAGGTTAAGACACGATGATGAACATTCAGCGGGGCAGGCAAACACTGCCCTGCTGTTTTATTTCACAAGCAGAAAAAACGGAATTGAAAATTAAATAATAATTGTGCACGTTACATAAAACCCTGTTCCCCGAAAAGTATTTCCAGGGAAACAAAAGAAGGAATAAATATTATGAAAAAATTATTTACACATTAGCTCTTGCTCTAATTCTGAATTCAGCATTCTTAATTCAGAATTGTTTTTCCCAGTGGCAGCCGGATGTGCGGCTGACAAATGACCCTGCGAGTTCATCTACATCTTTCAATAATGCGTGGTGTGTTGCATCAAGCGGGAAGGTTGTGCATGTTGTATGGTTTGACGTTCGTGACGGGAACGATGGAGATATACTACAAACGCTCAACAGATGCAGGCATAAGCTGGGGAACAGATACACGTCTGACGAATAACACTTCTGCTTCAAGGATATCCTTCTGTCGCAGTATCCGGCTCGGTTGTGCATGTTGTATGGTTTGACCATCGTGACGGGAACTATGAGATATACTACAAACGCTCAACAGACGGAGGTGTAAGCTGGGGAGCAGATACACGGCTGACGAATAACACTTGCTGATTCAGGTATCCTTCTGTCGCAGTATCCGGCTCGGTTGTGCATGTTGTATGGGAGGACAATCGTGACGGGAACTGGTGAGATATACTACAAACGCTCAACAGATGCAGGTGTAAGCTGGGGAGCAGATACACGCCTGACGAATAACATTGCTGATTCATGGTATCCTTCTGTCGCAGTATCCGGCTCGGTTGTGCATGTTGTATGGTATGACATATCGTGACGGGAACTGTGAGATATACTACAAACGCTCAACAGACGCAGGCGTAAGCTGGGGAGCAGATACACGTCTGACGAATAACTCTGCTAGTTCAGCGTTATCCTTCTGTTGCAGTATCCGGCTCGGTTGTGCATGTTGTATGGGATGACGATCGTGACGGTAACTAAGGAGATATACTACAAACGCTCAACAGACGCAGGCGTAAGCTGGGGAGCAGATACACGGCTGACGAATAACACTGCTGATTCATGATTTCCTTCTGTCGCAGTATCCGGCTCGGTTGTGCATGTTGTATGGCATGACGAGCGTGACGGAAACTGTGAGATATACTACAAACGCTCAACAGACGCAGGCGTAAGCTGGGGAGCAGATACACGTCTGACGAATAACACTGCTTCTTCATGAGCGTCCTTCTGTCGCAGTATCCGGCTCGGTTGTTCATGTTGTATGGTGTGACTATCGTGACGGGAACCGGGGAGATATACTACAAACGCAACCCAACCGGTAATCCTATTGGAATAAAAAATATTAGCTTCGGAAATACCATCATCATATTCACTATCAGCAGAATTATCCAAACCCGTTTAATCCAATTACAAATATAAAATTTCAAATTGTAAATTCCGGGAGGATGTGAAACTTAGTAGTGTATGATATTCCGGGCAAAGAAGTAGCAACACTCGTAAACGAACAACTTGCACCCGGAACATACAGCACGTTCATTTGAATGCCTCGAATTACACGAGCGGAATATATTTTTACAGACTTGAAACTCCTGATATTTGTTCAGAAACAAATAAAATGATTCTTATTAAAAATAATAAATTATGAAAAAAATAATTTTCACAATTGTTCTTGTTTTAATTCTAAATTCTTCATTCTTAATTGAAAATTGTTTTGCCCAGTGGCAGCCGGATGTTCGGCTGACAAATGACCCTGCGAATTCATATACATCTTACAATAATGCATGGTGTATTGCATCAAGCGGAATTGTTGTGCATGTTGTATGGTATGACAATCGTGACGGGAACAATGAGATATACTACAAACGCTCAACAGACGCAGGCGTAAGCTGGGGAGCAGATACACGCCTGACGAATAACACTGCTGAGTCAGAGATATCCTTCTGTCGCAGTATCCGGCTCGGTTGTGCATGTTGTATGGTATGACGATCGTGACGGGAACTGATGAGATATACTACAAACGCTCAACAGACGCAGGCGTAAGCTGGGGAGCAGATACACGTCTGACGAATAACACTGCTGATTCAGAGTATCCTTCTGTCGCAGTATCCGGCTCGGTTGTGCATGTTGTATGGCATGACGATCGTGACGGGAACTGATGAGATATACTACAAACGCTCAACAGACGCAGGCGTAAGCTGGGGAGCAGATACACGTCTGACGAATAACACTGCTGATTCAGAGTATCCTTCTGTCGCAGTATCCGGCTCGGTTGTGCATGTTGTATGGGATGACGATCGTGACGGGAACTGCTGAGATATACTACAAACGCTCAACAGACGCAGGCGTAAGCTGGGGAGCAGATACACGTCTGACGAATAACACTGCTTATTCAGAGTTATCCTTCTGTCGCAGTATCCGGCTCGGTTGTGCATGTTGTATGGCATGACAATCGTGACGGGAACTATGAGATATACTACAAACGCTCAACAGACGCAGGCGTAAGCTGGGGAGCAGATACACGTCTGACGAATAACACTGCTTCTTCAGAGTATCCTTCTGTCGCAGTATCCGGCTCGGTTGTGCATGTTGTATGGCGTGACGATCGTGACGGGAACTATGAGATATACTACAAACGCTCAACAGACGCAGGCGTAAGCTGGGGAGCAGATACACGTCTGACGAATAACACTGCTTATTCAAGTTATCCTTCTGTCGCAGTATCCGGCTCGGTTGTGCATGTTGTATGGCATGACAATCGTGACGGGAACTGGGAGATATACTACAAACGCAACCCAACCGGTAATACTATCGGAATAAAAAATATTAGTTCGGAAATACCATCATCATATTCATTAGAGCAAAATTATCCGAACCCGTTCAATCCAATTACAAAAATAAAATTTGATATAACTAATGATTCCCGTAGGAACATTCGGGAATGACCAGGGGGGAATGTAAAACTTGTAGTATATGATATAATGGGTCGCGAAGTACAAACACTCGTAAACGAAAGGTTACAGCCCGGCACATACAGCACGCAGTGGGATGCATCAAACTACACCAGCGGAGTATATTTTTATAAAATGCAAACAGAAAGTTTTACAGAAACAAAAAGAATGATATTAATAAAATAATAATATCAATTATGAAAAAATTAATTTACACATTAGCTCTTGCTCTAATTCTACATTGTACATTGTAAATTGAGAATTGTTTTTCCCAGTGGCAGCCGGATGTGAGGCTGACGAATAATATGAATAATTCAAGTACTTCGTTTAATAATGCATATTGTGTCGCTGCAAGCGGAAATTTTGTACACGTTATATGGTTTGATGATCGTGATGGGAATTATGAAATATACTACAAACGCTCAACAAATGGCGGAACAACATGGGGTACAGATACGAGGCTTACGAATAATACTTCTGTTTCAGATTATCCTACGTTATGTGTATCTGGGGCTTACGTGCATATTGTATGGGAAGATTATCGTGATGGGAATTGGGAAATATATTACAAACGTTCTACAGATAGCGGTATAAGTTGGGAAGCAGATACACGGCTAACAAATAATATACTTGAATCATTTACACCCTCTTTATCAATATCAGGTCAAATCTTACATGTTGTGTGGGAAGACAAACGTGATGGAAATATGGAAATATACTATAAGCGTTCAACGGACGGCGGTACGAGCTGGGGTACTGATACCAGTTAAACGAAGTGGTGTTATTATTCCTCGTTGGCACCTTCAATTGCAGTATCAAGTCAAGTTATACATATTGTATGGGTAGACCTTACTGAGATATATTATAAGTGCTCAACAAATAATGGCATAAGTTGGGGAGCGGATATACGACTAACGAACAACATTGCTATATCAAACAATCCTACTGTTTCAGTGTCAGGTCAGGTTGTCCACGTTGTTTCGAAATGTAGAGACGGGAATTATGAAGTATATTACAAACGTTCTACTAATGACGGCATAATGTGGGAAGCAGATACTCGGCTAACAATTAAAATTACGGATATTCAGTAATTTCTTCAGTTACTGCAATGGGTCTTACGGTACATATTGTTTGGCGAGACTATAGAGATGGAAATGATGAAATATATTATAAACGTTCAATCGATGGAGGTTTAAGTTGGAATGCAGATACCCGATTAACAAATAATCCTGCTTCATCATTCACGCCATCCTTGGCAATTTCCGGTCAAGTTGTACATGTTGTTTGGCAAGATAATCGTGACGGCAATAAAGAAATCTACTATAAACGCAATCCAACTGGTAATATTACTGATTTAGAAAATATTGTATCTGAAATACCATCTTCATATTCACTTTCGCAAAACTATCCGAACCCGTTCAACCCAACAACAAACATTAAATTTGATGTAATGAATGGATTCCCGATAAAAACATTCGGGCAGGTACAATTAATCGTGTATGATGTTCTGGGTCGCGAAGTGCAAACACTGGTGAATGAATCGCTCGAGCCGGGGAACGTATGAAGTGACGTTTATATTGAATCCGCCACAGAGACATCGGCGGACTTTCGGCAGCGGG
>CAVVJW010000020.1:0-192138 GCA_963748665.1 Ignavibacteriota bacterium | reverse complement strand
ATTACCCTAATCCGTTTAATCCGGTAACAACAATCAGGTTTTCAGTTTACAAACCTTCAAAAGTAACATTAAAAATTTACGATATAACGGGAAATGAAGTAAAGACTTTATTCAATAATTTTAGCGCGAACGCAGGAACGTACACTTTTAAATTTGATGCATCTGAATATTCATCAGGAATATATTTTTATTCTATGTATGTTGAGGGAACACATTTTAGAACAAGAAAAATGATTTTGATGAAATAAAAGTGTTTAAGTAATAGTTTTAAAATATTAGTTTGGTTGATTGATATTTTTTGTAAACAGAGTTGGTTTTGAATTTGTCTGTTTTATGATTAACTAATTTAATATTTTTATCTGTTGATTATATATAAATACATATTAAAAGCACATTTTGGACCGTTCGTCTTTTCTTTGATGACGCTGATATTTCTTTTCTTATTTCAGTTTCTGATTAAATCTATTGACCAACTCGTGGGTAAGGGTTTGAGTCTTTGGATTATCGTGCAGTTGATTTCGTTAAACCTTGCGTGGATGGTAACACTGGCGGTTCCCATGGCAGTGCTTGTTGCAGCGCTGATGGCATTTGGCGGACTGTCTTCCGCAAACGAAATCACAATTATGAAAGCAAGCGGGATTAGTCTGAAGAAACTAATGATTCCCGTGATGATAATTGCTTTAGGGATTACATATCTGATGGTGCTTTTTAATAATGATGTTTTGCCGGAGGCGAATCATCAGGCAAGAATGCTTCTTCAGGATATTTCAAGAACCAAACCTACTTTTATTCTTGAAGCAGGAAAATTTTCAGATGACATTGGCGGGGCAAGAATAATGGTAAGAAAAACTTTTGAGAACAGCAATAATCTTGAAGGTGTTTTTATTTACGACTATTCAAGTCCCGAAGTGAGAAATGTGATAACAGCAGAATCGGGTGATATAAGTTTTACGAGTGATTTCAAATTTATAATTATGAATCTGAAAAATGGCGAGATACATCAGGCAAACATAAGGAATTATACAGAGGGATACAGATTAGTAAAATTTCAGAATCACAGGATAACCCTCGATGCGGCAGGATTCGGGTTTCAGAGGTCGTCCGACAATGCACTTTCTCGTGGAGACAGAGAATTATCAGCAAAGTCAATGAACGCAATTGTTGACAGTTTAGCAGTCTTCATAAGAAACAATAATAATTCCTTTATTGAAGGCGTAAGGGTAGATGTGCAAAAAGTATTCGCAATCAACTTTAAGGACACGGTTTATAAAGAACCAACGGAAATAGGAAAAAGGTCTAATGAAAGAGATTCTATTTCATTATTGCTGAATTCATTGTTAACAAGAAAAGAAATGGCAAAAAACCAGTTACAATCGAACAAATCAATTCAAAAACAAATTGATTCATACAACGTTGAGATATACAAAAAATATTCAATACCATTTGCGTGTTTAATTTTCGCTTTAATCGGTGCTCCGCTTGGATACAGAGTGCGCAGAGGCGGATTTGGTATTGCGGCAGGATTTTCATTATTATTCTTTTTAATATACTGGGCATCACTTATAGGCGGAGAGAAGTTAGCGGACAGGGATTTAGTCAGTCCTTTCTGGGGAATGTGGCTGGTAAATATTGTTTTAGGATTGTTCGGATTGTATTTAATGTTTAAGTCATCTTGATTATATTGTATAGTCAAGCCCCGGACAATATGATGTTGCCCAACCCGGTCAGGTCAGGAATGAAGCAGCCGTAAGTGACTAGTATGTGATTCGGGTGTCTTGACATTTTTAATATAAAATTCAATTATATTATATGGAAAAAACCAAAGTAGCAGTAGTCGGACTAGGCGGAATCTCACAAGTGATGCACCTGCCCATATTAAGCAAATCAAAGGATGCAGAAATTACTGCAATTTGCGATAAAGACTTTTCAAAAGTAAAGAACATTGCAAAAAAGTACAGCATCGCAAAAAGTATACAAAGAAGTTGATGCAATGCTTGAAGAAAATCCGGATATTGATGCGGTAATAGTTGCAACAAGAACTGATGACCATTTAGATACTTCCGTAAAATGTCTGAATGCAGGAAAACATTTACTCGTTGAAAAACCTATTGCTCTGAATGTTGCAGAGGCGGCAAAAATTGTTGACGCAGCAGAAAAGAATAAAAAACTGCTGATGGTTGGTATGAACAACAGGTTCAGAACAGACACGATGCTTGAAAGAAGTTTTATAAAAGGAAAAGAACTTGGTGAGGTATTCTATGTTAAGACAGGATGGTTAAAGACTCAGAGTTCAGACCAGAAATGGTTTATGGATATGGAAAAAGCAGGCGGAGGTGTTTTTGTTGATAACGGTATTGTAATGCTTGACCTCGGAATGTGGATGCTTGGGTTTCCTGAGGTAAAAAGTGTCTCTTCCGTAAATTATTATCACAATTCAAAATCTGTGGAAGATTCAAATTTCACGTTGGTAAAATTTAAAAACGGTTCAACATTAACCATAGAAGTAAGCTGGAGTTTTGTAAGGTACGGTGAATTTTTCTATTGCAATGTATTTGGAACGAACGGAAGTGCAACCATAAATCCATTAAGAATTAATAAAATGGTCAATAAGCAAATGTTTGATATAACGCCAAAGAATATAAAGCAAACTCATGCTATTTACAAACAAAGTTATGAGACTGAAATAAATTATTTTATTGGTGCAATAAGAGGAACGCACACACCAATATCAACAGGAAAAGAAGCACTGGCAGTAATGCAGATAGTTGACGCAGTATATAAATCAGCAAAAACAGGAAAAGAAATAACATTTAAATAAGTTAACATTATAATAACGATTTCTTAACATTGGAAGACTACGTTTATGAAAAAACGTAAAATGAATTTTAAAATATTAGTCGTTGATGACGAAAAAGATATTGTTGATTTACTGAAATACAACCTTGAAAAGGAAAAAGAGTTTGAGGTTATAACCGCACTAAACGGTAAAGAAGCGTTAGAACAAGCCGGAGAAAACAAACCCGACCTGGTTTTACTCGATGTAATGATGCCGGAAATGAACGGGTTTGATGTCTGCAGAAAACTAAGAAATAATTTACCAACCTCGAAAATACCGGTAATATTTTTAACAGCCAAAGAAAACGAGATAGACGAGATTATAGGGCTTGAGCTGGGAGCCGACGATTACATACAAAAACCTATTTCACCGAGAAAAGTAATTGCGAGGATAAAGACTGTAATCAGAAGAGTTTATGCTGAAGATGACAAGACTATTAAAACAGATGAATACATTAAGTTTAAGAAACTCGAAATAGATTCAATAGCACACATCGTTAAAATTGACAACGAAGAAGTATTTTTCCCAAAAAAAGAATTTCAACTACTGCATTTTCTGCTTTCGAACAGAGGAAAAGTTTTATCAAGAGAAATACTGCTGAACCAGATCTGGGGTGAAAATATTTACGTAGTTGACAGAACTATAGATGTTCACGTAGCTAAAGTAAGGGAAAAACTTGGTGAATATTCTGACTATATAGAGACCATAAAAGGGTTGGGATACAGGTTTAATGCTTAGTAATAACTGTTTCCTTTTTTATATTATTTGAATAGTATCATACTTGCATAATGTGGAATGAATATATTTACCCTAATGAAAACATTTAAATCAATATTATCTGCATATAACTTTATAACTCTGTTTATTCTTGTTGAAGTAATTTCCGCAATTTTACTTTTTCCAAGAATTGACAGCATTTCTTTTACGATTCTAATTTCATCTTTCATATTTATTACAGCGCTTAATCTCTATGTATATTTCAGAAGAAAGACAGAAAAAACAGATTATTTCGAAAAATTCTCAAACCAATTAATGTCGGATGAAGAAACATTTGGACTGAATAATTATGAAAACAAAATAGCCAGGGTAAATAAAATTCTTGTGGAGATGGAAATTGATTTTAAAGAACACATTTCGAACAGAGAGTTTAATGAGATATACAATAGTTTTAAAACAGTAACAAAAAGATTACTGGACGAACTTAACACTGCAAAGATTTTCAAAGTAAACAGAAATGAATTTCTTGGAAACGTAGCACATGAATTAAGAACACCAATATTTGCAATTCAACTATCGCTCGAAACTCTTGCTGACGGCGCAGTAAACGACCCTGATGTGAATTTGGATTTTCTTGACAAAGCTGTCAGACAATCGGGCAGATTGAAAGAATTAGTTGATGACCTGATACAAATCTCGAGGTTAGAGGAAGGAATGAAATTAAGCAGAAGATATTTTTCTATAAATCAATTAATCAAAGAAACAATTGTTGAATTAAGCGGAATATCGGCAAAGAAGAAAATAGATTTGAGTTTTGAAACTGAAATACAGGATGATTCGGTTGTCTTTGCAGATGCAGAAAGAATAAAACAGGTTTTAATAAATCTGATTGATAACTCGTCTAAATACACGCTTGAAAACGGGAGCATTAAAGTAATAACAAAAAATGCTGATAAATGTATATTGGTTTCAGTTGAAGATACAGGATTAGGAATACCAAAAGAAGATCTGCCAAGAATATTTGAAAGGTTTTACAGAGTTGACAAGACACGTTCTCGTGATATGGGCGGAAGCGGATTGGGGCTTTCGATAGTAAAGCACATATTAGAATTACATAACAGCAGAATAAAGGTTGAAAGTGTTTTGGGTAAGGGTACTAAGTTTGAGTTTAATCTTCCTGTTTAAATCAACCATTCCCGGGCAATGCCCGGGAACAGGAAAATGATAAATTAATTATTTTATGATTTTTTCTTTCATACCTGAATAGGCAAGATTTTTTACCGGGTCGCCGGTCAGAAAGTCATTTGGGAATCCGTATTCAATCTTACTTACTTCATTTAATCTGTTTATAATATCATCTGTTAGTTTTACGTCAACGCATTTCATATTTTCAATCAACTGTTTATCAGTTCTTGAACCGACAATTGGTATGAAAAGACCTTGTTGCTGCCTAACCCAGTTGAGTGCAATTACCGAACCGGCGATACCTGTTTCTTCGCTTATCATTTTTACTTCTTTCGCTATAGAGGTACTCCTCTCGTTAAGTCTTGCACTACCCTCTTTAATTCTTTTCGGAGAATCATCCTTATCAGAGAGGTATTTGCCTGTTAAAGCGCCGCCGCCTATTGCACCCCATGGAGTTATTGCCATATCAAAATTATTGGCCATAGGTATTAAGTCTCTTTCAGCACCGCGCTGAAGTAAAGAATATTCTATCTGTAAAGCAACGAATTTTGACCAGCCGCGTATTTCAGCCATCGTGTTAGCACTTGAAACCACCCATGCAGGTGTATCTGAAATCCCAACGTAAAGAACTTTTCCCGATGAAATCAGGTCATCAAGACCTCTCATTACTTCATCTATAGGTGTTAACGAGTCCCATACGTGAACCCAGAATAAATCTATGTAATCTGTGTTTAGCCGTTTCAGTGATGCCTCTACTGAATTCATCATACTCTTTCTGTTGTTACCCGAAGCATTAATATTATTGGGACTGCCGGGATTGTTGAGTGAATATTTAGTTGCAAGAACATAATAGTCTCTTTGTGATGCTATAAACTCACCGACATATTTTTCACTTGTGCCTTCATTATAAAGGTTAGCAGTATCAACGAAGTTGCCGCCTGCATTTACGAAAGCATCAAACACTTTTTTTGAATCTTCTTTATTTGTACCAAATCCCCACTCTTCACCAAAGGTCATTGTACCGAGGCAAAGTTCAGAAACTCTCAAGCCTGATTTTCCAAGTAATCTGTAATTCATATATTTATAAAATTTATATTGTTTTAATATTAGTACAACAAGTAATACTGAGAATAAATTCTTTAATTCCTTTTAACAGGTTTATATTCTTTGTTGATATCAACTTTATCTACGTAATTACTATTCCAGACACGCATAAATACTTTTTCGAGTTCTTCATTAACCTTTTCACTTTCAATTATTAAAGTAGCATTTCTGCTTTCAAAGAAATAGTCCCGTTCCAGATTAGACGTGCTAATCCAGGACATATCGTCGTCGGCAATAATAACTTTACAATGCTGAACTCTTGAATAAGGTATAAATCCGCTGCTGTGCTGAGGTATTGTCGAAAACTTTATCTCAATACCTTTTACCTGAGAAAGATCTTTTATCTGTTCGATTGCATCCTTTTTAATTGCCCAGTCAGAAAAAACGATTTTTACTTCAACTCCTCTTCCTGCTGCTTTGCGGATTTCATTATCTATTTTTAAATATTGTGTTTTTTTGTTCGTACCTTTCGTTGAATATGAATAATAGTTTATAAATAAATGATCCTTAGCGTTTTTTATAAACTTTATTAATTCGGCTTCTTCCTTTGCAAATCCTTTGTTCACAAGTTTATTGGGGCTGAATGCGGGATATAATTTTACACTACCATATACATCATCTGATATAGAAAGCATATTTTTTGAAGTATAAATAATATCGTTTGTAACGGCAATCAATTCTTTCTTATTATCTGTTGAATAACCGTCACATAACGTCCAGTCGGTTTCAAATATACGCAAAAACATAGAGGCCAGGTCTTTATTTTTAACGCGAACACCAATTTCGTGAATGTGCTTTAAAGCACGGTAATCAAAATTCTGACTTCCAAGAAATAAATCAATTCCGTCCACAACAAAATACTTTGCATGCATTACTCCGCCTGCAATTTTACCGAACGGGATTTTCTTTAATGTTATATTTTTAATACTGTCAAATTCTTTTGTGCTTTCAGGATATCTTTCAAAAAACTTTTCATCTATCATAATACGGACTATGACTCCCCTGTTTGCGGCACTGATAATTTCGGCAATAACCTTTTCAAGCGGCTCGTTCTTTTCATTTGCTATATAAAAGGTTTCCATATCAATCGTTTTCCTTGCTGACTTTATCATATCAATCCATACATCTGTTGCGCGGGGCAATTTAGACTCCTCCAGTATAGTTTCGGCGGGAACACTTTCAACAATCTGAAATACAGATTGTGACAAACATATATTTACGAGAGCAAAAAATAAAGCAGTAACAAGAATTTTCGGATGTAACATTGTCAATATTTTGATTTGGTAAAATATGTACTGTTAAGGTAAATGATAATTTTATAGCAGGTAAAAGCAACAAAAGGTGCCACGAGTACATCTATTGTATAATGCACTTTTTGAATGATAACAAAAGAACCAACAATAAACGTATTAATCAGGAAAATATACTTAAGCCACTTTTTGCGGGTAACCAAAACCATCAGAAAAAGAATGGATGTATGACCGGAAAAGAAAAGATCTTTTGTTATTTTCTGGCCTGTGCCGACTACAAAAACCAAGGGGTCTTGTAAATCAATTGTCCCAATCGGCGGATCAAGCGGAACAGTGTACATCATAGCCATCCTGACCAGGACAAGTAGAGAGTATGTTTGCAAAGCAATAACCAACCCAAGTGGTTCTTCTTTAGCAAGGTAAAGCATACACCATATAATCGAGACATATATGAATGTAAAAATTGGAATGTTTAAATCAACCGCTGTAAAGAAATGGAACAACGGATCATCAAGAACAACGCCTGGTCTGCTTTCTACAAAAACTATAAATCTCGAAAGAGAAAGCAGACAAAGAATAAGAATTATAATTGTAGTGATAAAAACCACTACTGCGTTTTCTTGCTTAAAATATTCTTTCCATTTATTTTTCATATTGACAAAGTTATTTTTTGCGTATTACTTTCTTCTTTTCCCGCAGAATTTCCATACTGTCTTCAATCGTGTCTGAGTTTTTTATCGCTTCTCTGATTTTCCTGTTGACGCTTCGTAGTTTCAGCATACTTATTATATCTTTTGCCATTTTCAGATAATCTATCGGTGTTCTTTCGACTATCGAAAGAATGCTGTCAAGCGGCAGATGGTCTGAGGGTGTTATTTCGTGCTGTTGAGTCATCTGGCTTATAAGTAAGTTTTTTATGCTTTCATCTTCGATGGTAGATAATAGTTTTGCCACGTCGATTTTTTCTTCGTTATGCCATTCATCAAGCAGTAGTTCAATCGCAGATAATATTGTTTTGTTTGAAATGTCTTCTATGAAAACATTGTCAACCAGATAGTTTATCCCTTTAATGTAGGTAGGGTTCTTATAATCTCCGTTAATAAAAAGGTTAACAAACTCTACTTCAGCATTCGGAGGTCTTTTTTCACTTTCCTTTTTATCATTATACCTTCTTTCCGGCAGAACAACTGACGTTTTGGGGAATTGTGTTTTCTTGTATTCCTTATAAGCCCTGTTGAGTTCATCTCGCATATCAGATTCATACAGTTTATATGTATCCGCGAGTTCTTTGATGTAAAAAGTGGTTTTTATTTTATCGGGGATTCTTACTATGAACTGAATGATTTCTTTTACAAATTCCGCCTTTTCTTCAGGGGTTGACATTTTCCCTTCCTGCTGATAGATAGAACTTATGAAAGAAATTATTGACTTACTGTTTTTTAACTGAATATCAAATTCCTTTTTTCCCTTTGATTTAATGAATGAATCGGGGTCTTCTCCGTCCGGTAATGTAACTACTTTAATGTTAAGCCCCTGTTCAAGAATTAATTCAATCCCGCGTTTTGCGGCTTTAATTCCTGCAAGATCAGCATCGTAAAGAAGATAAATGTTTTTAGTGTACCGTGAGATTAAACTCACCTGTTCTTCTGTTAATGCTGTTCCGCTTGAGGCAACTACGTTTTTAACGTCAGACTGGAATAATGAAACTACGTCCATATATCCTTCAACGAGTAAAACGGAATCGTTTGAACGAATACTGTCTTTAGCGAAATTCAGACCGTATAGTGTTCTGCTTTTGGAATATACACGTGTCTCGGGTGAATTAATGTATTTTGCAGAATCATCGTCACTTTTAATTATTCTTCCGCCGAAGCCCACAACTTTTCCGCTTTCGTTGAAGATAGGAAAAATAAGTCTGCCACGGAATCTATCGTGATATTTCTGGTCTTTTTCTGAACGTATTAAAAGTCCTGCTAATTCGAGGTCAGATTGAGAGTATATCCCGTCTTCAATAAAATGATTCTCGAGTGAGTGCCAGTTTGAACGTGCATAACCAATACCGAATTTTATAATCGTTTCTTTGTCAAGACCCCGTTTATCAAGATATTCCCAAACCATTTCTTTTTCCTGAGCGCCTGCATTCATCAGGTTATCATAGAAATATCTTGCTGCTTTTTGATTTATGTCGTATAGTTTTGTGATTTCATTAGAAACGTCAGGACGCGCGGAGAACTTAGCGATGTTAATTCCTATTCTATGGGCTAACTTTTCAATCGCCTCCATAGGAGTAATTTTTTCGTATTCCTGAACGAATGTAATTACGTTACCGCCGGCTTTACAGGAAAAGCAGTGATAGACCTGTTTATCCTGTGAAATGTGCAGGGATGGATTTTTATCCGGATGAAAAGGACATAAAGCAATAAAGGTTTTACCTCTTCGCTTTACTGATAAGTATGATGAGATTACATCAACTATATCATTAGACCTTAAAATTTCTTCGAATATTTCGTCAGGGATTTTCATTGCATAAAATATACTTAAGATATATCAAAATTAAAACATTAAATAAAAGATTTAAAGAAATAATGAAAATTTATTGAAAAAGAAGAGAGCAGATAAGATCGGATTACAGAGTCTTTCAAGTGAAAAGAAATTTACATATAAAGTTAATTAATAATCCTGAATAACAGCATCGGGGAAATAATTGTAATTATTATCTTTCCTGATAAACTTTGCGATAGATAATATTACCGATGATAGGAATTTTTGTATAAGCACCATTATATGATTTTATCGCAAGATAAATTTCATAAGCCATTGCTCCGAAGACGGAGATAAATATTGCACCATAGAAAACAAATACCAGTAACAAAACTACTACAGGAAATGCACCGGGGTCTGATTTTGAATTCGAAGTCAATGCACCGAGACCAATTCCAAAAACAATCATTACAATTGCCAAAAGTATAATTACTATTACAAGTATTGCAATGTATGCTATATGAAAAAAGATTGCCTGAAGTGCGTGATATCTGACAAACTTTGATTTATCTTTTTGAACTGCCCATAAAATTATCGGGAGTATGATTCCTCCGAACAATATAGAAAGATGGGAAAGCATAGCCATCAATCTTTCGTCGCTCGTTAAATTTTCATTTTGCATTAAGTATGAATATTAACTTGGATTGTTTGGCTTACTTTCGGTTTTAACCTCAGTTTTACCTGCTTCGGTTATATCTTTCTCTATATCGGTTGTTGCTTTTTTAAATTCTTTAACCCCTTTACCGATGCCCTGCATAAACTCAGGTATTTTCTTCGCTCCGAAGAGGACAAGAATGACAACTACAATTAATATTATTTCTGGTGTTCCAAGACCGAACATTTTCTACTCCGTTATTTTATTTTACAAAATCTTAAATTACACTTTCTGCTAAACCTTGCAGAAGTCTCAAACCGTCAGTTTTTCCGACTCTCGGATCAGATGCTCTTTCTGGATGAGGCATCATACCCATAACATTTCTATTTATGTTTTGAATTCCCGCAATGTTACTAATTGATCCGTTAGGATTTTCGTTATAAGAAAAAAGAATCTGGTTATTTCCTATCAACTCAGTTAATGTTTCTTCGCTGCAGAAATAATTACCTTCTCCGTGAGCGATAGGGACATCAATATCTTCTTTAACATTATACTTATACGTAAAGATACTCTTATTATTTTCTACTTTCAAGGAAACAGTTTTGCAGACAAACTTCAGGTTTTGGTTTCTAAGTAAAGCACCGGG
Organism: Ignavibacteriota bacterium; assembly: GCA_963748665.1. Classification (GTDB taxonomy): domain Bacteria; phylum Bacteroidota; class Ignavibacteria; order Tepidaquicellales; family Tepidaquicellaceae; genus CAIKZJ01. The sequence continues at coordinate 181,264 of CAVVJW010000020.1, read as the reverse complement.
TAGAAGTCCTGCTTCGCATAAAATCTGGAAACCATTGCAAACACCAATAACTATTCCGCCGTCGTTAGCAAACCTTACAACTTCTTTCATAATGCTTGAGAAACGTGAAATTGCACCGCAGCGAAGATAATCACCGTATGAAAACCCTCCCGGAAGTACAACAATATTTCTATCACCTATTCCGCCGTCTTTGTGCCATAAAAATTTTGTGTCTGCTCCCACAATGTCCTTAAAAACATAGTATGCATCGTGGTCACAGTTTGAACCCGGAAAAACCACTACACCAACTTTTGCCTTCGACATCTATACCTCGCTTTTTATAATCTCAAAGGAAAAATCTTCCATAACTGAATTTGCAAGTAACTTCTTGCATGCTTCCTCTGCTATAGTTGATGCTGATGTTTCGTCCTTTGTATCAATTTTTAATTCAACATATTTCCCTATTCGCGTATCCGTTATACTGTCGTATCCAAGCGACTTAAGAGAATGTTCAACTGCTTTACCCTGCGGGTCGAGTATGGTTTTTCTTAAAGTAATCAGTATCTTTGCTGTATACATAAATTAGTTTTCTTTAATTTGCTCCTTTAATTTTTCAAGCTCTTTTTTCTTTGCTTCTTCCTGTTTCTTTGCTTCTTCTTTTTGTTTCGCCTCTTCTCTTTTTCTCGCTTCTTCTTTCTTCCTTGCCTCTTCGTTAATCTTCGCTTCCTCTTTCTTCCTCGCTTCTTCTTTCTTCTTTGCTTCTTCTTTCTTTCTTAATTCCTCTATTGCCCTGTTTTCTTCCTTTATTCTGTTTTCTTCTTTCAATCTTGCATCTTCTTTTTTCTTCGCTTCATCTTTTATTCTTGCATCTTCTTTTTTCTTCGCTTCATCTTTTATTCTTGCATCTTCTTTTTGTTTTAACTCTAATTTTTCTTTCGAATCAACTTCGTTTTTTTCGGTTTTGTTTTTTTCGCCCTCTTTAATCAGCGGGGAACTTATTTTCTTCTCAGGTTCTTTTGCCTTTTTGGTTTCTTCTGTTTTTCTTTCATCTTTCAGAACGCCTTTATTGTTGCTGCCATCTTTTTCATTTGGGAGAACTCCCGTTTTGCCAGTTTCATCCGCTTTGTCATAAATAGTGGTTTCTTTCTTTGAATCTATAACATTTTCTTTAGGATTGCTAAAGGGTTTAGGAGCCGGCTGGATATAGGTTTCGTTTAAGCCTTTATCAATTACATCTCTTCTTTCAACCTCTGTTGACTTACCTATTTCGAGGTCGTTAACAATATCTTTACCGGGGATATTGTTTTTAACGGTTTCCTGTGAATTTGAACCTGAAGGGAACTGTTCTTTTTGAAATTCGTTTGTAAATGTTTGCTTATCCGTTGCAGTGTTGTTCGCGTCTGATTTATACATCGACAGATATACTGCAAAAAAGACAATACCTACAACCACAAGCGAGGTTGCAGGAATAGTCCAGACCAATGCTTTTTTACCGAAGAGAATTTCCCAGAAACTGCTTTTTTGAGCGGGGGATTTTGGTGACAATGGTTCCAGAAGATTAATTCTTCTGAGAAGCTCATTTTCAAACCCATCCCTTGCTTTCACTCTGGGTAGTTTCGAGAGTTTTTCTCTTACGTCAATATGTTGCTCTTCGTTATTCACTTTTCTTTGTAAGGATAAATATCACTTAATAATTTTTTTAATTTTTCTCTTCCACGATTTATTCTTGATTTAACCGTTCCCATCGGCAATCCTGTAATTTTCATAATTTCATCGTATTCCAGATCTTCTATATCTCTTAATATAATAATCTTTCTAAAATCTTCATCGAGCGAATTTATTGCCTGCTGTATGTAGTAATTTTCAATACCTGCATTTGCATTTTCTTCAGGAGAGAAACCGGTGTCTTTTAGGTCAAAGTCTTTTTCGTTTTCGGGGTCGAAATCACTTATTGATATTGTGCTCATCCTGCTTCTTTTTTTAGCGTTTGTTTTAGCAGTATTAACGGCTATGGTATAAAACCAGGTTGAAAACTTCGCTATTTCTTTGTACAGATGTTTTGAGCGGAATACTTTTATAAAAGTATCCTGTGCGAGATCCTCTGCCTCATCACGGTCTCCGGTGTATCTGTAAAGAAAGTTTACAACTTTATTCTTATACCTGAATACAATTTCATTAAATGCTTCAACATCATCATTTTGAAACATCAGAATCAGTTCTTCGTCGGTATTACTCCTGTATTCCGGCAATATATAGTATTTTACTTATATAAATGATATTTGTTCCAATATTATTTTTAAAGATTAATAAGATTGTGAATTAAGTTTGTTATTACTAATCTTTTATCTTTTTCGGAAAATTTTAATGTTTTATCCGTTTCGTAAATATAATCAAATGCTTTCTGAATTTTAAGTTCATTCAAGTCATTCATATATTTTTTATAAAGGTTGTACATTTTACTTCCGTCTTTCCACAACTTCAATTCTTTGTAAAGGTTGAAACCTTCGGGCATATTTTTGATAATCGGGTCCTGCATTTTATGTAAATTTATGAATAAATTGTTCATATATGCAACAAACCTTAACTCTACCTCCATAGATGACGCAGTTGTTTTAGAACTCATATTGTCATAAATAGCCATTGCTTTTTCAAAATCTCTGTTTAAAATAGTTTCAAAAAGATTATTTTCCGTAAAATCTTTTGTCATACCCACGCAAAGATTCACATCGTCTATTGTTACTTTTTTAGTGTCGAAGCAAAAAGTTTTAAGCTTTTCTATTTCGGTAGAAATTTCATCGTAAGAAGGGTTTACAAATTGTAAAAGATGCAGAAGTGCGTCATAATCTACCTCGTATCCTTTTAATTTATCCTTGCACCATTCCTGAATGTCGGATTGAGTGTCTGTTGAAATTACTGAAATCTGAATACCTGTATTCTCAAAATCAGCAAAATTAGAAAAAGTAAATTCTTTATCGGTATTTAGGAGTATCAGCAAATTATCGGGGTTCGGGTTTTTAAGATAGTTTAAAAATCCTTCTTTGGCTTCTTTTGGCATACCCCTCGCACCCGTTTTTTTTACAATTTTGTATATAATAATTTTTTTCTCTGAAAGAAAACTTAAATTTGAACATTCATTTATAACTTCTTCTATCGAAGTTTCATCAGAGAAAAAATGCCGGAGGTTTACTTTAGGGTTAAAATCTTTTCCTATAAAAACGGTTGAAAGTTCGGAGATTATTTCATTTATAAGAACTTTCTCCGGAAGAAAAAGCAAAATTGCCGATGGAATACTCTTTAAAACTTTAGACTTAAATGTCTTAAAGTTAGTTGAATATTTAATCGTTTCGTTTTTTGCTTTAGCCATTGTTATAGTTTATTAACATCAAATTCGCCGCCCTTTTTATCAAGCAGTTCATAACCGAGTTCTTTTATTTTCTGCCTTAATTCGTCAGCAAGTTTGAAATCCTTATTTGCTTTTGCTTCTTTACGTTTGTTTGCGAGTGCTATAATTTCTTCGGGTACATCCTCTGTCCTATCAGCCTCAATTTTATCAAGTTCTAATCCGAGGATTTTATTAAAATCGTTTACAAGATATATTTTCTCGTCCGCGTTTAAAGCATCATCTTTCAGAACATCCCAGGTTAGTGCAAGTGCCTCTGATACGTTCAGGTCATCGTTAATACTATCGTAAAGTCTGCTGATATAATTTATAACATTTTCATTATTCGAAACATCTTTTTTATTCTCATAAACCGATATAACTTCTTTAATTTTATTCTTAAGATTATTAAAGCCATTTCTTGCTGCGTCAAGATTGCCGAAAGAGAACTTTATTTTCTTCCTGTAATGAGTCATAAGCAAAAAATATCTGTAATCGAGCGGCGAATATCCTTTTTCAATTAGCGTTTGCAGCCGTAGAAACTCTCCTGCTGACTTTGACATTTTTCCTTTTTCCTCAATTAAGAACTCACCGTGCAGCCAGTAGTTAACAAACTTTTCGCCCGTGCACGCTTCTGCCTGTGCAATTTCGTTAGTGTGGTGAATAGGGATATGGTCAACACCTCCGCAGTGAATATCAAAGTGTTTTCCGAGAAACTTAATGCTCATTGCGGAACATTCAATATGCCAACCCGGAAAACCTGTACCAAAAGGCGAATCCCATTCCATCTGGCGTTTCTGCCCTTTGGGTGAAAACTTCCATAAAGCAAAATCGGTTTTACTTTTCTTTTCATCTGAAAATGCAATGCGTTTGCCTTCTTCCAGACCTTCCACGTCGAGCAATGCCATCTTGCCGTATTCAGGAAACTTTGAAGTATCGAAATAAACACCGTCGTTAGTTTTGTATGTAAATCCCTTTTTATCAAGACACTCCACCATTTCAATCTGTTCCTTAATAAAATCAGTTGCCTTGCAATAAACAGTCGGCGGAAGTACATTAAGAAGTGCAATATCTTTTTTAAATGCATCTGTATAAAATTCCGCAATCTCCCAAACAGTCTTACCCTCACGTGCAGAACCCTTCTCCATCTTATCCTCGCCATCATCTTCATCCGAAACAAGATGACCAACGTCTGTAATGTTCATAATGTGGTTCACTTCGTATCCGTTATAAATCAATACTCTTTTAAGAATATCTTCAAAGAAATAAGCCCGTAAATTTCCTATATGCGCAAAATTATAAACAGTCGGACCACAGCAATATATGCCTGCTTTTCCTGGTTCGATTGGAATAAACTCTTCTTTGCTTCGAGTAAGAGTATTAAATAGAAATAATGTTTTCATCATATAAATTACAACTATATAAGAATAAAATAAATTCAAATTAATCCCCCATAGTGATATAGTTATTTGTATGAAGTCCTGAATTAATTGCAGACCTAGATATAACTATTACAATGTTACTTGAAATTAATTAGAGATTAATTTTTTGTAATTTAAATTGATTTTGTTTTTCTTATATTAGTTTTAATAATATGGTTAATTCTAACTAACTTAAGATAAAACATTTATATGAAGTACTGTTTTCTTTCGATATTTTTATTTTTAAGTTTAAATATTTATTCACAGGATAATGATTCACTTGTGATTAGAAATATTTATTCTGAAGCACTTACAAGTTTTACAGCCTATGATAATTTAAGGGAATTGTGCAAAAATTTTGGAGGCAGGTTAACAGGTTCAAAGAATGCAAACGATGCCGTTATGTTCGTTCAGGATAGATTGCGTAATATGAATCTTGATAATGTTTATTTACAGGAACTTAAAGTAAGGAATTGGGTACGAGGCGAAAAAGAAGTTGCTTATGTGAATTCTAAAAAAGGCAAGATAAACTTTAATGTTTGTGCGCTGGGTATTTCGGTGGGAACAGGCGATAAAGGTATTACGGGAAAAATGGTGGAAGTTAAAAGCTGGGAGGAGTTGAAAAATCTTGGAAGAGAAAATGTTGAAGGAAAGATTGTGTTTTTCAGCAGAGCCGCTGACCAGAGAGGTTATTCAACAGGTTATGGCTATGGCAGTTCCGTTGACCAGAGAGTTAGAGGCGCAATAGAAGGGGCAAGGTATGGTGCTATAGGCGTTGTCGTCAGGTCAGCCACGGTTAGTTATGACGATTTTCCTCATACAGGCGTTATGAGATATAACGATTCTATTCCAAAAATTCCGGCTGTTGCAATTTCAACGAAAGAATCAGATTTATTAAGCAATCTTTTAATTGAAGATAAAGATTTAACTTTTTACTTCAGAACTACCTGTCATCAGAATGAAGATGTGGTTTCATACAATGTAATAGGTGAAATTAAGGGAAGCGAGAAACCAGATGAAATAATAGTTGTGGGTGGTCATTTGGATTCATGGGACCTGGGTGAAGGAGCACACGATGACGGAACAGGAATAATACAATCTATCGATGTGCTTAGAATCTTTCAGGCTCTGGGAATAAAACCAAAACATACATTAAGGTTTGTTGGGTTTATGGACGAAGAGATTGATCAGATTGGCGGCAGAAAATACGCTGAGGTTGTAAAAGAAAAAAATGAAGTGCACGTGGCTGCAATTGAATCTGACGGCGGTGGGTTTACACCGCACGGTTTTTCGTTTGAAGTAAATGATGAGCAGTTTGAAAAGTTTAAGAATCTGCAAAAATATTTTCAGCCGTATTGGATGCATCTTTTCGTTAAAGGAGGAAGCGGAGTTGATATTAGTTTCTTAAAAAATTCAGGCACTGCTTTAATTGGTCTTATTGTTGATTCACAAAGATATTTTGATTACCACCATTCGGGGAATGATGTGTTTGAGAACGTTAACAGACGCGAAATGCAGCTGGGAAGTGCTTCCATTGCGGCTTTGGTTTATTTAATTGATAAATACGAATTAAGATAAATAAATATTATGAAAACGCACAACACAAAAATGATGAAGACTGAATTGTGCTGATTAATTAATTTTTTCGATAAATTTAATTTTAATTTAAAAGTACTTTATGAAAAAAGAAAATAAAGACTGTACGTGGCCATCGAACAATCCATTGATGATTGAATACCACGATAAAGAATGGGGAGTGCCTTTGCACGAAGACAGGAAACTGTTTGAGTTTATCATACTCGATGCTTTTCAGGCAGGTTTGAGCTGGAATACGATTATTAATAAAAGGGAAAACTTCAGAAAAGCGTTTGATAACTTTCGATGTTGTAAAGATTTCAAAGTACAATGATAAAAAATATGAAAAACTAATGAATGATGCAGGGATTATCAGGAACAGATTAAAGATACAGGCAACCATTACAAATGCTAAAGCGTTTCTGCAGGTGCAAAAAGAGTTTGGCATTTTGACAAGTATATCTGGCAGTTTACGGGCGGGAAGACTATAGTAAATAAATGGAAATCTCTTAAAGAACTTCCAGCTAAAACAAAGGAGTCAGATGCAATGAGTAAGGATTTATTAAAACGTGGATTTAAATTTGTCGGCTCTACTATTTGCTATGCGTTTATGCAGGCGGCAGGTATGGTTAATGATCATATAGTAAGCTGCACGAGATATAAGGAAGTTCAAAAATTTAAATGATAATAAAAGCCCCGTTATAACGGGGCTTTAAAATAATCACCTTAATCGCTGAGTTTCTTGAATATGTAACCGCCTTTTGTTGCACCCCATACTTGCTCGTCTTTTTCGTTAAATCCTCTGTCCCAGCTTGTCATTCCTTTTGCATTAATTACTACTTCGCTCGTAGCATACTTTGCATTTCTCAAATCACTTTCACATTCCTTTCCTTTAGTCGAACCTGAAAATGAACCGTCTTCATTTTTCGACAAGAAAACGGAACAACCGTTGCGCTGAATAAGGTCGGACGGTGTTAAACCTTCAAGCGGATTATCTTTCTTCCAGTCACCTGCATATTTTAATGGTTCGGGAAATGTAAAAACTGCGCTTTCAAAAGTACCATCAGGTAATTGTATAACCTTGTAAACTCTTTGTCTGTAAGGTTTTTCAAGTTCAGATGAAACTGCTTGTTCAACTAAATCCAGATTGCATCAGACCTTTCCTTCCACATTGGTTTCATTTGCAGACGAATGTCGAAAAAATTTGTATCAGACTTTGATTGTTCCTCACTTGAAAATGAGCCCTGCATATACGAAACAAGAAGTGATAAATCACTTTTGTTATTTTCATCTGTCCGGTCGTTTATGTTTATTACCACCTAAACTCCCAAAAGTAAACAACGGGTGCAAAGTACGAAAGATTTTTTCATCGGATTACCTTATGAATTTTGACATTTTTTTCTAATGATTCTTTTTTAATTTCGTTCTTAAACTTTAAAACTTTAGCCAGTACTTTTTTATCTGAAGTACCTATTATTTCAATAGCAAGAAAAGCAGCATTCTTTGCGTTATTAATCGCAACGGTTGCAACAGGGACACCATAAGGCATTTGCACTATCGAGAGCAGTGAATCAAGCCCCTTTAGTGCTTTTGTTTCAACGGGTACACCAATAACCGGAATTGGCGAATAAGCAGCTGACATTCCGGGCAGATGTGCAGAGCCGCCCGCACCTGCTATTATAACTTTTATTCCACGCTTATAAGCATTTCTTGAATATGAAGCCATAAAGTCGGGAGTACGATGTGCTGAAGTAATTTTTACTTCATACGCTATATTAAACTTCTCTAATATTTCTGCTGCCTGATTCATAACCGGTAAATCAGAATCGGAGCCCATAATGATTCCTACTAATGGTTTTGACATATGATTAATAAATTTTAATTTCTTGAAAGAACCAAAAGACTTATATCGTCAATTTGTTCTGCGTTGTTAGTAAATAAACTAACATCTTTTATAAGTCCGTCGAGCAAGTCAGCCGGCGTGTCTTCAGTATGTTTATACAAATAATCCTCAAGACGTTCAAAGCCGTATTCATTTCGGATTTCATCCATTGCCTCAACTATTCCGTCTGTGTATAACAAAAGTTTATCGCCTCTTCTTAAAATCGAAAGTCACAAGATTGTCTTCATCATCTGGAATAAAATTATCGGTAGCACCAAGCGTAATACCGTGCCTTTTAATTTTAAATAGTTCACTTGAATCGCCTGAGATTTTATACGGCGGTAAATGTCCCGCATTAAACAACGTACATTTATTTGTTGTGGAATCAACAACAGCAAAAACAGCAGTGACAAACATTTTTCTGTTTTGTGTACGGCGTACCATTTTATTCAGTTTAACAAAAACTTCCCTTGGGTTTGAAGTATCTTCAAGTATTAAATGCATACAACTTCTAAGTCCGGAATAGCAGAAGTGCGCTTGCTACTCCGTGACCTGAAACGTCGCATATAAAAATCCCCGTGAGTCTATCAGATATTTTAAAATAGTCGTAGTAATCACCGCCGACTTCACTCGCAGGTAAAGACGTAGCTGCAATTCTTAAGTCGCTAATTGTCTTGTTGCTTTCAGGAAGCATAGAAAGTTGAATCTCGCGAGCATAATCCAATTCTTTTTTCATTCTTATTGTCTCAGAATGACGCTTAAAATAAACATCGTATTCACGATTGAATTTTTTATGCTTTTTTGTTTCGGATGAATAAGCAATAATAAAACACAAAACGAGTTCAATAAACATTGGTAATTTACTCGACAAACCAAAGTTCTGAAAGAATATCAGGTCTGTTAAGTACGGTAAACCTATTGTAAGAGCATAGAGTTGAATAATATCGTTTTTAGGGAAGCGGAAGAACAGCAAAGACAGTGAAAAGAAAATAACGATCGTTGTAGTATCGGTTTTCTTCTGTTCAACTGTAATGTCAATGCCATCTTTTTCTTTTTCTTTGATTATCGTTTTATTGTCAACAACTGGATTGCCTTTATTAACAAAGTCTTCAATGATTGTAGAAAGCAGAAAAAGTATCAGTGCGGAAATTATAAGTATAAAGAGTCTTTTTCTGATGTTATTCACGGAAAATATCTCGCCTGTATGAAATTCTAAATGCTAATGAAATCAGAAAGTATGCAAAGTTTATGTATGAATCAAATTCAATTTCTCCGTCAAACAGTGTCGTGATTGTAATAAACCCGGTTATTATTGAGAAAATTAATATAAACGTTCTTAAGGACGAAAAATTTTTTTCGTCCTGATGAAGTCTGTATGAATCTTCCTTTGTATTCTCAATATATTTATCAAACTCGAATGCTGTAACCATTTTACAAAGTTATTAATTTTCGGGTTTAAATTCCTTTGGTAATTCACCGCCTGTACCAAAGAAAAACTCTGTCATCTGCTCAATAAATATCTTATCTGTTTCCGGATTCGATAAGTCGAGCCTGTATTCATTTACTATCATTTTAAAATAGTCGAGAAACATTTTAAATGCTTCTTTTGAGACATTGTCATATACTCTTTGTCCGAGTTCACCTTGTATCGGTAGTCTGTCGAGCCCGGGTAAATCTTTATTCAGTTTTACACAATGTACAATTCTTGGTTCTGCCATATTTATTTGTCCTTTACTAAAATTAGTCTTGTTTCAAATACGTTGTTTATTACCTTTTGTTGCTTTACTGCTTCGAGTAGTGCATCTCTGTCGATTACGTTTGTGTCCGTTGTGATTATCTCTTCTCCAAAATCACCAAAATATTTTTTTGCCTGCGATGCGGTATAACTATTCGTTACTACCGAATATGTTTTCTCTTTATCTATTTGCATACCATTTACTTCAATGCTTAATATAAAATCGTCGTTGTCATTGTTTATTTTATCCGGATTTACCCTTATTACCATTCCTGAGAATATAATCATATCGTACCCGCTTAATTCTTCGTCTTTTGACGCCATACGAATATTGTTCGCAATCATTTTTTTAATCGTTGCACCTTTCACGGAAAATGTCATTATGTTATTTCCAAAAGGATTGATTTCCCAGATATCTCCTACAGTTATATCGCCTTTAAGCATATCTTTTCTGATGCTTCCTGCGTTCATAAATGCTATGTCTGTTTTAAACAGCATCCTTAAAGCATCCGCGTTCCATTGTCCGCAATTGTTCTTTTTCCAGTCAACTTCAAGTTTACCGATTACTTCTTTCATTTTGGGTTCTATTGAAGCAATCATTTCATTCACTTTGTCGCCTGCTGCAATATCAAAGATTGTGGAATCGAGCACTGTTTCGTGAAGTTTTCCAAATGCATAAACGATAGTATCTTTATCAACATCAACTTTTAAATCAAGTTTACCGAGAAACTTTCCGTACGAACCTGCCTGCACAATTATTACTCCGTCAACTATTCTCGGTTTGTAAATCGGCGTGTGAGAATGTCCTCCGACAATTACATCTATGTCGTGAAACTTTGTTGCATACACACTGTCCACATCAGCTCCGTTATGCGAAAGCAAAACAATCATATCACAGTTTTGTTTTTTCAGTTCGGCGATGTTTACCGTTATAACCGAATCGGTGTTTAGTACAGCAATAGTTTCAACATTTTTGGGAAGAGTTAATGATTTTAAGTCCTCAGGTGAAACGCCTATTATACCAATCTTCACTCCGTTTTTTTCTTTTATCGTATAAGACTTTAGCGAAGTTACGATTCTCGTTTTTTAAGTATAAATTTGCCGAAAGCACATCACAGTTTAAAAGGTTTAATCCTTCGGTAAGTTCCGTTGAACCGTAATCGAACTCGTGGTTGCCAACCACAAAAGCATCAAGGTTATAAAGTTTTAATAGTTCTATTTGCGAAAAACCTTTTGTGATGGAAGAAATCGGACTTCCCTGGTAATCATCACCGCCGTGAAGTACGAGTGAATTTTCATCTCTGAATTTATTAAGGTACCCGAGCATTGAAGCAGTACCGCCAATAAAATAATTTACGGTTTCACCGTCTTTCTTTTTGGAAGTTTTGTATGCAACGTTTCGTGCGTGGAAATCATTCCAGTGCAAAATTGAAATCTCTTTAACATTGTCCTGTGCGAATAATGAGGCACAGGAAAACACAATTATGATTGATGTAATTAATTTTCTCATATTAAATTTGATTTAATAATTATAACAAAATACTTAATATAAAAATCATATTGTATGACGAAAGGGAAAATTAGACGGATTACCCGGTAATTATAAAATTCCGTATAAAAATTTCTGTTTTTCTTTAGAAATTATTTGTTTACATTTACAGTGCTTAGAAATAGGGATACGAAAAGTTTCCCGGAACATTGGCAATTATGAATATCTCACGACACAAGAGTTTTTCTTCAAAAATTATCAGTTTTTTAGTTTAAGCAATAAAGAGGAATAATTTTATTCAAAACTTTATCAGGGGATAATGAGAGAGAGAAGAAAAAAACCGGACGATTCTTTAAAACAGGAAGTTGAACTTCGTTCCTTCGCAATGTTCACTATTGAACAGGTTGCCTTTGCCGTTTTCTGGCTTACTTACGACGGGGTTTTTAAATATGTAAACGATGCTGCGTGTAATATGCTCGGATACACAAGAGAAGAACTTTTGACTATGACAATTGGTGATATTGCTTCAACAGTCAGAACACAATATTGGGGGAAACACTGGGAAGAACTCAGACAGATGGGTAAGTTGTTTTTTGAAAGCGAGCATAAAACCAAATCGGGAAAACTAATTCCCGTGGAAGTTGAATCAACCTACATGAAATTCGGCGGTAAGGAATACATTTGTGTCTTCGCAAGGGATATTTCGGTTCGGAAAAAAGCAGAAGAAGAACTTAAGGCAAGTGAGCATAAGTTCAGGCTTTTATTCGATGTCAGTCCCGATGCGTTATTTCTTATAAATGAAAGCGGAAGGTTTGTTAGTGCTAATGAAGTTGCTGTGAATCGTTATGGATACACACATTTCGAATTTCAAAATATGAATCCTGTGGATATAGACGCTCTCGATTTTAAAGAAAAAGCAAAAGCAATAGAGAGATTAAATATTTCACTTACAAAAGAAAATAATTTTGAATGGAGGCATCGTACAAAAGAAGGAAGAGAATTTGATGTATCTATAAATACAAAACCCATTGAAATTGACGGATTTCCGTTTATCTTTGCTGTAGTTCGGGATATATCAAAACGTAAAAAAGCCGAAGAAGAACTGCAGAAATCAGAGGAGAAATTTCACAAAGCATTTATCTCACACCCGGGAATAGTTGGATATAAGCACTTTGAAAGACGGCAGGTATATTGATGTCAACAATAATTTCTGTAAAATGCTGGGCTGGAGTCGTGAAGAAGTAATTGGTAAGACATCAATAAAATTAGGCATCTTCGAAGATTATACAGAAAGAGAAAAAATGGTGTCCTTGTTGAAAAAAGATGGATTTATACAGGATTTAGAATTAAGTATAAAAACAAAAGAAGGAAATCAAAGGATTATTTCTTTCTCCGCAGAATTGATTGAAGCAGACGGGAAAAAATGTTTGCTTGCACAAGTCTTCGATATTACCGATCATAAAAATGCCGAAAATAAACTAATTGAAAACGAAGCAAGGCTGAAAGAACTAAACAAAACAAAAGATAAATTTTTTAATATCATTGCACACGACCTGAGAAGTCCGGTGCAAACTATGCTGGGATTTAGCAGTATTTTAGAAGAACAAATGCAAAAAAAGGACTACGAAGGGATAGAAGAATTTTCAGGTTACATTCATAGAGCATCCAAACACTTAGCGGATTTTATCACAAACCTTCTTGAATGGTCGCGCTCTCAAACGGGCAAAATAGAATTTAAACCTGAAAACATCGAACTTTTTGATACCGTCAATGAAGTAACAGAAATAGCAAATGATTCTGCTAAACAAAAATCCATAAAAATAGAAAATTTAATACCTCGCGATGTGTTCGTTCTTGGCGATAAAGCAATGTTACAAAACATTTTCAGAAATTTAATTTCCAATTCCATAAAATTTACAAACCCCGGCGGTAATGTATATATATCAGCGGATAACAAACCAAACGAAGTCATAATATCCGTAAAGGATAACGGAGTTGGAATAACAAAAGAATTTGTTGATAAACTTTTCAACCTGTCAGTAAATTGTACAACTTTAGGAACAGAAAATGAAAAAGGAACAGGGCTTGGTTTACTGCTTTGTAAAGAGTTCGTAGAAAAACACGGAGGAAAGATATGGGTCGAAAGCGAAGTGGGGACAGGAAGTACATTCTATTTTACTATGAAGAAAAATTAGTCAATTAATTCAGAGACGTTTTTGCCCGATAGCATAACAAGCGGTATTCCTCCGCCTGGATGCGCAGAACCGCCACAATAGAAAAGATTTTTGTATTTCTTTGATACGGTTTGACTGGCGCTTGAATGCAGAGAATTTTGTGTTCGAAGAAAAACCATAAATACTGCCCTTGTAACTTCCTGTTTTGTTTTCTAATACATCCGGAGTCAGAGTTTTTTCTGAAATAATTTTATCACGAAAATCAATATGGAGGGTTGACTCTATTTTATTAATAATTACATCACGTGCCTTATTAACTTCTTCTTCCCAGTTTTGACCATAGTTTGAAGGTGTGTTAATCATTACAAACCAGTTTTCACAGTTCGGAGGAGCATCATTTTTGTTAAACTTTGATGATACATAAATGTAAATTGTTACATCATCAGAAATTATTTTATGATGAAACAAATTTTCAAACTCCTTCGCATAATCCTTCGCAAAAATAATATTGTGTGTGTCAAGTTCAGGAAAGAAACCCTTCATTCCCCAGTAAAATACCATCGCTGATGTTGAAAGCAGGTTGTCATTAATTTCAGATTTCTGTAATCCGAAGAACCTGGTGTTTGCAGACAAAGCATCAAGGTTAGAAATGTAATAATCAAAAGTATATTTACTTTTATCCGATTTCATCGATAATATTTTATTACCGCAGGATTCTATTGATACTATCTCTTCTTCAAATTTAAACCCAACACCTTTCTTTAACGCTAATTTATACATCGCATCAGGCAGTTCATACATTCCTTTAGACAAATAATATCCACCGAGTGAATTTTCAACATAAGAAATAAGATTTAATGTTGCAGGTGCAAGATAAGGATTAGAACCATTGTAAGTTGCATATCTGTCGAACATCTGAACAAGTTTTTCATCCTTGAAAAAACAACTGTTGGCTTCGTGCATTGTTCTGAAGGAATCTATCTTATGAATTTGAAATAAGGTTTTTAGTGCCTCCGAATTTAATAAGGATTTAACCCCTTTGAATGTTCTATACAGAAATATATCCTTTGTAACGTCATAAATCTTTTTAGTGTAAGATAAATAATTTTTAATACTTATCGGAAGTGTCTGAGGTTTTCTGATTCGAGTTCATTACAAAACTTTCTTGAAGTCGCTGTAGGCATTAATGATTGAACCATCGTGATAGAAATATTTGCATAAAACATCAAGTCTTTTTATTTCAATAAAATCGTTAATGTCCTCTCCTGCTTCTGTAAAAAGATTTTCAAGGACATCAATCATTGTTAAAAGCGAAGGGCCTGTATCAAACCTGAATCCATCAAAATTTAACGAAGATGCTTTGCCGCCTGGCATTGGTGTTTTTTTCAAATACAGTTACTTTGTAACCCTTAGAAGCAAGACGAATTGCTGCCGAAAGTCCGCCAATACCTGAACCAATAACACCAACCGTCTTCATTGCAGGTTATCCTTCTAAATTAACTAAAGGATTTTCTGTAAAGATTTTGTTTGCTTTTTACTCTTCCTGATTTTTTATCAATAAACATCTTCATTGTCATCATAACTTTTGAAAAAGTGCTTACGTAGTGTCTTTTAGAATAAATATCATAATTATTTTTTTCAATTTCGGTCAAGAATTCCTGAATATATTTTACTCATCATTTTTACCGTGGAACGGGATCCGTCGTTTGTAAGATAGTTTATTCCCTTTTCGGCAAGCGAATAATACTCTCTTGCTCTGTTTATCTGAAATCGCATTAATGCATAAAATCTCTCGTCTATAATTTTATTTTTTATGTCGTCATCCGAATAATCAAATTTTTCAAGTTCCTCTTTAGGCAGATAAATTCTTCCCATGGAATAATCATCGGCAACGTCTCTGAGTATGTTTGTTAATTGCATCGCTTTTCCGAGTTGAATGGCGTGTTCAAGTGCTTTGTCATTCGTGTAGCCCATTATTTTCGTCATTATCAAACCTACAACTGAGGCAACCTTGTAACAATATACATCAAGTTCTTCATAATTATAGTAAATCTTTTTATGAATATCTGTTGCTACTCCTTCTACAAGTTCGGTAAAGTACTCTTTTGGAATATCATACTTTTTCACTGTCAGTGTAAAATCTGAAATGTATTCAGAATTATCCTTTGCATGTTTATAAACTTCATCAAGTATTTCTAAAAGATAATTAATTTTACTTTCAAGAAATTCGGGTGATTCGTATTTCGATATATCTGTAATATTATCTGCATACCTGCAGAATGCATATACTGCATAAGAAGCATTGCGTTTATCCGTTGGTAAAACGAAAGAAGAGAAATAAAAACTCTTTGCATAGTGCTTTGTATAATCTCTGTAATCTGCGTATTTACCTTTTAGAAAATCGGGTATTATGTTTGTATCATAATTCATTGTATCAACCTCAATTTCTTTTGTTTATTAAATTATCAACTATCTTTGCCGATGACAGTACACCAGGTAAACCTGCGCCCGGATGCGTGCCTGCGCCGACAAAGTATAAATTATCAAAATCTTCCGATCTGTTATGCGGTCTGAACCAGGCTGACTGCGTAAGTACCGGCTCTATCGAAAACGCAGAACCAAGATAACTGTTTAACTTGTTCTGAAAATATCTCGGGTCAACATAATGTTCCGCAATTATGTTTTCTTGTAAATTGGGAAGATAATTATCCTCAAGAAAACGCATTATCCTGTCTCTGTATTCTTTTGCTTTTTTATCCCAGTCTATATCACCTTCTAAATGTGGAACTGGCGAAAGTACGTAAAATGATTCACATCCTTCAGGTGCCAGCGTAGAGTCCGTAATTGTAGGCATATGCAGATAAAGAGAAAAATCATCTGCAAGTATTTTCTTTGTGAATATATCGCTTAGTAATTCTTTATACCTTGGACCAAGAATTATATTGTGATGTTTAAGAATGGTTTCGTTGTACCTTTTCTTTGTGCCAAAATAAATTACAAACAGCGACATACTGTATCGCATACTTTTAAGTTTTGCATCTTTATATTTATTTCTGCTTTCTTCATCAATCATATTCATATATGTGTTTGCTACATCTCCATTTGAAATTATAATATCTGCTGATTGATTCGAACCGTCTTTTAGTACAACGCCTTTAATCGTTTTTCCTTCTGTCACCATCTTTTCAATTTCCGAGTTCAGAATTAACTTTCCGCCCAGTTCTTTAAAGAGTTTAACCATACCATTTACAAGCGCACTCGTTCCTCCAACCGCATAATGTACACCCCATTGCCGTTCAAGATAATGTATAAGCGCATATATTGAAGTTGTGTCAAATGGATTGCCGCCCACAAGCAAAGGATGAAACGAAAAACACTGTCTTAAAAAATCGTTTTTAATAAACTTTGAAGTATATCTATAAACCGATTTATACGATTGAAGTTTTATCAAATCAGGTGCTACTTTTATCATATCTGAAAATTTCAAGAATGGTTTATCAGATAACTCGACAAATCCCTTTTGAAATATTGCTTTTGTAGTCTTAATGAACTTTAAATAACCTTCTTTATCTTCCGGACTCCATCTGTCAATTTCGCTCAGAATAAAATCTGTATCGGCATTATAATCGAAATGTTTTCCTTCGTGATTAAATATTCTGTAGAAAGGTGAAAGTGGAATCAATTTAACATAATCCGTAATATTTTTTCCCGCCTCTTTAAATAAATCTTCGAATAAAAAAGGTGCTGTAATAACAGTTGGACCTGCGTCAAATTTAAATCCATTCATTTCGAAAAGATATGCCCTTCCTCCGGGTTTATCAAGTTTTTCATAAATAGTTACATCATGACCTTTTGATGCCAGCCTGATTGCTACAGAGAGACCACCAAAACCACTACCAATAACTATTACTTTTTTCTTATCCATTTATCACGATTTTTTTAATTTTTTACTTAAGAATTCCCAAATAATTAAATTTAAACCTACTAACGAAAACCCAAAAAAGAAATCTTCAATCGGGATTGTAAATATTCTAAGGCCAATCATCTTGTCTTCATTGTATATTACAATCGGTCTCCACGTTAAATATCCATTTACTACAAGCATTAGAATAACAACTATTCCCCAGAAAGCCCAGAAATTTTTCTGTTTAAGCAAATTTGTTTTTAGAACTATATCAAGTATTACAACTATTAACGAACCAAATAAAACAAGATAAGTGTATTCCATATTCTATTTCTTCTCCGATTTATTTGTAAAATACTTAACTGTCTCCCAAACGAACAAACAACTAAAAGGTACAACCAGAAAAAACATTATTTCTTCAAAAGGAAGTCCGAACAAATAGAACCCGATTACATAATCACTGTTGAATGTCCACAAATCTCTTTTGACGGCAATAATATCTATTATAACAAATATTACAAAAGGGAAACTTAAAGAATAAGTTAACCTTTTTATACGATTATAGAAATTTATTTCCTTGCTAAAACTTTTGATGAAAGGAACCGATATCGTAATTAATAAAACTGCTAAATATTCAAATTTCATTGTGCTTCTTATTAATTTTAAATATTGTTAAAGATATTAGCAAAAACCCAAAAACGGTTGTTAGCCAATAACTATTAATCAGATTAATAATTGTAAACTGTAAAACATTAATAAGATAAATAATTAAAGGTGTATATGAAATAAAATCAGATTTATCTTTCAATTCTGTACCATGCTTCAAAAATTTATGCAGGAAAAACGAAAACAAAATTCCAACTATAAACCAGGAAACATAATTTTGCACCGGAACGGATGCTGAACTCCATATCCAGAAGGAATTTATAAATGATGCAAACGGTTCAAGCATAAAATCAAAAGCAAGAACTAATATTGCCGAATATATAATTAATGAAAAGGACTTTACTGTTTTTACTGACGATACAATAAGAAACGAACTGACAACTACAACCACCCACGAAAGACTAATTGCAATAGGTACGTTTAGTATTTGCGGCTGTAATGTTTCAGAATAAACATATCCGCCAAAAGGGAATGATGTTTTAACTCCAAAGTACTCAAGAGCAAATCCGCTTATTAATAATAACGGAATTACAAAAACCACAGACTTATACTGATACTTTAAAAAGAGATAAAGTAAAAGTGACACAAACTGTAAAGAAAGAAATACCGTCGTTGTCCATAAATATTTTTCCCGTAACCCTGTGTTTAACATTATTAAAATTCCAACAGGAGTCATTATGAGTATTATAATAACAAGTCTTTCTAAGAACACTATTTATAATATTCTCACGCATATTTTTCCTTTTCAGATTTAGAATAGACTCTCCCTTTCCACAATGAACCCTTGCCAAGTTTATTCCATCTCCAGGAATTAAAACCAATCATAGAAATAATGAATATTCCAACAGGATGAAACAGTGTGGATATAAAACCAAGTTTAAAAGCGTGATTAATTAAAACCCTCATCAATAAAACAATAAAAGTCTGGTATAAATAATTGTAAAACAATATTTCGTTTTTCATAAATGCTGATATTGATAATCCAACAAAAGGCATAAAGAACAGAAGTAAGTAAACGAAAAATACAGAAAATAATGTGATAGAAGAATAATTCATACCCGGAAATATATTTTTCGAAAACCCTTCCCAGATTTCTGTAAAACTCTGATACATCCTGCAACTGAAAATATCTATGCCTTTATTAACAACTACTTTATATCCTGCTTTTTTTACATTCTTAGCGAGTCTTACGTCTTCTACTATGTCTGACTTAAGTAATTCGTGTCCGCCAATTTCCTTATATACCTCTCTTTTGAATAACATAAAAGGACCAACTCCCATAGCAAATGCCGGACTTTTGAGTGTTTCTGCAAGGTAATAAGGCAGTAATGTAAAGGAAGTGTAATGAATTCCGGGCATTATAATCCTTTCGGCAAATCCTTTTAAAGTCATTTCAGGAATAAGTGAATACAAATCTGCTTTACGGTTAATTGCCCGGGTTACTGAATTCAAAATGGAATTTTCGTAATGAACGGTATCAGCATCTGTAAAAAGTAAATATTCGTTTTTTGATTCCTGATAAAGTTGATGACATGCATAGTTTTTCCCTGTCCAGCCCGTTTCTAAAGGTTTACCATTTATTACACGCAAGTTAGAATATTTGCTTTTTATTTCCTTTAATATTTCTAAAGTTGAATCTTCCGAATTATCATTTAATACAATTACTTCAAAATTTTTATAGTCCTGAGATAGCAGCGACTCAACACATTTTTGTATATTTCTTTCCTCGTTTCTTGCCGGAATTAATACTGAAACAGATGGTAAATCATATTCAGGAATGCTTATATACTTTCTTTTCCTGAAAACCCATAGATTCCACAATACTATAAAAAGTATTCCTGTTAAGAAAAGTGATATGAATGATACAAACTCAATCATTGTGCATCCTGTCAATAATTTTATTACTTGAACCTTTTCCTTTTAATATCAAATCATAAGAGTTTATTTTTCCCGTAAGGATATTTTCTTTTTGATGAGTTAATGCTTCTGATAGAATTTTTTCCAGAACCTCTGTATTCTGGGTTAGTTTATTATTTATATTGAGATTAACCGGAGTGAGTACTTCAATAAACACCTCAGGTCTTTGTTCCAATATAAACTCATAATTAAACACTAACGGCAAAAGATTAACGTCACCGGATATTTCTATAAGTTTTGACAAACCATTTTCAAACTTTATTGGCCTTAAATCATTCGGAAGCATAACTCCCTGAGGAAAAAGCCACAATATGTTTGTATTTACCCGCATCAATCCAACTGCATACTTAAAAGAACGATAAGAATCTATAACAGATTCTTTGTCAACCGAAAAAGCACCCATCCATTTAAAGAAGTAATATTTTTTCATTTGCTTATAATCCATCATAATATAAGCATTGGATTTCCATATGTTGTATGAAAGATAAAATGCTATAAGGCCGTCCCACCAGTTTGAATGATTCGCAAAGATTAATGTCGGAAGACTTTTGTTTCTGTTAAGAATGTTTTCCTGACCCCTTAGATGTATGCCCGAAAATTGCTTTTTCAGAATGTGTGTATTGTAAACTGAAAAGACTTTTTCAAATACGGTATTTTTATTCGATTCAATCACGACCCGAAATTAATTTTTACATAATTAATTAATTCGGATATACTGCTTACGATAGCATCAGATTTTATGATGTTGTCATTAATACCGATAACTGCCGAACCGCCGATAATAAGTTTGGATTTATTTTGTGATGATGTTGAATATATTTTTTTTATGTCATTAATAAATTTATTTTTCTCCTTAATTATAGTTGCTGATATACATACTATGTCGGGTTTAAATTCATTAATGCTCGATTGTATCGATTTAACAGGCATGTTAACACCGGGATATACAACTTTCCAACCATAGTATGAGAGTACATTACTTACGCTCAGAACCGGTAATTCGTGATATTCGTTATCAAGACTGCAGCATAGTGCCGTTAAACCATTGTATGATTTTGGTGTGATTTTTGTGTGAAGTCTGATTAAAGTCTTTACAATCTTATTCGTTGCAATATGTTCGTGCTCTATCGATAGTTCGTTATTCATCCATTGCTCTCCAATCTTCAACATTGTTTTTGAAATCACCGAATCATAAAGGTCGGTGATACTAAGTCCTGAAAGAATTATAGAATAGAGGAAATCAAGCAATTCATCTTCTGAACTAACAAACAGTTTTTTATAAAGCATATTGTTTATGTTTCTAATATCAGGATTATTTCTATTTTCTGTTTCGTCAGAGATCTTTAAAAGTGATGGGTTTACTTCGTATGAATATTTTGACCCAAAAAACAGTATGTCCTTTTTCATAAATTTCCGGTGCCCGCCCGGAGTTTTGTGGCATGTTAGCATACCATTATCCGCCCATCTTTTTACGGATGATTCATTAACGCCTAAAATTTCGGCTACCTGTTTTGATGATAAAGTTACGTTCATATCGTTTTAAACGATTTGCACGTTTTAATCGTTCCATACAAACGGGAATGAGGGGAATAAAAAAGGCGGTCACAGACCGCCTTTTTAATACGATTATTGCTCTGCTTCTAACAGGTTTCTTCTTCTTAAATATCTTTTTAGCTAAATCATCGGTAAATGAATATATAGATGGTGTTACTACAAGTGTTAAAAATGTTGATACAAGCAACCCGAATATTATTGCAACTCCCATCGGTCTCCAGAATGCAGAATTCTCCCCGCCGATTACCCAGCTTAAAGTTCTCCAGTCAAAGTCAACTCCGGATGCTAAAGGTACAATTCCAAGTATTGTTGCAGCAGCAGTCAGGAATATTGGTCTCATCCTGATAAGACCTGCCTGAATAAGTGCTTCGTCTCTGTCCAGCCCTCTCTTCACTAATTCCATCTGGAAATCAAGCAAGACGATTGCATTTCTTACAACAATACCCGCAAGAGCTATAACACCAATACCCGTCATAATAATCCCGAAAGGAGTTCCTGTAATCATCAAACCGGATAACACGCCAATTAAAGACAATAGTACAGATAACATTATGATTAACGGCACTCTTACAGAATTAAACTCTATTACCATCAGAAAAAATATCAGCAATAATGCAATTACAAGTGCCTTGCCAAGGAATGCCGATGTTTCTTCCTGGTCTTCCTGTTCCCCGGTATAAGTTAATGCATATCCTTCAGGCATCTTGAAGTCCTTTAACTTTGCCTGAACATCTTTTAAAACATCGTTACCAAGTCTTCCTTCTGCATTTGCTGAAACTGTTACTACTCTTTTCAGATCTTTTCTGTTGATTGCTCCTATACCGCCTGAAAACTCAACTTTCCCAACAGATGATATTGGGATTTTTTGCCCCTTTGTGTTTGTAATGTATAAATTGTCTAATGTACTTATTTCATTGCGCTGTTCTTTGTTCAGTCTTACGGTTACATCATATTCATCCTTGCCTTCTCGGATTTTACTCGCAGTGGTTCCGTTAATTGCAGTCCTTACCATCATACCAATCATTGCAGTATTTAAACCGTAAAGCGCTGCTTTTTCCCTGTCAACAATTATCTTAATCTCAGGTCTTGCTTCATCGAAATTATCCTTTAAGTCTTTAAGTCCCGGAATATCCTTAATCTCTCTTTTTATCTGTTCTGAAATATTTCCAAGTTTTATGAAATCATCTCCTGAAATTTCAAGGTTAACAGGCGGACCTGTCGGAGGACCATTCCTCTGCTTTTCAATCTGCAATTCTCCGCCTGCAATATTTTCAACGGCTTTGCGTATTTCGTCAAGAGACTCAAAAGAACTCTGGTCACGGTCTATCTTATCAATAAAATTAATAGTAATAACGCTCTTTGTGGGAATTCCTTCGCCGCTGAAATCAAGCGGGTCATTCGATGAACCAACATTTGTTACCACATATTTTATGTCCTTTAAAGAAGGAATCTTTTTTTCTATTTCCTTAGTGATTTTATTCGTTTCGTCAATGTTCGTGCCTACAGGAGTCTTAAGATTAACCAGTTGCCTGACGCGGGTCTGTATCAGGGAAAAACTCAACTCCAAAGTTGAACTTACTGTAAACAATAAACACAACAAACAACAAAACAAAAGT
The DNA here is from genome assembly GCA_963748665.1 of Ignavibacteriota bacterium. Lineage (GTDB taxonomy): Bacteria > Bacteroidota > Ignavibacteria > Tepidaquicellales > Tepidaquicellaceae > CAIKZJ01. The sequence goes on along the minus strand of CAVVJW010000020.1, from coordinate 157,973 downwards.
TCCTGCTATCACAGTCTTTCTGTGATGCATCGCTTTACGAAGTGCTCTTTCGTATAACTTTAATGCACCGCCAAACAATACTTCATCAAAGTGCTCAAGGAATCTGCCTATTGGTCTGAACTTTTTCTTCTGTGACCTTTCCCTGTCCTTTTGCGAAATGAATGAATACAGATGCCTGAACAGGACTGATTACCATCGCGACGAATAAAGATGAAAGTAAACATACTATTAGTGTAATAGGCATATACTTCATAAAGTCACCAATTATACCGGGGAAGAATAACAACGGCAAAAATGATGCAATAATTGTCAGTGTTGCAATCGTTACGGGAAAAACTACTTCACGAGGACCCTCAATCGACGCATCGTGAGCAGAATAACCTTCCGTCTCCTGCAGCCTGTAAATATTTTCAACCACTACAATGGCATCGTCAACAATAATCCCGAGCACAAGAATTAATGTGAATAAAACAATCATATTAAGGGTTATACCCATCATGCTTAATACTATGAATGAAATCATAAATGACAACGGAATAGAGGTTGCCACAAGCAATGAATTCTTTAATCCCATAAAGAAGAACAGAATAAGACAAACAAGAATAACACCCGTTATGATACCATTCTCAAGTTCGTGAACAGTGGTTTTAATGTTATCTGATGCATCCCCCGTAATCGTATAATAAGAACCTTCTGGTATTAATTCTTTATTATCTTTCAAAAGCGCATTCACTTTTTCGGATATTTCTATAATGTTTGAACCGCTTCGTTTCTTAACGGGAATTGAAATACTCTCAGCGCCATTCAGTCTTGCGTAAGTCTGTCTTTCCTTAAATCCATAAGTTACCTGTGCAACGTCCTTTACGTATATAGCAAAATCACCTTCCTTTTTAACAATGATGTTACTCATCAGTTCGGGATTCTTATATTCACCCGGAACACGAATAAGGAAACTCGACTTACCTATATCAACTGCACCTCCGGGAATATTAAGGTTCTCTGCCGATACTGCGTTTATTAAATCACTAAAACTAAGATTATAATATTTAAGTCTGTTTGCGTCCGCATCTATCTTAACCTCTCTTTCTATACCCCCAACTACCTCTGCCGAAAGCACACCTGGAATCTGTTCTATCTTATCCTGTATGTTTGTACCTGCTTTTTTAAGTTTTTCAAGACCTATGTTGCCGCTTAAGTTAACGTACATCATCGGTAATTCCGAGAAGTTTATTTCAGTAATTACAGGTTCTTTTATGTCTGATGGCATCTTTGTCTTTGCGGTTGATACTTTGTCTCTCACTTTCTGCAAAGCATCATCAATAACTACATCAGTATTAAACTCAACCGATATTGAAGAAAAACTCTCTCTTGATACAGATGTTACTTTTTTAACTCCGCTTATTGCCTTTACTTCTTTTTCTATTTCCTGTGTTACAAGATTCTCAATGTCCTGAGGTGATACCCCTGGATAAACAGTCGCTATAAATACATACGGGATTTTTATTGACGGACTCGACTCCCTCGGCATTGACAAATAAGAAGAAGTACCAATCAATACAATAATCAGTATAAGTATATAAACTGTTACTTTATTATTAACTATTAAATTAAAAAACTTCATACTTTATTAAACTTTTATGTTTTAATTAATTATACTTACTTTGTCGCCGTCATTTAAACCCTGAAATCCTACATTAATAAGTGTTTCGCCAATGCTTAAACCCTCTTCAATAAGAACTTTGTTATCAGAACGTCCGCCTACTTTAATCACTTTCTTCTTTGCAATATCACCTTCAAGCACAAATACAAACTTCTCATCACCGTTATCAACTATATAATCCTGAGGAAGCACAACTGCATTTTCAACCCTAAGGTTTGTTAATGTGATGTTCGAAGACATTTCGGGTTTCAACCTTCTGTCCGAATTGTCCAGCACAACTTCAATCTCAAAAGTTCTGCTTTGAGCATTTATTGACGGTCCCACATAACTTATTATTCCTTTAAATTCTTCTTCAGGTAATACATCAAAGGTTATCTTCACGGATTCACCTTTTGATATTTGAGTTAAGTACCTTTCCGGAATACCGCAGCTAATTTTCACTTTGGCAATGTTTACTATACTCAATATCGGTACACCGGGACCTGTCATTTCGCCCCTGTTCATAAACTTTGCTTCTACAACACCTGAAATCGGGGACTGCACATATCCTTTGCTAAGTCTCACTTTATACAATTCCACTGCTTTTAATGCAATTTCCATTTGAAGTTTTGATGTCGTGTACTGCTGTTCGGTTGCAACTGCATCAAATACAGTCTTTCTGCTCTTTCGAAATTCTCTTTCGCCAATTCATACTGTGCGAGTGCCTGTAAATAGGCCGCCTCATCAACATCCTTTTTAAGTCTTACAACCACTTCGCCTCTTCCGACCCTGTCACCCTTGTCTTTTGAAAGGGATGTAATAAGACCGCCCTCTTCTGAAGAAATCTTTGCACTCTCGAACGGTTTCACTATACCAACCACTTTATAATTCTCTTCAAAGTACTCACCCTGAACAACCGTTGTCTTCACCAACGGAAGTCTTTTTTCTTCCGCTTTATCATTCTTCTTTCTGCCGCATGCAGAGATTGAAATTGCAAGTACTAAGATTAATAATAGATATAAATACTTTTTCATATAATTTATTTTAAACATTTTATTTTTTCTCCAATAATTCTTCTAACTCGGCTTTAGCGTTTAAGTATTCTACTATTGCCTGATAATATCCTAACTTTGAATTGCTTAACTGATTACCCGACTCTAACACATCAATCTGAGTAATAACACCGTTCTTGAAACTCAATGTTGCAAGTTCGTATCCTCTCTCTGCCAGCTTTACTGTTTCCTGAGTTGCAATAACTTTGTTTTTTGCCTCCTCCATCTTTAGTATTATGCTTTGTGCCTTAAGGCGCAGTTTCTGTTTAACGTCAGAGATAGTTTCATCGGTTTTCTTTATGTCAATCTCACTTTGCTTCACCTTGTATGAATTCCTGAAGAAATTCAGATTCCAGTTAAGACCTATACCTGCATTGATAACGCTGAAATACCTGTAGTTTTGAACACTCCTGCCGTCATCTTCCGCTGCCTGAAGATTATACTGACCGAATAGATAAAGTTTCGGTAAATAATTTGCTTTATCGATGGAAAGAAGCTGCTTATTGATATCCTGATTTATTCTTAACTGCCTTACCGAAACATTATTCTCTGCTATCTTAGTAATTATATCATCTGCACTTCCATAGTAATCCGTACTGTCAAAAGTAAGTGTTCCCGTTACATCCACATCTTTATCGTCTCTTCAAGCCAATTGCATTCTTAAGTAATTTCTTGGTAATTGTAAGATTATTCTCGGATTCCACTACTGCAGGTTTCAGATTCTCCATCGTTACTTTGGCCCTTAGAAAATCAAACTCTGTTGACGTACCGTTCCTGTACTTTTTTTCCACAAAATCATAATTCTCCATTGCATTGTTAAGATTTAGTTTCCGTACGTTTACAACTTCTTTAAGAAAGAGAACATTATAATATGCCTTTTTAACTTCCGAAGTGACTTTTGCTTCAGCAGAATTTACAGTTTCATCCTGTAAGTTGGAATAATAATCCGCAATTTTTATGGCCTGAAACACAGGAGTACCCAAAACAGGAATAGGTTCAGATATCTCCAAACTGTTTATAATAGTGTTATCCGTTCCTATACTAAACCTCTGACCGAATATATCGAATACTTGTTTTTTAAACGCCCGGACATATTGAGAACTCAGAGTCATAGTCGGCACCAGACTTTCGCTATACACTTCTGAAACTTTATTTTCGGCTTTTAATCTGTCAAGTTTTGCATTAACCAGACTTATGTTGTTGCTTCTTAGCCGTGTTAATAGCCTCATCGAGCGAATAAACTCTCACGACAGAAGTATCCTGAGCTTTTAAAATACCCGATGATATTAAGACCAGACTAATTATTAATAAAATTTGTTTGTTCATTCTATTTCTTAATGTGATTTTTCTTTTGTTTATAATATTTTTTTCTTCCTTTTTCCGTGAGTATGCCGTTCAGCTGCATCTCAAAAACATACTTCAATGCTTCAGACATTGAAAATTTATTTTCCATAAGAAACTGAGGATTTATAATTGCACGCATAGATGCAATATGGGAAGCGATTACAATTTCAGTAGGTACATTTAAAACAAACTTTTCCTTTACACCCTGTTTAAAAAGCTTTCTGGCATAATAGAAAATCTTTTCCGATCTGAATTCCTCAACAGTTTTCCATATATCGGGATAATGTATCTGAAAGTCCTTTATCCATTTGTCACTTACCCTTGAAAGGTCACAGGAATAATCTTCCAGCAGTTTAACGAATTTCGTAATAATGTCAGTTTTTGAATGAACAACCTTATCTACTCTCGCAGTAGAACTGTTCATCCAGAATATTGTTATTTCTTTCACGAGATTATCCTTTGAAGGAAAATACTTGTAAATGGTTTTCTTGCTGATTTGCAAATGTGTGGCAAGTTCATCCATAGAAGTTTTATAAAGCCCGTTATCTCTGAAGAGTTTGTCGGCTACAACAAGAATTCTTTCTTTTTCGGTTTTATTGTTTTTCATAACTGTGGAAACTATTATCGTTTATTTAGTTTCCAAATTAATAATATTAGATTTTATAATCAAGTTAATAAAATGTAAAATCTGATGGTAACAATTTGTTAATATTAAGATTACGGTTATTGCCGATAATTTGTTACACATAAATTTACAAACAAAGCATGGGTTAAAAAATAACTAAATAATTATTGCCAATTAGATAAAGCAAATTAACCCTTCTTTAAAGTAAAAGCAGGTTTACAAAATCATTAGAAGATTTCGCCGGTTACGAGTCTCTGTGTACAGTATCCGGTGTAAATGCAGGCAGACAGACTGCAACATATTTTGCTCCTTCGGGATTGGGTGAACTGTATTGAACCCATTCATTTTTTGAAATAAATATTGCTTCTCCGGATTTAACTTCATACTCATTGTCTTTTGTTTTTACGTGCAGAACACCTTCCAGAACAACAGTAAATTCATCGAACTCAGGCTTTTGTCCGGGTTCCAGCCATCCGTCAGGACTTTTCATCAGAGCAATACTGACATTTGAATCACCGGTATTAACCCTTCCAAAGAACTCTTTAATAATCTTTTCCTTGTTACCTGCCGCTTTGATTATAGTGGGGCTGTCGATTTTTCTTATCATATCATTTAGGTATAATTAATTTAAATTTAAGATAGTAAAATGAATATAAATTATTAATACTGAAAAATGTACGTAAATACATTTATTTTTATAATCAAAAAAGATATTATTTCAAAAATAATTATTAGAATATGAGCAAAAAACTGAAAAATAAATTTGAAGAACTTGGAATTGATAAAACTCAAAAACACATCTTTATATGCTGTGACCCTCAGGATGACAAATGCGTGAAACGCGAAGATGGGCAAAAATCGTGGAAGTATCTGAAGAAAAGACTTGCCGAACTTGATCTCGTCGGCAAAGGCGGTGTTCAGAGAACGAAAGCAGATTGCTTCAGAATTTGTGCCAAAGGACCCCTTGCGGTCGTATATCCGGAAGGTATTTGGTATCACTCTTGTACTCCGAAAGTTCTTGAAGAAATAATTCAAAAACATATTATAAACGGAAAACCGGTTAAAGAATTTATGATACAATGATTTTGACTAACCGGGAAAAATTTATTCCAGAGTTAACACCCACGATTTATAATCTTTATCAATATTTGAGATTTTATCTTTAAGGATTTCTTCGGCGAATGAAATTCCGGTTTCATCATTCTTAAAATTATCTCTGAACTTTTTGTAAAACTTTTTCAAGACCCCTTTTTCCTGAAGGTACATACAAAAGTATCTTGCCTGTGAATAGTTTAATCCGCTCTCCTCGCCGTAGAACTTATCTTCATCTGTGCTCATTAATGATTTCAAGGATGTATATTTGTTATTATTTATTGCTTTTACAAGAGTTGGCAGGCGCCAGTTTACGTGACCTTTAATTTCATTATTCTGTAAGGAACATCTCTCGTAAAGAGAACCAAGCCCTTCGTTAAACCAGGAAGGTATATCGGGAAAATCATACCTTACGAGCGAATGAGTAAGTTCGTGAATCAGCGTTCCCGAGCCTGTTGCAATGTTCATCAACATCGCTTTCTTTGAAGGTTTATAGTAGCCGTAAGGCGAGAGGTCATCATTATCCCCGTATAATACCTCAGCCCAGTATCTGTAGGAGTCGTCATCTTTGAAGAGAAATATGGTTACAAGGTCAGTGGGTTTGGCAGTAAAATAATCGTTATAAAAACAATTGAGTGCTTTTTTAACGCTGTTTTCAGAAATTGCTTTTGTTTCTTCATGCGTAAGGTTGCTAACGATAAGAAAATAGCCTGCGTTTACAAAACAGAAATCACCGGAAAGGGTTTCTTTTAAATAAGATTGCACTGAATCAGATTGACTGACAAAGTAAGTTGTGTCCTTAACCTCTTTATTGAATACAGGTTTTACGCCCTCATCTCTCTTCGTTCCGCAGAAAAGGAACATAAATGATAATGAAATACCGAAGACAATATTTAAATGTTTTCCCATTTGTTAATTTAAGAAAACTTAACAAATATAATAATCCTAAATTAATTATCCGAATAAATTTAAATTACAGGTTATACTTCTATTTAAAAACCCCTTAAGCATTTTATTCCTAAAGGGGTTAATATTTTTATTAAATTGTTTATTAATTTAGAAACTCTACTTTACCTGTATTCAAATCGTAATAAGCGCCGACAATTTTAACTTTTCCTTCTTTCACCAATGCGGCGATAACTTCGCTATTCTTTAAAATTCTTTCTATAGTTAGTTTCACGTTGTTTCTGGAAGATTCTTCTACCATTTTATCACGATTAGATTTGTCGCCTGTGATTGCTGGCTTTATCTGGTCAACAAGTTGTGTGAGATTTCCGAGTTCTGCATTATCAACTGCACCTTCAACTGCTCCGCATTTACTATGACCCAAAACAACTATTAGTTTGCTGCCTTTTATCTTTGTTCCGAATTCCAAACTGCCAAGTATATTTGGATCTTCGATATTTCCTGCAACACGTGCAACAAATATATTGCCAAATCCCTGATCGAAAACTATTTCAGGTGGAACGCGAGAATCGAGACAGGAAAGAATAACAGAGTGAGGATGCTGGCCGTCTTTAACACTTTGAACCTGATCTTTATAATCAGTGTTTTCAAGTTTCCCTTCGAGAAATCTTTTGTTTCCATTTTTCAATTCGTTCATGGCATCCTCTGGAGAATTAATTACAGCATGTTCATGCTTCTTTCCCTTTGTGTCGGTTGAATGTGAAGTGTCAGTTTCGGATTTCTTTCCACATGATGCTAACATTACAGAGAGGACCAAAATCAGGAAGTAGTATTTTGTTGTTCTCATTTTCATTTCTTTTAATTAATGAATGTTTTTTAACGGTTATTCATTAAAACTTCAATGCTACGATTTAAATTCCCAAATAATTGAGGCCTTTATATAAAAAAACCCTTTAAGCAAGGGATGCTTAAAGGGTTTACGAATTTTATATTATAAGGGTATAAAACCACTAACCCATTATTTACAAGACTTATTCTACTGTAAATTCTTTAGTTACAGGTTCAGAGTTATCAACATTAATCTTTACCGTTACGGTATATTTTCCCGGTGGAAATACTGATGGTGGTCTATATGATGAGTTTACAAAGCCGCTTCCTCCTGCCACATCTGCTTTGCCAAAACTCTCGCCATTATGCTTCCATTCAAATGTTACTTTTGTATCATCCGGAGCATTATTAAGTTTTGCAGAACAATAAATCACAGGTGTTTCGCTTGGAAATGAAGATTCACTGCTGCTGCAATCACTTCCATTTATAGAAGTGCAAACCTTAACATCTGAAAGATTAGCAGTGCTGCATGATGGGAATATACTGGAAAAACAGAAAATTCCTAAAACAGCAATTCCTAAAAGAACCTTGGTAGTACTAAAAAGTTTTTTCATATTATTATATATTTAAATTAACGATAAATCTTACAACATTAATAATACTAAAAACATTCAGCAAATTTGCTTATTTAATTATACTACAAACAAAAGAGAGCCTTTTGCTCTCTTTTGTTATGAAGCAATTTTTCTAACTGACTTTTAAAATCACATTAGTTGTAGGTTCCCCAAATAATAATCCGTCTTTTGAAAGCTGGCATTGAAAATTATACGTACCGGAATTCTTTGGTGCGGTTACTTTAAAATTAAATGTAACTTCAGAATCCGGGTAAACATCGCTCGACAGTTCTACATTTGCCACTGACCACGTCCCTGAATTATCACCGCCTTTTGTTGACACCAGAAGTTTAAACTGACCTGTCTTCCAGGTTGTACTCCCTGTGTTTTTCATTATTACAGTTACGTCATACGTTTGTCCCTCATCCATTTCATTCTGAACCTGCTGATAAATAAACCTCGCATTGTTATCGATGAAATTTACGTCATATTGTTTTACTGTAAAACCTGTTACGGCAATAGGAATATTCATTGTGTATTCACCAAAAAACGAATTTCCTTCAGCCATCTGCCATTGCATATTGTAATTTCCTTCAACCTCGGGTGCGGTTAACGAAAAATTGAATATCACAACTTCTCCGGAACCAACATTAGAATTTATATCCACACTGCTAACCATCCATGTTTTTGCTATTGATTCTGAAACGCTTGCTAACCTTAGCATATAATTTCCCTGTCTCCAGGAATTACTTCCTGTGTTTTTCATAGTTACAGAAACCCCGTAACTTTGACCTGAATTCATATTACCAGGAATTGATTGAGAAATATAAATCGCATTGTTGTATTGTGGCGATGTACCCGTAGCCACTTCCTGTGATTGAGCGGCAATACCAAACAACATTGCCAGCAATACTGCTATTACTTTTACTGTTTTCATTTTATTCTTTCTTTGAATTTTTAAATTTGATACTCTATTAAGAAAATATCATTTGAATATTAAACGACTTTCAGAAATTCATACCTTTTAATAGATTTAATTAGTTAAAATTAACTAAACGTATAAAGAATCAACAATAAGCCAAACGGATGGAAAAAGAACTACTCCCGATGGGTGAGGAAGAGATTAGCCATAGTTGTCCGCTGAAATATAAAACCCGTTAAAATGATTTAAAGCCAAAATTATCGACTATCCCACGACTAAAGTCGTGGGCTCATTTAAAAAGATTTTTAATCATTTAGTGCAAGTGGTCAGCGTGAGTTATTAAAAAGGGGAAACCCTTTAAGTAATAGATACCTAAAGGGCTAAATTGTAGAATCAATGAAAGCTGTATAAGTTTGTTCTACATCATTTTAATATTATCATTCGTTTTGTGTCAGAGAAATTATTCGTTGTCATTTTATAGAAATAGACTCCGCTTGAAAGCTGCGAGGCATCAAAGTACACTTCATAAGTACCGGGCTTTAAATACTTATTAACAAGATCCAATACCTCTTTACCGTTTAAATCATATATAATAATGTTCGTCTCGCCAGGCTTTGCGCATTGAAACCTGATTATTGAAGATTGATTGAACGGGTTCGGGTAATTTTGGAAGAGCATAAATTTATCGGGGGTCGTGGAAGAAAGATTATTTATCCCTACTGTGTTTCTTTTAATGATGAAGAATAATTCGTTCTGAGATTTTAAAGAATCAGGGCCGTTGAAAGAAGTTGCATTCCAGACACAGAACAAAGAGTCTGCTGTTGGATTTATGGATGCAGCGAGTGAATCGAGAAAACTTTTCCTGACCGTAAGCGAAGTATCGGAACCATTGTTATCGCTGAAATACGAATATTCATCGGGTGTGGAAGCTCTCCGAACTTTCAATTTATATTTAATGGAAGGATGAGTACCTGATTTATTCCATTTGAAAACAAGCTTCGAAGTATCGGATGCATTTGTATGAATAGTTGTTACTGAAGGTGGATGTACAACGTTGAACACGGACATATTTGCACCTGTGATTTTAAGATAGTTTGTGTAGGTAACAGAGTCCGTTCCGTAAGAATTAGAAACTTTAAGCTTGACGGTATATAAGCCGCTATTAGGATAATTAACAACGGGGTCTTTCTGATTAGAAGAAGACGGTACGCCGCCTTCAAACGTCCATTGCCAGTTAGTAGGTATTCCGCCTGATTCATCGAAGAAGTTTATACTCTGACCGAAATTCACTGACATTTTATCTGACCTGAAATGAGCAACAGGTAAACCGCTTACAGGAACTCTGCCTTCTGAAGTAATAAGACCTGATCTGTAAGTATACAATGCGGCATTCATTCTGTTACGCTGACCAATGGTATACATATTTCTGCAATCGTCGCTTGTTCCGTCCATATAGTTCATAAACATATCGCCGTAAGGACCGTTGTTACAGGTAATGACAGGAAAAGCAGGACAATTAAAATTTGCGGAAAATTGTGTAGGGGTATCGTCAACATAATCCGTTCCGCAATTTGTTAAGCCCCAAAGATGCTGAAGATTAAACCAATGACCAACTTCGTGAACAGCGACTCTTCCTTTCGAATAATCCAAAAGTGTATAACCAGCGGAGCCAAAGAGTATGTAATGCATTACAACCCCATCGGTTTCGGGATAATAGCCGGGAAGCTGTGTGTAAGCACGGTAATACGGAATATTCCCAACCCAGAAGTTCAGGTACTTATCCCTGTCCCAGATGTCGTGTCCACCCTGTGCTGTAAATTTAATTGCATCATCAAAATTAAACAATGGAACGGAAGTTTGTGTTCTGGTAATACCGATGGAAGGATTTCCCCACGGGTCTCTTTTTGCAAGAACAAACTCAATGCGTGAATCTGCACCAAGGTATTTATAAGGAACGGGAGCATTTGCAGTATCCCAGTTTAATCTGCGAAAATCTCTGTTGAGTGCATCAATCTGCGACTGAACCCTTGCGTTAGAAATATTATGGTTCTGAGTGTTATAGATTATATGGACAACAACGGGCACTTTAACGATTGCAGTATCAGAAGGTTTCCGGTTAGCAATAAATTTTTTAGTCAGGAGTTCAAGTTCCTGCAGACGTTTTGCATATCCCGGGTCATCTTTTAAATGCTTATCGTGAAGCATCATAGTAGAACATTTAAAAGAATCCTGATAGGCAAACTGATTGGCGATATCATCGGACAGAAAAGTGTAACCGGTAACAGTACTGTTATGAGCGATAATAAACACAAGTAAACACAATAATAAGGTGAATGCAGAATAAAATAACAGATTCTTTGTTTTCATAGCGTTGAACACAATTAAATTATTTTAAAACTAAACGATTAAAGTGTTTTTCGTTTTATTGCTTTTCCTTATAGAGAATAAACTTATAGAAACAGTGTAACAGAGTAAAGGCATTTAATAAGAGCAAAAAAGCCCTTCAAATGTTGATTCGGAGGGCTTTAATTTGTACACTCGAGGTCCCGATTTTCGGGAGAACCCCTGACCCGCTGATTAAGAGAAATGGAAGGGATACAAAAACTGCAAATTATACTTGTTTTTTCACTATTTTATTCCCAAAACCACCCAAATTCAACCCCTATTTGTTAAAAGTGCTGACAAAAGTGCTGACACAATATCATTTAATAAAACGTTAAAATTAAGGAAATTTATGCCCAATCGACCTCCTTAGAATTTTTGTGTTTTATTTAATATCAGTAGCTTATTAAATTGTTTTCAATCATTAATTAAACAAACAAGATAAATTTTTCTTAGTTTATTTAAACACGATTGACCTAATATGGTATCACGATATTATATTCAAAGTCGAATTGAAAGCTGAAGTTGCCCTCCAAAACCGAGTTTTACTATTTTTTCAAGTGTAGAAAACCGTACTTCTTTGATGTTGTTCTCGATTTTTGAAATGTAGGCTTTTGTCGTTCCGACTTTATTCGCAAGTTCTTCTTGTGTCAAACCTTTTTCAATTCTGGCTTCGTGAATTAAAGCTCCGAGTTTAAAGTTCTCGTAACCTGTTTCTAGTTTGTCACGTTTCGTAGTCCCACGTTTACCATAATTCTTGTCTTTGAATTGTTGAAGTGTTGTTATATTATTTTTTTTCATTTTCATATTCTTGTTTAATTTTTAATGCTTTTTCAATTTCTTCTTTCGGTGTCTTTCGGCTTTTCTTTTGAAAACCATTTGTAACCACAACTAACTGTCCTTCGTCGAAAAAACAAAAGATACGAAAAATCTCGTTGCTAAGTTGCACTCTGATTTCATAAAGTCCATTTGTACCCTCAATATGCTTGAGATAAGTTTCGGGAACTCTTGGCAATTCTTCTATTAAATCAAAAGTCCAGATAATTTTATCTTTGACTTTTTCTTTTTGTTTGACAAAGAACTTTTGAAAATAGTCCTTGTAAAAGATAATAGTTCTCTTATTATGTTTTTTGTTCACAAAACAAATATAAGTAATGTTGCCCTAAAGTGCAACACATAATTTCTTCTTAAAAGAAAACCCGAATTCTTGTAGTATGGTTGTTTCGATAGATTAAAATCGTAGTCAAACTGTAGCCAGAAAATAACAAAGACACTCAGGTTTCCTCTAAGTGCCTTATTTTACATTGTACACTCGAGGGGACTCGAACCCCTGACCCGCTGATTAAGAGTCAGCTGCTCTACCAACTGAGCTACGAATGCGATGCAAATTACCACAATTAATATTTAAATTCAATTCAGAATTGCAGGATTTATGAGTTGTGATTTTATGGCGAGGTATTAATTTTTTGCGTTCTGATTTTTTATAATAAAATTTGCACACAAAATTTAAAGTTCAGGTTTCGTTATTTTTAGAGATTTTATTTCAGTATAATAATATTATTATTTTTATTACATTCAGATATTATTAAGAAGAAAACAGAAAGATGAAAAAATCAATTATAATTTTTGTTTTTGTTATGCTTTTTTCTCAAAATGCATTGATTGCCCAGTGGGTGAATACATCCAACGGACTTGGAAACAAACAGGTTTATTCTTTGATTAATAGCGGAAGTGTTCTGTTTGCGGGAACATTTAACTATGGACTTTATTTGTCCTCGGATAATGGTTTAAATTGGGTAATGGCTGGAATAGGGTTAAATAACCGTATAGTATTTTCATTGACAAATTTTGGCGGATATTTATATGCCGGAACAGACCTTGGCGCGTGGAGAACATCAAACAATGGCGCATACTGGAGCGTAACTTCAATAAACAATGTTTCCGTATATTCACTGGCATCAAATCAGACACGTGTGTTTGCAGGTTTACACGTTTCAGGTTTGTTTTATTCAAGTGGGGGCACAGGATGGTTTATTAGTTCGTTAAATGTTACAGACGTTAAATCAATCGCTGTTGCGAGTAACTTAGTCCTTGCGGGAGGGGGGAACAATGCAGGCGTACATTTATCTAACAATAATGGAAATAACTGGGTTTCTACTTCTCTTAATAATAAATCTGTTTATGCGTTGGCAATAAACGGAAATAAAGCGTACGCAGGAACGGGAAGCGGTGTTTACCGTTCGATTGACAGCGGCTATACGTGGACTCAAACATCTATAAACAACGAACTGATTTATTCTTTGGCTGTACAAGGCAATAATGTTTTTGCAGGAAGCGAAACTAACGGCGTTTATTTTTCAAGCAACAATGGTTTAAACTGGATTCAGATAAACGAAGGTTTGGGAAATATTGGCGTGTTTTCTTTGTACATTTTCAATAATTACTTATATGCTGGTGCTTCTGTTAATGGTGTTTACAGAAGACAGCTTAGCGAACTCGTTGGAATTTCTAAAAATGAAACATTAACAGATTTTTCGTTATCTCAGAACTTCCCTAATCCATTTAATCCGGCAACAAAGATAAACTATAATATTCCTAAGCAGGGATTGGTAACGCTTAAAATTTATAATATACTCGGCAAAGAAGTAAAAACACTTGTTAATGAAGTTAAATCAACCGGGAATTACGATGTTAATTTCGATGGCTCTGAGTTTTCCAGTGGAATATATTTTTACCGATTAGAATCCAATGGTTTTTCTAACACTAAGTCTATGATGTTAATCAAATGATTTTATAAGCATACATAAAAACATTTTATTAAATTATCAGGATGCTTTCTTTTCTTTCGCCGTTCCTGTGTCGCGAAACAAAACTGATGGTATGTTTAATTGTTTATTATTAATTAAAATAAAATTTGATTTCCGCAGACTGTCGGTTATTTTTATTGCCTGAATGTATGCATCGTCATAATACAATCCTTTTGACATTAGTTCCCGCTCTTTTAGTTCGAGTTCAGTTGACATAAAAAGTAACCTTTTTGTTTATTATACAACGTTTACATCTTTTATTACGCAACGAATGCATTTTTACACTATTCATAATTACATTATTTATGACGCAATGCGCGGCGATACTTGTTCTTAAAAAAAGTATTGACATTTACAAAGAAATATTATATCTTAATTCAGACATGTAAAATACCCCCCCATGTGTTATATGCAACACATAGAGTTTTACAGGTTCGAGGAAGAAAATGGTAAACTTCTCGATTAAAAATTAAGTAAAGGCATTGAAGAGGGATTTTGTTTCATCTATCTGGAAACAATACCCGTCATAAGTCTGCTGAAGTTTAATTTATTTTTAACAGATTATCCTTTTAATCATTAAAAAAGGATGAACTCTCTCTCTAAAAGAATGTCTTCATAAAGGATTAATAATATTATATATAATATGATTATGAAGAAGACTATTTTAATTACAAAACAAAGTTATTGTTCTGTAAAATGTACAGCCCTTAACTCACATCCTGTATTATATATAGACAACAAAATTAATAATTAGAGAATAGTAGTATGAAAACATTTTACTCATTCATCGTCATGCTGATATTATCAGCATTATTGTTAGCTAATAGCGCGAATGCACAGGTTACGGTTACAGGATGCACAGGGACTGGAAACGGCACATATACATCACTTACAAATGCCGCCGGTGCTTTCCTTGCAATTAATGCAGGAGTACAAACCGGTGCTAACATTGTTATCACTATTACAGCGGATGTCCTCTGCGAAGCCGGCACAAACAGCCTGAATGCGGGAGCCTGGACAACCCTTATGGTTGTCCCAAACGGTTCGAGAACAATATCAGGAACTGTTAACGCACCTTTAATTAATTTAAACGGAGCGGACTTTGTAACTATTAACGGCTTAAAAACAGGGGGAAATTCTCTTACTATTTCAAACTTAAGCAAAGTAGCAACTTCCGAAACAAGCACTATCAGGTTCATTAATGACGCCACTAATAATACAATTACTAACTGTACAATTCTTGGTTCTGCGACTGTTCCACTCGGAACAAATGGAGGAAATATATTTATTTCTACAGCCGCTACCAGCGGAACAGGAAATGATAATATTACAATATCCAATTGTAATATCGGTCCTGCAGGAAGTTATCTTCCGTCAAAACTTATTTATGGAAGAGGCACGACAACTTCTTCTGCAATTGCAAACAGCAATATTGTAATAAGTAACTGCAATATGTATGATTCTTTCTTAACAAGCGGTTGTGCTGCGGTATATGCATCATCCGGCAATACTGACTGGACAATAACTAATAACCGGATTTATCAGACTTCTACAAGAACATTCACGTCTGCAGGCACTATATACGGTATTAATTTTTCAAATACGACCTACGGGAATAATATACAAATTACAGGAAATACTATCGGATATGCATCTTCATCCGGTACCGGCACGTTAATTTTGGACGGCTGCAGCTATGCAGGTGTATTTCTGGGAATAACATTATCGGCTATGCCGACTGCCGAAAATGCCTGTAATATTAATTCCAATATAATTTCAGATATTTCCTTAACGTCATCATCATCATTGGGGACATTTTTCGGAATTAGCAATTCCACAGGAGCAAACTCTAACACTATTAATATAAACAGTAATCAGGTTAAAAATGTTGTAATATTAACATCTACCGGGGAAGTTACAGGAATTTATGCGGGAAATGCTAACACTATTAATTGTAACGAAAATTTAATTGAAAACATAAGCAGGGACGCTCCCGGTATATTTTAACGGAATAAGATACTATACTCCGACGACAGCCAATTTTATCGGTAACACAATAAGAAATTTATCGTCAACAAGCACATGTTCAACAGCGGGGTTTTACGGAATTTATTCGGGTAACGCTTCTGTAAATGAAAATATTATCGGGAATTATATTTATAACCTAACTTCAGGTTCGACTGCAAATCAACATAATAAATCCTATATCCTGTGGAACAGCCAATGGGAATAAAAAGGTGCAAAATAATAAAATATACAATATTTCGGCGGTAGGCGATGCAACTATTCGACGGAATAAATGTATCGAAGGGTTCTGCAGTCGAAATCAGCGGCAATGATATTTATTCTCTGAGCGGTGCTCTCTATTTATATGGAGTTTCTGCAAGTGCCTCTGCATCAATTTGTGATATTTTTAAAAATAATATTTATAATCTGTCTTCTTCAAAACTGCAGGTACGACCACAACCGTAAATGGAATCTATTGTTTAAATGCAGATACAACAAATATATATAATAATTTTATATATAATTTAACCGCAACAGCTTCAAATTACGGGTATTCAATATTCGGCATATATTTATCTGGCGGAACATACTGTTAATTTATTTTTTAATACTGTTTATTTGAACGCCGTCAGTTCAGGGATTAACTTTGGCACAGCATGTGTATACACTAGGGCTACTCCTATTCTTGATATGAGAAACAATATCCTTGTCAATCTGTCAACCGCAAACGGTAATCTTATTATACTTGTGCATACCAAAGAGAGGGAACAAGTTTAACTACGTATTCTGCAAACTCGAATAACAACTGCTTTTATGCGGGCGTTCCGGGACAAAAAATCTTATCTTCTCGGACGGTTCAATTCACAGATGCTCTACCATTGCACAATATAAATCCCTGACGGGACTTTCTCCGAGAGACGCAGCGTCATTTTCCGAAAAT
Source organism: Ignavibacteriota bacterium (assembly GCA_963748665.1). GTDB lineage: Bacteria > Bacteroidota > Ignavibacteria > Tepidaquicellales > Tepidaquicellaceae > CAIKZJ01. Next base: position 140,815 of record CAVVJW010000020.1, on the reverse strand, counting down.
CCGCCGTTTATTAATGTTTCATCTGCACCTTATGATTTACACATTCAGGCAGACGCTTATACTCAATGCGAAAGCGGAGGTACACCTGTTACTTCACCAATAACCATTACGGATGATTATGATGGTAATACAAGAGATGGCTCAACACCTGATGTCGGTGCAGATGAGGGCAGCTTTACTGCATCTGCTGTATGGTTAGGCATTACATCAAATGTATGGAGTACTGCAACAAACTGGGGAAGCGGTACTGCCGCTCCAGTTTCCACACAAAATGTTTTAATTAACAAGACAGGAAGTTTCAGCCCTGTAATAAGCGGGAGTACAACAGTTGCCGGGTTATTTATAAAAGAGGCAAACACGCTAACGCTTAATGCTTCGCAAACACTAACTGTAAATGGCAACTTTACAAACAACGGAACTTTTACTGATAATGGAGGAACGACAGTGCTTTCAGGTTCTTCTATTCAGTATATTGGCGGTTCTGGTGCAAAAACGTTTAACAACCTTACAATAAATAACACGAATGGAGTTTCTTTAGCGGGCAATATTTCTGTTAATGGTACTCTTGCTATTACAAACAGTATTCTTGATTTGAATCATTATAATATATCTCTTGGAACAACCGGAACTTTGGCGGAAACCGGTACAGCCATTATAAAACAAACGGATGTGACTGCACCGTTTGGAACCATATCCGCTACAAGAACTCTGAATGCACCTTCAGGTACAGATGTCGCCGGTCTGGGTGTTACGATAACTTCTTCGGCTAATCTGGGAATTACTACAATAACCCGCGGAGTAGAAAGAATAGAGAGTAACGGAAATCTGGGAATAGCAAGATACTATGACATTTCCCCTTCAAACAATACGGGCTTGAACGCCACGGTTGTATATCGTTATAATGCATCGGAACTCGGCGGAGGAATTCCCGAGGGAATCTCGTGATATTTAAATCTACTGATAATGGTATTACCTGGCACCCAGATGATAGGTACGCTTAATACCGAAAATAAAACAATAACCGTTACAGGTGTAAATGACTTTTCAATTTGGACTTTCGGTGATAAAAATGCGCCGCTTCCAGTTGAACTATCTTCATTCTCGGCGAACGTATATACAAGAGATATAAAACTAAACTGGACAACTGCAACAGAAATAAATAATTCGGGATTCGAAATACAGAAACAGATTCAGGAATCAGGTAATAAGTACTCAGAGTGGGAGAAAATCGCATTCATTACCGGAAATGGTACAAAATCTACTCCAACGAATTATTCTTTTGAAGATAAAAAACTAAACAGCGGTAAATATAATTACCGACTGAAACAGATTGATGTGAACGGTAACTTTGAATATTTTGCACTGAACGGTGAAGTGGAGATTGGCGTTCCCGCAAAGTTTGAACTTAGCCAGAACTATCCGAATCCGTTTAATCCTGCCACAAATATTGATTTTGAATTGCCGTTTGACGGTAAGGTGTATATTGTAATATTTGATATAACCGGCAGAGAAGTGAAGACTCTGCTAAATGAATCAAGAACAGCCGGATTCCATACTATCAGATTCAATGCATCGGATTTATCAAGCGGATTGTATTTTTACAGAATTTTAGTCAGGACGGCGGAATAAGGATTTCATTGCAACAAAGAAGATGGCAATCATTAAGTAATATAAAAAATTTAATATAAAATATAAAAGATAGACCTTAAAAGGAACCTTTGTGATGAACTAACGTTCCTCAAATTTATTTAATTTAAATATTAAAACTAATTATAAAAGGGAAGAATTAATTCATTTTTCGTAATATCAGATAATGTACAAGGATAGGAATAAGTTTTAGTATTGTATTGATCTCATTTATTAATAATATTAATTAAACAATGTTAGTTAATGTGTAATGAGTATAGTTGAAAAAACAAATATTCAGGTTGTGCATAAGGGTATAATATAATTTGTAAAACAATAAATTATGGTATCATCCGGGCTTCAATCGCCTGAATTTTTAAAATAAATGTAAACAATTATTAAATTACAGACATGGAAAATTACCGCAAAATTATTTTACCCGCAGAAGAAAATCCTGACGATGAATTGTTAAACATTAAGGATAAAATCAATTCTAAGATTTCAAATGGTGCTTTACGAAAAATTAACTCAAGGTTTCCCTTAATTTTGCTGATTGCTAAATCCGGGTCGCTAAAAATAATTATTTCATTAATCGTACTGACAATCTTTTCAGGTATTAATATTTATGGGCAGGAGCAATCAAAGCCAAAAGTGATTATCCTTGATACCTGTCCAAAGCCGCAAAAAATTGCAGTACCTTCAAAGCCCGGTGGTTTTTATTTAGGTTTTTTCGCAAACGAAACCAAGAAGATTGAACTTCAACCTCCTTTTATTAAAGATTTAAATGAGGTGCATGTAGAATCCCAGGGTCTCTGTTTTTTTACCAACTACACTTCTGACAACGGTCTTGCTCTCGACCACGTTGTAAGCAGTTTCCGGGATAAAATTGGTAACCTCTGGTTCGGTACTTCCGGAGGAGGCTTAAGTCGTTATGACGGGAAATCTTTTACCAATTTTACAACTGCGCAGGGGCTGATTAATAATTTTGTATTAAGCATCACCGGAGATGAGACCGGCAGCATTTGGTTAGCTACTGCAGGAGGTGTAAGCCGTTATGACGGAAATTCATTTATAAATTTTACAACTGCGCAGGGGCTGGTTCATAATATGGTTATGAGTGTTACGGTTGATAAAACAGGTAACATGTGGTTCGGTACTGAAGGTGGTGTAAGCCGTTATGACGGGAAATCTTTTACAAATTTTACAACTGCGCAGGGGCTGGCTAGTAATATGGTAATGAGTATTATGGAAGATAAAACAGGTAACCTGTGGTTCGGTACCTATAAAGGCTTAAGCCGTTATGACGGGAAATCTTTTACCAATTTTACAACCGCTCAGGGACTGGTTGATAATGTTATCAGGGCAGTCAAAGAAGATAAATCGGGCAATATCTGGCTCGGGACTTCTGCCGGTATAAGCCGTTATGACGGAAAATCTTTTACAAATTTTTCAACTGCTCAGGGCCTCATAAGTAATTTTGTAAGATATATAACGGAGGATGAATCCGGAAACCTTTGGATCGGAACGAATAACGGTATAAGCCGTTTTGACGGTAAATCTTTTGCTAATTTTACAACTACTCAGGGCCTCGCAAATAATAGAATAAAGTGTATCACGTATGAAGAGGGCAACCTTTGGTTTGGAACCAATGGAGGCGGTGTAAGCCGTTATGGAGGAAAAGCATTTATCAACTTTACAACTGCTCAGGGGTTAGCAAATAATATTGTGTTAAGTATCGAAGAAGATAAAAAAGGCAACCTCTGGTTTGGTACTTATGGCGGCGGCGTCAGCCGTTATGACGGGTCTTCATTTACCAATTTTACTATTTCTCAGGGACTAACTAATAATAATGTTCTTTGTATGGAGGAAGATAAAACCGGTAACCTCTGGTTCGGAACTTATGGGGGCGGCGTTAGCTGTTATGATGGAAAATCATTTACGAATTATACAACTATTCAGGGACTTGCTCATGATAAAGTCTGGTGTATCAGAAAAGATAAAACCGGCGACCTTTGGTTCGGTACAGAAGGAAACGGTATAAGCCGATTTGACGGAAAATCTTTTACAAATTTTTCAACTTCTCAGGGACTGGCTAATAATGTAGTGAGATGTATCACTGAAGATAAAACCGGTAATCTTTGGTTCGGAACCAATGGAGGAGGCGTCAGCCGTTATGACGGGAAATCTTTTACCGGATTTACAACTGCACAGGGACTCGCTAACAATGTTGTCTGGAGTATTATGGAGGATAAAGAGAATAATCTATGGTTCGGTACTGAAGGCGGTGTAAGCCGTTATGACGGAAAATCTTTTACAAATTTTACAACAAAAGACGGCCTATCCAATAACATAATTACATGCATCCTGGAAGATAATTCAGGAAGAATATTTCTTGGCACAAACAAAGGAATTAACGTAATTACTGGCTGGAATAAAGGAGCTCCTATTATAGAAATTTATAATTCAGAATCAGGTCATCCAATTAAAGATATTAATATGGGTCAGGATGCAATGTTTAAGGACAGTAAAGGAATAATATGGGCGGGCACAGGTGCAGACAAAACAGGTCTTGTCAGAATTGACTACAGTACTATCAAGAAAAATCCCAACCCCCTTGTCGTTATACTTCGAAACATTAAAGTACACAATGAAAACATCAGCTGGTATAATCTTGCAAGAAACAAAGCGTCAGACCGGAGAAATACGAAGGAAAAACAATCTTTAGAATCGAATGACAGCTTATCGATTGAAAAGCGGCGTATAGATTCACTATTGGAACTCAGCCAGGAAGCCCTTATCTTCAACCAATTATTATCAGATGAAGAGCGCGCTAGGATTTACAATAATTTCAGTGATATTAGATTCGATGGAATATCAAAATTTTACAACATGCCCGAAAACCTGGTACTTCCATATAAACACAACAATATAACATTCGATTTTGTAGGCATAGAACCGGTCAGCCCTTTCTCAGTAAGATATCAATACATTCTGGAAGGTTATGACGAAAACTGGAGTCCCGTTACTGATAAAACATCTGCATCATTCGGTAATATCCGTGAAGGAACTTATACTTTTAAACTCAGAGCAAGCAGAACTAATGGAGTATGGAGTGAAACTGTTTCTTACACATTTAAAGTACTTCCCCCCTGGTACCGTACGTGGTGGTCTTATATATTTTACTTTATTTTACTCGTAGTTTTCATAACATTTATGATTAAATATTATACACGGGCACTTATAAAGAAAAATGAACATTTAGAAGAACTTGTGCATGAGCGCAATTTAGAGTTGGAGGATAAAGTTGAGATACTAAACAAAACTAACACCGAACTGCAAAGTGAACGCCAGAAACTTGAAGCATCAAATAAAGAACTCGAATCATTTGCGTATTCCGTATCACACGATTTGCGGGCACCATTGAGACATATAATTGGTTTTTCGGACAAACTTAAATCAAATATTAAAAGTGAATCAAGCAGTGAAGTAGAAAGACTGACGAACAAGATAATAAATTCCGGTAAAAATATGAGTCATTTAATAGATAATTTACTGTCATACTCACGACTTGGCAGGGCATCTATGGAAATGCGAAGAGTATCTCTTCAAAATATTGTTGATGAAGTAAAAAAAGAATATCAGGATGCAATTTCAAGAAGAAATGTTGAATGGATAGTTAATCAACTGCCTGAAGTTCAGGCAGATATAACACAAATACGTTTTGTATTTCAGAATCTAATTGATAATGCCCTAAAATATACCAATAAAAATGATAAAGCAGTTATAGAAATCGGCTATAATGAAAAAGACGGGAAAGAATACGTTTTTTATGTAAAAGATAACGGAGTGGGATTTAATATGGAATATTCAGACAAATTATTCGGAGTTTTCCAGCGTCTTCACAGTTCGGAAGAATTTGAAGGAACGGGAATCGGACTGGCTAATGTACGCAGGATAATTTTAAGACACGGTGGCAGAGTCTGGGCTGAAGGTAAAGAAAACGAAGGTGCGGTATTTTATTTCACAATTCCGAAATAGGTTTTAATTTTAACTTTAATATTCGAGATAATCAGGATTACTTTTTTAAAATAATTATAAAAAATAAATATGAACGTAAATTTAAAACGTATTCTCATAGTTGAGGATAATGAAAACGACCTTGAGTTGACACTCGATGCGCTAAGGATACAAAGCCTGGCGAATAATATTGATGTTGCAAGAGACGGTGTAGAGGCTCTCGATTATTTGTTTGCCCGTGGCAAGTGGGCAGATAGAAGCAACGGTAATCCTGCCGTAGTAATTCTAGACCTGAAACTTCCCAAAGTAAACGGACTTGAAGTCTTAAAGCAAATCCGTGCAAATGAGAAGACAAAATCGACTCCTGTTGTAATATTAACTTCTTCGCGGGAAGAAAAAGACATAATAGAAGGTTACAAACTTGGGACTAATGCTTACGTTGTTAAACCTGTGGAATTTGAAAAATTCATAAAAGCAGTAGAAACACTTGGTGCATTCTGGGGATTAATAAACGAGCCGCCTAAAGAATAATAAACATAATCTGATGTTTTCCCGGAAAATATCGCGGGAATTCATGCCTGCTGAAGGCAGGTTTAACAGAACAGACAAACATAAATAAAAAGAATGAAAAAGATAAAAATCTTACATCTCGAGGACAGCGCTTATGACAGCGAACTCATTTTGTCCGAAATCGAATCAAAAGATTATATTGTTGATTACAAGAGAGTTGAGACTGAGAAGGACTTTATCAACGAACTTGAAACAAATACGTTTGATATTGTTCTTGCGGATAATAGTCTTCCGACGTACGATGGTATATCTGCTTTAAAAGTGTTTAATAAAAAGCATTTAGATTTTCCTTTTATTTTTGTTACAGGAACTCTTGGAGAAGAAATTGCAATAGATATGCTGAAGAGAGGGGCTTCTGATTACATATTAAAACAGAATATCAAGCGCCTTGTTCCTGCAATTGAGCATTCAATTAAAGAAGAAGAACTGAAACGTCAGAAAATAAAGGCTGACAAAAGATATGAAAGCTTCGTAAACACTGCTGCAGATATTATTTTTACTCTGGATGAAAAAAAATGTGTCATTACGTCACTAAATCCGGCTTTTGAAAAGCATACCGGTTTTATTATTGATGACTATATCGGTAAACCCTTTGTTAATATTCTTAATAAGGAAGATGCTCAAACGTTTTTATCGGCTTATGGAATTATATTAAAGGAACATCGCATTAAAACAGTTATTGTAAGAGCTAAGACAAAAACGGGTGAGGGCATATACATTGAAGTTACAGCCCAGCCATTGTTTGAGAAAGAAAAACTAACCGGAATTTTATGTATTGCACGTGATATTACAGATGCAATAAAGGCTGAAGAAAAAATTAAAAAACTTTCAATGGCAGTTGAACAAAGTCCGGCATCAGTTGTTATCACAGATTTAAAAGGTGATATAGAATACGTTAACTCGAAGTTTACAGATATTACAGGATATCTGCCGGAAGAAGTTATAGGAAAAAATCCCAGAATATTAAAATCGGAAGAAACCCCATCCCAAAAATATGAAGAACTATGGAAAACAATAACGACGGGAGGGGAATGGCAGGGTGAATTTCATAATAAAAAGAAAAACGGTAAACTTTATTGGGAATTTGCATCCATTTCCCCCATAAAGAATAATGATGGAGTAATTACACATTTCCTTGCTGTAAAAAAAGACATGACCGAAATAAAAGCAAAAGAAAGAGAGCTTATAGAAGCAAAAGAAAAAGCAGAAGAATTAAACCGCCTGAAATCGTGCTTCCTCGCCAATATGAGCCACGAACTTAGAACTCCTATGATTGCAATTCTAGGCTTTTCAGAGATTCTCTCCGATATCCTTGAAGAAAAGGAAGCAAAAGAATATGCAGAAATGATATATGAGGGAGGGGGAAGATTAATGGAAACACTGAATCTTATACTTAATCTTTCTCTAATCGAATCAGAAAAATTAACAATTAACCTAAAAAAATTAGATATCATAAAAGAAGTTAATGAATCAATAAATTTCTTCAGAAAAACGGCCGAAAAGAAAAACTTATTCCTGAAAACCGAAACACAATATGATTCTCTTAATGTAAATCTTGATCCGGGAATTATAAGGCAGGTAATGAATAATATGATTAACAATGCGATTAAATTTACAGTTAAAGGCGGAATTACTGTTAATATTAATAAGGAAGTAAAAAACGAAAAAACTTTTGCCGCAATAAGGATAAAAGATACAGGTATGGGTATTTCAAAGGATATGCAGGATATTATCTGGGAAGAATACAGACAGGTTAGTGAGGGACTGAACCGCTCATTTGAAGGCACGGGACTTGGATTATCTATTACAAAAAAATTCGTTTCTAAATTACACGGGGAGATTTTTCTGGAAGAAAGCGAAATCGGGAAAGGGTCTGTTTTTGCTGTATTATTTCCTTTAGATGAAGATATCCGAACAAATACCGGTCAAATAAATACCGAAGAGAAAAAAGGAAAACCCGGGACAATATCTGAGTCAACTTATAATATGGATTTAAGCCGAATTCTTTACGTTGAGGACGACCCTCGTGCAATAGAAGTTGTGAAAGTATTTTTAAAAGAAATCTGCTTAATAGATTCTGCAAAAGATAGTGTTGAATGTATAAGAAAAGTAAAAGAAAATAAATATACTGCGATTTTAATGGATATAAACCTTTCTAAAGGTTTGGACGGACTTCAAACTGCTCAAATAGTCAGAATGATTCCGGGCTATGAGAAAACCCCTATTATTGCTATTACGGCATATACTATGGTTGGAGATAAAGAAGAATTTTTGCAAAAAGGATGCACACATTATATCTCAAAACCATTTGCCTCAAGTGAATTAAAAGAGTTAATAAAGAATGTCCTTGCAGAAAACAGATGACAGAAATAAATAATATGTAAATTGTGCAATAGGTATAGTGTGTTGTTTTATGGTTTTTCCTTAGCCGTTCCTGTATCGCGAAACAAAACCGATGGTATGTTTAATTGTTTATTATTAATTAAAATAAAATTTGATTTCCGCAGACTGTCGGTTATTTTTATTGCCTGAATGTATGCGTCGTCATAATACAATCCTTTTGACATTAGTTCCCGCTCTTTTAGTTCGAGTGAAATAGAGTATTCCATTTCTTCGCAGGATATTTCCCCGTCTAACCATATTTCGTTTTCCGGAATGAATTTATAGGCAAGGTCGTTACCGCTGAACCCGAAATCGGGATATATATCACGTCTTACATTGTATCCATCCACAACCCATACTTTCATACCATTCCGTTCGCCAAGAGGTATCCGGTAAATGTTCTTAAGTTTTATTTTTTCGGGCAGGGTTTCAATTTCCTGTGTAGAGTCATAATCGATAGGCGAAACAAAGGGCAGAGAAGACTCGTGCTTCTCTGAAAGTAGTTTATAGTTATTGCGCATTATCAGTTCAATCGAGAGAGATGAGTCGTGTGCATCGTAATATGTCATACCAAATTTTGCCATAAGGTCTCTTTCGTTAATTTCGTGCTCAAGAGTTGTTTCAAATTCTTTTACAGAAATAGAATTGTCAATCCACATCTCGCCTTCGGGAACGAAAGGATATCTTTCGTCATTACCGCCGTATATAAATTCGTTAAAAACTTTTTCCCTTATCAGAGCCCCATCAACAATCCAGACCTTAAATCCATTGCGTTCTCCATAATAGTACCTGTAGAATAAGTTTTTCTGATATTCAACCGGGTGCTTTTGAGAGCAGGCAGATATTGTCAAAAGCAAAAACATTATAAAATAGATAAATATTCTTTTCATTTGATGTTGAAATTTTTCAAACTCTTATTAATATTTTATTTTTTAATACTTAAAATATATAAATTATTAGACACAAAATATTTAGAAAGATAAATTTTTCTTGTAATATTAGAATTAATTTCATAATTTTAAATGACTCGGAACAAATTTACAAGAGAAAAGTTTAAAAAATAAATTAATATAATTCAATTATTATGAAAACCTGCTTCAATATATTTATCGGTTTGCTTTTAATGGCAGCAATCTTTTCTGTTCAAAACCTGTTTGCTCAGAATAAAGAAGTTTTAATATGCGACACTTATGATTCTTTGTTAAGTGCTGTTAAATCGGGAATACCTGCATCTATTAATAAGACTGCCTACATTAGCGACTTTTCATTGATAGAAAAGAGTAAAATAACTATATATCCAAAGAACAACGAAGGTTATCCGGTGGAAATAAAAATTCTGAATATTGCGAAAGGTGATAATTCTGACATTTATGAAAAAAATTCAATACTTGGGGTTTTTTCAATAGGTTGTAAGGCTTTAAAGAACAAATACAATAAGTTTAACAACACATCTTGTATGTTTTATGCCGATAACCCGGAGGATGCTGTAGATGCAGCAAAAAACGGAATATCTTTTACGCTCGACAGTAAGTATAATATCGAAGGAAGTCTGGTAACAACATACAAGAAGTTATGTATGACAGAGCAATCCGAACCAATTCCCGTAAAAAAACCCGCAGTTTATCTGTATCCGGCAGAACAAATGAATGTTTCTGTAAAAGTTAATGTAAATGGGGTGCTTACTCTTACTGATCCCGAATACAATACAGGCTGGAACGTAAACGTTAAACCCAATGGAATAATTGATAATAAATATGATTATCTTTTTTATGAAGCAGATTTGAACAAGATTGAACTACCTGAAGAAGGATGGGTTGTTGAATATGGTAATCTTAAAGAATGGTTTGATGAGTACCTTCCTAAACTTGGTTTAAACAAAAAGGAGAAAGAACAGTTCGAAGAATACTGGCTTGGAAAATTAAGAAAGGCAAATTATTACGACATAAGAATACTCGACAATAAATTTCTTTCTGAAAATATGAAATTAATAATTGACCCAAAACCTGAATCAATACTAAGACTAAATTTTCACTTCAAACCTATAAGCATAAAGACAGAACTTAAAGCACCCGAAATAAAAGAATTTATAAGAAAGGGATTTACTGTAATAGAGTGGGGTGGAATAGACGGAGGAGATTTAAACAGTTAGCAGCAAATGAATGCATAACGGTTAATAAACCCGAAAGAAGGGTTTTGTACTCTTAACATTTTTTTAAATCTTGTTTTAATTTTCTATTATATTTATTATTAAATTTAATAATAGATATATTTTGTACAAATTGAACACAACGATTAAGAAATATGAATAATATTCTATGGGGCAGTATTACAGTTCTTTTGTGTCTTGCCGGATATTATATTTCCTGGAAATACTACAAATCTGATAAGATTGCGATATCACTTTCAGTGCTTGTGCTCTGCGGATTTTTGTTGAGGTTATTTGTCTCTTTTGATTTATACATACATCCCTGGGATGAGATGCTCCACGCTTTAGTCGCAAAAAATCTTTTAAAACATCCCTTCTTGCCCACTTTGTACGATAATCCTGTTTTACCGTTTGATTACAGAAACTGGCTGGGAAATCATATCTGGGTGCATAAACAGCCTTTTCCGCTTTGGACTATTGCCTCAAGTTTATATGTTTTTGGAATCAATGAAGTTGCGGTTCGTATCCCTTCAATACTTATGACAACAACAGGAATTGCTTTAACTTATTACATCGGTAAGCATTTCTTTAATTGTAAAATCGGTTACCTTTCGGCATTCCTGTATTCAATAAGCGGTATAATAATAGAAATGACGAGCGGCAGAATTCCTACTGACCACGTAGATGTTGGTTTTCTTTTCTTTATACAATTGGCAGTTGTTTTTGCGATTAAATTTTCAAAAGATAAAAACTTTATATACAATATATTATGCGGTATAAGTATTGGCATTGCTATACTATGCAAATGGTTACCTGCGCTTATTGTCTTACCCATCTGGTTGCTTCTGCTTTTAAAAACAAATGAGTTATCAAACAAACAGATATTTTATAATTTTCTTGTATTAATGTTTTTTATATGTGTAACATTTTTGCCATGGCAAATATACACCGCAATTTATTTTCCCGCTGAAACTCAATATTCACAATTGTTAAACTTTAAACATATTACTGAAGCACTTGACAATCAGGGGGGTCCTTTCTATTATTATTTTGACGGTTTGAGAATACACTATGGTGAATTAATGTACATACCCATGCTATGGTTCTTATGGAAAACGTTTAAACACAGAAGCAATAAAAGATATATTTCAATTGCTATTTGGTTTCTTGTCCCTTATTTATTTTTCTCATTTGTAGAAACCAAAATGAAAGGTTTTACTCTGTTTACAGCTCCGGCTATATTTATGATTAACGCATTATTTTTTCATTACCTTTACAGGTACAGGAATAGGTTTAAGTATAAATGGTTAATTAACACTTTTCTAATTCTAACAATATTGCTCGCAATCAGGTATTCTCTTGAAAGAGTAAAACCCTTTTATAATTTAGACAGAAATCCTCAGTGGACAATTGATATAAAGAATTTGAAGAAATCGGGCTACGGAGAAAAGACATTGCTTTTCAATACTCCTAATCCTTTAGAAACAATGTTTCATACAGAAATAACAGCATACAGAGAAACCCCGGATATTCACACAATTAACAGATTAATGTCAGAAGGTTATATTGTATTAATTAATAATAAGGATGAACTTGCTCCCGAATACAGAAATTTAGAAAAGATAACTTACGTTAATTTGTCGAAAAAGTAATTCGCAGATATTTTGATTTAAGACATCAAAAAAGAAAAGCCCCAAACAGAAGTCTGTTCAGGGCTTTAAACAATAATACAATTAATTATTTTGTTAACAGCATTTTTTTAGTAACTACATTTGAGCCTGCTGTAAGAGTATAAAAATATACGCCGGTTGAAAGTTTAGAGCCATCCAATGAATATTCATAAACCCCTGCTGTTAATTTACCGTTGAATGCTTTATCGATTACTTTACCGCTAATATCATAAATTGTTAGAGTTGCGAAAGAACTCTCCGGTAAAGAAAACTTAATTTTTGTTGACGGATTAAAAGGGTTTGGATAGTTTTGTTCTAATTTAAAAACTGCAGGTACTTCAGTACTGATATTCTGAATTCCAACGGAATTTTTTACAACAATTTTCTTTTCAGGTGCCCAGTTCCAGTCGTCTCTGCTGGTTGAGGCATCACTGTTAGTTGCTAATCCGGTAGCAAAAATTGAATCTGTTCCTGCTGTTGAAGGCGCAGTGTAATTGAAAGTTAAGGTTATTGTACCTGATGTCATAGGTCTGTTGCTTGAATGAGTTAATTCAGTACCTGATAAAATCATACCCGGAGAAACCGGAGCAAGTACCCCTCTGCTGGTTGCAATATCAAACCCTGCCCCGTTTTTACTAGCCTTTGTAATAGTGAGGGTATAAGTCTTAGTTTGTGATATTGTAACTGTGTCAGGACCCGAAATACTTACGATAACTTCATTATTCGAATTACCTCCGTGACATCCTCCGCATCCGCTTAAGTTTGTTTTTCTTGTTCTGTTAACAAACCCGCTCGATGAAGCGTAGATATATACAGAACTAAAGATTATCACCAGCAGAAAAAATGCTGAGATAAATAATGTAGATTTTGATTTCATTTTTTTCTCCTTTTTGTTGTTTTAATTTGCCTCCTGTAAGAATAAAACATATTTATAAATAAATAGTTTCTATAGTTTGGGACATATTTCAAAATTATTTCAATAAAACATCAGACATAATCACACCACTCCTTTTAAATCAACAGTAGTCAATAAATAATATATTGCATTTTATATTTATCATTTCTATATTTAACGAAATGATAACTCAATTATGTTAGATAAACAGGAAAAAATATTCAAAGCACTTTCTGACAGTAATAGAATCAGAATAGTGAAAATGCTGCAAAGAAAATCTCTTTGTGTGTGCGAGATAAAAGATGTTATTAACCTTGCTACATCAACAGTATCAAAACACTTAAGCATTTTGCGTGAAGCAGGGCTTATAGTGGACTGGAAAGATGGTAAATGGATTAACTATACAATTAATCCGGAGCCTGAGCCTTTAGTCTCAAATGCATTGCTTTATGTACAAATGCAGATAGAAGATGACGATACTATTAAAAACGACAGGAAAAAGATTAATGTTGTTGACAGAAATATTCTTTGCTGTAACTAATCCATAATCATTTCGTTAAATAAGAGAAATGATTATTTATTAAAACTTAAAAATTTACAAGCTTATGGAAAACCCAAAAGAAATTAAAGAACTCGTAAGAGAAAAGTATGCTGACATAGCAAACCAGTCAAAAACCGTAAATGAAGCATCCTGCTGCGGAGTTGGAAGCTGCACTGGTGTTGATTACACAATATTCTCTGAAGACTATTCAAAACTTAACGGCTACAACCCCGATGCAGATTTAGGGCTGGGATGCGGATTACCGACAGAATTTGCATTGATTAAAGAAGGCGACGTTGTAATTGACCTTGGTTCGGGTGCGGGTAATGATGCTTTTGTCGCAAGGGCTATAGCAGGAGAAAAAGGAAAAGTTATCGGAATTGATTTTACTGACGAGATGATTAATAAAGCAAGAGAAAATGCAGAGAAACTCGGATTTCATAATGTTGAATTTCGCTCCGGTGACATTGAAAACATGCCTGTTACGGCGAATAACGCAGACGTTATCATCAGCAACTGTGTTTTGAACCTTGTACCAGATAAAGTAAAAGCGTTTCAGGAAATTTATAGAGTCTTAAAACCTGGTGGACATTTTTCAGTATCAGATATTGTTGCTTCTGGGGAATTGCCTGCGTCAATTAAATCAGGTGCCGAACTTTATGCAGGGTGTGTATCAGGTGCGATTCGCCAGGAAGAATATCTTGGAATAATTGAGAATACAGGTTTTGAAAATATCAGAGTTCAGAAGGAAAGAATTATTGCAATACCGGATGATATTTACTTGAAGTTTATTTCGGAAGATGAGTTAAAGAAGTTTAAGGAGTCGGGTGTGAATCTGATTAGTATTAATGTCTATGCTGATAAGCCGAAACCTTGCTGCGAACCGGGCGGCGGATGCTGTTAAGAATGAATATTTTAAATTAATTATTTAATGGATAAAACCAAAATCTTATTTGTATGTATTCACAACAGTGCAAGAAGCCAGATGGCAGAGGCATTTGTTAATACATATCACAGCGATAAATTTTTCGCTGAAAGTGCCGGACTTGAACCCGGTGTATTAAACCCACTTGTGGTTAAATCTATGTCAGAAATTAGAATAGATATTTCAAAGAATCGTACCAAGGATGTTTTTGAGTTTTTTAAAAATGGCAGAATTTTTGACTATGTTATAACTGTTTGTGACGAAGCCTCGGGGCAAAGGTGCCCAATATTTCCCGGCGCCCTTAAAAAAATCAACTGGTCATTTGAAGACCCATCTGCCCTTACAGGAACAGAAGAGGAAAAATTAAGCAGGATTTCATTGATACGAGACAGCATTAAGACAAAACTCGAAGAATTTTTGATAACCATTTAAATATTTATAATATGTTAGAAATAAAAGTGCTCGGTACAGGCTGTGCAAGATGTAAAGAGTTAGAAAGAATGTGCTTTGATGTTGCGGCAGAAAATAACATTACTGCTGACATACAAAAGGTCACTGATTTAAAAGACATAATGTCTTATGGAATTATGCAGACTCCCGGTTTAGTCATAAACGGAGTTGTAAAGTTAAGCGGCAAACTGCCAACTTCATCTACATTGCTGCAATGGATGAAAGAGAATTAATTATTTCATAATTAAGACGCTTAGTTGCACTTAGAGAAAAGAGACAGACACGAATTATGAGAAAAAGTATTTTAGTATCAGAGAAATGAAGGTTGAATTTAAAAAGGAATCAAGTCCATCAGGGACAACTTATCATCAACAGAAGGGATAAAAGAATTACGAAGAATTTTAAAAATAGTATCTGGTTTGTTTTATCATTAATCACTGTTTGGTTCCTGGTTTATTTTAACCTTGAACGGTTATCCACAGCATTAAACAACCTTACAGGTTTATCCTCAATAAATGAGGGTTACGCCAGATCCATAGAGTTTTTTCTCTTCGAGGTTCCGAAAGTACTACTGTTGCTTACGCTGATAGTTTTTGTGATGGGTATCATACGCACTTATTTTTCACCGGAAAAAACCCGTGCCTTACTTGAAAAGAAATCGTTGTTTCTTGGGAATATTCTTGCGTCGGTACTTGGTATTTTCACTCCTTTCTGTTCGTGCTCCGCAGTTCCTTTATTTATTGGGTTTGTTGAAGCAGGCATTCCGCTTGGTGTTACCCTTTCTTTTCTTATCGCAGCACCAATGATTAATGAAATTGCTGTTGTTCTTCTGTTTGGATTATTCGGCTGGCAAACTGCGGCTATTTATGTCTCGATGGGCTTATTAATAGCAATTATTTCAGGATATATTATAGGAAAATTAAAACTTGAAAAATATGTTGAAGAATGGGTTTATGAAATTAAAAGTGTCAAACAGGAATCAGAAGAAGATAAGTTAAGTCTGCAGGATAGAATAGAAAGCGGATACATTGCAGTAAAAGATATTGTCGGCAAAGTATGGATTTACATTATTATAGGCGTCGGAGTTGGTGCAGGAGCACACGGATACGTTCCCGAAGATTTTATGGCGGGATTAATGGGCAAAGATGTATGGTGGTCAGTGCCTCTTTCGGTTTTAATAGGTATTCCTTTATATTCAAATGCGGCTGGAATAATTCCTATTGTATCGGTTCTGATTGAAAAAGGTGCTTCACTTGGTACGGCACTTGCATTTATGATGTCGGTAATTGGATTATCATTGCCCGAAGCAATCATACTTAAAAAGGTTTTAAAACTCCCTATGATTTTCATATTCTTTGGTATTGTAGGAGTTGGTATTATGATAGTGGGATTTATTTTTAATTTAATTTATTAAATGGAAAAACTAACCAAAAAACTTTCATTCTTAGACAGATATCTTACATTGTGGATTTTTGTTGCAATGCTTTCAGCAGTTCTGGCAGGATATTTATTTCCAGGCATTGTTGACTTCTGGGATTCTTTCCGGTCGGGAACTACAAACATTCCTATCGCTGTTGGATTGATACTAATGATGTACCCTCCGCTTGCAAAAGTAAGATACGAAGACCTTGGAAAGGTATTCAAAAATTTTAAAATACTTTCACTTTCACTGGTACAAAACTGGGTAATCGGTCCGTTGCTTATGTTTTTTCTTGCAATAATTTTTCTTCAGGATTATCCTCATTATATGGCAGGATTAATTTTAATCGGACTTGCTCGATGTATTGCGATGGTTATAGTATGGAATGAACTTGCAAAAGGAGATACGGAATACGCAGCGGGATTAGTAGCATTTAACTCTGTGTTTCAGGTTCTTTTCTTCTCGGTGTATGCATACATTTTCCTGACAGTTCTTCCAAAGTTTTTTGGTCTTCAGTCATTTGCAATTGATGTAACTATCGGTCAAATAGCAGAGAGTGTTTTCATATACCTGGGAATACCATTTATTGCCGGAATGCTGACAAGATTGATACTTGTTAAATTAAAAGGTAAAGACTGGTATCATAATAAATTTATTCCTAAGATTAGTCCGATAACTTTAATTGCCCTGCTTTTCACGATTTTTGTAATGTTTTCATTTAAAGGCGAAACAATTATAAAAATTCCGATGGATGTTGTTCGTATTGCAATTCCGCTTGTGATATACTTTGTTATTATGTTCTTTGTGTCATTCTATATGGGCAAAAAAGTTGGAGCCGATTATTCAAAGACTGCAACGCTTTCATTCACAGCAGCAAGTAATAACTTCGAACTGGCAATCGCGGTTGCAATTGCAGTATTTACGATTAATTCCGGAGAGGCCTTTGCAGCAGTGATTGGCCCGCTTGTAGAAGTTCCGGTTTTAATCACCTTAGTTAACGTTGCTTTATGGATGCAGAAAAAGTATTTCCCGAAAGCAGAATCCGGAAACATTAAACCACCTGACTTATGTCCATAGAAAAAAGAGAGATTCACCACAGAGGACACAGAGCTCACAGAGCAACATATGGAATTAAAGATTTTATTATAATGCTGTTTATAATTATTGCAGGTTTACTGTTTACTTCCTGCAACAAAGAGAAAGTATTCGGAACAAATGACATAACGTACACTGTCTATTATTTTCATCCGACTGCAAGATGCGAGAGTTGTATTAATATTGAAAATTTCACTAAAGAACTCGTAACGACAAAATACAGTACTCCAATTGCTATGAAATACCTTGCACTGAATATTGAAGATTCTGAAAACGAACATTTCAAAAAAGATTTCAATCTAAAATTCAGTTCTGTTGTGATTGCAAAATCCAAAAAGGGTGAGATAGAAAAGTACAAGAATCTTGACAGTATCTGGACATACAGCGATAACAAATTTAACTTTTTTAAATATGCTGACAGTGAAATTCAATCGTTCCTGAAATGACAATAAAGATACTTGGAAGCGGATGCAGTCGATGCGAAAAACTTTATAAGAAAGTAACAGAGGTTGTAAAAAGCAATAACATAGATGCCGGGGTTATTAAAATTGATGATATTAAAGAATTTGCTAAATACGGAATTATGATGACACCCGCATTAATTATAAACGATAAACTTGTATGCTCTGTTAATGTTCCATCAGAAAAAGATATTTTAAAATATATTAAAGAAAATTCTTAAAACATAAATTATAAAATTATGAAAAGGCAAATTATTGTCGTGTTGTTCCTCGTTTTCACAATTCTTTCTTGCAAAAAAAGCAATACCGAGAACACTCATCAAACAAGCGGTGTCTCTAACAATGACTCTGTAAAATACAAAATAGAATTCGTTGAACTCGGCTCCGTTAACTGCATCCCCTGCAAAAAGATGCAGCCGATAATGAAATCAATTGAAGAGAAATACAAAGGGCTGGTGAAGGTAACATTTCACGATGTCTGGAAAGACGAAACACCCGCAAAGAAATACGGAATTAATTTAATTCCTACTCAGGTATTTCTTGATGCAAACGGTAAAGAACTAATGAGACACGAAGGATTTTATCCTGAAGACGATATAGATAAATTTTTACAGTCACAGGGAGTTAATTTCAAATAATTATGGTAGATACAATCTTTGAATTTCTTAGCAATGCTTTAACAGGCAATGCTTACACTGCAATCTTTGCTTCGTTTGGCTGGGGCATAGTAAGCGTTCTGTTAAGCCCCTGTCATCTTTCAAGCATTCCTCTGGTAGTAGGATTTATCAATTCACAGGGCGAGATTACTTTTAAAAGAACTTTCGTTATCTCACTCGTATTCGGAGTTGGGATACTAATTACTATTGCCCTAATCGGATTAATAACAGCGCTGGCGGGAAGACTTATGGGAGATGTAGGTGCTGTGGGCAATTACATAGTTGCGAGCGTATTCTTTGTTGTTGGTTTGTATTTAATGGATATAATAAAACTTCCGTGGGATGGTGCGAGTATAAAACCAACTAAACACAAAGGAGTTCTTGCTGCTTTAATTCTCGGACTGCTGTTCGGTATCGGACTTGGTCCCTGCACTTTTGCATATATGGCTCCTGTGCTTGGTGTAGTATTTCAGGTTTCCAAAACAAATATTTTATATTCTATAATATTACTGCTTGCATTCGGATTAGGGCATATAATAGTAATAGTTGCAGCAGGAACATTAACCAAAAAAGTACAGCAATATCTTAACTGGACAGAGAAATCAAAAGCAGCAACTTACATAAAACGAGTGTGCGGTGTACTTGTAATTCTTGGCGGCGTATATATGATTTATAACACGTTTTAATATAATACAAAGTATCGTTTGATATATATTGATTAAAGGTAGAATGTTATTCCTCCGTTAATGCCCTTCACTCTGTATGTTTCTTCTGACCAGTATTGTATATTAGGTTCAACAAAAATCCCGTATTTATCTGATATCTTATAACTAAGCCTGATCTGAATATATGCTCCAATAAGAATATTATTCCTATTGCCAGAATAATAAGTACTTGTTTTTGTTATATTATTTTTAGTTGTATAACTGTACGCTATTTGTTCACCTCTGAAAGACCATCCTAATCCTAACCCAAGATATATGTAAAAATTAAAAAGGTCTTCTGTACTCATTGCTCCAAACAATAAGCCCGTTCTTAAAGAAAACATATCTATACTTCCATAAGCGGTTTCATATGAGTATATACTCGAATCATAACTATTGGAATAACTTCCCTCTGAGTATGTCTTTCCGACTGTATGCAAATAACCCAAATCAATCCTGAATCCGAAATTATCATTTACCCTTACTAATGCATCACCCGAAACACAAAATCCGTCAAATTTCTTGGAACCACTCTGGTTATAATAATAATAATTATCGTTACTGCCGTTATCTCTTTGAGCATATCCTGCTCCTATTGAATATATGGGTTTACGGATTTTTGAATTGTTTGCAGTATAGAGAACATTATTTGCTTCCATACTTTCTATTCTAACTATGTCTTCTATTTCAATTTCTTCCAGTTCGTTGTCAATCAACATCAGTATAGTTTCTTTGTTTACTGCAATCAGTTTCCCTTTCTCTGCTTGCTTAACACCAAATACTAACGCATAATACTTTCCAATAGTTACCTTTACCCCTTTAACTGTATAATTTTTTACTGAATCTGTCTGCGAATAAGATATAGAACAGAATAAAAGTACTAATGCTGCGACGAATAAAACAGATTTAATTTTCATATGCTTTGCGCTTGTTATAAATTTGCGAAAGGGTTTTAAAATTGTTGAAATAAGCATCGAGTGCAAACTTAAAGAATCCGCCTTCATTGCTGAAAATGTTTTCTATCAACTTATCTTTTGGTTCTGCATTTTTTTCAAGATTGATTTCATACCATCCGGTAGTAGCCACGAAAATGTCATTTGTCTCATTGCTGTAATTATCAGGAGTATTAATGTATAATTCCATTTTATCTCCTACATTAGGCATCCGGTAATAATTCTTATCACTGGCAGATAATTTATCTATAACGTCATTGCCGTAATTATCCCTTGCATAAGCAATATTCAGGATCTCTATGTCTTTTGAATTCACTTCTTTATAATCATACACAATGTATATCTGTTCAAACTTCCAGAAGAATCGCTGAGGTGTTAACACAATCTCAACATACTCGGAATTATGGTTCTCGAGGTTAATCGGATAGAGTATATCTTCGTCTATCATCGGTCCGTTTGACTTCATTATCCCGGTATTGCGAAGTGTGTTTCCTTCTGCAATCTTTATATCCATATAGTAAGTCTCATCCCTGTGCATAACATTAAACAGTTTCTTCTGTTCATCACTGCCGGGATATATTGACCTGTACCATTCGTCAACTTTGTTTCCTTTTAAATCAAGTACTTCCTTTATCATATTTGAACCAAAGTATGATGCACCTCCGTTTATCATTAGCATAGCACTCTTAACATTCTTTGGTTTTGGGAATTTTAGAGTTATATTTTCTTTTAAAGAATTAGGTTTATATAAAGTATCCATCGGAAGGTCATTCAGCCACCTTACATTATCCTTTTCCAGAAAAAATTTTGTAATATCTGTACCTTCTTCATTTATTACCGAAACCGGTTTTACGTGTTCTGTATATTTAAAGAACTTCCTGCTGTAATCAGGAGTTACATACTCGCCTCTGGAATGCTTTATATTAAGAAATTTAAGTTCATCTAATCTTTGCTGCTCTTCATTAATATTCTTAACGATAAGTTTAAGTTTGCCGTCAGTATTTACAAGTTTCTCAAGACGCGAAACATCAGTTCTCTCAAGACCTTCACAAACTGCCCCTCCAAGCGGCTCTGCATCAAGTATATATTCTGAACCGTTATAGGAAAAGATGTACGGGCAGGATTTATTTGGGCTTGCAGCAAATGATATAAATGCAATTGTAAAGAAGATAGCAGCAGCAGCAAGAAGAGAACCAATAATAATAAGGATAGTGCCTCCGGCATCAATTTCTCTTTTCTCAACGTATATTTCTTTTACCGAATCTATTGGGTAAATTTTTTCAGCGTATTTGATATACGTTACATTCTTCACTGTGTCCTTATAAGGGACTCCTGCATCACCCCTTACAATAATTACGTTCCTTGCCTCCTTGTATTTCTCGAAATAATAAACCTGTTTGCCCTTGAGATTAAGGTATGTGCCGTCTTTAAAAACTAAATGAGTTACTCCTGAAATCTGAACTTCGCTATTCTTGATAGTTTCGGTTGAATATTTGCGGGTTGAAACAGTCTCGCAAGACATAAGTAATACACTGAATACCAGCAAATATACTATACCGTACACAAATCTGCTTTTATTACGAATCATCATTCTAATTAAATAAAATTAGGGAAACATAATCTTAATGCAAAAATACGAATATATTATTAGTAATTATAGATAAAAGTTTAAGCATTTATTTGTTCTTAATATAAAACCCTCTCATCTTCAGGTTATTCATAATTATAACTGTTTGCTTTATATAAATTTGATCCTATGTATTTCTTTCATTTTAAATTGGCATTTAACAATTTATAATATTAATACTGGTTTTATTTATTTTATGCGTTTGTGTAGGTGCTTCATTTTACTGAGGAAATATATATTGACATTACTATATTATATGCTTAAATTTTCACATTCATTAATTTAATTCAAGAGGTTGTATTATGAAACAATTATTTTTACTCTTTTTAGTTAGTATCTCTTCATCTTTATTATTCGCTCAATCTCCAAGCATTCAGGTTTACAATCCGCCTCTCCCTTATGTACAAAATAATCAGGATTGGGGAACAGACCTTCTTGTTTCTGCAACAGAACCATTCGGAAGACCATTCGGTGTTTACAGAGCAAGCAACTACATCTATTTATGTTGCAATACCGGATACAAACATTCTTGCCGGGAAATGTATTGTAATTGTGAAATCATACTAACAACGGTGCCAACTGGTCTGTTGTCAGCTCTGTTTCTCCGGCTACTGTTATTCCAAAAACAAAAATGGTTGCATCGGGTGATTCCGTCTATTGTTTCTTTCTGTTCGGAACTACCGTTTACAGTTGGAATGTTATAACCAACAATTTCAACTCTTTTGCTACCTACACTAACATCCGTGATTTCGATGCAACAATTTCTTCCACAAAAAGTCTGTACTTAGCAGTTGACCTTAACACTAATAACGACGTAAGAATTTTCGGCTCTGCTACAGGTGGCGCAACCTGGCCGTCAGCTATTTTTCTGACCTCGACAGGTGCCCTTCCAAAAATTTATATGTCAGGGTCAGGTGATACCTGCATAATAAATTATTACGGAGTTGCAATCGCACCCGACACAATTTCATCTGCAATAAGAAGTGTGAGATATAGAGAAACTGTGCCCGGTACAATTGCAACTGCTGGTTCTTTCTCTACGCCAATTGCCGCAGGGACACCGAAAGACCAAATGATGGCTGTTAAGAATTATGATAAAGTCTGGCTCTTTTACACTACGGGCTTAACAGGAAGCATCGACCTTAACTGTATGGTCAGTTCTGATGGTGGAACCACTTTCGGCACACCGTTTACTATTGGCGCACTTCCTTCTCGTGATGAATACTGGTTTGACGCTAAACATTATAGTTCGGGGGTTGACTTAATTTACTATTCAGATTCACTTCAGGCTGGACTTCCAACGGCACAAACAGATAAATTGTATAATACTTATGCAACTGCAACTACACCCGGCACGTTTGTCACTCCGACACCCTTTACACAGAAACCTCCTTCCTGGTCAGCAAGAGGTTATATACCAACACTTATTGAATATTACGACTCAGGAAGCGATGCAGGAGTAATTTGGGTTGGTTATGACGGAGCAAACAAAAAACTTTATTTCGACAGATATGCATCAGTTACAAGAATTTCAAACAATGAAAACATTGTACCCGATAAATATTCTCTCGGACAGAATTATCCAAATCCTTTTAACCCTACGACAAAAATAGATTTCACAATTTCTAAAAATGATTTTGTCTCTATAAAGGTTTATGATATATCAGGAAAGGAAATTTCAACCCTTGTAAATTCGCAATTGAACAAAGGTAGTTACACTGTTGATTTCGACGCTACGAATATTTCAACGGGTGTCTATTTCTATAAAATTACTTCGGGCTCATTTACCGAAACTAAAAAAATGTTGTTGATCAAATAAATTCTATAACGCAGGAATTCTTTAAACCGCTTCGGGGAAGACTCTCTGAAGCGGTTTTTCTTTTACATCTATACTCCCCTGTTTATGATTTTAAAATTAATCAAGACTTTAATCTATCGTATATAAAAGTTAATTTGCTATAAATAATTTAAAATAATATATGAAAAATTTTAAAATCTTAGTAACGATACTTTCGTTCGCAATATTTTTTAATACCCTGTTCGCACAGGAACTAACCACTGTAAAAATTAATGACGCTACGTCTGTTAAAAATCAGGGGATGAGCGGTACCTGCTGGTGCTTTTCTGTCGTCTCGATTCTTGAATCAGGAATGATTAAAGCAGGCATAAACTCACCCGACCTTTCTGAAATGTACATCGTCAGAAATATTTATTTTGATAAAGCAAAGAACTACATACTGCGTCAGGGATTTACACGCTTTTCCGAAGGAGCATTCACTCACGACGTTATACCAGCTATCACAAAATATGGCATGGTGCCCGAAAGTGCTTACCCAAACAGACAACCTGACAGAATCAATCACGCCGGGTTTGACGCTAAACTCAAACTATTCCTTGACAGTGTTCTGGTTAAAACACCTATATCTCCGGATTGGCAAAACAATTTCAACAGAATGCTCGATGAAAAGTTTGGAAAAGTACCATCTGAGTTTTCGTTCGAGGGAGAGAATTACACACCAAAGCAATATGCAAAAGATGTCCTGAAATTTGACCCTGATGATTACGTTGGTTTAACATCATTTACTCACTATCCTTTCTATAAACCTTTCAATGTCGAAGTTCCTGATAATTATTCGGGCGGATTATTTTACAATGTTCCCGTTGAAGAGTTGCTGGAAGTAACTGAATTTGCCATTATGGAAGGTTTCACTGTCGGCTGGGATGCTGACGTCTCTAACACTTTCTTCAATCAGGAAAATGGGTGGGCATTTGTTCCAAAAGGCAAGAATGATTTAAGCGGAACTATTAATCCCGATGACGCGGAAATTAGTTACACTCAAAAATCCCGTCAGGATCTATTTGAAAACTTAACCACGCAAGACGACCACCTTATGCACTTAGTCGGTATTAAGAAAACCGATTCAGGAAAAAAGTTTTTCTACGTGAAAAACTCCTGGGGACCGATGGGACCTTTTAAAGGATTCATTAACGTATCAGAAACATACTTTGGAATTAATACTATTACTATAGTACTTCCAAAGGCGGCATTAAAACCAAGCATCAGAACAAAGCTCGGTATATAAAATTATATTAATATGAAGAAGCCGTTTTCATACTGGAGGCGGCTTTTTAGTTACAATTTAATAATAACAAGTTAACATATATGTTTTTTTAAAATGTTAAATTAAGAAATAAAAATCATAAGACCATAGAACCAAACTTGCAAAATATTACAGAGATCAACACTATCATCCTCTCTGATATTCATCTCGGTTCCGAAGTTGCACGGCCTACTGCCGCTAAGGAAACACTAAAGCAATATAAATTCAAAAGACTAATCCTCCTCGGAGACATCTTCGACGATCTTAATTTCAGCCGCTTGAAAAAAGAACACTGGAGTTTTCTTTCTTACATACGTAAACTCTCCAACCCAAAGAATAACATCGAAGTTATCTGGGTTGAAGGCAATCACGACGAAGGGCTCTCAAAAATTACATCTCACTTTCTCGGAATAAAAGTTTACAAAGAATATTCATTTCGGATTCAGGATAAAAACATACTCGCAATACACGGACATCAGTTCGACCGATTCTTAAACGAGAACATTATCATCAGCAGAATAGCATCGTACATTTACGATAAAATCCAAAGAATGAGCGGCGAGAAGCAAAAACTTGCAAGATGGGTGAAGGGAAAAAGCAAGGGCTGGCTGAGGCTTGCAAATAAAATAGCAGTGCGGGCATCGGAGTACGCAAAGAACCGCGGATTTAATACCGTTGTATGCGGTCACACACATCAACCGCTGAACAAGCACTTCAAAGAAATGGGAATCACCTTTTATAATACCGGATGCTGGACAGAGATTCCATCAACATATATCACAATTTCAAACGACGGAACATTTAATGTTTTGAATTCGCAGTATTGATATGAAATCTCTACGAGATTTAATTATTAAAGAAATAGCGACAAGAAATTAGATGTGCATTCTAAATGAATAAAAAAGTCCGTCACTTTCGTTAACGGACTTTTCGGCTATGAGAATATGAATAAGGGTTTTAAGCCTCTGTTCCAAAGGGGCAGTCGAAAAACAACCGCCCGGATATTACATTTATTTTATTAACATCATTTTCTTTGTCTCTGTGAATCCTTCTGCATTTATCCTGTAAAAATATATTCCTGAATTTAATTTGCTTGCATTGAAATTAAATTCGTATGTTCCAACGTTTAAGTTCTCATTTAATAAACTTGCAACTTCTCTTCCTGTTACGTCGAATACTTTCAAAGTGACATACGATGACTTCGGTATTGCAAAACTTATTTTTGTTGATGGGTTAAACGGATTTGGATAATTCTGATTTAATGCAAACTTGAATGGTACTTCGCTCGAAATCTGTTGAATCCCTATCGGCGATGCTGTATAGTTCTTTGGATTAAAGTTAGCCCAGCCCGCTGTCCAGTTTGTACTTCCGAATGCTCCTACAAACGTCGTCGTTTCAAAACCTGCTAAGTTCGGATTTGAAAAATCTGCGCCTGTTAATGCCGGTGAACCCGCTAACGGCATCCAGTAGTTAACATTGTTTGCAGGTAAACCTACTCCGTAAAATCCAAACATATCTGTTAATTGTAAATCTGTGTTATTTGTCAGTACTCTGTTTGAGAATGAACCTGTGTTTAACCAGCCTGCTGGGTTGTTAAATCCTGAACCGCTCGATGCTGCTGTGTCGCCAACTTTGGTGAATCCTGCAAAAATGCTGTTTCTCATTTGTACTGTATCACCCAATGCCGCCTGCTGAACACCTTTACCGTCAAACAATACGCCTGTTGCATATGCAGTTAAAACTGAATTGTAAACACAGGCAAGCATGTTTCTTCTTATGTGTGCCGCTCTTTTAAAGTTCGGACTGATTACTGACGAAGTTGTTACTCTTGGTCCGATTCCAGTAATATTTGAAAACATCGGTCTCGTTCTCGGTCCGTTAAAGTTACTCGGACTGTTATTATTGTTATCAATCTCAAAAATGTGCGATGCACTAACGTCACTTATTGATGTGTCTCTTACTGCGAGCCCGTATTGCACATTTCCTCTGTAACCATTGTCTGCATCAAAGTCATCGTCAACGCCTCTGTATGAAACTAAATATTTGCAGTTTACTGTCCCGCCAAACCATTCGAACGAATCATCACCGCTGTATGAAACCATCACGTTTTCAATCACTGTTTTGCTGCCAACTCCACCCATTGTTAAACCATTAATTTCATTCCCTGAAATACCTGTAAGGTTCACGCCGGGAAATTCAAGTCTGACGTATCTTAAAACGCCCGAACTGTCATTGTCAATCACAGGTTGTCCGCCATACCATGGACCTGTACCTGCCGGAAATCCTTCAATCTGTGCTGAGTCCAACCCTGTTGAAGTATTTATACGGCTTCTTCCGAGTAAAATTATACCGCCCCAGTCACCGGGACCTCTTGTGCCAATCGGCAAACGGCTTGTGAAGACTATCGGCTGTGCTAATGTTCCGTCAGCAATAATCTTTCCGCCTCTCTCTACGATAAGTGTACCTGTTGATGCTTTGTCGCCAAGGATTAATGAACCCTTCTGAATCACAAGCACTCCGCCGTTTCTTACATAATTAAAACCTTTCATTATGTAAGTCTTGTTGTTCGTTAAATTTACAACACCTGTTATGCTCGAAGCATTCAGTGTTGTCGAGTCAACTGTCTGCGCAAACGAATTGCTGAACCAGACAGTTACTAAAGCAAGTAGAATAAGAATTTTTTTCATTTTCTTTCTTTGTTTAAGTTTATATTTTTAATTTAATTAAAGTTTATAACCAAATGATAAAGCAAACCTTGTTCCCGAACCGTAAGTCCTGACAACCTTTTCGATTCCTGAAATTTCCTGTACATAAAGTTTCTCCTGATTCAAAATATCTTTAACGAAAAGTTTTACTTCAAACCTTTCAAATAATATTTTCGATGCCGAGAAATCAATCACGTCGTTACCGTTTTCATAAATATCTCCAAAACCGTTGTTACCAACCTCCGATATTCTTCTGCCGAATCTGTTGTAAAGTAAGTTCACACTCGTGCCGAGTTCATAGTTATCATAAAAGAGTCCGAGGTTAACTGTGTATGGTGATTGTCCCTGCATTCTGCGTGTCTTCTCAGTTGAGACTGTCTGTAAATCTTTCAAATCTACTACAGAGTTTAAAAATGTCAGATTAGCATTTAAAGTAAAATCGTTAAATATTTTTCCCATAAACCCGAGTTTCTTCCTCATCTCAAGTTCTATACCGTAATTCTCTGCTCCGCTTCTTGCGTTATCAAATGTCTTTTCGGGATTGTTCTGCCCGGGTGAATAAACCTCTTCGATTGGTGAACTGTATTTCTTGTAGAATAAACTTGCCGAAAGTATTTCTCCTCCATTCGGATAATATTCATACCTGATATCATAATTGTGAACTAAACTTCTTTGAATGTTTGGATTACCCGATATCTTTACGCCCGTTATATAATCAATGTAACCAAATGGTGCAATCTCTCTTAGTTCTGGTCTTGAGACCGTTTGTGAGACTGAACCTCTCAGATTCATTTTTTCATCCAGAGCATAAACAACATTTAACGATGGAAGAATATCCCTGTTTAATAAATCTGCTTTAACGGGTTCGTTAATTCTGCCAAGTGTACCAACTTGCTGACGATTATATTCATACCTGAGACCTCCGACAAACCTGAATTTATTAACCGGAACATCAACCATCAGATAACCTGCAGCATTCTCTTCGCTTGCAGAGTATTTATCGGATTCGCGTGTTAACTCTTCGTAAAGAATTTTGTCCGGACCCAGATTATTCTCATTAAAAATCTCGTCTAATGGAAGGTAAGGAATAAAACCAAAGAAACCGTTTAACTTCGGAGCAAAACTTCTTGCATCAAAATTCCTCGTTGTGTTTGCCGCATACAATCCAAACTTAAGTTTTGATTGATGACCCATCACTTTTATGAACGGAAGGTTAAAATCTAAGCCGCCGCTTCTCATAATATCTTTAAGGTCAAGAAACAATCTGCCGCCGCCGTCTGAATCCGCAACAGAACCCATTCTGGCATTGTATTGGTCTGTTGTTCCCGCTTCTCTTTCATAAGTCATTGTCTTAACATCAGGCTCATTCCTCTTGCCAACTGAATAAGAAGCATTCCATTTTACGTTAAGTTTGCCAAAGTTCTCTACATAATGTTCACCTGAAAACAATGTTGAGAAAAGCTGCCTTTCAGAAAACTTTGTCTGATAAAGTTTAAAATCTTTATTTCCCTCGGAAGTTAAAAGTTTTGAACCTTCTAAATTCGTTGTAATATCCTCTGAATTAATCGTATAAGTTGATTTTAATCCGAATTTATTATTGTCACCGAGTTTGTAACTTAGGTTTAATATCCCGCCGTTTAAAACCGTGAACTCGGAATTTCTTCCTTCAAATGATTCAAGAGAAGAAAGGTCGTTGTTATATAAGTTTCTGCTCACGTCCTGATTATTAAAACCTGTTACGTATGAATATGCTGCAAACAAACCAAGTGGGTTTTTTCCAACATCGAAATTGTTACCAACTGAAAACTGCATACTTGCATTGTAAGGAGCAATTCTATTGCTCTGTCCCCAGTTGTTTCTGAATAGTTTTGAATAATCTGCTAATTGTTGTGAAGAGTAATTTGTATTAATCAATCTGTTTGAAGGAATAGAAGAAGGTAAATATCTCCCTCCGTCATCCAGACCTGTATTGAAGAATAAAAATTTATCCTGTCCTGCTGTGTAAGTTAAAAAATCTTTGTTCGAAGTATTATTGTTTGATCCGATACCCATTTTGTAGTTTAAAGTAAACTGATCGGGAAAATCTTTTGTCACAACCTGAACTAAACCCCCTGAAAAGTTTCCGGGCATATCAGGAGTGAATGTTTTTGCGATAATAATATTTTCAAGAAGGTTTGTCGGAAATAAATCGAAAGAAAATGATTTCTTGTCAGCCTCTGTACTTGGTAACTGTGCTCCGTTAAGAGTTGTTAAACTGTATCTGTCGGAGGTTCCTCTTACGTAAACAAACTTATCGTTTACAATGTTAACTCCTATAACTCTTTTTAAAACATCGGAGGCAGCCGCATCAGGTGCTCTTTTCATCTGTTGCTCCGAAATACCATCCTGTATCTTATCGGAATTCTTTTGTTCAACAAGCATTGCCTGTTCATTTGCGAGTGTTGTGTTTGCTTCTACGACAATAATATCTGTTGTCAGACCATCGACGTTTAAAACAATATCAACTTTTACAAAATCATTTGATTTTATCAGAATGTCTTTAATTGTTTTGTCATCATAACCGATGTATGAAACCAATAAATCATAAGTGCCCGATGTTAGACCGTCTATTTGGTAAGAACCGTCTAAATCTGCAACAGCTCCCATCTTTGTTCCGACAACCTTAATTGTCGCACCGACAAGCGGCTCTGAATTGTTTGCATCAACAACTTTACCTTTTATTGACTGCGCCGACAGTTGATTAAAAGTAATGATGCTAATCGCAAAAATAATTGTAAATATTAACCTTTTCATATTCTATAATTTGTTTTAATTATACCACAAATTTATATAAGCAATGTTAAGAGAATATAAAGAATGTTATGAAATCGTTAAGAGGGGGTAATGAAATGATTAACTTGGTTAAAACAGAACGGGCAGGATTAATTTCCTGCCCGTTTTTGTTATTGCTATACTATTTTTGTTTAGAAGTCGAGTATTGTATTGAACATAAATTTGCTGACAGTACTCGTTGGCGTACCATCATATTTAACAGCAAAATCTTTTTCGTATGAAACCATTTGATAATTTAAACCAAATGTTAACATATTAATGGGTTTAAAGAAAAGACCAAACATTAATAAGTTCTGTTTACCATTATCAGCATTAAAGCCGCTGAGGTTAGTTCCTGGTTTATTTGTGTTTGGGTCATACATATCATATCTCGCAACTAAGGAAAGTTTTTCCTGTAATTGTTCGATAGGCGGATTAAACTCAAGCCAGGTTGAAAGACCACTGCCGCTAACATTAGTATCAAGTACGTTAGGGTTTGATACCTGATTTGATAACACACTGTACTCACCGCCGACTTTAATGAAACCTGCTTTGTCAAAGTTGTATTTGAAATTTCCCATACCGCCAAACCTGTTCTTAGCGGTCTGTCCTTCACCGCTGCCGAGTTTTCCGATATAAGCATAACCGCCAAAAGTTAACTCACTTACTCCGTTTATTCTGCTCTTACCCATTTTTTTTGCTGCATCCATCTTTTTCGTTAAATCACCCGCAAGAGGATAAACAAAAGCACTTACCATTAACATCTTTGAACCTGTTGTCAAACGATAAATTTCTATAACCGTTACCGTTATAAAGCGCAACAGAAACATCTGCATACTTTTTCGGTAAAACAAGTTTTGATACGACACCTAAATCCGCCGTCGGGAAATATGTGCCTGTTGTTCTTGTAACGTCTGCATTATTCGCTGATGCACTGGTTGTCCAGGCATAATCAGTTAATGTCCTTAATCGCTCCTCTGTATCCGAAGGCTTTATCAATTTGTCCAACCCATAGATTAGGTACAACACCGCCAGTGAAGGATAATGAAAGTCCTTCTTCTGTAGTTAAAGGTGTATATTCCATCCACGCAAACTTTACCTGATAAGAATACTGTGTAGCATTTTTTCCATCCGTGTAGGAATAAATGTCAGGTGTGAACCTTGCTTTTATTTGCGGACTTAATGTTGCGAAAACATTAATGTATGCCCTTTCAAGATAGAAACTGTTTTTATTCGTTTCAAACTGATTCTTTGCGGGTTTGTAACCAAACGGCTGTCCCGCATCGGGAGAACTAAGGTCAAGTTTATTAATAAACTCTGCATTACCTGCGTTAAATTCCCATCCGGTAAATAATGTACCGCCTATTTTTACCTCGGGTTTAAATTCGGTTTTATTTTGTGCAAAACCTAACGATGTTACTAACAATAACATCAATGTAACATAAATTGAATTTCTCATAGCACTATATTTTAATTTATTTAAAAAATTTTTAATTTCTAACCGCCCTTATTCGATTAGTTATGTTAATAATTTTACTTCCCCGAATACCGGGGAAGTAAAATCAGATTTCTTTTATTGTAAAACTTTAATTTTCTCGATTGCTTTTTTGCTGACATTTGCAGGAAGAGGTGCATAACCTAAATCCTTTGCAAATTTTTGCCCGTCTCCGAGTGCCCACTCAAGGAAACCCTTTACAAGTTTACCTTTTGCAGGATCTTTGTGTTTCTCATAAATCAATAAGTAAGTATAACTTGCAATCGGATAAGCGCCCGGACCTTTTGCGTTAATAATTGACATTGTCAGCGTTTCCGGCATTTGTGCTGATGATACATCACCTGCTTTTGTTACAGATTCAAGTGTCGGTGTTACAAACTCTCCCTCTGCATTTTTTACATTTGCATAACTCAGTTTATTCTGTATGGCATAAATTAACTCAACATAACCGATAGAATATTCTAATTGCTTTACTACACCTGTAACGCCTTCATTACCTTTTCCACCCTGTCCTATATCAAACTTTGCTGTTTTGGAAACACCTATTTTCTCTTTGGCTTCAGGACTTATTGCACCTAAGTAATCGGAGAAAATATATGTTGTTCCGCTTCCGTCTGTTCTGAATACTACGGTAATATCCTTATCCGGTAATTTTGCATCAGGATTTTCCTTTGCAATTTTGGGGTCATTCCATTTTTTAATTTTTCCAAGATAAATTTCCGCAATGTTTTCGCCGGTTAAATTCAGTTTATCCAAACCCGGAACATTGTAAGTTAATACAACCGCACCGAGTATTGCAGGAATATGATGAATTTTCGTACCGCTTTTCGTTTCGGCATTTTTTTGTTCTTCTGCTGTCATAGGAGCATCTGTCGCACCAAAATCAACAGTTCCTTCTGTTATTTGTTTTATTCCGCCGCCGCTGCCTATTGACTGGTAGTTAAACTTTGCATCCTTATTAACTTTAGAATACTCATCAAACCACTTTGAGTATAACGGGAAAGGGAATGTTGCGCCCGCACCGTTAATCTGTAAAGAACCGCCTGATTCTTTTTTTCCGCATGATGCTGCTATTAAGGCAAACATCAAAACAAAGATTGTTAAATACTTCATAATTCTATTTTATTTAAGTTATTGAAAAATTAAGTAAATCTTTAAATTTGAAGTTAACATAACGTAAAGGAAATGTTAATTAATTGTAAACAAATTATATTAATAATTAATAATCTATATATATCCGCGGAAAACATAGTAAAAATATTTTAAATATTCGGGAATAACGTACCTGAATCCGTAAGAGTTTTTATACCAGTCCTCAATCTTTGCTTTCATATAAAATACTTTTGATTGTAAAAATATTCCTTTGCCTTCAAGCAGTTTCTCATAAACTTTATAACTCCTTTTTGAATGGAAGGCATTTGTGACTAATATAACACTATTGTAGTTCTTCGCTTTTAATGAATCAAGAATATGAAGCGATTTATTTAATGTAACCGGATGCTCAACATCAAAAATAAAATATTTGAATTCAATCTTTAGCCCCGAAGAATCAAGTATCGATTTAATAAAACTCATATATTCTTCATCAGTATAAATCATTGAAGTGTCGATAATTTTTACTGCCCAGATTTCCCTGCATAATCCTTTGTTGTACAAATCAACACAATATTTTAATCCTTCCTTTGAATTAACGTCTTCTTCGAGTAATACCACATCTGCCTTTGACACTTCGCCTGTATCAAACACAAGAAAAGAGCCGATTGATTTTAAAATTGGGTTGTAGAATAGAATTAGTATAAGCAGTAGAAATGCAATAACAATGCCTTTGAACTTCCACGTTAGTTTACGTTTAGTAACGTCTTTTATGTAAAAATTTTCGATTTCCTTTTTTCCGTAAAATCATAATTTTAAATTTACAAATCAATTCAAAGATTTTGACTTTAAAGATTTATTAATTAGAGTTAATTTGTTTATTATGGGAAGTAAAATATACTATACAATTGAAGAAGCACAGGAACTATTAATATCCATTAAGCCAATGGTAGGAAAATTGATTGAACTAAAGAGTCTGCTGGATAATAAAGGCTTCGACATATACAAACATGAATACTACGGCGGTATGGGTCCTAACGGTACAGGAAAATTTCCTGCCGAAATGGAAGAACTGATTAAGATAGTAAAATACATTTCCTCTTTAAACATTGATATAAAAAGCATAGATACAGGATTAATCGATTTTCCTCATATAAGAGAAAACGGCGAAGAAGTTTATCTGTGCTATATGTATGGAGAAGAAAAAATAGAGTACTGGCACGGACTTTTCAGCGGTTACGCGGGAAGATTACCTTTAAGTGAAATTTAATTTTTAAGATGAATCCAATCAATACAATTTTAGTTAAAACAATCCCTTTGCTTCCAAAGAAACTTGTGAGGGTTTTTGCGAATAAATACATTGCAGGAGATAGTATCGGGGACGCAGTTCAAACCGTGAAAAATTTAAACTCCAGAAATGTTATGGCAACTATTGATGTTCTTGGAGAAAGCATAAAAGACAGAGAGGAAGCAGTAAAATCAAAAGATGAATCGCTCGAAGTTTTAGATACGATTGTAAAACATAATCTGAACGGAAACCTTTCGGTCAAACTGACTATGCTCGCTCTTGCTATGGACTATGAACTTTGCAAGAGTCTGTTCAACGAAATACTCGAAGACGCAAAAAGCAAAAATATATTTGTACGAATCGATATGGAAGATTCCTCAGTAACCGATATTACGATTAAAATGTACAAAGAAATGCGTGCAAAATTTGACAATGTCGGACTTGTATTACAGGCATACCTGAGAAGAACAGAAAAAGACATTATTGAACTGACAGAAGAAAAATCGAACTTCAGACTTTGTAAAGGAATTTATGTCGAGCCGGAATCCATTGCGTTTAAAAGCAGACAGGAAATAAGAGACAACTACTTAAAACTTCTAAGAATAATATTCGAAAAAAATACATACGTCGGTATAGCAACTCACGATGATTATTTAACTAAGGGTGCTGAAGAAATGATTAAAGAAATGAGTATTGATAAAAGCAAATATGAATTCCAGATGTTGCTCGGAGTTAGAGAATGGCTGCGTGACGAACTCGTCGGCAAAGGAAACAGAATGAGGGTCTATGTACCTTTCGGACAAAGATGGTACGAATATTCAATCCGAAGATTTCAGGAAAACCCAAACGTAGCGGGTCAGGTACTGAAATCAATGTTCTCAAAATGAATTAAATATAAAAACACCTTCCCGTAAATAATATACGTGAAGGTGTTTTTTAAAATTGATTAATAACTATTTAACCAAAGCCATTCGTTTCACACTGTAATAATCTTCTGTTTGAATTCTGTAGAAATATGCGCCGCTTGAATACTTTGATGCATCCCAGTTTGCTTCGTATGTACCCGCAGAAAGATTCTCATTTACCAATACAGCAACCTCACGGCCCATTATATCATAGATTTTCAGCGTAACAAACATTGATGCCTGCTTTATTTTTGGCACATCAAATTTTATTTTTGTCGTTGGATTGAACGGGTTCGGATAGTTCTGGTATAAATTGAAATTTTCGGGAATGTTTGAAGATATAGGATTAATGGCAGTTGATAAATCAACTACTGCTGTATATATTTCCTGATTGATGTTTCCGCCCGAACGCAGGTCAGTCCATACCGTTGCTATACGGCTTCCTACATAATCAACATTTATGTAATCACCGAACCTGACATCAGTGTTTGGCCAGGCAGTAGTAAACGGTGTTGAACTTAATTTTTCGTTTATAAATGTAACTCCGCCATCGGTTGAGCGTGCAAGATAGGCTTCAATTCTGTTTGTGCTAGTAGAATTTCTTGAATCATAATATAGTATCGCTATGTTTCCTTGCTCGTTTACCGAAATCCAGGGCCAGCACTGAAGTTTTCCATTACCAACAGCATCGTCATTAACTCTCACCGGTGCAGACCAGTTATTACCGCTGTTTGTTGAACGAATCAAAAATATGTCCGGGTCTCCGTTTCTTGAATCACACCAGACTGTGTAAAGATAGCCGTTTCTGGGTCCGCCTGATATATCACAATCGATAGACGGAAATGTTACCCCGCTGCTCGATATTGGAATGATTGGCGATGTGCCCTGTGCGATATTAGTTTGTGTCGCGAATGTTGCACCACCGTTAGTTGATTTATTAAAATATATAATATCGAGCGTTGCATTACCGCCTACCCAAACTACATAAACCTCTCCGTTTGGTCCTATTGCAGGGTCAGAGCCCTGAACTCCGCCGCCATTGCTAACCTGTACAGGTGCAGACCAGTTGACACCGTTGTTTGAGGATTTTGTAAGTAGTATTCCGGCTGGTGTTCCAAACCTTGTCCAGCTGATGTATAGATGATTTTTATAAGGACTGCTGCCTTTTGTTAAATCACAGACCATCCATTCTTTGTCTTCATCATTTGCGTTTCCTCCCTGTACAAAATTGTAATCCGTAAAAGTGGCGCCGCCGTCAATTGATTTATACACAACTAAATCCAAAGCACCTGCATTTGTTAAAGATACTGTGGCAACATAAAAATTTCCATTGGTATCAGAGCAAACTACAGGATCGCTTACCCTTGGATGATTTGGCGATAAAAGCGGGATTAACTGACTTGCTGCCCAGGTCGTTCCGCCGTCAGTTGAATAACTGTATCCGATGCGTCTGACTGCAGGACTAACCCCCGTACTGAAATCGCGCCATGCTGCGAGAACCTTATTGGGATATTTGGCATTAAATTTTACAGAGGGTTCATTCTGCGGAAAACTATCACGCGAGATATTGTAATTCTGATATGGATACGGTAAGGGTGAATATTGATATACCGGTGATTCAGGAACCCTGTCTATCTTACTGTTTTCAGGATAAAAGTCGTGAGGTTTTGAAAATTTGTTTTGCGCAAATAAAGAAGCGGTCATTAAAAATATTACTGCTATAATGACAAATTGTATTCTTGTTTTCATAATGTATTAATTTTAGTTTAATTGAATTTAAACATTAGAAACGATTAGTTAAATTGAATTAATTTTGCTTCTATGAATTACAAATTCTAAAGATGGAATCAATAATAAGCGTGTTAATAGGAATTGGCTTAAGTGCTGCAAGCGGCTTCAGAGTTTTTGTTCCGCTTCTGGGACTTAGTATTGCTTCAATGACAGGTACATTGGGGTTGAGCAGTGATTTTGAATGGGTTGGAAGTCTTCCTGCCATTATTGTTTTTTCTGTTGCCACAATCGTTGAGATTTCCGCATATTATATTCCATGGGTTGATAATGTGCTGGACACTATAGCGTCTCCTTTGGCGGTTATTTCAGGTGTGTTGGTATCGGTTTCCGTTTATACTGATATGTCGCCACTTTTAAGATGGTCCCTGGCATTAATCGCAGGCGGTGGTGTAGCCGGGCTGGTACAGTCAGGAACAGTGGCAATGCGTGCGGTTTCTTCCGGAACGACAGGTGGTTTTGGCAATTTTATAGTAGCATCATTTGAGTTTATTGGTTCTATCGTTACAACTATTATGGCTATTTTAATACCTGTGGTTTGCATTATAGGTTTATCTCTTGGAAGTATTCTGATGATAAGAAGATACAATAAACGGAAAAGGATTAAGACTCTTCCAGTTTCATAACAGAACTAATCAAATCATAGGAAAATCCTTTTGAAAGAAGAAATCTGTAACATTTCTGTTTTTTATCCATTTCGTTTTTTCCTTTAACCTTCTTTTTGTATTTACCGTAAAGTTCTTTTGCTTTTATGAATTCTTCCTCTTCGGAATAATTTTCCTGAACACTCCTGTCTGTAATTTCCTTGTTTATACCTTTTTGTGCAAGACGGATTTTCAGTGATTTTCTTCCTTCGGGTTTTAGTAGTTTTTTTGATTCGACAAACAATTTTGCGTAAGATTCGTCGTTAATAAATTTAAAACTCTTCAGGAAGTTTATTATTGTGTCGATAGAACTGTCGGAAAGTTTATGACTGTGTAATTTTTTCAGAACTTCTTTTTCCGTTCTTTGCTTATAGTTTAAATAACTCATAGCAACCTTTTTCCCGAAATTAATTTCATCGTAACTTTTTATTTCTTCCGCCTTTTGTTCGGTAAGTTCATCTTTTGTGCGGAGTCCGAAATCGTATATTGTTTCCTTATAAAGACCAAAGGCAAATTCACCATCTAAAAAGATGTTAAACCTGCCTTTCTTCTTCTGTTCTTCGATTGAAGTTATAATCAATTTATTAATTCTTGATTTTTAAAAACACAAGCCCGCTATAGAATAGCGGACTTGTAAAATTCCGGAACATAAAATTACTTTTTCTTTTCTTTCGGTGCTGTTTCTTTTACTGCATCCGGGGTTACTTCGTCTGCTGGTTTTAATGAATCAAAACCGAGAAAGTCTTTTACTTCGCTCAGGAGTTTATTGTAGATTTCCGGTTCTTCCTGAAGAACCTTTTTAAGCCCGTCTCTGCCCTGAACACGGTTTTCTCCGTAAGTGAACCAGGCGCCGCCTTTTTTAATGATTTCTTTTGCAACTGCTATATCTATTAAATCTCCGATTTTTGAAATACCTTCGTTATACATAATATCAAATTCAACTTCTTTAAACGGCGGTGCAACTTTATTCTTTACAATTTTTACCTTTGTTCTGTTTCCTACAACATCGGTACCATCTTTAATCGCTGCGATACGTCTTATATCCATTCTTATTGAAGCATAGAACTTCAATGCTTTTCCGCCTGTAGTGGTTTCAGGACTTCCGAACATAACACCGATTTTATCTCTTAGTTGATTTGTAAAAATAAGCGAGACGTTTGATTTGGAAACGGCGGCTGTAAGTTTTCTTAAAGCCTGTGACATCAAACGTGCCTGCATACCCATTACTGCATCACCCATTTCACCTTCAATTTCAGCGCGGGGAGTTAATGCCGCAACTGAGTCAACAACGATAACATCGAGTGCATTACTTCTTACAAGAGTTTCACATATTTCCAGTGCCTGCTCACCATATTCAGGCTGAGAAACTAATAGATTGCCAATATCTACTCCAAGTTTCTGTGCATAATTCGTATCAAGTGCGTGTTCGGTGTCTATAAAGGCTGCGAGTCCGCCTGTCTTTTGTGCTTCTGCTATTATATGTAAACACACTGTGGTCTTGCCTGAAGACTCAGGTCCGTATATTTCCATTATTCTTCCGCGCGGAATACCGCCGATACCTAAAGCAGCGTCGAGAGAAATTGAACCCGTAGAAATGGATTCGATTTTTGCCGCGGGTTTATCACCGAGTTTCATAATAGAACCTTTGCCGTGGTCTTTTTCTATTTGTTCCATCGCCATTTCGAGCGATTTAATTCTCATTAATCTATCGTCTGTCATTTTATTTATATTTAATTATTAAAATTTATTATTCAAAAATAATACTAATAAGGGATAAAAAATTATCATTTAATGATAATTTTTCAGATTATAAAAATAACTAAATAATATCTATTTAAGTAATAGCATTTTTCTGGTTGTAGAAAAACCGTTAATATCCATTTTATAATAATAAACACCTGTGTTCAGATTTTCCGAGTTCAATACAAACTCGTAAATTCCTGCCTGTTTTTGTTCGTTAACCATATTCAGAATTTCTTTACCCAGAATATTATACAATGATATTTTCACGAATCCTGTTTTAGAAATACTGTATGAAATCCTGGTTGAAGGATTGAAAGGGTTCGGATAATTCTGAGACAAAGAATATTCCTTTGGAATTACCGCCGTATTCTCTTTTACTTTTACAAGGTCGCCATTATTATAAACACCGTTATGTTTTGCGTTGTACTGCCACATTGGTGTCTGAGTTTTTGTGGTTGAATAAGTAACTCCCGAATTCCAGAGATAAATATTTGTTTGCTGTGAAGGACTTGAACCCGTTAAGCCTGCTCCGACAATATCAAGAATACCGTTCCTGTCAATATCAGTAATGCAGGGAGTGGTAAAAAAAGTTGTTCCGTTCATTTCAATATTGCGGTTGAAAGTACCGTCGTGATTATAGACAAGATATTTGCCTATACCCGCTGTTTGAGTGTTATCATCAAAAATCAATTCAGTGTTATTATCACCATCAATATCTGCGAGTACGATTTGTGAGTTAACAGCATTTACAGGACCGATAGGAAAACCTGTTAACAAAACTCCGTTTTTATTCCAGGCATTTACATAGTTTGCGGGATTAGTCGAAAGCACCTGATCACCGACTGCAATATCAATAATATTATCATTATCTATAAACCCGACCGAAGGCGGACCATAAATCCAGTTTGATGTTGATTTTGGCCAGCCGCTTAAAACTGTTCCGTTGTTTTTCATAACATAAACGTAACCGCCGCCGCCTGAGACATGTGTACCAAAAATAATTTCTCTGATATTATCATTGTCAACATCGGCTAAGAACAGGAGATGAGTAAGAATTTACATCACCGTTTGGCATAAAGTATGGAAATCCCTGAATAGAATCACCGTTGGATTTCCAGGCATACAATGCATTGTATGATTCCATCACAATGTCAGGACTGTTGTCACCGTTTATATCACCAACTGCCGCACTTGAAGCAGGAACGTGTCCCATTGTCTTTGGCCATCCGGTTACAATAGTGGCATCAAATTTATAAACATAAACTGAGCCCGTAGGATAGGTTCTTTTGTTAACAATAATATCGAGTTTACCGTCCGCATCTATGTCGCCGAGAACGGGAGTTCTTGAACTGTATCCGTGATTAATAGGAAATCCTGTCAGCAGTGTCCCGTCTCTTTTATAAGCATAAATAAATCCGCCCGAAGTCAGACCGTGGTTTGTTACAACAATTTCTCCAAATCCGTCTCCGTCAATATCACCAAAAGCAGGTGCACCTTCCAGTCCGTAAGACGCAACAGTTTTGGGCCAGCCCGGAACAATTGTTCCGTTCAGGTTAAAAGCCTGAACAGTATAGCCGGCATTAAACACTATTTCCAGTTCGGGGTCATTATCCATATTACAGAAAATCCCGCCTTCAAATGTGCTGCCTGAAATTACAATTGGGAATCCGGTAAAAACTGTAAGAGAGTCAGCTTCAAAATATAATGATTGCTGAATTTTAGAAGAACTGTTCAGAACATTGACTTTATTCATTACGTCCGGAAAACAATTTTTTACGGGTTGAGAAAATGTACAGTCCGGCATTAATGTGTAAAATATAAAAAGAATAACTGTGTGTAGAATAATTTTTTTCATATCTTTAATTTTGTGTTTTAAAAATGAGCTTAAAGGTAATTTCGTAATCATTTGATTATATATTCAAGTCAAAAGGATGCAACCGGACAGGGAAAGTCTGATATTTTGAATAACAACAGGAGAACTTTTACCTTAAGAGATGAAGAAAGAAATTGAAGTACTTCTAAATTACACTGAATTCTATTCTTATAAAAGTTATCTTTATAATTAATCCTCATTAGGTTTTAAATTAACGTTATTCATTATATTTTAAATTATACAGTATTATGAAGGGAATCATTTTAGCAGGGGGCTCGGGTACAAGAATGTATCCCGTGTCAAGAATATACAGTAAGCAGTTAACATTGATTTACGATAAACCGCTTATTTATTATCCGCTTTCAATCTTAATGTTAGGCGGAATTAAAGATGTATTAATTATTTCTAACTCCGAAACCATACCTCACTATCAGAAACTTTTTGAGGATGGCAGCCATATAGGAATGAATATAAGTTATGCCGTTCAATCAGCACCCAACGGGATTGCGGAGTCCTTTATTATCGGAGAATCATTTATCGGAAAAGACAGTGTTACACTGATTCTCGGTGATAATATTTTTTACGGACATCTTGATTTCCTGCATAACGGAATAAAAAATAATGAAGGTGCAACGATTTTCGGATACAGAGTTACTGACCCTGAAAGATATGGAATCGTTGAATTTGACAGTAATGGAAATGCTATTTCTATTGAAGAGAAACCTCAGCACCCAAAATCACACTTCGCTGTCCCGGGACTTTATGTTTACAATAACGATGTAGTGAATATTTCAAAAAACCTTAAACCATCTCCGAGAGGCGAACTTGAAATAACTGATGTAAACGTTGAATATTTAAAGAAGAAGAAGTTGAAAGTTGCAAAGATTGGAAGAGGGGTTGCGTGGTTAGATACAGGAACGCCCGTTTCTCTTTTACAGGCTTCAAACTTTTTCGGAGTTATTGAAGACAGACAGGGGTTAAAGGTTGCGTGCATAGAAGAGGTTGCTTACAATATGGGATTTATAAACTTCGAACAACTGGAAAAAGTAATTGCAAATATGCCAAAATCAGATTACAGAAATTATCTTGAAAAAATAACAAAAGATTAATGGATTTTGAAAAGACAAAGATAGAAGATGTATTAATAATTAAGCCTAAAGTTTTTCCTGATGAGAGAGGGTTTTTCTTTGAATCGTTCAGTGAATTAAAATTTAATGAACAGGGTTTGTTTTTAAATTTCGTTCAGGACAATATTTCTTTTTCCAAAAAGGGAACCGTGCGGGGATTACATTATCAGGTAGGCGAATATGCTCAGGGAAAATTGTGTCAGGTCTTGTCGGGAAAAGTAATCGACGTGGCTGTTGACGTAAGGTTTGGTTCACCAACTTTTGGCGAACACGTATCTGTGGAATTATCAGGTGATAATCACAATCAAATCTGGATACCTCCGGGTTTTGCTCACGGATTTTCAGTGTTATCGGATACTGCAGTATTCCATTATAAATGTACAGCATTTTACAGCAAACAGGATGAACGTTCAATATTGTTTAACGATGCTGATTTAAACATTGACTGGAAAGTTGAAG
Organism: Ignavibacteriota bacterium; assembly: GCA_963748665.1. Lineage (GTDB taxonomy): Bacteria > Bacteroidota > Ignavibacteria > Tepidaquicellales > Tepidaquicellaceae > CAIKZJ01. Next base: position 97,646 of record CAVVJW010000020.1, on the reverse strand, counting down.
CAGTGAATATCTCTGAAAAAGACCTTAAAGGAAAATCATTTAAAGACATTGATAAAGATTTTATTTATTCTGATTATTAAAATAAAAAATTAAAGGTTTAAGTAATGAATATCTCAATAATTGGCACCGGTTACGTCGGTTTGGTTTCGGGAACCTGTTTTGCGGAAATGGGAAATCAGGTTATCTGTGTTGATAACAGTCCCGAAATACTTGCAAAACTAAAAAAATCCGAAGTTACAATTTATGAACCCGGTTTAGAAACTGTTTTCTTCAGAAACATAGAAAAGAAAAGGCTGACATTTACAGGAGATATAAAAGAGGCAGTCTTAAGTTCTGAAATAATCTTCCTATGCTTACCGACACCTCAGGGAGAAGACGGGTCTGCAGACCTCCACTACGTTACAGATGCCGCTGAGGAAATCGGAAAAGCACTTTATGAAAGCGGAACAACTGATTACAAAATAATTGTAAACAAAAGCACTGTACCTGTTGGAACTGCAAAGATTGTAGGGGACAAAATCAGAGCTCACGGATTTACCAACTTTGATGTGGTTTCAAATCCTGAGTTTTTAAGAGAAGGGTTTGCTGTTGTGGACTTTATGAAACCTGACAGAATCGTTATTGGGTCAGAAAGTAAAAAGGCTCTTTATATTATGCGTGAACTTTACGAACCATTTGTGAGACAGGGAAATCCGATAATCGAAATGAACACAGCAAGTTCCGAGGTAACAAAATATGCCGCAAACTCATATCTGGCAATGAGAATAACTTATATGAATGAACTTGCTAATTTCTGCGAAACTGTAGGTGCTGATATTGACCTTGTAAGAAGAGGTATGGGGTCAGACAACAGAATCGGCAAGAGATTTTTATTCTCCGGTATTGGTTATGGCGGGTCTTGTTTCCCGAAAGATGTTAAAGCAATGATTAAAACATCTGCCGATAAAGGTTCGGTAATGTCTATACTGAAAGTAGTAGATGAAATAAACAATAAACAGAAACTTGTGCTGTTCAATAAGTTATTAAAACATTTTGGAGATTTAAAAGGAAAACATTTTGCTGTTTGGGGACTGGCATTTAAACCCAATACTGACGATATGAGGGAAGCACCATCTGTTGTTATCATAAAAAAACTTCTGGAAAGCGGTGCAACAGTCACAGCCTATGACCCGGCGGCTATTGAGACAACAAAATTCTATTTAAAGGATACCGTCGAATATGCTAAAAGCGAATATGATGCACTTAAGAACGCAGACGCACTTTTGATAATGACTGAATGGAATGAATTCAGAAATCCTGACTTTGATATTATCAAAAAAGAACTTAAGAATCCTGTTATCTTTGACGGAAGAAATATTTTTAGCCGGGATAAAATGCTGGAAAATGGTTTTACCTATTATAGCATAGGAAGACAGCCGGCTAAGTAACAGTTAATATCACACTTTTACAAATTTCTTTTAATTTTAAGGAAATATTATCATTTTGATAATACTCTTTTAAAATGATCATAAGTTATTTTAAGACCTTCGGCTCTTTCCACTTTGGGCGACCAGCCAAGTATTTCATTAGCCCTGGTTATATCAGGCTGCCTTTGCTTAGGGTCATCTTGCGGTAAGTCCAGATAAATTATCTTTTGTTTTGCACCAGTTAATTCAAGAATCTCCTCAGCAAATTGTTTAATCGTTATTTCGTTCGGATTGCCAATATTTACAGGAGATATGTAATCACTCAAAAGCAATCTGTATATCCCATCGATTAAATCCGAAACAAAGCAAAAGGATCTTGTCTGGCTTCCGTCGCCGAATACTGTAATGTCCTGACCCAGTATTGCCTGTTTCATAAACGAAGGTAATGCTCTGCCATCATCAAGTCTCATCCTTGGACCGTATGTATTAAATATTCTGGCTATTCTTGTCTCAACTCCGTGAAAAGTATGGTATGCCATAGTAATTGCTTCCATAAATCTTTTTGCTTCATCATAAACACCCCTTGGTCCGACAGGGTTCACGTTACCCCAGTATTCTTCGTTTTGTGGATGTACATCAGGATCGCCGTAAATCTCAGAAGTTGAAGCAATTAAAAATCTGGCGCCCTTTTCTTTTGAAAGCCCAAGCAGATTGTGTGTTCCAAGTGACCCGACTTTTAATGTTTGTATGGGCATTTTCAGATAATCAATAGGACTTGCAGGTGAGGCAAAGTGAAGAATATAATCAAGTCTCCCCGGAATGTGCACAAACTTAGTAACATCATAGAAATAAAATTCGAAATTCTTTAAAGGAAAAAGATGCTCGATATTGCTTAGTGAGCCCGTACTTAAATTGTCCATCGCAATTACATAGTATCCCTCTTTTATAAAACGGTCGCAAAGATGTGAACCAAGAAACCCGGCTCCGCCCGTAATAAGTACTTTTTTGTCCTTTCGAATTCATATTGCTATTATTTATTAAATTATAAATTTCAGAAAATAACCGAACATGTTTAAATTAAAAATATTTAGGACAAAATTATAGACATTAATTTGTGTTTTTACTACAATCTAAATTTGTAGCCGGCAATTTCTTATACCGTTTATTGATACTGAATAATTTATTATAATGCTATATATTATATCATTATAAATAATAATACAGTATTCTTATGAAATCGTTTTTACTGATTGGTTTATTTTGGGTTTTTACTTTCCCCGTAATTTCACAGACTGACTCGGCGGAAAATACAAGATATATGGTTTTATCAGAAATTATTAAACAGGCGGATTCCTTAAGGGCGGCAGACTCCCTGAAAAAGAGGGATTTAATGGTGCAGATTGAGAACCTCAAAACAAACGAGAACATAAAACGGAAAGAACTTGAGGATAAACTGTACGAATACAGTAAATCAGATTCCATCAAAAGAGCCTACAACAAAAATAAAATCGACTCTCTTAAGTCAATAACTAAAGGCTTTCCCGTTGCACCTTTTAATGACACATTGTTTTTTGTTTATATGAAAATTGGTGCTTATACACCTAAAGAAAGAGCACGGGCTATTGAAACAAAAATTAAAATACTCTACGAAGACCCTTTTTACAGTCCTGACTCAATTAAAATAATACGGGGAGAAAAATCGTTTGAGATTGTTTATAGAGAAATAATTCTGATAAGTATTACTGAAGACGATGCTTTATGGATGAATAAAACCAAACCCGAACTTGCGGATATGTACTTGTCAAAGGTCCGTTCAGAAATCAGCAAAACCCTTGAAGCCAATAGCTTAAAAAATATTGTTTACAGGATTGGATATGTTTTGTTAATTTTGATGTCACTGCTAATACTTATAAGACTAACCAGCATAATATTTAAATATTTAACCGGTTTCTTTATTAAAAATAAGGACAAAGTATTGGGAGGATTAAAGGTAAAGAATTACGAATTGTTTAATCGTTTAAGAATCGAAAATGCGGTGCTGTTTTTTATAAAGATAATTAAATTGATTTTTCTGTTCGTATTGGTTTACTTATCTTCTTTGATTCTCTTCAGCATTTTTCCGGCAACAAAGGGAATAGCGGATATATTAGTTGAATATTTGGTGTCACCGGTAATGAAAATCTTTAGTTCGTTAATTAAATTTATTCCGAATCTTCTGACGATAATTGTTATTATTATCTTTACAAGATATTTTATTAAATTTGTAAAGTTCGTAGCAAAAGAAATAGAATCAGGTGCACTGAATATTTCGGGCTTTCACGAAGACTGGGTAATGACAACGTATAAAATAGCAAGGTTTCTTATTCTGGCATTTGCAGTAATAGTAATATTCCCATATTTACCCGGTTCGGACTCCAGAATATTTCAGGGGGTTACGGTTCTGTTGGGATTGTTGTTTTCAATAGGCTCTTCAACTGCAATTTCAAACATCATAGCGGGGCTTGTAATAACTTATATGAGACCGTTTAAGATTGGTGACAGAATAAAGGTTGGAGATGTAACGGGTGATGTGATTGAGAAAAACCTGCTTGCAACAAGAATAAGGACTATAAAGAACGAAGATATAACGATTCCAAATTCACAGATAATGTCTAATAGTTCTGTTAATTACAGTTCGTCCGCAAAAAACCTTGGTCTTATTATTCATACAACTGTTACGATTGGTTATGATGCGCCCTGGAAGATAGTTCATAGCTTACTAATTGAAGCGGCGAAATCTACAAAAGGAGTTCTTGAATCACCTGAACCTTTTGTTCTTCAGAAAAGCCTTGATGATTTTTATGTTACCTATGAAATAAATGCATATACGGAAAAATCGAACTTACAAGCCGCATTATATTCAGAACTTCATCAGAACATTCAGAATAAATTTAATTCAGCAGGAGTTGAAATAATGTCGCCTCATTACAGATCAGAAAGAGACGGTAATCAGTCAACAATACCAAGAAACTGATCGCATACATCTTATGGTTTAAGCACTTTGCTGCAATGACAGGTAAATTAAAAAGTGACTAACTTTTCAAATGCTTATTTACTATTTTTGTAATTATATACAATTTTACCTTATTATATATGGACTTAATATTATCAAAAACAGCACAAAATCTCATTCCATCGGGTATCAGAAAGATATCGGATAAAGTAAACGAAAGAATTGAAAAGGGTGAAAAGATTTTTAATCTGACGATTGGAGATTTTTCTCCAAGAGTTTTTCCTATTCCGGCATTACTTAAAGAAGAAATAAAAAATGCATACGACGAAGCCCAGACTAACTATCCGCCTTCGGAAGGTGTGTTAGTTATAAGGGAGGCAATTTCACAGTATATAAAAGAACGCGGCGGGTTCGAATATGGTACCGATGAAATAATTGTCGGCAGCGGTGCAAGACCTTTAACATATACTTTAATGAAAACACTTGTTGACCCGGGTGAAAAAATTATTTTCCCTGCACCTTCGTGGAATAACAACTGCTACGTTCAGTTAATAGATGCGGTTCCTGTAAGCGTTCTTACAAAGTTTGAAAATAATTTTGTACCAACAGCAGAAGAACTAAAGCCGCACCTTAAAGATGCCGCTTTACTTGCACTGAATTCTCCGTTGAATCCCAGCGGAACTGTGTTTACAAAAGAAGAACTTAAGAAGATTGTTGACCTTATAGTTGAAGAAAACAAGGAAAGAGCAAAGATAAACCGTAAACCACTTTATGTTTTCTATGATATGATTTACTGGATTCTTGTTTATGGTGAAACCAAACATATTAATCCGATTGAATTAAATCCTGAAATTAGGGATTACGTAATCTTTATAGACGGTATATCAAAATGTTTTGCCGCAACCGGAGTAAGACTCGGATGGGCATTCGGACCTAAGAAAATAATTAAAAAAATGAGTGCAATACTTGCACATATCGGCGCCTGGGCACCTAAACCTGAACAAATAGCAACAGGAAGATTTCTGAAGAATACCGCCGAAGTAGATAAATTCTTTGATCACTTTAAGAATGAATTGTTCACACGACTGAACATATTCTATGAAGGTATAATGGACATTAAGAAATCAGGTTTCGATGTCGATGCTATTTATCCTCAGGGTGCATTATACTTAACAGTAAAACTAAATCTTCTCGGAAAGAAAACGGAAGATGGGAAAGAATTAAAAAGTATTGACGACGTTCTCGGATATGTTCTTGAAGAAGGAAAAATTGCTCTTGTGCCATTCTATGCGTTTGGTGCAAAAGAAGATTTGCCCTGGTTCAGACTTTCTGTTGGTACCTGCAGCAAAGAAGAAGCAAATGTTGCTGTAATGATGCTTAAAGAGACGATAGAAAAGTTGAAATAGAATACATAATATATTTCAAAAAAGACCCCGTTATAAGCGGGGTTTTTTATATACTTTAATTGAAATAATAAACTACCTATTAGTCTATAAACTTTTCTTTTGCTAATGGATGCGAAAGAAAGAACGGCATTGATTCTGTGTACCCGTATGCGCCTGCGTTAAGTACTGCAAGTATATCACCTGGTTTGGATTCCGGAAGAAGGATGTCTTCCCCAAACGTATCAAGTGATGTGCAGAGAGGACCTGCCACCATATAAGGTTTTTTGTTTAATCTGTTTTCGTAGTACGCTGTAAGATTAATAAGCGGGTGCGGCGTTCCGATTAGTGCAGGTCTGAGCAAATGATGAATTCCTCCATCAATAAGTAAAATATCTTTTCCGCGTGATGATTTTGTGTATAGCACTTTTGTTAAATATATTCCTGAATGTCCGCTAAGAAACCTGCCCGGTTCATAGATTAAATCTACTCCATCGAGAAATCCTTTATAGTCTGCTGAATTTACAAGTTTAAAAAGTTCGTCTCCGAGTCTGGTTAAGTCCAGCGGTGTCTCATCCGTGGAATACGGAATTCCGAATCCTCCGCCTAAATCTATATGCGTTACTTCAAAAACATATTTATTACTCAATGCAATTGCTGTATCGATTACGTTTTTTGTGTTGGAATATATTTTTTCCCAGTCGAGTATCTGAGAAGAATTGAATATATGAATTCCTTTTAGGGATACATTACTTGTTCTTTTCAGTTTCATAAAGAACTCATCAATCTGTTCTATATCGATTCCGAACTTACTAATTCCCGTTCCGCCTATTATCTTTGTTGTTTCGCCTGCTTCGTAAACAGGATTAATTCTAACAAGTATGTTTTGTACCTTATCGTATTCGCTCGCGATTTTATCAACAATCAGAAGCTCCTGAATTGATTCTATGTTAATCGAGACTATGTTATTTTCTATTGCAAACCTGATTTCTGTCTCTCTTTTTGCCGGACCCGTAAACATTATTCTGTCATTTTCAAACCCTGCTCCAAGTGCCGAAACCATTTCGCCCTGCGAAGCGGTGTCACAACCAACGCCAAGCGAATTCAAATGACGTAAAATATTTTTATTCGGATTACTTTTCTGAGCGTAGAAAATTTCAAAGTTTGACGGAAGATTTTTTCTCAATTTGGTGTATGAGTGAGTGATGACTCTTTTTGAATAAACAAACTTTGGCTGCTCGTAATTTAAAACGATTTCCTTTAATGCATCAGGACTTACGTTTTTAAAAAATTCGTACTGCAGTATTTCGTCTCTTGTCATACTATCTTAATAAATCTTCCAGTGTAATTGACTTACCTGTTTTATCGTCACGGTATTTTATTATGACAGGACAGTAAACGTGAACACCCATATCTTTTCCGTAACCGCTTGTCATAGGACGGCTTCCCGCAATAACCACTGCGTTTTCTGGAATCTCAAGAGATTTACCGTTTTCTTTCTTAATAAAATTTCCCGTTGTGTTATCAAAGACAGGCGTTGAGGCATTAATAATAACTCCTGTTCCGATTACTGCATTTTGTCTTACGATTGCGCCTTCATATATTCCGCAATTACCACCGATAAAAACATTGTCCTCAATAATAACAGGCATTGCACCTATTGGTTCAAGTACTCCGCCAATCTGCGATGCGGCAGAGAGATGAACATTCTTTCCAACCTGAGCACAGGAGCCCACGAGTGCGTGGGAATCAATCATACACCCTTCATCTACGTAAGCACCAATGTTTATGTATGAAGGCGGCATAATGATAGTGCCCGCCGCTACGTAAGAACCGCCGCGCACTGAAGAGCCTCCCGGAACGATTCGTACTTTATTTTCTAAAGAAATATCCTGAACAGGCAGAGTGCTTTTATCAAAGTAATTCCACGGTTTTGATTCAACTTCCTGAAGTACTCCAATTTTAAAACCAAAAAGTATCGCCTGTTTAACCCAGTTGTTGACAATCCATTGTCCGTTTACCTTTTCGGCAGTTCTGATTTTGCCCGATTCAAGTGCTGTCCTTATTTCAGAAAATAAAGCAAAGCCCTCGTCATAACTTAAATTTCCTTTGTTAGATATATTTTCAAACCTTTGTTTTAAATCTGTCATTTAGATTAAGTTTAATTCTTTTACGGTTTTTTCCATTAAATCCAGAGTACTATTTACCGAAGTGTATAACGGCGGCCTTAAAACATTTTCAATCAATCCGAGTTTATGCATTCCGGCTTTGACAGGTATGGGATTACTTTCAACGAAACAGTTTTTAAATAAAGGTGTTAGTTTATGGTGTAATGCCCGCGCCATCTTCAAATTCATCGTTTAAAAGTTTATTCAGAAATTCACTCATAAGTTCAGGGGCAATGTTTGAAGCAACGCTTATTAAACCCTTTGCACCTGTTGCAACAAGAGAAAGCGTTTCGTCATCGTTACCTGAAAGAACAGAAAAACCGTCGGGTGCATTTCGTATGATTTCGCTTATCTGCGCATAGTTGCTCGATGCTTCTTTTGTAGCAATAATATTTTTTACTTCTGCAAGTTTTAATGCCGTTTCGGACGACATATTAACAGACGTTCTTGCAGGTACATTGTACATAATGATTGGTTTATCGGTTGATTCTGCAATTGCGGTAAAATGATTTACCATACCCTGTTGAGTTGGTTTATTGTAGTAAGGAGTTACAACAAGAAATGCATCCACGTTTGTTTTACTGAACATATGAATATTGTGAATCACGTGATTTGTATTGTTAGAGCCTACTCCAACTACAACTGGAATCCTGCCCCCAACCTCTTCAACGGTTATTTCAACGAGTTGAAGTTTTTCTTTATCCTCAAGACAGGGAGTTTCGCCGGTTGTTCCGAGTGGGACGAGAAAATGAATGCCGCCTTCTATTTGTCTTCTAACGAGTTTTCTGAATGCATTGTAATCAACACTCAGGTTTTTTTCAAAAGGAGTTATTAATGCAGTACCGCACCCTGTTATTTCTTTCATTATTCTGTTATTATATTTTTAAATTTTTCTTCCAGTAAATCTTTAAACTCATAAACCCCTTTTATATCTTCAGCCCATTCTGCTGCTGTAACCGCGCCCTCTGCAAACCCTCTTCTGGAATATGCCTCGTGATTCAGTGTAATTCTGTCAACTTCTGATTCAAACCCGACTTCATGAATTCCTTTTATGTAACCGCTTCTAACTGACTGAGCCTGGATTCTTTTATTAAAACTATCTTCTACTATTTTCTCCAAAGACTTTGCCGTACCTGACGGTGCGTCAAGTTTCTGCTTATGGTGCATTTCAAGTATGTAAGGATCATAATGTGCCAGTCCGTTTATCAGTTTTGACGAAAGTTCAGTTATTTTAAAAAATATGTTAACGCCTATTGAAAAATTTGTGGCGTAAATAAGAGTTTTATTCTTTGCTTTAAAATAATCTATAACATCATCTTTAATATCAAGCCAGCCCGTAGTTCCAACAACTGCGGCTTTGAAATTATCGCACACATATTTATAATTATTCTTAAAGGCTTCGGGTGTTGTAAAATCAACACAGACATTGCTTTCGTATGTTTTGCCTTTTAATGCTTCCGTATCTGAAAACACGGCAATACATTTGCCTCCGCGTGATTTAACTACCGCCTCAACCTCTTTTCCCATTTTTCCGTAACCCGAAATTACTATATCCATTTTGTTTTATGTTTATTCGTTTTCAAAGAATTCGTTATGAAGTATCTGCATAACTTCAACCAAATCACTTTTGTTAACTACAAAACTAACGTTTATAACCGACGCGCCCTGTGATATCATCGTAATATTAAATTCGCCAAGCCTTTGAAATATTCTCTTTGCAATTCCTTTAGTATTTTTCAAACCTTTGCCGACAACACAGATTAACGATTTATCTTCTTCAACGTTCACCTTTGAAAACATCGATAATTCGTTAACAATTTCAGTAATGTGTTCTTCGTTATCAAGCGTCAGCGATACGTTTACTTCCGAAGTTGTGATTAAATCCACCGACGTTTTATTATTATCGAAGATTTCAAATATTTTTCTGAGAAAACCGTATGAGTTTAACATCTTTGTAGAAAACACATTTACCACTTTTACGTTTTCCTTGCACGAAATCGATTTTATTCCGCCCTTGATTTTCTTGGAATCGGAAAGTATTAACGTGCCTTCATTGCCGGGATTGTTTGAGTTTAATATTCTTACGGGAATATCCTTTTCAACTGCCGGCTGAATAGTTAAAGGGTGTAAAACTTTTGCGCCGAAGTATGCGAGTTCAGCGGCTTCTTCAAAAGAGATAACAGGTACTATCTTTGTGTTGTTAACTTTTCGCGGGTCTGCAGTCAGCATACCGTCAACATCAGTCCATATTTCTATTTCATCCGCATTCATTGCCATTCCTATTAATGCAGCACTGTAATCCGAGCCGCCCCTGCCGAGCGTGGTTGTAATTTTATCTTCTGTGTTTGAAATAAAACCCTGAGTTAAAACTACTTCGTTTTCGGAGAAACTTCCTTTAATAGATTTTGGCACTTCTGATTTTATCCTCTCGGTCAAAGGTTCGCCGATTAAATAATTATTGTCTGTATATATGAACTCCCTTGCATCGAGTAATTTTGTTTTTATACCGTTATGATTCAATACAGAATTAATCATTGCAGAAGAAAGGAGTTCTCCGTGAGTGATAATCTTCGCAAGACTTCTGTCCGATAACTCTGATAACAAAGTGACACCCTTCAGTAATTCAACAACATCAGAGAAATATTCTTTAATTACGGCTGATACATTTACGAAATTCTCCGAATCTTCTCCGAGCAATTCCTTACAAATATTTATATGTCTTGCTTCAAGTTCTCTTAATAATTTTTTAGCATTGCTGAGTTCTCCGTTCTCAGAAAGGCGTGCCGCTTTCTGAAGTGTATCGGTTGCCTTTGATATCGCAGAGACCACAACGACAGGTTTCTTCTCCAGTCTTGATTTTACTATTTCAATCAGCCTTTTTATCGCAGGAGCATCACCAACCGATGTTCCGCCAAATTTCATTACAATCATTTTACGTAATTATTTTTAACTAAATATTCAGCGTTTAATATTGCTGCTCCCGCTGCTCCCCTTATTGTGTTATGTCCGAATGCCGTCATCTTCCAGTCGAGAACATTACACTTTCTTAGGTTGCCGATTGAGACTGTCATCCCGTTACCATTATACAAATCAAGTGTCGGCTGCGGTCTTGCGGGGTCTTCAAAGTATGTAACAACTTTTTCTGGTGAAAATGGCAAACCAAGACTTTCGTAAGTGTCGAAAGATTTTATAATCTCATTTTTTGTTGCTTCTTTTTCTGTCTTAAAAGAAATCGATGTCGTGTGTCCGTTTTGTACCGGCACTCTGTTACACATTGCGGATAAAGTGAAATCAGCAAACTCAACTTTGCCGTCTTTGTATTCACCAAAAATTTTCAACGGCTCTGTCTGCATCTTATCTTCTTCGTCTTTTATATACGGGACTATGTTTCCGAGAATATCAAGAGATGGCACTCCGGGATAACCCGCCCCGGATATTGCCTGCATAGTGCTAACCAGAACTTTCTCAAGTCCGAAGTTTTTGAAAATTGGGTAAAGAGCAAGAACCATAACTATAGTTGAACAGTTTGGGTTTGTAACTATGAACCCGTTTTTTGAAAACCTTTTGCGCTGTTGATTAATCAAATCAAAGTGCGAATGATTTATTTCGGGAATGATTAAAGGTACGTCCGAAACCATTCTGTGGTTTTTGGAATTGCTTACAACAACGTATCCTTCGTTCGCATAAAACTCTTCAATCTCACCCGCTACTGATGAGTCGAGTCCCGAAAATAGTATCTTCGCATCTAATTTTTCGTTGCAGTTTTTTATGACTAAGTTCTTTACATTTTCAGGAATCGGTTTTGCTTCTTTCCAGTTAACCCTTTCAGAGTATTTTTTCCCTGCGGAATTCTCCGATGCAGCAACTTCGTACGTTTCAAACCACGGATGATTTTCGAGAAGTGAAATTAATTTCTGTCCGACTGCACCTGTACACCCAAGTATTCCGACTTTAATTTTCTTATCCAATTTCTTTCTCCAGTTTGTAGTAAATATTTTTTAAATCAACTAACAGCTTTATTCATATCGTCAACAAATATATGCTCCTGCTGTGTGTGAGCAACGAATATAGTTCCGGGATCCGTAAAGAAGTCTTTTCCCAAGGTTGTACAATTCGGGTGCGTCGCTTCCGTAAGAGACTATTCCTGTTTCAAACCCTTCAACTGTATGAAACTGTATCGGTTCATCGCCGTAGTTAATTTTGTATTCAATGTTTTCGTTGCAAATTTCTTTAATCTTTTCTTCCAGAATGTTGTGAGTTGCAAACGTAGTCCTGAAAAATATTTTAAACGATACTTTATCGGGAATTACGTTGTGTGCGTTTTCAGAACTAAGCAAACCGACGTTGTAAGTCGTATTACCCAGCACATCATCTTCCGGAAACTCTAATTTCTTTAAATCATTTAAAAATATTCTGAACCTTTCAATTGCATCATCACCTTTTGAAGGATAACCCGAATGAGCAGCTTTGCCTTTAATCGTAAACTCAACTAATACGTTACCCTTACCTGCTTTTATAAGTTTGTTTTCTGTCGGCTCGCCCACTATAACGTATTTACATCCTTCGATTAATTTGTTTGCAGTCTGAGCGCCATAAGAACCCACTTCTTCTCCCGCAAGCATAAGCAATCCGAAATTTGTTTTACCTTCTTTTTCAAGTTGTAAACACACTTCCGATAGCACAGCTATCTGGCCTTTTGCATCGCAGGAACCGCGTCCGAGTATTCTTTTATCATCCCTGTAAGGCGGAATAAAAGGCGGAACCGTATCAAAATGCGAACAGAATATAATTTCAGGATTTCCCCATTTGTAAAAAATGTTTTTCTTTCCGTTTGGAATGTCCTGTGTTTCGCAAACCGCTTTGCCAGAAACAAAGTGTTTTCTTATTACCTCAACAATATTTTCTTCTCTTCCGGAAGTGGAATCCACTTCCATCATCTTTATTAAAAAATCAATCATTTATGAATTTTCTTAAACAATATTTGTTTACTTTTATAAGCAAAAGAAACACTAAAAAGTTCAATTAAATATGTGTGATAACAATTATAATTTCTCGGATGCGGCAAACGGATTGGGTTCTTTATCAATCAGTAATATTGCTTCAAAAATAAACGAAAGAAAAGCAAGAGGTGAAAAAATTTTCAATCTGACGATTGGTGATTTTGCACCTGAACACTTCCCTATTCCCAAAATGCTTGAAGACGAAATTATTCAGGCGTACAGGTCAAAAAATACCAACTATCCTGTCGTTGGAGGAATGCCCGAACTGCTTGAAGCTATTTCAAAACATCTGAAACACTTTGGAAACTTTGACTATTCCGCTAATGAGATTATAACCGCAAGCGGATACACGACCTTTAACGTACATATTGCTTAAAACGCTTTTGAACAAAGGCGACAAAGTTATAAATGTTGTTCCCTCCTGGAATAATTACAACTACGTTCAACTTATGGAAGCAGAGGAAATAACCGTTGAGAGTAAAGCCGAAAACAATTTTGTAATTACAGCGGAAGAACTGAAACCGTTTATCAGTGAGGCGAGAATGATTTTGCTAAACTCACCATCGAACCCATCTGGAACAGTTTTCAACAATGAAAATACGAAAGATATATTTGATTTAGTTGTTGAAGAGAACTCAAGAAGAGTAAAGATTTCTGAAAAACCTTTGTACGTATTCTTTGACATTGTGTATTGGATGCTTGTTTACGGCGACAATAAATTTATTAATCCAATTGATGTTTCGCCCGAAGCAAGGAAGTACACTGTATTCGTTGACGGAATTTCAAAATGTTTTGCCGCAACGGGAGTGCGTCTTGGCTGGGCATTCGGACCTGAGCCGATAATATCAAAAATGAAACAAATGATTGCACACATCGGTGCGTGGAGCCCTAAGCCCGAACAGATTGCTGTTGCAAAGTTTTTAGGCAATACTGCTGAAGTGGAAAAGTATATGAAAGGATTTAAAGAAGGATTGTACGAAAGACTTGACTTACTCCACAAAACAATATTAGAAATCAAATCAATCGGATATGACGTAGATGCTATTACACCGCAAGGCGCGTTGTATCTTTCCGTAAAACTAAACCTGCTCGGTTACAAGACAGGCAAAGGTGTTTTAATAAACAACATACCCGACATAACAGAATTTCTTCTTGATGAAGCAGGCATTGCCCTTGTTCCGTTCTATGCATTCGGTGCAAATGACGACTCACTCTGGTTCAGAATATCCGTCGGCGTTTGCAGTATAGAAGATGTAAAGGAAGTTTGCGAATCCTTAAAAAGGAATATTAGTATGCTGTGATAAGAATTTAGAACTTCGTTATTTCAACACTACTTTTGCTTTAATGATGCAACTATCAATCCCTTCAGAACTTTCAGGTCTATATCTTCCAGCTTATTTATGTAGATACAACCGCCGGCAGTTTTGTGTTTACCTAACTTTTTAATTGCATCAGCATGCTCTTTATGATTTATCATAAGGTATAATGACAGATTCGCTGTACGCGGAGCGAAACCTATAAGGAGCCAATCAACTTCTCTGCCTGTTGCAGGGCTTTTGTATCTTTTAATACCAAAACCGATGATTGAATTGCTCCACAATACTGGTTCTTCGCCCGATGCTTTTTTCATCATCTCTAAAAGCACGAAACAATCTTTTCGCTTTTGTTCACTCTTAACACCATTTATAAAATCCTCCACACTTGCAGAGGTAGGCTTTGTTTTTATTACAGCCAGTTTTGTCTTTTTTTCGGCCATTTGAAATTATTATTTGTTTAATATAGTATTATCAACAATAGATTTCCTATCCTTTAATGATTGCTTTTAAAAACAATTGCACTGCTTCTGATTTTCCTATTGGTTCCAATAATAATATAAATAGGTTAACACCTAAAGCCAGATATGTAGCTGGATGTTTGAGTTTACCGTATTTCCATGCTGCAAAAAGCAACATAGAAATGATTAGCAATTGTGTATAGTAAACAGGTACCATAATGTTAATTCCCGGCCAGTCTTTAATATTTATGTCAACGTATATATTCTGAATCCCGCGTGCAAGAGCCGGCATCATAATGACAAATACAGTTGAGATGAGCCACCATGCATGATCTTCTATTTTCTTTCTGTGGTAATGCTTTTTATCACGGCAACACCAAACGCAAACATCATTATAATTTCCACAACGGCAACACCAAAGAAGAACCAAGGTTGAAATGGACCAAAATTGTCAGGCGAAGTAAGGGCATTATTTGAAGTTACTATATCTCTATGCATCATGCTCAATGCGGTTAAACAAACACCACCTGCCAGAAACATTCCAATGATGCCATAGGTTCTGTGTTTTTCAATTTTACCATGAGTAGCATAGTATGGTTGAATTATTAAGTAGAGGTACCAAATAGTGCCCGTCCAATAATGTATATGAACAGACCAGGCGTTGTCAGAAAAATCACCCCAATAATCTTTGAAGATTCCGAACTGCATGATGACCATAGGAATAATCATCCATTTGTGCAGGTCTTTATATCTATTCATATTCTATGTTTGAATTTTAAGAGAAGTCAGAAACTGGAGATATACCATTTGCCGGAAACTTTTACCAGATTAAATTCTTCGTCCTTATTTCCCTTAAGTCCGAATTTTATTTTAACCTTTGCTTCGTTTCCGTTTATTTCCGCACTGCCAACTACTTTACCCTTTTCAAAATACTTTTTAAATTCGTCCTGAATTTCTTTTGGCTGTGAATTTATACTGCATATTCGTTTGGTGTCGCCGTCACCCGAGCCCGTTGGGTCGCAAAGTCCTGATAATAGTGAGTAATCGCCGGTCCTGGCTGCCTCAAAAATTGCCTCTACAACTTTAACAGGGTCGTCATGAAGGTCTGTTGTATCTGTGAATATCTGAGTTGTTTTGTCCGATGCAGAGATGCTGCAAACAGAAAGAAAAATTACTGCTGAAAATGCTAAACTAACAAATTGGTTTTTCATTGTCTTTAGAGTTACTTAATAAAATTATAAATCTTTATCTTTTTAAAAGTACTTATTTCAGATTATATTATCAACAATATATCGTTCTCTTTATTTCAGAGTAAATCTTTCTTTTACGATAAACTATTTTGGAAGTCTGAAAGAGAATCCGCCGTTAACAAAAAAATTGGGTGAATTGTCTGTTAAACCTACGCCTGCTGAAGCATCGAACGCAAGATTATTCAACGCAAGAAAGTTGAGTCCGAAATCGAACACATGGTTAGACCTTGATTTTTCCGGCAAAGAACCAAACACCTCGGCGAATCCTGAAAAACGTTTACTAAATTCGTATCCGAGGGAAAGCGTGTAGAAGAAAGCAGGTTCAGGTGTATCGCCTGCCCACACCGCGCCAAGATTATAACCTGCAGAGAGTTTATCTGTAAACTCATTTTGCAAAGCAAGGTTTATACTTGTTCCCACATAATCTGTGTTTAAATTATCAGATGTAAGGCTTGGTATAGTGAAATTAATTATAAAACCAACGGCAGGACTTAAGCCGTTTCCTTTAACGACGTTCAGTTTGGTGCCGATAGTTGCGAATGAAATTGTGTTTTTGCTTGAACTTGTTCCGCCCGAATCAATCATATTATTTACGTTTTCAAATTCAAATACGAAGTTCAAGATTACTTAAAAGACCGTATCTTAAAAGCATAGAAGGGATAAAAAGATTTTTCACCTTTGCACCGTCCTGATTGTTCTCTTCATACAACACTCCTGTTTCTACCTGAAAACTTTTAAACGGAATGGTGTAAGCACTTTCTGTCAGATCTGGTCTGTCTGTTGAAATCGGGTCCACCTGTGCAAAAGAGGAATTCCCGAATACGAACAAAGTTACAACGATAAATAATGTATAAACGATTTTTTTCATAGCGTATTCATATGAAGTTTAATGTTAAACCGATAACACAGACGCTATATGAATTGTTCCATCGCACAATTTTTTAACACATAATATGTGTATTTCCACCGCAATAATTTTTCTTTGTTAACACTTTCGTGATGTAAATTTTGAGATAAAATTATATTATTCAGGAATGTAAGTTGAAAAGAATGGATTTAAATCTATTTTAATCTTTTCTCGACTCTTTCCAGAGACCGATGCACAGAATGATTGCCGAAACAAGAAACACTACACTGGCAAGAGCAGGAATTTCAAATTCGCCAATAATTACTCGGAACGGAAAAATAATCCTATAAAAATGTACAAGTCCGGCAATGCCGAATAATGCTGCTGCTAGTTTTGTAAATGGTTTCATAGAATTTACTTTAATGTTAATATCATTGGTAAATGGTCACTTAAATGTTTCCATTCATCGTATTTTTCGATTTTGAATTCTTTTAGCTTTTCAGAAATTTTAACTGGGGCAAAACAATAATCAATATGATAAGGTTTCGACATTTTTCGATGTAAATAAAATGTAGGTTGCGATTCTTTACCCTGTAATTCTTTATTAAATTTATGATAGAGGCTTACTATTCCAATTTCCTGAAGTTCTTTTACTACATCAGTATGATTCCTCCATCTGTCCCATTTCGTCCCATACTGTATTACTATTAAAGTCGCCGATAATTACAGTATTTTCAAATCTCTTTTTATTCGTCTGAAGATATTTCCAAAATTGTCCTATATATCCAAAATTTGGTGAATTGTTTTGATGAGTCCAAACTGCTAACACATCAAATTCTCTGTTAATTGAACAAGGAAGAAATTTTTTACAGTATGGTCTTTGTAGTTCCCAATCTAATTTTCTGAGTTCAATATCTTTGTTCGCAAAAATTCCCAAGCCCTTTGTATTTTGACTCTCCAATCCATAAATAATTTTCTGCTCAGTTTTTATATTCTTGGCTTAAAGTCTCTGCAGGGTTTTCACATTCCTGAACAACATATATGTCGGCATTCAAATTTAAGAGATGGGCAAACTTTTTTCTTAAAGCTCCGTTACAATTCCAGTAAACAATTTTCACAATTTGTATTTGTTATTATGTTGTAATTTGTTGTCTGTTCAAAAATACTTAATTCGGATTTCAATAACAAAGACATACACGAGGATATAAAATATCAAATATATAATAGAAAATAGAAAATATAGAGCTGAAGGGAAAGTTAGAGACCGCCCTTCCCCAAAGAACCAGGACGAGATTCCTTCTAAGATCATGAAGGAATGACAGAGGGTTGAGAAACGAGATCCCCGCCAAGAGTGCATGCGGTGATGACAAGATGTGGGGATGTTCCGCTACGGCGAATTCTACGACACAAAAGGATTCAAAAGAAATAAATGCTATATCATCTGAGTTGATTTTTCCACTGTTATTTCCAGTACACGGGTGAGAAAGAAAATTTGCTTTTCATCATGTCGTATTCTTCGCCGGATTCGATATATTTAGCGGTACCATCTATAAGGAATCCCGTTCCCTGATAGTCATTATGTCCGATAACATCTTTGCTGCCCAGAGTAATTTTGACTTTATTGTTTACCTCAACATTTTTCTGAGTTTTCCTAAATCCGTATGCAGGGATTAAAGATACGCTCATCTTCTCGTAACCACCAGGAATGAATTCCATGTGTTTACTAAATGCGGCTCAACACCCCATGACATTATAGATACCACACCTTCGTGTTTTAATACCTCATAAAACTTTTCACTTAATTTCTTTTCTTTATTCATATTCTTTGTTTTAATTTTAAAAATGTTTTAGTAACAGGTCTCTAATTGAACACAAATTGGGTAAAGGAAGTGCCGTTGAATTTACAGACACCTGCACCTTCTGTTCCGAACCAGAGTTCACCTTTTTTATCTTTATAAATAATGTTTACAACGTTGCTTGTGAGTCCGTCTTTTGTGGTATAATTAGTTAAGGTCTTTCCGTCGTAACGCCAGACACCTGCATCGATAGTTCCAATGAAAATATCACCATTCTTATCTTCGTTTATTGTCCATACACGAGCAAGTGTTCCGGGACCCGGTTTATTGGATTTCAAAAACTCAGGATTGCTAAGTCCTTTTTCTTCCGTGAAGTTGGTCAGGGTTTTACCATCGTAGCGGAACAAGCCATTACCATTATTTCCAAACCAGAGGTTTCCGTTTCTGTCTTCGAACAGTGCACGTATTGCAGGTCCGCCCAGACCTTTTTCGGTTAACCACGTGAAAGTTTTTCCGTCGTAACGGCATACGCCCATTGTCTGAGTGCCAAACCAGAGGTTTCCTTTTTTATCTTTCAAAGTAGCAATATACTCCGTAAGGTCCGAGTTGGTCTGCAGGACTTTGCGTGTACTTATTGTCGAAATCAGTTTTTGGCAAAGGTAAATAGGAAAACGAATTACCGTTATAGCGATAAGCACCGCCGCCTGCATAGAAGAAAAGGTCGTCGGGTTGTACATTCCACTCTTTGTTTGTATTATTACTTTCAATGTTTGAAATCGTGGTGAAAGTTTTTCCATCAAAGCGGGAGATTCCAAACCCGCTCGTTCCAAACCAGATGTTGCCTGATTTATCTTCCTGAATAGTGTGAACCTGATTACCGGACAATCCGTCTTTTTGAGTAAAGTGAATTATGGTTTTTCCGTCATAGCGGTAAACTCCATCGCTATTAGTGCCAAACCAATAGTTGTTATTTTTATCCTGAAAAATACTGATAATGTTTCTGCCGATTTCGGTTACAGTGTTCGCTGTAAAACTGTTAGTATCTTTCGGTTCTTTTGTAACAGATGTTTTTTCAGTTAAACTGTCCTTTTTATTTTCAGTTTTGTTTTGAGTGTTGCACGAGACTAATATTACGGAAAGCAATGAGAAGATGAGCATCTGACTAAAGATAGTTGAATGAGTTATTATGTGTGAGTTTTTCATATTCTTCGTTTATTTTTGGAATACTTAATTCTTACACCTGATAACATTAATTTACTTTAAAAGTTATTTGTTCAATTTTTCGATAGAATTATTTCTTTACTGTCCAGTGAGTTATCAAAGATAAATGAATTCGGAAGTACGTCCGAAATTTGTGCAATGATTTGCTTAAAAACCTGCCTGTTCTTTGGGTCGATATGCATAAATATTGTGTTTCGCGGTTTTATGTATTCATTAATTAAATCAATGCCTTTGCCTTCTCTGTTAGCCAGATAGATGCGGTCAAGAAATGCTATGTCAATGCTTTCATCTGACAGTTTAAACTTCTTTATGTTGTTCTTCATTCCAGGGGTTTATATCGCCGCAGTGAAACACGCGGGTTCCACCTGCATCAATCAGATAGCCGAGGTTCTCCGCGTTCCTGTGGCGGTTTATTTCCTGGCCTGTTAGGGAATCTTTTTCCATATAGTGACTGTGTTCAAGACGGTATATTTTAATATTCATTCCGGCGATTACAACTGCTGTATCTCTGTTAATATCGGGCGTAAATTCATAAATATTTTTATTAACATTTTGAAATCCCTCAGCCGATTCAAGTTTTTTATAAACCTGCCCGGGACAAATGACAACACACTTTGAATTTTTTGCCAGATGATTTACAACCATATCCCTGTTGAAATGGTCCTGATGATTGTGGCTGATAAATATTAAATCCACATTGTCAAAGGGAGTTTCTGCATTTTCCAGCTTTGCTTTTGTTTCAGCGGAGGGTACGTCGCACCAGCTTGCATCAAAACCGCCGAACAATCCATCGAATAAAATCTTTTTACCGTTCACTTCCACTAAAAAACCTTCGTTTGCTATGTAGCATACGTTTGCTGACTTCTGAGAAAATGCCTCACCGCAGCCGACGAGTAAAAACAGAATTAGATAATAAAGTTTTCATTTTAAGTAAATTAATTATAATAAATATATTTTAACCCTGTCTTTAAAAGTACGATTTGTCGTCTGAAAAGGTTCAGGATACTTTTATCTTCATATTATTAAATATTATATATCACGGGCATTTTTCCTTTCCAGGTATTCCACAAATCTTCTTCGGTAATCAGTCTTGCCATAAAATTTCCGACATTGATTCTGCTGGTTTTGCCGGGGTTCAAGAGCCCGCTGCTTGTGGGTGATGCGTGCAAAGTGTATTCTGTTACTTTATCTTCGTTGGTTAAACTATCAGGACGAACCACCGCCCATTCAATGTACCGGTTATTTTGACCGATGTTTACCCTTAAATATTCGGCTGCCATTTCGTTATCCTTCTGCGGAGGCAGCAGAATACGGATTAATCCCATAACAACTTTTTCAACGGCATGAAATTTGTTCGTTTAAATCTTTGTTTCTGTTTGCTACAGTATTCATCAGTACAAATTTCACCGGCTTCTCCCGAGAACATTTTATTATAGAATCACACATCAAACTGACAGAGTCCGCAACAAGTTTTCGGGGCTTTCCGAAAATACCTTTTAAAGTGATATTGTGTCCAAGGCAAGATGCAACTGCGCTGCAATCTGAAAGATGTTTTATCATTTCTTCTGAACTAACTTCCGAAATGTTTGCTTTGATTATTGTTATGTTTTCGTTTTCAACCCAGTGCGACGGAGTGTTACCCGTTGGGCGGACAATCACCTTTACCTTTTGCCCTGCTTTTAATAACTGCTCTACTAAATGTTTTCCCGTTGCACCGCTTGCCCCAACTACCAGTGTTTTCATATTCCGATGTAATAATTCTGTTTATATTTACATACTACGTTAAATCTTTAATGCTGTTGCGTTATATGAAATTAAAATATGGAACTAAATTATACATTTATTGTATTAATGATTAAAACATTAGACAAATTAAATTTTTATATGAAAAAATTCCTGGTGGTTATACTGATTACATTCAGCAGTATTAGTTTTGCAAATATGGCTTCGCCGTATCGCGACGGGACAAAGGTTGCGTCGGCATTTACGAGCAGTGAGATTGAAATACTGAAAGAAAGAATAAATGTGACACTGAATAAAGAAAGTGCAACTGCCAAATATGTGGTTGAATACTTTATTAAGACTGACAAGGAAGGAAAGCAGATTCCGTTGCTGTTTTATGCTTCGGAGTACAAGGGTGATTTTAAAGTGTGGATTGATGGTAAGGAAACGGCGGTGCAAAAGATACCTGATAGTTATACAGGAAAAACTTTTGAGGGGTTTTCAAAGTCGTATAACAATAATGATATAGATAATGCAGAAGTGGCAATTCGCTGGAGAGAAAACTCCAGTGTGATATACAAACTTAACGAGTTAAAATATTTTGAAGTTGATCTGGCAAAGGGAGAACATACGATACGGGTTGAATACGTTGCGAACGTTTGGGAAAACAGGTCAAACTGGGTGAAGGAATACAGTTACAGGTATTCGCTGTCCCCTGCGAAGTACTGGAAGTCATTCGGAACACTGGAGATAACATTAGATGCAAGAGGGTTTGGCGAAGAATTAAAAACAAACCTTGGAAAACAGGAAAGCGGAAATCAGGATTCGGCTGTCTGGAAGTTTGACAAGTTACCTGCCGATGTTTTTGAAATTTCTTACGTACCTAAAATAAGTTCAACAGCAGGTTTGTTGATTGAGCATAGAACCGTTTGGTCTGGCAATGATAGTTGGTTTCTCATTACTTATCATACATTTGTTTCTGATGTGGAGATACAGAAGGAACAATCCTGAAAAAAGATTTTCGTGGGTAATGATTGCGGGAAGTTTAATCATCCCTGCAATAATTTTGTTCTACTACGTTTACTCTTTTGAAATTATTGATAATGCAATAGGTGTAAACGCAAGCAGGTATCACGGTTACAACTTTCTTGTTGTGTTTATATATCCTGTGCTTATGCCGGTCTATATAATAATTATGTGGTTAGTTGACAGAACTATGAAGAAAAGATTGGGGAAAATAAACAGTTAAGAGTTTAAACACAAAAGGGGCTTTCGCCCCTTTTGTGTTTAATAATATTTTCAATTGCGTTTATTTTACAAGTAACATTCTTCTCGTTTCAGAAAAACCATTTGACTCAAGTTTGTAGAAGTAAACGCCGCTTGTATAAACCGATGCGTTCCAGTCAACACTGTACGAACCTGCATTACGCACTTCATTAATAAGTACTGCAACTTCTTTTCCGAGTACATCAAAAACTTTCAGCGATACAAAAGAATTTTTCGGAATATCAAATTTAATATTTGTAGTCGGATTGAACGGATTCGGATAGTTCTGATATACAGCAAACTTTTCAGGAATGATGTTTGATGTACTGTTTATTCCGACAGTCAACGATGCAGTTTTAAGAACGATGTCATTATTCGGGTCAAACACAACCGTAGTTGGTTGTCTGTTGAAAAAGAAAGAGTACATTTGGTTATTAACATCATTCATAACTCTAACGGTAGTATCAGCACCTGTAGAGAAAGAGAATTTTATCTGTATCGGCATTTTATGAAATACAGTATTTGTTTGAGTTTGCTTTGCAACAAAATTTACGCGGTAATTATTGCCTCCGAGATTTGCTATGTTATAAGTATTCTGATAAGTTGGGTGGTTTGGTTCCTTTACCCACTGGTCTATAAACCAGGTTAAATCCTGTCCTGCAACAGAACTGATCTTTGCAGTGAAATCATCCGTAGTTGCATTCTTCATTTTGAAGTTTACCGTATCCGTTGCATAGGATTTCAATGCCTGCAAAGAATAATGAATCTCCGATTGTGTATCTTAACATATGTAAAACGCACGAACCTTTGTAATACGTGATTGGTCCGTTAAACAATTGACTTTGAAGGCGGAGTCGTAATTGCCCATGAAGGATTGTAAATTGGCCAGCCGGGATTACCTGAGAGATATGATGAAGCATTGTTGTTAATGTTAGTTTTATATGCACTGTATCCTGTAATCTGTTCTTTATAAATTGCTTCGAGATAAGTTGCAAATCCTTCGTTAAGCCATAAGTCTGCCCACGTTGCGTTTGTAATCATATCGCCAAACCACTGGTGTGCATATTCGTGTGAGATTAAACTTGTTACAGAACTCCACGAAGGCGAAATAGTTGTAAGTGTCTGATGTTCCATACCTCCGCCATAACTTGAGACTGATGCAAACCCGTTCTTTTCAAAAGGATGCTCGCCGAACAACTGCGAAAATATTGTTGTCATATTTGGTAAAGCGTTCTTTGTAGGTGTGATGTTTTCTCCCGCGCTGTAATATAAACGAAGCGGGATACTGTCGTTAGGGTTTGAAAGTTTATGCCACCAGATAATATCAAGCTGATATCCTGTTTTGCCCGTCAGTACTGCAAGGTATGTGGGCATTGGGTCACGGCTTATCCAGCGGTACCATATTGAATCTGCACTCACTGTCGAATCCGCAAGTCTGCCGTTGGAACCTATCAACACATTTGAAGGTACTTTAACGGTAATATCAAAAGTTGCTTTATCGGATGGCCTGTCCCAGCATGGAAACCACCTTCTTGAACCTTCCGGCTCGGTGTTTGTATAAACAAATCCTGAACTAACATTGAATGCACCGTCGCTTACATTGTTGTGACGGTACTTTATAATTACATTTACTATTTCTCCGGGATTGTAAGTTCTGTCAAGATTTATCGTTAATAAATTAGTCGTTGAACTATGCGTAAACACAAGGTTTGAACCGCTCAGAAGTTTAACTGAATCAATTACAATTGATGTGTAATATGCGTTCAGTTGAATTGAATTCAAAGTAGAATCAACACGGAAAGTAATTTGTTCCGTTCCTGTATAATTTCTTACAGAGTTTTTGAAACAATTAAAAATGTCTAAATTAAGTTTATAATTAAGTACATCGTATGAATGCCTCGGTGTGTTTGGCGACATGTCCAAAGGATTTATATGCTCACTTTTTGATTTGTTATGTGAACAAATCTCTGCACCTGTCATTCCTGTGTAATCCTGTGCAAACGTTATTGTGCTAAGAATCAGTACAAGACAAAAAGATAATAAGTTTTTCATTGATTGAAATTAAATTGTATAATGTTTTAAAATAAACATTAATATGTTAATTAATAATTCCATTGGTTGTTTTAAAAATTAAATCCGTAAAATATTTAATAAGAGATTTACATAAACAAAAGGGGCTTTCGCCCCTTTTTGTGAATAATGTTATTTTTAATTCCGGTTATTTTAGAACAACCATTCTCCTGGCTTCCGTAAAATCGCCTGATTCCAGTTTGTAAAAATAGATGCCCGATGACAAACCTGATGCATCAAAATCGAGTATGTATTTCCCTGCTGATTTTTCTTCGCCTACCAATGTTGTTACTTCTTTTCCGAGTATATCATAAACTTTAAGCGATACAAAAGAATTTTTAGGAATATCAAATCTGATTTTTGTAACAGGGTTAAACGGATTCGGATAATTTTGTTTTAAAGAATATTTGTTTGGAATTTCCGTTCCTATCTGTTCAATATCAATTATTGAATTTAATACGAAGGCAAGGTTTGGTCTGTTTACCTGTAAACCTCCTGCGGTTAAATCAGTACAACCGTTTCCGCCCGGCAAATCCTGATACTGATGCCAGGTAAGTCCGGGTTTGTTACTCGCAGTTACTGCCGAGTTTGAATTTATTGAAGAATTATTAAAACAAACTTCAATCAATATATTGCTCGTACCATTCCAGATGAATGGCGAAAAATAGAAAAACACCCATCCTGTATTCGTGATGGTATAGTTATTTGAATAGACCTGTGTCCATCCGGTGTTAGTAAATCCGGTAAGAGATGTTAACGATGTGTTCTGGATTTTAATCGTTAATCCATTCAGCATTTGCGGCGATGCGTTCAGAACGTTAAAACCAATTCCATTAATACGTGCCTGTTCACTTCCCCAAACTGGCGTTAACTCACTCGCAAGATACAGCATATCTGTCTTCGCATCCATATAGAATGTTTTAAATGGATGAGATGCTGTCAAAGTTCCGTTTCCGGCAAATACCAGTGCAGCAGAGTTAACAGTATAGTGATACAATGAAGTTGAATCCGTGTTATGGTTAGACGAATTATCCTGTGCAAAAACTCTGTAATAAATTGAATCGTTAGGTTGAATTTGTGTTTTGCTTGAATTAAAAACCCCTTTAAAAATATCTCCGCTTATGTTGTTAAGTTTAAAATGTTTCGTCCCTGTTGTAGGATTATTTATATACCATCTTACCCAGACTGAATCGATTCCGCGATTGTCGGAAACGTATGCGTTTATAGTGTCAGGCCAGTAAGTCCAGTTTGAATATCCAATGGGTGAATGATTTATTACAGGTTTTGTAATATCGCTGCCTGTCATAAAAGAAAATGTGTTTGTCGGAGCGTTAATCGGTAAAATAGAAATTCCGTTATTAGCGTCAACTGCTTTCAAATAATACTTGTATGTGTTTGCTGAGCCATTTCCCGGAATAGAGCCTGTATATGTGCTTCCGCTTGTGTTTGACATACTAACACTATCGGTGATAGTTCCTATTCCGTAAAAAACCTTCACTGATGAAACGGCAGAATTAAAAGTGTTGACGTTTGCAACGACAGAATACGGACCTGTAAGATTTTCTGTATCCTTCAAAGGATTGTGAGTTATGTATGGCTTTAATTCCATCTTTGCTGTATAGATTTGAACAACTCCGTTTCTGTTGTCTGCCCAGACAGGATATACAAAATTATTTACAGATGTAATTCCTATGTAATCAGAATAATAACCGTCAGCATATCCGCTTAGCGGAATCGGCCTGTGCGGTCTGTCGCTTGCTTTAACATTAATAAAAGATGTTCCGCTGTTTGTTGATATTGCTGTATATATATCGCACGAATCCATTGTGTAGGAATCGCGGTTATCATAAAATGCGATTGCTATGTTATTGTTTGTGCTGTTAACAGAAATCCATGGCAGAAACTGGTTTTTACCATTATTCAAAGCATCATCATTTATTCTAACAGGAGCACTGAAAGTTGTACCGCCATTGTTCGAAATGCTGAAACAAACATCTGCATCTGTTCCTGCTGGTGCAAGGTTCCTTTGTGACCAGGTTACGAGAATGTTCCCTGAGTTATCCGTTGCAGCCGAAGGAAAAGAATTAACTCGAATACCGTTTGGCTGAATGTAACCTCTGATACCGTTTATAGTTATAGGATATGTCGGTGCAGACCAGGTAATCCCGCCGTCAGTAGATTTTGTAAATGCTATTTTATCTTCAATATTATTATTGTTAATATTCGGCGTTGCCCAAAGACAGTACACGGTTCCATTTGGAGCAATAACAATTTTAGCACCCTGCTCATAATGATTAGCCTGAGGCAGTCCAATAGGTTGCGAAGCACTGAATGTTAAGCCATTGTTCGTTGAGTACGATAAATAAATTCTTGGCTGTGATAAATTAAAATTACTCCAGGCAACATAAATCCTGTTGTAATATGGACTGGATACAGTTTTATCAACCGCCATTGTATTCATATCGTAAAGAGTAGAAGACGGGACAATCATTCTTCCGCCCCAGTTTATTCCGTTATTGTTAGAACGGTCTGTAACGATATAATCGTCGAAGTAATTATAGAATAAGAAACCTGTGTTGTTGTATGAAACGTAAGGGTTGGTTGAATAATAAACTGAACCCGGCATAATATCTCCCCCCGTCCAGTTCGAACCTGAATTGGCTGACGAATAATAACCCATACCGTAATTTGTATTTGCACCTATAAAGATGTTGTTTGGATTAACAGGTGAAACGGAAACAGAGGGCTCCGTTTGATTATAGGGACTTGTAAAAACCCTGATATTCGGATACTGTGTAACAACATTATTTCCTGAGACGGAATAACCGTTTTGGTTTATTGTGTTTCCGGAAGCGTTATAATTAATAATCCGCCCCGGGTCATAATCTTTTGGTTTTGTTATCATTCTTTCCTGTGCAAGAACTGTAAGACCAAAAGACAAAACCAGAACAAAAGTAAGGCAGTATTTCAGGATTTTCATATTTATAAAAATTGTAATTTATGTAATCTAAAGAAAAAATTATGATTTTTCAATCAAATTAGAATACTCATTTATTTTGTGAACTCAATAATTTCCATAATGACATTCTCAAGATGTTGTGTTGTACCTTCAAAAGGATGTACGGCACCAAAAGTATGACCGGTGTTTTCGAGAATAATGAGTTTTGATGAATCTTTATTGCTAAGATTATAAAGAGTGATTGCCTCACTTTTATCAACCGCTAAATCTTCAGTTCCGTGCATAATTAACGCCGGAACCTTAATTTTACTCATACCATCTTTTATGTTTAATCGCGGACCGTTGTTCTCAAGGTCTTCAAGCAAAGATACGTTCATTCTCATTTTCTGCTTTGTGCGTGTGTTCAGGACTTCTATAAATCCTTTTTCTTTCCACATTCTTTTTGTTTCATCTCCATAACGGTTGAACTCAGCAACAGAGGCAAGCGTTATAAGTTTTTTGATTCGTGAATCCTCTGCGGCTTTAAGAATAGCAATGCCCCCGCCGCGGGAATGACCCGCAAGAGTAAGTGAATTAAAATCATACTTATAATTATCTTTCTGGCTTTCGAGAAAATCTATAACACAGCCAAGGTCGTCGAGTTCTTCGGAGAAAGTGTTTATTGCAAAATTATCGAGCCGTTCAAAATCTACAGGATTATCTTTTGAGTTATCAACACCATTTAATGAAAAGTTAAAAGAAACAACAAAGATGTTTTCGTTTGCAATCTTATCGAGCATATATGGAAAACAACCCCAGTCCTTAAATCCTTTAAAACCGTGACAAAATATAAGCAACGGAAGTCGCGATACAGAATTCACCGGAAAACGCATATCAATATTAATAATGTTTCCCCTCTTATTTTTGATTTTAATGTTATCCATCTTTTATTTATTTTAAGTTCATTGCATTAATTTAAAAACAATCTTGATGGAAGAAAAGTTAATAAATTTTATTAAATATGAAAACTTAATTTTATTAATATGATATGCGTTGTAATACCTTGCTACAAGGTAAGAACGACAATACTGGATGTAATAAAGAAAATCCCGGGGATTGTTGCCAAAATTATTTTAGTCGATGACTTTTGTCCTGAGAAAACGGGTAAATACGCCGAGACTAATTGTTCTGATAAAAGACTGGATATAATTTTTCACGATAGTAATATGGGCGTTGGTGGCGCAATGATATCAGGCTACAAAAGGGCAATGGAACTGGGGGCTTCAATTGTTGTGAAAATTGACGGAGATGGTCAGATGGACCCTTCTCACATAGATGATTTAACATATTTAATAACTTCTAAGGAGGCGGATTACGTAAAAGGAAGCAGATTTTATTTTGTTAAAGAATTAAGGAATATGCCGTTTGTAAGATTGATTGGTAATTCAATACTATCGTTTTATAATAAATTAATAAGCGGCTATTGGGATATAATGGACCCCACTAACGGATATACGGCAATACATACAGATATTTTTCGAATACTACCGTTAGAAAAAATCAGCCGTGATTTTTTCTTTGAAAGCGATATGTTGTTTCGATTAAATACAATAGAGCCGTTGTTAAAGAAATACCCGTGCCTGTTTCATACGAGAATAATAAAAGCAATTTAAGCGTTGTCAGGGTGTTGTTTCTTTTCCGTTTAAATACTTTTCAAATTAGTCAAAAGAATAATGTATAATTATTTTATAAGAGATTTTAATGTAGGAACATTAGAGTTAATAATAGGTGTTTTATTTACAGCCGCGGGCGGGTTTTTCGGAATATACCACTGGGCGAAAAGTGTCACCTATGGTGTGCCCGCAACTGCTGGAACGGTAATTATTTCAGCATTATTAATAATCCTCGGTTTCCAGTCATTTTTAGCATATATACATTTCGATTTGATAAACATACCGAGAGAAAAGTTTTAATTAAAAACAAACTGATTAATGAACAATAACTTTCTGTTAACTCAAAAATTGTTTAAATCAACAATTTCGGAAATCCTGAAAGAAAAGGGAAACTCGGAAGTTTTGAGTGAATCCGCATTTCCGGCTTACGCAAACAAAAATTATTTTATAGACAGATTATTTTGGGGAAGGGTTTATCATTCGTATAATTACATTACAGATAATTACAAAAATGCAAGAGTGCTGGATTTTGGGTGCGGAAGCAGGGATTTTACGTTATTTACTGGGAGAAGAAAATAATAAAGTGTTTGCATACGACATTGTTATCGAACCTTTAAATATGGTAAGAGAAAAAATCAGATTCAGCAGCAATGTTGAAATTTCAAACGCACCTTTAGAAAAAATCGCTGAAACAAATAAAAATAGTTTCGACTGTATCGTTGCTTTGGATGTGTTAGAACACATAGATGACCTAACGTCTTATACGGACTTATTTAAAAAACTATTAAAAGAAAACGGGGAACTGATATTCTCCGGCCCTACGGAAAATATTTTGTATAAAATCGGGAGAAAGATTGCCGGAAGGGATTACTCAGGTGATTATCACGTATCAAACATCAGGACAATTAAGTTGCTTTTTGATAAGCACGGCAAAACAGAAAAAATAAAAAGTCTTTATCCTATACTTCCGCTTTTTGAAATATACAGTTTCAGATATTAATATGTTTAACTTTCAGTTTAAAACAATAAGCGGGTTTCTACCTAAAAACAGGTTGTTAAGCGCAATGCTTTTTGTTGTCTTTTTATACACAGTGCTGAATACGGTCTATTTCATTATGCTCGGCATTCACAATCCGGTAGAAGGCGATGCTCATTTTTATTTTCAATCGGCTATTAGCATCGCTAATGGAAATGGTTTTTATTATCTGGGCAACCCGGTTGCTACTTTTCCGGTTGGGTATCCTTTGTTTCTGTCTGTAATTATTTATCTTTTTGGCGAAAGCGCGGTTTATGTTTCTATAGTGCAAATCATAGCGGGTCTTGTAATAATATTTTTATTGACAAAAATAATTAAAAACTATACGGACAAAGTTTATATAATTATGCTTCCTTCTTTATTGTATGTTTTAAACTATAAAATGATGTCCTTTAATTCGCTTACAATGAGTGAGTCATTTGCCGTTTTTCTGTTAGTGTTAGTTATTTATTTTTTTCAAATGTATCTTAAAAACAGCAATACCATAACCGTTGCTGTTTTATCGGTGGTTTTTGGATTATTAATTATTACAAAACCTACATATTTATATTTAGTCATACCTTTTGAAGTTTTTATATTATTTCATTTAATTAAACAAAAGAATCGTAGATTTTTAATCGACATTCCATTATCATTATTATTACTTTTCTTAATAATATACCCTGTAATGAAAAGAGGGCACGATTTATTTGGCGGATATAAAATCGTGTTTCAGGGCGGGGGTGTTTTGTTCTGTGCTACAAATCTTGAAACTGATGGGATGGCAGCAGTTAGAATTGACGATTTCGTTGTAACAGAAAGAGATGAAGACCATTCGTTCTTGACCGAAGAAGTATTTCAAAGAATTAAAGGTAAAAGAATTAACGAAAAGGATGAAATATATAAAGAAGAGGCGATTAAGAATATTACAAGAAATGGCTTTTCTGCTGTTCCCTTATATCTGAAGAACTTCTCAAGAATAATGTTTGGTCATCCTTACGGCAGACCCTTTTTAAGTCGGCAACCTGTTTTAATTTATTACTACTTCCTCGGGGTATTATGCGTAATTGCATTCCTGGGTTCGCTATTTTATATAATTAAACGAAAAGGATACAAAGACTTATTTACTCTAATGCTGGTTTTGTTTGCATTGTTCAATTTAATGTTTCATTTCTTGGTTGGGTTTGACCCAAGATACGGGTTTACAACTTACATTCTTATTTACTTAATTATTCCACTTGGTTTTAGTTCTGCTGCTAATAAGACTACTGTTGTTAAATAAGATATTAATATCAGCAAGAAAATTCCGTTTTTCTATATGAACTTTTAATCTTTACTTTGCCCGCTTTTTCCCGTCTTCGTATATTCTTTGATGAGCAGGGTCTAATAATATCAGTTTGTCGTATATACCTTTATCACCGTAATTTAGAAATATATCGGAAATTTCCTGAGCCTTTGTCTCGAGAAAATAATCTATGTTATAAGATTTCACTTCTTTCTTTTTAACCTTTGTCATTTTTTCAATGGCATTATATATGTAAGCATATGCATTTCTTGTTAATCCCAGCGAATCTATGCCGAGCCAGTGATATTCATAAAAACCGTTTCTGTAATCGTCAAACCTTGGGTTCGTTAATTCCTGAACCATCTGTAATCTTGAGGGTTTTGAGCCGCCGCCGGTTTCTGTCCACCCGGTTCTGTCCACCATCGGTTTATTACAGATTTCAAGTGCCTTTTGAAAATATATGCTTCTGTTCATAGGATGATCTTTTGGGAAAAAAGAATCCTGATCCATACCAAGCATAAGATATGCATAATAATCAAAGAAACTTACAAATGGATCAAACCTGAATTCATTTCTTATGAATTGTATTGAACGGTTATATACGAACTTAAACCGTTCATCTATGTATCTGAAGAGGGTTGTGTATCTGGGGTTGGTTTTCTTGTCTTCTTTGTCAATTATTCTCTGGCTTACTATTAGCACCTGCGCATCATACTGGTCAATACCGTTTGTTCCTTTAAAAGTAATTTGAATCATCGCTTTTATTTTATAAAGGTCTGCACCCGGTTTATTAGTTTCATTAAAGAGAGCATTGTCATAAAACTTGTTTTTATTAAAATAATCTTCAAGCTGCAGTTTCATATCTTTTACTTTGTCTTTTCCTTCGGGAGGCAATACATCTGTGTTTAAAGTTATACTCATATCAAAATCCTGCGATTTTACTACACCTGAAAACCCTGATAACGAAATAATTGAAAATATATATACTAATAGTTTTTTAAACATTTATTGTTTTATTAATTTCTAATTAAATTTTGAATTCTTATTTTAAATAATCAATACAAATGAAACGTTTATTTTTAATCATATTAATCCTATGTGCCGCTAATTTGAAGGCACAGTTCGAAAATACAGAGGTTGGGGCACGTCCGACAGCCTTGGGCGGTGCGTTTACGTCTTTATCGGATAATTCTCTCGCAATATTTTACAATCCTTCGGGATTGGGTCAGATGAAGTACAGAGAATTTGCTGCTTATTACAGCCCTGCTCCGTTTGGATTAACTGACCTTTCAACCGCGGCAATTTCATATGCTGAACCTACAAAGTTCGGAACAATTGGCGCGGCATTTAAGACATACGGATTTGAACTCTACAGAGAAAACAATTTTATTCTTTCTTACGGCAACAATTTTAAAGACAAGATTTATTATGGTGCGAATATAAATGTATATAATCTTCACATACAGAATTATAACAATGCAACCGCTTTCGGTTTAGACGTAGGTGCGATGGCATACATAACAAAATTTTTGCAGTGGGGATTTATCGGAAAGAATTTAACCGGGACTAAGATTGGAGAATCCAAAGAAAAGATTACACAGATTTACAGAACTGGATTTACGTATCAGCCCGAAAATTTTCTTAGAGTGATTGCAGAAGCGGAAAAAGATGTCAAATACCCTGTTTCTATAAGGGGTGGAATTGAATACAACGTTATTGACTTACTTGATTTACGGTTTGGGGTCGGTAGTCAGCCTGCTATATTTTCGGCAGGAATCGGACTTAATTACAATATGATTTCCTTCGATTATGCATTTACAAAATCGGAAGATTTGGGCTTCACACATCTTGGTACAGTATCATTTAACTTCGGCGGAATTAAAGGACGGAAAGAATCCAGAGAAAGATTAAATAAAGTTTTTAATTAAATCGAGTTTTTCTAAATTTTACCTTTTATGAATTATTTAGTTATTGGCGAACCTTGTATTGATTTAATACACAAAGAAAGCGGAGATGTAGAACATAGTTTTGGCGGTGTATTGTATTCTATAATATCGTTAGCGGTTTTAGCATCTGCAAACGATTCCATTTATCCTTTAATGAACCTTGGAGAAGATGAGTATGATAACATTACGAATATTTTTAAGAAATATCCTAAAATTAAATTTGACGGAATAAACAAAGTATCCCACCCTACAAAGAAAGTACATTTATTCATATCAAACTACCGGTCGGGAAAGAAAGCAAAGATTGAATGTTCGGAAGACGATACTTATACTTTAGCATACGAAAAAATCCAGCCGTTTTTACAAAACGCAGATACTTTGCTTATTAATATGGTTTCTGGGATTGACATAACTCTTGACACACTTAAGAAAATCCGTTCGGAGTTTAAAGGATTTATTCATATTGATATTCATAATCTTGTTATGAAAACA
Organism: Ignavibacteriota bacterium; assembly: GCA_963748665.1. Taxonomy (GTDB): domain Bacteria; phylum Bacteroidota; class Ignavibacteria; order Tepidaquicellales; family Tepidaquicellaceae; genus CAIKZJ01. The sequence goes on along the minus strand of CAVVJW010000020.1, from coordinate 63,403 downwards.
AATGCTGAGGGATTCAGAGAACACACTAACCTTTTAGACTGGCGGGAATGGTGCACTAATTCCGACACTATACAAATGAACGAATATGAAATTGGAGTTCTTTCCAGAGAAAAACGAAATGATTATGAAATCGCAGAAGAAATCCTGATTAACATTAACAAAGAAATGACTGGTGTGATAGTTACCAAAGGTAAACTTGGTGTAAGCGGATTTACAAGGAAAGAAAAAGTGTTCGGTGATGTTAGGTTTTTTGATTTGGATAAGTTGGACGTTCCTGCAATTGAGAACCCTCGTTTTGTTGACACAACAGGATGTGGTGACGTATTCGGCGCTTCTTTTACTCTGGATTTTTCAAGAACCCGGGATTTTAAAAAAGGACTTCATTATGCAACAAGGATCGCATCTTACAAGACATCATTATCCGGAATTTTTGAATTAGACAAACTGAAGTAAACAATTACTTATTATGAAGAACGGGAAAATATTGATAACTGGTGCAAACGGTTTACTCGGACAAGCAGTGACATCCGTGTTTAAAAGAGAATCAGACTTTGAATTATGCCTTACATCGGTTGAAGATACATCATACACAGGTTATGATAAAGAATACGTTAAACTTGACATTACGGCAAAGGAGCAGGTGAAATCTGTTATTAGTAATTATCAGCCTGACGTTGTAATAAATTGTGCTGCATTTACGGATGTGGATAAATGCGAAACCGAAAGAGAACCCTGCTGGAAATTAAACGTTGATGCCGTAAAAAATTTAATCATTGCAACCCGTCCGCACGGGATAAAATTAATTCATATTTCTACAGATTATATTTTCGACGGAAAACACGGTCCTTACAGAGAGGATGATGTTCCAAATCCGGTTTCATTCTATGGCAGGTCGAAACTTGCGGCGGAAAATGCAATCTTCGCAAGTGGTGTTAACAATGCCATTATAAGAACAATGGTGCTTTTCGGTGTCGGCCATAAAGTTAAACCAAACTTTGCTATATGGCTTATAAATAAGTTAACCGCAAAAGAGAAGATTAATATAGTTGATGACCAGATTGGGAACAGTACTATAGTTGACAATCTTGCGTTCGGAATACTAAGAGTTATTGAAGGAGATAAGACCGGGGTTTACAATATCGCGGGAAAAGAAATTGAATCGAGACTGGATTTTACTAATAAACTTTGCGACGTGTTTGGCTTCGATAAAAGTTTAATATCTGTAATAAAAACGGCATCTTTAAACCAGCCTGCTGCAAGACCTTTAAATTCAGGACTTATAACGCTTAAAGCAGAAACGGAGTTGCAGTTTAAACCGCTTGAGACTATAGATGCAATACAACTATTAAAATATCAATTAGGACAATAAAATAAATTAATAATATGTTAGACATAAAACTAATAAGAGAAAACGCTGAATACGTTATAGAAAAACTTCAACTACGGAACGAAGACCCTTCTGCCATAAATAAAATTCAGGATGCGGATTCAAGACGTCTTGACGTTATTCAAAAAGCAGATGCATTAAAGGAGTTGCGAAATAAAGTTTCTGATGAAATCGGCTCAATGAAGAAACAGAAAATTGATGCGGCAGAAAAAATTGCTGAGATGAAAAAGGTTTCGGATGACATAAAGGAACTTGATTTGGAATTACGAAAGATTGAAACGGAAATAGAAGAATTATTATACTATGTACCGGCATTACCCGCTGATAATATTCCTGCCGGCAAGTCTGCTGAAGATAATGTTGAGATAAAAGTCTGGGGAGATAGAAAAGAGTTTGATTTCTACGTGAAAGACCACATTGAACTTACAAAGAAACTTGACATACTCGATTTTGAACGAGGCACAAAAATATCAGGGAGCGGATTTCCTTTGTACAAGGGTATGGGCGCAACGCTTGAGCGCGCACTTATAAACTATATGCTCGACACACATATTTCAAAAGGTTATAAAGAAGTGATGACTCCAATACTTGTAAACAGGGCATCTATGGAAGCGGCGGAAAAGGTTCCGAAGTTTGAAGAGGATATGTACCATATAAACGAAGATGACTTATTTGCAATACCTACTGCGGAGGTTCCTATTTTAAACATTCACCGCGACGAGATTTTAAAAGAAGACGAACTTCCTTTAAAGTACTGCGGGTTTACGAATTGTTTCAGGCGGGAAGCAGGAAGTTACGGAAAAGATACAAAAGGTTTTCTAAGGGTACATCAGTTTAATAAAGTTGAGTTAATAAATTTCTGTACACCCGAAACTTCTTACGATGAAATGGAAAAAATGCTTCTGGATGCCTGTGCAATTCTTGAAGGATTAAAAGTTCATTACAGAGTGATAGAGTTGTGTACGGGAGACATCGGATTTTCTGCAAGCAAGTGTTATGACATTGAAGTCTGGTCTTATGCCGAAAATAAATGGCTTGAGGCATCTTCGGTTAGCAATTGCACTGACTTCCAGAGCCGCAGAGGAAAGATAAGGTATAAGAAAGTTTTAGAGGGCGGAAAGACAAAAACTGAACTGCTGCATATATTAAACGGTTCAGGGCTTGCCACTTCAAGACTTATGGTCGCGATGCTTGAAGCAAATCAAACTAAAGAAGGTAATATTGTTGTACCGGAAGCGCTTAGAAAATACACAGGATTTGATATTATTTCATAGAAATTTTAATAATGGATGTAATAGTCCTGTCGGACATAAACCTTAACTTCGCGTCAAAAAACTAACGACAATTCGGATTTTAAAATCTTTTTAAAACCCGATTATAGAATTTTTTATTTTAGAAAAATAATTTAAATTACATAAATTTAATTTAATAATATTTTACGTTAATTATTAATTATGTCTGACCTTACATCTACGAACACAACGCTGGATAGATTCAGCTATGACAATTTCATTGTCAAATATTTTGCGTACGCAGTAATGGTTTGGGGTGCAGTTGGAATGCTTGTTGGATTGCTTGTAGCGTCACAGATTATTATTCCAAGTCTTAACTTCAACCTGCAATATACTACGTTTGGAAGAATAAGACCATTACACACAAATGCTGTGATTTTTGCATTTGTCGGAAATGCGATTTTTATGGGTATGTACTACTCTTTGCAGAGGCTTTGCAAAGCAAGAATGTTCAGTGACCTGCTTTCAAAAATTCATTTCTGGGGATGGCAGTTAATTATCGTACTGGCTGCAGTTACTTTGCCCCTTGGTATTACTACAAGTAAAGAGTACGCAGAGCTTGAATGGCCTATCGATATTCTTATTGCTCTGATATGGGTTGTTTTTGCGATTAATATGTTTGGCACTATTGCAAAAAGACGTGAGCGTCATATGTACGTTGCTATATGGTTTTATATCGCAACAGTTGTCACTGTCGCGGTTTTACATATTTTTAATTCCATCGCAATCCCGGCAAGTTTTTTAAAAAGTTACCCTATCTATGCAGGTGTTCAGGATGCACTCGTTCAGTGGTGGTATGGACATAATGCAGTAGCGTTTTTCCTTACAACTCCCTTCCTTGGTTTAATGTATTACTTTTTACCTAAAGCCGCAGAAAGACCCGTGTATTCATATAAACTTTCTATTATACACTTCTGGACTTTAATATTCTTATACATCTGGGCGGGACCGCACCATCTTTTATACAGTGCATTGCCTGACTGGGCACAGTCTCTCGGTACGGTTTTTTCTATTATGCTTATTGCTCCTTCCTGGGGTGGTATGATTAACGGATTGTTAACACTGCGCGGAGCCTGGGATAAAGTAAGGGATAATGTAATATTAAAATTTATGGTCGTTGCTGTTACGGCTTATGGTATGGCAACTTTCGAGGGTCCTACTTTATCGCTTAAGAATGTTAATGCGATAGCACACTTTACCGACTGGATAGTTGCTCACGTTCACATTGGTGCACTTGGCTGGAATGGATTCTTTACTTTTGCAATGCTATACTGGCTTGTACCAAAACTCTTTAAGACTGAATTGTATTCAAAGAAAATGGCTAACTTCCATTTCTGGATTGGGTTTGTCGGAATTCTGTTTTATTCAATACCTATGTACTGGTCCGGAATTACACAGGCTTTAATGTGGAAACAGTTTACACCCGAAGGCGTTCTTCAATATCCGAATTTCCTTGAAACGCTTTTGCAGATTAAAACTATGCATATGATAAGAATTACAGGCGGACTTTTCTACTATGCAGGTTTTCTTGCTATGATATATAACATTGTTAAAACAATTAAACAGGGAAGTTTCATCGGAGACGAATCTGCCGAGGCACCCGCTCTTGATAAAAACGTCCAGTATGAACCGATAAAAGGTTTTTCTGTTATGAAAAAACACAGACTGATAGAAAGACGTCCAATGCAGTTTACTATCCTGGCGGTGATTGCAGTTATAATCGGAGGTTTAATTGAAATTATACCTACTTATTTAATTAAATCAAATATTCCTACTATTCCAAGCGTAAAACCTTATACAGCGCTCGAGTTACAGGGAAGAGATATATACATTAGAGAAGGTTGTAATAACTGTCACTCTCAATTAGTCAGACCATTCCGCTCTGAAACAGAGCGCTACGGTGAATATGCAAAAGCAGGTGAGTATGTTTATGACCATCCATTCCTGTGGGGTTCAAAACGTACGGGACCTGATTTGCTGAGGCTTGGCAAGAAATATCCTAACCTGTGGCACTATCTGCATATGGATGACCCGACAACAGTTTCGCCCGGCTCACTTATGCCAAGGTATTCCTGGCTGAAAGAACAGACGCTGGATATTTCGACTACTGAAAGCAAGATAAAAGCAATGAAAACACTGGGAGTGCCCTATGAAACAGATTACGAGAAAATTGCAAATAATGATTTAATGAAACAAGCAGAAGAGATTGCGAAAGACCTGCAGAAACAGGGCGTTGATGTAACAAACGATAAAGAAATAATTGCCTTAATTGGCTATCTGCAAAGACTTGGAACAGATATAAAGAACATTGACCAGAAAACAGGAGTCACAAAATAGATTATGTTCAGTAAATTTTTTGTATCGGATGAATGGCTTGGTATTTTTGCGATTGCAACTATGCTGCTGTTTATATTATCATTTATAATTATTTTAATTTGGGTTTCCAGACTTGATAAAAATGAAGTTGAGAAACAAAGAAATCTTCCATTAAAAGATTAAAGTTAATATTATGAATAAAAAAGTTTTATTAGTTTTGTTTAGTTTTGCTTTGATTGGTTTTTCCAATTCAAACCTGTTCGCACAAACGGGAACAAAGGAACCTTATTCGGATACTTTCGTGTATCTGATTTTAGCAGCCTTGCTTTTCACGATTGCGGTTCTGTTTGCTTCTTTAATGATATTTGAAGCAGGCGAAAGAAAGAAAAAGGTAAAAGTAGTAACCGCTGTAATAACAGGGTCGGTTATGGAAGATCACGAATATGACGGTATTCAGGAGCTTGACAATCCTGCGCCTGCGTGGTTCCAGTTTTTGTTTTATATAACAATTGTATTTGCTATAATATATATGATTCAGTACCATATGATTGGAAAACCAAACTCTTCCAACGATGAATACATTCAGGAAATGACTATAGCACAGCAGGTAAAAGATGAGTTAATTCGAACAGGTGCATTAATTAATGAGAATAACGTGGCGGTGTTAAAAGATGCAGCAGATATTGATAAGGGCAAAGAAATATTTACGGTTAATTGTGTGAGTTGTCATAATGCCGATGGCGGTGGAGGTGTTGGTCCAAACTTAACAGACCAGTACTGGATTCATGGCGGGGGTATCAAGAACATATTTACTACAATCAAAAATGGCGTTCCTGCTAAAGGTATGATTTCCTGGCAAACACAGTTAAATCCGAAGCAAATGAATCAGGTAGCAAGTTATGTGCTTACATTACAGGGTACAAAGCCCACAGTTCCAAAAGCACCGGAGGGTACTGTCTGGGTTGACTCTACAGCAACAAATAAAGACTCGGTTACAATCAAACAGGACACACTGAAGAAATAAAATTTATCTAAACAGAAGTTAGACACTAGTTATCACAAATCTATAAATATTTGGCAATCAGCATTCGTGATAATTCGTGTCTGCTGTTTTCTAGTGTCTTTAAAAAAACAATTATAGTGTTAATTCAGCTTGTCCCGAGTTCTTTTCGGGATGTCTGCTCTTTTTGTTTCTTGTATCTTTTAACAATTACGGGATTATTAATTAATTATGGAACACGAATCGTTCAGAGATCATCTATCTACCGTTACACAGGAAGGCAAACGTGTATGGGTCTATCCTAAAAAACAGAAAGGACGGTTTTATACTGCAAGAACAATCATTAGTGTATTGTTGCTCGCATTTTTATTTATCTCTCCCTGGATAAAAATCGACGGACATCCTTTTATGCTTTTTAACATCTTCGAACGAAAATTTATTGTCTTTGGTCTCGCATTCGGTCCGCAGGATTTTTACATTTTTGCTCTTGGGTTTGTTGCTATGGTCGTCTTTGTCGTTTTATTTACAGCAGTTTACGGCAGGATATTCTGCGGATGGGTTTGTCCGCAAACCGTTTTTATGGAAATGGTTTTCAGAAAAATTGAATATTTTATAGAGGGTGACTCCGCTCAGCAGCGTGCACTCGATAAAGCACAATGGGATGGAAGCAAACTCTTTAAGAAATCTATAAAACATCTGATATTCTTTGTAATAGCAGTTCTTATCGGCAATACATTTATGGCATACATTGTAGGAATTGATGACACACTTAAAATTATATCAAACCCTCCGACAGAACATTTAACAGGGTTCATTGCCGTTATGGTTTTCTCGCTGGTGTTTTATTTTGTCTTTTCTAAGTTCAGAGAACAGGCGTGTACGATTGTTTGCCCGTACGGTAGATTACAGGGTGTGCTTTTAGACCCTAATACCATTGTCGTTGCTTATGATAACGTCAGAGGTGAGCCGCGTGGAAAACTCGATAAAGAAAATCCCAACAAAATCGGAGATTGCATTGACTGTCATTTATGCGTTGCCGTTTGCCCAACCGGAATTGACATCCGTAACGGAACACAACTTGAATGTGTAAATTGCACATCTTGCATTGATGCCTGCGACTCAATTATGGATAAAATCGAAAAGCCAAGAGGGTTAATTCGCTATGCATCTATGAAAGGAATAAAAGATAAGATTAAATTTGCAGTTACTCCAAGAATTATTCTTTACAGTATTTTACTGGTTCTGCTGCTTTCAATTTTCACAACTCTTCTGGCAACAAGAGAGGACATTAAGGTAAACGTTTTACGAGCACCGGGGAAATTATACCAGGAAATGCCCGATAACAAATTCAGCAATCTTTATCACGTCAAACTTGTTAACAATACTTTCAAAGATATACCCGTGGAAGTTAAGTTGTCAAACCCGGATGCAGAGTTTAGATTAATCGGAAAAGACATTAAACTTACGTCACTAAGTATCGAAGAATCGGAATTTATGATTTTATTTCCAAAGGATAAAATAACTTCTACTGTAATGCAGCTGAACGTTCAGATATATGCTAATGGAAGAATCGTAGGTGATATAAAAACAACATTTATTGGTCCGCAAAAAAATTAAAAGGGGAGTTTACATATTGAACTGGGGGGTTAGAATAATAATCGGGTTTTCCGTGTTTTGTCTTTCTACGATTGCAGTGGTAATTTTCTTTATGACACAAAAAGTAGACGTGGTAACGGAAAACTATTACGAGAAAGAATTAAAATATCAGGATCAGATTGATAAAGTAAACCGGACAAGGGCTCTGAGAGATACATTAAAAATTAACAACACGGGTAAAGAGTTGATTATAAAGTTTCCAAACACTCCCGATAAAGCGCAGGGAAAAGATTTTATTCTGTTCTACAGGCCGTCTGACAATTCTAAAGATTTGAAAATTCCTGTAATGACAGACTCTTTGAACTCTCAGGTCGTAAGTACAGAGCGTTTGCAGAGAGGTTACTGGAAAGTGCAGATTAACTGGACGTCAGGTGGTAAAGAATATTATCACGAAAGCGTTTATAATTTTTAATTCCATTTTTCTATTATTAAAACATTTTACTTTGGGATTTATTTGTTTCTCATCTTTGTTAAATTGTAAGATTAAAATTTAAAAATTAAGGATTAATTTAATATGAAATTTGTTGCGGTTATCGCTATTTTAGTTTTAATGTTTGTTAATATTACAAAAGCAGATTTTACGGTTTCTGCTGAAGTTACGAATGGGGCTGTTTTTAAAACAGATATGGTAAGGATTGCAGAATATTTTAGAAACATTAATGTCTTTCAAAGAAATTTTCCGGGAATTATTTCGGTAAAAGATCTCGGAAATAAGGAAAGTGAATGGGTTTATGAAATCGATGCCCCGCTTGCATCGCCCGTAAGGATGCCTTTTATTCTTGTAGAAAAAGTTTCCTCTGAGGATTATATTGTTTTCGAGACAAAGACCAAGACACCCGATTTTTTCAAATGTACGGCACGTATGGTTTCGATGGGAGAAAACGAAACGAGACTGAGTATCACGATTAAAATTAAGATGGTAAGAGAAAACGGAAGCGATGTTCATTTTATGGCACCGGTTCTTGGGGAAAAGTTTATAAGTAAGGAAATGAAAAAGGACTTAACAAAAGCACTTTCAACATTTCTTTCAAAAGCAAAGAAAGAATTACAATAATTGTAAATGGGAATTTTATCAGCGGTACTTATAATTAGTGTCTGGGGAGGACACTTGTTTTACATATTAAAGTTTTCAGAAGTCAATTTTCAGTCTCCGCTTTTATATTTTCACTTATTGTTTCAGGCTTACTTGTTTACAGGTTTGTTTATCACAGCCCACGACGCAATGCACGGAACGGTTTCCCGGAATAAGCATATTAATAATTTTGTCGGACGGCTTACTGCTTTTTTATTCGCGGGATTTTCCTACGACAAATTACTTAAAAATCACAAACTGCACCATAATTTTCCCGGTACCGGACAAGACCCGGATTATTGTGTGAAAAGTCAGAATTTCTTTGTGTGGTTTGGACACTTTGTTTTCAAGTATGTTACCGTCTTGCAGATTATTGTTGTGGGAATAAATTTTAATATTTTAAAAATATGGTTTCCTGAAATTTCAATATGGTTCTTTTACGTAATACCAGCGCTGCTTGGAACATTACAGCTGTTTTATTTCGGGACTTACAGGCCGCACAGACAGCCGCACACATCTGATATGCTGCCGCATAATGCGAGAACATTAAAGAATAATCATTTAATCGCAATGATTACCTGTTATTTCTTCGGGTATCACAGCGAACATCACAATGCTCCTCATATCCCCTGGTGGAAGTTATACAAAACAAAGACCTATTTTAAATAATTAAAAACGCTGTTAAGGTTTTCGGCGAATTTTGTAAAACTGTGTCCCGCTTCTTTTTCAAAAATAAGTTTTCCGAACTCTCCTTTAAAATATCTCATTGCTCTTTTGTAATCGAGCAGGTCATCATCTTCCGCAAGCATCAGGACAAGTTTTTCTCTTTTAAGATTTTGTAAATCTATCTTCTTGTAAATTTCAAAAAGTTGTTCAACGTATTCCTGTTTAAACTCAAACTGTTCGCCCGTTTGATAGTTTGTGTTTATACCCACAACACTTTTTAAATCGATATGCGGCTCAACGGCAGGATTAATAAGTACTATGCGTGTGTTGTGTTTTATTCCCGCATACAATGCGTAGAACCCGCCGAGACTGCTTCCGAATACAATTGAATCTTCATCAGCATTTTTTAGCAAACCATCTATTAATTCTATTGCTTTAAAAGGTTCAGCAGGTAAATCAGGTGAAATAAATTTTGTTTTACCGTTTACAAATTCTTTCAGCGCTGTTGCTTTTGTTGCACTGCCTGAACTTGCGAATCCGTGTAAGAAAAGTATCATTTTTGTTTGTTTTTTACAAATCTAATTAAAATCCTGATGTAAATAAGTGTAAATGAGTTAGCAGAATTAACTATTTAGTCAATTTAATTTAGAAATAAGATGATTAAAATAAACATATATTGAGCATAAATTCATTAATTTTGGCGTATTATCACCATAAATCAAAATATAGCGTGAATTATTCATTGAATTTATTAGTTATAAGTGTTAATATATATGCCGATAATATCGGATTAAGCAAAATGTAAAAGGGGTTTTAAAAGAATGAAAAATTCATTACGGATTTTTTTAACAATAATTATTGGTTTTACAATAATAAGTTCCGCACAGTCTCAACATAAAAGATTTAAAGGGGGTGATTATCCGACAGTCGAAACTGAATTCACACTAACTATGACCGATGGTACAATCCTGGATTGTACAAAATTCACGGCATCTGGTACTCCGCCTGCCGGTGGCTGGCCTGCGATGATTTTCTGCCACGGTTATGGAGGCTCGAAAGAAGATATGCTTTCTGAAGCAGATGATTTATCTTCCGAAGGATACTTTACCGTTTGTTACAGTATGCGCGGACAAGGTGAGTCGGGCGGGCTTTCGAATTTAATCAGTACGACTGAAATGTACGATTTTATAGCGGTTGTCAATTATGTCAAATCACAAGGCGGAATCAATGTTAACAAAGTTGGCGCAATTGGCGGGTCTCAGGGCGGTACAATTCCGTTAATGGCAGTATGTTACAATCCCGGTTTACTGCGTTGTGTTATTTCAGATGTAGGCTCGACAGAACTTGGCACAGACTGGACATATAACAACTCCGTTAAGATGACATTGCTCTGGACGCTTTCTTACGATAACACCATCGCAAGATATAACAATCAGGTTAAGGCATACAGAAACTGGATACTCGCAGATACACCCGATAAATTTGACAGTTTAAAATATTATATGCCGCTCAACAGAGACTTTGCAAACAAAATAGCGCAAAGCAATACTCCGCTTTTTGTCAGCACTGTCTGGCAGGATAAATTTTTTAACTCTTACTATTTTCTGAAAAATGTTTATTCATTCGCAAACCCTTACAGGTTCTATATGGGAACATTCGATGCACACGGTGCCGAAAGTGTTACGTCAGAAAACAATTATCATGACAACGCAACATCAAACTGGATTGACTATTATCTCGGTGGTATAAACAACGGCGCACCTGATTCCGTAAGGTTTACTTATGCCGCAAGTACATATCCAAGAACCTCAAGCAAATGGACATGGAGAAGATTTAACACAAACACATGGCCTCCTGCAGGAGTAAACGATGTCAAGTTTTATTTTCATCCAAACGGTGTGATAAACAACAACCAAAACACAACACAACCTGATAATATAAATTTTGTTAATGCTGTTGACCCTACGCTAACGATGACAGAAGCAGTAAACTATGAGTTCACAGGCACTGTCTTTAACACAAAGTTTACAAAATCACAATTGACTTTTGAAACAAACCCGCTCGTTGCAGACGCAAGAATGATTGGAACTCCGTTTGTAAATTTACATTACATTCCGGGCACTAACATCGCTCAGTTTAATTTGCAGATTTATGAAATTAAGTCGGGAACAACTCCATACTTAATCGGACGTGCTAATTTCACCGACAGAAAATTAACTCCGGGAGTTTTGAAACAATTATCTTTCAATGGAACTTCGCATTCACACATATTCCAGACAGGAAGCAAAATAAGAATAGTGATAACGAACATCGACAATATTTCTAACGACCCGTTCTTAAGAACTAACCCTTATGTGCTGCCGTCATTAAAAAGTGCGACTAACAAAATATATATGAATCCCGCAAACCCTTCATACATACAACTTCCATTGATTGGGTATGTAAACGTTGGAGTAAATCCGATTTCATCACAAATTCCGGCAAGTGTTGAGCTGGCACAGAATTATCCGAACCCGTTTAATCCTACAACAAACATAAAATTCAGCATTCCCGAAAAATACAAAGGGAGTTTTGTAACACTAAAAGTTTATGACGTAAAGGGACAGGAAATTCAAACACTCGTAAATGAAAACTTAAACGCAGGCGTGTATGAATCAAAATTTGACGGAAGCAAACTTTCGTCTGGAGTTTACTTCTACACATTATCTGTAAAAGATTTCAACGAAACGAAACGATTACTTTTGGTAAAATAATTTTTAACCAATATATTTATCTTAAAGAGGCTGTTAAACGGCCTCTTTTTTATTTAGACATATTATTAACATTTCAAATTAAATTTATTTAGAATAATTTCAGGAAATAATCATTTTAACATATATGAAAACTTTTGTTTTAAGAATATTACTTTTATTGGTTCTATTGGCATCAGCGTCGATAGTTAAATCGCAGGACAAAGAAATAACGCTCGAATCAATTTATCTGAAACCCGAATTTCTGCCCGAAGGCGCAGGAAGTTACAATTCGATGAAGGACGGAAACTATTACTCCTCTATAGATGAAGAATCTAACATTAACGTTTACGATTACGAAACCTCTACGCTGAAAAAGACCTTAATGAAAGGAAGTGATTTTACCGGTGCAATCGGAAATGATAAAGCCGATATCCTCAGTTATAAATTTTCAAATGATGAATCAAGAATACTTATCTCAACAGATATACAAAAGATTTACAGAACATCTTATGTGGCAAACTTTTATGTCTGGGATATCAGCAAAAAACAGGCAGTCAAAATCACAAAAGATGCAAAGGCACAACTCGCCGAATTTTCTCCTGACGGAAGCAAGGTGTTCTACATATTAAACAATAACATTTTCATTTACGACTTATCAAATAACACCACAAAACAAATTACTAACGACGGTAAAAAGAATTCAATTATCAACGGCACTTCAGACTGGGTTTACGAAGAAGAACTCGGCTTAACAAAAGCGTACAGTTGGTCGCAGGACAGCAGGAAGTTAGCATATATGAAATTTGATGAATCGAAAGTTAAAGAAATGAACCTTTCCTTTTATGGCGAACTTTATCCGAATGAGTTTTTGTATAAATATCCAAAAGCAGGAGAAGATAATTCCATTGTCACCGTCTGGGTTTATGACTTGGATAACGACAAAACCATAAAGGCAGATATAGGCACAAACACAGACCAGTACATCGCACGTATTAAATTTACAAACGACGATAACACGTTATCGATATTCAGATTAAACCGTCTTCAAAACAAACTTGACATACTTTTTTCAGATGCTTCATCGGGAAAATCAAAAACTGTTTTTACCGAAGAAGATAAGTATTACCTTGGCAGGTCATACGAACTGACATTTTTAAAAGACGGAAGTTTTTTAAGAGTCAGCGACAGAGACGGATATTCCCATATTTATCTTCACGATAAAAACGGTCAGATAAAAAATCAGATTACAAAAGGAAACTACGAGGTATCAGAACTTAAAGGTGTTGACGAAGAAGCGGGAACAGTTTACTACACTGCATTCAGTCCCGATGGAATAAATAAAGACGTATTTCATAGTTAATCTTGACGGCAGCAATAAAAAGCAACTAACTTACAAAGACGGATTCAATAACGCGACTTTCAGTTCGGGTTTTAAATATTACGTAACAAATTTTTCTGACGCAAACTCACCGGGCTTTTTTGAACTGAAACGCAAAGACGGGACGCTTGTGAAAGTTTTAAAAGATAACAAAGAGTTATCTGAAAAGATGAAAGAATATAATTTCACACCAAAAGAGATTTTTAAGTTTAACACTTCAGAAGGTATTGAACTTAACGGCTGGATAATGAAACCAAAAAATCTTGATGCAAACAAAAAGTATCCTGTACTGATGTACGTTTACGGCGGACCCGGTTCGCAGTCTGTTATTAATACTTTTAGTTACTTTGACCTTTGGTATCAAATGCTTTGTCAGAAAGGATATGTAATAGCGTGCGTTGACGGCAGAGGAACAGGTGCAAGAGGCTCGGAGTTTGAGAAACAGATTTATGGAAAGATGGGTCAACTTGAACTGAAAGACCAGATTGAAGGTGCAAAATATCTTGGTTCATTGCCGTACGTTGATAAAGACAGAATCGGAATATGGGGATGGAGTTTCGGTGGATATATGTCGGCACTTTGCATAACCGCAGGCGCAGATTATTTTAAAACTGCCGTATCTGTAGCACCTGTAACTAATTTCAGATACTACGATAACATTTATACTGAAAGATATCTTGGTTTACCTAAAGATAATCCGTCGGGATACGATGACAATTCGCCGATTACCTATGCCGATAAACTTAAAGGAAATTTACTTTTAGTTCACGGTTCAACAGACGACAATGTTCACTATCAGAACACAATGGAGTTTGCAAATGCATTAATAAAAGCAAACAAACAATTTGAAATGCAGATTTATCCGAACAGGAATCACAACATAGGCGGAGGCAATACACGATACCATTTATTTAAAAGAATAACGGAATATCTTTTAAGAAATTTATAACATTGAAAGAAGCATCGTTTTATATTGCAGAAGAAAATGGCAGACTAAAATGTTTACTCTGCCCTAAGGAATGTCTGGTTTCTGAACATCATACGGGAGTATGCGGAGTCCGTGAAAACATTGACGGAAAGATGTACGCATTAACATATTCAAAACCAATAGCCATACATCTTGACCCGATTGAGAAAAAACCGCTATACCATTTTTATCCGGGCGAGGTAATACTTTCAATAGGAACACTCGGCTGTAACCTTGATTGTAAATTTTGTCAGAATCATAACATCAGTCAGGACTTTGATAAATCCTCTTTTGAAAGTATTGAAGAGACTACTCCTGAAAAAATAATAGAACTATGCAAACAAAGAGGTTACAAATTTGTAGCATTTACTTATAACGAACCCTCTGTATTTTTTGAATATATGCTTGACGTTGCAATACTTTGCAAAAAGAACGATATAAAAACGGTGATGGTTTCAAACGGACAAATTAATAAAGAACCATTTGATGTTTTAGTGGAATATATAGATGCGTTCAACATTGACTTAAAATCATTCAACCCTGATTTTTACAGAAAGGTTTGCGGCGGAGAGATTGAAACCACAAAACAAACAATAGAAGCAATTGTAAAACACAAAAAACATCTTGAAGTAACATTATTGCTGATAAAAGGTTTAAATGATAATGAGGAAGAATTCGAACAAATGTGCGACTACCTTGCAACGCTCGATAAGAACATAGTGTTACACATATCAAGAGCATTCCCGGATTATAAAATGGAATTTGAGATAACTCCCGTAAAACTAATAAACAGATTTTTTGAAATAGCAAAACAAAAACTTAAGTACGTGTATAAAGGAAACATATAATGAATAAATCGATAAAAATATTAACAGTACTGTTTTTAATCCCCTTGCTCTTCTCGTTTAAGTGCAGCGAATCTAAAAGCAATGAGAATGTAAAAGAAAGTAAAACAGTATCGGTACAGAAGAAAGATTCAACTCAGAAACAGTTAACGGGTTTACAAAAACTTGTTAAAGCATATCCCGACTTTCTTGAAAAAGGCGAAGATAATAAATTATACTGGAAAGACGGAAAGGTTATGACGTACGATGACGGACGTGAAAAATCATCTCACGATGAAAAACTTGACGACCCTGACCTTGAAGATATGATGTCTCAGGAATACGTTGCAGGACCCGACTGGGACCAGCCGCCGGCAGAGAATTTCGAACCGGGAAGAATCAGATACGAACCATTCTTCGCAAAAATGTACGGCAATTCAAAATCAGAAGTCGCACAAAACCTTACAACTATCAACTGGTTCGGAACGAGTGTTCAGGTTACAACTGTAAACGATGTTGACAAAAAATTCAAAGCAGTGATGGAAGATCTGGAAAATCTGCCGTCTGAGTTTCACAAATATTTTAAAAAGACGGCTGGCACGTTTAACTACAGAAAGATTGCAGGAACAAACAGGTTCAGCACTCATTCATACGGAATTGCGATAGATATAAACACAGCCTATTCAGATTACTGGCTCTGGGATAAATCCCTAACTTACAAAAACAGAATTCCCGTTGAAGTAGCGGAAGTTTTTGAAAAGCACGGATTTATATGGGGCGCAAAATGGTACCACTATGACACAATGCATTTTGAATACAGACCTGAACTTTTACTATAGTAATGAAAACTAGAGAAGCAAAATTTGCAGGAAGTTGGTACTCTGCTAATCCCGAAGAGTTATCAAAACAAATTGAGGAATATCTTGAAAAGGCAGAGTATCAGAACTTAAACGTGAAGGCAATTATAGTCCCTCATGCAGGGTATATGTTTTCGGGGCAGACTGCGGCTCATTCTTTTAAACAACTTAACAAAGAAACGAAGAAAGTTATAATTCTCGGAACAGCACACAGATATCCCCTTAAAGGTGCCTGCGTTGTTGACTATGATTTTTATGATTCACCGCTCGGGAAAGTGAAAGTGAGCGAAGATGTCACAAATATTCTGAACGAAAGCAATGTGTTTAATATTCCCGAAGCCGACACCGATGAACATTCCATAGAAATCGAAATTCCTTTTCTTCAAAAAGTATTGACAGACTTTGAAATACTACCGGTAATAGTCGGTCAGGTTGACTACAAGCAATTTTCTTCTATACTCGAAAAGTATTTTACGAAAGATTCTGTTATCGTTGCATCGGTTGACCTCAGCCATTTTCATAAATACAGCGATGCAGTTAAGATTGACACACATACTATAAATTGTATTTTAAATTCAGACGTAAACGGTTTAAAAAAGACCGACATTGATTCCCCATACGCTGTAGCGGCACTGATTGAACTTGCCAAAAGAATGAAATGGAAAACAAAGCTTCTCGACTATAAAAACTCGGGTGATATAATTTCAGACAGAAGTTCTGTGGTTGGATACTCTGCAATAGTTTTTTATGATGATAATAAAGAAGAGTACTTTTCAAAAGAAGAAAAGGATTTAATGGTTAATATTGCAAAGAATACGGTTAGAATGTATGTAACATCCGGAAAAGTTTATTCAGTAGAAAACCCCCTCCCTAAGTTTAATGAGCGTCTTGCTTGTTTTGTTACAATAAAAACAGGAGAAGAATTACGCGGATGCATTGGAACTATAGAACCTGTTGATACATTATGCAACAGCATCATAGAAAATGCAATATCCGCTGCTGCGCGTGACCCGAGGTTTTCCCCTGTAACGGAAAACGAACTTGATAGTCTCAATTATGAAGTCTCGGTTCTTTCACCGCCGGAACTGTTTGAACCAAAATCCTCTGACGAATTGCTAAAAGAAATAAAAGATAAGGGTATAATCATTAAAAAAGATTTCAGAAGTGCCGTTTACCTTCCGCAGGTGTGGGAACATTTTCACGAGGAAAAGGATTTTTTAACGAGTTTATGCAGAAAAGCAGGTTTGCACAAAGACGAATGGAAGAATTATAAATCTATGAAATTCTATTTGTTTAAACTGATTAACTAAAAAAGGGTTTGATTTTGATTGACAATAACAATTATTTTAGTCATTTTTGTATAGATGAAATTGTTTTTAAGAAAATATTGCAGCATTAGAATTTTAACAGTAATGTTATTACTGTTATCGTTTAACGTAGCCTCCTTTGGAAGCGATTTGCACAATTGTTTGTGTAAACCTGAAAAAGTTGAGAAGAAAAAATCCTGTTGCAGTAATGAAAATGATGAATGCAATGTTGAAACAGCAAAAGTGAAAGACGATTGTTGCTCTGATAGCGGCAGCAGTTCCTGCAACGATTGCAAGACCTGTAGTTTTGAGAAAAAAGTAGAAAAAGAGCAGGCGGCTTTGAACGAAAGCAAACTGACTAAGACTGAAACCAAAACACTCCTGAAAGAATCACAGAATTTATTCACAAATACTTTTACACAAAAATCATATCAATCAGACAATTCGCCCGGTATAAGGTCGAAAGTCTTTCTTGACGTATCCAATCTGCGCATTTAGAAACAAGAGATTGCTCCACGCAGTTTTTAATGTTTCTAAATATTTAATAAAATGAAAAATATAATATTAATGGCATTAATGCTTGTATCTTTTGCAGGTATTTCAAATGCCCAAATAAGTTCGCAAAATAAAATAAGCGGTACAGTTTATGCAATATCGGATAAAGGCAGAGAACCTCTTGAAGGTGCTGTCGTTAAATGGGTTAACACTAAAATTGGCACCGTTACAGATTCAGAAGGTAAATTTGAAATTTCTGTTTTAGGAATTTCCGATAAACGGCTTGAAGTCTTTTATATAGGCTACAGAAAAGATACTGTAGATGTTGCGAACAGGGATTTTGTGGAGATTGCCTTGCAAACAAGTTTTTCAACTCAGCAGATTGTAGTCGAAAGTGAAAGAAGTTCGTCTTACATCGAAGACGGTAACACTAAAACAGAGGTGATATCGCAAACCGAACTTAAGAAAGATGCCTGCTGTGACCTTTCGGGCTGTTTCGGAAAAAATGCTTCGGTTGATGTTGCGGTTACGGACATTCTTACCAACACCAAAGAATTAAAAATTCTTGGACTCGACGGCGCCTATACACAGGTGCTTGTTGACAATATGCCTATAATGTCAGGGCTTGTTACCAAATACGGTGTTACGAGTATTCCGGGTACCTTGATAAATAAAATTATGATTTCAAAGGGCTCGAACTCTGTTATACAGGGTTACGAATCAATCAGCGGTATTATGAACGTGCTTCTGAAAGATTACGGAACTTCAGACAGGTTTATGCTTAATGGCTTTATGAACAGTATGCTCGAAAAACAGGTTAACATAAACACAACGGCAAAGATGAAAAACTGGAACACACTCGTTGCTTTTCAGACTGTACAGGAACCAAAAAAAATGGACGAGAATAACGATTCATTTCTCGATTCTCCGCTTACGACAAGATATATGTTTTATAACAAATGGAATTATGGCTCAAAGGATGAAGAAGATGATAACACAAACGTAACGATAGGAATAAAGTATCTCGACGAAAAGCGAATTGGCGGTCAGACTAACTTTAACTATGATAATAACAAAGGTTCGTCAGAAGTTTACGGGCAAACGGTTGACCTGGAAAATGGAGATGCTTACTTAAGAATCAGCCAGAAAACTGGTGAAGAGTCACAGTTGAAATTCTTTACTTCGGGGCTTTTCTTTAATCAGGAATCATATTACGGTGTTACGAAGTACAATGCAAAGCAAAGAAACTTCTACACCAATGCAATATTTGAATTTCCTGTTATAAAAAAGGGCTATCTGAGAGTTGGCGCGTCGTATAAATATGAAAACATTATTGAAGATATAAACTTCCTTCAGGCCGTACAGAAAACTTACGCGGGCAATTATAATAAACTTGAATCCGTGCCGGGTGTCTTTACCGAAGCCTCTTATGATGCAACAGATTTGAACACCTCTGTTATAGCAGGACTCAGACTTGATGCTCACAATAAATACAATTTAATTACAACTCCGAGACTGCTGATCAGACATCAGTTAACAAAGGAAACCGTTATTC
This sequence comes from Ignavibacteriota bacterium, assembly GCA_963748665.1. Lineage (GTDB taxonomy): Bacteria > Bacteroidota > Ignavibacteria > Tepidaquicellales > Tepidaquicellaceae > CAIKZJ01. The sequence continues at coordinate 43,899 of CAVVJW010000020.1, read as the reverse complement.
GTGCTTCTGTAGGAACAGGATTCAGAACAGTAAATCTGTTCAGCGAATATTCTAACCTTCTTGCAAGCGGAAGAAATATGATTTTCCCTCAGGAATTAAATCCCGAAAAAATGGTAAACTTCGGAGTAGATGTACTTCAGTATTTTAACATCGGAAAAGTTTCAGGAAATATAAATTTTGACTTCTACAGAACGGTATTCAGCAACAAAATAATACCTGACTATGATGCCAATACACTTGCTGTTACTTTTGTTAACAACAACGATGCAGCATCGAACGTGTTTCAGATAGAATCAAGCCTTACAATCCTGAACAATCTCGATTTTAAACTTGCTTATAAACTTATAGACCAGTATTACTATCAGAACGGTGAAAAAACCGAACAGTACTTTAGTCCTAAACACAGAGTGCTTTCGTCGGTTTCATACAGTCCGTACGACAGAAACTGGAATGTAAATTTTGCTTTTCAGTGGTTCGGCAAGCAATCATTGCCTTCCACAAAAGATTATCCTGTTGAGTTACAGAGACCGTCGGAATCCGATGCTTACGCTTTACTAAACGGACAGTTTTCAAAGAACTTTAAACACTTTGAAGCATACGTCGGAGTTGAAAATATTTTCGACTTCACACAGTCAAACCCGATTATAGACCCGCAAAACCCTACCAGTCAGTATTTCGATACCTCATACATATGGGGACCGACGACAGGCAGGACGTTTTATTTAGGGTTCAGATTGCTGTTTGACAAACTATAAAAATAAAAACTTAAAATGAATAAAAACAAAAATCAAATGAAAGGAACACAAAAAATGAAGATGAGAATCTTATCTTTAGCATTATTCGTCGCATTAATTTTTGCGGCATCAGCAGTCAAAGCCCAGGAAGGCAGCTGCTGTGATGAAAAAACAAAATCAGAATGTTCAACAACAAAAACATCTGATTGCGGAACAAAGTCAGGAAATTCATCGGGTACGGTGTCTGATTCAACAAAACTCTGCCCTGTATCGGGTGAGCCTGTAAATCACGAAGGCGCATCAGTAAAATTCACATACCTTGCAAAAGAATATGAATTCTGCTGTGCAGGATGCTTAAAGAAATTCAAAGCAGAACCAATGACGTACATCAAAACAGAACTTACCTGCCCTGTAATGGGTGAAGCGGCATCGAAAGACGTATCAACAGTCGTTGACGGTGTAAAGTATTATTTTTGCTGCGAAGGCTGCATCAGCAAATTTGAAAAGAATCCAAAGAAATACTTAGATAAAATAAAGTAAATTTATAACAAAACTTCCCTTTCGCCCAAAACGAAAGGGAAGTTTATTAAATCGATAAGTTCATTCTCCAAACCCACCCTGCCTATTTACTCGCCAACTTCAATGCTTTCATTACAACGGGTTTTACGTCTGAGTTTTTATATGCTGTAATAAACATTGAGATACTCTGTGATTCAAACTTTTTAAAGTAATCTATCATTGAGGGGTTTATTGATTGATACAGAACTTCTGCTTCTACTGTGAATTCCCCGCCCGTTACATTTTTTATCCTGTAAGTTATTATGTCAGAGCCGCTGCCTTCGTTTCCCTTTGCGTCTTTGTTGAAATCTGTGTCGTCTTTTGCACTTCCGAATATTGCCGTTGTGTCGTAACTCGGGTGTTTTGTTGTGAATCCTGTTGGGGGAATCCTGTTATCCTTTATGTATTTGTCTGCTTTAAGAAGACTGAATGTACTTTTTCCTTTTGAGTCAACCATTACCGCTTCGTATATTTGTACCTGATTGGAGTTTGTTATTTCAGTATAATGGTTTTCGTAATTTTCATCAGTGCCTTTTATCTTGCCTTCTGTATCATATCCGCCCGATTCAAAAACTGTTTTGCCGGTTTTGTCTTTTACAGTAAGATGTACCCACATTCTTCTGAACGGTATTCCTGTCGGCAGTTTGTGTCCTGTCTGGTTTTCTATTTTTACTTTTACTTCAAGGTCGCTTCCAACCATATTTGCCGTTGCGGACAATGACAATGAATTATCCGTTAAATTCGATTCGGTTTCCTTTAGTTTCTCTTCAAAGAACACACCCGAAGATGAAAGGTTAAGCGTGTTTACGTTTTTACTGAATATTTTTTGTAATGCCGTATTGCCTCCGACAAACTGATGAAAGAAAAACGGCGAGCGTTTTGTTGTGTCCCACGGCGGACGCGACGCAATGTCAATAGGCTCTTCCGTTGCAGGCATATGACACGACTGGCACTGTATATCTGTTTCAGGATACAAACTGTTTTTCCATTCGAGGTAAGGTGTTTGCTCGTAAAACACACCCTTAATATCGTCCTCCTGCGTTAAGTGAGGGGTTATAACAGTGTGACACGTTGCACAAAGTTCTGACTTTGTAATGTGAACTCCGTATTGCGGAATAAAATCCTCGTGGTTAGACATTGGTCCCGTAAACACATCTTTGTACGGTCCGAATATTAATCTCTCTTTTCCGATTATATAGTTTCCGGTATAACTGCCTGGCTTGCCAAAATTATCGGGCTGTATCTGATGACACAAAGTGCAGCTTACTCCGTCTAAAGCAAGCGGGTCGGTGTTAATTTTATCTATAGTATATTCGCTGCCCTTGCCGTCTAACACTGCTTGTGTAAAACCCATTGGTGCGTGGCATTTCAGGCAAAGGTCTGCGGCAACTTTCTTAACATCCTTGTTTTTAACCGTTGAAAGTTCGGCATCAACTTTTGCACGCCAGAACGGGTCTTTTGAGGCATTTGCCATCATAGTAGAGCGCCAGAGCGTTACCTGCGATACATCTTTCCCTTTTAAAGTGTTTGCACCGAAATCAGTTGTGTGACAAAACGCACAGTTGCCCGATGTGGAAAATGCTCCCTGCCTGTGTTTGGGTAGTGATTGCTGTGAAAAAACCTGTGTTGCTGAAAATACTATGAATACAATTAATAATATGTAACGCATAATGAAATAGATTTTATTTATTCAAATGTAATCACAATTCATAAAACTAAAAATGATAAATAACCTTACAATTTTTACGGTTTATTACACGACAAAAATATGTTAAGCAATAATCTATAGAGTTCTCAATTACTTTTAAGTTGGAATAACCCCGAAGGGGTTAAATATGAATAACCCTGGGTTAAAATCACATGCTCTTAATGTGATTTTAACCCAGGGTCAATAAATAAATATGAAAACAACCCCTGGAAGGGGTTGAACAATCTGATAATTTGTTGTTTGATATGTTTTTTAAAAAATAAACCATTGTCGTGTACTAAGTTTTTACAGAGATTCTGCAAATTTAAAATTTGAAATTTAAAATTTGAAATTTTCTGGAACCTTTTCCGTTTTCCTTCGTCTAAATAAATAAAAGACTATAATGGAAAACACAGATTTATACATAGACGAAAAAGGTACGCTGGCAGTTCCGCTTGTGGATGCTGATTCAGGTAAAAGATTTCTTAATCTTCTGATAGATATCGGGGCAGTGATATTCTTAATAGTAATATTCAACAAGATTCTTTATCACAACAGTATCTTCTCTTATTTAGGGCTTTTTAAAATACTCGACATAGCGGTTGTCTTTGCATACTTCTACGGACTTGAAAACTCCGTGGGGCAGACAATAGGAAAAATGATAACCAAGACAAAAGTTGTGAACCTTGATGGCGGGAAGCCCACTACCCAGCAGATGCTTGTAAGAACTTTTTCAAGAATCATTCCCCTCGAACCGGTATTGATAATAGACGGTAAATGGCTTCACGATTCATTGTCAAAGACAAGAGTGGTAAACCAATAAAATTTAAATAAGGAAAACTTTGTTTTGATTTATATAATAATCTCAGAACAATAAAAATGAAAAACATATTAAAGCTGATAGTAAGTGTCGTCATAAGTCAGGCGGCAGGTGCTATCGGCTCTTTATTTACGGTACAGAATATCCCGACCTGGTATGCAGGTTTAAACAAGCCCTCTTTCAATCCGCCGAATTATCTTTTCGGACCGGTGTGGATAACACTTTATTTTATGATGGGAATTGCTTTCTTTCTCGTCTGGAAAAATTCAGGTAAGTTCGATATTAAAGTACCCGCAATTTTGTTTATAACACAACTTGTGTTGAACGCACTCTGGAGTATAATCTTTTTCGGGATGAAAAACCCGATGCTTGGTTTTTTTGAAATTATTATTCTTTGGGTGTTTATTGTTTTGTGTGTGATAAAATTCTATCCCGTTTCAAAGATTGCTGCCTGGCTGTTAATTCCGTATTTGCTCTGGGTAAGTTTTGCAAGCGTGCTGAATTTTAAGCTATGGATGCTGAACTGAAAATCTTTGTTTTATTAAAACATTTTCTGATTTGAAGAACGATTTTCATTGATAGAAATTTTTCAAATAAAGCCGGCAATCATAAATTGCCGGCTTTTTAATAATAGAAACTATTTAAGAAGTGTCATTCGTTTTATATCTGTGAAGGCGCCTGCCTGCATTCTGTAAAAATATACACCCGAGGTTAATGACGTTGCCTTAAAATCTACCAGATATGTACCTGCCTGTTTGTACTCGTTTACGAGTGTTGCAATTTCTTTGCCGAGTATATCAAAAACCTTTATGCTTACAAATTCATTTTTTGATAAACCAAACTGTATGTTCGTTTCAGGGTTAAACGGGTTTGGATAGTTTTGCTTTAATGAAAATGCAGCAGGGATTTCAGATGAAATATTCTGAATGCCTATTGACGGGTTTGTAAGTTCATAAATATTCCCCGGTACAGAAAAAGAAAACGGAATACCAATTGGAGATAGATTAACGTTAACAGAAGGGGATACTTTTTTAACAATCCATACATTTTGTGCAATCCAGTTTGTGTCCGGACGCTCTACTATTGGTATTTCAAGAATAAAGAATCTGTAATACAGCCCGAAAGTAGTCACGAATTTTTTTGACAGGTAATTTCCGTTAACCGTAGATACCGTTTCATCGTTTAATCTTTTCACTTTCAGTTTCACTCTTATTGGTGCGCTGATTGTATCAAAAGAAATGGTTGTATCTTTTGTCAGAACAACGTATTCCGAATTTACCGCCTGTGCGTACCTGTAAACGTTGTACCAGTTTTCAAGCCCCTTTAAAAAATTTATAAACCCTGGCAGCGGAATCGTATCGGATATCATCGACGTAGATAAATATTCCCACCCGTTGGTCGTCTGGAAATTGTGCCAGCTTGTGTCGTTGTATGGCGTGTTCTGATTTAAAGAAATTAGGTTGTCTTTAACCCTTACTACACTCGCAAGCAGACCTTTATAGTTTGTTGTAACGGCAAAAGAATCAATTCTGTATCGCGTTAAATTTGTCATTGGATTGTTCAGAGAATCCAGCGGTATGTTTTTATAATACCATTTGTATCCTGTTGCTGCAGGAAAGAAAGTTGATGCGTTCTGTGCAAATCCAATGCCTGTTATAAAAAGAAGAAATATTACGATAGTCTTTTTCATATTATAAATAAATTTAATCAAATATTGTGTATTTATAGAATTAAAACAATTCCGAAGCCTTTATCGTTTTGTTATCATACCATCCATAAAATTTCAAATCTCTAACCATAAAATAAACTCGCTCCCTTGTTTCTTCTGCTCTTTCTCTTTGCCAAAAATTACTTTTCTCTTAATTCGTGAAATTCAGCTTGTCCCGAGTTCTTTTCGGGATGTCTGCTCTTTTCTCTATCCTAATAAAAGCTCTTATCAGTGTAAATCAGTCACTTATCGTCTTTACTCAGTGTGCCAATCTTTTGCTCTTTTCTCTTTAAAACTAAATGTTTTAAACATTGCAAAGTTTTAACAATAATTGTCTAATTTATAAGAGTGTAATTATTTATATTTGTAATTAGAATTAAAAGAAAGTTGATGTGTATAAATGAATCCAACAAGGGCAGAAATATCATTAAACAAACTTGAGTTTAATTATAATCAGATTAAAAAACATCTGCAGAAAGCAGATTCCCATAAGAAAGTAAAAATATGCGGGGTTGTAAAAGCAAATGCATACGGACACGGAATCAGAGAGATTAGCCAGAAGTTGATTTCTTTGGGCGCGGATTTTCTCGGCGTGGCTAATTATGATGAAGCGATTAAATTACGAACAACAATACCCGATGCAAACATTCTCGTATTCGGAACATTAATACATTCAAAATTAAAACCGTCGGCATACGTTTCAAAACTCTTAAAATACAATTTAATTGCTACGGTCGCATCTCTCGATACAGCAAGGTTTCTTGACCAGTATTCAAGAAAATTAAATAAAAAATTCAAGGTTCATATTAAAATTGACACAGGTATGAAACGTATCGGTTTTGATGTTAAACGGGCTTTTAAAAATATTGAGCAGATATTTTCATACAAAAATCTCGATGTTGAAGGTATCTTCACGCATTTTGCAACGGCGGAAAACGGTGATAAGACATTCGCAAAACTGCAATTAAATAAATTCAAAGAACTTCTTGAACTGCTTAAAAAATCCGGAATGGAGTTTCCGATTGTGCACGCCGCAAACAGCGGTGCAATACTCGACTTAAAAGATTCGTATTTTGATATGGTAAGACCCGGACTTTTGCTCTATGGTTATTATCCATCCGAAGAAGTGAAGAACAAAATCGAACTTATGCCGATTATGAATTTAAAATCTAAAGTAACTTTTATTAAACGCGTTGATGAAGATACGAGTATTTCTTACGGCAGAAAATATTTTACAAAAGATAAAACTTTTATTGGTTCAATACCCATCGGATACGGAGACGGATACTGGCGGTCACTTTCAAACGTAGGCAAAGTTTATATAAATAATGAACTCTATCCGATTGCAGGCACAATAACGATGGACTGGCTTATGGTAAATCTGGGTGTAAGGAGTACGGTTAAAATCGGCGATGATGTTTTATTAATCGGAAAAGAAAACGGCAACGACCTGGGTGCAGATAAAATCGCAAGGATCGTTAAATCAATTCCGTACGAAGTTATTTGCTCAATGGCAGACAGAGTGCAAAGGGTTTATGTATGATAAAAAGGTTGAAACTTGTTATTTGTGTTTTATTAATATCTGTTTCCTGGAATTCTGCCTATTCACAAAATACAAGCGTAAACAAAGACTCCTCAAAAGTTAGAAAAAATGTCGGCGACATAATTGCCGAAGACTTTAAAATATCTTTCAATGACGGCATAAGAACATTCGTCTCGCCATTTCATTACGATTCTAAAGATGCCATTATAGCCGCGGTTGTGATTTCTACAACCGCATTACTTTTTACTGTTGACGACGAAACCAGAACTTATTTTCAAAAACAAAAAAGCAGTTTTAACGATGCATTAAAAGATGTAGGAAATTTTTACGGAAATGTGTATCCCACATTAATAATAGGCGGAGGACTTTATACCACCGGGCTTTTTGCAGGAAACGACAACCTGAGAATAACGGGCAGAATGGTGATTGAGTCTTTTGCGATTGCCGGTTTAATTACAACATTAACAAAATCTGCTCTTGGCAGACACAGGCCATACACTAATGACGGTCCGACAAAGTTCGAAGGACCTACGATTGATAACGACTTTCTTTCCTTGCCCTCGGGCCATGCAACTGTTGCTTTTGCACTCTCAACAACGCTCGCAAACAGAATTCACAACACGTATGCATCAATAGGTCTGTACTCACTGGCGGGAATTACCGCACTGGCAAGAATTTACGACGATAAGCACTGGGCTTCGGATGTTTTTCTTGGCTCGGCAATAGGATATTTTGTGGGCGATTTTATTTCGGGAAAGAAAAATAAAAACAACAAATATCATATTGTACCAACATCAAACGGATTGAGTTTAATTTATAATCTTTAATTATTTTAGTTTATGAGAAACTACATTCTGAAAAGATTATTGTTAATGATACCGACTATCATCGGACTTACCTTGATTACATTCTTTCTTTTGCAGTTTGTACCCGGAGGACCTGTTGAAGTTGAAATGATGAAATTACAGCAGGGTAATTCAGAGATAGGCGGAAGTAATAACTCATCTTTAAAGTTAAGCGAAACTACGATTCAAAAACTAAAGGAACAATACGGATTTGATAAACCCGTTCACATCAGATATTTAATATGGATTAAAGGTGTTTTTTCCGGGGACTTTGGTGCTTCAACAGCATATTCAGAACCGGTTTTGAAAGTTGTAAAAGAAAGATTACCTGTGTCAGTATATTTTGGATTAATCGGTTTTACAATAACATACATAGTTTGTATTCCGCTTGGAATTATGAAGGCGATGAAGAATGGTTCTAAGTTTGACGTAGTCTCTTCTTTCATTGTTTTTGCGGGTTACTCAATTCCGGGATGGGCGCTTGGCGCTTTGCTTCTTATTTTACTTGGCGGGGGTACATTGTGGGAGGTCTTTCCTCTTGGCGGGTTTGTTTCTGAAAATTTCTCCGGCTTGAATTTTTTTGAGAAAGCACTGGACTTGCTGCATCATACTTTTCTTCCCGTTGTTGCTTATCTTGTTTCAGGATTCGCAATGCTTACAATACTTACTAAAAATTCCGTAATAAATGTTTTAAGCAAGGATTACGTAAGAACGGCTTATGCAAAAGGTTTAAATAATAAACGGATAATATACAGACATATACTAAGGAACGCATTGATACCGCTCGCAACAGGGTTTGGACATTTTCTGAGCGTGCTTCTAACAGGAAGTATTTTAATCGAAAAAATTTTTAATATTCAGGGAATAGGGATGCTTGCATTCAACTCTGTGCTTTCGAGGGATTATCCTGTAAGTATGGGATTGCTTGTCTTATCAAGTTTGTTGTTATTACTCGGAAATCTAATAACAGATATTCTTTATGCATTTGCAGACCCAAGAATAAGATTTGAATGAAGAGTAAAGTATCAAATATTGGGTGGTTCAACAAATTTAAATCTAACAGGAAAAGTTATTTGGTTTTGAAATTGTTGATTATATTTTATGCACTTTCATTCTTTCTTCCATTCTTGGTTAATGGTGATGCGTTGTTAATAAAATATAATGACACGTTTTACTTCCCTGTGTTCAGACTGTATCCTGCAAATATTTTTAACGAAGAGTCAGGCGGACAAGCAAATTACAGAAAACTTAATGCGAGAATAAATTCAGATAATAATTCAAACTTTGTTTTAATGCCTTTGTATCCTTATGGACCGAACGAAAACCTTCTTGATGAATTAAACCAGCCGCCGCCAACTCCACCGTCAGTAAAAAATATATTTGGGACTGACGACAGAGGAAGAGATGTGTTTGCAAGGGTGCTTTATGGATTTAATGTGTCGGTAACATTCGGACTTGTTGTAACGGTTTTCTCATTCCTTATCGGAATATTATTCGGCGGGATATCAGGTTTTTACGGAGGTTTAACAGACATATTCTTTCAGAGGGCCGTAGAAATCTGGTCAGCACTTCCTTTTTTATACCTGGTGATAGTTTTAAGTTCACTGGTAACCCCTGGGTTTTCAATGCTGATAGTAATTCTTGTATTGCTCAACTGGGTTGGAATAACTCTTTATGTACGCGGTGAAGTTTTAAGAGAAAAAACAAAGGATTATGTTTTTGCGGCTTATGTTTCGGGTGCATCTAAAATGCAGGTGCTTATAAAACACGTTCTGCCAAATTCTATGAACCCGGTTATTTCTTTTGCCCCTTTTGCAGTTATTGGAAACATTTCATTACTTGTCGCTCTCGATTTTCTTGGGTTTGGGCTGCAGCCGCCGACTTCCAGTTGGGGACAATTAATTCAGCAGGGTATGACGTACTCTACTTTTAATAAATGGTGGTTGATTGTTTTTCCTCTGCTCTTTCAGTTTGTTACATTAATATTGTTTGTAATTATCGGTAACGGGTTCAGGGATACTTTTTACAGGAAACAATATTCACGGCTGAGATGAATGTATTACTCGAAATAAAGGACCTGAAAACATATTTCCGTTCAAACGATTCGGTTAATAAAGATTATACTATTAAAGCAGTTGATGGGGTATCTTTTTCCATTAAAGAAGGTGAAATATTTGGGATAGTTGGTGAATCGGGTTCGGGAAAAACGGTTACTGCTCAATCTATTGTGAAATTGGTACCGGAACCAACAGGCAGAATTGTGTCGGGAGAAATAATTTATAAGGGAAAGGATATTTTAAAAACAAGCGGAGAAGAATTAAGGAAGTTACGGGGCAAAGAAATTGCGTATATGTTTCAGGAACCTTACACTTCTTTAAACCCTGTTATTAATGTTGAAGAACAAATCGTTGAGGTTATTACAACCCACCTGAATAAATCATACGGTGAAGCAAGTACTATGGCAGTTGAACTTCTTGAACAAATGGGGATTAGCGATGCAGCAAAAAGAATAAAAGATTATCCGCATATGTTCAGCGGCGGTATGAGACAAAGGATTGCATTAGCAATGGCGCTTTCTGCCAATCCGTCATTGCTTATTGCCGATGAGCCAACTACGATGCTTGATGTCACCATACAAAAGCAGATACTCGATTTGCTTTTAAACATAAAGAAAAGCAGAAATGATTTTTCGATAATATTTATTTCGCATAACCTCGGCATTATTACTAAATACTGTGACAGAACTGCTGTAATGTATGCAGGTAAAATTCAGGAAATATCGGATGCGAAAATTTTAGAAAAAGATGCCATGCACCCTTACACAAAAGGATTGCTTACGGCTTCAAAGTTTAATAAAAATGAAAACAACAGGGTTTATACAATACCTGGACAAACACCTGATTTAAGTGATTTGCCAATGGGATGCAAATTCTGCAACAGATGCGCAGAGGCAATAGATGTTTGCTTTTCGGTAGAACCAGGACTTATTGAAACAAAGAAAAATCATTTTGTAAGATGTCATTTATACGGAAATGAAAAAGTTAATTGAGGTAAAAAACTTATCGGTAAAGTATTCTTCAAAGAAAACAGTCTTTGGAAAAATGCAGAAACATTTTACCGCTGTTGAGAATGTAAGTTTCACTCTCTTTGAAGGAGAAGTGCTCGGTATTGTGGGCGAATCAGGAAGCGGGAAATCAACAGTCGCAAGATGTTTGCTTAACATAATAAAAAATGTTGACAGTTCTTCAATAGTAAACGGAAGCATAACTTATAAAGACAAAGAACTATTGGGTTTAAAAGATAAAGAATTAAAAGAAATCAGAAAAAAGATTCAGGGTGTTTTTCAGGACCCTGATTCTTCTTTGAACGATGTTTATACGGCAGGAGAGATAGTAGAAGAGCCGCTAAAATACTTAACCGGTTTTTCAAAAACCGAAAGAGGAATATTGGTAAAAAAGGTATTCGTAAATTGCGGGCTCAATGAAAAAGACACAGACAAATATCCGAATGAATTTTCGGCAGGTCAAAAACAAAGAGTATGTGTAGCAAGGGCACTTGTAACAGAGCCGGAAATACTCATAGCAGACGAACCCTTGTCATCACTCGATATTTCAATACAGGCACAGATAATAAATCTATTTCTCGATTTAAAAGAGAAATATAATCTAAGCATAATATTTATCACACACGATTTAAACATTGTAAAAGTTTTTTGTGACAGGGTTATTGTTATGAAAGACGGAAAAATAGTTGAACAGGGAAGTACGGCGGATGTGATATCAAACCCAGAGAATGAATATACCCGTTCGCTTTTCCAATCTAATATATCGGTATGATTGCAAAAGTTTTAAAACCCGGGTTTCCATTATCCAAATACGTTGATTCACTCTATTGTTACTCTGGTGAAACAAAGGGTATCAAGCAGCAATTAATTCCAGATGGTAAAACGGATTTACTTTTAAATTTCGATTCCAGTATATACATCCTCGATAGTTACAGCAAAAAAGTATCTATTACAAAAAGTATTTTCCAGGGGTTAAGAAAAACCCCTTATACATTCGAATTTGGTAAAAACCTCAACATAATTGGAATTAGGTTTCTTCCGTTCGGACTTTCCGTTATGTTCGGAATTCCTGAAAAAGAAATCAGTGCAAAACCGGTTGAAGCAAATTTAATTATTGGGAATAAATTAAAGGAAATCGAAGAGAAAGTTTTTTATGAAACTGAAATAAGCGGAAAATTAAGAATAATTGAAAGCTGGTTGTTAGATTGTTTCGTAAGCACTTACGAACAGAAATTGTCGTTACCCCGCAAACTTGACAGTTTAAACGTGTCAAAAGGTTTGATGAAAATTAATGATATATTTGAAGACAGTGCAAACTATAAAAAGGCTCAAAGAACATTTCGTGAATACATAGGCATATCTCCAAAACTATACGCAAGGATGCTAAGGTTTGAAAGCATTCACAATGAATTGAGAAATTTAAAACAACTCGATTGGATGAGTATAGTTACAAAATATAATTTTCACGACCAGTCCCATTTAATAAAAGAGTTTAAATTCTTCACAGGTATCACCCCAAACGAATTTATATCTAAAATAGACATCTTCGTCTAATAAGACTGTCCGTTTTTTACAATGATATAAAATCCAATCTTCGTAATTTTGTATAGTTATAAACATAATCTTATACATATGAAACGAATTAAAATAATTTTACTATCATTCTTATTATTGCTTGCAGTTAAAGCAACACCTCAAAGCCTTGTACAAAACATCAGAGGACAGGTGGTTGAAAACATTACAAAAATTCCGGTTGAGGGGGCTGTAATACAACTATTAACAGAAAACAAAAAACTCGGAGCAGAATCCAAAAAAGACGGATACTTCATAATTGAAAACGTAGAGCCCGGCAGATATAACATTATTATAAGTATGATTGGTTTTAATTCTGTTTCCATATCAAACATTATCGTTACAACCGGAAAAGAAACTTTCCTGAACGTTCAGCTTGAATCAACTAATTTTTCAACGGAAGAGATATCGGTTATCGATGAACTCGAAAAAGATAAACCGCTCAACACATCAGCATTAATCAGTGCACGCTCGTTCAGTATAGATGAAACAAAAAGGTTTGCAGGAACATTCGACGACCCTATGCGTGCTGTTCAGAACTTTGCAGGAGTTATGAGTTCTCCGAATATAAACTCAAACGGGATTGTTATCAGAGGCAATTCGCCGAAAGGGTTGTTATGGCGTCTTGATGAAGTTAGTATTCCAAATCCTAATCATTTCAGTTATGCCGGACAAAAAAGCGGCGGGCTTACAATATTCAGCAGCCAGTTGTTAACAAACTCGGATTTCTTTACGTCCGCATTTCCTTCAGAATATGGTAATGCACTTTCAGGTGTTTTTGATATGAAATTCAGAAACGGAAACAGTTTTAAAAGGGAACATACGATACAGGTTGGAATACAGGGCGTTGACATTGCGTCCGAAGGCCCGCTGTTTAAGAACAGCAATGCATCGTACCTTATAAACTATAGATATTCAATCTTTGGATTTTTGCAGTTAATTGATAAAGATATGCGGAACAAAATACCAAGTTATCAGGATTTATCTTTTAAGGTAAATATACCTGCAGGGAATGCAGGGACATTTACACTCTTTGGTATTGGAGGTATAGATAAATCAAAATTCGACCCTGATGCAGACAGCACGAAATGGGAAAATCTTGACGATAGAACAAAAACGACCCTGAACAACACTATGGGTGCATTTGGTTTATCGTATGCAGTGCCTTTAGGAAGAAATACACTTTTGAAAACAATATTCTCAGGAAGCGGGCAGACAGTAGATTATGAAAAAGGGTTTATGAATACTTCATACAACGTTGAGCCTGTTGATAATGTGTCTCATAAAACATCAGAACTAAGCGGCAGTGCCTATATAAATCATAAATTTTCACAGTTTCACTTGAATAAGACAGGAATCACATATAAACAAATGTATTTCAATTCAAACATTAGTTCCCAGAATCAATTTACGGGAAACTATGAAACTTTTGTAAATGACAAAGGTAACACCGGCATTTTGCAGGCATACACACAGTCAACCGTAAACCTGCACGAACGTTTAACCTTCTCAGGCGGAATAAACTTCTCACACTTTGTTTTGAATTCATCAAGTACTTTTGAGCCCAGACTTTCGGCGAAATATCTTCTTACGGGCAGAAGCGCATTAAGCTTCGGGTACGGAAACCATAGCCAGTACGAAGATATATCTGTCTATCTTTCTCAAAATCAGACTGCAGATAACAGTATTACTAAACCTAACATAAATCTTAAACCAAGCAGAGCAAATCATTTTGTGCTGGGATATGATTTAATGTTTTCCAGTGACCTCCATTTAAAAATCGAGGGTTACTATCAGGACTTATACAATATTCCTGTAATGAGAAATTCATACTATTCAATGCTGAATAATCCGGGAGGTTACTTTAACGATTCGCTCATAAACACCGGCACCGGAAAGAATATCGGATTGGATATTACTTTCGAAAAATTCCTTAGTAATAATTTTTATTATCTCTTTACAGCGTCGGTATTCAGTTCAAAGTATAAAGGCGGAGATGGCATAGAAAGAAACGGAAGATATAACAGCAACTTTGCACTCAATCTTCTTGCGGGAAAAGAGTTCTACACAAAGTCGCAAAACGTTTGGGGAATAAACCTGAAGGCGTCTTACAATGGTGGAGAGTATTACATTCCTGTAGATTTACAACAATCAACAGCCGAAAACCGTGAAGTGCTGGACTACAATCAGGTTTATACGCAAAACCTGAAACCATTTCTCTATCTGGATTTCACATTAAACTACAGAATCAATTATTCAAAGACATCTCTGGTCTTTACCGCCCAAGCAAAGAATATTCTTAACAATAAAAACTGTTCTCGGGTACTCGTATAACAATTATTCAAAAACAGTTGACGAGCAGACCGAACTTGGTTTTGTTCCTATGCTGAGTATAAAATATGAATTTTAATAATACCTTCTGCAGGCAGATGTTCATCTGCCTGCGGAGTTTTTCCTGATATAAAAACCCATCCTGATTTTTGAGCCACGTTTAACATTTCTTAAATTATGAAAATCTGATATATTTTAGAAAACAAAATTTAATTATATGAGAAAAATATACTTCGTTTTATTTATTACTTTATTTTCTTCTTTCGCGTTCGCGCAAAACTGGTACACCATTGCCGGCAGCAATCAAAAGAACGGTTTAACAAAAATGAACGGACCTGTTAATACAACAACGCCATACTGGACAGCAAACAGTACAAACTCTTCTGTCTGGGGAAATGCTATTTATACATTTGGTGATAAGTTTGCTACTGCACGGACTACATTCTCGCCTTCGTACAGAGGCAAGGTTGAACTTAGAAATCTTACCAATGGTGCACTAATCTGGGAAAAGACAATTGCAGATACTTCAATAATGTATGTTGTGGGTTTTACAGAAGATGCCGTGTATGCCTGCGATTATAAAACACATATATTTTATTCACTAAGTGTTGACAGCGGAAAAGTGAAGTGGTCTATCGCATCGGATATGTTTCCGGGAAATACGGGAATATGTTTTGCAGATGACGGAGATCCGATTATTTTTGGCAAACGTTTAAACAGATTAACGGGAATTCCAAAGTGGACTTATAATTATATTATTCCTGTCGGTCCCGACGGCGGCTTCGTTGTTTACGGAAACACTTACTATCACTGGACTGGCTCTATCGTTACTCCTAAAAAACTTATTGCAGTTGATGTTAACACAGGTGCTTTAAAATATCAGTCTGCGGATTTGCCGGGCGACGGCGATCAGGAAAATGATTTAGTTATCGGTCCCGACGGCACTATTTATATCGCACGCGATGGCGGAGCGCTTTATGCCTTCACTGACAACGGAACGGGCTTCACTCAGAAGTGGAGCATGTCTCCAGCAGTGCTCGTGAAATCTTTCGGACCCGAAAATGTTCTTTACTGTGCAAACATAAACAACGGCTCCACAAACGGAAAACTTATGAGAGTGAACGGAACAACGGGAACAGTGATTGATTCAGTCTCTTCAAACATTCCTGCAGTTTATGTTACAGTCGGATACGACTCAACTGTTTATGTTAATACAGGTGAAACATCAAACGGAAGATATTATGCTTTTACGCCTGACCTTCAAACAGTAAAATGGCAGTTGAATATTTCAGGAAATACCTATGCAGGCTGTCCGCTCGGAAAAGAAGGCGTGTTTGTAGTTGCAGGCGCGGGGACACAACTGACTGCATACAAACCAACTCTAAGCCGCAAACCTGCCGCAGACTTCCGTTCAAGCGGAAGAGACATCGTTGCAAACACACAGTCAGTAAGCTTCTTCGACCAGTCATCTTATGCACCAACATCGTGGGAGTGGACGTTTAATGGCGGAACTCCGAATACATCTTCATTGCAGAACCCAACAAACATACAATACGCGGTGTCAGGAATTTATCAGGTAAAACTTGTCGCGACGAATTCTTTCGGAAGTGATACAATCATACGAACTAAATATGTTCACGTATCACCGATGATTGGAATAGGTAACAATGAAATAACAGTTAACGATTATAAACTCGAACAAAATTTTCCGAACCCGTTTAATCCGACAACAAAGATAAAGTTCAACATTAATGAATGTCAAACAAGCATCCTTGCATCGTTACTTTAAATGTATATGACGTCACAGGTCGCTTAGTTCAAACATTGGTAAATGAAAATTTGCAGTCAGGTTCTTATGAAGTCACATTCAACGGAGAAAACTTAAACAGCGGAGTCTATTTCTATAAACTTATTACAAGTGGTTTTACGGAAACAAAAAGAATGCTGATGATTAAATAACGGATGTTATTTATCTTCCCTCGTTCCCAAGGTCCACCTTGGGAACGCAGAGATATAATCAATTTTGATTCCATAACTCTTCCTATGGTATGCACATCGCTTTCGTCCATACTATTTGAACAATTTTACAAACATAGCGACCAAACTTCTTTATTCAAATTCTAATCATTATCCAAACTCTTAAAAGTAGTGTTTGTACTACATTAATAGCCGTTTGGCTTTAGTAATTCATAAAGGATGCGTTTTTTTGATGTTTTTCACCTAAATATTTTGGCACGCAATTTGTAATATTATTTGTAATACAAAAATTATACAAAAGGGAGAAACAACATGAGGGGAAAAATCGTAATACTATTTATTCTACTATTCTTTGTTCAAGAGGGATACTCGCAAGTATCATCTTCATTGCAAAATAAATATCCTGATTTAGTTGGTTATAAAACCACTAAATTTTTACAAATTACTTTACAAACAGGTTTTACAAGTCCAGTAAACCCATACCTTGTAAATAACAATTACACAAGCGGAAATACGGGTTTTGATTTGGCTTACAGAGTCAATAGAGAAGTCGCTTTATATTCCGAAATAAAATATAATTTTCTTTCTTCAAAAGACTCTGCATTTCCTAAGGCGGGATATCTTGAGTCAACAGTTGGGGCCCGCTATTATATTAGGCCGGCGTGCTGCCGTTCAAGTTTTTTCTTTGAGGCCGGTTTCGGTCCTTATGTTTACTTTCAGGGGTCTTCCGGCGATGCTACGACCACAATTACTGATGAAATAACTGATCCGCATGGAAGCAAAATGAACAAAACTTACAATACAACACAACAAAGTCCTGTTTACGAATCGCAAACAAACGTGAGGGTTGGGGCAAACATCGGAATTGGCGGAGAACTTGTAATAACAAATTCTTTGTTTTTCACAATCAAAACAAAATTAAGTACCGCTTTTGAATCAAACGGAAACACTACTTACGTTACAGGTTTAGGCGGACTTACTTTCAGATTATAATTTTCTTTCTCCTTAGTTAAAAATGGCAAAACAAAAAGCCCGTGTTTCTAACACGGGCTTTTTCATTTAAAATGTATAACTCTAACTTTTATAATGTGCTTTGCTGTCCCGGCCTTTGGGTTTTATCTTTATTTCAAATTCAATATTTTTGGAGAAAATAAATTTACAAAATTTGAAATATCTACTGTACATTCTTCTTGCGATGGTTCTGTGGTTTGTGATGTTTGTCCTGAAGCCTTTTAACTTCTGGATTTCTATGGCATTTTCTACGTCACTTCTTTCTGTGATTTCATACGTGAATTTTAAAGACCAGTTTAAGAAAGAATATTTTAACCTGAAAGAAATTTCTATCGGTGTTGGAAGTGCGGTTCTGTTGTATTTTATTTTCTTTGCAGGAAGGTATGTGCTCGATACGTTTGGGATTATTCCAAATCACTCGCAGAATATTTCAAGCGTGTATGCGAACAAGGAAATTTTTCCGGGATGGGTTGTTGCGATGCTTCTCTTTTTTCCAATCGGTTTCGGCGAAGAATTTTTCTGGCGCGGATATTTGCAGAGATATCTTTCGGCGAAACACGGCAAGTGGGTTGGTTTCGGTCTGACGGTTTTGTTTTATACTCTTGGTGCACGTACCGACTATGAATCCGATTCTGATGCTCGCTTCTTTTGTTGTAGGTGTTTACTGGGGGCTGATATTTTTGTGGAGAGGAAATATTGTTGCCGCGATAATTTCGCATATGCTTTGGGACCCGTTTATTTTCGTGGTGTTTCCTTTGAATTAAAAAATGCTTAAGTTTGTTTTAGAGTTTGTAGTTTTAAAAATAAAAATGATATAATGGAACAAAATATGGAAGCCCCTAAAGGCTTTAAACTATTTATGATGGCAGCACGTGCGTATTCTTTTCCTGCCTCGGTGATTCCGGTGTCTGTATGGCTCTATACTTTCTGTATTGATTGTACCCGGACTGAATTTTAATTTTTTCTATTTCATACTGACGTTAATCGGCGCAGTATCAGTGCACGTTGGCTCAAACATTGTGAACGATATTTACGATTATAAAAAAGGAATAGATAAAGAAGACCCTGATACGGGAATTCCTCACGGAGGTTCAATGGTAATTTCAAAAGGGTTTGTTTCGGTAGGCGGAATGAAAGTGATAGCATTTGGCTCGCTTATACTTGCGGGATTGATTGGTATTTATCTGTGGATGGTTGTGGGAATTTGGATACTTTATCTGATGATATTCGGACTATTTGCCGCAGTCTATTATACTGCCAACCCTATTGCGCTAAAGTATAAAGCACTCGGTGACCTGATGGTGTTTCTTTCTTTCGGAGTTGGTATGACTCTTGGCGCTTACTACGTTCAAACAGGAGTGTTTGACTGGAGACCCGTTGTACTTTCAACACCAATAGGACTTCTGATTATTGCAATACTTCATTCAAACAATATACGTGATATGAAGTTCGACGGTGCGTTTGGTGTGAAAACTATTCCGATATTAATTGGGCAGAAGATGTCAATATATATGTATGATGTTTTATTAATAAGTGCTTATGCTTCGATAATGATTTTTGTGGCGTTAGGATTGCTGCCGTGGCCTGCATTGCTAAACCTGATAACTTTACCGACTGCTTTGAAACTTGTAAAGATGCTTAAGACAATCCCCGATGAAAATTTACCGCGCTGGGAACTCGGCACAAAACACAACATATTGACGGCTCAGTTTAATATGCAGTTTGGTCTGATGCTGAACCTCGGATTGCTGATAGCGTTTTTGTTTTTGATATAAAAGTTTTGCACATGATTTATGTGAAAGAGAAATGATTTTCACTGATTTTAATTTATTCAAAGAGTTACGGGATTAATATCTGTAACTCTTTTTTAATAAAGCATATTTATTCGTAGTATTCCCGAAATACTTTCCACTGATTTTTAGTTTCTTCACTTTTAAAAAGCCGAAGTGTTTTTATGCCTTTTTCTTCTTTCTTATCCGCAGTAAAAGTCTGATTGAATTTTACGTTAACATAGTTTTTAGCAACTGTATCGTATTGAATTTTAATATCATTAACTTTAACTGAAATTCTTTTTACCGACTCAAATGACTTTGTAACTCTTTTAACACGTTCATCATACGAAACAACCTTTCCGCCTTTATCAATATACTGATAATCCTTGTCGAGCAGTTCTCTGTATCTGAATATGTCTTTGCTTTCCCAGGCACTCTCCCACGTTTTCATAAACTGATTTATTTTGTAATCTTCAGAATTGTAATATTCGTTCAGTCTGATGTATGAAAACACTGCCGAAATAATTAACAGAAAAGCAATTACTCCAATACTTGTAAACAAAACAATTTTTACCTGATTTTTGTGTGCGAGTTTTTCCTTATAGCGAAGTTTAAACTCTTTATCAAAATCTTTAGCAGGCTCTATATACGTAACATCGGGTGAGCCGGGATTAACAACTTTTTGCGGTTCAACGAGAATTTCTTTAATGGTTTTATTTCCAACATTTTCTGCCCGGGCTTTATTTACGGGGTTTTCATAACAATCATCCGTAGCACAGCCCTTGTGCTCTTCCCAGCACTTTTTATGGTGCGGTACCTCACATCTGAAACAAATGGTTTTCTCGTCTTTGCGTTCAATAATATTTTTACAATATGCACAAATCATTAACGTAAAATTACAAAGAATGAAATTCTTTAGAAATGTAATATTTATTATTGTACGGAAAAATGTTTTTACTGTTAGGAAGGTATTGGAAAAACGAAATGCTTCCTTCCCGGTATAAAAAACGGGAAGGAGGCATATTAAATTTTAGTTTTCTTTTTCTACTTCAACTTTTATTTTATCTCCTTCGCGGATTAATCTTAATCGTCTTCGGCTTTGAATCTCCTCCGTTGTCTTCCATCATCTTTCTTCTTAATTTCTTCGTCTGTCATATTTTTATCAATACCCGAACCTTTTACCGATTTCATTTTTACTACTTCTTCTTTGCCGTCACCTTCAACACGAACTTCCATATTCTGTCCTTTCAGGTCTTCATTTCTCAGGAAACTTAATCATAAGCCTGTTTTGGTCTCCGACTTTTTCATAAGTAACTGTTGAATTTTCAAAACCGTTTTCTTTAAGCTGTTTTTCAATTTCTGCTTTTACTTCCGCTTCAGATTTTCCGCTTGAAGAAATTTCAACCCTGAAGAATCTGTAAAGCGCTGCGGAATATATCGGAACGGTTACGCTTTCAGTTAACGGAAGTATCTTAACTGAGTTAATTTCTTTGATTTTTTCAAGGTCGTTTTTGTATAACATCGCAGTGTTTTCGTCTATGTTCTGTAGTATTGTGTTGAATTCTGCAATATCAGTACCATTGACATTTTTTACGTTGAAGTTCATTGATGCATTCTTAAGCCAGTTAAGATTATTAAGGCTCTGTGAAACTGTCTTTTCATTTTCTGCTTTTGTTGTCCACGAAAATGCATATCCTACGCTTTTTTCCTGCGTTACCGGATAATTACACGCGCCGACTATTAATGCAAGAAATATTGCAACCGCTATTTTAAACCTGTGTTCTATGAAAAATGATTTCATTCTGTGTTTCCTTTCGGGTTTTAATGTTTGATTTCTTAAAAGTGCTTTTGTTGTTCTTTCGAACGAACCATCGTATTTTTCCTGCTTAATCTTATCCCAGTACTTGTCCATTTGCCCCATCTCCTTTTCGTTTGATTCCTGATAAAATTTTAAGTGTTTCATCTTCCAGATCTCCTTTTACAGGATTTATTAATAAAATATTTTTCTCTCCGTTTTCTGAAATTATTTTTCTTAACTTTTCACGAACCCTGCTGAGTCTTGATTTTACAGCAGATTCGCTGCTTTCGCACTGAATTCTCTTTTATATCACGGATTGAAAAATTTGCAACTTCAAAAAGTAAAATTGCCGAGCGCTCTTTGTAATTTAACCTTGAAAGTGCGTTTAAAAGTATTGTTTTGTCGTAGTCGTAATCTTCTCTGTCGTAAACATCTGTCACAAATTTATCTTCGTGTTCTTCACCAAGCGGCAGAAACCTTTTCCAGAAACTATTCCTGTGCATTGAAACAAACTCACGCGTTGCGATTGTAAAAATCCAGCTTTTGAATTTAGAATCATCCGCAAGTGTTTCAACTTTCTGATAACCTTTTACAAGAGTATTCTGAAAAAGGTCTTCAGCATCGTCATAATTTCCGTTTTTAAACATTGCCTTGCAATATCTTAGCAAATCGTTATAAACGGGTTTCAGCAACTCAATAAATTTTTCTTTTTCCCGGGACATTAATATTAACGTTTAACCATTAGACGCTTTTCACTTCGGAAAAGTCGCAGATATAATATAAATATTTTCAAATTATAATTTTATGCTTTATTCCGTATTATTTTGAACTTTTTGTATATTGTTCGGGTTTAAATGTTAAATGGGACTAATTTAGTCCTGTTTCTATTTTACTGAAAAATAAACAAGTTATTATAAATGAGTGACGATATAATTAAAGAAAAAATTGATGGTGACTATGAGTGGGGATTTACCACTGATATAGAAATGGATATGCTTCCGAAGGGATTGAATGAAGATGTTGTGAGGTTTATTTCTAATAAGAAGGGTGAACCGGATTTTATGCTCGAATGGAGATTGAAAGCTTACAGACACTGGCTGAAAATGGAAGAACCAAAATGGCCTAATGTTCATTATCCAAAGATTGATTATCAGGATGTGATTTATTATGCGGCTCCGAAGAAAGAGAATAAATTAAACTCACTAGATGATTTAGACCCGAAGATTAAAGAAACGTATGAAAAACTCGGTATTCCGCTTCTGGAACAGCAGTTTCTTGCCGGTGTTGCGGTTGACGCTGTTATGGATAGTGTTTCGGTTGTAACAACATACAGAGAAAAACTCAGCGACCTTGGAATAATATTTTCTTCTATAAGTGAGGCGATAAAAGAACATCCCGAACTTGTGAAAAAATATCTCGGCTCTGTGGTTCCTTATACAGACAATTTCTTTGGTGCATTGAACTCTGCTGTATTCAGCGACGGCTCTTTCGTTTATATTCCAAAAGGCGTAAGATGTCCGATGGAACTTTCCACTTACTTCAGAATTAACGCTGCAAACACGGGTCAGTTTGAAAGAACTCTGATTGTTGCAGATGAAGGCGCTTATGTTTCTTACCTTGAGGGTTGTACGGCACCTATGAGAGATGAAAATCAACTCCACGCTGCTATTGTCGAACTTATAGCAATGGACGGTGCTGAAATAAAATATTCTACTGTACAGAACTGGTATCCCGGCGATAAAGACGGCAAGGGCGGTATTTATAATTTTGTGACCAAGAGGGGTATTTGCGGTAAGAGTGCAAAAATTTCCTGGACACAGGTTGAAACAGGTTCATCAATAACCTGGAAATACCCAAGTGTTATTTTAAAAGGCGACAATTCAATTGGCGAATTTTACAGTGTTGCTCTTACAAACAACTATCAGCAGGCTGATACTGGCACGAAGATGATTCATCTCGGTAAAAACACAAAGAGCAGAATTGTTTCGAAAGGTATTTCCGCAGGTCACAGTCAGAACAGTTATCGCGGACTCGTAAAGGTTGGAAAAGATGCCGAAGGCTCAAGAAACTTTTCACAGTGCGATAGTTTGCTTATGGGAGATAAATGCGGGGCTCATACATTTCCGTACTTTGATATAAAGAATAAAGATGCTACGGTTGAACACGAAGCAACAACGTCAAAGATTGGCGAAGATGTAATGTTCTATTGTAATCAGCGCGGTATTTCGGAAGAAGATGCGGTTGCACTTATCGTAAATGGTTATGCAAAAGAAGTTTTAAATCAGTTACCGATGGAGTTTGCAGTCGAAGCACAAAAGTTGCTGGCTATATCTCTTGAAGGTAGCGTGGGTAGAATAATTAAAATTTTAGAATTGAAATTTAAATCTTAAGAATATTACAGAATAAATATTTAAAAATATAAAATTAATAAATATGTTATCAATAAAAGGATTAAAGGCAAGAATAGACGGTAAAGATATTTTAAAAGGCATAGACCTTGAAGTGAAAGCAGGTGAGGTTCACGCTATTATGGGTCCTAACGGCTCGGGAAAGTCAACACTGGCTTCGGTTCTCGCGGGACGAGATGGATATGAAGTTACAGATGGTGAAGTAATGTATGACGGTAAGAATTTGTTTGATTTAGAGGCAGAAGACAGAGCAAGAGAAGGAATATTCCTTGCATTCCAGTATCCGATTGAGATACCCGGAGTTTCTACAACTAATTTTATGAAGACTGCAATTAACGAAACAAGAAAGCACAAAGGACTTGAGCCGATGAAAGCAGGTGAATTTATGAAGCGCTTAAAAGATAAAGCGGCTTTGGTTGAACTCGATGTTGAAATGACGAAGAGATACGTTAACGTAGGGTTTTCCGGAGGTGAGAAAAAACGTAATGAGATTTTCCAAATGGCAATGCTCGAACCTAAACTCGGAATACTCGATGAAACTGATTCGGGGCTGGATATCGATGCTTTAAGAATCGTTGCAAACGGTGTAAACAAACTAAAAAGTAAGGATAATGCATTTGTAGTGATTACTCACTATCAAAGATTGCTGGATTATATTGTTCCTGATTTTGTACACGTTTTATACAACGGCAAAATTGTTAAGTCGGGAGATAAGAGTCTTGCTTATCAACTTGAAGAAGAAGGATACGACTGGATTAAAGAGGAAAGCGTGGTTGGATAGATGGGACTGAAAAATGTATTAAACAATGAAATTAAATCGGGTTCTGAAATGCTGGAAAGCAAACGGGCAGAAGCGATTTCTGATTTTGAAAGAATCGGTTTTCCTGACAAGAAAAACGAAGAGTGGCGGTTTACAAATATTGCTCCTATTGTGAATACTGATTTTAAAGTTAAGAAAGATGATGCTTCAAAAAAGAACATAATTGAAAAATTATCCGAATATAATTTCGATGCAAATATAGTTGTAATATTTAACGGACATTTTTCAGCGGAACTTTCAAAAATTACCGGAGAAAGTGATAATGTTTTTGTTGGAAGTTTTACCGATGCATACAGTAAAGGATTTGATAAAGTTTTTGAAGAACACTTTGGAAGATATGCGAGCGATAAAGTTGATGGGTTTACAGCACTGAATACTTCTATGATTAACAGTGGTTTGTTTGTGTATGTATCTAAAGGAGCGTCACTGTCGAAACCTGTAATGATAATTAATTTTATTGAGGACTCAGAAACCGAAATTTTTGCCAATCACAGAAATCTTATAGTTGTTGAAGAAAATGGATATGCAGAAGTAAGTGAGGTTTATTACGCAAACGGAAAAAAATCAAGCTTTTCAAATGTAGTAACGGAAATATTTCTCGGGAATAATGCCGAACTTCATCACGATAAAATTCAGAATGAAGGTGATAAAGCATTTCACGTAGGCACTACACAAGTTGAACAGAAAAACCACAGCAGATTATATTCAATGACTGTTTCGTGGGGGGGGAGTTTGCTCAGAAATAATTTGAATTCCGTTTTAAACGGCGAAGGAATAGACTGTTATTTCAGAGGGTTTTATATGACTAAAGGTAATCAGATAATCGATAACCACACACTCGCAGACCACGCAATGCCGAACAGTCACAGCAACGAATTCTACAAGGGTGTACTGGATGAAAAAGGAACGGGGATTTTTAACGGTAAGATAATGGTAAGACAGGATGCACAGAAAACAAATGCATACCAGACTAACAAGAATATTTTGTTGACGAATGAAGCGACGATTAACTCAAAACCGCAGTTGGAAATTTTTGCAGATGATGTAAAGTGCAGTCACGGTGCAACAACAGGACAGATTAATCCTGATGAAGTGTTTTATCTCAGGACAAGAGGAATTTCGGAAGATAAAGCAAAAAAACTTTTACTCTCTGCTTATGCACACGAAATAATAGACGAAATGAAAAACGAAGAGTTAAAGAAATTACTCGTAAAGACTCTCGATAAAAAACTCGGATAGAATATTTGACTATAAGAATTTTATTAATGTAACGATATTTGTAAGATATTAAGTATGATTGACGTTGAAAAAATAAGAGCGGATTTCCCTATTCTGAATCAGAAGATTTACGGGAAAGAACTTATCTACCTCGACAATGCAGCAACAACTCAAAAACCGCAGGTCGTGATAGATTCTATTGCTAAATACTATTCAGAACTGAACAGCAATGTTCACCGCGGAGTACATTTTCTCAGCGATAAAGCAACAACTGCTTACGAAAACTCAAGAAGCAGAATTGCCGGGTTCATAAACGCAAAAAACTCACACGAGATTATTTTTGTTAGAGGAACAACAGAAGCAATTAACCTTGTAGCAAACGGATACGGAAATAAATTTATACGCGAAGGCGATGAGATAATTGTATCTTACCTTGAACATCATTCAAACATTGTCCCGTGGCAGATGCTTTGTGAAAGAAAAGGTGCTGTCTTGAAAGTTATTCCCGTTAACGAAGATGGTGAATTGATTTTAGATGAATACAAAAAGTTGTTATCGGAAAAAACTAAGATTGTAGCAGTTGGACACACATCAAACTCGCTCGGAACAATAAACCCCGTGAAAGAAATCACAGAACTTGCTCACAAATTGGATGCTGTTGTTTTAATAGACGGCGCGCAGGCAGTTCAGCATTCAAAAGTTGACGTAAGAGACTTAGATGCCGATTTCTTCGCTTTTTCTGGTCACAAGGTTTACGGTCCTACAGGAATCGGTGTGCTTTACGGAAAAGAAGACTTGCTGAATGTAATGGAGCCTTATCAGGGCGGCGGCGATATGATTAAAAATGTTTCCTTTGAAGGAACAACTTACAACGACTTACCTTATAAGTTTGAAGCAGGCACTCCCGATATTTGCGGTGCGATAGTTCTAAGTGATGCAATTGAATATGTATCTCAGATCGGACTTGAAAATATTTCGGAATACGAAAATGAACTGCTTAAATACGGAACAGAAAAGTTAAAGGAAATTGATGGCTTCAGGTTAATTGGAAATGCAAAGAATAAAACAAGCGTTATTTCATTTTTGCTTGACGGAATACATCCGTACGACGTTGGGACTATTCTCGATAAACAAGGAATTGCAGTACGAACAGGCTTACACTGCACAGAACCTTTAATGAAAAGGTTCGGAATACCCGGAACCGTTAGAGCTTCGTTTGCGATGTATAACACAAAAAGTGAAATTGATGCTTTAATAAATGGAGTTATAAAAGCAAAGAAAATGTTATCATAATTAATGGAAAATACAGCGATTGAAAATATTGAAAAAGAAATAGTAGAAGAATTTTCTTTCTTCGATAACTGGGAAGATAAGTATGAATACATTATAGATTTTGGAAAAGGGTTAAAACCTTTGGATTCCGCTTACAAAACCGAGGCTAATAAGGTCGCGGGCTGTGTATCACAGGTTTGGCTTCACACAGAAATCAAAGACGGAAGAATTTATTTTTCGGCAGACAGCGATGCAATAATTACCAAAGGTCTTGTAGGTCTTCTGGTAAAAGTGCTTTCAAATCAAAAACCGGAAGACGTTGCAAATGCAAAACTGGAATTTTTAGATAAGATTGGAATGAAAGACCATTTGTCGCCAACAAGGTCTAACGGACTTGTGTCGATGATAAAGTATATGAAACGAAGTGCAGAGAATTATATTTCAAGAAATTAAATCAGATATTAATCCTATTTATGACATCAGAAGAAAACAAAGAAATTAAAAAGACAGAAGTGAGCATAGGCAAGAAACTTGAAGAAATCAAAGAAGAGGTAATCAAGGTTTTGCGTAACTGCTTCGACCCTGAAATACCGGTGAATATTTATGATTTAGGATTAATCTACGACGTTAATGTTGCAACGAATGGCGACGTGCTTGTTATAATGACATTAACTTCTCCGGCTTGTCCTGTTGCGGGAACACTGCCTGTAGAAGTTCAGGAAAAACTAAAAGAACATCCGATGATTAATGATGCAAGAGTTGAAATAACCTTCGACCCTCCCTGGAGTTTTGACAATATGTCGGAAGAAGCAAAGTACGAACTCGGGTTTATTTAATCTGTTATAATTTCTGCAATGTACCCGGCACCGGACAATAACTTAACTACTGTATTGCTGTCAATGGATTCTCCTTTTACCGTTAATATTTTATCGTCGCTCGATAAATCAACTGACCACTCAGAAATGGTTTTTTCCTCGTTAAGTACAGGTGTGACTTTATTAATACAGTGATTGCAATTTACGTTTGTCTTGAATTTTATTTCTGTCATATATTATATATTTTCTGTAAAATAACGTATTTAAGATTACAATAATATTTAAAAATTTATCAACTGCATAAGAATATATTTTAATGAGAGTGTGCCCTAACTGCAACAGTAAAGAGAATAAATTACGGATTAAAGAAAAGGATTTTTTAATAGTGGAATGTACTTCCTGCGGGTTGGTATTTCTTCTGAATCCGCCCGATGAAAGCGTGATATATGAAGATTATTATCAGATTGAATTTAAAGGAGATGATTATAATAAAGACTCAAAGTTTCCGCACTTGAAAGAAATATTTGAAATAAACAAACAAAGAACTTCTTTGATAAAAGTCCTGTCAGAAAAATACAACGATTTTAATATACTCGATATGGGCTGCGGTTCGGGTCTGTTCTTAAAATCCTGCAAAGATTCTGGATTTGACTGCGAAGGTATCGATGTCTCCAGAACCGCAATTGAATTTGCGAAAACTGAATATTTTTTAAACGTAAGCAACAAATCAGTTGATGACCTGATTAGTGAAAACAGAAAGTATTCGCTGATTACTCTGTGGCATGTCCTCGAACACTTCATTGTTCCTGTTGAAGAACTTAAGAAAATTAAACAGCTTTTAAAACCTGGCGGTGTCCTGCTTATAGAAGTACCTAACCTAAACAGTATTAAGTTTAAACTCAGCGGCAATAAATGGAAAGGCGGCAACCATCCGCTTTATCACAGAAGTTTCTTTACATCAAAAACTTTAAAAGATACCTTCTTTAGAAGTGGTTTTAATAATTCAAAAAGAATAAACTTTAGTTATAAACTTTCAGGGAAGAGTCAAATGTATAACGTTTCTAAATCCTTGTTTAACCTGATAGCCGCTGATGCATTTCTTAACTTTATTGTTGTGAATGATTAAGAGAAAAGATGAAATAGAAGATTCCGGGACTCAGTTCAAAGTTCCAGACACATACTCAGAGAATTATTGACGAAAACGGTAACTTTAATGTACAAAAAACCGGAATTAGAAAGATAGAATCTTTTAATTTATACCATTATCTAATTAATGAGTCCTGGACTAAATTTATTTTGCATTCATTGGTTTTTTACATCCTGGCAAATATACTTTTTTCCGTTCTCTACTACTGGGCCGGTGTTGAACATCTTGGAATAGACTCTGCTCAGGGGTTCTGGCACAGTTTCATTAATGCTTTCTTCTTCAGTGCACAGACTCTCACAACAGTCGGGTTCGGTAGAGTTAATCCGCAGAATATTTCTACAAATATAATAGCAACACTTGAAGCGGGAATTGGATTGATGGTATTTGCCATTGCAACAGGTTTGCTTTATGGAAGGTTCTCAAGACCCGTTACTAATATTAAATTCAGTAAGAATGCGATAATAACAAAGTGGGGTACCGATTTAACTGCTTTTCAATTCCGATTGGCAAATGCTTATAATACACAGATGATGGATGCTGAAATAAAAGTAATTGCTTCCTGGCTTGAAACAGAAGATGATGGCGAAAAGAGAAAATTCTACGAACTTAAACTTGAATATGCAAAAATTGTTTTCTTTCCTACTATGTGGACCGTAAACCATATTATTGATGAAAACAGTCCGTTGTACAAAAAAACAAAAGAGGACCTGGATAAAGGAGAGGCGGAGTTTCTGATTTTGTTTAAAGCATACGACGACACCTTTATTCAAACAGTAAACACACGTCATTCATACAGGCACGACGAAATCATCTGGAATGTAAAATTTGGAAGAGGAATACTTATTAACAGCGAAGGTAAACTTGTTGTTGATTTAAATAGATTAAATTTAACGGAGAACATTGAATAAAATATATATAGCAATAATACTGGTTATCATTCCGTTTATTTCATTTGCACAGAATAAACAGGGAAAGAAATTAATACCACCTTCAACGGGTATATACGCAGGAGTGTTTCCCGATATGGGCAGTACGGAAGACAGTGTGACGGTTGACAGAATTAATGAATACATTAACCTCACAGGCAGCAACCCCGTATGGGTTTGCTTTTCAAACAGCTGGTTCTGGGGAATAAAATTTCCTCTGGAAAATGTAAAAACTGTGGCTCAGTTTAATGCTGTACCTTACATACGGATAATGCCGCGACACGATTGGACTTCGGGAAGAAGAGACCCTGTTTATGGTCTTGAAGAAATTGCGGAAGGTACGTTTGATGATGACTTGCGGAAATGGGCTAAGGATGCTAGAAAGTACGGCAAACCTCTTCTCGTAGAGTTCGCCCCGGAAATGAATGGCAACTGGTTTCCCTGGAGCGGTATGTTTAACGGGAAAAAGAAAGGTGCCGAACTATACGTAGAGGCACATCAGCACGTTGTTGAACTGATGCGCGAAGAAAAAGCAGATAATATAACCTGGATGTTTCACGTAAACTCATTATCAGAACCGGATAAAAGCTGGAACAAAATGAAAGAATATTATCCGGGAGATGATTACATAGACTGGATTGGGATGAGTGTTTACGGTTCGCAAAAACCCGGCTGGGAATGGAAAAACTTTTTAAGCGTGTTCCAGAGTGCTTACTGGCAAATGGAAAAGATTTCAAAAACAAAACCGCTTGCAATTGCAGAGTTCGGTGTAGTGGAAGACCCCGCATCAGGTAATAAAGCCGAATGGATAAAAGAAGCCTTTGAAATTATTCTCAGCGGTATGTACCCGCGTATCAAAGCAATATCATACTGGCATTCTTCTTTCGATGACCACAAAGGAGTTATATCCAATATGCGCGTTGATTCATCCCCCGAAGTTTTAAAGGTTTACAAGGATTATATAAATATGGAAAAGTTTAAAGCAAGACCCGAGTTTAAGTAAAGCCTTTAGTTTTATTTTGCAAATTGTTTCAGTAAGTTTTGATATTCTTCGGGCGTGTTTATGTTCATAAAAATATCTTCTGTGTAACCGTGTATATTTTCGGGATTCAATATTTCTGCGTCCGAACTTTTTATGAATGACATTACTTTGCAGGACTTTCTTTCTGCTTCGTTTGTGTGATTTATATGTTCCCGGTTATCGTTTAATATTTTTTCAATTTCATTTAGCAGCAGCCTGCTGTACATTCCTGCAAAC
Organism: Ignavibacteriota bacterium; assembly: GCA_963748665.1. GTDB lineage: Bacteria > Bacteroidota > Ignavibacteria > Tepidaquicellales > Tepidaquicellaceae > CAIKZJ01. The sequence continues at coordinate 12,615 of CAVVJW010000020.1, read as the reverse complement.
GGCTGAAGGAATCCGCTTGCCTTACAAACTGTGATTCGCTTTTCTGTTTTATACCCTGTTACATACTCTACAATACTTTTATTCAGCAAAGGAATATCGCACGAAACTATAAAGTTTTCCGTCGTAACAGAATGCTTTAATCCGCTGTGGATACCGGCAAGCGGACCCTTGCCTTTGTAATCATCTTCAAAAATTGGAAGGTTTAAAAATCTGTATTCTTCGGGCGTGTTGGAAATAATTATAACGGTTTCAAAAACTGACTTCATCAGTTCTGTAATTCTTTCGATTACTGTCTGCTCCCCTATCTTTAAAAAGGATTTGTTAACACCCATCCGAGTGCTTTTTCCGCCTGCAAGTATTATTCCTGTTATATCAGTATGCATTTTACTGTGTCCCCTTTTTGCGGATTTCGTTTTTCTTCTTCAGTTATTATCAGACAGTTGGCTTGTGCCAGTTCATAATAATTTCCTGATGATTGTGAGCCAAGAGCCTTTACTTCTATTCCCTCTTTTCCGTTACAAAAATATCCGCGTGAAAAATGTCTTTTTCCATCACTCTTCTTCATTTCGTTCTGAAGTACAGCGGTGTAATATTCTTTCTCTGCCTGATGAAATATTTTTCTTATTGCCGGCTCTATGAATATATGAAAATTTACAAGAGTGGAAACGGGGTTGCCGGGTAAACCAAAAACAAGAATTGTTCTTTTCGCGGCGTTATACACTCCGAAATAAAATGGCATTCCAGGCTTTATGTTTACTTTCCAGAAAACTTTTTCAACTTCGGATTCTTCAAATACTTCTTTAAGGAAATCGTATTTACCAACCGAGACACCGCCCGTTGTAATAAATATGTCTATGTCAGTAGATAAAATGTTTTTTACTTTTTCTGATATTGCTTTTCTGTCGTCGTTTAAGAATCCGTAAGATATCGGTTCCTGATGAATAGAGTACAACGCCGATTCAAGTGCGTAATTGTTTGATGCACGGATTTTGTCGCCGCTGGGTTTTTCCGAAATAGGAATTAACTCATCGCCTGTTGCAAGTATCCCTGTTTTCAATTTTTTAAAAACTTTTACCTTAACCTTTCCGCAGCTTGCAAGTGTTGCTATAACGGAAGGATTTATATTGCTGTATTTACTAACCGTAATGCTGTTCATTAAAAGGTCGCTTCCTTTAGGGCGTACGTTCGCACCCTTTCTAAGTATAATCCCTTCTTTTAAAACCATTATACCGTTCTCTATAAATACCTCTTCTATAGGTATTACTGTATCCGCACCCTCGGGAATTTTGCTTCCTGTTGTTATACCAACTGCATCATTTTCTTCAAGCGCTACATCCGAATAATTGCCCGCTGATATTTCACCTATAATATTTCGTTTTCTTTCACCGGTATATTTTACGGCAAACCCATCCATTGCCGAGTTGTCAAAAGGTGGTATGTCAATATCTGCATAAACATCTTCCGCAACAATCCTGTTTAACGAATTAATTAAATCAACTTCCTCAATCCCCGGATTAACTCTGTCTGTCTCTTTGTATATTAATTCTAATGCCTCTCTATAAGATATCATTTCTTTCACTCTTTATATAATTATAAAATATATACCGAACCTATTTTCTCTGCTTATAAAATATACTTTTTGTTATTCTTATTTCTATCGGTGGAAATCATAATCAAATCATTTTCTTTCAGCGTGCAAATGGAAATAATTAGTTAAAAGTGTCTTATTTCGTCTCCAACAGTAATACTTCCGCCCTCTATCACCTTCGCAAATATTCCCTCTCTCGGCATTACACAATCTCCAACCGTGTTATATATCGCACACCTGCTGTGGCACTCTTTTCCTATCTGTGTTATTTCAAGAAGTGTGTCATTACCTATTTGCAGTTTTGAACCTATTTCAAACTCAGGCAGTGCCATAAATTCCGTTGTGATATTTTCGGCAAACGCCCCTGGCTTTAATTTTGGCAATCCGGCTCTTTTCATTTTTTCAATACTCTCCATAGCAAGAAGACTAACCTGCCTGTGCCAGTTTCCTGCATGTGCATCACCCTCTATTCCGTGCTCTTTAATTAATTGCGCACATTCAACATTCTCCTTGGGGATTCCCTTTTGATTGCTTATTGATATTGCAACTACTCTGCCCGTTGATGAATTACTTTCCATTTAACTTAATCCCTTTGCTTTATAATCGCCGCTTTTACCGCCTGATTTACTCAATAGTTTTATTTCTGATATAACCATAGACTTGTCAATCGCTTTGCACATATCATATACTGTTAATGCCGCAATTGTAACCGCGGTCAGGGCCTCCATCTCAACCCCCGTCTGTGAATTTGTTTTAGCATAAGAGTGAATTTCAACAAGGGTCTTTCTTGCGTTAAGTTTTATATCTACATCTATCTTAGATATGAATATGTTATGACACAAAGGTATTAACTCGCTTGTTTTCTTTGCCGCCTGTATTCCCGCAATCTTTGCCGCAGTAAGCACGTCACCCTTTTTCAAAGTGTTGTTTTTTATTGCTTTGAATACATCTTTTGAAACCCTTACAATTCCGTAAGCCTCGGCAATGCGCAAAGTTGACTGTTTGTCTGAAACATCAACCATGTTCGCTTTGCCTCTTGAATCTGTATGTGTTAATTTATTAATCATCCGCCTATTCTTAACATATTGTTGTTGTTTAACTGAATTAGTTCTTTAACATCGGAATGTTTTTCTTCTTTTCCCTCGAGTACAGAAATAAAATATTCTTTTATGTCTTCATCGGTGTATTTATTATCATTTAGCATTTCGCTCAATCCCTTCTCATCAGATTTTGAAAACAAACAAAGTTTTAAATCACCGGATGAAGTTATTCTTAACCTGTTGCAGGTATTACAAAAATGATTTGATATGGGGCTGATAAAACTTACCGTTCCTTTGCAGCCTTCAATAGAATAATCTTCGGCAATTTTAATTTCTTTATTTATCCTGTCGATCCTGAATTTCTCTCCGATTATTTTCTTCATCTCTCCGCAGCCTGTGAATCCGTTAATCTGCCAGTCATTACTTCCAAACGGCATATACTCAATAAATCTAAGGTTAATGTCTGTGTCTTTAAAATAATCTACAAAATTTAAAAGTTCGTCGTCGTTAACACCCTTCATCACAACAGCGTTTACTTTAATTTTTTCAAAATTATATTCTGTTGAAAGTTTTATCGCTTCTATCGTTTCCTCAAACAAGTCTTTGCCCGTGATTTTCAAAAATTTTTCTTTATTTAATGTGTCAAGACTTATGTTCAGATAATCAACGCCGTATTTCTTTAAATGATAAATGTTTTCTTTTAGTTTTGTTCCGTTTGTTGTAATTCCCGTTTTAAATGGTATCGCTTCTTTCAATGGTTTTAATCCTGCGAGTATTTCAACAAAATCTTTTCTCAAGAGCGGCTCCCCACCCGTAAACCTGATTTTCTTAATTCCGAGTTCGTTTACAAAAATTCCGGAGAGACGTATTATTTTATCCGCAGAAAGGGGTTCTTTATTATACGGCGCTTTAATTTTTTTACTCAAGGGATTGCAGTAAATGCAGTTCAAATTGCATTTATCAATTAACGATAATCGCACGTAATCGTGTAACCTGCCGTATTTATCTTTCAATATACTCATAAAATTAAAATCCCTAAAATTGCCGATACCGCAATAATTACTATTGGGTGAAGATTAAAAACCGAATACATAACAATACCGGCCGTCAGGAATATTATTTCTTTGTATCCTACTCCGTTTTTAAAAACGTACTGAAACATTACCGCGACTATCATACCGGCAATGGCATATTTAATCGCAGTAAAAGATTTAACAAGGTATGTGTTGTTTTCAACATAATTAATAAAGTATGAACTAAGTAAAATTAACAAAGCCGGAGTAAATAAATTGCCAATGTTTGCGACTATTGCTCCCGGAACACCTGCTACTTTATACCCAGTATAAGTTGCGAACTTAATCGATATTGCTCCCGGAAATATTTCAACCATACCTAATACTTTCAGAAACTCATCGTTAGTAATCCACTGATGATTTGCAACAACTTCTTTTTCTATCAATGGAATTAAAGAATAAGCACCGCCAAAAGAAAACGAACCAACCTTCAGAAAGGAAAAAAATAAATTCCAGAGAGAATCAATCATTTCCATCGTCCAGTATATCATCAGCCCAGCTTAGTGCTGCCATCATTGACGGCAAACCTATAGTTGGCAAAGACAGCATAACAGCGTGTCTGATTTCTTCTTTTGTGCAACCTGCTTTAATCGCTTTTCTTGTATGTGAATGTACGGCACCTTCAAACCTAGCACCGGTTGAGATTGCAAGTTTTATTAATGCACGTGTCTTATCGTCAAGCGGGCCATGCTTTGTGTACTGCATCCCCCATCTCTTCGTATGATTTTGCAACATCGGGAAACTCTTCCATAAACCTTTTGTACCTTTTTGGAACCTTTGACATTTTTTATTCCTTTCCTTTAAATTTTTTAATAAAAAAGCCCCGAACATACAATGCGCGAGGCTTTACAAAAACCTAAAGTCTCTCCTTTGCAAATTCGGCAGGCAAATCCGTTTCCGGATTTACCCCATCGGTCGTTGAGTCGTATCTTTTAAATTGACTTAGACTCAGCAACTCGGAGAAATACCTTCAAATATAAATATTTTTCCCGTTTTTATCAACTTGGTTTTTGTTGCGTATTTAAATAAACTGATATGCTTACAAATTGTGCAATAATAACTTGATATTAGGATAATTATTTGCTATTGACAATTATTATTCATATGAATAAATTATAAGCTCTAATGACATATTTTTTAGAAACAAATTAAATATTAATCAACAAACAAATGGTAAACAATAAAAACCATTGGTATGACGGTAAATTTTATGACATCCTTATTGCACCAAATCAGGACAGAGCTTTCAACATTGCAATAAATCTTATAAAAGAACAATCGTCTGTAATAGACGTAGGTTGCGGCACAGGAAGATTGTCTTTTCAACTGAAAGACAGATGTAAAGTCGTTGACGGTATTGACTTATCTGAACGAAATATAATCAATTGCTAAAAATAATTTACTTTTGACACCCTGTGAAAATGTTTCGTTTTTTCATTCTGACATTAATGGTTTCTTTCAAAAGTAATTATCGGCATTATGACTATGCTGTTCTTTCTTACGTCATTCACGAAATTAATGAACCTGAAAGAGTTGATGTGTTGAAATTACTTTCCGGGATTGCAGACAAAATTATAGTTATTGACTACCTGGTGCCGCGTCCAAACGGATTTATAAATATTATTAACGGAATCGTAGAATTTGTTGCGGGAATAGAGCACTACAAAAATTTTAAATCATACGTGTCAAACAATGGTATTCGTGGACTTGCAGAACAAAGCGGGTTGAAAATCATAAAAGAGATTTCCAACTCTCCAAAAACAACACATATTGCTGTTCTTGTTAAATAACCAATATTCATTGCTACTAACAATTATTATAATTATTTTATCTTGAATGTAAAACAACATAATAATGATAGATAGAATAAAAAACAATATTTTTACTTTAACCGGCTTCCTTTTAGGTATGATTGGGGGCTTTTTATACTGGAAATACATTGGCTGTACTACCGGAACATGTCCCTTAACTTCAAGCTGGAAAATTATGCTGGTTTATGGAGGAATCGTTGGAGGATTACTTGGAAATATGATTCAGGACATTATAAAAAAGAATAAGATTAAAAATGCTAATAAATTAGTTCAATAAAATTTAATGGAAATAGATTTTTGGGATAAACGGTATTCTGAAAATGAATATGCCTACGGTATAGAACCTAATAAGTTTTTTAAACAGGAAATTAACTCTCTGAGCCCGGGAAAATTGTTGCTGCCGGGAGAAGGCGAAGGAAGAAATGCTGTTTATGCCGCAAAAAAAGGATGGGATGTTACAGCGCTCGACTTTAGTATTAGTGGAAAAACAAAAGCAATGAATCTTGCAAACAATAACGGTGTTAATTTTGAATACATAGTTTCAAGTATAGAAGACTATGTTTTCCCGGAAAACTGTTTCGATTTAATTGCTCTTATTTTTGTTCATTTTTCTTCTGGGTCAAGAGAAAAACTTCATAAATCGTTAATCAAATCGCTGAAAAAAGACGGGGTAATAATTGTTGAGGCTTTCAGCAAAACACAAATTAACAACACTTCCGGAGGCCCTAAGGATGTTTTGTCATTATATTGCATCGAAGATTTTCAAAACGATTTTTCTGATTTGTACATAGAAAGTTTAACCGAACACAAGACCGGTTTGTCCGAGGGTTTGTACCATAAAGGTGCGGCTGACGTAATAAGGCTTAAAGCAATTAACAAATAACTTATTTAACGGTGATATTGTTCTTGCTTTTTAATTTTAATCTTCATAATTTGTTAATAACAACTTTTGTTAATATCAAATAATTTATGCACGATAGAATTGTTGACCTGATACTGTCGCTGAAAAGCAGGTGTCTCGATAAAGAAGAGTCTATAAGACTTGAGTTTGGACTGTCCCCCGCAGAGTACAGAGGAATTCTTGCGATGAAACCAAATGAACCGTGTAACTGCAATGCTCTCTCTTCAAATATGGGTCTTTCTGTTTCCCGTGGTAGTCGCATAGTTGAGAAATTAATCAAGAACAAATACCTGGAACAGGAAGTTTCTAAAAAAGACAGAAGAAATGTAATTCTGAAACTTGCTCCAAGAGGATTGAAGGTTCGTCAAAAAATTGAAACCGTTCTTAACGAATGCGAACAAACTATCGAAAGTAAATTATCTGATTCAGAAATAAAAAATACTATAAAGATTTTCCATAAACTGGAAGACTGTTTGTAAATTAATTTTTAATTTTTTCCCTTCAAAGGGGTGTAACCTTTGATAAAATACATATGGACGTTTCAAGACGTAAATTTCTAAAAATTACTGGTGCTTCTCTTGGGCTTGTTGCTGCAAGTTCAACAATAGGCACTCTTGTAAAAAAATCCAATGCTCAGTTGGATAAAAGCAAGGAAGACGAAAAAGGAATTAAAAAAATTCCGACTTACTGTGATATATGTTTCTGGAAATGCGGTGCTATTGCATACGTGAAAAACGGAAAACTCTGGAAAATTGAAGGTAATCCCGATGACCCGCTTAGCAAAGGAAGACTCTGTCCAAGAGGTACCGGCGGTATAGGTGCTCACTTCGATAAAGACAGGCTCAAATCTCCTCTCATTAGAAAAAATAATCGCGGTGAAGAGGAATGGGTTGCCGTTACCTGGGATGAGGCCCTTACCTACATTGCTGAAAAAATGCAGAAAATTAAATCAACCTATGGTCCTGAATCTATGGCTTTTTTCAGTCATGGCATTGGCGGTAATTTTCTGAAACATCTTATAAAAGCATACGGTTCGGCAAACATTGCCGCTCCTTCTTTTGCACAGTGCAGAGGACCAAGAGATGTTGGCTTCAGATTAACATTTGGCGAAGATATAGGCTCACCCGAAAGAACTGATATCGAACACGCAAAGTGTCTCGTTCTTATCGGTTCACACCTTGGCGAAAATATGCACAATACTCAGGTACAGGAATTTGCTAAGATGAATGGTGATGGCGGTGTAATTATCGTTGCCGACCCTCGTTATTCTGTTGCGGCAAGTAAAGCAAAATACTATTTGCCCGTTAAACCGGGAACAGATATTGCCCTGATTAATGCCTGGATGAATGTAATTGTAAACGAAAATTTATACGATAAAGATTACGTTGAAAAATATGGGTTTGGATTCGATCAGTTTAAAGCAGAAATTCAAAAGTACACGCCTGAATGGGCTTATACCGAAACAGGCGTTACACCGGAACTTATAAGAGACTCCGCAAGAGAGATGGCTAAGTATAAACCTGCTACATTAATTCACCCGGGTCGGCATACAACCTGGTACGGAGATGATGCGCAAAGAAGCAGGGCAATCGCTTTGCTGAATGCTTTGATGGGCAGTTGGGGAAGAAAAGGCGGATTCTTTTATCCCGTAAGTATGGATGTGCCCGCTTATCCTTATCCCGAATACCCGCACAGCGATAAACCAAAAGTTGACAATCCGGATAAAAAATATCCGTTCGCTCACGAAACTTTAACTACAGGTATCAGAGAAGCAACTATAACCGGAAAACCTTATCCCGTTAAAGGCTGGCTCGTATATGGTACAAACCTTATGCAGGCTTTGCCTAACAGAGATGAAACAATTAAGGCTATCCAGAATCTTGATTTAATGGTTGTTGTTGATGTGATTCCAAGCGAGATTGCAGGTTGGGCTGATGTGGTTTTACCCGAGCCGGTTTATCTTGAAAGATATGACGATATGAATGTCGAGTTTTTTAAAGAACCGTTTGTATCTATAAGACAACCGGTTGTAGAACCGCCAAACGAACAAAAACCAAACTGGTGGATTGCAAAAAAACTTGCAGAAAAACTCGGACTTGGAAACTACTTCCCGTGGAATGATATCGAAGATTATTATAAAACAAGATTAACATCTGCCGGATTAAGTTTTGACGAACTTAAGAAAAAGGGAATTATTAAAGGTGCTAAGCAGCCTGTTTATTTCGACGAGGGCGTTCCCGATAAATTTTCTACCCCATCGGGTAAAATTGAATTTTATTCTTTGCAGTTACAGGAAAAAGGTTTTGACCCTGTTCCGAAATACAATAAACCGAAAGAGCCGCCTGTCGGTAGTTTCAGACTCTTGTTCGGACGTTCGCCCGTTCATACATTTAGTAAAACCCAGAATAATCCTTTGCTGAACGATATGATGAGTGAAAATGAAATATGGATTAATAAAGATATTGCAAACAGATATGGTTTAAAATCAGGAGATTACATAAAACTAAAAAATCAGGATGGGATTGTAAGCAACAAAGTAAAAGTAAAAGCAACTGAAAGAATAAGAACCGATTGTGTTTATATGGTGCACGGATTTGGACATAATGCAAAAAAACAAACACTCGCTTACGGAAAAGGAGCAAGTGATTCACAGTTGATTACAAAATATCAGTTAGACCCTTTAATGGGGGGAAATGGTATGAATGTAAATTTCGTTAGTTTTGAATTAACAGTTTAATAATTATATTTATATAAAATTATGGCAAGATTCGGAATGGTTATCGACACTAAAAAGTGCGTAGGATGTATGGATTGTGTCGTCGCCTGCAAGACCGAGAATAATGTTCCTGAAGGACTTAACAGAGACTGGATTGTTCAGGACGTAAAAGGTGTTTACCCAACTTTAAATATGCAGATAAGAACCGAAAGATGTAACCACTGCGATAACCCGCCCTGCGTTTATTGCTGCCCCTGCGGCGCAAGTCACGTTCACGAACTCGGAGGTGTGGTTTTAGTTCATCACGATAAATGCAGCGGCTGCAAAGCCTGTATGGCTGCCTGCCCTTATGATGCCCGTTTTATTCATCCGGAAGGATACGCAGATAAATGTACATTCTGCATTCACAGAGTTGAAGAGGGTCTTGATCCTGCTTGTGTTTCTGTCTGTCCGACTCATTGCATGTATTTCGGTGATTTAGACGACCCTAACAGCGAACTGAACAAACTTTTGAACTCAAGAAAACACAGTGCTCTGATTCCGGAAGCAGGTACTAAACCGCAAATTTTTTATTTAGATTAGGAGTGAATTATGAATGAAATTACAAACACAAGAAATAATCATTTAATAGACCCGACACTTCATATATGGGGATGGGAAATTTCAGTTTACCTGTTTCTTGGTGGTATGGTCGCAGGTATGATGATTCTTTCGGGATATTTTCTGTACAGAGAAAGACATAAACAATTTATAACATCCTGTACTGTCGTACCAATCATCGCTATCTTTCTGCTTAGCCTCGGTATGTTTGCTTTGTTTCTTGACCTGGAACATAAACTCTATACATGGAGAATGTATATGACTTTCCAGCCGACTTCACCGATGTCTTGGGGGGCCTGGATTTTGGTTTTAGTTTATCCGGCACTGTTTGCAATGTTGTTAATTAAGGTGCCGCACTTCATCCCGCAAAAATTATACTTCCTTTTTAAATGGTCGGAGTACATAAACAATAATAAAAAAGTTTTAAAGGCAATCGGAATTGCTAATATGGCCGTAGGGGTAGGTCTTGGTATATACACGGGAATACTTCTAAGTTCTTATGGCGCAAGACCTTTGTGGAATAGTTCCATACTTGGAATTCTTTTTTTAGTGTCCGGTCTTTCTACCGCTTCCGCTTTAGTACATATGATAGCAAAAGATAGGGAAGAAAGCAGATTGCTCGCACGCGCAGATAATTTGTTCATACTTTTCGAAATTGTAATACTTGGTATGTTTATTATTAATCTTCTAAGTTCAACTCAGGCTCATATTAACGCCGCTAAAATAATTCTTACAGGTCAGTATGCCGCCGGTTTCTGGGTCTTTGTAGTAGGACTTGGACTCGTAATTCCGCTTCTTATACAATCACTGGCTGTTTCACATAAAATCAGGCATACCGTCGTAGCTCCGATTCTCGTCATTGTGGGTGGATTGATTCTCAGATTTGTTATCGTTAACGCAGGACTTTTAAGTCACTGGACAAAAGTAATTGGTTTAGAATAAAATAATTTTTTAATTTTTAATATATATATTTATGTCAACCTTGGTTCAAACAGAAGAAACGGAAAACATTAAACACAAATCCGTTTCAGTACCTAAACCCTATTGGAATCCTTATTTATCGGGAATTGGGTTGGGGCTAGTATTGCTATTATCATTCGTGATAATGGGAAGAGGACTTGGTGCCTCTGGTGCATTTTCTTCGGGAGTTGCTTACATAATGGAAAAGGTCGCTCCGGCACACACAAAAGCAAATGAATTCTACGGCGAGTATCTTGGTGATGGTACAAAAAATCCGCTTAAGGACTGGCTTGTGTTCGAAGTTCTCGGAGTGTTTGTTGGCGGATTTATTTCAGGTGCCTTAGGCGGAAGAATTAAAAAATCAGTCGAGCACGGTCCGAACATAACCGATAAGAAAAGATTAATATTTGCTTTTGCAGGAGGAGCGATTATGGGTATAGGGGCTAAACTTGCAAGAGGATGTACAAGCGGACAGGCATTGACCGGGGGCGCGGTTCTGAATTTAGGCAGTTGGGCTTTTATGATGTGTGTCTTTGCAGGAGCGTATGCACTTGCTTATTTTATGAGGAGGCAATGGCTATGAATGCACCATTTTTTAAATATGGAATGTTTGGCGATGAAGTTAGTTTAATTGTAGCATTTATGATTGGTATTGGTTTCGGGTTCTTTCTCGAACGAGCAGGATTCGGAAGCGCAAAGAAACTTGCAGCACAGTTTTACTTTACCGATATGAGTGTCCTGAAAGTTATGTTTAGCGCTATCGTAACTGCTATGGTAGGTGTTTATTATCTTAGCGTTATTGGATGGGTTGATTTATCTATGATCTATCTTACACCAACTAACATTCTTCCGCAGGTCGTAGGCGGATTGCTGCTCGGATTTGGTTTTGTTATTGGTGGTTACTGTCCGGGAACTTCCTGCGTCGCAGCTTCTACCGGCAGAATTGACGGAATAATTTTTTTACTCGGCGTCGTGTTTGGTATTTTTGCTTTTGGTGAGGTGTTTCCGTTGGTTAGTAACTTCTATAACTCAACTCCTATGGGTCAGGTTACTCTTCCGCAGTTTTTTAATATTCCTTATGGAGTCGTTGTTTTTCTCGTTGTACTTATGGCTGTCGGTGCCTTTGTTGCCGCAGAATGGGGTGAAAAAAATATGGCAAAGAAAGCAGGGGGTAAAAAATGAAAAATTTAACTTTAAATAAAAAACTTGCCGCTATTGCTATCGCTCTCGGTTTCATAGGAGTATTCCTTGGCAACCCCTATAAAGGCAATGTTGTATCAATGGACACAAAAGAACTTGGGATTATAGTTCAAAAAGAAGTTGACCACGTCAGTGTGGAAGACCTTGCTGACTGGATTATTCAGAGCAAAGCAGATTTTAAACTTATAGACCTTCGTACGGAAAAAGAGTATAACGAGTATCACATTCCAAATTCCGAAAACATTACTCTAACAGGACTGGAAAAATCGGATATACCAAAAACGGAAAAAATTGTAATCTATTCTGAAGGAGGAATTCATTCTGCACAGGCGTGGATGCTCCTTAAAGCAAGAGGATACAAAGGAGTGTATATGCTGATGGGCGGTCTGGAAGACTGGAAAGATAAAATATTATTTCCTAAACTTCCCGAAAACGCTGCTCCGGAACAAATTGCAAAATTTGAAAAAACTAAAGAGGTCTCAAAGTTTTTTGGCGGGACACCATCCGTTGGCGGAACGGCTGACCTGAAAACCGAAACCCCGAAAATGGAAATGCCAAAACTGGAAAATCCATCAGGTAATCAACCCCCGGGTGGAGCACCAAAGAAAAAGAAAGAAGGGTGTTGATTATTAGGAAGTTTGAAAATAGCAAAACAACCCCGATAGGGGTTGAATTTGAATAACCCCTGGCGAAGCCGGGGGTAAAAGACCCACAACAATGACAACC
>CAVVJW010000019.1:0-5964 GCA_963748665.1 Ignavibacteriota bacterium | reverse complement strand
CTTCAGGAAATTCTATCAGCGAAAAGATTATCAGAACAATTCCATTTGAAGTTCAGGCAAGCTGGGATTATACATATTTTACGGATAAGAAGAATTTAAAATTTGATTCACCGGGCACATACAGAGTCGTTTGTCAGAAAAAAGACGGTACGCCTATTGCTGAAGGTGAAGTAGAAGTTGTACCAAATTAAAAAGTTTTATTATTAAATTAAAAGGGTCAGATTAGGCCCAAGGAGAAAAAAATGAAGAAATTGTATGTAATTTTTTCTATCTTTGCAGTACTTGCAATATTTGGATTTACATCCAACGCTCAGGCACAAAACGGTCCTGTACTTTATTTCTGTGAGAAATACGGTTCGGACGGAGAATCCGGAATCAGCGACAGATTTACAACAGGCTATTTAACAGTAATGGTAAAGTGTGATTATGCACTTGGCTTAAAGAATGTTTCAATTCAATTCGATAAGTACAGTCCATCTACTAAATCATTCGATTTCTATAAAAAGTTCGCATACGTAGTTGAACCTTCGATGAAATATATTTATTTCGCAAAGAATTCAACCGCTGATATGAAGTTTGATAGTCCCGGTATTTACAGAGTATTCTTACTCGATGAAAACGGTTCAACTGTCACAAGTTCATTAATAGAAATAATTCCATAATTTATTTATATATTTTTTATAAAAAGGTTATTCCTTATTTTAGGAATAACCTTTTGCTTTTATGATTGATAAAATAAAGTCGCTTTCTAAAGATACGCTGATTTACGGTACGAGTACCATACTTGGGAGATTCCTTAACTTCCTTTTTGTTCCTATTTATACAAATCTTTTTCTTCCCGCAGAGTTTGGAATAGTTGCAAATATCTATGCCTATGTTGCAATATTGAATGTGTTTATGACAATTGGCCTCGAATCGGGATATTTTAAATTTGCTTCAACGCTAGAAGTCGGGACAGCAAAAGAAAACTTTTCACATCCTTATTTAGGGATATTTTTTAATTCGTTATTTTTTTCCGGGATTCTTTTTGTATTTTCAAATAACTTTACTTCTGTGTTTCAAATTGCAGAATCAAGGGAAGTACTTTTAAAATATACAGCACTGATTCTGTTCTTTGATGCAATAGAAGTTGTACCGTTTGCATTTCTAAGGCTGCAGAGAAAGCCAAAGAAATTTGCTGCAATTAGATTAACCAGTATTGTAGTTACAGTAAGTCTTAACCTTTTATTCATTGTAGTCCTGAAGAAAGGAATTGAATTCGTTTTTATTTCAAACGTAATAGCCTCGGGTTTGACATTTGTTCTTCTCTCGCCGATAGTTATTAAGAATTTAAAATTCTCATTTAATAAAGGTCTGGTTAAAGAACTGCTGAAATTTTCACTGCCATATATTCCGGCAGGAATAAGTTCAAACATTATTCAGGTTGTAAACAGACCAATTTTAACTGCACTTACGAATGATTACACTGTCGGTATTTTTCAGGCGAATTACAGACTTGGGATTTTTATGATGTTATTTGTATCGATGTTCGATTTTGCGTGGCGTCCTTTCTTCTTACAGAACGCGAAAGAACCAAATGCAAAAGAAATTTATGCAAAAGTTATGACTCTGTTTTTAGTTATTGCAACGGTAATTTTTATATTCCTTACTTTATTTATTGATAACATTGTAGCAATTCCGTTACCACATAAAGGATATCTTGTAGGAAAGGCATACTGGGGAGGACTTTCAATTGTTCCTATAATATTATTATCGTACGTGTTTTATGGAGTTTACATCAATTTAATGGCAGGGATATATATAGAAAAGAAGACTAAATATCTGCCTTATATAACGGGCGGAGCGGCTATTATGAACGTAGCCGCCAATTTTATATTGATTCCAATAATGGGTATGATGGGCGCAGCCATTACAACACTGCTCAGTTATTTAACAATGATGATAGGAATATATTTCGTTTCACAGAAATATTATAAAATCGATTATGAATATACTAAGATATTATTTATTTTTGTTCTGCTTGCGGCTACAGTAATATCATATTTCTTTCTTAAGTTTTTTGACTATTTGCTCCTGAAGATTATAATTTTTATTGTTATTACAAGTTTTATATTCGTTTTTAAAATAGTGGATATTAAAATTATTAAAAGATTATTCTGATGATGAGAATTATTGTGATTATATTATTAGTCCTGAGTTCTGTTGCTTTTGCACAGTTAACAAACCCTCCTTTCGAAACTGGGAATACGATGCTTGTTAAGGAAGATCTTGAATTAGTAAAAGATAAAAGTGTTGGTATTATAACAAACAGAACAGGTGTTGATAAGAATGGGAAACACATTATTGATTTACTGATCGGGAATAATGTAAATGTAGTTAAAATATTTACTCCTGAACATGGTTTCTCTGCTGACGATACTTATAAAACCTCGGGTTTTGAAATACCTGTGATTTCTTTATATGGCAATAAATATTCGTTTACAAAGAATGATGTAGAAGATGTAGATGTTTTAATTTTTGATATTCAGGAACTTGGTGTTAGATTTTATACCTATACTTCCACACTTTATCTTACAATGCAGGATGCGAAGAAATACGGTAAGAAGTATATAGTATGTGACAGACCGTCACTGCTTAACATTAACTATCCTGAAGGATTTATACTTGATGAAAGTTTTTCTTCTTTTGTCGGAAAGGTTCCGACAACTGTCGTAACAGGATTAACGATAGGTGAGCTGGCTTTATTCCTTGACCTTGAATATGTGAATAATAATGGGTTCAGAGTTGTAAAAATGAAGGATTATGACAGGAACAAAAAGTATGAATCTCTTATGGGCGAATGGATTAACCCGTCTCCGAGCATTACTTCAATGGAAAGTGCACGGCTGTATTCATCTCTCTGTTTTCTTGAAGGAACAAATATATCTGAGGGACGCGGAACAAATACACCGTTTCAGGTATTTGGTGCACCTTTTTTGGACAATGAATTGCTTCTTAATAATCTTAATGAATTTGGTTTAAAAGGTGTTACTTTTGAAAAGACAGAATTTATACCCGAGCAATCATTACTTCCTTCGTATAGTGCAATGAAATTTATTGGACAGAAATGTTATGGAGTTAAATTAACTGTTTCTGATTTAACTAAGTACAAACCTTTTGAAACTTCTGTCGCTATTTTACTTGCACTAAAAAAGTCATCCTCAAAATTCTCCTGGACTAATAAAAATTTCATAGATAAACTTGCAGGTACTAACAGACTCAGGAATATGATTGATAATAATAACACCTGGAATGAAATATTGATTGAATCTAATATTGATGTACGGGATTATACAGAAAAAATAAAGCCTTACCTCTTGTATTGAGATAAGGCTTATAAAAATTAATGTATATTAGTCTTTTTCGGCTTCGTAAACTGCCATTGCGGTTATATTAACAATATCATCTACGTAATTACCTGGACCCAATAAATACACCGGTTTTTTAATTCCGAGAAGGATTGGTCCGATAGCGACTGCACTTCCAATGCAGGCAAGTAATTTATAAGCAATGTTTGCAGATGTTAAATCGGGACAGATTAAGACATTTGCTTTCTCTTTAAGATTGCTGAACGGGAAGTACTCAGAAATAATTTCGGGATTCATAGCAGTGTCTGCCATCATTTCACCTTCTATAATTAAGTCCGGTCTTTGATTTTTTACTATTTCAGTTGCGATTCTTACCTTATCAGAGTAAGCGTGTTTTGTGCTGCCAAAATTACTGAATGAAAGCATTGCAATTTTAGGAGTTACACCAAGTCTTTTTACTTTATCAGCAGTGAGAATTGTAATCTCAGCAAGCTGCTCAGCATTTGGATTTATGTTAATGGTAGCGTCTGAGATGAATATTCTCTGGTTTTTGAAAATCATCATATACATACCGGCAATTGTGTTTGTATTTTCTGCTTTGCCGATAATCTGCAGCGCAGGTTTAACAGTATCGGGATAGTGCTGAGTTAATCCTGAAATCAATCCATCAGCATCGCCGTTTCTTACCATCATCATTCCGAATATATTCGGGTTTTTCAGCAGTCTGTTAGCATCTAATTTTGTAACACCTTTTCTGTGACGTAATTCAAAAAAGTCATCTGCATATTTGCCAAGGTTTGGTGAAAGAACGGGTTCTACTATTTCGATGTCTTCTTTTTCGAAGTGCAAACCGAGGTCAACGATGTTCTGAACTATCATTTCTGTATCACCGATTAAAACAGGTTTTGCAATACCTTCGTCAACTATAATTTGTGCGGCACGAAGTATTTTTGATTCTTCACCTTCAGGGAATACAATTTTCTTGCTGATTCTTTGAGCTTTATGAATAAAGAATCTCATTATTTCGCGTGACTTACCGAGTCTGCCTTCGAGTCTGTCTTTGTATTCTTCGAAGTCAAGAATCGGATTCTTTGCAACACCTGTAAACATTGCAGCTTCGGCAACTGCTGGTGCTTCCCAAATTAGAACACGGGGATCGAATGGTTTTGGGATGATGTATTCTTTTCCAAACTTAATTCTTTACCGCCATAAGTGCGAATAACAGAATCCGGAATATCTTCTTTTGCAAGACGTGCCAGTGCCATTGCAGCTGCAATTTTCATTTCATTGTTGATTGCTGATGCACGGACGTCGAGTGCACCTCTGAAAATAAAAGGAAATCCGAGTACATTATTGACCTGATTCGGATAGTCGCTTCTTCCGGTTGCCATAATAACATCACCACGGACAGATAATGCATCGGGATAGGTGATTTCAGGGTCGGGATTTGCCATAGCAAAAATTATTGGAGAGTCTGCCATACTTTTTACCATTTCTTTTGTGAGTACACCTTTCTTTGATACACCACAGAAACATCTGCACCTTTCATAGCATCGGCAAGAGTGCGTAATTCGGTGTCCTGTGCAAATTACTCTTTGTATTTATTCATACCTTCGGTTCGGCCTTTATAAATGACACCTTTGGTATCAACAAAAATAATATTTTCTCTTTTCACTCCTAGTGTTACGTAAAGCATAGCACAAGCCATACCTGCAGCTCCTGCACCGCTGAAGACAACACTGATTTCGCTTAGTTTCTTTCTGACAATTTCGACAGCATTCATCAATGCAGCACCGCTGATAATTGCAGTACCATGCTGGTCATCGTGGAAAACGGGAATATTCATGGTCTTCTTTAAAGTTCTTCTTCGATGTAGAAGCATTCAGGTGCTTTAATATCTTCAAGGTTAATGCCACCAAAAGTAGGCTCTAGAAGTTGGACGGCTTTAATAATTTCATCCGGATCTTGGGTATTGACTTCGATATCGAATACATCAACGTCAGCAAATCTTTTAAACAGGACACCTTTGCCTTCCATAACCGGTTTGCCTGCAATTGCTCCAATGTCACCTAGTCCTAGTACTGCGGTGCCGTTTGACACTACCGCAACCAGATTTCCTTTTGCAGTGTATTCATATGCATCATCAGGATTTTTCTCAATTTCAAGGCATGGCTCCGCAACGCCGGGAGTGTATGCTAAAGACAAATCCCTTTGTGTAGCACATGGTTTTGATGAGACCACTTCTATCTTTCCCGGTCTTCCGAGTTTATGATAATCTAATGCGTCTTGTTTCCTAATCATTTTAATTTGATTAATTATTTGAGGTGCTTAAATATAAGCAAAATGAATAATGAAAAGAAGAGAAAATATTTTGTACATAATGATATGAATGATTTTTGCATTTCTAATGAAGTTTAAGTTTTGTAATTTTGAATTACCATTCAATTTAAATCTTTGGAGTTATAATAAACTTATGTCAGTTATAGATAAGATATGGGACAAGGCTCGTTCCAATATGAAAACGATAGCACTTCCCGAAGGCAGCGAAAGAAGAAATTTACTTGCCGCCGAAATTATTACAAGAGAGAAACTCGCAAACGTTGTTTGCTGGCAATGA